>NZ_SORL01000007.1:1112313-1863136 GCF_004368925.1 Algibacter lectus
CTACCCTTCCCTACAGAACAAGGTACAATTACTGCAATACTTTCAAAAAACAAACTTATTATTAGAGATACTAATGATATCGACTTTACAGAAGAGCGCTGCATAGATGATAGTGTATTGCTACATGAAGATTTTGAAAGTATTACTGAAACTAATGAAATAATTACTTTAGATGGATGGGTTGATATCAATATTTCGGACCCACAACTTTTTATACGTTGGGAAGCGCAAAAAACAAATGATAATATTTTTGCCGAAATAGAAAAAGGTGGATCTACTCAAAAATACGATGCTTGGTTAATCACCAAAGAAGTACAGATAGTTAATACACGTACATTAAAGCTTTCAGTAGACATCAATGTAAATAATTTTAATAGTAATGATCTTGAAATATTTATTGTAGAAAATGTTTCAGGTGATAATATTAATTTTTCAGAAGCTAACGAAATCGATGATATTGTACTTTCAGAAGACACAAGTGGTTTTATAACTAAAGAAACTACAATTACTATACCTAGCGATTATGATAGTTTTAGAATAGGTTTTAGATATAACAAAAAAAGTAGTACACCATCTGAAACAGAATACCAAATAGATAACATTGTTATTTCTGAAGAATAAAATTCTCACAAAAAAAACCTTAATCTTCAAATATTAAGGTTTTTTTTTTACCTTGTTTCCAACTAATTAAAACGTATATAAGTGTCATTTAAAGCAAAACTATATATAGAAGGCCAAGAGCGAAACCTACTAAACTCAGTTCTAGTTTACTCACAAATAGCCGATTACAATGGAAGACCCACACAACTGCCCGTTAGTGAGCCTTTACAACTTGCTTTCGAGTCTACTAAAGACGACGAGTTGTTTTATAATTACATGTTCCATCCAGACCGCATGTTTAAAGGATACATTCGTTTTTTTAAACGCGATGGCTTCCAAAAAGATTTTGATATTGAGTTTGCCAATGCACATATTATTAATTTATACGAGCATTTTTCATCTACAGGCGATGATCCAATGTATATGCACATTATAATATCTTATGGTATTAGTCGTGTTAGAGGAACTATTCATGAAAAAAAATGGAATCCTAGTAATCCATTTGTTAATGAGGATGTCGAAGATACTACACCCTTAGGCGAACCAGAAATTGTAGGATATCATATTGAAGATTTAGACGGTAACATCATTGAAAAAGAGGAAATAGAAGTTGGTGAAGAAATAATTTTAGTAGTTGAAAGTAGCAATGCTGCAGGAGAAATTTTTGAATTAGATTTAGATGATAGCAAGCTAGATTATGAATATAACGGTGTAAAACTAGAAGAAGATAAACTAGAAGTTCAAATTGATGGCGATACCGTTAATATTCCCTTAAAAGCAATTTTACAAGAAGATTAATTATGGCACAAACAATAACAATAAAAGGGTTTCCTAATACTTCAACCTCTATTCAAGTTCCGAAAGTAGCATCGCCAAAAAAATTTATAGTAAACTTTAGACGTCCAAGTAGTTATAAAGG
Source organism: Algibacter lectus (assembly GCF_004368925.1). NCBI lineage: Bacteria > Pseudomonadati > Bacteroidota > Flavobacteriia > Flavobacteriales > Flavobacteriaceae > Algibacter > Algibacter lectus. Next base: position 1,113,833 of record NZ_SORL01000007.1, read on the forward strand.
AGAATACGGATTTGACTGGATGCGTGATGACTACATAACTAATTGTGAAGATTATGAAAAATTAAAAGATGAATACACTCCTGTAACTATACATAAAAATGAGTATTTTGTGCCGTGGTTAAGCATGTTTCCCAACCAAGAAAATGTAAAATTAAAACTGGAAATAAATCAAATAGAAGGCTCTCCGACAGATATAGATATTATAAAGTTTCCGTCAAAAGAAGGAATAAAATTTGAGCCGAACGAGATAAAAGTGTCCGAAGCTAACGAAAAAGAAATAACTATAATTTGCGAAACGCCATTGAGTAATGATGTTGCTATCTCATTGTTAGACAAAGATAATAATGAGGTCGGTAAATTAAATGTATTTAAAAATGCGAATCACGACCAATTACACTTTAACATTATACCTGTACGTATTCTTAGAAAAAACTCTCAAGAAATTGACATTAACATAATTGAAGAACAGATAGATTTTGAAGGAACAATAATAAAAAATGGTGTTGAAGAACAAGTAAAAGGCTGGGGAGACGAAGGAAGGGATTTAACTGCAGATTTAACAAATCTTCAAAATTATCTAAATAAAAACTCATTAAACCAAGCGTTACTACAATGTAATATTAGCGAGGTTTATGATATTATTATAGACGAAAGCGAATGGATTGAAGATGATTTAATTCAAGACGAAGGAAATATCTTTAAAGATGTAGACGTATTAGAAAAGTTTGACAAGGAGTTTAAAAAGCAACATCCTATTCAAGCTAAAAAAAGAGGTTTAGTATTATTTTTGTCACCTTTAAATAAAGAAGAAGCAGGTGGAGAAGGTGAAATCAGCGAGCTAGACGCTAAAAGACTTGTTGTTTATTTATCTAATCTTTGGGATAAAACAACTGTTGCACACGAAATTGCTCATGTTTTAGGTCTGACACATTCATTTCAAACTAAGTCACCTGAAGAAGATGTCTATTCAATGAATCAATTTATAATAGAAGTTGATAAACGTTTAAATTCTATGATTAAAACCGAATCTCAAGAAGAAATTTCAAAAGAATGGAATTTTTACAAAGATCAATATAAATCATACAGACGTTATTTGAATACCCATTACAGAAATCCTTATATTTTTGAGGAAGGAGCAACAGATAACATTATGGATTATGACAATGTTAGAGAGTCTTTTTGGAAATACCAGTGGGAAGCGTTGCATGACGATGTGATAAAGTTTTACAATGAAAAATAATAAAAATGAAAAAAGCAATAATTTTAATATTATTAATAATTGGTATTAACTCTTTTAGCCAAAATGCAGGAGAGAAACCAAAAATTCCAGCTATTCATGTTAATTCATTGGATTTAAGTACTACGATTAAATCAGGTAAAGAATTTTTCTCTTTTATTGAACAAAAAAAAGCCTTGGCAAATAGAGAGTACTTAATATTAGTTAGAAAAAAGAAAGAAAAATCTAAATCATATGAATATCAAAAAAATAATGAAGGCAATGATATTCCAAATTATGGATTAAAAGGCGTAAGTACTAGCACGTATTTAAAAGGTTTCTTTTATGCAGGTTATAAAAACGGCTTATGGAAAACCACCTATAAAAATAAATTAGTAAAAACTATAAATTACAATAATGGCTTAGTTATAGGCAAATATAGAGTCTATAATACAAAAGGTGAATTGCTTTATAAAACTACATTTGGGACTCTAGGCAATGGCAAATACAAAGATTATTACTACAAAACTGGCATTTTAAAAGAAGAAGGAAACTACGAAAACGGTAAAAAAGAAGGAGAATGGTGTACTTATAATGAGCAAGGCAATACTAAAGAAATTGTTACTTACAAAAAAGGAATATCTATCCTTTAAATAAACCTTTTAAATTTAATAATAAGTATATCCCTAAAGAAACGTTACTTCAAGTAAAAATAATATCTAAGTTCAAAACTATTCAACCTTGTTAATAGTTACAACTACCCCCCTAGCCTTTTGCTCATAAGAAGCTTCCCAAGTATTAGCCTTACCAAAGCCTCCAATAGATTTTGAAACAAATAAAATACAAGCTGTTGAAATAGTTATAGAAGAAATAATTAGACAATCTAAAAAAAATTATAGCAATGAAATATTTCATTATATGTTTAATGATATTTGGACTTTCTTGTAAACAGTCAAAAGAAAAATCAGCAGAATATGATGATGATAATATCATATCAAAAAATGACTCAATAAAACCTACAACTACAACTCCTAATATCGCAAAACCCAGCCAAATTAAAATCTGTGATGAAAGCTTTAGAACATCTTCCGCTTCATTGAATAAATTCATGGCATCAAAGAAAATAACATACCATGATTCTATAAAAGAAAGTGTTTTATATTACCCAACACCTCAAGTTTTCAGCTCCTTATTTAAAGCACAGTTCATTAATTGTATAACTTCTTCATCAGCTGGTCCATATCTTTCATTTGAATTATTTTATGACACATCTATAAAAGCCGAAAATATTTATGATGACTTATATACTTACAACAAAAATTATGAGAGTAAACAAGATATAGAAGGAAATTATCATGATTTTTTTAAAAGAGGGTTAATTTTAATATTGAATAAAAATGACAATATTATTACAATGATTAATTTTAATCCATTTTACGATAATAGCCTTCCAAAACAAGTGCGACAATATTTTTCTAAAAATAAAAATGAATTTGACAGGGTCTTTATGAGCACAGGGGTTAAAACGGCTGAAGAATTTAAGTAGCTCATTCTACTTTCTATATTTTTTAATTCGATAAAACAGTATTGACGTAAGTATCTTGTTTCAACATATGTCAACAAGTTCTAATTTACGTTACACCATGGGACTTACACAGCTTTTAATGCAGCGTGAATTACAACTACCCTCTAGCCTTTTGCTCATAAGACGCTTCCCAAGTATTAGCTTTGCCTGAACCACCAATTTTACCATCCAACCTAATTAAGAAGTTTTTAGCAGGAAAATAAGGTTCCATATGTAATTCTAAATAAACACGATCTTTATGTTGGGAGTCTTGTTCCAAACGCTTTATGGCAAAACTCTCAATCAATTTTTGCGATCCTGTGTTATTATCTAAAAAATCTACTATTTCCCGCATAAATTCTTTTCTAGTACGGACATTAAAATTCTCAAAAGTTTTTCTGTTAAAATAATCGATAAGCGCCTTGCTTACGTAATCAAAGACTCTAACCACAGAATAAGTTTGTAGCCCTAAATTATCACCATTAAACATAGTTTTGGCCGAAAAAGCTATAATCTCGCCATTTTTATAAACCATCGGAATTAAACCAAGGCGCTCCAATGATGCTAAATCATTTTTTTTGAGATCAAAACTTACACCTCCAATTCTTGCCAAAACACCAAACTTTGTTCCAGCACTCGCTTGAGACATTTTATTACTATAAATTTTACCTGCTAAGGATGTAGATGGCGGAATGTATAAATCATCGTCCTCATTAATATAATCATGCCTACCTCTACCAACCAACCAATTACAGGTCATGATGGTATTCGACAAGAAAGTATCTGCTCGAACATGGTCTGTACTTTCAAATAGTTCTACCACATCATCTGGACCATCCAAATGAGCAAAATCTGTAATTAATAACACTTTATTATCATGAGCTATTTTAGCCCATTTATCTAAAACCATATTACTTCCTAAATACCCTGGAATAATTAAAAGCGAGTAATTATCAACTAAATCTAACCTATCATAAGCATCGTTAATTTCATTGCGCACAGCATCAATAAACACAGGATTATCTAAATCTTTTAGCTGTTCTAAATCGGCATTTAAAATGGTTAAATTATGTACCTTTTTTTTCTGTGTATTTTCAAAAAACAAAGCAACAGATTTGTACGCCACCTCTAAATCTTTAGATTTCTGTACCAACAAGTTTAAGTTTTTAATATAATTTAAACCGGTATCTGTTATTTTCTGGGCGGTAGAATGTATCATCTCATCAGTTTCAGCATCCTCTTTAAGTATTTCTTCCCATAAATCAAGAGTTAATAAAAGCTCTTCTTTATCTTTTTTACTTACAGATGTTTTTAAAAAGTTATGCTTTTCTTGAGGCTTGTTAGAGTTCAAATATCTTAATTCTGGAATAATGGTTTCCAAAACTTCAAAACTTAAATCTTCTAATTGATTAATCTCAAAATCGCGATTATTTTCACTTTCAGAACTTTTATCTTGAACTAATGACATCTATATTATGAGTTTTTTATTTCTTTTTTTAAATCTTGAATTTTTTTCAAAAGAGCTGTTTTAGAATCCTTGTTTTTAAGGAGTTCTTTTAACTCGCTATTATTTTGTAATTTATTTACAATATCAAAATAGATCCGTTTTTTAAGTTCCAACTCTGTCAAAAATTCACTTCTTAAAACTATTTTTTCAACTTCAAAATCCAACATATCAGTAAAACGAATAGTTTCCTTAACCATGCCTTTATCTAGATTATCAAAAACGACATTTACACTCGGTTTAAAGTGCTGAAAAACAGCTTCGGTATTTTGCAACCCTTTTACAACCTCGGGTAGCAATGGTGGTAAATCTGTTAATTTTTGAATTAACAGAGATTTATTTGACGGGATTTCCTGAACACCATCGTTGTTTTTAGAGCTTCCATCAAATCCAAAATTAATCGCCATAATTAGTGTAATTTATTAAAAAATTAAAAATATACAATTGAGTTGGAATATTACTACTATTTTACCCATAAGCTCATTTTTTTTCATTTCTTATTAAATTTTACAACACCAATAATTGAAGTTTTTCTCCTTTATTTTACTCCATATTCAAAAGGATATTCTAAGCAAAACCACTTCACCAATTATACTGTAAAAAGAATCCAAGTTCACCCCTAAAATTCTTTGTAAAACTCTTTAAAACAAAGTAATGGTTCAACTTTAACCATTTTAACACCCATTTTCATCTTTTCTACAAGTTATAGTTGTTTCATCTTTGTAGCATCATTAAAACTAAAGAAAATGAAACTCAAATTAATAACATTTATCAGTCTTATAATATTTAGTCTCGGTTTTTCACAAACCAAAGTAGCAGACGACAATAAATTTCAATTTGCAGAGGATGAACATTTTTTAGATGGATATTCCTTAAACTTCCAATATCAAGATGGAAAAGCCATACATATGGAGTTTAACGACGGAAAAGCGCAATATGAATGGATTTCAGGACCAGGAAAAGGTAATGGAAACGCGGACATTCCATACCGATCACGTAAAATTGGAGAAAACTTATATATAGTGAATTGGCATGAAACAGGAAAAAAAGATTATTTAACCATAGTTTTTGATTTTGATAAAATGATAATACATAGTTCTATTATTATAGGCTATGAAAACAAACCAGAAAGAACATTAAAAACTGTATTCTCAACTGGAGTCATTGATCATTTAAAAAAGTAATATAAATGTACGTTCTCAAAAGAAATTACGGGTGGATCATTGTTACACTGTTGGCTTCATTACCCTTACTAGCAATTCTCAAAATGGTGAATATTGATTTTTCTAATGAAATTTCCATTTCATTGGTAGAAAATACGACAGGCGAAGGAAAAACAACCCTCGAAATGCTCTATCATATATCCGGTGAATTTGCCATCCGTTGGATGACTGCCGTATTAACTTTAACACCATTTTACATCCTTTTTGGAGTAAACAATCTTTTTGTGAGGCAAGCCATGGGAATTGCAACCGCAATATGGAGTTTATTACACTTTACCATATTTGTAATTGCAGAAGGCCTATTAGAAACCTTTACTCAGTTTAACTATTTAGCTGGGTTTATTGCTATTTTAATACTTATTCCATTGCTATTTACATCGAATAGGAAATCCATGAAAAAGCTAAAAAAGCGATGGAAAAAATTACAAAGTTTTGCATACCTCGCCATTTTTTTAAGCTTAGTTCATGTTGCTATTTTAGATAAAACTTGGATTATTTATGCTGTAATTTCTGGCTTAGGCTTTATAATTAGAATACCAACTATAAAAGAGAAACTTATAGAAAGACGATTAAAGACGAAAACTGTAAAACAATAGCCCTACCATGAGTTTAATAGAAAACATATTAAAAAAAGTGGTCTTAGAAGAGGCTGTTATTAGCAAAAAGGACATGTTATCGTCTTCCGTTTTTAAAATTCAACTGAAAAGTGATGCTATAAAAAACTCAGAATTTAAACCTGGGTATTTTTTACGTTTAGGAATTGGAATTGGTAATGATAACTTGACCTTAAAAGATAAAGTAAGAAGCTATAGTGTTTGGAATATTAACAAAGCAGAAGGCACTTTAGACTTAGCAATTGCAACAGAAAGCAAAGGAATTGGATCTCAATGGGTAGTCGATGCCAAAGTAGGAGATTTTGTTTATTTTAAATGGAAGAAAGGAAACTTTTTACTAAATGATAATGCCGATAGTTATTTAATGATCGGCGATTTATCAGCATTGTCGCATTTGTACATTATAAACAGAAATTTACCTGATAATAAACAAGTTGAAAGTTTAATCTACAGCGAAAATACAAACGATTTATTCGCAGATAGTGATGGTTCTAAACCTTTCAATTTTCATAGTTTGAAGCAAAACTCAACTAAAGAAATTTTGAATTTAGTTAAAAACATAATACCAAAAATGAAAGGCGATAAAATGGTTTACATTGCAGGAGACAGTCGTGTTTGTGTTGCTTTAAATCAATATTTCAGAAAAGAATTAAACTGGAATACTAAACATATTAATATAAAACCGTTCTGGAATCCAGAGAAAAAAGGATTAGAATAAAAGCATTTTTCCTACTAAAATTAAGAAGTAACTCCTTCCCTAGTCGTTTATTAAACTATAAAAGCTATAAACTTTGTGTTTATAGCTTTTATAGTTTAATTAGTAATGTATGTCATGATATAAAATAAGCCCTATATCTTTTCAAAAAAGAACTACGTTCTAACCTTATAATTTAAATACCCGTTCTAAAGCAATCCATTTTTCACCATCTTTGGCCCAAGGCAATTCTTGTTGGTAATTCCACATTAGGTTTTCCCATTCTTGTACTTTCGGGTTGTTAGCGTCTTGTTCTGCCTTTTTTACAGGATCAAACGTATCATCAACTTCCATAATCATAAACATACGGTTTCCGATAAGGTAAATTTCCATATCCACAATACCTGCATCTTTTATACTTTTGGTGATTTCTGGCCAAGCATTTCCTGCAGCGTGATACGCTTTATATTCTGCAATTAATTTAGAATCGTCTTTTAAATCACAAGAAAAACAGTGTCTTTTAGTACTCATATGTTTTTATTTTGAAGTTTTATAAGTAGCGTAACCATAATGGGCCACAACAGCTAAACAGATTAATGGTAATATAAATGAAAATTTCACCTCAGGAATAAATCCAAGAATTTGAATATCGGCAAATCCAGAACCGCCCATATCCAAAATACTACCTTGTAATACGGGCATTAAAGCGCCACCGACAATAGCCATAACCAATCCGGCCGAACCAATTTTAGCTTCATCTCCCATATCCTTAAGCGCAATACCGTAAATAGTAGGAAACATAATAGACATAAAAATAGATACGGCAACTAAGGCAATTAAACCAGTAATGCCTGGCAATAGAATAGAACCTACACAGCAAATAACACCGCCAATACCAAATAACATTAATATTTTAGACGGGTTTATGGTTTTCATTAAACCTGTACCAATCCATCGGCCTGCAAGAAATAAAATCATAGCCGCTACATTGAAATAAGTAGCCGTATAATCCTCACCAGTACTAGCATTCAAATTATCTACATATTGAAAAATATAAGTCCAACACATAATTTGAGCACCAACATAAAAGGCTTGAGCTATTACACCATGTTTATAATTTCTGTTAGAAAATAGTTTTTTGAAAGATTCTGATAATCCCATCTTATCTTCTGCGGCTGTTTTAGGTATTTTGGTAAAAATGATAAGCGCCATAATTGCTAAAACCAATACGCCTAAAGCAATATATGGAATACTAATAACGCTTAAATCGTTCTCTCTAATACTTGCTAACTCCTCAGAACTTAAAGCATTGTAGGCTTCGGTTGTATAATCGTCTGAGCGCAAAGCTCCAATTACAAACACCTGAGCAATAATCATTCCTGTAAGCGATCCAATCGGATTAAATGCTTGTGCTAAATTTAGACGTTGTGTTGCCGTTTCTTTATCACCTAAAGATAAAATTAAAGGGTTCGAGGTGGTTTCTAAAAACGCCAATCCGCAAGTAATAATCCATAAAGAAATTAAGAAGAAATTAAATTCCTCATTCGCTGCCGCAGGATAAAACATAAAGGCGCCAATAGCGTATAATGTTAAGCCTAACAAAATACCCGATTTGTAACTATATTTTCTAATGAATAAAGCTGCAGGTAATGCCATAAAGAAGTATCCAAAATAAAAAGCAAACTGAACTAAAGATGCCTGAACATTAGACAGTTCTGGCATTACTTTTTTAAAGGCAGAAACCATGGGGTTAGTTAAATCGTTCGCAATGCCCCAGAGTGCAAATAGTGAAGTAATAATTATAAACGGAAGTAAAAGTTCTTTTCTTACAACAGGAATTTTCTTAGGTATACTCATTTTATATTCGTTAGTTTAGTTGGTGTATAATTTTGTTTATTCTGATAGTAACGAGCGATCTAAATGCACATAACCACCGTCAACAGTGATAAATTGTCCCGTTGTGTGTGAAGATTTACCTGAAATAGTAAATAAACATTGATCGGCAATTTCATTTGGCATCGTCATTCTGTTTTCCAAAGGAATTTTCTTAACAATCGCTTTTAATTTTTCTTCGCCATTTTCTAAAGTTTTAATCCAAGCATCATAAGCCGGCGTCCAACTTTCGGCAATAACAATCGCGTTAGAACGAATACCAAACGGAATTAAATCTACAGCCCATTCGCGTGTTAATCCAAATACACCACCTTTAGATGCCGCATAGCCAGAAGTACCACCTTGGCCTGTTAATGCCACTTTAGACCCAATATTTAAAATGTTTCCTTTTGCTTTTTTCAACATAGGCAAACAGTATTTTGTCATAGCAAAATAACTCACCATGTTAAGTTTTAGAGAATACATAAAATCATCCATAGAAGCATCTAAACCGGCGCCATCATTAACACCTACATTATTTATTAAGGCATCAATTTTACCATATTTAGCTTCAATAACTTGGGCTGCCGCTTCAATTTGCTTGTAATCCGATAAATCTGTTTTTACAAATAAGGCATTAATACCTTTATCTTGTAGCTCTTTTTCGTAACCAAAACCCCTATCGTTTCTGCAAACTATTACAGGAATTGCACCTTCAGTGGCTAAAGATTGTACAATAGTTTCTCCAATACTTCCTTTTATTCCAGCAGCGCCTGTTACAACCACTACTTTTCCTTTTAATCCTAAATCCATAATTATAAATTATAAAATTTTATAGCATTTCGGCCCATAATATCGGCCTGCTCGTCGGTACTTAAACCTGCTATAAAATCTGTTGTTAAATCTTTTACTTGTTTGTAATTTCCGGCGACTAAACACACAGGCCAATCCGATCCAAATAATATTCTCTCACTTCCAAAAGCATTCAAAACCAATTGCATATAAGGTTCTATTTGAGATGGAGTCCAGGTTTTAAAATCGGCTTCGGTAATCATACCTGATAGTTTACACGAAACATTTTCATGCTTTCCTATTTCTTTCATCATTGTTGCCCAACCATCGAAAAAACCATCTTTGATGTAAGGTTTTGCTATATGATCGACAACAAATTTCTGATTTGGAAATTTTTTAATGAATTCCAAAGTTGCTCCTAATTGGTGTGGAAACACTAAAATATCATAAGTGAATTGATGTTTTTCTAAAGCTGAAATCCCGCGCATAAAATTAGGACGCAGTAAGAAATTATGATCGGCTTCACCTTGTACAATATGTCGAAAACCTTTTATTTTACCATGGAGAGCATATTCATCTAAAACGCCAACAACTTGCTCATCTTGTAAATCTACCCAACCTACAACGCCTTTTATAAAATCGTTTTTAGCCGATAAGCTTAATAAAAACTCAGTTTCGGCTAAAGTTTGATCGGCTTGTACAGCCACACAACCATCAATACCGTTTTCTTGATAAGTGGTTTTTAAGTTTGAAGGTGTAAAATCACGACGAATAACCGACATACTATCGTCTATCCAGGCGTGTTTTTCAGGTTCGTAATACCAAAAATGTTGATGCGAATCAATAACCATATTTAATCGATTAATGTGTTTAATGCAAATGAAACGCCATGAGTTTCAATCGCTTTAATTTTTTCTGTAATGAAAGTTGTTAAACCATTGTATTCAGATAAATTATCACCTACAATCGTTTTGTTTGCTAATGTATTTTTAACTAATTCGGCTAACGTTTGCTCTCCTGAATCTACTTTTTCCCATTCCTTCTGAAAGAATTTTAAAGCCTTAGCATCGTCATTAACATCAATAGTTTCATTATTAAATTCTCCTTTATAAAAACGAATCATGCAAGCTAATGAAAACGCAATGCGCTTCGGAAAAGTTTCGTTTAAAGCGGTATACTCTCGAAAAGCAGGCAATAATCGCGCTTGAAATTTAGAGGTGCTATTTAATGAAATAGCTAATAAATAATGTTTTAATGTTGGGTTTTTAAACCTGTCGATAACAGAAGCAATAAAGGCATCAATTTCGCTTTCTGAAAAATTAGTTAAGGTTGGTTTTACTTCAGTCGATAACACTTGCAAAACATGATTTTTTACAACTTCATCATCCATACTTTCCTTTACTGTACGTAATCCTGCTAAATATCCAACAGGTACCAGTGAAGTGTGCGCTCCGTTTAAAATACGAACTTTCATTTCTCTGTAATCCGATAAATCGTTTACAAACTGAACGTTTAAATCAGTTTTAGAAAAAGGTAATTCATCTTGAACCAATTCAGGACCTTTAATCACCCAACTGTGGTAATCTTCTCCAGCTACTAATAAATCATCATCGAAACCAATTTGTTGCGAGATTTCAGTTTTTCTTCCTTCCGGGAAACCGGAAACAATACGATCGACCAACGTGCTACAAAAATGATTATGGTGTAAAATCCAAATTTGAAAGGCTTCGGATAAATTCCAAAATTCAGCATATTGTAGAATGGTTTTTAATAAAGCATCGCCATTATTTTCAATCAATTCGCATGGTAATAAAATACAACCTTTATCTGCTGCTCCATTAAAATGATTAAAACGATGATGCAACCATAAAGTTAACTTCGCTGGAAATTCATGTGGTGGACAATCGGTTAGTTTATCAGTTTCAGAAAACTTAATTCCCGCTTCGGTAGTGTTTGATACCACAAAACGCAATTGAGGTTGTTCTGCCAAAGCTAAATACTCATCCCATTGTGTGTAAGGTTGAATCACACTACTAACAGATTCTACTAAAGTTACTTCGGAAACCAAGTTACCGTTTCTTACGCCGTCTAGAGCTACATGAAACAAACCATCCTGAGTTCTTAACTCTGTATAATCGCCGCGTTTAGTAGGCTTTACAACCACAACACTCCCATTAAAATCAGTGGTTTTATTTAAAACATCAAACATCCAATCGCAAAAGGCTCTTAAAAAATTACCTCCTCCAAATTGCATAATACGCACAGGATGCTGTACGGGTTTGTTTGCTGTAGTTCTATTTAATTTTGTCATTTTCTAATTATATTTTTGTGACTAATTTACAACGAAACGCCACGTTTCCATGGAATAAAATCGTTATTACCGTGCAGAACTGCTTTTGAAGCTACTTCTCCACTAGCCACCTTAATAATATGGTCTAATATTTTTTCTCCCATGGTTTGGATGGTGTCTTCGCCAGTAATAACAGTACCTGCATTAATATCTATAATATCACTCATACGCTCGTATAAACTAGTATTGCTCGACATCTTTAAAACAGGCGCCACCGGATTACCTGTTGGTGTGCCTAAACCCGTAGTAAACACCACAACGTTACAACCTGAACCGACTAAACCGGTTGTAGATTCTACATCGTTTCCGGGTGTGCACAATAAATTTAAACCCGGTTTTGTAACCTGCTCGGTATAATCTAAAACAGCAACAACAGGCGATGTACCTCCTTTTTTTGCTGCTCCTGCAGATTTCATAGCATCGGTAATTAAACCATCTTTTATATTTCCGGGTGAAGGGTTATTTTCAAAACCAGAACCTACGGCTACAGCTGCTGCTGAATAGGCACGCATTAATCCGTAGAATTTTTTAGAATCTTCATCGGTAACACATCTATTAATAATGTCTTGTTCCACACCGTTTAGTTCTGGAAATTCAGAAAGTACAGGACTTCCGCCTAAAGCAACCAATAAATCGGAAGCATAACCTAAAGCGGGATTCGCTGAAATACCAGAAAACCCATCGGACCCGCCACATTCTAAACCTAATACAAGTTTACTTAATGGTGCTGGTTTACGGACTGTTTTATTGGCCTGCATTAATCCTAAAAAAGTATGTTTTACAGCTTCCTCTATTAAATGGCGTTCGCTAGAACTGCGTTGCTGTTCTAAATAATGAACCGTTTTTTTACAATTAGGGTCTATAGCATTAATAGCGCTTTGCAACATTTCTATTTGCGCATTTTGGCAACCTAAACTAAAAACGGTTGCTCCAGCAACATTAGGATTAGTAATATAACCCGCTAGTAACTTGCAAAGTGTTTCGGAGTCTTGACGAATACCGCCACAACCACCATCGTGTTTTAAAAACTTAATACCATCAACGTTCGGGAAGGTTCTGTTTTGTTCTATTTCTTCCTTTGTTGTTATAATAGGTGTATTTAGAATATCGGTATCAGAACCTCCTGCTTTATATTGCTTAATTAAAGCATCGGTGTCTACAGCGAAATCTTTTTTTGTTTCGTATCCTAATTGTTCTGAAAGTGCCCCTTCCAAAACATCAATATTTCTGTTTTCACAGAAGGTTAACGGAATTACTAACCAATAATTGGCCGTACCTACTTTTCCGTCTTCTCTATGATAGCCGTTAAATGTGCGATTTTCAAAAGCAGAAGCATCAGGAGCCGACCAAGATATTTTTTCTTGTGAAGCGTTAAATTCCGCGGAAGCGTGTTTTACATTTTCAATAGTAATAGCCGTTCCTTTTTTTATAGGTAGCACAGCTTTTCCTATTAAAACGCCATACATATAAATGGCATCGCCCACTTTAAAATCGTACAAAGCAAATTTATGTTTTTGCTTAATATCTTCATGTAAAGTAAACGTTTGGCCTGCAACATCTATAAACATGCTTTTTTGCAAAGGCGTTATGGCGACAATAATATTGTCTTTAGGATCTATTTGTACGTAATTATTAGACATCTTCTAATTGAAATTTACGGTTGCTTTTATAACACCCGTTTCTGGTTTTAACCAACTATCAAAATTGGCTATCATTTCTGTAAAAGGTACGCTGTGTGTAATAAAAGATTCTGTCGGAAATTGACCTAATACACTAATAACGTGTTCAAAATCTTCTGTTGTGGCATTTCTGCTGCACATTAAAGTCATTTCTTTGGCGTGTACTTTTGGATGTGTGTATGTTAATTCTCCTTTGGAAAGCCCTACTAAAACAAAGCGTCCGCCGTGAGACATATAATCTGGACAAGCTTCTAAAGCAAATTTATTTCCCGAAGCATCGAATACAGCAGTGGCTAAATCGCCATTTGTAATCTCTTCAATTTGCTTTACAGGATCGTTACTCACATTTACAACATAATCTACACCTATACTTTCTTTAGCATATTTTAATCGGTCTTCGTTCATATCCAATGCAATTACTTTCGCGCCTGCAATTTGCGCAAGTTTCATAATACCAATCCCGATAGGACCACACCCCACAACCACAACAGTTTCTCCTGCTTTAATATCTGCTCGTCTAATAGCATGAGCGCCAATAGCTAAAGGTTCTACAATAGCCATTTGATCGTTTGAAAGATTATTAGCAGGTAATAATATATTAGCAGGAACGGTAATTTGTTCTTGCATACCACCATCAGCATGTACACCCAAAACACGAATGTTTGTGCAACAATTGGTTTTCCCGTTTCTGCAAGCAATACACTCGCCACAGCTTACATAAGGCATAACTACAACTTTATCTCCGGCTTTGATTCCTTTTGCATTTTCATCGATTTCTAAAACTTCCGAAGCCAATTCATGTCCTAAAATTCTTGGATAAGTAAAAAAGGCCTGATTACCACTATAAGCGTGTAAATCGGTACCACAAATACCAACTTTATTTATTTGCAATAAAGCTTCACCTGGTTTTCTAACGGGTGCTTCTTTTTCTTTTAAGATGAATTCTCCGGGTTTTTCGCAAACTATATATTTCATTTTTTCTAGATAAAATTTCTAATAATACTATTTTTTTCAATTCAATACTTACAGTTAACAATAAGCATTAAACACTATTTGTAATATTCGATAAAGTTCGTTGATAAAAGTTTTTTGGATTATAGTATATGTTCTAAAAGCTAGAACATATGTTATAATTTTAAATTCATTAAGAAGAAATACAAAATTAAAAAACTCACTTCCAAGGTTTTAAACAAAAACATCAATAACACGTATATTCTAGTTAAATTAAAACACCTAGTTTTTCTCTGTTTAATTTATATATTTGTTAGTATGACGAACAGCTTCAATAAACAATACAAAAAGAGAAAATACAGCAATCTAATAATTTATTTATTATTGATAACTGTATCGTATTGTTATGCCCAAAATACGGTAAAATTTGAACATTTTACAACTGAAAATGGGTTATCACAAAGTGACGTTAATACCATATTTCAAGACGACAACCTTTTTATGTGGTTTGGTACGCATGACGGATTAAACAAATATGATGGCTACAACTTTAGAATATTTAAACCAGATTCTAAAAATCCAAAGAGCATAAGCAGTAACTTAATTTGGAAAATTATTGACGATAGCAAAGGGAACTTATGGATTGCTACAACAGGTGGAGGTTTAAATTATTTTGATAAACAAACTGAAGAGTTTAAATCTTTTAAAAGTGACCCAAACAATCCGGATAGTATAAAAAGTGACCATATTAGAGTGCTTTTTCGTGATAGCAGCCACAGATTATGGGTTGGTAGTAATGAAGGTATAGATATGGCTGATCTCTCTAAACCAATAGACTCTTTAAAATTTGAACATTTCAACCTCTATCAAAACAGCTCTAAACCAACAAGGTCTAAAAACAATATAAGCACAGTTTATGAAGATAGTAAACACCAAGTTTGGTTTGGAGGCATTAACGGTTTATCAAAATTATCGAGAGATAAAAATGGAGATTTTTATTTCCATCACGTTAACAACCTTATCAATTTACCCTATTTTGATGTAAAAACGATAAACGAAGACAGTTATGGTAATTTAATTTTAGGCACCAATGATGGGTTATATCGATATGTTGTTAATAATGACATTGAAGAGGTTCAATTAATAGGTAAAGGATCATACAATGCCGTTTCTATAAATGATAATCATATTTGGGCAGGAACAGATGATGGTCTTTTGGAGTTTACTAATTTCTCTGAAACAAAAACACCAGAGTTAATTGGCAAATATAAATACGACCCCAAAAACCCTAGTTTTAGCTTGAGTAAAAATGCCGTAAGGTCCATATTTATTGATCACGCGGGCATTGTATGGGTTGGAACTAATGGTGGTGGTATTAATAAAATTGACCCGTACAAAAAGCAATTTAGTCATATTAAAAATAGCTTAGACCCTGGTAGTTTAAGTAACGATAAAGTGCGCTCTATTTTTGAAGACAGCAACCAAAATTTATGGATTGGTACCGAAGGTGGCGGCTTAAATTTTTTGAGTAAAACAGCAAATGACAATAATTACAATCAATTTCATCATTTTATAAAACTAAGTAAGGTATTTGCCCTTGAAGAAATACAATTAAAAGGCTCCAAAAAACTACTTATTGGTGGTGAAGGTTCTCCTGGGTTATTTGAAATAGACTTATCAGATTTATCAAAAACCAATCAATTAAAAGATAGTGACTTAAAACCCTTAAAACAGTTTCCAAACGGTGTCTTTTCTTTGCTTCAAGATAAAGATGGAAACATTTGGATAGGCACTTACAATGGTGGTATACATAGACGATTAATTAATGAAGACGGCATTAGTTTTAAGAAAGACATACTCTCTAACAATCCAAACAAGAAATTTAGTGTTTCTAACAATATTATTCGTGATATTTTTCAAGATTCAAAAGGAAACATTTGGTTTGCTACAGGTAATGGTTTATCTAGATTAACGCCGGATCAAATTCATGTAAAAAATCCAAAATTCAACATTTACAAAAACAATCCAAAAGACAAAACATCTATAAGCCACAACTATATTTTAACTGTTTTTGAAACCAAATCTGGGGATATCTATATTGGGACTTTTGGAGGCGGATTGAATAAGCTGATTGTAACAGATAACAAGATTAGTTTCAAAGCATATTCTGAAAAAGATGGACTGCCCAATAATGTTATTAAAGGGATTTTAGAAGACGATCAAAAAAACCTGTGGCTCTCTACAAATAAAGGATTATCAAAATTTAATACCGAAAATGAAACCTTTCAAAATTATGATGTAAATGATGGTTTGCAAAGCAACGAATTCAGTGAATTATCTGCCTTTAAAACTAAGGACGGTAAAATGCTTTTTGGTGGTGTAAACGGATTTAATGCATTTTATCCAGAAGACATTATTAGCAACAAAATAAAAGCAGAAACTGTACTTACTGCCTTTTCTATTTTTAACAAACCCGTTTCTATTGGTGAAGAAATCAACGGACGCGTAATTTTAAACAAATCTATAAACTCCATAGACGAGATTGAATTAAAATACATTGAAAATAGTTTTTCCTTCGAATTTGCCGCACTACACTATGCCGCCTCTAGTAAAAACAAATACGCATACAAACTTGCAGGCTTTGATAAAGACTGGATTTACACAACATCAGACAATCGATACGCCACATATACCAACTTAGAACCAGGAACTTATACGCTAAAGGTTAAGGCATCAAACAATGATAATATTTGGGATGAAACTCCTGTAGAATTACGTATTAATGTAATTCCACCATGGTGGCGTACCAATGCCGCTAAATTTCTTTACTTGCTAATCGCTATAGGTCTTCTTTTAGCTTATAGAAGGTATACTATTATACGTTCTGCTAAAAAGCATCAATTGGAACTCAACCAATTTGAGAAAGAAAAAAATGAAGAAATTCACCGTTTAAAACTGGAATTCTTTACTAATATATCGCACGAATTCAGAACGCCATTAACCCTAATAAAAGGTCCATTAGATTACCTAATAAAAAAAGGCGAAACCATCAGTCCTAAGGAAACCAAGGATCAGTACGGGATTATGCGCAAAAACACCGACTATTTACTGAGGTTAATAAACCAGTTATTAGATTTCAGAAAAATGGATCAGGGTAAAATGAATCTGAATTTAAGTAAAAGTGATATTGTTGAATTTTTAAGAGAAATAGGAGAACCTTTTCAATTTTTAAGCAAAAAGAAGAACATCTTTTTTAAAATAGATGCTTCAAAACATTCCATTTTAACTTGGTTTGATCCTGATGCTGTTGAAAAAATAATAAATAATTTACTATCAAACGCATTTAAATTTACTCCGGAAGAAGGTGCTATCAGCTTAGATATATTTGATGGTGAAGATTTCATTGAACCTGAAGGCATTTCAATGGATATAGAGCAATCTAAATACATTGTAATTCAAGTTAAAGATTCTGGTCCGGGGATACCTGCACATAGAATTCAACATATTTTTGAGCGCTTTTATACCGAAATAGGTATCACTAAACAAAAAGACACAAAAGGTACTGGTATTGGGCTTTCTTTCACGAAAAATCTAGTAGAACTGCACCAAGGCATTATAAAAGTAATTAGCGATTCGGAAAATGGATCGAAATTTATAGTATGGCTGCCAAAAGACAAGGAAAATTTTAATACGAACAATGAAACAAATTTTCATGAGGTTTTTGAATCCAACACTTTCCTTACTAAAGAAGATGCCGACTCTCATGCCATAAGTTTTATGGATGATATTGTTGACCAAAACATATCGAGATCACGATCTAAGCTGCCGATATTATTAATTATAGATGATAATGCAGATATTAGATCTTTCATTAAAAAAGGATTTGGAGAGAAGTATTATGTTTACGAAGCAGAAAACGGATTAAAAGGATTAGAATTAGCAAATAAATTTATGCCTAACATTGTAATTACAGATTTAGTTATGCCTGTTATGGATGGTATAGAATTTTGTAATCAGCTTAAAAGCTCTCAAGAAACTAGTCATATTCCTGTGGTAATGTTAACCGCAAAAACATCTCAAGAAAAAGAAATTGAAGGTCTAAAGACTGGTGCAGATGCTTATATAAGAAAGCCATTTGATTTAGAACTTTTGGAGTTAAAAATTTCGAATATTTTAAAACATCGTGAAGAATTAAGAAAGCGTTTTAATAGAGATATTACTTTACAACCGAATGAGATTACAGTAACATCTTCCGATGAATCTTTCCTTCAAAATGCTATTGAAATTGTTGAAAAACACATGATGAATTCAGAATTTAGCGTTGAAATGTTTGTAAAAGAAATGAATATGAGTAGAAGTAACTTATATTTAAAAACCAAAGAACTTACCGGGCTTTCATCGAGTGAATTTATTAGAAATATTCGTTTAAAACGCGCTGTACAGTTATTAGAAACCAGCGACCTTTCTGTTAAAGAAATCATGTATATGACTGGTTTTAACACGGCTTCATACTTTTCTAAATGCTTTAAAAAGCAATTTGGAGTTATCCCTAGCAAGTACATAAGTCTTTCAGATTCTGATGATGCTAAAAAAGGGGAAACAGATGCTTAAAACATTTGTTACCCTTTAAAAACCATCTGTGATTCGCATTTAAATGTAGAAATATCAAATTTGTATTGTAACTTTTTCTAAAAGTTTTCTCACGAGTCTCTATTAGACTCGTGATCAAAAAAAAATACTAATTTTATTTCTATACGTGAAACATGAAAATTAAAATCTGTTTTTTATTTTTAATAGTTGCTATTTCTTCATGTAACAAAAAGGTTGAAAAAGAAGCTTCTAAAGTAAAGCCAAACATCGTCTTCATTTTTACCGACGACCAAACTTACTCTTCTATTCATGCACTTGGGAATAATGAAATAATAACCCCAACAATGGATTTGTTGGTTAAAGAAGGAACCACATTTACAAATGCTTACAACATGGGAGCTTGGAGTGGCGCCGTTTGTGCTGCCTCTAGAGCCATGTTAATTTCTGGTAGATCTGTTTGGAATGTAAATAACTTCAGAAAAAATTGGATAAAAAAAGACTCCTTAAATAAAACCTGGGGAAAACTTCTAGAAACAAATGGTTATGATACATACATGACAGGGAAATGGCATGTAGATGCACCTGCAAACCAGGTTTTTCAACATACCAAACATGTGCGTCCGGGAATGCCAAAAGACACTTGGGATCATTGGAAAATGGTTGCAAAATTCGATTCGCTATCTAAAACAAAAAATCCAGATTACGAAGCTATTATGCCTAATGGTTATAACCGACCAAAATCTATTAACGACACCACTTGGAGGTCTTTTGACACGTCTAAAGGTGGTTTTTGGGAAGGCGGAACACATTGGAGTGAAGTATTAAAAGATGATGCTATATCTTTTATAGATGAAGCAAAAACTAAAGACAATCCCTTTTTTATGTACTTAGCTTTTAATGCCCCTCACGATCCAAGGCAAGCACCAAAAGAGTATTTTGATATGTATAACTTAGATAACATATCGTTACCTGAAAGTTATTTGCCAAAGTACCCTTTTAATGAGGATATTGCTAGCGGTATAAATGTTAGAGATGAAGCCTTAGCGCCATTTCCAAGAACTGAATTAGCTGTAAAAACACATACCAAAGAATATTACGCGAGTATTACACACGTAGATGCACAAATAGGTAAAATAATTGAAGCGCTTAAAGCTTCTGGTAAAATGGACAACACCTATATTATTTTCACTGCAGATCATGGTTTAGCTATGGGAAGACATGGTTTAATAGGAAAACAAAGCTTATTTGACCATAGTATTAGACCACCAATGATAATTCTAGGACCAGATATCCCTAAGAATAAAAAAACGAATGTAGATGTGTATTTGCAAGATGCCATGGCCACTTCACTAGATATTGCAGGTGTAGAAAAACCAAAGTATATTGAGTTTAATACTTTTTTAGACATTGCCAAAGGTGCTAAGAAAACTAGTAATTACCATGCTATTTACGGTGCTTATAAAGATGCCCAAAGGATGATTAGAAAAGACGGATATAAACTTTTGGTATACCCTAAAATTGAAAAAGTATTGTTATTCGATCTTAAAAAAGATCCCGAGGAAATACATGACATTTCTAAAAACCCTGAACAAAGAGAACGCGTAAAAACATTATTCAATCAACTATTAAAGCTTCAAAAAGACATGGACGATCCATTAGACATTTCGGCTTTAAATAAAACATTATAAATTTTTATAAATAACCCATGCGAAAATTTAAATTAAGCTATTTAATATTTATTCTATCCCTTTCTATTTTTGCTCAGCAAAATGATTGGGAGAACCCGAAGGTTAATCAAATTAACAGGCTTCCGGCAACCGCAACTTTTTATAATTTTGATAATGAAGCCCAAGCTATTTCTGGAGAAAGAGAAGCTTCTAGCCAATATAAAACATTAAACGGCGATTGGAAATTTAAATGGGTGGCTACGCCTGCTGAAGCCTCTAATTCTTTTCAAGAAACAAGCTATAATACATCCAAATGGAAAACCATAGATGTACCATCAAACTGGGAAATGAGAGGTTACGGGACTCCTATTTACACGAATTCAACTTATCCGTTTTTTAGTGATTTCCCATATATAAATAACTCCGATAATCCTGTTGGACACTATATTAAAACTTTTGAAATCGATGAGTCTTGGAATGAACAAGATATCATTCTTCATTTTGGAGGCGTATCTTCTGCATTCTATGTTTGGATAAATGGTGAATTTGTTGGTTATAGTGAAGACACGCGTTTACCATCAGAATTTAATATCACTAAAAACATCAAAAAAGGTAAAAATACAATTGCTGTTAAAGTTTATAGATGGTGCGACGGTAGTTATTTAGAAGCACAAGACCATTGGCGCATGAGTGGTATTGAAAGAGAAGTTTATTTAAAAGCCGTGCCTAAAGTACGTTTATCTAACTTTTTTGTTAGAACAGAATTCGATGACGCTTACAATAATGCTTTATTACAAATAAGACCAGATTTTATAGCCAACATTACAGATAAGTATATTGAAAAAGTAGGCCATTTTGGAGATAATCCTTTAAAAACTACGGTTGATAATTGGACCTTAACAACCAAACTAATCGATGCTGAAGGCTATACAGTTGGCAATAAAAACACATTAAAATTAGGAGATTATTTTGGAGAAAGTTATCCGCAGCGTGATAATGTCTATTTCGGTTTAATTGAAACTGAAATTAAATCGCCTAGAAAATGGTCTTCTGATGATCCATATTTGTATACGCTTTTATTTGAATTGCAAGACGATAAAGGAAACACCATTCAATACTCTAGTACAAAAGTTGGTTTTAGAGAAATTGAAATTGATGATAAAGGTAGATTTTTAGTTAACGGAAATCCTGTAAAAATGATTGGTGTTAATAGACACGATCATAACATGAAAAACGGAAAAACGGTATCTAGAGCAGATATGGAAACCGATGTTAAACTATTAAAGCAATTTAACTTCAATGCCGTGCGTACCTCCCACTACCCTAACGATCCTTATTTTTATGATTTATGTGATAAATACGGAATCTATGTTATGGATGAAGCAAATCTAGAAACACATGGTATTCGTGGGAAATTAGCAAATGAGCCAAGTTGGGCTCAGGCTTACTTAGAGCGGGCTATTAGAATGGTGGAACGTGATAAAAACCACCCAAGTATCGTAATGTGGAGTTTGGGTAACGAGTCTGGAATGGGGCCAAATCATGCGGCCATGTCTGGTTGGATTAAAGATTTTGACCCAACACGTTATCTTCATTACGAAGGTGCCCAAGGTGTTCCCTCTCATCCGGACTACAAACAAAAGTTCTTCAAGAAAAACCAAGGCAACCCAACAGATCCATCTTGGGTAGATATGCTAAGTAGAATGTACCCTTCACCACAAGACTTACAAGATTTAATAGACCATACAAGTCCAATTGATAACCGACCTGTTGTAATGTGTGAATATGCTCATTCTATGGGGAATTCAACTGGTAACATGAAAAAATATTGGGATGTTATTTATAAAAACGACAGAGCTTTAGGTGGCTATATTTGGGATTGGATCGACCAAGGCATCGTGAAAACAGATGAAAACGGTGTTGAATTCTTAGCCTATGGCGGCGATTTTGGAGATAAACCAAACTCAGGAAGTTTCTGTATAAATGGCGTTATAGCTTCAGACAGAACACCCAAACCAGCCATGTACGAGTGTAAAAAAGTAAATCAACCTGTAGAAATTTCTGAAATAGATGCTCAAAAAGGTGAGTTTAAAATCTTAAACAGACATCATGCCATCAACTTATCTAAATACGAGTTGTCTTGGAATATAACAGAAAATGGTGTGGTTATAAAACAAGGAACGATAGACCAATTAACAACAGCTCCTTTTAAAACTAGTGCATTAAAAATAAGCTACAAAAAGCCGAAATTAAATGCAGCTAGTGCTTATTATTTCAATATTGAAGGTAAGCTAAAATCAAATGAATTATGGGCTAAAAAAGGCTATATCGTTTTTAATGAACAGTTTAAATTAAATTATACTATTAAAGAAGCTAACACCGTAAAAAGCGCATCAGCTTTAAACATCATTGATAAAGAAAACGCTATAACCGTTGAAAACAAAAATATTAAACTTCAAATAGATAAAGGATCCGGTTATATCACTTCATATATATCTAAAGGTACATCATTAATGGCTTCACCTTTAAAATTAAACTTTTGGAGGGCTGAAACAGAAAATGATGAAGCTTATAGAAAAGCAACCAAAAAACAAAACGAATTAGATTGGATGCATGCTGGCGATCAATTTAAATCTGAACAAGTTACGGTTGTTAAAAATGAAAACGGTAAAGCTATAATAGATGTTCTAGGTACCATTGAAAAACCAAAAACGGAAGTTAATTTACAATATACCATTTTAGGAAATGGCCAAGTAAAAGTATCATACACCGCTAAAATTAACTATGGAGCGCCAAATCTACCGCGTATAGGTATGCAATTCGATATCCCGAATACATTCCAAAACGTAACGTATTTAGGCAAAGGACCACAACCAAATTATGCAGATAGAAATTATGGTGCACATGTTGGTTTGTATTCTGGAAATGTAAACAGCATGAATTACCAATATGTTTATCCAGAAGAATACGGAAACCGTACAGAAATAAGTTGGTTTAAACTAGAAAACCCAAAAGGTAAATCGGTGTTAGTTTCTGGTAAAGACAAACTAAATTTTAGTGTAATACCATATAGCACACAAAATCTACAAGAAGCAAAACACACCAACGAATTAGTTAATAGAGATGTTTTTACTGTCAACATCGATTTAAATCAAACAGGTGTGGGTGGCGATGATACTTGGTCTCCAGGTGCTGAACCTCACGACGAATATTTAATAAAACCTGGTACATATCAATATCAATTCTATTTATTGCCTTCAGACTTAAAAACAACAATAAAAAATCCAAAATCGATTAAATTTTAAACCCTAATTGAATTATGCAATTTCATAAAATATTAGTATTCATTTTAATTCTATTTATGTTTTCATGTAATGAGAACAAACCAACGTTAATTACCGATAAAGACTTTAACAAGAATTGGTTATTTAAAAAAGACACTATTCCTCAAGGTGAAAGCATCACTTTAGATGATAGTAGTTGGAGAAAATTAAATGTACCACACGATTGGGCTATTGAAGGTCCTTTTGATAATAAGCACAATGCTCGAAATGGCGGTTTACCAATAGATGGCATTGCTTGGTATAGAAAACATTTTACTGTTGATTCTAACCATAAAAACAAGCAAATTTCTATAGAATTTGATGGTGTAATGGATAATTCTACCGTATTTATTAATGGTCACAATGTTGGTAAAAGGCATTATGGTTATAGCGGTTTTGAGTACGATTTAACACCGCATATCAAATTTGGAGAAGATAACGTTATTGCAGTACAATGTGCTCCTGAAGTCCTATCGGAAAGATGGTATCCTGGTGCTGGTATTTATCGTAATGTACGCTTAAAATTAAACAATGCCGTACATATTCCGCAATGGGGAACCTATATTACAACGCCAAACGCAACTGCAGAACAAGCAACTGTTAAAATTGAAACTAAAATAAAAAACGCAACAGATTCTAATACGGAAGCTACTTTAGAGACAACTATTTTAGATACAGAAAATAATAGTGTTGCGGTATCTACTCAAACTATTCAACTAGAAAAAAATTCCGAAGTAAAACAAATTCAAGATATTGAAGTAAGCAACCCAAAACTTTGGGATATTGGTGTTCCTAATTTATACAAAGCCATTAGCCGAGTTAAAATTGATGGTCACGTTGTAGATGAGTTTGAAACAGAATTTGGTATTAGACAAATTGAATTTAAAAAAGAAGGTTTTTACCTTAACGGAAAAGCTGTAGAACTAAACGGTGTTTGTATGCATCACGATTTAGGACCTCTAGGAGCCGCTGTAAATTATAGAGCTACAGAGCGTCAAATGCAAATTATGCAATCTATGGGCGCTAATGCTTTAAGAACAAGTCATAACCCGCCATCTACAGAAATGCTACAAGTTTGCGATAGATTAGGTATTGTTGTTATTGATGAAGCTTTTGATGAATGGAAACTACCAAAAGTACCTAATGGCTACAGTAATTATTTTGATGAATGGGCAGAAACCGATTTACGAGATATGATAAAAAGAGATCGTAATCATCCTTCTGTTATTATGTGGAGTATTGGTAACGAAATTTTAGAACAAGGTAAACCTGATGGTTGGAAAACAGCAAAAATGCTTAATGATATTTGCCATGATGAAGATAACACTAGACCAACAACTGCTGGTTTTAATTACTATCCTGCATCATTTACAAATAAATTAGCGTATCAAATTGATGTTGTTGGTGTAAACTACAAACCGGCATATTACGGTGAAATTAGAGAACAAAACCCGGATATGATTTTTTATGGATCTGAAACATCTTCTCAAACCAGTACAAGAGGTTATTACGATATACCCTTAGATTACAAGGTTAAAAAGGAAACCAACCAGGTTTCTAGTTACGATGTTACTGTTGGACCATCTTGGGCATATTCTCCAGATGTTGAATTTGCTGCTCAAGAAGCAAATCCACATTCTTTAGGAGAGTTTATTTGGACAGGTTTTGATTATTTAGGAGAACCAACGCCTTATGGTGGTCGAGATAATACAACCAATGGTTATTGGAATGACGATTGGCCATCTCACGCCTCTTATTTTGCTCCTGTAGATTTATGTGGATTTCCAAAAGATAGATTTTATTTATACCAAAGTCAATGGACAACAGAACCAATGGTTCACGTTTTACCTCACTGGAATTGGGAAGCTAAAAAAGGAGAAACTATTCCTGTTTACGCCTATACCAATTGTGATGAAGTTGAACTATTTGTAAACGGAAAATCTTACGGAAAAAGAGTAAAAGGAAAAGATTTAACCGAAGTTCATACAGAATACAGAGGCTTTTTAGATTCAGGGTATGGATTTAAAAGAGGTATATTTAAATCAAAATACAGGTTATCTTGGAATGTGCCTTACCAACCGGGTAGCATTAAAGTGGTTGCTTATAAAAACGGTGAAGTTGCTGCTACCAAAGAAATTAAAACAGCAGGAAAACCTGCTAAAATTAAATTAATAGCTGATAGAACTGAAATCGATGCAGACGGAAAAGACTTGTCTTTTATAACCGTTAGAATTGAAGATAAGGATGGTAACTTATGCCCAAATGCTGAAAACCTAGTGAATTTTGAAATAACCGGAAATGGTGTTTTAGAATCTGTGGGGAATGGTAACTCTGCATCATTAGAATCATTTAAAGAAGATCACATCAAAGCTTTCTACGGTAAATGTTTAGCAATTATTAAAGGCACCGAAAAAGCAGGAACCATAAATATAAAAGCTACTTCTATTGGTTTAGAGGTAGATAACATAATTGTAAACACTAAGTAAAAATGAATTTCAGAAAAAGAACTTTAGGCCTTTTATTTTTAATATTATTTACCTCCATAAATAATACATTTGGTCAAGACAAACCTAACATTATTGTGATCCTAACCGACGATCAAGGTTGGGCCGATGTTGGTTTTAATGGCAGCACAGACATCCCAACTCAAAATCTAGACAGGTTAGCCTCTCAAGGTGTTGTATTTACAAACGGCTACGTATCTCACCCTTATTGCAGTCCGTCGAGAGCTGGTTTATTAACGGGGCGTTATCAAGCTCGTTTTGGTCATGATTGTAACATGCCTTATCATCAAGAAAATGATGCAACAGTAGGAACTCCTTTATCAGAAAAAATGATGTCTGAAGCATTAAAAGAACAAGGCTATAGAACTAGTGCTATTGGAAAATGGCATCTTGGAGATCATCCAGATTTATATCCTCCTAATCAAGGTTTCGATCATTGGTTTGGTTTTCCTGGAGGCGGCATGAACTATTGGGGGAAATCCAAAAATGATATTCAAACCATATATAGAAATGGTAAAGTTGTTCCTGAAAACGAATTAAAGTACCTTACTGACGATTTTACAGATGAAGCTATTAAGTATATTTCTAAAAAAGATGACAAACCTTTTTTTATGTATTTAGCCTATAATGCACCTCATTCGCCAGATCAAGCAACTAGAGAATATCTAGAAAAAACAAAACATATTGAATACGCTGGTAGAAGTATTTATGCTGCCATGGTAAACGCTGTTGATAATAATGTTGGTAGAATAGATTCTACTTTGGTAGCCAATAATATTAAAGACAATACTATTATTGTATTTTTAAGCGATAATGGCGGTAGAATTGAACATGCAGATAACAGACCATATAGAGGTCATAAAGGGATGTTATTTGAAGGCGGTATAAAAGTGCCATTTTTCATGACTTGGCCAAAGAAAATTAGAGAGAATCAACATTATCAAAATATTGTATCATCTTTAGATTTATTTCCTACATTCTTAAATGCGGCTGGAGCTAAGGCAAGAAAAGAAAAACAACTAGATGGAGTAGATTTATTGCCATATATTACAAATAAAGTAAAATCGGCACCACACGATGAACTTTTTTGGAGGTCTTCTGGAAACTTTGAATATGCAGTAAGAAAAGGAGATTACAAACTATACAAGAGTGCTTATAAAAACAAAACCCTACTGTTTAATTTAAAAAAGGACAGTTTAGAACGTTATGATATTTCGGATGGTAATTCAAAAATCATAGCCAATCTAGAAGCTGCTTATAAAAAATGGGATGCTAAAAATATTGATCCTAACTGGCTTGATCCACATGCAGAAAATGTGCTTAAAGAAGAAAAAAGATGGGAACAAACTAGAAAAAAATCAACAAACTCAAACTAAAGCTATTTCTTTATGATTCAACTATTTAAACCAACATTTTTTAAATGCTCTATTATGATAATTACGCTTGCTTTATCCGTAAGCTGTAAAAACGAAAAGAAGCAAGAAGCACCTCAAAAAACAGAAACCAAACCAAATATTGTTTTCATTTATTTGGATGATTTGGGTTATGGTGACATCAGCGCAAATGGAGCAACAGAAATCTCTACGCCCAACATCGATAAATTAGCCAATGGTGGTGTACGTTTTACAAACGGTTATGCAACATCAGCAACCTGTACTCCTAGCCGTTTCGGGATTTTAACAGGTATATATCCATGGAGGAATAAAGATGCTGCTATTTTACCAGGTACAGCTCCATTAATTATAAGTACAGAACAAACTACAGTTCCTAAAATGTTAAAGCAACAAGGCTATCAAACTGCTATAGTTGGTAAATGGCATCTAGGTTTAGGTAGAGGAAATGTAAATTGGAATGAACGCGTGTCTCCTGGACCAAATGAAGTTGGTTTTGAAGAATCGTATATTATGGCTGCAACACAAGATAGAGTGCCAACTGTGTATATAAGAAACGGTCATGTAGACGGTTTAGATCCTAACGATCCTATTGAAATTAGTTACAAAACAAATTTTGAAGGAGAGCCTACAGGGAAAGATAATCCAGAACTTTTATCTATGGAATGGCACCACGGCCATAATAACAGTATTGTAAACGGAATACCTAGAATTGGATACATGAAAGGTGGCGAAGCTGCAAAATGGAACGATGTAGACATGGCAGACCACTTTTTAAAAGAAGCGCAAACCTATGTAAAAAAGCATAAGGAAAATCCATTCTTTTTATACTATGCCTTACAACAACCACATGTACCACGCACACCACACCCGCGCTTTGTTGGAAAATCTGGTATGGGACCACGTGGCGATGTTATTTTAGAGGCCGATTGGGTTATTGGAGAATTCATTAAAACTCTTGAAACAGAAGGAATCTTAGAAAATACACTTATTGTTTTATCTAGTGATAATGGCCCGGTATTAAATGATGGATATAATGATGATGCTGTAGAGAAATTAGGAAACCACTCTCCTACCGGAGGTTTAAGAGGTGGAAAATATAGCTTGTTTGATGCAGGTACACATGTGCCATTTATTACATACTGGAAAGGAACTATTGAGCCAACGGTATCAGATGCTGTAGTTTGCCAATTAGATTTATTTAGCTCTTTAGCACATTTAACTGGTAGTACTGAAAAAACAGATGATAGTGAACAACTATTAAATGCCTTTTTAGGAAAATCTAACCAGGGTCGAAAAAACTTAATTTTAGAGGCTGGTCAAAAAACAGCATTACGCAGTGGAGACTGGGTATTAATTCCGCCTTACGAAGGAAAGCCTGTTAATAAGCAAGTAAACATTGAATTAGGAATTTCTAATGAATATCAACTTTATAATTTAAAAGAAGATAGAGCTCAGAAAAATGATTTAGCAAATACTAACAAAGAAAAATTAGCTGAATTGACTGCAACCTACCATAAATTAAGAGGTAAATCCGACATTGAAATTAAAGAACTCGAATTAAAATAAACTGAAAAATAGTATTAATAAGAAAGGCTTTGGATGAAAATTCAAAGCCTTTCTTCATTTTAGACCATATGTTCTATCATTCTATCCATATCTAATTACCACACGAGATGAGAATAAATATTTTTGGTATGGATAAATTTTATACAACAAAAAATGAAAATCAAATTCTTAATTATCGGACTTCTAATTGGTCATCTTAATTTTGCCCAAAGTAATAATTTACCAAAAGGTTTTGAGGCCGGAAACAGGACAAAAACAAACCTAAATTTAGGATGGAAATTCCATTTAGGAGATCTTAAAGCGAAACCAACAAGCATAAACTTTGATGATAGTAATTGGGAAGATGTTTCTGTACCACATAACCCGCAATTAGTTTCTTATGAGCTGGATAGTATTAAAGAAACTTGGGTACAAGAAAACTATTTAAGAGATATTAGTTGGTATAGAAAAAAACTGAAGATTGAAGCTAATACTTCTCAAAAAATATTTTTAGAGTTTGAAGCCGTACATAACGCAACAGAGTTATGGGTTAATGGAGAAAAAGTGGGTAATTACGCTGTAAATGGCTATACTCCTTTTCATTTTGATATTACCAATTTTGTAAAATTCGGACAAGAAAATACTATTGCTATAAAAGCAGATAACACCTATAACCAAACTATTGCTCCCGATCCTCATAGAACAGATTATGTAAAATTTGGAGGTCTCTACAGAGATGTTTACTTAGTAACCACTAACAAACTACATGTCAATTTCAATTGGGAAAATTTTGATGCAGGTGTACACATCACAACACCAACTGTAAACAGAAACAACGGTACAGTTACTATTAAAACCACTGTAAAAAATGAAAATTCAACAGATATAAACAGTAAGATAGTAACCAATATTATTAATAAAGAAGGTTTTGTAATTAAGAAGCTCATTTCAGAAGTTGCTATTGCTGCAAACTCATCATATACATTTAGACAATCTGCAACGGTTGAAGAAGATTATCATTTATGGTCTCCAGATACACCATATTTATACCGTGTAAATTCTGTTATTTATGACAAAGAAACACCTGTAGATTTTGTAGAAAACAAATTCGGATTCAGAAAATTTTCTTTAGAAAAAGGCAAAGGTTTCGTTTTAAATGGAGAACCACTTTTTTTAGTCGGTGCCAATCGTCATCAAAGTTATCCTAATATTGGTGATGCTGTTCCAAATTCATTTCATTATAATGAAGCTTTACAGTATAAAAAATCAGGAATGAACATCATAAGATTATCACATTACACACAAGATGATGCTTTTATTAATGCCTGTGATGAATTAGGGATTTTTGTTTATGAAGAACCATCTACTTGGATTGAATGGGGCGATGATACTTGGTTCGAAAACTTAGAAAAAGCAACCAGAACCATGATTCGTAACCATAGAAACCATCCGTCAATTATAGTTTGGGGTGCAGGTATCAATCATAGAGGTCCTGTACCTAGAATGCAAACTGTTGCCAAAGAAGAAGACCCTTTTAGATTAACGGCCTCGGCTTCTGCGCCATGGGATGGTCCAAAAAACGAAGGCATTACAGATGTTCATGCCACAATGGATTATAGAAGAACAGAATTCCCTGAGAGTGCGTTTACTATGGTTATGGAACACGGAAGTTCTCCAAATGCTGAAGTCAATCAATTTCATATTTCAAGATACAAAGGCAATAAAAATAATTTTGCTGCCATTACTTGGTTGGGTGCAGATTACAATCATTTACAACCCGATATTAACGACGATCAATGGTCGCGAGATTTCATGACCACTTATGGCGTGCTGTCTCCTTATAGAGTTCCGAAGCCAGTTTATTACTGGTATCAATCAGAACTTGTAAAAAAACCAATAGTTCATATTGCAGATGAAACAGCTTCAAAAGACGGGAAAGTTAGAGTTTTTAGTAATTGTCAAGAAGTAGAATTATATCAAGATGGAACACTAATAGCAAGACAATTACCGGATAATGATGTTACAAAAACCAATTTAAATCATCCTTCATTTACATTCAAACATAACTGGAAAAAAGGCACCTTAAAAGCTATTGGATATTCAAACGGAGAAAAAGTAACAGCATTCACAAGACAAAAGGAAGGCAAACCACATCATATAAAAGTTGAATATAACATCACAGATCAACCATTTTATGCCGGCGGATCGGATATTAGATTGGTATACGCTTCTATTCTAGATGAAAATAACGAAGTCGTTACCAACACAAAAAACGAAGTTCAGTTCTCAGTATCTGGCGCTGGCGAAATAATTGATAATGGAAAAATCTATGCTAATCCTGCTCTAGTCTACAATGGTGTAGCCGCTATTTATGTAAAAGGAACTAATGCAACAGGTACCATAACCATTACTGCAAAAGCGAAAGGTTTAAAGTCAGGAAAAGCAACAATTAATACCGTAAAATTTAACACCAACGAAATTGCAAACCAAGCTCAACCTATTTTCGACTATCCAATAGAACGCGTAGATATTGGTGGCGATAAACAATTGGTGCAATTTGAATGGCAAGAATGGACAGGAAACTCTAAGAACGAATTAAAATACACCTTAAAAGAAACCAATACAAAAGTAGAAATAAGTGCGGACCAAAATATAAATTGGTTAGGAAATGGCACAAGTATGATTGGTGATTTAAGTTTTGTAGGGACAGATGGAATATTTGTTGAAAAAGGAGAAATCACTCTAAAACTAACGAACTTAAAAGCTGGTAAATATGCTATAGAAACCTTTCACCATGCCAGAAAGACGGATATTAAATTAACCAACGACATAGAAGTTACTATTGAAGATGTCGATGGAAGTTTTACACGCACATCCGACGATCATATTGTGAATTATTATGATAATGCTAGCAGTGGCGAGCGTAAACCAATTTCAATACAATCAACCTTTACATCAAATGGCGCTAAAGCTGTTACTCTAAAATTTAAAAGTATCAATGCCAAAGGAACTTTATGGCTAAATGGTTTCATATTAAATCAAATAAAATAACAAGTAAGAAGATGAAAATTATAAAAATTTTAGTGCTTTTTTTAATTATCACAAGTTGTGGTATTAAAAATGAACAAAATATTGAAGCCAAAAACACTTCTAAACCCAATGTTATTCTTATTGTTACCGACGACCAGGGTTACGGAGATGTTGGTGCACACGGAAATACAATTATAAAAACACCAAATATTGATAACTTCCACAAAGAAAGCTATCATTTAACTAATTTTCATGTGGGCCCTACCTGCGCTCCTACTCGATCAGGATTAATGACGGCTAGATACGCCAATAGCACAGGAGTTTGGCATACCGTTGGAGGCTGGTCATTGTTGAGAGAAAATGAAAAAACTATGGCCAATATGTTTGCCGAAGCTGGGTATAAAACCGGTGGTTTTGGAAAATGGCATTTAGGAGACAACTACCCGTTTAGACCAGAAGATAGAGGTTTTCAAGAAACCGTAATGCACGGTGGCGGTGGCGTTCAACAAACTCCAGATTATTGGAACAACACCTATTTTAACGACACTTATTTTCATAACGGAAAACCTCAAAAATATCAGGGCTATTGCACAGATGTGTTTTTCAACGAAGCTCTAAACTTTATAGAAAAGAATAAAGACAATCCTTTTTTCTGCTATATAGCTCCAAATGCTCCACATGGTCCATACAATGTGCCAACGGAATATTACAATTTATATAAAGATTTAGGTAATGATGTTTTAGCAGATACCCAAAAACGTTTTTACGGAATGATTACCAATATTGATGATAATTTTGGTAAACTAAGAAACAAACTGAAAGAATTAAATGTAGCCGATAATACCATTCTTATTTTCATGACCGATAATGGTACCTCTTCTGGGTATTACAATAAAACAGGCAGGATTACAGGCTTTAATGCTGATATGCGTGGTACCAAAGGAAGCGAATATGAAGGTGGACATAGAGTCCCGTTTTTTATTCATTGGAAAAACGGAAAAATCACAACGCCTAAAGATATAAATACATTAACCGCACAATTAGATATTATGCCCACTTTAGCAGATTTGTGTGGCATTAATTTACCAAAAAACCATCAACCTTTAGACGGACAAAGTTTAGTGCCACTTTTAAGAGGAAAAGACACCTTAAAAAACAGAATGCTAGTAACAGATTCGCAACGTGTTCAACATCCTAAAAAATGGAAAAACTCTGCCGTTATGCAAGGAAATTGGAGATTGATAAACGGAAAAGAACTATATAACATTTCTACAGATCAAGGACAGCAAAATGATATTACAGCTAAACATCCTGAAAAAGTAAATGAAATGAAAGCCTTTTATGAAAACTGGTGGACGCAAGTTTCTAAAGATTTTGATAAAGAAGTTTACTTTAAACTAGGCTCAGAACATGAGAACCCTATAACACTT
Organism: Algibacter lectus; assembly: GCF_004368925.1. NCBI lineage: Bacteria > Pseudomonadati > Bacteroidota > Flavobacteriia > Flavobacteriales > Flavobacteriaceae > Algibacter > Algibacter lectus. The sequence continues at coordinate 1,147,775 of NZ_SORL01000007.1, forward strand.
ACTGCACATGATATTCATGCAGAATCGGGAGCTTATCCTTGGAACCAAATTTATATTAGAGAAGGTGTAATTGGTAATGGGTACTGGAGTGTCGATATTTTAAAAAGCGGCAATTACGAGGTGTCTTTAAGACGATATCCTATAGAATCAAACTTAGCTATAAATGCAACAACACCTGCTATAACAAAAGAAGAACTACCCGGTTTGGAAAACGATATTCCAAAAGGAAAAAACTTGAGTTTTGTAAAAGCTACCATTGAGTTTGACAATCAACTTAAATTAGAAAAGGTTGTAAATGAAACTGATCTATCAACCACATTTACCGTTTCATTAAAAGCAGGAAAAACTAAGTTTACAGCTAATTTTTTAGATAAAACAGAACAAAATAACACAGTATACTATGCGTACATCAAAAAAATATAACATGAATACATAGTGATATAAAAATTTAGAACTACGCTTTTAATGATAAACGATTTATTAATAAAAAATATAACTAAAAATGTAGCTTTTTCTAAAACAGAATTAGAAGAATTCACCCAACTATTTCACTCCAAATCCATTAAAAAAAAGGAATTCTTGTTAACCCAAGGTGAAATATGCAAATTCGAAGGTTTTGTTTTAGAAGGTTGTTTCAGAATATTCATTATCGATAAAAAAGGTAATGAGAACACTTTATACTTTGCCGCTAAAGATTGGTGGCTAATGGATATTGATAGTTTTATGAACCAAATTCCTTCTAACTTAAATATGCAAGCTTTAGAAGACAGTAAGGTTCTTTTAATGAATAAGCAAGATAAAATAGCGCTATACGATAGGTTTCCGAAGGTTGAAAAACTTTTTAGAATTATGTCTCAAAAAGCTCTGGTTTCATGGCAAAGGCGATTAATAAATAATCATTCATTCACAGCAAAAGAAAGATATTTTCATTTTATTGAAAAGTATCCAGACATTGCATCAAAACTTACAGATAAACAAATAGCAGGTTACCTTGGTATTCGGCACGAATTTTTAAGTAAGATAAAAAGGCAATCTTAATTTAATAATATTTTTTTACATGTTGAACTTGTTCAACTGTTTTCTATTAATGGTTTCTAATTTTTGTAATTCATAAAAAATCAGAAAAATGAATTCATTAAAACATTTTAAAATTTGTGTCATTCTAATTATGGTCTCATTAACATCAAGTTTGGCAAATGCTCAATTATCAAATGATATTACACATAATGATGCCTTAAAAGCGCTTTTAATAGCAAAACAAAAAGCAGAAGAATTAAATGTTCTCGTTAACATTGCCGTAGTTGATGCTGGCGCAAACCTAAAATCGTTTATAAGAATGGACGAATCGTTTCTTGGAAGTATTGACATTGCTATAAAAAAAGCAAAAACATCACGCTACTTCAATATAGCTACAGGCGATTTAGGAAAGCTTAGTCAACCAGGAGGAATTATTTATAACATTGAACATTCTAATGGTGGCTTAATTACATTCCCCGGAGGAATCCCAATAATAGATCAAAATAAAAATATTATTGGAGCTATTGGTGTTAGTGGTGGCACTATAGAACAAGATCGAGATATTGCCATTGCAGGAGCAAATGCTATTTTAAATAACTTAAAAAACTAAAAACATGAATCTTTTAAAAAACATACTTCTTCTTGGCCTTTTAGTGTTATCACAAATAAGCTTCTCCCAGATATCTGATGATGTCATGCTTTACCGAAAAGACTTCAAAAGTATATCTGGAAAAAACACAGTTTCTGTAACTAGTTACGAGAAAGACGGCTCTCATTATGTATTTGCAGGTGGCGTAGGTAATATTGATGTCTATAGTTTAGATAAAGAAGGTATTCTAACCCCAATAAGCAACCATGAACTTTATATGAAAAAAGGTCCTGCTCGAGGTATGGTTGCAGACCGTATTAATGGAACAGATTTTCTTTTTGTGGCTAACAAGCACGGCAATGTCATTGAAACATTTAAAATTTTAAACAACGGATCTTTAGAACGTGTTGCTTTAGTTGAAGACAACGATAAAACATATTTAGGAACAGCTATTACGTTACAGGTCGTTCACATGAAAAAAGCATCGTACCTTTTCATAGGCGGTTTAGAAGAAACTCCTGGGTTAAGTAGTTTTAAAATACATAATGATGGGAAGCTAACCCATGTGCAGTCTATGAAAGACGACGAAACCGTTCATACAGATGGTATCATAGGCATGTATGTGCATAACATTAAAGGAAAAACCTATTTATACACAGGCGGTTTTCAAGACAATGGCGTAAGTAGTTTTAGAGTTTACGAAGATGGTACGTTTAAAAATATTAATAACATAAGTGATAATAATACAGATAGATATTTAACAGGTGCTTACCCCGTAACTGGGGTTACCATAGCAGAAAATAAATATGTAGTTGTAGGACACAGACATCATAAATATTATAAGCGAGGTGGTTTTATAAAAAAAACCGATTTTGTATATCATGGTGATGGTGTAAGTGTTTTTAAAGTGAATAAAAAAGGAGCTTTAGTTCCGCATTTTGTTCTTAAAGATGATGAAACTACAAAGCTACAAGGGCAGACAAGAATTGAAATTATCTCAACAAATAATGCTGAAGCTATTCTAGCAGTTGGCACAAGAGACGATGCTAGCATTCAATTATTAAAGCTAAATAAAGAAGGTATCCTTACGCCTATTAATTATTTAGAAACTGGTTTTTCAATCTACTATGGGTTAAGGTCTCATAAAATTGAAGATAACAATTTCTTAATTGCAGGTTCCTTCAGGTTCGATTTAGGTAAAATAGCCAGTTACAAAATAGCTCCTAAAATAAATAGAGAGGGCAAAGTTTTAAGGCACATAGTAAACTTAAAATATAAAGAAGATGCAACAGACGCACAAATTGATACGGCTGTTAAAGTTTTTTTAGATTTAAAAAATGAAATTCCGGAAATCGCTCATATAGAATGGGGAGTAAATGATAGTACCGAAGGCGCTAGTAAAGGTTTTACTCACACTTTTACAATAACGTTTAATAGTGAACACGACAGAGAAATTTACCTCTTTCATAAAGCTCATTTAAAATTAGTTAATGAGGTAGGCCCAATTATAGGTGATGTTTTTGTAATGGACTATTGGACAAAAAACAATTAATATTCTTAAAGAAATGGAAAACTTAAACAACAAAAATGCCATAATAACCGGAGGCGGAAGAGGTTTAGGAAAAGCTACGGCAATTGCTTTTGCTAAACAGGGTATAAACGTAGCCATTACCGGGAGAACGGAAAGCCTTTTAAAAGAAACTGTTTCTGAAATTGAGGCACTTGGTGTTAGAGCCACATATGCTGTTTTTGATGTTGGTAATTATGAAGACGTAAAAACTAACATTAAACATATTATTAGCAATTTAGGCGGTGTAGATATTTTAGTGAATAACGCAGGTATTGCCGCTATTGGTTCTTTCAATGAAATGCCTGTTGAGCAATGGAGTGAAATTATTCAAACCAACGTTATGGGTATGTATTATGTTACCAAAGAAGTTTTACCACATTTAATAGATAAAAATGAAGGGGATATTATTAATGTATCGTCTACGGCAGGATTAAATGGAAACCCAAATATATCGGCGTATTGCGCATCAAAGTTTGCTGTTATCGGTATGTCTGAATCACTAATGAAAGAGGTTCGTAAAAACAACATTCGAGTAAATACGTTAACACCAAGCACTATAGAAACAGATATGACTGTTGAATTGGGCATGCTAGATAAAGGTTCAGAAAATGTGTTACAACCAGAAGATTTTGCTGATTTAATAGTTGCAGGTCTAAAATTACCAAGACGAGCAATGCTTAAAAGTGCCGCGCTATGGTCTACAAATCCATAACATAGATCTAACCAAAATTTATAGATTGATTTTCGAAATAACCATATAATATTTAGTACTTAACAAATGAAAAAAATAACTCTAATATTTCTAATATTCTCTGGAATTTTACAAGCTCAGCAAAAGCCAAACATCATTTTCATTTTAACCGACGATCAATCTTACGATTTATTAGGCTGTACAGGAAACGCCATAGTGCAAACACCTCATATTGATAAACTAGCCAATAACGGAACTTTATTTACCAATGCTCATGTAACTAGCGCCATTTGCACACCAAGTAGAATATCCATTCTATTAAGTCAATATGAACGTAAACATGGTGTTAATTTTAATTCTGGAACAAGTGTTTCAGATACGGCCTGGAAAAATTCGTACCCTGTAATTATGCGCAACAATGGCTATTATACAGGATGGATTGGAAAAAACCACGCACCAATTGGAAAAGGTGGATATAACAGCGGACTCATGGAAAAAAGTTTCGATTATTGGTATGCCGGTCATGGCCATTTAGGATTTTACCCTAAGGATAATCATGACATTTTTAACGATGCTATTGCATTTACACAACCCGAAATTATAAATGAAGGTGTAGATGAATTTTTAGATCCAAATGCTCGAAAACTAAAAGGTGCTTTGCATTTTTTAGAAGAAAGACCATCGGACAAACCTTTCATGCTATCCATTAATTTCAATTTACCTCATGGTGCCAGTACGCGTACTATGAAGCAAAAAGATTCTGATGATACTATCTATAAAACCTTATACAGAGATTTAGAAATTCCTTTACACAAAAATTATATTGCAAAAGCCGATATAAAAACACCTAAACTGCCTGAAAATCTTTTACATACAGAAGATAGACAAACAGGCTATAATTATGTAGATACCCCTAAAGACCTTAAAGAGCGTTACATTCGAGAATTACAAGCCATGACGGGTATTGACAGATTGGTTGGTAACCTTACAGCAAAACTAAAGGCATTAAAACTGCACAAAAACACCATAATTATTTTCACTTCAGATCATGGTTTATTTGGCGGCCAACAAGGCTTAGGAGGTAAAGCTTTGTGTTATGAGCAAACAACACACGTACCTATTATTATTTTCAATCCAAACACACCTAAGAAAAATAGAGGTAAAAAAAGTGATGCGCTCGTACAAACCATTGATATCGCTCCTACTATGTTAGAAATGGCCGGCATTAAAAAACCAAGTAGTTTTCAAGGAAAAGATATTTCTAATTTGGCAAATGGCGATAAAAAAGAAGTTAGAGACTACGTGTTTACCGAAAACTTATGGTCTACACATTTTGGAAATCCACGTTGCGAATCGGTTCAAAACAAGGAATGGAAATACATTAGATATTATAAAAACAACAATTTCTCTGCTACTAAAGAAATTAAGTATGCTAAAGAATTAGGAATCCCTGTAAACGAGATGCTTTATAATATGCACGACCCAGGTATTGCTGTTTATCGTGATTATATTGACGCGCCTTTAAATAATGAACAACCAGTTTACGAAGAATTATACCATTTAAAAGAGGATCCTGCAGAGCTACATAATTTAGTGAATAAGCAAGATCATGCTGAGGTTTTAAATACACTAAGAGCGCAATGGAAAATTGAAATTACACAAGCCAGAGGTACCGGAAAAGCTGAAGTTTTTAGATACACAAATGATTTATACCCAAAGGGAAAACATTAATTTATTGAATGGCATATTTTTTCCTGAATTTTAGAGGCGATACATACATGAACTTTTGAAATTGCTTATGAAAAAATGGTAGCGATTCATAACCACAAGCATAACCAATTTGTGCAATTGTTAAATCGGTATCAATCAACATTCTGCTAGCAATATTAATTCGGTATTCATTAAGAAATGTAAAAAACGGACGCCCCATCATTTTGCTAAAAAATCGCGAAAACGACTGTTCTGACATGCTCACTAAATCTGCCAATTCTTTCAAATAAATTTTTTCATGAAATCGCTTTTCAATAAAATCATGAATTTTACTCATTCTGCTGCCAAATTCAATAGGTAAATCGTCAATAAAATGGGCTTTAGATAATGTGGTATAATCACATTCTGATAAATCTGAAAGTAGATTCAATAACTCAATATATAATTGATGACTATCTAATTGAGTCATTTTTTTAATCCTTGGCAAAAAAGATGCAGCAACCTCTTTATCAAAAATAACACCTCGAGATGCGCTAGTTAACATTCTAAACAAAGATTGCAATTCTGGTACTTTTGCATAGACACCCTTATTCCATTGGATTACAATAGACTTAGATTGTTTGCCAGCATCACTATGGTTTTTCCAGCAATGTGGTAAATTAGAACGGAGTAGCACCAACTCTCCAGGTTCATAAAACCCAACATAATCACCAATATATTTGGTACCAACACTTTCTTCAATATAAGTTAACTCATGCTGAGGATGAAAGTGCCAAGGCGTATCAAAATGAGGAGCATTATATTCAAAAGCCAAAATAGATTGCTTTTTACCTAACTCAATTTGTTCTAATACTGCCTCCATAAATATTCTATTTTATCACTATTAATTCAAAAATACACTTTTACAAACAGAATAAGCTACTTATTAATTAATATATATTATCTAAAAAAAACTGCTCGATATTGAGCAGGTGTACGAGATGTAAAAAGCTTAAATTGTCTATGGAAGAAAGATAGATTTGGATACCCTGTTTCAAAAGCTATTTGCTCAATTGAAGAATCCGATTCTTTTAATAATTCACATGCTTTACTAACTCTGTATTCATTTAAATAGGAAGTAAATGTTTTCTTAAATGTTTTCTTGAAAAATTTTGAAAATGAAACTGGAGTCATAAAAACTAATTCTCCTAACTGAGAAGAATCAATTTTATCCTGATAATTATTATTTACAAAATCAATAATTTTTTCAATTCGTTTTGAAACAACAGCATCAACATCAAATCTTGCTCCTAAGCTTAATACTTCATACTTTTCTAATGATAATTCATGAAGTAATTTAATTACTTCAATTATTCTTAATGTAGGAGACATTCCTTTCATCAAAACCATTTTTTCTCCATAAATAGTTGAAACGTTTTCATTAAATATTAATCCATAGCTACTTTTACAAAGCAGTTTTTTAATTAGTAAAAATTCTTCTTTTTCCATCCAGCCTTCACCCAGTAAATTTTTATCAAACTGAATTACTGTAGACTTTGCAAGTTGCTTAGTTGTTTTATTTGTTTTCCAACAATGGGGTAAGTTTGGACCTAATAATACTAATTCCCCTGGGTGATAAGCTTTAATTGAATTCCCTACACTTCTTATACCTGTGCTTTCTGTGATAAAAGTCAATTCCCACTCAGGATGATAATGCCAAGGAGTTTCAAATTCAAGTTTTTCGAACACTCTATAATAAAATGACTCATTCGAATAATTAGATATAGGTTCAAAAACTGCCTTCATTATGTATATATTTTCACATTAGCTAAACAATAAACCAAATATATGGAAAAATAGTACACTTTATGACCAATCCTGTATTTAACAATCAGGCGTAGCTAATGGTACATTTACCTTATAATTTTAAAGGAATTAAAAATGCTATTTGATGTAATCGTTTCAGGAATGATGGTTGTAGATATTTTATCTGAAGTTCCATCTAACATAAAATCAGGAACAAAACACGAAGTTTCAAAAATAATTATTCAAGGTGGTGCACCTGCAGGAAATGCCGCTTGCGTAATTGCACAGTTAGGATTAAAAACCACTTTTTTGGGATATACCGCAGACAATACATTGAGTATGATTGCCAATCAGGAATTAATTAAATGTGGTGTTAATACCTCCTTACTCATTCAAAAGGAAGATTTTCAACCTGCAATTGCTGTTGTTGAAATAAATTCAGACAATGGAGAGCGAACGGTATTTTATTCAACAAATAATTACAAACCACTTCAACCCAAAGACCTAAATGAAGAATGGATTAAAAACAGCAGGTTACTATTTGTTGATGGTTACGATGTAGTTGGAAATTTGGAACTATTAAAAATGGCGAAAAAACACAATATCCCATCTGTTTTAGATATTGAAACAGGAGATATAAGTGTTTTAAAAGAAATGATTTCACTTGGAAGTCACATTATTTTGCCTTTGGAAGGAGCGCAAATGGTAAGTGGCTTAGAAAAACCTAAAGATTGTTTAAAAAGCCTAAGTTCATTAACTAAAGGTCAGTTAGTTATTACAGATGGTGCCAATGGTAGTTGGGCTCTTGAAAGCGATACAATTATTCATCAACCTGCTTTTCCTACAACAGTTGTTGATACAACTGGTTGTGGTGATGCTTTTCACGGCTCATACGCTGCCGCTTTATTAGAAGGCAAAAATTTAAAAGATAGATTGCAATTTGCTTCGGCATACGCATCAATAATAGCAAAACATTTTGGTGGAAGAAGCTATTTCCCAAGTACTGAAGAAATTGAACAACAAATACTAAAAAAATAAATTATGGAAACAGATATATTAGAAAAATCCGCCCTACATTCTATAAATCTAAATATAGACATCTTACAGCGCAAAGGTGTTGTAGCTGAAGAAATGGAAAAATTGATTTGTAAGGCTCGAAATAAACAAAATGTTAAAATTGGGCTTATCGGAATTGGTTTTGAGTTGCATTTTGATTGGGAAAAAGCAAAACAGTCCTATTCTGAAGCTGTAGAACAAACTAAAAGTGTTTTTAGCGTAAACAACGCATTATTAGCTTTAAAAGAGCCTGTTCAAACTAAAAAAGAATTATTAGACGTTTTAAATAATTTTAAAGCGGAAGGAATAAGCGGTTTAATTATTTACCAAGCTTCATACATTGCTGGAGACCTCGCTTTGGCCTTAGGAAATTGGTTACGTGAACACAATACCCCTTTATTAAGTTGGTCACATCCTGAAGTAACAGGAGGGCGATTAACCGCAAATAGGCTTTGTGGTCAAAACTTTTTATTAAACATTTTAAACTCATTGGAAGTTAAATACTCTTGGGTTTTCAACGCGCCTAAAACAAAACAATTAGATGTTGTTTTAGATCGATTAATTAGAGTTGTAAGTGCAAAAAAAAGAATGCAACATGCTAATATACTAATGATTGGAGGTATGCGAGTACCTGGTTTTTACGATTGTGAATTAAACGAAATGTCTATTGCTAAACATTTTGGCTTAGGAGTTGACAGAGTTGATATTGAAACGGTTTGGAAACATGGTAACAAATTTAAAAAAGAAGGTATTAATGCCATTGTAAAAAAATTAATTAACGCTAAAGAATGTAAATATAAAAAAGTAAGCGAGCGTGAATTGTTTCTTTCTGTTCGTTTTAGTTTAGCAATTGCAGATTACGTTAGACAAGGCAACTATTTGGGTGTAGCTTTAAAAAACTGGCCAGAACTATTTGACAATTACCAAATTGCAGGTGATGGTGCTGGTGCTTTAGTTCAAGATCTAAGAATTCCAGTCGCTGATGAATCTGATATGGGAGGTTTACTTACCATGATTACGATGAACGAAATTAGTAATGGAAATGCTTTGCCTACTCTAACCGATTTATCAATTTTAAATTCTGACGAAAATAAATTAGGAATGTGGCATTGTGGTGGTTCTCCAACAAAATTACTTCGTAAAGGAACTGGCTTTGAAATACGAAACCATAGTATTTTAGATAATTATGATGAGGCGCAATCTTATGGAATGTTATTGGAATTTTTACTAGAAAAAGGACATATTACCATCGCTAAATATCAATATCCACATGCTTCTAGTATGCTTTCTTTTGAAGGTGAAATTGTAGATTCTCCAATGCGATTTAGAGGTGCTTATGGCGAAGTTGCACCTAAAAATGTAAAAGCCTCAGCAGTTGTAGGAACCATTTTAAGCAAAGGTTTAGATCACCATTGGATCATTGGTAGAGGCCATATTCAAGAAGATTTAAAAGAATTTAATCATTGGGCAAACATTAAAGATTTAGAGTTTGTCCAGTCTGGAACTACAGGACGAAGTATTCAAAAAAACTTAAACTACTAACATTAAAATATTCAAAAAATGAAAAATCAAGATTTAATACAATTATTAAACAATTATAGAGAGCAAAAAAAATGTATCATTGGGTTTAATATAAATGACATATACGACTTAAAAGCGGTTGCATTAGCTGCGGAAGAAGCAAATTGTCCGGTAATGGCAATGACCTACCCTCCTGTTGTTGAATTAAATTCAAGTTTATTATGTAAAAAAATGGTTGAAGGAATTCAAACTTATACAAAACAACCTATTTATTTACATTTAGATCATAGTGTATCTGTGGATATGTGTAAACAAGCCATTGATGATGGCTATCATTCGGTTATGATTGATGGCTCTCAAAAAAGTTTGAAAGAAAACATCACAATGACTAAAGAAGTCGTAAAATATGCTGAATCTGCCGGTGTTTTAGTAGAAGCCGAAATTGGAAAAATTATGGGGCGTAACGTTATTGTAAAATCTGATACCGACTTTTTAGCAAGTGTAGCCGACGTAAAAGCAATGGTTGAAGAAGCCAACCCACATATTATGGCTGTTGGTATTGGCACATCACATGGATTTACACCAAGAACACCTAAAATTCATTTTGATAGATTGGCAGAAATATATGCGGCCGTAAGCGTTCCTTTAGTTTTACACGGTGGAACTGGTATTCCAGATGAAGATATTCAACGTTCTATCACAATGGGTGTCGCAAAGCTAAATGTAGGAACTATTGTTCACACAACTTATATGAGAGAACTATACAATGAAATTGGAAAAGACATTGCAGGTGCATATCCTCCGTATTTAATGAAAAACGTAATTCCAAAAATTAAAGATGTTGTACTTAGTAGATTGCATGCAGTGAATTACAAAAATGAGTAATTATGAATGAAATCCACCTGAAGAATGTGAAAAAACTACCTAATTAAATATTAATATAGGTGTTGATTACCTTAATGATTCTTCTTCAGGTTGACTTACTAAAAGGAAAACAATTTATCATTCTAATTTACTAAACATTGAAACTGCGGCCGTTTGAGATTCCATATATGCAGGTTTTTAAAAAGAAAAACATAAAACCCAACATAATCACCAATATATTTGGTGCTAACACTTTCTTCAATATGTACTAACTCATGCTGAGGATGAAAGTGCCAAGGCGTATCAAAATAAGGAGCATTATATTCAAAAACCAAAATAGATTGCTTTTTACCTAACTCAATTTGTTCTAATACTGGCTTCATAAATATTCTATTTTATCACTATTAATTTATAAATACACTTTTATAAACAGAATAAGTTACTTATCAGCTAAAAAAGGCTATAAATACATCGCATATTATATTCAATTTTGTTAAAAATTCAACTCATGGAAAAAAGCAAAATTTCAGACCCATTCAAAAAAGCAAGACTTGAAAAAGGTTTTGGAAAAATGAATGACCAAAACGATCCTGTAACAATGATTTTAGGTCATAAAGATGTTCGTAAATCTGCTCATAATTGGAAAACATTTCAATCTGGAGGTGAAGAAGTTGGCAGAATTGTAGTTCCTTCTGAAGTTCATATTAGAGACACGCGTCAAATTCCTTTTGAAGTGGATCCGCCAGAACATAAAGGCTATAGAGATATAGTAGAACCTTGGTTTAAGCGCCCTTTAGAAGCAAAATATCAAGAAAACCTATCTCAAATCATTAACAATGTAGTTGATGAAGCATTATCAAAAGAAACAATTGAAGTTGTTGAAGAATTTGCTTTAAAACTACAATCTAGAGCCTTAACTATATTATTAAATGTGCCTCCGGAAAAAGCAGATTTATGGATTTCTTGGGGAACTCATGTATTTAGAAGCGAAGACACTGCACTAGATAGTAGTAAAGCTAATATTTTATATGATTATATTGATGCAGAATTAGATAAAGCTATTGCTAACCCTGGAAATGATTTGTACTCTGTACTATTGGCTTCAGAAAATAATGGTACAAAATTAACTAAGGAAGAAGCAAAAGGAGTCATGATTTTAACCTTTGCAGGAGGTAGAGATACGGTTATTAATGCAGTAACAAACTCCATAGCTTATTTTGCAGAGCATCCGCAAGCTTTAGAGCGTTTGCGTGATGAGCCTGAAATAATGAACACTGCCATCGAAGAACTTATACGTTACTTCTCGCCATTAACACAAATGGGACGCGTTGTTACAGAAGACACTCAAGTTTGTGAGCATGCTTTAAAAGCACAAAGCAGAATATCTATGTGTTGGGCTTCGGCAAATAGAGATGAGCGTGTTTTTGAAAAAGCAAACGAGGTGGTTTTAGACCGAAAAGTAAATCCGCATGTTGCTTTTGGATTCGGAACTCATAACTGTTTAGGTGCCACTCACGCGCGTCAAATTATGAGAATTTTGTTAACTGTACTTACACAAAAAGTAAAATCTATGGAGATTTTAGATTGTGAAGAAAACATAGAAAATCTTGATGAATTTAAGCGTAAAGTTGGCTTTGATAGTATTCAAGTAAAATTTAATAAACTCTAAAAAAAAACGAAAATGGCTAAAATAACATTTATAACAAGTGATGGAAATACAACAATTGTAGAAGGTTCTACAGGGTCTGTGATGGAATTAGCAGTTCAAAATAAAATTAAAGGTATTGATGGCGACTGCGGTGGCGTTTGCTCATGCGCAACTTGCCATGTACATGTTAATCCAGAACAATGGGACAAAACGGGAGCGCCTGATGAACTTGAAAATGATATGCTAGAATTTGATGATAACGTAAGTGAATACAGTCGTTTATCTTGTCAAATGAAAGTTAGTGAAGATCTAGACGGACTTATCTTAACCGTTGCTAAATAACATTTTAATGAGCAGCACAACACAAAATAAGGTTTGTATAGTAATTGGAGCAAGTCATGCCGGTGTTAATTTTGCCTTTGCACTTCGAAGAGAAGGTTGGGAAGGAGAAATTATCCTGTATGATAACGATAAGGAATTCCCTTATCATCGTCCACCACTTTCTAAAGCCTATTTGACTAGTGAAGAAGGAACGGAACAAAGTTTATTATTTCCGAAGGAAAACTATAAAACCGATAACATTGTTTTAAAATTAGGTATCGCTGTAAACACTATAAACAAAGAAGAAAAAACAATTACTCTCGCTAATGGCAGCGTACAACAGTATGATAAATTAGTAATTGCAACAGGCGCTCGACCGTTCATCCCTCCTATTCAAGGTCTAGATTTGGCAAAAAACGTTTTTCCAATGCGTACTGCTGAAGATGCTATTAATATTAGAAAAACCATAAATAATTCACTTACAAAAAGAGCTGTAATTATTGGTGGAGGATATATAGGTTTAGAAACCGCCGCATCATTAAAAAAACTAGTTGCAAATGTTGTTGTTTTAGAAAGAGAAGAACGTGTTTTAGCCCGAGTTACAGCACCAGTAATGTCAGACTTTTTCACGCAATTACATCAAAATAATGGTGTTAAAGTTCTCACTAGTAAAAATGTAATTTCTATTGAAAACAAAGATGATCACAACGTTGTGGTTTGTGATGATGGCACTAAATTTCATGCCGATTTAATTGTTGTTGGGGTTGGTATTAAAGTGAATAGTGAACTCGCTCAAAATGCTGGAATTGTCATTGAAAACGGTATTAAAGTAGATGAAACCGCCAAAACGAATGATCCTGATATTTATGCCATTGGCGATTGTACCTATCATTATAATCCGCATTACAAATATTATTTGCGTTTAGAATCTGTTCAAAATGCGGTAGACCAAGCTAAAGCTGCAGCAAAAGCCATTTGTGAGCAAGAAGTAGTTTACGATACCATTCCTTGGTTTTGGTCGGATCAATTCGATGTAAAACTTCAAATTGTTGGTCTTTCAAAAGGTTATAATCAGATTATTATACGACAAGAAGAAGCCGAAAACAGCTTTTCAGCCTGGTATTTTAAAGACGACGAATTACTAGCAGTAGACGCCGTTAATTTTGCCAAAGCTTATGTGTTGGGAACAAAATTCATCAAATCAAAACAAAAACTAGACAAATCTAAAATCTCAGATTTATCCATACCATTTAAACCAAACAGCTTTTTAGCTTAAAAAAATAAAATTATGCCTATTACATCAAAAGCAGCCATTGCAAAGGGAGACGGCACTTTCATTATTGATACCGTAACCGTTGCAGATCCTAAACCAGATGAAGTTATCGTAAAAATAAAAGCTGCTGGTTTATGCCATACAGATCACGATTCTTTAAACTGGGGAAAACCTATTGTTATGGGGCATGAAGGCGCCGGACTTGTTACCGCAATAGGTAGCGCCGTTTCGAGCGTAAATGTAGGCGATGCTGTTATTTTAAATTGGGCTACTCCTTGCATGACGTGTTTTCAATGTCAAGAAGGAAACCAACATATTTGCGAAAACAACTCCCCAGTAACCGCTGGTGGCAATGGTTATACACCTGGTCATGCCCATATAGAAGGCACACTTTGGGACAACGAACCTATAGAGCGTTCATTTAATATAGGTACCATTTCAGAATATACTTTAGTAAAAGAATCGGCTTGCGTAAAGATTGAAAATAATATACCAATGCCTTCCGCTAGTATTATAAGCTGTGGTGTTATGACGGGTTATGGCTCGGTAGTAAATTCTGCAAAACTTCAAGCTGGTAGTTCGGCTGTTGTTTTAGGCACAGGAGGTGTTGGCCTTAACGTTATTCAAGGTGCCAGAATATCTGGTGCAGCTAAAATTATTGCTATCGATATCAATCAGGAGCGATTAGAAATGGCAAAACAATTTGGCGCAACTCACACTATATTGGCCGATAAAAATGATACAGGTTTAATAAAAGCTTCGGAAGAAGTTAAAAAAATGACCAACGGTAGAGGTGCCGATTATGCTTTTGAATGTACCGCCATTCCAGAATTAGGAGCTGCACCTTTAGCCATGATTAGAAATGCAGGAACAGCAGTTCAAGTAAGTGGTATCGAGCAAGAGATCAATATCGATATGCGATTGTTTGAATGGGATAAAATCTACATTAACCCTTTGTACGGTAAATGTCGCCCGCAAATAGACTTCCCTAAATTAACAAACCTCTATGATAAAGGTGAATTAATGCTAGATGAAATGATAACGCGAACCTATCCGTTAGAAAATTTACAACAGGCATTTGATGATATGCTTACTGGTAAAAACGCAAAAGGTGTTATTGTTTTTGAATAAAAAATTTAATTGAAAATGAAAAAGCTCTATATAATATTATTTACTTGTACATTATTTAACAGCGGGTTATATGCGCAAACACCTGCTCCGGAAGGAAAAAAATGGGTAAAAATCGATAATCTTTCCGATGAATTTGATGGAAAAAAATTAGATGATAAAAAATGGATAGGCGATCCTGAAAAGCATCCAGACTTCGGATGGATTGGAAGACCTCCTGCCCTATTCAAAGAAAGCTCTATCAAAGTCAACAAAGGTTTCATGGAAATTGAAGTTGGAAAATTAGATAAAACCATCACTAGCCTAAAATATAAAACACCATCTATTTACAACTATTACGGTGGTATCATTAGAGCGGTTCAACCTATTTCATACGGTCATTATTTTGAATCTAAATTCAAAATGAGTAAAACCGAAATGGGCGGTGGCTTTTGGTTAATGTCTAGAAATAATTGTGGTAAAAAACACGAAATAGACATTACAGAATCTGTTGGAAGTGTATCGCCTCTAGCTAAAGACTGGGGAAAAATTTGGGACAAAATAATGCATTCTAATACTATTTTTAGAAAAACAGAATGTAATGAAGCCACAAGAAGTCAAGACATGATAATTCCTGATGTTAAAAATTCTGATAAATTCTATACGTATGGTTGTTGGTGGAAAAGTCCAACCGAACTGTTATTCTACCTCGACGGAAAACATGTATATACCATAAAACCACCTGTAGATTTTGATCAACAACTCTTCATTCATTTTTCTATTGAAAGTTACGACTGGAATCCAATTCCTGAAGATGGCGGAAAAGTTGCTAGTGCAAACAAAGAAGACCGAACTGCTTTCATTGATTATATAAGAACTTATAAGTTAGTAGATTCAAAAGACTAAAACTTCAATTAAAATAGTATACAAAATGAAAAAATACGCATCAATCATAATCTTAATTTGTACCATTAACTTGTTAACGGCTCAAAGTAGAACCGTTGAAATTCTAAAAGACTGGAAGTTTTCTAATTACGATTATGGAGCGGCTTTTCAAGAAAATTTTGATGATGCGGAATGGGAAAACGTTACCGTACCTCATGATTGGGCAGTAAAAGAAGATTTTAACTTCACCCATGATATCCAACTAACCATGGTGATTCAAGATGGTGAAACCAAGCCAAAATATAGAACAGGAAGAACAGGTGCTTTACCTTATGTCGGTATCGGATGGTATAGAACAAAACATACTATTTCGGCAGCCGATTTAGAGGAAAAGGTTCAATTGATGTTCGATGGAGCCATGAGTAATGCTAAGGTTTACGTAAACGGCACATATGTTGGTGAGCGCCCATTTGGTTATATTTCTTTCTACTTTGATATTACTAAATTCTTAAAACCCGGAGATAACACCATTGCTGTTAGGTTAGAAAACTTCAATAGTCAATCGCGTTGGTATCCTGGTGCTGGTTTGTACAGAAAAGTATCAATCACTAAAATGAATAAAACCCATATTAAAACATGGGGAACTTTTGTGAGTACACCTCAAATCACTAAAAAGCATGCTTTAGTACATTTAGATTTAGAAGTTTTAGGTGAAGGTGATTACACGCTGTTAAATGAAATTATCGATCCAAACGGAAAACAAATTACACAAAGTTCAAAATCTATTTCTCTAAATGGAGAAGAGAAACTATCTGAAGATTTTAAAGTTACAAAACCTCAACTTTGGGATATTAAAACACCTCATCTTTATAAATTAAAAACGTCAATTTTAAAAAATGGAAACCTAGTTGATTCTTATATTACTAATTTCGGAATTAGAAGTATTCGTTTTGAACTAGACGGCTTTTATTTAAACGATAAAAAAACACGGTTTAAAGGCGTGAATATGCATCATGATTTCGGGCCTGTAGGTGCCGCTTTTCATAAGGAATTATTTGTACGTCAAATGAAAAAAATGAAAGATATGGGTGTAAATGCTATTCGATTTTCTCACAATCCGCCAGCTCCTGAAGCTTTAGATATTTGTGATGAAATGGGGATCCTAGCTATTGATGAGGCTTTTGATGAATGGCAATTAGGCAAGGTTTTAAATGGGTATTCCAAGCAATTCGATTTATGGGCTAAAAAAGATCTTAGCGACATGATTTTAAGAGATAGAAATCACCCAAGTATCATTATGTGGAGTATTGGAAATGAAATTATGGAGCAATACAAACATGACCCTAATAACATTACTGCTTACCTAAATGATATTGTAAAAACACTAGATAGCACTCGTGCTACTACCGCTGGCTTTAACTCCGCTAATAATGCTTTAGAAAGTGGTATGGCAGCTACAGTTGATGTGGCTGGATTTAATTATAAACCAGGGATTTATCATAAAATAAGAGAACATTATCCAAATTTAAAGTTTTATGCAAGTGAAACAGGAGGTGCGTTAAGTACTAGAAACTCCTATAAATTTCCTGTTGTTTTTGATACGCTACAAAATAAAAGAGGGACCTCTGTAAATACAGAATTATATGCCGATGGTCAACCTGGAAACTATGAAAACACCAATGTACCTTGGGGTTATGCACCATACAAAGAATTAGCCTCACAAGAATATAACGATTTTGTTTACGGTGATTTTATTTGGACGGGTTACGATTATTTAGGTGAACCATCTCCATACCACACAGCAAAATCAAGAAGTTCTTACTTTGCTCCTGTTGATATGGTAGGTTTAGAAAAAGACAAATTCTATTTATACAAAAGCGAATGGAATGAAGATGCTGAAGTTTTACATGTCTTCCCACATTGGTCACTTCCTGAAATGGCAGGTAAAGAAATCCCTGTGGTTTGCTATACCACTTACGACAAAGCTGAACTGTTTGTAAACGGCAAAAGTTATGGTATCAAAACGAAGGAAAAACCACTTGTACCAGAATTTCTAGCTAAAGACATAAAAAAAGAAGCTTCGGGTGGTACAACTATGGCTCAGTTAAAAGCCTATGCTATGGTTTGGGAGCATGTTGTTTACGAGCCTGGTGAAGTTAAAGTTGTTGGATATAACAAAAAAGGTAAGAAAGTAGCAGAAACTAAACGAGTTACTCCAGGTAAACCTCATCATATTCATATTAAAAATGAAGTACAAAAAATAAACGATGGTGAAGTTGCCGTGTACGTGGTTTCAGTTGTAGACAAAGACGGAAATTTAAACCCACATTACAACAAAACCATGAGTATTGAAGTTAGTGGTGCCGCTCAATTTTTAGCATCAGGAAATGGCGATCCAACCAATGTACAAAACCTATCGAAACCTACTAGAGATTTTTTTAACGGACAAGCTGTTATTTATGTACAATCCAAATCAAAAGGAGCCATTCTATTAAAAACAGTTTCAGGTGAGTTAGAAGGCACAAATACAGCAGTTATTGTAAACTAAGCAAGCAGTATGGAATCAAAATTTAGAACTACAGAACTATCAAATCCAGAATTTGAAAGTAATAATCTTCGGTTTATAACAGTAAAAACGCCCAATTTAAAAGGTCGTGGCGATATTTGTGTATTTGTGCCACCAATGAAGAATCTTAAAGATATTCCTATTGTAACATTATTGCATGGTGTTTATGGAAGTGCTTGGATTTGGGCGCACAAAGCTGGTGTTCATTTTACGGCATTAAAAATGATGGAACTTGGTATCTTAAAGCCTATGGTTATTGCTATGCCTTCGGATGGCTTATGGGGCGATGGTTCTGCATATTTACCACACAATAGTAAAAACTTTGAAAACTGGATCGTTGAAGATGTAAATAACGCTATTATTGAAAATATTGATTGTACGAGTACTAAATCTGATTTGTTCATCTCAGGGTTATCTATGGGTGGCTATGGCGCTTTACGTTTAGGAGCAAAACATCCAGAAACTTATAGTGCTATTTCCGGACATTCTTCCATAACCGATATTACACAAATGCATTTATTTGTGGAAGAAGATGAAGCCCTTTACACCGAGAAAGAGCAAACAGAAACTTCTGTTTTGGATATGATACTAAGTAATAAAAACAACTTGCCGCCTACCCGATTTGATTGTGGTAAAGATGACCTCTTAATTGAACATAACAGAAAACTTCACAACCAATTAATAGCACAAAAAATCCCTCATGTCTATGAGGAATTTGAAGGAGCTCATGAATGGCCATATTGGCAAGAGCATATTAAAAAGTCCTTGTTATTTTTCAATAATATTAATACTTAATTTTTAATGCTCCTGAAAGCTTGAAAACCTTCAGGAGCATAAATTATATTAATTATTCAACTTGAATTACCACCAAATTACTTTTAAGATTTGGTGCTTTAGCTTTTATATTCATCTTTCCTGTTTTATCTTTTAAAGACTGTACTAACAATAAAGCTTTTCCTTTGAAAGTTATGATTTTATTCGATTGAAAATCTTGAATATTATCCTTTGAGCCATTATCAACACCCAAAACTTTAACATTACCATCTACATTGAAAGTTAATTCTGCATTTTCAGTTTTTACTTCTAAACCATCTTTATCCACTAATTGAGCAATGATGTGAGCTACATCATACCCATCGGAATTTAAAGTGGTCTTATCTACAGATAATTTAATGGCCACAGCAGCAGATGTCGTTTTTAATACAGACTCAACCTCTTGTCCTTCAAAACCTGCACGTGCTGTTAATGTACCAGCTTCAAAAGGAACTACCCAACGTAAAATTCTATCAGGATTATCACTTAAACTTCTACTTCCTAAGGAACGATTATTTAAAAACAATTCTACTACATGGTTATTTGTTGGAACTTCAACCACCACTAACTCTCCTGGTTTATAATTCCAATGCATGTTGGCTTTACTATTATTCCAATTCAATACTTTTTTAGAAGATACTACTGCTTTTCCACTTAAAGAATCGCTTTCAAAACCAGAACCTTCTAAAGGTGTTGTGCCAATAGACACATGTGGTTTATTCACCCAAATACTTTTAAAATAATACCAACCTTGCTTCTTAAAACCTGCAAAGTCTAATAAATCGCCATCCCATCCTTTTTGAGGCCATTTATTTGTAGCCTCGCCCATGTAATCGATACCTGTCCACATAAACATACTAAACACCATCGGGTTTTCTATAATAGAATTCCAATCTTGCCAACCGCCTGAGTTCTCTGTACCGGTAAATAATTTATTCGGATAGTTTTTCTTACTCCAATGGTACTGATTGGTTTGATAACTAAACCCAACCACATCTAAAGCATCGGCATAACCAGAAGCTAAACTTGCTACGGGTATAATTAAATTAGCGGTTACAGGACGTGTTTGGTCCATTTCTTTAACCCACTTAGATAATCGCTTTGCGGTTTCGGCTAATTTAAATTTTCTGTCTGGCAACGCATTGTAACGCGCTATCATTTCTTCTTTAGTTAAATGCGGAATTTTATTCCAATACCCACCTTTTACTTCGGGATCCCATAAACCACTTACGTGCTTATAGCCCTCATAAGTCCATTCAATCTCATTACCAATACTCCATTGAAATACAGAAGGATGGTTTCTATCTCTTAACATGGTTCTCTTTAAATCGCTTTCTCCCCATTTTTGAAAATGTTCAGTATAACCTCTAGTAATGTACTGCACACTTTTTTCATTCATGTTGTGCTGCTTATCTTTAGGGTTATCCATTTCATCAAAAATTTCGTTTTGAACCAAGAATCCCATCTCATCACAAAGATCTAAGAATTCTTCTGAAAAAGGATTGTGAGAGGTACGGATAGCATTTACACCACCTTCTTTCAATATTTGTAATCTTCTTTCCCAAACACCTTTAGGAACAGCAGCACCAACCAAACCTGCATCGTGATGCAAACAAACACCCTTTACATAAGTTGGTTTACCGTTTAGGAAGAAACCTTTGTCTTTATCGAATAATAAACTCCTTATTCCGAAAGGCGTTGTGTAGGTATCTATCACTTTTCCTTTTACAGATACGTTGGTAATTACTTTATATAAATTAGGGTGATCTGTATCCCATAACTTAGGATTTGCGACTTGCAAACTTTGTAAAACCTCTATTTCTTTACCTGAGCCTATTTTTGTTTCTTTTTCTTGAAGGGTAACCGTTTTACCTTCGTTATCAATAATTTTTGTGATTAACGTGATATTCTGATTTTTACTATAACCATTTTTAATTTTGGTCTGTATTTGAACCGTTGCAACTTCTGTACTAACTTCGGGTGTAGTTACAAAAGTTCCCCAAATAGGAATATGTAATTTATCTACCGTTATTAACTTTACATTTCTGTAAATACCACTTCCTGTATACCAACGGCTGTCCACATAACGAGAATGATCTACATGTACGGTTAATATATTTTTAGTGCCGTCTGTTTTTAAAACTTCAGTTAAATCGAAATAAGTTGGTGAATAACCATATGGATTTTCGCCTAATAATTTACCATTTAGCCAAAAGGTTGCATTATTATATACACCATCAAACAATACAAATACATTTTTGGATTCAGCATCAGCAGGCGCATCAAAATGTTTTTGATATATGCCAACACCACCTGGTAAATATCCCGTAGCACCATCTAAATCTTCACTAAACGACGCTTCTACACTCCAATCGTGTGGCAAGCGCACATCTCTCCATTTAGTATCATCTAAAGGTAAATTTGTTGGAGTTTTAGTATCTTCAACTAATGTGAATTTCCAATTAAAATTAAAATCTTGAGTTCGTTCTTGTGCATAAAAACTATTGCACCACACTAATAACATCAATAATAATCCTAGTCTTCTCATTGCTTTTCTTCCCATTTTATAATTATTCACTACTAAAAACATTAACGGATTGTAAAAAATAAAGTACTTGTATCTAAGGCTCCTTTAGATTTATTTTCGTCGTTAATATCTCTAATTAATGCTTCTACAACATAAGTTGCAGATTTAGACATTTTTTTATCTACATTGAATATAACCTCCATATGTCCATAACCTGGATACACATCAATTGTTTTTTCAAAAACTTTCTTATTCCACTTTTCTTTTAGTTTATCTGTAGTTTCAGAAATTTTTATATAAATTTTCCTGTGTTCATTTGCCTTAAAACTTAAAGGAATTTTCAACCCGTCGGTCACTTCTATTACGGTTTCTACTTCCGAAAAAATGATGCTTTCATTATATAAATTTAAACCCTTCTCATAAGACTGATCGATATCTTTAGCATCAACATCAACCAAATCATACCCTCTTACCCAATCATAATACACTGTATTTTTACTAGGGTCTGCTAATTCTTCATCTGTTGGTAATTCTATCCAAGGAAACGGGTACGTTTCAGATACCAATCGCATATACATAGGTCTGTTAAAAGGCTTGTCAACTATCCCATCATAAAACTTCATGTGCTTAGGAGCTCTATTATCGTAATAAAGTGTTGCTGTTTTTTCATCTCGCCACCAACCACCATACACATGAAAATCTTTTGAGGCTAACTCTTTATTAACAAACTTTACAGCCGGCGCTCTTAAATCGTGCCTTTTCTTATCGCAGTCTGTGTACCAAAAGTGACCATTAGAATTCATGCCATTAGAAAAAAAACTACCTGCAAAATCACCGCTTCTACCAATACATTCCTGTATATCCCATTCTTGACCATATTTATCGCATCCATTCGGGCCGTCTTCAGCACCTGTGGTCGAAAACCAAAATGTAGTGGACATGGTAGTTGCGGCCGCTTTTGCACGACACTCATAGTACCCAAGAAATGCCGTTTTTTTTGAAACGACTGCACCTCCAGCAATATTAAATTTTAGCTCTCTACCATAGGCTTTTACAATGGTATCTTTTTCTAACTTCTCTCCTTTAATTTGCAAAAAACCATTTTTCACGGATACCTGTGAAGGCAAAAATATACCTGGTTCTCTACCTTTCCATGAAGGATGATAATCGTACCATTTATCTGAATCTAAAGTCTCACCATTAAATTCATCTGAAAAACTAGGGTTAATTACCCAACGCTTCCCTATTGGTGGTTCTGGTGGTCCGGATTGTGCATTTACGTGGCATATGCTCGCAAATATTAGGAGTAAGCCTATATATTTTCTCATAGCAGTGTTGTTTTATAAATCTATTTTGATTGTTTTATTGTTTTTCTTGATGGCTTCAATATCAAAAAGGTGTTTTACATTAGCTCCTTCACCTACTTCAATAGCATACATGTTTGATTGTAAAACCTTTGGTTTATAAGTATTTCCTTTTATTCTTAAAGAAGACACTACGGCTTTGGTGTATTGATTTCTAATGGTAACAACTTGATTCGTTTTGTTCAATTGTAACTCAGGTAATTCGAAACCATTTTTAATTAAAAAATTATCTTGTTGATTGAAGGTTACCGGCCATCCATCATAAGGCTTTGCATTAGGTGCAAACATATCTACATTTCTTGCCCAACACTCATAAGTAGTTTGGCGAGACGCTTTATTAAAACGAATAATACCATATCCTGAAGCCCTGCCATTTAATAGGTTTTCTTTTGCTGTATTATCCTCATGTGTTGGATTAGCTATTGCGTGTACCGTTATTTTATTGTGAAAAGCATCCAAATACTCGCCGGTATAATTAGGCCTTCCTTTTACATGATTTTTACCTGGAGCATCGGGTTTAAACCAACGCATCCAAAAGTTTGAAGCTGCAGGCACTGCAAAAGAATATCCTGCATTATTCCAATCTTCAATTCCATGATGCAAAACCGAACCCAAATGTTGATCGCCAGCAATCATACATGAAAAACTTTTTCTAATAACAGACAATGCTTTGTTTCTACCTGCTTGAGGCCAACCATTTGAATCTACACTATACCGTTGCTTTTTTTGCAATGTTGGCGAATGTGTAGTTACGTTAGCAAAAATGGTTTGAGATAAAACGGCTTTCATTTCGGCATCTTTCCAATCGGTAGTCCAAGCTTCTAGAAAATCTAATTGTCGGTCTCCTAACAAGGTTGCTCCTTGTACATCCATTTCGCGAGTGTCTTCAAAACGTCCTTTCTCTAAAACACGTTTAGGACCAGATTTAAACTTTCTATCTTCTAAAATCGCAAAACTTATACCACCCCAATTATAATCTGTATAATACACTCCAATGCCTTGTTCTACTGGTGTTGGATCAAAAGGATCGGGTAAATGACTTGTTTGTGCACGCTCCACCTCTTTAATATATTCCACAGGCATATAGTAACCTCCAAGATTCCCGTCTCTATTTGGTGATTTTCTGCCGCCATCTCCCCATAAATTACCTTGCCCTATATCATGATCGTCTGGTATAACAATGGTTGGTGTATTTCTAATAATATCTCCAAAAACTTCTCCAAATTTTAACCAATATCCGTAATGGTCACTATGGTCGTAAGATTGGTCTCCTGCAAAAAAGAGCACATCAGGCTTTAGGGTATTTAAATTATTAAGAATATCATCTGCAGGTCCTTGTCCGCCATGTCTCTTATAAATGGACCAACAAGAAAACGCCGCCATAATAAGTTCTTCTTTATCTTTTGGATTTTTGCGTATTATACCATCATAAAAAAATTGATTTTTATAAGCTACTCGGTATTCTTTTTCTTGAGTATCATCCCAATTATCTATTCTGAAATGAGCTGTATAACCAGGATATTGAATTCTCGCTTCCTGAACATCTTCCCATTTATTATTGTTCTTAATTTGTAATAATGCGGTAAACGGATTGTAATCTTTTACAGGGTAAAATTGTGCCGTTAGCTTTAAAGTTTGCTCATGTACCGTGTACAAAGCAAAACAGATTGCATTCCTTTTTTTAACGTTAGATATTTCCGTAGATTTTTGTGCTTTAACCAAACTTAACGCAAGAAAAAAGCAGATATAAAACAGAATATTCTTTTTCATTCTTTATTCGCTTTATGTTATAATTTTAGTTTGTAATCATGAGCTCCAGGAGCAAAATTGCTGCGAAACACCTCCGTTCCATCACCACGTTTCCCCCATTTCACTTCAACTCTATTGTCGCCTAAAACAACGTTTATCAACTTCTCTTTCATTTTTTCTGCAATGCTTGCATACTTTTTATCAAAGGCTAAATTGTTGATTTCATTCGGATCGTTTTTCATATCATACAATGCAGGATCTAAATCTTTATAACTCGCATGTAATGCCCAATCCATATTTTCGCCACGTTTTTTATCAGGACGCGTTTGCATTGAAAACACATATTCTTTAGTTCGAATAAAAGCTCTAGGACCTGTAACAGCATGACTTTCACCTACAATATAATCTCTTGACGGAATTGATTCTGATGCTATTTTAGCCATATCCAAACCATCTAAATAATTAAATTTTTCATCTTCTAATTTAGCACCCGATGCTGCTAAAATGGTTGGAGCAATATCAACAAACTCAGTAAAATCTCTTACCACCTTTCCTGCTGGAAATGCTTTTTTATCTGACGATACCACTACTATTGGATTATGACTATCAATTTCCCATGATGAAAATTTAGAAACAGATCCGTGATCGTTCAACTTCCAACCATGATCTCCACAAACGTAAACAATGACCCAAGGTTGCTTTTTTGCTTCGCTATATTTAATAAAAGCATCTGTAGCTTCACCTATTAAGGCATCACCATAAGCACAAAAGGCATAATAATCTTGAATCATTTTTTGCTTTTCTTCATCTGTAAAGTCATCTGAATACGCATTATTAATTTGTTTTTTTAATTGCTTAGGCATGTTTTCTAATTCCTTCTTATTAAAAGCAGGAACCTTATAAGTATATTTTTGAAAACGGTTTCTATAACTTGCGGGAGGCAATACGGGCGTATGAGGAAAATCGAATCCGATATGGCAAAACAACGGCTTCTCTGTATTTACACCTTTAAAGGTTCTAGAACCTACAGTGAATTCTTGATTTTCATTTTTTAGATAATCTTCAAATATTGAAGCATAGTAACCATCTCTTGTTTTTCCTGCTTTTCGACTACTAACACCTGCTAAGATAATCCCGCTGTAATCTGACTTTGGATCTCTTTTACTATATTTTCTAAATAAATCATACTTTGCAACAGATGTAGTAGCTGTACCTTTATACTTGGTAAACTTGCTTTCTAAATCTTTAGGTATAACGTATTCAAATTTACCTTCAGGAGTTACAAAAAACTCTAAATTCTTAATTGGTTTATCAAATTTCTTTCCATCCAATTCGTAAAACCAATCTTTTCCCCAATCGGTTAAACCATCTCGCCTTAATTGCTTAAAATCAATATTCTTTTGGAACACTTCAGCAGATTTTAATTTTCCATTTTTCGTTGTTTTTAAACGAAAACCAAGTTTACCAATATGCAAAGTCTCATACCCTAAATCGGCCATTTGTTCTGGCAAGCTAGGTTTAGAATGTTCTGCTTGATTATTATGATATTCAAACTCATAAACTCCAGACCTGAAAGGATAACGTCCCGTCATCATTGAAGCTCGCGAAGGAGCACAACCTGTTGCCTGACAATAGGTATTTATAAAAGTAGTCCCCATTTGAGTTAATTTGTCTACGTTTGGTGATTCTACATAACCCAATGCACTCATTTCTCGACCATCTAGAATTTTATTAAAAGCGCGAATAGCATCATAACGCTGATCGTCTGTTAATACCCATAAAATATTTGGTTTAGGTTGTTCTGTTTGCTGTGCATTTACATATTTAAACGTCACCAAAAACACAACACACAGTAATTTACTTATCTTTTTAAATTTCATTATATAAACTTTGTTTTTAGAGTATTTTTATTCAAAATATGTCGGTTAAAATTTATTTATTAAACACAAACTATAATGCTTTAATCTTCGTGAGCACCAACATCACCACCAATATTATTTTCGGTGTAACCTTCTAAAACAATTCTAAAAGCATGAGCATAATCTGTTGGGAATGCTTTGGGAGATTGAATAACAAGTCCTTTTTTAGTTCTTTCCCATTTAATAGTTTCATTACTACCTAGCAATTCTATTTTTAAAATTCGAGAATTTAATGCTCCAATTTCAGTGCTTAATGTTTTTATTACAATCTCGTTTTCTGGCTTATCCATTACGATAGCAAAGAATTCTTTATCCGATTTTTTAGTAAATCGAATGTCGGTATTCTTGTAAGCTATTTTAACCTTGTCTTCTACTTTATGTCCTCCTTCTGGTAAACGTGTTGGGCCTTCACCAAAAACAATCCAAGGGCGTGTGCCATAGATAGCATCTCCATTTATATTTAACCAAGCTCCCATATCTATAAGTAAATCTTCCATAACCTGAGGAATAGATCCATCAGGATTTGGTGGTACATTTAACAGCATTAAACCGTTTTTAGAAACAATATCTACCAATATATCTACCAATTCGTTTGGAGATTTAAACTGAGCTCCAGGGCGATAAAACCATGCTCCGGGCGATGTATCTGTTAACCATGGGTTTTCTTTTGGCTGATTTGGACGCCCGCGTTCGTAATCTTTTATAGCTGTAGTTTCTGTAAATGTGGTTTCTTTATAACAAACAGCAACATCTTTATTCCATTCTAAACCTTTGTTATAGTAATAAGCTAAGAATTTAAGACGAGATTCCTCCGTCATGTTTTCTAACCACCAATCAAACCAAATTAAATCGGGCTGATAAACATCAATAAACTCCTTTAACTTCGCCCACCAATCTTCATAAAACTGAGCATCTGGAGTATCAGAATCTAATGTATGTGGATTTGTATATAAATCATAATCTTTTGGATCAATACCGCCGTGTGCATGAGCCGGCGCAAAGTATTTCCATGTAAATGCGTGATGGAAAGATCCCATAAACTTTAGACCTTTGGCTTCAATTTCTTTTTTTAACGCCGCCGAAGGATCTATACCTCCGTAATTCATAGAATTCCAACGTGTTGCTTTACTATCCCACATTGCAAAATTATCGTGATGCATGGCTACTGGACCAGCAAATTTAGCGCCTGATTTCGCAAACAAATCTGCCCATTTTTTAGCATCAAAACCAGTAGTTTCAAATTGTTCTATAATGTGTTTGTAACCAAAATCTTTTGGATGTCCATATTTCTTTGAATGATGTACGAAATTATTAGAAGGTTTTCCATTAGGCTGAGGCACAATCTTGCCATCTACATACATTTTCATCCCATGCCAACCTGCATACCATTTATCTGGATCGGCACCTTCAAAAGCAGATGATACAGGTCCCCAATGTGCATAGATTCCAAATTTGGCATCTTTGAACCAATCTGGTGCTTGATTTACTGTTTCTATTGATTTCCAATTTTCTTTAAAAGATTCTCTATTCTGGCTATTTATGTAATTTGAAACACAAAATACTAGAATGAATAAGAATAACGAAGGGCGCTTAATAAGTCTCATTTGATTAATTTATAAATACATATACAAAGGTCGCAGAAACCATATTCTTTCATTATTCACTTGTGTAAAAGACAATAACAAATGGTTTTTTTAACGTTTTTTTTTCTAAAACACTAAAAAAACCTTGCTGTATATATGAGTTTGAAAGATTTTTTATTTGGACCAACCTTCTGTCGATCCGTTTAAGTAAGTAATAAACCAACCTGATCCCCATGCCGCACTCCACAGTACATTTTTATTATACGGATCTGGTTTTACATCTACCATTTTATTAGGTTGCCCAAGGCCATTGTTAATTTTTGTCCAGCTTTTTGCTCCATCTTGAGACAGATAAATCCCAGGATTCATAAACTCTTTAGACATATGTCCTGCTTGTCCAGCCACACTAATTACAATTAATTTTTCATCTAATGGAGAAGTTTCTACTTGCCATACAAAAGGCGCGTTAAAAATTTGTTCCCAAGATTTGCCGTTGTTTTTACTTCTCCAAACGCCTCCTTCTTCATAGGTTCCAGTACGTCTGCCCGTTGCTATGTATAAGTTCTGACTATTTCTATCTATAAACACATTGTTTACAGCTTTAATTTCTGATGGAATACGCATTTTTTCCCAAGACGTTCCTTTATTTATAGATTTATATAAACCTCCAATATTATCATTTAAAGCAGCATAAATAATATTTGGGTTTTCAGGATCTAGCTTAATTCTTCTTACACTTGCTCCTTTATGAAAACCTTTATTGCTTAATTCCCATGTATAGCCTCCATCAAAGGAACGATAAAAACCTAATCCTCCTTTGGTTAGTTTTGCCATTCCGTTTCCTACCTCTGCAATAGGTTTAAACACTGTACAGAAATACATGTTTTTGGGTTCTTTAGGATCAATTGTTAAAGAATATTGAGTTACCAAACCTCTATAAAACGGATTGTCTGCTTCTAAGATAGTCGCTATATTTTCCCAAGTTTTTCCTCCATCTTGCGTTCTACGTAATTTTCCTCTATGCTCTTGTCTCCAAGCCAAAGAATAAATTGTATTTGGATCGTTAGGGTGAACTGCCATAGTGGAAGTTGAATGTTGCCCATGCATTCCACTATGGTCGTGCACTTGCCCATCTATTTGTTCTACAGCCACAGCTTGTTTATCTGGCCAACCATCTAAATCTGTTGTTTGCCACAAACCATGCTCTCCACTAGCTAATAAGCGTCTTCCTTTAATTCCTGTTTCGTGTAACATGTATCTCCCAGGTAAATCACTATCGCCTCTACCAATCCATTTGTTGCTTCCTGGCGAGGTTTCAAAATCGTCTACTTGTTGCCAAGTTTTACCATGATCTTTAGATTTTAAAGTTTGTTGATCTATACCAATAAATACTTCTCCTTTTACATTAATAGCCAACATACGATTTCCGGAACGTTCTGATCCGTTATCCATATTGACTTGCAAGTGTGCAAATTCAATATTATCTCCTATTGGGTTATTTCTACTTGCCCAATAGGCTTTATCTTTTTTAGCTTTCCAGTACATACCGTTTCTAGCACAAACAATCCATGTTTTACCACCGTTGTCTGTTTTCCAAAGATCTCCTGCTCCAAAACTTTTATCGTGTTTTTTATTAAAAGCAACATAAATTTCATCTTTATTTAACGGATTTACCACCAACCTATTAAAAACCGGTAACGCTTCTGTAGGTAATTCTTTTAGCTCTGCTTTAATTTGTTGTTTAGTTTGTCCAAACCAATAACCAATAGTGTTGTAATACCTATCTATCTCTGAAGAAAAACTAATCTCATTTAAATCAATAGCTAGGTTTCCGGTAATGTTTGTCCAAGATTTTCCTTCATCTATACTGTTATAAACACCTCCTTTAGATATTGTTGTATTTCCTGATTTTTTATAAACCGTTTGTTCTATTAAAAACAATTCGAAATCGCCTGTTTTAGGGTTGTAATATGATGTTAAATCGCGAGGTAAGTTATTTGGTAGTCCCTTGTTCGCTGCTTTCCAATCATCTCCTGAATTTTCACTTACAAAAAAACCATAATTAGTTGCTATAAAAATAGTTGAAGGCTTTTTAGGATGATAGATAATTCTAGCCACATCTAAATTTCCAGAAATATCTGTTGCAATTTTAGACCATGATTTCCCTCCATTTTTCGTTTTTAAAATATAGCCATAGCTTGCTCTTTCATGAATATTTCCATGTGGTTGAGCTAAACTTCTGTGATTATCTTTTACATTCCAAAAATCGCCTGCACCTATTAACCATTCTTTATCATTTTCAGGATTAATAGCTACTTGCGTATGCGCATTACTTACATGTTTTCCGCTAGTTCTAGGAATATCGTAAATTAAATTCCAAGTTCTACCTCTATCATTTGAGGTATACACACCACCGGCACGCTCTATAGCGACTCCAAAATCGGGATTTTGTTCAGAAAATGTAATATCGAGAACACGCTCCATATCTAAACCAAGACCATCAGAATCTTTTATGGTATGCCAAGACTTCCCATTATCCCAAGTGCCATAGCTAACATGCATATCTGGCCCCATAAACATAACGTTTGGATCTGTAGGATGGCACCAAAACTCTTCGTTATAGCCAGACATTCCTGGTCCGAAGTTTTTCCAAACAACAGATGGGTCTGAAATTACTTTTTCAGTTTTAATTTTCTTGAAAAAAGCAGTAGAACTTTCAGTCTTTTTTTGTTGAGAAAAACCTACTACGCTCCCAAATAAAAGGGCAGTTATTAATGTGAAATTTCTTTTCATATTTATTGAAAAATTATTTCAATAAAACTACCCTTAAGTTTTTCAATTTTTAAACAGATATGTTTTTACCAACAGAACATATGGTCTAAATATTAATCATTTTTAGTTCACCCAACATTTACTAAATGAGGTGTTTCCTTCTTAAACCCAAGTAAAACATACAGTTATATTACTTACCGGTATTATTTTATATGTTTTGAGCATTATTTTTTCTGGTAATATCTAACATAATCAACTTTCATACTTTTACCATCCAAATCATCTTTTAACACGCCGTGCCATTTAATTAAAGCTAAACTTAAAAAGATAGGCGCTTCACTATAACAAAATTCGTTTTTTGTTCTTCTTAGTTCTTTTCCATCAAAATAGAACACTAACTCATTTTCATTCCATTCCAAACCATAGGTATGATATTCTTCAGAAAAATCATTTTCTTTACTCGCATCTAAAACAGAAATATCTCTCCATTCACCACCTTTTAAATATTGAACTTTGTAATTACTAACTAAACTATGCCAAGTTTTATTTTTATCTCTCCATCCATTTGTAAACTGAATACAACCTACTGTTATGGGTTGCTGCCAAGTAAACTCTACCCATTTTTCACCTTCTTGTTGCGTACTCCATGAGGTAAACGGGTTACCGTCTACTAACTTTTTTTCTGATGCGTTATCTTGATAAGAACCACTTGAAGTAATGCTTACATTTTTAGCTCGTGCATAGTTTATTAAACCCTCAATATCGTTATCTGCAGTTTCAGATAATACGGTTGGGTATTCTCCAGATTCATTTACACCGTAAACTCTAAATTCTCCTAGATTAAACCTAGAGCTATTTTTAGAAGTAAAACGTATTTTTTCTGTTTTAACAGGAATTTCTAATTGAATAGAATAATCGGGTTTGGTTCCAAAAAAGAACATTTCATTATAACTTGGATGCGATTTTTTACCGTTAGGTAATAATGTGAAATCCGACCAGTTATGAATATTTGTACTTACTTCGTTAGGATAATGACCTTCATTTATATCAATTTCAAACTTTTTACCTTCAGCAGGTTCACCTCCTCTTGTCATCAACCAAAAGGAGTTATTAGTTGCTTCTCCTCCGGCATATTTATATCGGCATTCAAAATATCCATATTTAAACTGCTTACGCGTCCAAATACTTCCGGCTGTCCAATCTTGACCTCCTCTTTTTTCCTTTTTAATATCTAAATGCAATACGCCATCTCTAACTACTGCATTTTCTCTCCAGCGGCTGCAAAGAATATGACCGCTTGAGCTATTTTGAGATGCCCAATTATCTTCTAATTTAGAATCGTCATAATCAAATTCATCCTCCCATTTTAATTCCCATTTTGTGTAATCGAAGCCATTTTCTGATTCTTGAGCAAATACATTAGAACCCAACAAAATAAAAGTAATTACAACTATTAATTTATTCATAATTATGATGTTTGTTTTACTTAAAGCAAAATTGCTAAAATTATTTTTCTTTGTAATATCTAACGTAATCTATTTTCATACTTGTTCCATCAGCGGCATCTGTTACTTCTCCGGCATGTTCTAATATAGCCAAACTTAAATATATTTAAGAGGTATTTTTTAAAATGAACCAACCGGAAACGTTACCGAAACCGTTTTCTTTTTTCGGAAGCGTTTCCGTAAAATATTAATTCCCTTAAATAAATGGAATATATAAATGAAGTAGCGACCTTTTTAATGATGCATGCTGTGCTTTTTACAGGTATTTATAGTAAGAAAAGCCCACAACAAAACTTTAGAAGAATGATTAATCGAGTTTCGGGAATTCAATTGAAAAAATGATAATAATCGATTTATATGTATATTTAAAAAATGATTATTATCAATTTAATGATTTCTATCTATTACGGAATTAGAAATACACATTGATCTAGTTAATTAAAGCTTCTCTATGGATTATGTTACTATAAAAGATGTTGCTAAAAGATTAAACTTAGCTGTTTCTACCATTTCACGTGCTTTTAATGATAAGTATGATATTAAGAAGGAAACCAAAGAATTAATTTTAAAAACCGCCACAGAAATGGGATACCACCCAAACCCTATGGCGAAAAAGTTAACACAAAAAAGATCTTTTAATATTGGTATTGTAGTTCCGGAATTTATCAATGGATTTTTTCCAGAAGTTATTATTGGAGCTCAAGAAATATTGTTCGAGAAAGGTTATCAAGTTTTAATTACGCAGTCCAATGAAAGTTACGAGTCTGAAATAAAAAATGTAAAAACATTAGTTGATAATATGGTCGATGGTTTAATTATTTCACTATCCAGTGAATCCAAAAACACCGATTATTACCAAACTTTAATAGATAAAGGATTTCCGATAGTATTTTTTAATCGCGTAAATTCCAAATTGAAATCTTCTAAAATACTCTTCAACGATTACAAATGGGCCTTATTTGCAACTGAGCACTTAATAACACAAGGTTACAAGAACATTGTACATTTAGAAGGTTTGGAGTCTCTTACATTATCAAAAGAACGAAAAAGAGGTTTTATTGATGCTCACAAAAAATATAAAATAGAGCTCACATCAAATCACTTTATAAAATCTGGATTTACTATTGAATCTGGTAAAGCGACAGCAGAATTAATGATTAAGAACAATCAAATTCCGAACGCTATTTTTGCGTCTTGCGATCCTCCTGCTATTGGTGCTATGATGGTATTTAAAGAAAATGGATATAAAATTCCAACAGATATTGCTTTTGTTGGTTTTACAGAAAGTAAATTAGCCGGACTTATAAATCCACCGCTAACCTCGGTGATGCAACCAACCCATGATATTGGAGTTGAGGCTGCAAAAATGTTACTCGATCAAATAGAAAACCCACACGCTTACTTACCACAAACCATTATTCTAAATGGAACATTAAACATAAGAGAATCGTCTGTAAAAATTATATAAAGTAGGCTTTAGTTTATTAAAAATTAAAAGACTTCTTAACTAATTTTCATAATTAGTTGAATTTAATAATTTCATTTCCCAAGCTTTTAAAAGGTCTTCATCTGAAGTATTTTCATCAAAAGTTGGGTTATATTTTTTTATCAGTTTTCTATAATAATTTAGTGAAGATTCTTTTGCTTTCAATATAGTTTCTGCACGCTCTACTATCATGTTTTTCTCAAAAGCAACCATATTGACAGACAGTTCATTGAACAGTAATTGCTTTATCTTTTGATGCTTTTTAGAATCTGCTAAATTCAAAAACTCCATAGGATCTTTCTTGAGATCGTACAATTCTACCTCAGGCTTAGTCGCAGTCATAAACTGATTAAATGGCGATTCTAATTCACCCTTTTTATATAATATATTATATAATGTGAATGCAGGATACTGTCCCTTTTTATAACTACTTAATTGCATCCAAGGACGGTCAGGAGTGCGGTTCCAAATGAGTTTGTATCGTCCATTGCAAATGCTACGCATGTTTTCAACGGCATCTCCAGCCCTATCTCTAAACCCGTAAACAAATTCTCTTTTTGAAGCTTTTTTTCCTAAAAAACATTTCCTTGTAAATAATTAGGTCCTTTTATTCCTGCTAATTCTAACGAAGTTGCCGAAACATCAATTAAACTAACCAACTCCTTTTCAACTATTTTTGGCTTAAAATGATTTGGATATCTGACGATTAATGGTACTTGCAGTCCGCCCTCATATAAAAACTGTTTATCGCGTAAATGTGGACGACCATTATCACCAAAAAAGAACACAATTGTATTTTCTGCCAATCCATCTTTTTCCAATCGATCTAAAATAATTCCGACTTGTTTATCACATGCTTGCACACTTTCTAAATACATAGCCCAATCTGCTCGAAGCAGTGGATGATTTGGATAACAAGCAGGTAATGTTACGTTATCTGCTGAAATTGGATGTTCTTTATCTTTAACAAAATCTCGATGGGGTTCGTGAATTTGAACTTGAGCAAAAAATGGCTGACCTTCTTTACGTTGTCGCCAATCGGTTCCATCAAAAATATTTTCAGCTAAAAAATTAAAATCACCTTTTCCTCCCCTAGACATATTATGCGAATTTCCATTCGAGCAGAAATACCCTGCTCTTCTAAAATAGGTTGTTATCGGCTCTATACCGTCAGGTAATAGTGTCATATTAATAGTTCTATGATCCTGACTATTCACACTTGTTGGATACATTCCTGTAATCATAGAAGAGCGACTAGCAGAACAAATAGGTGCTGTAGCATACGCTCTTTTATAAAGTACACCTTGTTTTGCCAAGCGATCGATGTTGGGTGTTTTTACATCCAAATTGCCATAACATCCTAATTCTAATCCTAAATCATCAGCATTTATCCATAAAATATTTGGCCTTTGTTGTGCCTGCATACTTAATACCCACATGAATAAAACAGATAAAATATGATGCTTTAAAAAATTCATTTTTATAGGTATTTAGTGTTTTTTGTTAGCACCACGTCCCTCCGGATGTTTGTTAATACTACCCACACCTTGAGCAAAGTAAACTTCTGGTTTGTGCCAAACACCTGTGTTTTTAAAAGCAGGCTCGTTGTAATCTAAACTTAAATCACAATCAAAACGTGCAATAATAGAATGCCTTTTATCTCCTTTTCCAGCGTTTACAAAATGTGATAAGCCCCAAGTAAAACCTCTTCCATCTTTTGTATCTGTAAAGGCATCTGCTACAAAAGGAGCCGCTGCTGTAGGCGTTAAAGACACACTAGATGCTATTTTAAAATTAGCACCATCTTCTGCATATTGTATTGTTTCACGTTCATTTCCATCCTTAATGGCTAAAGTTGCGATACCTCCTTTATATGGCCAGTAAGTGGTTTCATGACCCGATTGCATCACCGGGTTTAAAGCATGTTTTTTATAAGGACCTAGAGGATCTTCGGCTATAGCTAAACCATGTCCAACAGCATAATTAGTTCTGTTATCTGGCCATTTATTATAAGCCGCTTTGTAATACACATAAATTTTACCATCGTGAACTAAAGGCTGTGGATCGTGAGTTGCTTTGTGATCCCATTCCCCTTCTTTTCCAAAAGGAATTACTTTATCACCACCATGCGTCCAAGGTCCATTAGGTGAATCGGCATAAGAAATTGAAACCGGACACAAATCGCCTCTAAGTCCGCTAGGTTCATCAAAAGCTTGGTAATACAAATAATATTTACCTTTCCAAACTAAAATATCTGGAGTTGCTACAGAGCGCCATCCTGATTTTGGTTTTTCTGGTCTAGAAACCGCTACACCTTGTTCTTCCCAAGTAATACCGTCTTCACTTGTGGCATACCAAATATCACATAAATCCCAATCTGTTGAAGGAATTTTATCAGTTGCTTCAGCTGCACGATTCCATCCTATTGGAGGAACAATAGTGTTACGTTTTGTGTACCACACATAATATTTACCATCTACAAAAATTGGTCTAGACGGGTCACGACGCGATATAGTTCCGTCTCCATTATTATAATCAAAACCTTTTAAGCGTGTATACTTAAATTGAGAAAAAAGCTCATTATCTTGAACTCGCGGTGTTGGATAATCGAACATTCTTTCTGAAGATGCACTTAACGGTATGTTAGGTTTCTCTGTTGGCATTTTAAAAGGAAATACTTTTGAAGTTTCAACCTTAGCAGGCGTTTCAACTTTAGATTCTTTTTGAAAACACGAAATGGCTAATAGCCCCAAAAACAATAAGGTGATTTTTTTAATTTTATTTAGTAGCATTATCGTTGATTTTATAGTGTTTATTTTGAACTTATCTTTTTATGGGATGGTAAAGAAACTAATCTAACTCGAAAGTAGAATTTGTAATTTGATCTTCTCTAATAGGCGTTTTCCATAGGTAAAAAACAAACTGCCTACATACCAGTACTCTTTCCATCTTAATCTATTCTTGCCAATATTTATAAATTTCTTTTAATTGACTATATGCTTCTTTTTTATTTCTACGGGCATCTACAATGCCCCATTCTCTAAAACCGGAAAGCGGTGTCCCTTTGTAATTACTTCTATAATCGTTATAACTCCATAGCGAAACTCCTGTTACGTATGGATATGTTTTCAATTCTTTTAAATAATCTACCAACTCATCACTCAATTTTCCATGCGGTGCTGCTCCTATTTGTCCTATACCTATTTCTGAAATAAAAATGGGTTTTCCTGGGAATTTCTTATGGGTTTTTTCAGCTAATACAGGTGCGTTACCATAACTATTCATTGATATAAAATCGACTTTCTCATAAGGCTCCGTACCAATCTCACCTTTTCTGTAAGAGGTAATAGTTACGTAGGTTTTTAAACGTGTATTGTCTAAGGTAACAACATAATCTAGCATAGAATCTACATAGCCATATTGCGCTTTGGTTAATGCTTTATCACTCCAATCTTCTCCTGGATTTCTCAACTCATTCCCTACACTCCAAGCTACTACAGATGGATTATTAAAATCTCTTTCAATCATCTCTTTCATCCATCTTTCTGTGAGCGGATTGTTAGGAAACGCTTGTTCATCATCATCACCCCAAACAGGAATTTCTTCAACAACTAAAAAACCAATACTATCACAGAATTTTAATAAATTTTCGGATAATGGCGCATGCATTAATCTTGAAAAATTACATCCTAAAGATTTAATATCTAACATATCTTGTTTTATTAAATGGTAGGGCTCTGTGTTACCAAAATCTGGATGATCGTGTACGCGGTTTACACCATTCATCCTAACAGCTTTGTTATTTAAATAAAACTGTTCTCCTTTTACCTCAAACTTTCTAATTCCGATTTTATCCGTTTTTTTATCTATTATTTTTCCATTAATCGTTAATATGCTACTAAATTCATAAAGATTTGGTGTCTTAAAATGCCAAAGTTTTACGTTAGATAAATCTTCTGTAAATTTTAAAACAGCAACTTTAGTTTCTCCTCCATTTATATTAACAGAAATTTCTTCTGGTTCGGCAACACCCAAAATATTAGATTTAACTTTAGTTACTACCTCTTTGTTGCTATTGTTTTCTATTTTGTACTTAACAATAAATTGTACTTTATTGTTTTCAAAATTTGGTACTGAGCTTATATGCTGATATATTAATCGAACATCTTCGTTTGCTTCTAACGAAACATTTCGGCTAATACCTCCCCAAGCCCACCAAGCACCACGTTTGTAAGTATTATCTGCCTCTACAAGTATAGAATTAGGTTCTTTTAGTTTTATCTGATTGGTTATATTAAACTCAAAAGGTAAATATCCTCCAACATACTCACCTAGTAAAGTTCCATTTAACCAAACTTTAGAACGCTCGTAAACAGCATCAAATTTTATACGTATTTGCTTGTCTTTCCAATTTTCAGGAATATTAAATTCTCTTTGGTAATAACCTTTACCAACATATTCAGAATAACGTTCGTGGGTATCCCAATTCCCAGGAACTTGAATTGTGTCCCATTCGGAATATGGTGCTTTAATAATATCTTTAGTTTGTATTTTATTAGAGGCCAAAAACTGCCAAGTTCCATTTAATGAAATTACTTTTTGATAATCATCATATTCTGCACTATTGTTATCCTTGCAGGAAAACATCAATAGACTGAGTGTAAAAACGAAAAGAATAGATTTTGACATCATGATTTATTATTCTTTTGTAATTTTTATTGGGATTTGAATATTAAATGAATGTCTAACATTATTAACATCTAGAGAATCTGCAGCGCATAATAAAGCCACTGGCTCGCCATTCTCCATAAATACTTGAGGACGCTCTAAATGCTCAAATTTGGTTGTTTTGCCATTCTCCCATGTAACTGTTCTGTCTGATATTTCGAAATACTTTCCTTGATCCCACTTAATTCCATCTTCAGAATCATAATGCACTAATGAGAAAATACGTTTATTCCCTTCATGCTTCATTCGTTTTACAATGGCTCTATATTTTCCATCTTGATACCAGATATAAGGATCTTCCGCAGGAAATGTTTCACCTTCAAAAGTAAAAATTGGATCTGGATATTTTTTGAATGGACCAACAGGTGAATCTGCAATGGCCACCATATGTACCACAGGACCTCCTGCAGGTAATTTATTTTTCTTTCCAACGGCTTTATAAACCATTAAAATTTTTCCATCTGCCATTTGGCAAACCGACGGATTCGATGTCATTAAAGCATCATGAGAATTTTCATCTGAAGAAATGTCTAAAACCGGTGAATCGGAACGTTTCCATGGCCCGTTAGGACTATCGGCAACAGCAACACCTATACGTTGATTATTTCTGTGCACCCAATTAAGTTTAGGTTTACCAGGTACACTCACAATTTCTTTATCGCCAGTATTCCCCATGTAATACAAATAGTATTTTCCGTTAAATTTATGAACGGTAGGATTGTGCGTTGTAGAACCATCCCAAAATTGAGCACCACGGTCTGGTAACGCATCATCTTTATGAATGAACGGACCAAATGGCGATTTTGAAACAGCATGAGAGATAATAGAATAATTTACCCATTCCCAACCAATTTTCTTAGGCCATTGCGAATAAAACATATGATACAACCCGTCTTCACCTTTAACTAAAGAGCCTCCCCAAATACTCATAGTATCATTTACAAAAACAGATTTTGGCGATACTTTCCCTAACTCTATTTTATAGTTCTCAATTTTTACACTTGACGTTTGGTTAAGTGCTTTTTTACTTTTTTTATCTGTACAACCTATTAAGGCTAAAATTAAAAATACTATTGAAATTTGATGTTTCATATTATTTAGTTTGTTGTTACTTTAACTATTTGGGACCAATTGCTTTCCTTTCCATCAGAATTTCTTTTTATTTTAAAGAATATTTCCTTTTCGCCATTTAAATCGATGGACAGCATGCCTCGTACATTTGTTACAAATTCTTTATCTAAATTATCACTTGAAGCTCCATATTGAACCGTGTAATCACCATCATTAAAATCGCTAGAATAACCAATCACTAATTTTCTATCAGCTATAAAAGCATCCCAAATAATAGGTGGCAATTCGTTTCCGTTAGGTGTTATTTCTACTGTTTTTGACGGCTTACTACTTCCTTTATCATTAACCGCATAAAGTTTGAAACTATATACTTTTTTATTGATTAAACTATCTATTTCTATGGCGTTTGTAATGGTTCTGTATGAGGTTAGCTCTTTCCCTGATGCGTTGGTATATGTTACAAAATATTCTGTAGCATTTGGAACGGCATCAAAAAGAATTCTTACTGCATTGTTCCCTGAGATTATTTGAGATATTTCGGGCGTGATTGCATTTTGAAAAGAAATGTTTTTATCAAATCTTGAATAGCCAGTTGGAGTTATTAAACTTATGGTGAAATCTAAAATATCTTCTGGTAATTTCCCCCAAGAAATAGCACTTTTCCATTCTCCATCCTTTGGAGTTAAATTAGGCAAATCATGAGATTGCTTTAAAACCGTTTCGCCTTTTAAATTTTTAAATTGATATTCCAATTTATAGTTGCGCATACTATGGCTAGGATAATCTCCAGTATCTCTAATAGGCATCACAATATTGGCCGTGTTTTTTTCAAAATCTATGTTTGAAACTTGAATATCTAAAACAGGTGAATGCTCTTTTTTTATACGATTAAACAAGCGTCTTTTATGGCGCCAAGAACTAATAATACCCCAAACACGATTTTCTTCTGCTGTTGTTGCGGCATAACCACTACGATAATCGTTAAATGTCCACATTGAAGTCCCTATAACAAATTCATTTTTATGTCGGAAATGATTGGTCCATTCTGAGAATATTTCTTTATCACCATCTAGCGCTGTTGACGGAAAAGGATCAAAACCAAATTCTGAAATAAATACAGGTTTATCGGGCCATTTTGTTCTTAGGGTATTCAAAATATCTTGTGGTTCCCCTTGCCAACGATACATGTTATGCATAATGATATCAACATAGGTATTTGGGTCGGTTTCGGGTGTGTATTCTTCCTTTTGACCAGAATTGCTCACACAGGTTATTAACCTATAAGGATCTAATTCCTTTTTAATATAATCTATGGCTTCAATAACATATGCTTTGTGATTATTTAATTCGTTACCAACACTCCAACCTATAATACTTGGGTGATTAATATCTCGTTCAATCATACCCTTTAACCAATATTTAGAAAGTGCATAGTTTTTTTCAGAAACACTAATATTATGTTTATCCGTAAGTTTAACATAAGGTTCGTCTAACATTAAAACCTCCTCATCTTCATTATTAATATTGATTGATTTTTTGTTTTTAAGTTTAGAAACCGGATAATAATTTGCTCTAAATTCATCATTATATAAATCTCGAACATTAATTTCTTCAAATAATAAAATGCCCTTTGAATCGCACAATTCAATGAGTTTTTCATTTTGAGTACCATGCATAATTCGCATAAAGTTAGCACCGGCTTCCTTCATTAAATCTACATCTTTTTCTAAAACTTCTAAAGGCTCAGATGATCCCCAAAAACGATGTTCGCTCACTCTATTGAATCCTGCCAATCGCACAGCTTCACCATTCAATATCATTTTAGAATCGGTAAGCTCTACTTTTCTAATTCCGAAATTATCTTTTCTTTCATTTAGAACAACGTTGTTCTCCGAAATAGTCGTTACCATTTGATATAACTTCGGGTTATCGAAATGCCATAATTCTACGTCTTCAGCTTTTAAATTAGTTTCTAAAAGTAAATCTGCTGTACTGTTTGATTCAATGTCTATAGCACCTTTTAAAGTCTCAATGGTAACCTTATTAATTATTTTAGAATAGACGGTAATCTTTCTTTTTTCCGAAGCATTATTTTCAATTTTTACTTTTAATTTTAAGTGTGCTGCTCCCGTTTTTAAGTTAGGATCGGCATGAATATATTGATAATCTATACGAACATCTTTATTTTGCGAAAGCGTAACATCTCTAATAATACCACCCCAATTCCAGGTTGCTCCAACAATGGAACTATTATCTGCCTGAACTGCAATTACATTTTCTCCATTGAAGTTTACCGCATGGGTTACATCAAATTCGAAAGGTGTAAAACCTCCCCTATTTTTACCAATAAACTGCCCATTGAGATATACTTTTGATAGATGATACACGCCATCAAATTTTAAATAATATCTATCATCCGAAGCTTTTGTCCAAGATTTAGGAAGGGTGATACTTTTACGATACCAGCCTTTTCCCGTATAGTTTGAATATGCATTGTTCATTCCCCAATGTCCTGGAACCGATAAATCGTCCCAATCGGAATCATCAAAATCAGATAAAAACACTTGATTTGGCTCTTTTTTAGCTTTTAAGTATTTCTCTTTAGCAACAGGCCTAAACATAACAGCATCGGCCGCAACACTACCGCTTACAATGGCTGTTACCTCTACATAATTCTTATCTATTCTATTAAAATCAAAAATCCCTAAGCTAATCCATTCGTTACAAAACGTTCTTTGGCTTATGTATTTTGTGGTTGTACCTTGAGCATGTTTAATATTGTACTGAGCCGTTAAATGCGACGCGAACGGAAACTTAGTAAATGCCTCATAATATCCTGAAGCTTCTAAATTTGGATAAAACCTAAAATAAGAATCATCGTCTTTCTGTCCTCCTTTTAAATTGGTTATCGAAAAATTGTGTTGCTCATAATCGGTTTTATAAAATCCTGAATTTCTAGCTGCAGTCTTTTTAGTTTCCCATTTACCATGTACTTCCACATTAGCATCGGTATTATCAATAATGATATCATTTTCAGTTTCTACTATATTTAGATAATTAGAACCTTCGCCATAAATGGTATGGAATTTCCAATCGCCATTTAAAGTCATCTTATTTACTTCAACTAAATCATCCGATTTTACAACGGAATTTCCGCAACCTATCAAGGTTAATGCAGTTAAAAGAAACGCGAAATGATATTTTATATAATAATTTTTCATGCTGAATGATGTGTTTCCTTTATTAGGAAATTAGAATTTCAAAAATAGACACAGGCACATGTGTTTGCGATTTTTCGGTCTCGATAATAATCCCTTTTGTTTTGTGTTTTTGTT
Organism: Algibacter lectus; assembly: GCF_004368925.1. NCBI lineage: Bacteria > Pseudomonadati > Bacteroidota > Flavobacteriia > Flavobacteriales > Flavobacteriaceae > Algibacter > Algibacter lectus. The sequence continues at coordinate 1,191,230 of NZ_SORL01000007.1, forward strand.
TGAAATGCCAAGTATTTATAGTTTGATGATTATCTTCTTTTTCAAAAAGAACAGTACCATTTACATCTTTAATTTTATAATTACCTAAACAAAAAGGAACGATATCTTCCGGGTGTCCCATAAGTGTAGATTCCATTGGGTGATCGTAATCTGAATCTAAAAACAACTTAATTTCAGACAGTTCTTGTTCAGAATCCCATTCAATTTTTAAAGTTGGCTTTTTATCATTTATATCTGCAACCCATGCATTTACTGTCTTTCCTGGTCGTACATATCCGTTGCTTAAATTTTCAACTTCAAAAGCTTCAATAGCCGGTGAAATTTCCATTGCAATATTTTTCCCTTCTGGCCTTCTGTGTGGTGTCCAAAATTCGAATGTATCTACTCCTATATTATCAGGAGGTGTTTGTTTTCCGTTATTTGAAACAGCTTTATTAACACCATTAAACACAGAAAGTACTCCTGTAAATCTATTATCACTCGTTTTAATACTGATTTTTTCATTAGATAAAAATGTGATAAATCCGTATTGATTATTCTCTAAAGTATTAGAAAATTCAACATCTATATATTGTTCTCCTTGTTCTAAATTGAATAATTGAGATTCTAAAATAACTTCTGGTGTATAGTTTTCAGGTTTAATAGAAGTTTTTAGTTCTACTTTTAAATCTGTTTTTTCTTCAGCCTTAACTAAAACTCGAACTTTGTAATTTTTATTGACTTTTAACGGCAACATTTGTGCTGCTGAAATTGATAAATTAAACCAATTGCCATTAAAAGGTATTTCTGAAATACTTAACGTTGAAGAACTCGTTAGTTTTGCTTGATTTACTAAATTACTAGTAGATAGAATAGGAACATTTGGTATGCTTTGCCCGATTTTATTCAATTCATTCTGAAGATTTTTAATTTCTCCATTTTCTAAAATCTCTGCTGGTTTCAAGTTTTTATCGATACACATAGATGCTGCCATACCTACGGCTTGGGCGCAAAACCCAGTAGTAGCCATAACTCGAGTAGAACCAAATGCAACATGCGTTGCGCTTATAATACGGCCAGCTAAAAATAAATTATCAATGTCTTTACTCACAAAAGAGCGATACGGAATATCGTAAATACCTTTAGAGTGCCATTGTGTGCAACCCGAAAGTTCGCTATAAACGCCATCTGCTGGATGTAAATCAATTGCCCAACCTCCAAATGCAATAGCATCATCAAATTTGCGTTGCTCTATAACATCTTGTTGCGTCATCATATACAAGCCTTCAAAACGACGACTTTCTCTTTTACCAGGAACAGTTGCTACCCATTCTAAAGTCATGTTTTCAACACCTTCAAAAGTTCTGGAGTTTTTAATATAATCCCAAACGCCGTAAATGACTTTCCAAAGTTCGTATTTAATTTCTTCGGTTTCATGAATAGTATCATGTCTGCCACCATATTCAAACCACCAAAAACGACAACCTTTATCATCTTTACCAATGGCTTTATATCTCGGGATGGTTGTAATATCTTTTAAAGCATATGCAGGCGGAATATATTTTACAGGCTTTTCGGTCTCTTTACTGTAAAAATACATAGAGTGACCAAGTAACTCGCCATAAGATTTCTCGGGTGCAAAGGCCTCTCCAAATTCCTCTTTAGTTTCTGCTCCCATTCTAAAAGAAGCGCCTGCTTTAAAAGCCACAATGCCATCTCCAGAAGCATCGCAAAACAAAGGTGCATTAATATTATATTCTGTTGAATTTTGAGAGTTGAACGCTTTAACAGATTCTATTTTATGATCTCCAGATTTAGTAACATCGTAAACCGAAGTATTTAAAAGTAATGTAATATTAGGCTCTGCAAGCACTTTTTCTAACAAAACGGTATCAAAAATAACAGCATTTCCTTCTCGATTTCTATATAGATTTTCCACTAAAATTTCATCCATTACGCCACCCTCACGTGCCCAACGATTGTTGTTTCCCATGTGAGACGTTGCGCCTAAAATCCATAACCGTACTTCTGATGATGCATTACCACCTAAAACCGGCCGATCTTGCACTAAAATAGTTTTGGTGCCTTTTCTTGCTGCCGTTATAGCTGCACAAACACCAGCGGTTCCACCGCCAACAATTACAAAATCGGTATTAATAGTTACTGATTTACAATCTCTAACATTTTTATTGAATGTTTCTAAAATCATCTGTTATGTACTTTTTAAATCTATTTTTTTGTTTTCCTGATAATGTATAATCCTAAAACAAGTACCGAAACACCCATGCCTCCAACTAAAAGTTGAGCCGACTCACCTATAACCGATAGTATTAAAATTAATAAGCCTGTTAATGCTACACCAATACCAATAACTCTTGTTCCTTTATTATTGCTGCCATCTTCAGCCTCTTGTGGTTCTGCTACTTTTAATTGCCTTTTAGTTTCATACACATCATAAGCTGAAGTACTACTATTTGAATATTTTAAATACAATTCAATACCTAACAGTAATACAATAGGAATCCCCATACCAACGCCCATTTCCATGGCTCTACCTAAAGTTAAGTCTATTAAATCTGGTGCAAAAAATTTAAAAAACGCATTGATACCAAGAGAAATTACGGTAACACTTAAAACTGTTTTCCCTGTTTGAAGTTTGGAAAAAAGCGCCCACAAAGGCGGTAAAAACATAGCTCCACCTGTTAAAGCTGCTAAACTCATAACCACTTCTACAATACCGCCTAAAAGTGGTACCAATAAAGCTATAATAATAGTTAAAACTCCTAATAGAATAGTTGCTATTCTTGCTGTTTTTACTAATTTTTTATCGCTAGTTTCAGGAAATAACCCCTTATAAATATCATTAATTAATACACCTGCAGAGATATTTAGTGTGGTATTAACCGAGCTAGAAGTTGCAAACACCATACCGCCAAGCATTAAGCCTAACATACCAACCGGAAGTACTTCTTTACACATCAATAGATATGCACCTTCATCGGCTAGTTCACCCAATTCAGGATTTAAAACACGGTAAATCATTGGTGGTAACATCCAAATTAATGGGCTTATCGTGTACAAAGCACCGAATAGCCAACCTACTTTTTTTGCATCCTTAGGTGTTGCAACACTCGTGTAACGCTGGACATAGGCCCAGTTTCCAGCAATAAAAAATAAATTATACAGTCCGAATGCAATCATGAACACCCAAGAGTATTCAGAATTTGTAAACTCAAAAAATTGTTCTGGCGCTTGTGAAATAAAATTATCTAAACCTCCAATTTTATCAAAAGATAAAGGCACAACAATAAGCACCGCAGCCGTTAAAACTATAAATTGCAATACATCTGTAACAATAACAGCCCACAAACCGCCAACAGCAGTATAAACTAATATTAAAACCCCTAAAACAATAATACTTGTGGTTATTGGAATTCCTGTAGAAACTTCAACAATTTTAGCAACAGGATATAAAAAGGCTCCCGTAGTAAATATTGAAATTACAAGAAAAATATAGGTATATGCTTTTTGGGTAGATTTACCCAATCTGTCTGTAATAAATTCGGCAGCTGTAAGCGCCTTTGTTTTTTGCCATTTAGGTGCAATAAAAAAACCGATAATAACTCCTGCAATACACATAGTCCATTGAATGGTTACTGCCACCCAACCGCTTGAATAGGCTATAGAACCCCAAACGACAAATGTACCTGCAGAGAAAAAACTCATAAAAAGTGATAAGCCACTCATCCACCAAGGAAGAGCGCCACCAGCTGCAAAATAAGATTTCATATTTTTTCCTGCCTTAGAGAAACTCATCCCGCAAATAAAAACGAGAAGCGTAAAAACAAGAATTACAACAATATCAATGTTAGACATTTTTGATTGATTTAGTTTAGAAAGTTAAAGCAAGTAACCTTAAATTATTTAACAAAACAACTCGATGTATAAAAAACACCTTCGGAAACGTTTCCGGAAATCATTTAGTTTTCGGAAACGTTTCCGAAAACTCTATTTGTTTGATAAAAATTAATCAATAGCTCATTTTAATTATTGAAGGTTGATTTGCTAATTTTTAGTTAACACTATATAAACGTGAATCATTTCTTAAAAATCGATAATAAAACTGAAGTTAATTATAAAAAAAAGAACACGACTACACATCAACAAAACATGTTAAGCGCCTGATTTAAAGTAGAATAACACCACTGGCGATTTCTTTGTTTTTCAAAATAAATCATTTATGGTAGTATTATAAATATCTCTTGCACACTATTGTTTAATGAATCTATAATTTTATTTTCTGACAAATTAAAGGCTATTTAAATTTATAATTTTCATAAAAACTTTGTCTTGAAATATGTACATATGAAAAAAAACAGATTGCTTGTCGCACTTTATTTTAGCTGTATTTTAAGTGGTTTTGCTCAAATGAACATCTTATTTATAGAATCTGATGATCAAAGCAACCAAGCTGTTGGTGCTTATGGAAATAATAGCATGGTAACACCTAATATTGACAAACTAGCCCATGAAGGGGTTTCATTTACATCTGCTTATAATATGGGATGTTGGTCGCCAGCCGTTTGTATACCTAGTAGAACCATGCTTATTTACGGGAAATACTTATGGAAATCGCAAAAAATTAATAAGCAAAATGCTCCAAAATCATTACCCGAAAAATTACACGATAATGGTTACTACACCTATATAACTGGCAAATGGCATGCCATGGGAAAACCCGTAAAAACTATTTTTGACGAAACTGGAAGCATACAGCCTGGGCAATTAAAAACATACAACGCACCAGCCGGACATATTACCGATATTACTGCAAGCGAAGCTGTTAACTTTATAAAAAACTACAAAAATGATAAACCGTTTTTTGCCTATGTAGCCTTTAATGCGCCTCATGTACCAAGGCAAACCACACAAAATTATTACGATTTATATCCTGCAAATAGTATAGAACTTCCTCCTAGTGTTGTAGACAATACCCCTTTAAACAAAAATGTAAAATATCAATACGCACCAGATCCTTTACGGTCTAAAACCATGCAACAACGTGTTCAACAAAATAATGCCATGGTAACACATATGGACGCCCGCATTGGCGATATTATTAAATCTCTAAAAGATAAAGGCGTGTATGATAATACTATTATTGTTTTCACATCAGATCATGGTATTAATTTTGGAGAAAATGGAGTTGCAGGTAAAGTATGTTTATACGAACCTAGCGTTACTGCGCCACTAATTATTAAAGCTCCAACGGTTACGCCTAATAGTAAAATTACTGCCCGCGTTTATTTACAGGACATTGCTCCTACTCTTTTAGATTTATTAGAACTAGAATCTAACGAACCTACAGACTTTCAAAGTTTAAAGCCTTTACTTTCTAAAAATGGAAAAGCGAGAGCTTCTATATACTTAGCGATGTTTGATAATCAAAGAGGTATTATTTCCGAAGATAAAAAACTAATAATTTACCCTAAAACAGGCAACTTAGAGCTCTACGATATAAAAAACGATCCATGGGAAACTAAAAATTTAATTAGTAAGAAGACATCGAAATCACTCATTTCTAAACTTTTAAAAGAAATGAAAGGATGGCAATTAAAAACGGCAGACAAAACGGATTTAACAGCCTTTTACAATCAATACATTTAATAATATGAAAAACTTCTTACTAATAATATGCTTGAGTTTTTCCATACAGATTGTAGCTAAAGACCATAATGTTTTAAACTACGGAGCCAAAGGAGATGGTGTTTCTCTAGATACTAAAGCTGTGCAAAACGCCATCGATTTATGTTCCAAAGAAGGTGGAGGAAAAGTTATAATTCCGTCTGGTAAAACAGTGGTTATTGGCACTATTTATTTAAAAGATTATGTAACACTTCATATTGAAAACGGAGCAACCTTATTAGGAAGTTCAAATTATGAAGACTATACCACAGACACCCACAAAAACACCTATAAAAACGAACCCCATATGGATCGCTGTCTCATATTTGCTCGAGACGCTAAATCGTTTGCTATAGAAGGTTATGGTACTATTGATGCTAATGGGCATTCAAAATATTTTACTAAGAAAAAAGGCGGTCGCCCGATGATGATGCGCTTTCTTAATTGTAAAAACATCAAACTAAAAGATGTCACATTAATAAATCCAGCCGCTTGGACTTCTGCTTGGTTGTACTGCAATGACATTGTGGTTAATGGGATTAAAATTATAAGCCGCGTTAACAATAATGGCGACGGTTTGGATTTTGATGGGTGTACCAATGTGCGTGTTTCTAATTCGTCTTTCGATACAAGCGACGATTCTATTTGCCTACAAACATCAAGACCAGACAAGCCATGTAAAAACATTGTAATAACCAATTGTGTTTTTACAAGTAAATGGGCAGGAATGCGTATTGGTCTAGCTTCTAGAGGCGATTTCGAATCGGTAACGGTGAGTAATTGTACATTTCACGATATACAAGATTCGGGTTTAAAAATTCAAATGAATGAAGGTGGTGAGATGAAAAATATGGTTTTCAATAATTTAATTATGAAAAACGTACCACGCCCTATATTTATGACCTTTTGCCAACAACGTGCAGGCGTTGATGCGCCACAAGACATGCAACCTATGAAAGCGATGCACGGTTTTATTTTCAGTAATATTATTGCAGATAATAGTGCTTTAGATAAAAATTCCGCCATTTTTATTACAGGTATGCCAGAGCATTATATCACAGATATTCAATTAAATAATATTCAATTTAAAGTCTCTGGTGGTGGCACAAAAGAGGATGCAAATAAAATAAATCTAAAAGAATATACACTAGAAACGTTAGGTAATTGGTGGCCTGAATTCAGTAAAGTAGGTACACTTCCTGCTTCTGGAATTTATGCGAGACATGTGGATGGATTAAGCATCAATAATTTTCATTTGCAAACTATAAATGAAGATCACAGAAAACCTGTTGTTTTTTATGATATTGTGAATTCTAGTACAAAAGCTATCTTTTTAAATAGAAAAGAAGTCCATTTAAAATTTTAAAATTAAATGAAATATCGGTTATTAATTATTGTAATGTTCGTGTGTTTTAACTCCGTTTTAAAAGCACAACAACCAAATATTGTTTGGATTACTTCTGAAGACAATTCTAAGCACTATATGAAACTGTTTGATGAGCACGGTATTGAAACACCAAATATTGAAAGATTAGCAAAAAATGGCATTGTTTTTAATAATGCTTTTTCTAATGCTGCCGTTTGTAGTGCGGCGCGCTCAACATTAATAACTTCTAGCTACGGTCCCCGATTAGCAACACATTATCATAGAGCAGAAGGAAAAGTGACCTTACCAAATAATCAAACTATGTTTCCTGCTTATTTAAGAAAAGCTGGTTACTATACAGCCAATAATGCAAAAGAGGATTACAACATCAATAAACCGGATGATGTTTGGGACGATTCTTCAAAAAAAGCAACTTGGAAAAACAGAAAAGAAGGACAACCCTTTTTCTATGTTTTCAATATTGGTACAACTCATGAAGGTACTTTACATTTCTCTGAAGAAACCATGAATACCACCAAAACCAATACCAACCCTAATTCTGTTTTTGTACAACCAAATCATCCACAAACCGATTTATTTAAATACACCAATGCCTACTATCGAGACAAGATACAAGCCATGGACGCCGAAGTTGGTGCTGTAATTAATAAATTGAAAGATGATGGGCTTTTAGAAAACACCATTATTTTTTACTATGGAGATCATGGTGGTGTGCTACCATTCAGTAAAGGTTATTTAACCGAAACAGGTTTACAAGTGCCATTAGTTGTACATGTTCCCGAAAAGTATAAAAACCTAAGTATTTTTAATGCAGGAAGTCAAACGGATGCTTTTGTGAGCTTTGTAGATTTTGGAGCTACCGTTCTAAATATCGCAGGTATAGAAATTCCTAAAACCATGGATGGTAAACCTTTTTTGGGAGATAACATCAAAGAGCAAACCATTACGAAAAGAAATGAAACTTTTGGCTACGCCGATAGATTTGATGAAAAGTACGACATGGTTAGAAGTTACAGAAAAGGCAACCTCAAATACATTCGTAATTTTCAACCTTTTAATATTGATGGCTTAATGAATGCTTACCGTTACAAGCAAATGGCATATGCAGAATGGTTTAATCTTTTTAAGGCAGGCCAACTAAATAAAACACAATCTAAGTTTTTTGAAACTAAAGCAGTTGAAGAGCTGTATGATATTGAAAAAGATCCTTTTGAAACTAACAATTTAGCTGATAAAGAAGGGTATCAAGCTGAATTAAAAACCATGCGTAAAACTCTAATTTCATGGATGGAATGTCAGCCAGATTTATCATTCTATCCTGAGTTTTATTTGCTTGAAAATGCTATTCAAAATCCAGTAGAGTTTGGTAATGCTCACAAAAAAGAAATTAAAAGCTATTTAAACATATCAAATTTAGCCTTGTTAGATTATGATAAAGCTTCATCTAAAATTTCAAAACATTTAACATCCAATGATCCTTGGAAACGCTATTGGGCATTAATTGTTTGTACAACCTTTGCTGAAAAAGCTAAAGCATTTATACCTCAGATTGAAAACATAATGAAATCGGACACTCAATTAATAAATAGAATGCGAGCAGCCGAATACTTTGGTGTTACCGGTTTGAAAGACACAACCAAAGATATGATTGAAACGGTTTATCAGTCTAAAAACGACACTGAAGCCTTATTGATTTTAAATGCCATCGCATTGCAAAAAGATTTTTATCAGCAATACAACTTCAGCATAAACACCAGTAAAATAAATAAGAAACTACTCGAAAACAAACTGATTTCAGAACGAGTGGCCTATATAAATTCAAAATAATAACATATAAACCAACTTTTAAACTAAAAACATGAAAGCTATACTTAAAAGATCGAAGCAATTTTCAATTTTACTTTTGCTATTAACAGCAAATACAATTTTTGCACAAAAAGGGCCTTATTTCCAGAATGGTGAAGATCCAAAACCAGAAAACGCAAAGTGGAAGTTAATCAAAAACATGTCTGATGAATTTGATGGCAAAAAAATAGACGAGAATAAATGGCAAATTTCTGGTCAAGGTTGGATAGGTAGAGCTCCTGGCCTATTTCAAGCAGAAAACATAAAATTAGATGATGGTAGTTTAAAAATAACAACCAAATTATTACCAAAACCTATTACCAAAAACAATAAAGTATTTACTCACGGTGGCGGATATGTTGGTTCTAAAAACGGCATGACTTACGGCTTTTACGAATGTGAAATGAAAGCCAATAAAACCTTTATGTCTTCTACATTTTGGTTGATTAATGAAGGTAAAGGATTTGAGGGTTGCGATAAACGAACTACGGAATTAGATATTCAAGAAAGCGTTGGGCAAATAACAAATCCGGCAGAATGGATGAAAAATTTTGACCAAAGCATGAATTCAAATACACACAGTAGAAACATTCCTGAGGGCTGTGATTACGAAAAAGGATCTAATAAATCGGGCGGTTTAATAGGCGGAAAAGTTTATGATGATTTTCATGTTTATGGTGTATGGTGGAAATCTAAAGATGAAGTATTATTTTATTTAGATGGTAAATTACAAGGAAAAGTAGCCCCTCCTGCAGATTATGATATTGAAATGTATTTAAGAATGGTAGTTGAAACTTATAATTGGAACCCAGTTCCTGAAGATGGCGGCATGACGGGTTCTGAAGAAGATAGAACAACCACATACAACTGGGTTAGATCTTGGACTTTAGACGAAAAATAAATATAACTAAAACAACAACATAGCATGTTAAAAAGCTTAATATTCTTAGGTTTTGTTACTGCCTTACTGGCTTGTTCTTCAAATTCTAAAACATACAATATAGAAGATTATGGAGCTAAGGGCGATAGCTTAACCATTAATACAAAACCCATACAAAAGGCCATTGATAACTGCTCTAAAAACGGCGGTGGTATTGTACTTATTAAAGAAGGTATTTTTATTAGCGGAACCATAATTTTAAAAGATAATGTAACCCTTACGGTTGAAAAAAACGCCAAATTAGTAGGTAGTTCTAATCCACAAGATTATCAAAGTATAGACACCTTTGTAGATGCCGTTGGTCAACAACGCGGCACTTGCTTAATTGGTGCGCTAAAAGCAACAAATATTGGTGTTTCAGGTGAAGGTACAATAGACGGAAACGGAGCGGCTTTTCTAGCTAAAAATCTTTCAAAAACTAAAAAAGCCTTAGGTGTTACAGATAATAATTTTGGGAAAAACCGCCCCTTTTTATTACGTTTTGTTAAGTCTAATAAAATTACTTTAAAAGATATTCATATTCGTGAAGCTGCAGCTTGGGCTTGTCATTTTTTTCAATCTTATGACATTTTAGTCGATAATATCTCTATTTACAATCATGCTAATAAAAATAATGATGGTATAGATTTAGATTCGAGTCACGATGTGGTTATCAAAAATTGTAATATCAATTCTGGAGATGATGCTATCTGTATAAAATCTACTAGTCCACTAGCTACCCACGATGTTCAGGTATCAAATTGTACTTTAAAAAGCGATTGGGGAGCCATAAAGTTTGGAACAGAATCCATGGGCGATTTTTATAACATCGATATTCGAGATTGTAAAATTTACGACAATAAAGGTGGTGGTATTAAAATACTAAGTGTCGACGGTGCCAATATTCACGACATTACCATAGAAAATATTGAAATGGACAATGTAGATATGCCCATTTTTGTGCGTTTAGGTGAACGATTAAAAACCTATAGAACTGCAAAAAAACAAGCTGTTGGCACTATAAATAATGTACTTATAAAAAATATAACAGCAACTACCAGGAGTTTAGAAGAATCTCGAGTATCACCGCCTTCTGGAATTTTAATAACAGGAACTCCAAACCATAAAATTGGAAACCTAAAATTAGAAAACATCAATATTACATTACCTGGTGGTGGAAAAAAAGATGATGGACTTAATGTTCCTGAAGACGAAACCAGATATCCAGAATTCAGTTTTTTCAAAGTATTACCAGCTTACGGATTGTATGCGAGACACATTGAAGATTTAAAAATTTCAAATGTAAATTTCAAGGTTAATTCACCAGATCAAAGAAGCAAATCGTTAATAATAGAATAGTATAAATCATGAAAACATATAAAACCCTTTTACTCGTAGCATTAACATCAGGTTTATTTCTCAATTCCTGTCAAGTCACCTCACAAAGTTTCCCTTTTAAATTACCAAAAGAAAAACCAAACCAACCTCTAAGTAGAGCTATGGAGCGTAATTACGACAATTACATGGCACCAAGACCAGAAGATAACGAGCTTTACACGCAATTTAAATATACAGAAATAAAAGGTTTAGATTACAGTAATCATGATGGAACTATAAGCCGAAGAGATCCCTCTAAAGTGATTTTTGAAAACGGAAAATATTATGTTTGGTATACACACAGGCAAACAGAAACCCCTCCAAAAGGCGCTAAATTGAGTACAGAAACCATACCATCTGCAGATTGGGATTTATCCGAAATATGGTACGCTACCAGTACCGATGGTTTTACTTGGGAAGAACAAGGTGTCGCTATACCTCGCCCACCAAAACCAAATTTAGGGCATCGTTCGGTATCTACAGCAGATATTTTAAAATGGGAAGGAAAATATTATATGTACTACCAAGGATTTAGTGAAGCCAGTGGTTTACGTGGTGACGATTGTCCGGTTTTAATGTCTTATTCCGATTCTCCTGATGGTCCTTGGACTGCAACTAATGAAATTGTAATTCCAAATGGACCTAAAGACACTTGGGATCAATACTCAATTCACGATCCATACCCTTTAGTTTATAAAGGTAAAATATACTTGTATTACAAATCTGATTTTAATGAGAAGCCTAATTTAGTAAGAATGCAAGGTTTGGCAACTGCCGAAAGTCCGTTTGGTCCATTTACAAAAAACCCTTTAAATCCCGTTTTAACTTCAGGACATGAAACTACACTTTTCCCTTTTAAAGAAGGTATTGCAGCCTTAACTATTAGAGATGGAAACGAACATAATACCATACAGTTTTCTAAAGACGGTATTAATTTTGAAATAGCTTCTTTAGTAGAATTAATGCCTGCTGCGGCTGGCCCATATATTCCAGACGCTTTTACAGATACTAAAGATGGTCGTGGTATTACTTGGGGTATTTCTCATTTTACAAGTTATAATGGTTGGGCTACAAATCATGCTATTTTAGCGCGTTTTGATTGTGATTTAAGTTTAGATGTTAATGATCCTGCTATGAAAAAACATCATGTTTATCATAGTCCAGAAGTTTTTTTTAAGCAAGGTTTAAATCCTAAACAAAAAGCGAGAATACACGAAGAAAACCAAAAATTACAAAATAATAGAAAATGATTAATCATTCTCATAATTTCAAGCCATTTTTTATTGTTTTAGTTTTCATATTATGTGTAGGCAAACTATCTGCACAAAAGATAATAAATAACCATACTACAGAGATACATTATTTATCTGGCACAGACAAGGACCATATGGTAGAGTGGGAGTTTTACTGTTCAGAAGGTATGAATAGTAAAAAATGGACAAAAATTGGTGTACCTTCTTGTTGGGAATTACAGGGTTTCGGGAATTACAATTATGGGTTTGATTATAAAACTGACAAAAAATTACATGATGAACATGGGTTATATAAGCACGAATTCTCAGTTCCTAAAGAATGGAAATCTAAAGATGTAAAAATTGTTTTTGAAGGTGTTATGTCAGATACCGAAGTAAAGTTAAACGGTAAACCTGCTGGCGAAATACACCAAGGCTCTTTTTACGAATTCAAGTATGATATTTCTAAACTTTTAAAATACGGAGAACAAAATTTGCTAGAAATAAAAGTAAACAAAGTGTCTAGTAATACTTCTATAAATTTTGCTGAACGAAATGCAGATTTTTGGATTTTTGGAGGTATTTACAGACCTGTATACTTAAAAGTTTCCCCAAAAGAACATATAGAACGTGTTGCTATTGATGCAAAGGCCAATGGAGATATTAATGTAGATATCTTTTCTGCGTCTAAAAAAACTGAATCTATCAACTTGTTTTTATCAGATTTAAATGGAAATAAACTTCAAAATTTACCCCTCAAATTAAGTCAAATTAAAAACGCGAAATGGCATATTTCTACTAAAGCTAAAAATATAAAAACTTGGAATCCTGAAAAGCCAAATCTATATATTCTTAATATCGAACTCTTAGATAAAAATAAAAATATTTTACATTCCGTAAACGAAAGAATTGGTTTTAGAACTGTGGAGGTGGTTGAAGCAGATGGCATTTATGTAAATGGCAAACGTATTAAATTCAAGGGAGTAAATCGTCATTCTTTTTATCCGTCTTCAGGTCGCACTACTTCAAAAGAATTAAGTATTCAGCATGTAAAAATGATGAAAGACATGAACATGAATGCCGTACGTATGTCTCATTATCCTCCAGATATACATTTTTTAGAAGCATGCGACTCTTTAGGATTATTTGTTATAGATGAAGTTTGCACATGGCATTCTCCGCATCTCGACACAGAGGTAGGTAAAAAAATAGTAAAAGAAACCGTAATTCGGGATGTAAACCATCCATCAATATTATTGTGGGCAAATGGTAACGAAACTGGATGGAACACCGAATTAGATGATGATTATGCCATTTGGGATATTCAAAAAAGAGAAGTATTACATCCTTGGAATATTTTCAGAAAAACCAATACCATGCACTACCCTAGCTATCATATTTTTGCTTATGATTCCTATGCAAAAGATAAAATATATTTCCCTACAGAATTCTTACATGGTTTATATGATGGTGGTCACGGTGCTGGACTAGATGATTACTGGAAGCAAATGTGGAATATGCCTTTATCTGCCGGTGGCTTTTTATGGGATTTCGCGGATGAAGCTGTGGTAAGAACTGATAAAAATAATATTCTTGATACCGACGGGAATCACGCTGCCGATGGCATTGTTGGGCCTTATGGCGAAAAAGAGGCTAGTTATTTTACTATTAAAGAAGTTTGGTCACCTATTTATATAGAAAATCGATTTATTAAACCAAGTTTTAATGGTGTATTTAGAGTTGAAAACAGATATCATTTCACCAATTTAAACGAATGTAAAATACTTGCAAAATGGGTTCAATTTGAAGGGTCAAAAGGCACGGATAAAATAAAAATACTTTCTGAATCTGAAGTGAAATTACCAAATTTAAATCCTTCACAAAAAGGTGAATTTGTAGTTAACAAACCTAACAACTGGCAATCGTCAGATGTTTTGTATTTAACAGCCATTGATCCTAATGGCATGGAGGTTTTTACTTGGAGTTATCCAGTAAAAACACCAAAACAATTAAATGATGGCATTATTGAATATAAAAGTACTGGAGCTATAACAGCTAAGGTTGAAAATGGGCTGATTCATATAAAATCAAATGGTATTAAATACACATTTTCAGAGAAAACAAGCCTATTAAAAAAAGTTAAAAAAAATGATGTCATTATTCCTTTTAACAACGGACCTATAATTTTTAACCATAAAGACAATATAGAATCTGTAAAAATAAATCAACTTAAAGACAAAGTTGAAATTGTTACAATTTTTGAAAAAACTGATAAATCACCAAGTTGGGCAAGTCATAAAGAATATAGTTCAGATGTAATTAAATGGACTGTTTACCCTAATGGGCTTCTAGATTTATATGTTGAAATAAAAGGAAAGAAAATTGTAAAAGGATTTAAAGGCATTACGTTTTCTTTTCCAGAATCTGAAGTGAGTGGAATGAAATGGCTAGGTGATGGTCCTTATCGTGTTTGGCGAAACCGAATGAAAGGAACAAAATTTAAAATTTGGCAAAACAAATACAACAATACGGTAACCGGTGAATCTGGATTTGTATATCCTGAATTTAAAGGGTTTTTCTCCAACTTATATTGGGCTAAAGTAAAAGGTAAAAACAATAATGGTTTTACGGTATATTGTAATTCAGAACACATCTATTTACGTTTGTTAACACCGCAGCAACCAAAGGAGGATCCTAACCATAGAGTATCTGTAGATTTTCCTGAAGGCGATATATCTTTCATAAAAAATATTCCTGCAATTGGAACTAAATTTCAAACAGGGGATAAAATGGGCCCTCAAGGAAATTCTGAAAACTATTTTGGAAACGATGATAATCCCATACTAATCGAATTGACGTTTGAATTTTAAAAATCCAAAAATGAGCTCTATAAAAATTTCAATAGTAATAATCCTCATTTCTCTTATTGGTTGTAAAAAAAATGACGAAGTAGAAAAAGTAGATAAAGGTTACGAACCAACATTCAAATCTTTAAAAAAACACCAAGCCGCACCACAATGGTTTCAAGATGCCAAACTAGGAATCTATTTTCATTGGGGTCCATATAGCGTACCTGCTTACGGAAGCGCATGGTATCCGCACAACATGTATAAAGACCAAGGAAATGTTCGTAAACATCACGATAAAACGTATGGTAGTATTTTTGAATTTGGTTACGAAGATTTTATACCGATGTTTAAAGCAGAACAATTTGACTCTGAAGATTGGGCAGATTTATTTCAAATGGCTGGCGCAAAATTTGCTGGACCAGTAGCACAACACCACGATGGTTTTGCCATGTGGGATAGTGAAGTTAACCCCTGGAATGTGGCAGACATGGGACCAAAAAGAGATGTTCTTGGTGAACTTTTCAAGTCTTTAAAGCAAAGAAATATGAAAACCATTGCTACGTTTCATCATGCTAGAAATGGACAACGCAATGCCAATAAACCGGAGGCATGGAAAACAGCCTATGATAGTCATTATGTATATCATCCAGATTTACCAACAGCAACTACAGATCCTAAATTACGCAAGCTTTTTGGCAATTTTGAAACGATAGATGAATTTAACCAATATTGGTTAAACCAAGTAAATGAAGTTGTTGACAAATACAATCCTGATATTTTATGGTTTGACTCTTGGCTAAACTTAATTCCTGAAGAGAAAAGAATGGAAATGGCAGCACATCATTTTAATAATGGGTTAATACATAATAAAGAAGTTATTACTGCCCATAAACAAGATGATTTACCTTTAGAGTATAGTGTGCTAGATTTTGAACAAGGTGGAAGAAGAGACATTCACCCAATGCCATGGTTAACAGATATTACTCTGGGTGAAAGTAAATGGATGTATGTAGAAGGCCATAAATATAAAACTGCCGATTTAGTTATAAGAAATATGATTGATGTTTGGAGTAAAAATGGCATTGTTTTACTTAATGTATCTCCAAGAGCAGATGGTGTTATAAATCAGGAACAAAGAAACGTTTTAAAACAAATTGGTAATTGGTTAAAAGTGCATGGTGAAGCTGTTTATGGAACTCGGACACATACCATATTTGGCTATGGACCCGCAAAAGCGGTAGATGGCTCTCACGGTGGGCAATCATCAAAAATTAAATACACAGCAGACGATGTTCGCTTCACCATTTCTAAAGATAAAAAGGCCATGTATGTCTTTTTTCTAGGAAAACCCGAAGTCGGTAAAAAAATTCAAATGAGAGCCATAGGTGGATATCATAGAAACATTCCTCCTTCACCTATCAAAAATATTAAACTCTTAGGTAGTGATGTGAAAGTTGATTGGAAACTAACCTCAGAGAGTTTTTATTTAACTATGCCAGATGTTGAAATGAACAAATTCGCAACTGTTTTTAAGTTTGAATTAGAATAACATTATAAATACAAATAAAATGATTAAGTATCTTAACACACTAAAGCAATTATTTTTTATATTTTTTGCACTTTCCTCAGTACTTTCATTTGGACAAAAAAGTAGTAAAAAACCAAATGTACTAGTCATTTTCACAGACGACCATCGCTACTCTGGTGTTCATGTCTTAGGCGGTATGGATGTTAAAACGCCCAACATAGACCTTTTGGCTGCAGATGGAGTAACGTTTGATAACACCTATTTAATGGGCGCTTTTACAGGAGCAACCTGCGTAGCAAGTAGAGCGATGTTACTCACTGGAACCAATTTGTTTGAATTAGGTGGCGCTGGGCATAAAATTCTGGAGAAAAGTAAAACCATTGGAGAAACCTTTCAAAAAGAAGGTTACAACACTCATATTATTGGCAAATGGCACCAAGATGGCGAATCGCTAAAACGTAGTTTTACATCGGGAGATAAAATAATGGGAAGAGGTCTTTATCTTGTAGATCATTTTAGAATGCCATTTTACGATTGGGATAAAGCAGGCGCATTTAAAAAAGAAGATGCCTACCTTTTGGGTTATGACGATCGAGGAAACATTATTCGTAAACCCGTTCCAAAGGATGCCAAAAGAGGACCAACCGGAACAGAAGAAAACGGCCCGCATACCTCAGAGGTTATTGCAAATGAAGCTTCCAACTATTTTAATACTTATAAAAGTAAAAAACCTTTTATGATGTATTTAGCTTTTCATGCGCCTCACGATCCGCGTCAAGCGCCACAGAAATATAAAGACATGTATCCTGCCGAAAATATAACATTACCGCCCTCTTATATGCCACAACATCCATTTGATAATGGACATATGTTTTTGCGTGATGAAGAATTAGCGCCATGGCCAAGAACTACTGAAGTTGCAAAACAACAATTAGCAGATTATTATGCCATAATAACCCATTTAGATGCGCAAATTGGTAAAGTAATAACTGCTCTAAAAGAAAGTGGGCAATACGAAAACACACTAATTGTATTTTCTGGAGATAGTGGTTTAGCTGTTGGAAATCATGGCTTAATGGGAAAACAAAACATCTACGATGAAGATGGTATTCATGTACCCTTAATTTTTTCAGGAAACTTAATAAAAAACAAAGGAACGCGCTTTAACGCTTTATCTTACATACATGATATTTATCCCACAATTTGCGATTTTGTGCAGATTCCAATCCCTGCTTCTGTTTCTGGAAAAAGTCTAACACCAGTAATAAAAAATGAGGTAAACCAAGTTAGAAACTCAACTTATCATGCTTACAGGCAGTTTCAAAGAGCTTTCAGAAAAGGAGATTATAAATTAATTGAATATGTAAGAGCTAACGATTTTTCAAATAAAAACGGAGCATCTATTGCGGGTTCTAGAGTTACGCAATTATTCAATATTAAAAAAGATCCGTGGGAAACACAAGACTTGTCTTTCTTCCCTGAAAACAAAGAAATTATTGCAGAAATGCGCTTAGAAATGAAAGCAAAAGCCATTGAAATTGGGGATAAAAAAGAGAACATCCAAGGTGAAAAATACGATTTCTGGGATTTTTATTAAGAATCACCAGAAACTATATGTGGTAAACTAATAGACATTTGTTATGCCGCAAAGCGAACCTCATTTATATTTTTACAGAACAACTTATTTCTGATAAAAATATAAACTATGGTATACATTACACGCGCTCAAAATGATAACATTTTTAATACAATTTTAAAGAATCTTTTTCCGCTTTTAATAATAACACTCTTTTTTCTAACTCCAACTATTGGTCAATCTCAAGAAGGCAAAGTTGAAATTGATGGAATTATTTTAGATGAAACAAACTTCCCTGTGCCCTATGCCGCTGTTGGAATAGTTGAAAAATATTTAGGAACTTCCAGTACAGAAGATGGTGAGTTTTCAATGTTGGTAACAAAAGGCGAACTACAAGATAGTCTTTCCATTTCCTGTTTAGGGTACGATACTATTAAAATTAAGGTTGAAGATTATCTAAACCAAGAAGAAAAGAAAATTGTTTTAGTTGAAAGTGTTTTCGAAATGGATGAGATTAAACTTCTAAATCCGTTAGAATATGTTTTAAACGCACAAAAAAGCTTAAAAGAAAATACGATAAGTACACCTCATAAAATAGAGATGCTTTACAGAAGAGCAGCAACCGAAGGCGGCAGATCTAAATTTCTTGTGGAAAACTATATAAAAATCAGAGATCGCGGACCAGCATATCCTTTAGGAGTCGTTGAAGTGGCTGAAGCTAGAAAATCTGCAGATTATAGAATTTGGAAACGTGTGCAATGGACACACTCTATTAATCATATGGCAAATGGAAATCCTTTAAGACCATCTGAAAAACAACCAAACTTAAAGAAATTTACTTGGAAGAAAATAGGCGATTCATCTTATGAAGGTGAAGATGTACTTATACTCGAAGGTACAGGTAAAAAGCAATGGAATAAAATAAAGCTATATATCGGCATAGACACTTACAGTGTTTATAGGATAGAAAAACAAAAGGCGCTTTATATTTATCAGAAGCACCAAAACGGAAAGTTATATTTAAGTTATTATGCCAACGAATGGGGATTTCAAAGAGATATGATTCCTGAGCAATATTGGAACACAGAAGCAGAAAAAATGAGTTACCGTCTTGAAGCTTTTGTTTATAATATTGAAATTGACAAAAAGAAAATTAGAATAAAAAGTTTTGGTGATGACTCCGATATGGGATCTCTAGACCTACCCTATCATCCTCAATTTTGGAGAAACCTAAGTATGCCGCCAGACACTAAATTCTATAAAAAAATTAAAAGTGAGCTTGAAAGTAATTATGGTGTTCCTTTGGAAAAACAGTTTGAATTAATTAATAAATAGCCACCTGATTTCTTGCTTTAAAAGGAATAAAACACAACTGTTTTAATTAAAAGTTTTAGCAGATTCATTTTAACCATTTGTTTTACATAAAAAGAGATAGAGCATACTTCTAAGTTCTAGACTTATTTAATTTTGAATTAACTCAAAATTAATCACTATGCATAAAATTACACAAATTTATTTTTATCTCTTTTTTTTATTGTCAAGCACCATAAGTTTCGCTAATGATATTTATGTTGCTACAAATGGTAATGACACAACAGGAAACGGAACTATAAGCAATCCCTACAAAACCTTCAATAAGGCGATATCTGTTATGTCTGCAGGTGATGTATGTATTATTAGAGGTGGTGTTTATGAAGACGCACTTACAATCAACAAAAACGGAACTTCTAACAATTATTTAACCTTTAAAGCTGCCGATGGTGAAGATGTTGAAATTAGAGCCACCAATAAAGTAAATGGTTGGCAAGCACATAGCGGAAACATTTACAAAGCCACAGTAAATATGGCCATTGAAAGCCGCTTTAGAGCCGTATATCACAACAACGAATATATGGATTTGGCAAGATGGCCAAATAACACAGATAATAACCGTTGGACTATAGATTGCACACCTGTAACAGGCGGAGACGGATCTCATTTTACAGCAAGTAATTTACCTAATATTGATTGGAGTGGTGGCATGGTATATTACCTAGGCGCGCATTCTGGAGCAAGTTGGACACGGACAATAACTGCTAGCACAACCAGTAGGATAGACTATACTGAGGTTGATATTACAAAATGGCCTTTTACACCACATAATCCAACCGTTTGGAGAAATAACCCAGGAAATAATAGAGGACAATTATACTTATTTAATAAATTGGAAGCTCTAGATTATGCTAACGAATGGTTTTATGACCAGACAACTAATACACTTTATCTTCAAACTGCAAATGGAACTATGCCTGCCAATGGTAGCGTTGAATATGCTGCATCTAAATTTGCCGCAGAATTAAAAGGCGATTACATTAAGCTAGAAGGTTTAAACTTTTTTGGAGGGAGTGTAAAAATTCATAATAATGCAGACAATAACCAAATTCTAAATTGTTCTATAATTCACGGTAGTGAAGGTCATGATAGTTTAACAAATACATCTGCTCAAGTTGGTGAAGCAGCACTTGAAGTTCTTGGAGATAATACCTTAATAAAAGGCTGTACTTTAGACCATAGTTCTGTAAGTGGTATTGTTATAGGAGGTTGGGCTGCCTCAAATTGTACTATTGAAGGCAACTACATTAGCAATGTAGACTACATTGGCATTCACGCTTCTCCATTAAGAGCGAGTGGTAATGGTATGAAAATATTAAAAAACACCATAACCAATGCAGGTAGAGATGGAATGTATGTATCTGGTTCTAATTGCGAAATTGGCTATAACGACGTTTCTGCTTCACAAAAAATAAATAGTGATTCTGGTGTATTTTATACCGTTGGAAATGCGTCTTTAAAGAATAATGAAATCCATCATAATTGGTTTCATGATGCTACTGCTCCATCTTATTCGCATAATCCAAACGATCCAGGTAAAGCGGCAGGAATCTATTTAGATAATAATAGCAAGGGTTATACGGTTCATC
Organism: Algibacter lectus; assembly: GCF_004368925.1. Classification (NCBI taxonomy): domain Bacteria; kingdom Pseudomonadati; phylum Bacteroidota; class Flavobacteriia; order Flavobacteriales; family Flavobacteriaceae; genus Algibacter; species Algibacter lectus. Next base: position 1,212,567 of record NZ_SORL01000007.1, read on the forward strand.
ATAATGTTATTTGGAATGTATCTTGGAGTGGATATCAAGTAAATTGGAATAATACAAATTTAGACTTTTATCATAATACTATTTGGAATGCAGAACGCGCCATGGACTCCTGGGTAAATGGTTACACTCAAGAAAATAATAAGATTTATAATAATTTTGCAAACACTGGTAATTGGTTTACTGAAACTGCTACAGATTTCGATATTCAGGATAATATAATAACAAATACTTCGCCTTTTGAAGATGCAAACAACCAAAACTTTATGCCTGCTGCTGGAAGCTCAGTATTAGACGCAGGAAGGTTTATATCTAGTTTTACAACAACTTATAAAGGAACTGCTCCAGATATTGGCGCTTATGAAAGATTAGGTACACAATGGACTGCTGGCGTAAATGCCATAGAAGACACTGGCGAAGCTTTAAGCACAACCGATAACGAATTATTGAAACTAGAATTATTTCCTAATCCGGTTCGTGATAACTTAAACATCATATTACCAAATAACTTTACAACTGGTTCCATAGACGTTTATTCGCTGCTTGGAGCTCTTGTTAAAAGTACTGAGGTAAAAGGAAACTTAAATAATTCAACATTTGTAATACCAATAGAAAATTTAGTTACCGGAACATATATTATTAGAGTAAAATCCAGAGATGGTGCTTCATTTAATTCTAAGTTTATAAAGAAATAAATGATAAAATTTACAATTAGGGTTGCTAAATGGTAACCCTAGTTTTAAATGATATTTCAACAATAAGAAAACGATAAACATCTTATATATCACCTCCTACCGGAAGTCCACTTGGAACTTGTTCTGGTATGTCTTTATCAAAATCTTCGGAATTTAAACTATTCAAAAATGAAATAATTAAGCTCATGTCCATAACCTTTATATTGACTTGCTTAGCTAAAGAATCGATATGTTTTGTTGGAACATGATTGTTTTTAGAAGGTCCGTTAGAAATATCCTCATAAAACTCTAAAACGGCCTGTAAATCTTTTAATTTACCATTGTGCATGTAAGGCGCTGTATATCTCAAATTTCTTAAACTTGGTGTTCTAAAAGCGTAGGTACTATCTACTCCACCATCAGAGAACGGTAATTTCTCATTATCTACAACACCTAAAATATGAGTTTTATAATCAGAAAACATAGGCCCGTTATGGCATAAATTGCATTTGGTTGCTTTAAATAATTCGAAACCATCTTTTTCAGCCATAGACAAAGCGTTTTCATCACCTTGAACATACTTATCAAACCTTGAATTTGGTGTAATTAACGTTCTTTCAAACGCCGCAATAGCTTTCCCTAAATTAACTTTATCAATAGCATTATCTCTCTTAAATGCCTTTTCGAATAAAGTAACGTACTCCGGAATTTCTTTTAATCGCGCAATAATAACATTCAATATATCATGTTCAGAAATCTTATCACCTCGCATTTCTTCTAATGTTTCTATAGGCAATAATGCTTGCGCCTCCAATCCTTCCGCTCTATTATCCCAAAACATCGGTGATTCATTTGAATGGTATACTCCTTGAATATCTATTCCGTTAAATGCCGTATTTAAAATAGTATGCGCATTTCTTTTTACAAAAGGAATATGGTTAGGCTCGTTAAATTTCCGTGTAAAACCTAAACCTTTACCATTTGCACCAATAGAAAGATCTAAAGGTTCTGCAAACCCAAATTCAGGATGATGGCACGTAGCACACGACACATCTTTATTTCCAGATAAAATAGGATCGTAAAAAAGCAATTTCCCTAATTTAACTTTATCAGGATTAGAAATATTATCTCGAGGTTCTGCAACATTTTCAGGCAAGGGGATATAACCATCATTATCAGGTTCTATGAGCTCCTTTATGTTTTTTTTAGTTGAATTATAACAACCACTAAAAACAATCAAAAAGATAAGATAAATGTTAATATGGCGTTTCATTAATACTTAAATTAAATTGTTACTTTAAAAGTAGTTCAACACTGAATCTATAGGATTGTAAGCAGAAAAATTACTAGTATAAATTGAATTGAATTTTAAAATCAACTACCAATACTGTACTTTCCCTGTTAACATAGCATCTATAGCCAATTGTACTGCCTTTGCAGTATTAGCTCCCGTTTCTACATTAGAAATAGGCTGTTTATTATTAAAAATAGATTCTTTAAAATCTATTAATGCTTGCTCACTTGGATTTGAATGCACCACATTAATTGGTGTTCCCTTTTCATCATTATAATCTTTTGGAACAGTGGCACCTGATACACCATCAACATCGGCATACTTTACTTTTTCTGGTTTCTTATAATAATTTATCCAAGCTTTATTTGTAGTAAGTGTAATAACACCTTTATCTCCGATTACTTTTATCTGATAGCCTCCAGGAATATTACTTGTAAGACACTTAAATTGGGCTTTTACGCCACTAGGATATTCAAAAATAAGATGCGTATTATCAAATGTTTCTCTTCCATCATTCCAAAAATTAACGCCACCTGTTCCCATTATTTTCTTTGGGTTTTCATCCAATACCCAATTCACAAAATCTATTTGATGCGAACTTAATTCAGCCGTTAAACCACCTGAAAATTCTCTGTACATTCTCCAATTTACGTTTTTTTCATATTTTGCTTCTGGTATTGGTTTTCTCCAGTCTCCTTTTCTATACCATCGGCATTCAAAAGATTTTATATTGCCGATTACATCTTCTTTCAACATACCAACAACGTGAGTATATAATCTTGAACTATGATATTGATGTCCGGCTTGAAAAATTAAATTGGTTGTTGATACTTTAGACACAAGGTTTTCCGATTCTACCAACCCTTTTGCCATAGTTTTTTCACAATAAACATGTTTACCAGCATTCAACGCATCCATAGCCATTTTGTAGTGCTCACTAAATGGTGTGGCAATTAAAACGGCATCAACATTTTTATCATTTATTAAATCATTGTATTTTGTATAAGTTTTTGCTGTATTGTTAGTGGCTTTAAGTCCTTCTTTTAACCTAAAAGGAAGAATATCGCAAACAGCAACTACCTCAAGGTTTTCTATTTTATTGATTAATGATGTTTGACCAATACCTCTCCCTCCCGTTCCAATAACTCCAATATTAATAGTTTCTTTAGAAAAACCATTAAACTGAAAAGCTCTAAGAGTCGATGTCCCTGCTAAAAGACCCAAAGAAACTAAACCTCCTTGATGTATAAACTTTCTTCTATTCATTTACCTATAATTTTGGTTCCCATCCTTTTTCATAATCCCTTTTCCAATTTTTCATGGCTCTTTTATTACCTTCTATTTTGCCTGTTTTGGGATCGATGTTAATAGTTTCACCTACATCTTGCGCAATGTTACCCAAATGGCACATCATGGTGCTTATACTTGCATCTTCGATAGGAGCATTTAGTTTCTCCCCTAAACGAATGGCATTAAAAAAGTTAGCAATATGTGTGACATCCAAACCACCACCACCAACGGTATTAGTAGTTTCACTTTTAACTTTTTCATCAACAGTTTTTATTAATTCCCCGTCTAAACCAAACAATTTATAATTATTTCTACTTAATGTTATAACACCTTTGCTACCGTAAATTGATGCTCCACGACCTGGTTGACTAGGTTGAATTTTACCTCTGCTATGTCCTGTCCATGTAATTAATTTATCATCATATTGGTAAGTTACTTCTTGATTGTCTGGAAATTGCCAATCATCATCAAATGTATATTTCCCTCCAAAGGAAGTTACTTTATTTGGAAGATCGACACCTAATGCCCAACGACATATATCAATCTCATGTGTTCCATTATTATGGATTTCACCAGTTCCCCAAGATTTAAACCAATGCCAATTATAAGGATGTACATTATCTCTAAAAGCTTCCCTTAGTGCTGGTCCTTGCCATAAATCCCAATTGAGAGTTTTAGGAACATCAACTAATTTACCAGTCCCTATAGAACCTCTATTCGCAGAATAATAGGCTTCGCCTTTGTATACGTTACCAATAATACCTTCTTTTATCTCTTTAACAGCTAATGCACTAGATTGAGCAGAACGCTGTTGGTTACCCATTTGAACTATTTTTTTATATTTCCTTTGGGCAGCAACTAATAATTCATTTTCATGAGGATTATGGCTACATGGTTTTTCAACATAAACATGTTTACCTGCTTGTAATGCCATAATTGCCATTGGAGCATGCCAATGCTCTGGTGTGGCAATAAATACAGCATCTACATCCTTATCATCTAAAATTTTCCTAAAGTCTTTTTCTACTTTAGGCACGTAACCAATATTCTTTTGTAAAAAAATGTTGTGTTCATCAATTACGTCATCATCAACGTCGCATGTATATATAATTTTAACATACTCATATTTATGTATAGCTTGAGTTAAAGATTTGGCTCTACTTCTTACACCAATAACAGCAACATTTATAGTTTCGTTTGCATTAAATATATTTTTACCAAAACTTAACTGAGGAACAATAAGAGTCCCCATTGTTCCCATAGCCGTTTGCTTTATAAATTTTCGTCTAGACGATTCCATATTATTGATTTAATTTAATTGAACTCTCTTATTTTAATACTTCTGAAGTTTACTGTATTTCCGTGGTCTTGCAACAAAATATGTCCTGCTGGCCATTGTCCAAAATTTTCCCAGTTTTTGTACTTGCTGTATGCCACAAGTGCTTTAAACATTTGGGAGAATCTATCGTATTCTATAACTTTTTCATTATTTAACCAATGTTCTACCTTACCATCTTTAACTACAATTCTAGCTTTGTTCCAATTGCCAACACCTTTAAAAACTTTTTTTCTACCTGCAATTGTTAATCCTTCAGCAGTTATCAAATCATACAGAGAACCAACGGTTCTATTACCATTAACGCCCGCCTTAGCATCAGGATGATTTTTATCATCTAGAATTTGAAACTCGCAACCAATAGCAGACCCTTTACCTTTATTAAGTTCTGGATTTACAAAATACTTAATTCCGCTATTTGCACCTTCAGTAATTCTAAACTCCAATTCTAATTCAAAACTACTAAATAGATCTTCTGTAATAATATCTCCAGGACCTGTTGACTCCGCTCCATCTGTAGCCAGAACACTTAAAACACCCTCTTTAATTTCCCAACCGGTTTTAGGGAAATCGATGCGCTTAGCACCTCGCCAACCTTTATTTGTTTTACCATCCCAAAGTAATCGCCACCCTAACCGTGCTTCGTTTTCTGTAATTGTATTTACCAAATAACTTTGCTCGACAACCTGAGGGTTTTGGCTCCAACTCTCCTTTTTTAAATTGTTGGTTTTAATTTTAATATTTCGCCATTTTATTTGTTTTCCGTCTTTGCTTTTATTGCCGCCAATACTGTGTACTTGCAAGGCTATAAAGCCAGAGGCAGCATCATCATCAACCAGATTTGCACATTGCACTCCATTAATCCATGTTTTTATTGTATTACCAATAGCCTCAATTCTGCAAGTATTCCAGATTCCATTTTTATAAGCTTTTCTACCTTTTTCATTTAAAGATAACGGATATAGCCAACCACGTTTTCCTTCTTCAAAAACCCCTCCACTAAATGCTCTTTCACTGGGGTCTAATTCAAATTGATAGCCATGCACTCTTCCGTTATTATATTCAGCTAAACTTTTAGATCTAAATTGTACACCAGAATTTACTACTGGGTCAACAATTACTTCAAATTCTAAAATAAAATCTGAATATTCTTCAACACTACATAAAAAGCTATTTGGAGTTTTTAAAGTAGAGATTCCAACAATCTCGTTATTTATTACTTTGTATTCTGCTTTTCCGTTAAGTTGTTTCCAACCATCTAGATTTTTACCGTTAAATAACATTTTCCAGCCCTCATTGTTTGACTGAGAATAGCTATTATTTGCATTAATCCCTGTGACAATTAACACTAAAAAAAACATCCATTTGTAATTAAAAAATTCTCTCATTTCAAATAAGTTTTATTCCTATTTATTCAAATTATTACGTTCTTGTAATTACCCCGCTATCCCTAGTCTCATTGTATAATTGAAACAACTCATTTACTTTATTCTTAAATTTCGGGTTTGTAATGAGGTTGTCCTTTTCATTTTCTGTAGGGTTTTTACTTAAATTAAACAACGCGAATGGCATTCTATTACGATCGGTTTTGTCCTTTTTATCAAGCTGAATAATTAATTTCCAACCATCTTTTATAATAATGGTTTGTTTACCGGTACCCGATTGCGTCATAAGAAACGGATGAACTTGTTTGTTTTCACCTTTTAAAAGCGGTAACAAACTTGAAGAATCCATAGCGTTATTTCCTTCTATTTTTTGATTTGTGATATCGGCTAAAGTTGCCATAATATCTATTCCTAAAATTGGAGTATTCGAAACTGTATTTGCTTTAATTTGACTTGGCCACCAAGCGATAAATGGAACTCTATGTCCACCCTCGTACATTTGATTTTTACCTCCTCTATAAATATCGTTCGATTGATGTCCCGATTTGATGGTTTTTGGTTTTAATAAACCACCATTGTCTGATGTAAAGATGATTAACGTATTATCATAAACACCTTTCTTTTTCAAGGCATCAACAAGCATCTCCATTTGTACATCTAATTCTTTCACCATATCTAAATGACTAGAAGGTGTTGTGCCTGCTATTTTGGTACCATTCATTTTTTTTGAAGGTGTGTGCGGTAAATGCACAGCCTGTGAGCAATAATACATAAAGAAAGGATCTTCGTCTGAAGCATTTTCAATAAAACCAACAGCCTTATCTATTAATAATTTCCCTGAATTATAAGGGTTCCAATAGCTATCGCCTAAGCCTTCTTTTTTATCAAGTTTAACATTAAGCTTGCTCATTTTTTCTTGGGTGATTAACACAATTTCTGAGTCTTTATTTAAAGGCATCATCACGCCATTTTCGTACACAGCATAAGGCTCTGCTTGTATTCCTGCAGGATACATAAAACTATAATCAAATCCATTTTGAACAGGACCTTTACCTATCACTTTAGAAATATCGACATCCAATTCATGTTCAATACGAGGCGAATCATACACGACATTCGGGTTATCTTTTCTTGCAAAATCCATCCCGAATCCCCATTTACCAAAGAAAGAAGTTTGATATCCAGCTTTTTTCATGAGTTTGCCTAAAGTAAGTTGATTTGGTTCTATTGGCGAAGGCCTATAAGCACCCCAAACACCCCAAGGCGCATAACTTCTGTAACAATGATTTCCAGACATTATTGCATAGCGCGTTGGTGCACACAATGCTGCTGGTGTATGCGCATCTGTAAAAGCCATACCTTCTTTTGCAAGTTTATCTATATTTGGTGTTTCAAGAATAATATTTTTAGAATGTTTTTCTCGATAATATGAAATATCTCCAAGTCCAATATCATCGGCTAAAACAACAATAACATTAGGTTTTTCTTGAGCAAAGACAAACGTTGTAAAAACGATATAGAAATAAACAAATAGTGTGTTCTTTTTCATAATTAAATTGAATTTCTCTTTTACCAAATCAAGTTTTATTTATCTAATACCGGGTTTCTTTTTTCATCAATACGTTTTACGGCATTAACCTCGTAAATGCGTTTTAATTGCCATAAAGGACGTTCTAATTCAGCTTCCCAATTAAACAATGTTTTATACATTTCACGGACCTTTTCTGGGTGTTTTAAAGCTAAATCATTATTTTCAGTAATATCTTCGGCTATGTTATATAGCTCTGCCGGACGATCTGGGTAACGCAATAGTTTCCAATCACCTTCGCGTACTACGCCCCTATTTTCAATTTTCCAAAATAACCTTTCGTGCGGTGCGTTATTATTTTTCTTGGTGATAAAAGGCATTAAATCTACACCATCTAATCCTTTTAATTCGGATGCATTACCACCTGCAATATTTACAAATGTTGGCACCATATCTAACATGCTAATCGCCTTTTTGTATTCTGTTTTTCGTTTGATTACTCCTGGTAATTTCATAATAAAAGGCACGCGTATTCCGCCTTCTAAGAAATTAGATTTACAACCACTTAGTGGATAATTAGATGTTTCGGTTCCGTCTGGGCCTCCATTATCATTAGAAAAAACAATAAGTGTATTTTCTTCCAAACCAAGTGCTTTCAATTTTTTAAGAATGGTACCACAAGCACGATCTAAAGCCAAGGTCATTGCTGCAAGCTTTTTACGGTTTCCTGTTAAACCTTTTATTTTCGCCAAATCTTCATCGGTGGCTTCCAACGGAGAATGAACTGCATTAAAAGAAACATACATAAAAAATGGATCTTCCTTATGGCGTTCCATAAAATCGCAAGCCTCATCGGCAATGGCATCTGTTAAATATTTTTTTGGTTCTTCAAACAAACCAAATCCCTTTTCCATTCTATCTTCAGGGCGATCTAAAGCTGCTTTTAAGCTTAACGGCCAGAAACTTCTAGCACCACCTCTAAAACCATAAAACTCATCAAAACCTCTATTTAATGGGTGATATCTATCAGCATTACCTAAATGCCATTTCCCTAAAACAATCGACTTGTATCCTAAAGGATTCAAATAATCTGCAACCGTATTAATCCCTAAAGGCAAGCCCATTTCGTCACCTAATAATTTAGAAGAATCACTCATGTATCCAGGTACATTATTTTCTTCAATACCATAACGTTGTTGATACATTCCGGTTAACAATCCGGCTCTCGATGGTCCACAAACCGAATCTGTCGTGTAGGCTTCATTAAAAACCATACCTTCAGAGGCTAGGTTATCTAGGTTTGGAGTTGGAAACGTTTTACTTCCTTGGAAGCCAAAATCGTGATACCCAGCATCATCTGCGAAAAGAAAAATAATATTTTTCTTCTGTGCAGATACATTTAATATTGAACAGCTTATTAAAAAAGCACCTAATACTAATTTTAAAGTCTTGAATTGTTTCATTTTATTTAGTTTTATTCATTGTAAAAAATACGTCTCTACCATTTTCTAGAATCACATCTTTTCCTTTAAGTTCAATAACACCTTCTAACCGAATATCTGTGGAAGATGCTCCGACTTTAAGTTGATATTTACCCGATTCTACGATCCATTTATTGTTTTTATATTGCACAAATTGCTCTGGCGAAACATTAAAGGTTAGTGTTTTCTCTTCTCCTGCTTTTAGCTTTACTCTTTCAAATCCTTTTAACTGAATAGGTTTTTGAGTTGATGCTTTATCAATTGGAGACATATATAGTTGAACAATTTCAGTGCCGTCCATATCACCTATATTTTTCACCTTTAATGACACCGAAAAACGTTCGTCATTAATATCTATTTTCGATTTAATTTTCAAATTAGAGTATTGATAATCGGTATAAGACAAACCAAAACCAAAAGGGTATTGAACCAAATCACCATTGCCATATCCATTTTTATAATTAATTTCTGCACGCGATTCTGTTTTAGGATAGGTTACGCATAATTTGGCAGATGGATTTACATTACCAACCAATATATCTGCTATAGCATTTCCGCCTTCTTCACCAGGAAACCAAGCTTGAACAATAGCGGCACATTTATCTTCAAACTTACTTACTAATTGTTGACGACCTCCAAACAGAACCAATATAACCGGCTTACCTGTTGCTATTAATTTTTCGACAAATGCTTCTTGCTCCCCAGGTAATCGAATGCCTTTTCGTTCTCTACCTTCGCCACACAAATACAAGTTTTCACCTACAGCAGCAATAATAACATCGCTTTCTTCAGATATTTTTATTGCCTTCTGTAAATCTGGTTGTGGCAACCCTTTTACCGTTAGCATTTTTAATTTACTCAACCTATCATCTCCTAAACCACTCGTATCTATTTTAGATTCTAAAGGCGCACTCCAATCACATCCTCTTTCTACATTAATTTCTACATTTTCTCCTAACTTATTTTCAAGACCTTGCAGTAATGTAATTAACTTTGGGTTTGTGGGATCAAAATCTGTACTATGCCAAAAAGAAATCATAGACTGATACGTATAATCACCTAACAAGCAATGATATGTTGATGCATTGGGCCCTACCAAGGCTATCTTTTTTATATCACTATTTAAAGGTAAAACACCATTATTTTTTAATAAAACAATAGATTGTGATGCTGTTTTATATGCCAATTCTCGATTAGAAGGTGGATCAAAATCTAACGGACCATCCTTACCTATTTTAAGGTTTTTATCTAGTAAACCTAATTTAGCTTTCATTACTAAAGATCGCTTAACCGCTTTATTTATAGTCTCTTCTGTAACTAACCCATCTTTTATAGCATCTGGTAATAAGGGAAAAGCAATTGGTGAAGATAGCTCTATATCTACACCAGCGTTTATGGCCATAGCTCCTGCCATAGCAGAATTTTTAGCTTGTTTATGCCCTTTGTATATTAAATTAACCGCACCATAATCGCTTACAACAAGTCCATCAAACCCAATTTCTTTACGCAGCATTTGGTCTAACATTGTTGGATTTGCTGAAACAGCTAATGCTTTATATTTTCCATAAGAAGGCATTACACTTTTAGCTCCTGCAATTTTAAAAGCCGCTTCATGAGGCATTAAATATTCCTCATATAATTCTTTAGCATTATCATTAGCCGTTCCGTAACCAGCAAAATGTTTAGCGGTAGCTGCTACACCTGTTTTTAAATCATTGCCCTGCAATCCTTTTATAAAAGCAACACCCATTCTAGAAGTTAAATAGGCATCTTCTCCGTAACTTTCTTCAAGTCTATTCCAATGTGCAGTACGACTTAAATCTAACATAGGTGATAACGCAAATGTTGCTCCCGCAGCACGCATGCTTTGCGCAGTAGAATTCGCATTGTTTTTTACAATTTCAGGATTCCAAGAACATCCAACTCCTATTTGCTGTGGAAACGTTGTTGCTCCTTGAGTTGCAAAACCTGTTATAGCTTCTTCATGAAAAATGGCTGGAATTTTAGTATTGGTTTCCATCATTAAATAATGCTGTACTTCTCTAACTAAATCTCTTAATTGTTCTGGCTCCAATATTAAACCTGAAGAAAATTGACAAAAATGACCAATACCATAAGGAATATGTTCTCTACACTTTTCAATAGAAACTTTTCCATCTACCATAATATCTCTTAGGCGAGTACCCGTTATTTGCGCTAATTTTTCGTCCATAGACATGGTTGCCATTAATTCATCGACTTTAATACTCAATTCTTCTGTTAGAAACGGTTTGTTTTCTTGAGATTGAATCACCAATAGATTAAAAAATACGAATATTAAACAAATAGATTTTATACTTTTTTGGTTTTGTTTCATAAACACACTGAAGTCTATTTTGTTAATTTAATTTTAAATAATAATACTCTCAAATGTAGTAACTGAACTATTTTAAGCGGAGTACGTATGTTCCAAAAAGTATAACGGATGAATTATTGTACGTTAATCCATATTTTATCAAGCCGCCTGAATGTGTAAAAACGATGTTTAAAGCTTCGTTGTAACGGAAACAATATAGTACACAAAACAATCTTATACGTATTGATAAATTGGATTTGCATTGATTACAACAATAAAAAAAAGCACATTTAAATTAATAAATGCACTTTTAAAACTAACTACTAGCGAAACAAAAATTTTTAAAACGAAAGTGCAATTACATATGCAAAATCAGTTGGCTTTACTTTTGGCATGTTTACCAATAAACCCTGATCGTTTTGTGTCCATTCAATTTTTTCAGAGCTTCCTAATACTTCTATATTAGAAATATTTAAATCTTTGGCATATTCTGCATTTTTAGCTAAAGTTGTAATATTAACTTTACCATCTTCTGGCCAATCTAGCACAATAGCATATAATTTATTTCCTTTAGTTGTAAATCTTATATCTTTAGAAGATAGTCCTTCATTATTACCTTCAGAATGGTGTCCTTTTTTAACTTCCGTAGGGCCTTCTCCAAATGTTTTCCAATATTTAGTATCATAAATAGCTTCTCCATTTGTTTTTAACCAACCACCAATTTGAAGCAAAATTTCTTTTTGATCCTCTGGAATAGTACCATCAGCTTTAGGACCCACATTCAATAATAAATTTCCGTTTTTACTTACTATATCTACTAAATCGTCAACTATTTCATTTGCCGTTTTAGATTTCCAATTGGTAACATGACTCCAAGAATTCTTTCCTATAGACGTATCTGTTTGCCAAGGTAACTTTCTAATACCTGGTAATTTACCTCGTTCTAAATCGTAAATAACTGTGCCTTCTGGAAATGCCTCGTGTGAGAAGTTTTTATCTTGTAAAACCACTTCTTTACCCCACTCAATCCCTTTATTATAATAGTAAGCCGCTAATTTTGGTCTTTGGTCTGCATAATCTGGAATATCTAAGTAAAAGTCGAACCATAAAATATCTGGTTGATAGTTATCGATAAGATCTTTTGTTCTGTCCCACCAACGTGCTTTAAACTCTTCTGAAACCGGTTCTTTTAGATCTTTTCCTTTTGAAGAATATAAATCTGCATATTCAGGATCTGTAGTATCAAAATGATCTTTTTTGTTGTAGAAAGACCAGTTAAACGCAAAGTGAGAAGATGCTCCCATAATCATGCCTTTACTTCTTCCTGCTGTAAAAAGCTCACCCAAAACATCACGTTTAGGTCCCATGTCATAAGCATTCCATCTTGTGGTATTCGATTTGTACATAGCAAAACCATCGTGATGATCTGCAACTGGTATTACATATTTTGCACCAGCTTCTTTAAATAAATCTATCCATTGATTAGCATCAAATTTTTCTCCTTTAAACATAGGAATGAAATCCTTATAACCGAAATCTTTTTGATCTCCCCATATTTTTTTATGATGCAAATATTCTTTAGAAGGTCCTTTTCGGCCTGTATTTAACTGTGCATTAAAGTTGGCCGTATCCATATACATTTGTCTTGGATACCATTCTGAACCATATGCTGGTACGCTATACGCACCCCAGTGAATAAAAATTCCGAACTTTTTTTGATTAAACCATTCCGGGTCTTTATAATTGGCTTTAATAGATTCCCAATTTGCCTCGAAAACTGGTTTTTGGGTTTGAACAACTTCTTTGTTACTTTTTTTGTCGTTGTTACATGATAAAATAACTATCGAACATAACAAATAGGTGAACAACTTATATATTCTAAAATTCATATTTACTAAATTGTTAAATGGTTTTCGGTTTTTTAAAAATTATTTAACGAAGTTCTGATTATCAACTTAAAAGCAACAAAACGTATGTCTTTTATACTAGAGCAAATGTTTAAAACACTCGCTATTGGCTACTTAAGCCTTGAAATTATTATAGAATCGGCCTTTCCTTGCCAAGGAGATATAAATTTGCCGTTTTTAGAAACCGCTTCAATATCACTAAATTCTCCCGTTAAGGTATTAAACCACTGAACCGTTCTATTGTTATGCTCCTTTCTTAAAAAAGCCGCATCAATTCCATAGTTTTCTTTATGGATATAGAGTAAAACAGTTTCGTTATCATCGGTTAAATTATAAGCGCTTCCATTTTTCCATGGTGTTGGTTTCATTTTACTAAAATTGAATTGAGTAAACAGTTTTTGCATATGCTCGAAATATTCAAATTTTGGTTTAATAAAACTCTCTGGTTGCTCAAACGGATTATAAATAATTACATTCCATGATGCGCCTTGCCAATAGTATGTTGTATATACTCCGGCAAATAGGCACATATAGTTCCGACGTAAACAAGTTTCGGCATTGGTATAATCGCCGGTAAACACTTTATACGGCGACCCTTCATACCCTCCGTGTTCTATATTAAAAACAGGTTTGTCCTTAAACTTGTTTCTGGCATCGAGCATTTTATTATAAATATCATGAACCCAATTTTGAGTTGAAATAAAATCTACCTTTTCAGGGAATCTTGAACAGTATTTAAAATCGTGTACAGATAACAATCTATTAAACTCATCGTTAGCTCTAACACGTTCTATTCTGCCATGAATATAGGCCTCATCTGCCCTACCATAAAACAAGGCTTCTTTAGAGATATCCCATATTACGTTTGGAAACGCTTGATACCTTTTAACAACATAATCGAAATACATGTTATCTGCTTCCGTGTTCATGTCTGGCCACGCAACAAGTTTGTTCCATACATAAATCATTAAATGAGATACTATTCTCTTATCGTGCATTAAGCTAATGGTACGATCTAATTTTTGAAAAAACTCTGGGTTTAAAGCGGAATAATCTGGTTTTTCATTATTACCAAGAAAAGGAAATATATTTTTAGGTCCTCCAAATTCATGCTCTGGATGGTCTTTTAATTTTTCATCTTTCTTCCAACTTACATCGTACGAAAACACATTCATTACAACTTGATTGAATCCGCTTTCTTCTATTAAATTCAGTAAATGTTCTGTTTTTGGAAGATTCTTATCATTATGATAATCTAAAGCGTATAACCAATCACATTCAAAAGCTAATAAAAAATACGGTGTTCCATCTTCATAATAAAAATGCTGAGGGTCTTCTTTATTAACAGTTACAGCACCATGATTGTTTTCTTTAGCTTCTGTAACTGTTACTTTTCCTTTTTTACCAGATAATTTATTAACGTCTGCTTTGGTTTCAAATCTCCATTGCCCTTCTAAACTACTCGAAAAGCGTATAATCCATTCGTTATTGCCATTATAAAAACCTGGTACTTCTTGAATAAAACCGTTTTCGTGAGTGAAAACGGCCTTAAATTTAGCTGTATATGGTGATTTTACATCAACATTATTTGTAAAAGAAATATCTAATACTTCCCATTTAGGAATTTGGTATGTTTTATTCGTTTTATAGTTTTCCTTTTTTAATTGACTAAAACCATTAATAGAAAAACATAGCAAAGCAACTAAAATTACTTTAAAAAAACACTTCATATCTTTTTATTTAATCATTCCAATGTTCATCAATCACTTTTTGGATATGAGGATACTTCGCTCCATCTTCCTCATTTAACTCTTTACGTTTAGCTATTAACTGCTCTTTTAAATCGGCAATAATCGTTTTGTATTTAGGATCGCTGTAAGCATTATTCATTTCTTTAGGATCTGCTTCTAAATCGTAAAATTCCCAAGCAGCTGGTGTGTGCAAAGTAAATCTGTTACCCCAACTTTTCTTATTCCAATCTGCTTCAGGATTATCTGTATCTACCCAATATTTCCCGTAAAAGAAAATTAGTTTATACTGTTTTGTTCTAATACCAAAATGTGCAGGATTAGCATGTGCATGGGCCATATGCATCCAATATCTATAATAACTAGATTGTTGCCAACCTTCTGGCTCTTTGCCTGTTTCTAGAATAGTTTTAAAACTATGACCTTGCATTTTTTCTGGAGCTTTTCCGCCTGCTAATTCAATAAGTGTAGGTGCAAAATCTGTATTATTTATTATCGCATCGGTTCTTGTACCGGCTTTTATTTTTTCTGGATAACGCACAAAAAATGGCATTCTTAAAGACTCTTCATACATCCATCTTTTATCAATATAATCATGTTCTCCTAGCATAAACCCTTGATCACCTGTATAAACAATAATTGTGTTTTCATATAAACCTTCGGCCTTTAAATATTTAATTAATCGTGCCACATTATCATCAACTCCTTTTACACAACGTAAATATCTTTTTAAATACTCTTGGTAAGTAGCGTGTATATATTCTTTTTCACTTAGACCATCTGCCTGCGTAGGGTCGAAATCAGGATTATTGTTTTTAGTGTATTGCTTGCTCCAAAGACGCATACCCATATGCCTAATCGTGTTTCTTTTTGAAACTGATGAACCAATAACATCAATTAAAGAATCATTCTGACCTCGAGTTGCAATCGATCCATTATTTCCATTATCATAAAGACTTTCGGGTTCAGGAATCTCAGTATCTTTTAAATAATCTAAATATCGTGGTGCAAACTCAAAATCGTCATGAGGCGCCTTAAATTGATGAAATAACACAAAAGGTTTAGATGGATCTCTCTTGTTTTTTAACCAATCTATAGAAATATCGGTAACAATGTCTGAACTGTGCCCTTTATATTGTTTGCCCTCATAACTTGGGTCTTTTTCTTCAGCAAAATGCATTCCGGTTTCAGTTAAGTAAGGATCAAAATACGAACCTTGCTGACCGTGTTTTGTAAACACATTAAAGTAATCGAAATTTGGTTGTTCTTTTAAATGCCATTTACCAATCATGGCTGTTTGGTAACCTAATTTTTTCATTTCAATAGGCAGGTATTGCTTATCCATAGGCAGTGCGCCTTCTAGATCTAAAACACCGTTGGCTTGACTGTGTTGACCCGATAAAATGGCCGCTCTACTTGGTGTGCAAATTGAATTATTTACAAAACAATTATCGAAAATAATACCTTCGCTTGCAATTTTGTCTAATGTTGGTGTTGGGTTTAAGCTCGCTAACCTGCTGCCATAAATACCAAATGCTTGTGTGGTATGATCATCTGACATGATGTAGATGATATTTGGTTGTTTTGTAGTCGTTGTTTTTGTTTTCTTTTTTGTTCCTTCTGAGCAAGAAGAAAATGCTATGATTGCTAAACAGAGTGCAAGAATTTTATTCATTTTGTATTTTTTTTAATCATGTAAATATCCATATATATACAAACAAGTAATATCACATATGTTTTTATTACGATAAATTATGGTTTATGTTAACATAAAAAAGGTTTCGCAAAATATGCGAAACCTTTTTTGAATATATCTTAATTAGAAAATGATTTAAGGTCTTTCATCTGCCTCAATAATACGTACATCATCTAAATAAATAGTTCCTGATCCACTATGTCTAAAATACATATTGTAATCATTAGCTGTATTTGATGGTGTCGCTAATTGAGTTCTTATGGTAGTCCATTCATCAAACGGAGCCGATTGGATGGTATTATGCCAAAATTGTTGCACAGTCGTATTTCCTCCTCTATTAATCCATGGAGCTAAGAAATTTATTGCTGTCCCAGAAACTTTGTATATTTTATATTCATACATTACAGGTACCCCAGCTTGTAGCGTAAAAGTATCAGTATAATTAATCCAAGCTGACCAATTTCCTGATGCCGCTGCATCCATTTTTATACTGTTGGTGCCACTAGCTGCTTGCTCTGTAGATATTTCAATAGTAGTAGTTGCTAAATTTTCTCCATCTCTTGGTACAAAATTTCCTGCTCCTGTTTCAAAATCAAACTTAATAGCTTCATGTTGAAACATTGCAACTGGTAAATCTGTAAAAGCAACAGGACTACGTGTATCTGTAGACTCTAACGTTCCATTACCATCATAAGTAACTGTTATAACATCTGATCTATAGATTTGATCTACTAATTTGATTTCTAGTTTAGTTGCATCCGTAGCACTTCTAGCTAGAGAAGAAATTGTAAAAGGAGATCCATTTACGTTAACTGTAAAGAAAGGCTCTTGATCTCCAAAAGGAGCAAACTCTCCATTAAATGGAACTTCAATTGTTTGATTTTCTAATTCAATTAATTCTGCTGAAACTTCAAATGGAAGCGATGAAGGAATTACATTAAAGGTTGCTGGAATTTTATAATTTTCATAATCTCCAGGTATTTCTTCCCCTTGTCTGCTTAAATTTAAATTCCCCTTAAACTCACCAAGTTTATTAAATTGGATAACTGCTAACGAGTCTGTATTTGTTACTCCTGCTATATTCCAACTTCTTGTATTAGGACGACCAATAGTTGTAACATCTACCAACTCGAGAGTAGAACCTGCTTCTACTGTAATAATATCAGAAACTGATTCATGTGGAATTACAACTCCATTTTGACGAATTAAAATTTGAGGTACAATAGTATCGTATACATCTACAATAAACGTAGTATCAATAACCCATTGCCCTGATTCTCTTTTAGCTGGAAATATAAAATCGTCTCCTCCTTTAAATGCTACAGAATCTTTAAACACATTATAAAGTCTAACTTTTTTAAGTCCACCTTCGGTAAATAATACATGTACTGTTTTATCTTCGGTTTCTAAAGATCTTGGTTCAATAATAAATTCATCATATACAGAATCTGATCTAGTGATCGGGCCTTCTAAAAAGAAACTCCCCTCTTCAATAGTCCATGAATGAGATAACTCACCTTGAGACAAATCTGAAAAAGAAGCGAAATCATTAACACTTACACCCAGTGTAGCGCTTCTAAACGCACTTGTATACCATGACACATCTGAAAACGAATTCGGAGCATCATAATCATCACTACTTGTGCAAGCCGCAAAAAGTGAAATGATACATGCTATTAAAATTAATTTATTTTTCATGTTATTTTTTTTTAGTTATTTAAATTAGGGTTAGCTGTTACTTCACTATTTGGAATAGGATAGTAAGCATGTAAAGCTTCATTATAATTTACTGCAGCTTGTTCGTAATCTTTATAGACATAATCGGTAGCTAATGGAGGAGTTCCTTCTTGTAAAATAGAATTCCATCTTGTAACTGTTTTACCATCTTTATCTTTTGTCTCATAATGCATTCCATAATAAGTTCTGGTACTCAAGTCTTCAAAACGTTGTTTAAGAACTCCCCAACGTCTCAAATCAAGAAAACGAACGGCATGACCTTCTTCAGATAATTCTAAGGGTCTTTCAATATACATTAAATGCTCCATTAAGCTTTGTGCATTATACGCCACATTATCATGATCTGCCGCTGGATGCTCTCCAGTTCCATCTAACCCTAACAATTGCAAAGCAGAACGGTATCTCACCTTGTTTACTAAAACTAGAGCTTCTTCAAGGTTACTATCATCGGTTCCTCCTTTAATTAAACATTCAGCTTGCATTAATAATACATCAGCTAAACGCACTAAACGAATATTGATAGGAGAACGTGAGTTTGGTATAAAATCGGCTTCAGTAGTTACGGTTGCCCAATTTGTATACTTTCTAAAATAAGCATTTTCTTTATTATTGAAAGGTGTAATAGCTCCTGCTAAAAACCCTCCATAATATGGTGTATCTATATCGTCAACCAACGCTAATGTATAAGAAGTACGTAATGAATATGATCTAGGTCTCATTAATGTTATCGGATCACAGCCTTCACTTCCATCTTCACAAGGCACGTAATTACGTGGATCGTTTAAATCCATCTTTTCATTTTTGTATTCCATTTGTAACCAACAGCTAGGTATGCCACTTCTGTAGCCACCAACATTACCTGATGCAAAAGCTCTAGCTAGTGAGTTGGAAACGTTTTGAGAATCAAAAGCATTTAACTCAGACTTAAAGTTAACAGAATAACTCACCTCCAAAATAGATTCTGAATTAAACTCTCCTGCTGCTGAAAAATTATCATCAATATTATCTACTAAAGCTCTTTGATATTCTGGATTAGTTATAATGTCGTTAAAATATTCTGAAGCTTTAGTATAATCTTCTTCATATAAATAACTTCTACCAAGTTCTGCTGCTGCCGCTGCTGAAGTTACACGTCCTAAATCTACGTTCTGACTCCAAATTGGAGGTAAATTTTCATAAGCATACTCTAAATCTGCTAAATAAAAAGCTTTAACTTCTGAAGCAGGGCTTAAAGGTTGATAAAACTCACTTTCACCTTTTGGAACAAAATCAAAAATAGGCACACTACCTTGGTTGAAAGTATTGTATAAATATGAATAAGCAATCCCTCTAAAAAATCTAGCTTGCGCCATTATTTGAGTTGCAAAATCAATATTTGTTTGATCTGTATAAGTCGCCATTAATCGCGTACCATTTTCAATAACCTGATTTGCTCTAAATATAGTTACATATAATGATGACCACTTGTTGTTAATTTGTGATTGAGAATCATTGTAGGTATATATATAAAACGGTGAAAATTGATTGTTAGAATTTGGTCTACCGAAACCAGGCCAAGTCATATCTGCTTTACAGTTTTCTTCTACTATTAAGAAATTATTGGTGTTCTTAAAAGCATTGTATACAGAGGTTAACCCCGAGTTAAGATCTAGATTGTTTTTCCAAAAACTACCCGTTGACAACTCATTGGGATTTGTTTCAGTCAGAAATTCTTCTGTCGAGCATGAAGTACTGCATATAATACACAGTAAAACAACAGCTATTTTGTTAAATATTAATTTTTTCATGTTTCTTATTTTTTTTATTAAAATCTAAATTCAACACCAGCTCTATATTGTGTACTGATAGGATATGTTCCTTGATCAATACCTCTTGTATTTAAACCATCATTACCAACTTCTGGATCGAAACCATCGTAGCTAGTAATAGTAATAAGGTTATCTGCTGCTATATAAAATCTAAGTTTTGTGATATTTAGTTTATTACTCCATTTTTTAGGTAATGTATATCCTAAAGTTGTGTTTTTTAAACGAGCAAAACTTCCATCTTGTAACCATAAGTCGGTATAACCTCTGTAATTAAAGTTATCACGACCTCTATCGGCAGGGATATTTGATGTTGGGTTTGCTGGAGACCATTGATACACTAAATCTCTGTGAGTACCTTGTTTGTAAGCGTAAGCCTTACTTCCATTTATAATATTTCCTCCAACAGCTGCATACCAGTTCATTGAAAAATCTATCGATTTATAATCAGCATTAAAGTTTAACCCAACTTCAAAATCTGGAGCTCCACTTCCTTTAAAAACTCTATCATCAAGATCAAACACACCATCACCTGCATCGGCAACACCATCATTATCGGTGTCTACAGTAGGTTGATCTACATACCTAAGCGAACCTAAATTAGCAGTAGGATCTAATAATCTATATTCAGCCAATTCTGCTTCTGTTTTTACTAAACCATTAGTTTCTATAAGAAAGAAAGCACCTGCTGGATATCCCTCTCTTAAAGCTGTTACTAAATCTTCACTAGGTAAACCTGGAGCTACTTGACTTCCTCCTAAAAATGAGAATTTATTAGAATCACTCATTCTAGTAATTAAATTGTTATTGGCCGCATAGTTTGCAGATAGATTCCAATTTAATTTTCCTCTATGTTTATAATTTGCACTCCATTCCACACCATAGTTACGCATATCTCCTACATTAAGAATTACAGTAGAATTGTTTCCACCACCTACAGTTGGAGGTAAAATAACTGGGAATAACATATTAGTTCTAGATCCATCATAAACTTCACTTGTTAGTGTTAGTTTGTTATTAAAAAACCCGAAATCTAAACCAAAATTCTTTTCAATTTTCTTCTCCCATTTTGCATTAGGGTTTTTAAAAGCTTCTTGAACGGCTCCTAATACAAGTTCTTCATTCGCTCCTGTACCAAAAACATAATCATTACCAATAGAAATAGTTGGATCTGTACTATAATCTTGTATACTTTGGTTACCTGTAGTACCGTAACTAAATCTAACTTTTAAGAAGTTGAAAGTTTTACCAAAGATATCATCCCAACCATATTCATCTGAAATAATCCATGCAGCAGAAGCTGATGGCGCATAAATCCATCTGTTATCTTCAGAAAAACGACTTGTTCCATCACGACGTAAACTCGCACTTAATAAATATCTACCTTTATAATCGTACTGAGCACGACCTAGCATACCAATTAAAGTATTCACTCTATCTTGTCCCCAACCGCTTCCAGTACCAACGTTAGCATCTAAAGTTGCTCCGTTTAATGTAGTGATCTCGTTATTAAATAAATCGAATTTTTGAGCAAAGAACGATTTAAATGTATATTTCTCTGTAGATAATGCTCCAACAAGTCCTACTTGATGATCACCAAACTTTTTATTAAATGTAATAATACCATCAATAGTAGCACTGGTATTTCTACTGCTTTGCTCCTTAACTCCTGATCTAATTTGTTGTGGTATTAGCGTTCCATCTGTAGCATAAGCTGTGAATAATGGATTTATTGTAGTACGCATATTGTTATTACGACCAATAGATGCACGAGTTGTTACTTTTAAATTTTTGTTTAACTGGTGATCTATTTGAACACGCATACTCATGTTATCACCTGTTCTAATATCAGATTGTTTAAGCTTTCCTGTTAAATAACTTAAGTTAACAGCATCATTACTTGTATTATTACCCGCACTATCTTCTGTAGTTGGAGAGTTAGGATCAATTAATTTTTGGTAAGGTTTATACCTGTAACCATCTAATAAAATTCCCCATGGAGTATACTGCTGTTGATCGGTTCTTAAACCAATACCTGTAGTAACCGTCCACTTATCCTTTTTATAAGTTGTATTCGCTCTAACGTTTAAACGCTCTAAACCAGAATTAATTAAAGATCCTACTTGATCAAAATAATTCATAGATACGTTATACATAAGTCCACCCTTACCACCAGAAACATTCATGGTGTGATTTTGAATTCGAGCATTATCAACTTGTAAAATATCCATTAAATAGGTATCGTTAGTAAAATCGTTTGGATTTTGCTCTAACGTTGTAAATGAATTGTTTGGAAAAGTTCCGTTAAGGTGACCTACTCGTAAAAAATTCTCATAAACAGATTCTTCAAAATTCATTAAAGGCACGCTAGAAGTAATATCCTGAACTCCCATGTAACTCGTTACGCTGATATTCATTTTACCAACTTTACCAGTTTTTGTGGTTATTAAAATAACACCAGCAGAACCTCTTGTACCATAAATAGCAGCAGAAGCAGCATCTTTAAGTACATCAATTGTTTCAATCTCCGCAACACTCAACTGAGGGTTACCATCTTGAGGAATTCCATCAACAACGTAAAGAGGTGTGTTACTACCAAAAACAGAGTTAACCCCTCTAATTAGAATAACAGCATCCGAACCTGGTTGCCCACTACTCGATGTAACGTTTACACCAGCAATTTGTCCTTGAAGTGCATTACCAACATCCGATGTTGATATGCGCTCAATGGCTTCTGCCTGAACTTGCCCAACAGCTCCTGTAAGCTCTCTTTTCTTTTGCTTTCCATAACCAATTACCACAACCTCATCTAAAGTGGCAACGTCGGTTTTCAGAACTACATTCATTTTGGTTTGTCCATTAACAGGAACTTCTTGCGCTAAAAAACCTATGTAGGTAAAAATTAGCACACCTTTAGAATCTGTTTTAATTTCGAAGTTTCCATCAAAATCGGTAACAGTTCCCGTAGCTGTTCCTTTAACCAAGATACTCACCCCAGGAAGAGGCTGTCCCTCTCCTGTTACATTTCCGGTTACGGTTTTTGTTTGTGCCTGCACTAAACCAAGACTGATAACAAAAAATAGTATTGTTAAAAAAGTTTTGTGTCTAGACCCAACAAGTAAATTAAATTTCATATTTGTATTGTTTAAAGTTTAGTTCTACAAATTTTGTTTTTCTTCACGTTTTGAATGGTAACAAATGATTTTTTAAACAAAACATATGGATAAAATCATAAAAATTTGTTAAAACAGGGCTTTGTAAAGCCAACAAACACGGGTTTTCGATAAAAACCCATGTAGAACTGAGGAGTAAATGTTGTTAGAAGTTTATTTTATAAACAAAAGCATAATCACCAATTTTTACTTTTGATGGTTGCATGATTAATGCGCTGCTAGTTTGTTCCCAAATGATGGTTTCATCACTACCTAAAAGTTCAATACTCTTAATGGTTTGATCCTTATTAGATAATGATTTAATGTGAATAGGTTCTGTAGACCAATCTAAAACTGTAGCATATAAGGTTTCTCCTTTTGTAGTGAACCGAATATCTTTTGCTGTATTGTCTTTATTTTTATGTTCGCTTAAATGACCTTCAATCACTTCGGCAGGGCCTTCCCCATAAATTTTCCATGGTCGAGTTCCGTAAATAGCTTCTCCATTAACGGTTAACCATTCGCCCATCTGTAATAGTCGCTTTTCAACTTCTTCAGGAATTACACCTTCTGCAGTAGGTGTTATATTTAATAGAACGGCTCCATTTTTGCTTACAACATCGACTAAGAAATCGATTAATCTGTTGGTTGATTTATAAGCCGGATTCTGAATATTACTCCAAGCATTCCAATCTATAGAATCATCTGTTAACCAAGTGAAGTCTTTCTTTTCACTCATTCTAGAACGTTCTAAATCTAAAACTGCCGATCCTATCGCTAAATCTGTAAACTTATAAGTAACCACAACATCTTTACCTTTAGCTAGTCCTTGATTATAAAAATTGGCTAAAAATTGTTTTCTATAGTCTTCACCTATAATATCCATTTTATTATCAAACCAAACAATATCCGGATCGTATTTGGTTGTTAATTCGGTCAACCTATCCAACCATTCTTGATTAAATTTATCATCTGGTAAAGGATTTGTTGGTTTGTTTGCCATAACAAAAGTGCCCTCCGGAACTTTTGGTCCATAAAGACCTTCATAAAGCGGATTAGAAGCATCAGTATTTTCATCCCAGGTAGGATACCATGAATATAACCAATGACGATGATAAGTGGTAATAAATTTTAAACCTCTAGCTTTTATTGCTTTTTCCATTTCGCCAACAACATCTATTTTTGGCCCCATATCTTTAGCATCCCATTCTGTTAAATCACTATCCCACATGGCAAAACCATCGGCATGTTCTGCAATAGGCCCTGCAAATTGCGCACCTGCTTTTACGAATAAATCGGCCCAAACATCAGCATCGAATTTTTCAGCTTTAAACATGGGTATAAAATCCTTGTATCCAAATGTATCCAAATTCCCATAGGTTTCCTTATGATACTTATTTATATCATGCCCTTCTTTATACATCCAAATAGAATACCACTCATTTTTATATGCCGGTACAGAATATGGTCCCCAATGAAAATAAATACCAAATTTTAAATCTTTATACCATTCTGGAACTTCATATTTCTGCAATGATTCCCAATCTGCTGTATATTTTGGCGTACTTAATTCTTTTGCTTTTGAACCTTTTTTAGAGGAACATGATAATAACAAAAGAAAAATTATGCTTTTTATAAATATGCTTTTGTTCATAAAAGTTGTTTTTATAATCCTAAAATAACTTCAGGATAATCGTTTAATGCCATTTCATCTATATCCTCTTGTTTAATGTTAGTTTTCCAAACGTATACATGCTTTAAACTCGTTATCTTTGCAATAGTTTGTAAACTTTTTGAGGTTACTTGAGTACCGTATAGATTTAAACTCGTTAAATTTTTTAAATTAACTAATTCAGTAATAGCAGTATCTGACAAAGGATTTTTATTTAATTTCAGCTTTTGAATGTTAGGTAATTGACCAACTATTTTCAAGCTTTCATCTGTTAATTGATTATCCTCTAAAGATAACCAAATAATATTCTCTTTTATGGTAAGTAATTTCTCAAGTTTCTTTAAAGCCGCTTGACCATCACCTTTAACCACTGTATTTGGAGTCAAAACAACCTCATACAAACCTGAATCGAAAACAAGTTCTCTTAAAGTAAACCCTTCTTTTTCAAGGTCTACAATTTGATTAGCTGTTACCATATTTACAGTTGGTAAAGCAATATCTACCCCTTTTGCTCCGGAAGTAGATAAACCCAGCATAGTGCTCGCAATACCCGAAATATCTTCTGGAGTTTCAACGTTTGCAACAGTAGCATCAAAATTTCCTTTAGCGTTATCTATCCAATAGGTTAATATGGCTATTTCTTCTTCTGTTAAAGGGGTTTTGCCTTCTGGTGGCATAAAATCATCGTGATGTGGTTCTAAAAGTACACGCTTAATCATTTCCGATTCCGAGGCATTTCCTGAAATTATTATTTTACCGTTTTTCCCTCCTTTTAAAATCGCTATAGAATCGTGGAAAGACAAACTTCCTTTTTTCTTACTTTCATTATGGCAACTAGCACATTTATTATCTAAAATAGGACCTACCAAATGATTAAAAACCTGAGCATCTTCTATCTTTGTTACAGCTACAAGTTCTGTTTTTTCTTCTTTCCCGAAAGGGGAATATTTTAATAAATAATCACTTCCATGTGTTAAGTTACCTCCATAATGGCCTGTAACACTTAATAGAATAACCAATAAGGTTAGTGATGAAATATTAGGTTGCAAACGATTTAATTTGGCTATTTTTATTTTTTCTATTCGAATTAACCATGCTATAAAAGCAATTGCCGTAGTTGCTATACCAAACCAAAAGTGCGTATCTAAAGCGTCTGCTTCATAATCGCCACTTAAAGATAGCATATATCCCAAAGCACAAGCTACTACACCACTTATTCCGCCTAAAAGCAATGCCAAAGGAATACCTGTGGTTAACATTGGATTTTTTTTCCATCGACTAAAAACTTCCAATACAAAAGCAAAAAACAAAAAACCTATAGGCAAATGCACTACAAGCGGATGAAATCTACCTAAAAACAATACAAAATCTGGAACACTATTATCCATATATCTTTTTCTTTATATTTTTTAAATGCGTTCTAATTTTAAAGGAGGTGTTTTGTCTGCTCTCCATTGGCAGATATATAAGTTTTTATCATTATCGACACAAACATCATGACCGTGAGAAATTGGTCTATCGGTTAATTGATACGATTTTTGAAGTTCTCCATTTACATAAATAGGTGCTGTTGCTCCTGGGTTTGAAACCACTTTGTCGCCTTCTAAAATAGTAACAAATCCTGTTGGTTGTGTCCAATCTGTTTTTCCTACTTCGGGCTGAGACCAACAAACACCAGCATATAAATTAGTATCATCAAACACCGGTCTACATACTTGCATATTCGGTAAGTGTAATGTTTTAATATACTTACCATCTAGCGTAAACCATTTAAAACTAGCTTGATTTCTAGAGGTTACAACAACCATTGGGTTGCCTTTCTCTCTGTAATCTATAGCTACACCGTGAGCACTCATTATTTGGTAATTTTTATCAGGATTATCACTTCCTCCCCAATGTCTTATGTATCTGCCGTTGTAATCATATTGAATAATTCTACTCATACCATAACCATCGGCCACATAAATATCGCCATTAGGCCCAATAGCTGTTTCTGTAGGACAAAAAGATTCTCCTGGTTTATAAATACCTATAGTAATTGGATGACCGATATCGAAAACAACACGACCATCCATTGTGGTTTTACTAATACGACCATTATGTTTTGTCCAGCCTCCTTGTTTGTTTAAAAACCAACCAGAATCGGCCAAAAACAAGAACTCTTCTCCACCTTCGTCTGATATCGTTAAACCATGTCCACCCGGATAAGCCGTTCCCCAAGAATCTATTACATTCCCAGATTTATCGAAAATGATTACGTTATTTTTTGGATGATCTCCAATCATAACTAATCGGCCTTTACTGTCCATTTGCATTTCGTGGCAGTTAAGCAAAGGTGTTTCAATGGAGCTCATTTTAGCCCAATCTTTTATTAATTTATATTGATAATCGCCATGACCTAAAATAACTTCTTTGCCCTTTGGTTTTCTCATAATATGAAATCCAAATGACGGCATAGCGGTTAAAGCAGCCCCAGCTAAACCTGTTTTTTTTATAAAATTTCTTCTTGATGACATAACTTTTAGGATTAGGTTAATAAATCTTTTACAACATGACCGTGAACATCAGTTAATCGATATCGGCGCCCTTGATGTTTAAAGGTTAAACGCTCGTGATCTACACCAACCAGATGCATTAGTGTTGCATGAAAATCATGTACATGTAAAGGATCCTTTATCACATTATAGCTAAAATCGTCTGTTTCTCCATAAGAAAACCCGGGCTTAACACCTGCTCCAGCCATCCACATTGTAAATGCTTTTGGATGATGATCTCTTCCGTGATTTTCCTTTGTTAATTGACCTTGAGAATAAACCGTTCTTCCAAATTCGCCTCCCCAAATTACAAGGGTATCATCTAGCATACCACGTTGCTTTAAATCTTTTATTAAAGCTGCTGTACCTTGATCTGTTTTTTTACATTGATTTTTTAATCCTCCCGGACAGTTATTATGCTGATCCCATCCTTGGTGATATAATTGAACAAATTTCACTCCTTTTTCTAATAGCTTTCTAGCCATTAAACAGTTGGCCGCATAAGTTCCAGGGTCTCTACTATCTTTACCATATAATTCAAAAATATGATCTGGTTCATCTGATAAATCGGCTACTTCCGGAACAGAAGTTTGCATTTTAAAGGCCATTTCGTACTGAGACATTCTTGCCTGAATTTCAGGATCTCCGTAAGCATCATTTTGAATATCATTTAAACCTCCTAAATAATCCAACATGTGTCTTCTATCGTTACCATCGTAATTTTCAGGATCGCTTAAATACAATACCGGATCTTTACCAGATCTAAATTGTACACCTTGATGTTCTGTTGGTAAAAAACCATTACCCCACAAACTCGATTTTAGAGGTTGCCCTTTTCCATTTTTTGAAACTAATGTTATAAACGTTGGAAGGTTTTCATTATCGGACCCTAAACCATAACTTAACCAAGAACCAATTGATGGTCTACCTGGTAATTGATGCCCCGTTTGCATGAAGGTTATGGCCGGCGTATGATTAATTTGATCGGTTTGCATGCCCTTCATAAAACATAAATCGTCAACAACTTCAGATAAATAAGGCATGGCGTCACTTACCCACGCTTTAGATTTTCCGTATTGTTTAAAATTGAATGTAGACGGTGCAATTGGCAAGGTGCTTTGGCTGCCACTCATCCCTGTTAAACGTTGTCCGCCAATAATAGACTCTGGCAATTCTTTGCCAAACATATCGACCAACTTTGGTTTATAATCGAATAAATCCATTTGCGAAGGTCCTCCACTTTGAAATAAGTAAATTATACGTTTTGCTTTAGGCAAATGGTGTGGTAAGCCCAGCCTGTTTTTATTGTAGTTCTCTAGAATTAAATCTTCTTTAGTTTTGTTGCCTGTAGCCCCAAACATTTTTTCTGATCCAAGTAAGCTACTTAGCGCTATGGCACCTAGGCCTAAAGAGGTTTTCTTTAAAAAATGTCTTCGGTCTATTTGCCGTTCAATTTTTTGTAAATCTCTATTATTAGATGTTAGTTTATTGTGGTGATCGTTACACATAATGTCTTTTCTTTATTTAGAGTTTAGCTTTTTATCTTTTGGTTATGCTAGCATCAGCATTCATAATAGTACTTGCTACAACCGCATTTGCCGCAATAAGGGCTTTATTATCTGTTTCAGCGATTTCAAAAGCACCAGTTTGGAGCCATCCTTTTGCCTTCTCTAGATTAGCATCAAATTTTTTAAATTCCTCTTTTTGCAAAGCAGTTAATAAATCTAATTCTTCATTGCTGATCTGGCGTCCCGTTAACCTCTTAAAAGCACTGGTAATTCCCGTTTTTAAATCATCGGCTTCTGTAATTTGTTTTCCTAAAACTCTAGAAGCTTCTATGTAAGTAGGATCGTTTAAAATTACCAAAGCTTGAAGTGGTGTATTTGTTTTTTGCCTACGAGTAGTACACAAATCTCTTGTTGGTGCATCGAAAATTGAAATTGTTGGGTTTGGTACGGTACGCTTCCAAATAGTATACATACTTCGTCTATATAAACCTTCTTCTCCATCTTGCACATAAGTATCACCGTTTACTTTCCATAAACCTTTTGGTTGGTATGGCCTTACGCTTTCCCCTCCTATTTTGGTGTTTAATAAACCTGAAGCATATAAGGCATTATCACGAAGCATTTCTCCAGATAATCTGGTTGATGGGCCTCGTGCTAACCATTTATTTTCTCCATCTACAGCTAAAAGTGCTTCAGTAATAACAGAGCTTTGTTGATAGGTGCTAGACATCATTATGGTTTTATGCAAAGCTTTTACATCCCAACCCGATTCAATAAATTGAATAGCCAACCAATCTAATAATGCTGGGTGACTTGGCAACTCACCTTGGTTTCCAAAATCTTCTGACGTTTTTACAAGTCCTCTACCAAAGATATTTTGCCAATATCTGTTTACTGTTACTCGAGCTGTTAACGGATTGTCTTTATGTGTAATCCATTTAGCAAGCCCCAATCTATTTTTAGGCATATCTTCCGTCATAGGAAATATATCTTCGGGAGCATTTGGAAAAACACTATCCGTAGGAGAATCATAATTACCTCTATCTAGAATATAAGTTTGTCTATTAAGCTTACTCTCCTTCATCACCATAATTTGCTTAATAGGATCTATACTATCTGCTAACACCAAACGCTTTTGTTCTAAATCTTTAAGCGCAGAACTATAAGCTTCAGAATTATTAGCTAAATAATACTCAGCTAATTTTTCTTTTTCAGTTTCATTTAAATCCGCTAATTCCTTTTGCTTAATTTTATCTAAATTATCAGGGTTTGCAATTTGTAAAACTTCAATTTCTGTTAATTCTTTATTGAATACCATAAGGTCATCAATAGTAGCATCTTTAATTCCTTTTCCTCTCCAAACTGCTCCAATACGTAAACCAGGTTCTAGACGCGGACTATCCTTACCATATAATCTTAAGCCATGAAAAACAATGTCTTTATATAAATTATCAAACACAGTTTTAGTTTGTAATTTTTCACCATCCATAAATATAGACACGCCATTTGCTTTACTAGAACCATCATAAGTCATGGTTAATTGCACCCATTTTTCTTTTGGCACATCGTTAAGCGACTCTACAACAATAGCGTTATCAGGATATACATGCGCTAATAAGGCTTCTATTTTATTATCCTTAATTTTTAAGTGATACCCTCTAAAACTATGCAGTTCTGGACTATTCATTTTATGAAAAATCACGCCTGTTTCTAAGTCTTTAGGAATGTAAACCTGAATGCCAATACTAAAAGGTTGACTTCTTTGAAAAATACCAATGTTATCTAAATCTAACCAAGTATCACCATTCATAAAAAGACCTTTACCACTTGCTCCTTTTTTATAAATAGCCTTTTCGTTATCAACAAATTGCTGACGCATTCTTATTTTATTCTGCCCATTACCACCTGCTAAATTGATAAGTTTTTCATTATCAAAATTAAATGCAGCCACTAAGCCTTTAGGTTGCTTTTTTGATGGTATTTTTTTGAATTGATTACTAGCAATCCACTTTTCGGCTTTAGGCTTTTCTTTACTAGTTGTTGTTTTTACTTTTTCTTCGGAATCGTCTACTAAAGTTTCTAAGTAAGCTAAAACCTCTTCTTGTTCCTTAGTAGGAAGCATCATTGCAGGCACTGGTGTTGCCAAATCCCACGGAATTAATCCCGTTTCGTCTACATTATTGAAAAAACTGTACATTTCGAAGTAGTTTTTCTGAGAAATCGGGTCGTATTTATGGTCATGACATTTAGCACAAGCATAAGATAAACCTAACAAACCTTGACTAACAGTTGCGGTTCTATCTGCTACATATTCCGATCTAAACTCTTCATCAATAATACCTCCTTCAAGATTTTGAGGGTGTAATCTATTAAATGTTGTTGCTAATTTTTGCTCTCGTGTCGCATTTTCGAACATATCGCCTGCTAATTGCCAGGTAACAAACTCATCATAAGGCATGTTTTTATTAAAAGCTTCAATGACCCAATCTCTCCAAGGCGAAGTATCTCGATATCTATCATTACTATACCCATGTGTATCTGCGTAACGCGAAAGATCCATCCAATCCAAAGTCATGTGTTCACCATAATGAGGCGATGCTAAAAGACGGTCTATTTGTTTCTCAAAAGCATTTAGCGATGTATCTTTTACAAAAGCATCTAATTCTTCTAAAGTTGGAGGTAACCCAGTTAAATCGAAAGAAGCACGACGTAATAAAATTTCTTTATCCGCTTTTTCTGAAGGTGATAATTTTAAGTTCTCTAATTGCTTAACAACAAAATTATCAATGG
Organism: Algibacter lectus; assembly: GCF_004368925.1. Classification (NCBI taxonomy): domain Bacteria; kingdom Pseudomonadati; phylum Bacteroidota; class Flavobacteriia; order Flavobacteriales; family Flavobacteriaceae; genus Algibacter; species Algibacter lectus. Next base: position 1,244,436 of record NZ_SORL01000007.1, read on the forward strand.
TATTTGAAACAAATTCAGTTTGCTTTACCTTAGGTATTTCTGGTTTTTCGGGTTTTAAAAAGGCCCAATGTTCTTTATACTCTGCTCCTTCTTCAATCCATTTAATAAGAACTGCTTTTTCATAATTGGTTAAAGTAAGATGAGATCCGGGCTCGGGCATAATTAAATCTGGATCATCCGAAATAATACGATGAAAAAATTCACTTTTTTCTAAATTCCCTGGTGTAATAGCTACTTTACCTGGCGATTCTGGCAACTCGGCATAGGCTACATCTGCTGTATGCAATTGTAAACCACCTTTAATATTACCTGCATCTGGCCCATGGCACAAATAACATTTATCCGACAAAATAGGTTTAACATGCTGATTAAAATCTATGCTTTTTGGTAGCTCTTTATAAGCTACATAAACAGCTTCTGGCAAATCTGGTCCGCCACACGAAAACATAAATAACACCCCTAGAATCAGGGTGTAAAAACTCATACCTTTGAACATAAAATTATAGTTAGTTGATCTTTCAAAGATAATTTTTACAATTCCGTTAAAACTGTATAAATCAGCCCTAAAAATACACATTTCCGACATGTTCAGTTATTGTCAAGTATAAAACACACCTTTTATTTGTAGTTTTATGAGTGAATTGGTGTAATTTTGAAAACAGTCTCTTTAAAAAAATCAGTAATCAAACTAATCAAAAAAAATGTTAGAAATTTTTCAGTCTTTAAGATTAACATTACTTAATACCGGTTATGCCAAATTAAATGCTCTATGGGATTTTGATAACGTGATTAGTCCGTTTACTCGCATGTACTATATCACAAAAGGCTCAGCAAAAGTTTACCACAGTAATAAGGTTTTTGATTTAAAACCAAACCATATTTATCTCGTACCAAGTTACACTTATGCTCGATATACCTGCGAAGACTACCACGAACAATACTATATAAGTTTTTTAGAAGATATTAGTAACGGACTTTCTATATATGGAATAAAAGATTTTGAATATGAAATTGAAGCAGATCAAAACTGTCTTTACTATTTTCAGCGGCTCGTAGAATTAAATAATAACAGAAAAATAAAAAACAGTAACCCAAAAACATACGACAATCGACCAACTTTGCAAGATTTTATTAAGCAAAACGATACGTTAAACGCCAAAGAGTTACTGGAAACCCAAGGGATTTTGACCACTTTGTTATCCAAATTTATAACCAACCACAAAATCAATAAAGACCACGTTACCCCAAATAAAGCTATATACCTAATACAGAACTATATTAATGAAAATCTACATGCGCCAATAACTATAGACGAATTGGCTAACAAGTGCCATTATAGTACAGATTATTTCTCAAGACTTTTCTATAAAACTCATGGCATTAGACCTAATAAATATATACAATCCAAAAGGATAGAACGCGCGCAATTACTGTTATTAACCACAACTAGTTCTCTTAAAGAAATTGCTCAAAAAGTAGGATTTGAAAACTTAGCATACTTTTCTAGAACCTTTAAAAAACATACTAAAAAAACACCCGCTGCTTTTAGAAAAGAGCAAGTCACCATATAATCAATACTATATTTATTCCATTAATCAAATGTGTTATAAAACAATACATTTATTATGTATCAACCTAAGTAACAACTTTACTTTTAAATTTTAAAAGTAGCTCTATAAATGCAATATTTAATTTGCTCTAATTAAGTTTTAAAAATATAAATCTACTAAAAAAAACGGCCTTCAATATTGTATTGTTTGGCTTAATGGAATTCAAATAAAAATCACTAAAACCAAATAAACTAAAAATGAATTTAAAAAATCTAAAACCCATGTTATGCTTTTTTATAAGTATAGCCTTATTTAATTGCAAACCCGCAGAAGACAACAAAATTGCTACAGAACATATTAAAGATTTTAATTTTGATTGGAAATTTAAATTATCAAATGATAGTATTTCTCTAGCTAACACTCCCGAATTTAATGATGAAAATTGGAGAACACTAAATTTACCACATGATTGGGCTGTAGAAAGTAAATTCGATTCTTTATTAGCCAACGATGCCAAGGCAACCGGCTACTTAGCAAGTAAAGGTTATGGTTATTATAGAAAAACATTTGATAAACCGTTTAACGAAAACGAAGTTACCTATGTTCTTTTTGATGGCGTTTACAACAATTCTGAAGTTTGGATTAATGGTAAAAAATTAGGATTCCACCCTTATGGCTACTCTCCTTTTTATTTTAATTTAAGTTCGTATTTAAATAAAAACGGAAAGAACAATGTGCTAACCGTAAAAATTGATCATACTAGATATGCCGATAGTCGTTGGTACACAGGCGCTGGTATTTACAGAAACGTACAGCTTATTACAGCTAACAAAATACACGTTCCAGTTTGGGGAACATTTGTTACAACTCCAGAAGTTTCAAAAGAAAAAGCAACAGCACAAATAATAGTTTCAGTAAAAAACGATTTTTCTTCGGAAGAACATGTTGTGGTAAAAACAAGTATTGTTAATCAAAACAATATAGAAGTTGCCTCGACTAGCAGCAACTTAAGTCTTGCAGCGAATAGTTTAAAAAATGTTACTCAAAAAATTGAAATAGCTAATCCATCGTTATGGGATATTGACAACCCGAATCTTTACAAAGCCATAACTACCATTATAAAAGAGGACCAGGATATTAATACTTACGAAACTGATTTTGGAATTAGAACCATTAAATTCGACACAAATAAAGGCTTCTTTTTAAATGGCCAAAACATGAAAATTAAAGGTGTTTGTTTACACCACGATGCAGGTCTTGTTGGCACCGCAGTGCCAAAAGGTGTTTGGAAACGCAGATTGCAAATTTTGAAAGATGGAGGTTGTAATGCCATTAGAATTTCGCATAACCCGGCATCAACAGAGCTTTTAGACCTTTGTGATGAAATGGGCTTTTTAGTTCAAGATGAATTCTTTGATGAATGGGATAACCCAAAAGACAAACGTCTAAACCAAAACGAATCTAAAAGCACCGATTATATTACCCGTGGTTATGGTGAACATTTTCAAGAATGGGCTCATAAAGATTTAGAAGCTGTAATGCTAAGTCACAGAAATCATCCTTCTATTTTTCAATGGAGTATTGGAAACGAAATAGAATGGACCTACCCAAGGAATGCTGCAGCAACCGGATTTTTTAACAATATGAACTGGAATGGAAATTATTTTTGGGATGAACCTCCATATTCTGTTGAAGAAATTAAGCATCAACTAGAAACCTTACCTAGAGGAAAATATGATATAGGCGAAACAGCGCAAAAACTTTCAAAATGGACTAAAGCTCTAGATACAACACGTCCTGTTACGGCAAACTTTATTTTACCTTCTGCTAGCCATTTATCTGGATATGCCGACGCTTTAGATGTTATTGGCTATAGTTACAGACGTGTTTTATACGATTATGGTCATAAAAACTACCCAGATAAACCTATAATGGGTACCGAAAATTTAGCACAATACCACGAGTGGAAAGCCATTATGGAACGCCCTCATATTTCTGGAACATTTTTATGGACAGGGATAGATTATATGGGTGAAATTAGATCGCCTTGGCCTGTTCGTGTTCAACCTTCTGGTTTATTAAATACTGCTGGATTCAAAAAAGGATCGTACCATATGATGAAAACATTATGGACTAACGAACCACACCTTTATATTGCTACTCAAAACATTGAAAAATCATTAAATAAAATAGATTCTAACGGCAAAATCACTGCTAAAAACCCTGAAAAATGGAAGCATGCACTTTGGGAATGGCAAGACGTAAACGAACATTGGAATTATAATACAGACGCAATGATATCTGTAGAAATATATTCTAACTGTGATGAAATAGAATTGTTTTTAAATGAAAAATCTCTTGGCAAAAAGAAATTATCAGATTTTGAAGACCACATTTACAAATGGGGCGTTCCTTTTGCTGATGGTAATTTAGTTGCAAAAGGCTATAAGGATAGAAAAGAAATAACTTCTGAAATAATTACAGCAAGAAAGGCAACGCAAATAAAGCTTTCTACAGAAGAAAAATCTATCAACGCTAACAATTATGATGTTTCGCATATTATTGTACAATTAACTGATGATAACGGTAACCCTGTTAAAACGGATAACAAAGAAATTACTTATGAAATAAAAGGAAATGCCAAATTATTAGGAATTGATAATGGATGGAAAAAGAGTGTTCAAAAATTTCAAACTAACGTGAATACAACCTATAACGGAACCACTTTATTAATTATACAAGCTATGGACAAAGCGGATGATATTGAAGTTCTTGCAACATCGGAAGGCTTACCTTCTAGCTCTATAAAAATAAATATTAAATAAGCTTTTCAACTTATTAATTACATTAAAATTAGTCACAAAAAAAAACGAAAATCAAGTTGATTTTCGTTTTTTTTGTGACTAATAAAATATTTACTGTTTAACTATTCTTTTAGTAACGCTTCCTGCATCGGTATTTAATTTTAGAAAGTAAACCCCGCTTTTAAAATTTGTTAAATCAGTAGAAGCACCAACCAAAGCACCAACTACGTTATAAACCTCTACAGTTTTAATAGTGACACCTGGACTTACAATATTTACTTCACCTCTTGTAGGGTTTGGGTAAACTGCAAGCTGATTTATTGCTTCTGTTTTTGCTGTGCTTAAAGTAACATTAGTGTTTTGCTGAATATCATCAATGTAAAAAACATCACCATCATAAGTTCCTGTAGCATTAAGTTTAATATCTAATCTAGATAGATATCCTGGCTCAGTTCCTGCAAGAATGCTATTATCGGACTCTTTTACCGCTTCTTCAAAATTAAATTCAACTTCGTACCAAGTATTTAGTGTTAAACCAGAAAGTGAAACCGTATTTGTTAAATATCTAGCACCTCCAAACCAAGGTTCTAACTGTACATCTACCGCGGTTTCATTAGTCGATAAAATTTTAAATTTACACCAAGTTCCATCAGTTGCTCCATAAGTTCCTCCAGGGTTTTGAATAGCCAACCATCTCCATGCCGGAGCTGTATCTGTTAAAGTTATTTGAAAAGCCGTTGCACTAGAATTTATTCCTGATGTTGAAGGGTTAGAGGCATTAACAGCGGTGGCTTGTGCTGCCGCACCTGCCCTAACAATTGGAGTTAATGTTCCAGATTCAAAGTCCATTGCATACTGTCCGTAAGCTAAACTCCCCATTATTAAACAAGAAGTTACAAGTAATTTTTTAATCATTATAAAAGTTATTTAAGTTAATATAATACCAAATCTCTTAATTTATAATAGATTATAGCAATAGGTATGTTTTTTAGAATAACACATATGTTTAATCTCTATTACTCTAGTTATGAAATAGTTCAATTATTAACCTATGCTTGGTTTCAGATGTAAAATATCAGAAAACAAAAAGTCGCCCGAAACAACTCAGACGACTTTTCTACTTAAAAAAAACTAACTAAAACTAACTAAATTTATACTTAGGGAATACTTTTAAAACTTATCCTTTTTTACTTTTATATTCTTATTGATTTTCTAACTTCCAAGTTCTTACCCAATCATATTTTGTTGTTAAGTCATCAAAAGACCCTGTATCAAAAATAGTATTGGCATCAATTGGATTCCAATCGTAGGTTTCAATAGCCATGGTAATATGGCCTTCTAAATCAAAATCTGCTGGAGGATTAGTAATGGAATGACTTAATTTCCCGTCTAAATAAAACAATATTTCCGTTGGTGATTTCCACCAGCAACCGTACACAAAATATCTTGAGTTATTTTTTTCGGTTAAAATAGTTTTGGCAGGACTTTGTTTAGACCCTGTAACTTCAGTATCACAATCTCTTTCATGTCTCCATGTATTCGATGCATATATTTGATCAAAATTATCAGCCCAAGCCGCCGTATTTGTAAGTCGGCCAACGCATTCTTGAATATCTAACTCTAGTTTTCTAACAGGTCCTGTATTACAGTTTTGTTTAAAAGCTATCCAAAATGTAGAAGACATTATTGTTTTATTGGCTTGCATTTTACATTCGTAATAATAGCCTGGTTTAGCTGTAATTTTAGATCTCACAATAGCTCCACCGTGAGTCCAATCTATACCGTTAACACGTTTTGGAGCGTCAAATTTTTCAACAGTAATATTTAAATTACCATTAGCTACTGTTACGTTATCTGCTTCAAATAATGCAGGTGGTCTTCCTATCCAACTAAATCCATCTGATGAAGGATATCTATGCCATTTATTATCATCAAAAGTAGTACCGTCAAATTCGTCCGACATATCTTCTACTTTTACCCATTTTTTTCCGCTAGGCACCTCAACTCCATCTACTACAGCATAAGGCTTATCTCCAGAAGGTTCCATAACAACAACATCAAAACTACATGAAGCCGTATTCCCTGCTTTGTCGGTAGTAACAAAAGTGTTTGTTGTTGTACCAATTGGAAATGATGATCCGGATGCTAAACCAGCCGTTTGCGCAGTTACGGCACCTAGCACATTATCAGTACCTACAGGTGCGGTATAATTAATAATGGCATCGTTTTTTCCTGCATCAATAAAAACCGAAATCGAAGATTCACATGTTATTGTTGGCTTTGTTGTATCTATAGGTATTACTTCTTCTTTTTCATCAGAATCATTATTACTACATGCTGTAATAACAAATAACGCTAGCGCTAAAAACGTATATTTTTCTATTTTTTGAAACATAATATTTATTTATTCTACAAACTTAGTCTTCATTTAAAAAAATCGACTTTTCATATGTATTTCAAACTATAACAAATGGTTTTATATCATTAAAATTTATCACTAAACCTTGGTAAACCACTATTATCATTAAAAAAAATGAGCGTAATTGAAATTTTAAAGTTTTAAACTCAAATTTTCAATTACGCCCAATATGATATTCAAAAAAAAGACTTTTTATTTCATTTACATTCGGTAATCAATGTGTTATTCGTCTTCTAATTTCCAAGTTCTAACCCAATCAATTTTCATGGTGTTTATGGTATTATCTGCCAAATCAGATTTAGGAGGAAGACCACCAACCCAAACAGCTTCATTTGTTCATAAATCAAAAATAATTTCTAAATCTCTACTAAATTCTCGACCGGTATATGTTGTTCCAGATCGATCTTCGCCAACCTCAACACTTCCTGCTGGTTCTCCGTTTAAATAAAACTGAATGTGTTTAGCATCTTTCCACCAAACTCCAAATGTGTGATAATCTTCATTCCATTTTACATTTTTTAGCGGATTAGTGTCTGATAAGCCCGAACGCTTGAAATTATCTTCATCTCTAATCGTTACAGGAGATTTACTAGAATCTGCATGAAAATATTGCGAATTCATTTGATTAGGAAAATCTGCTGTCTGAGAACAGCCTACACAAGAAGGTTTAGAATTATTTTCAATAATATCAATTTCATCTCTATTATTAATATCGCCATTATTTAACCAATAGGTATTATAAGCTGAAATATGAGCGGCTTTTATTCTAGCCTCGGTATACATTGGAAAACTGGTCTCTGCTTTTGAATGTATTCTAGCGGTTTGAAACCATCGATCTTCTGGATTACTTTCGTTTAATGTTGCTTTTATCCAAAGATTACCATCGGTTACTCCTGAGTTGGTAGCAGCAGAAGTCATGAAAACAGGTATACCATAATTCCAAGTAGATTTAAACCACTTATTACCATCCCACGCCTCAAACTCATCGGACATACTCTCTAACTTAACCCATTTTTTCCCATCTGGTGTTGTGTTATCTATAGACGTAAAAGACGGTTGTGTTGGGTCTATATTGTTAAAATCTTCTGCAGTAGGTCCATCAACAACATCATTAACTATTATGTTTACCGTTGCGGTATCTTGATCTCCGTCTTTATCTGTAATGGTATAAGTAAAACTATCATCACCATTAAAATCTGCATTTGGTATATATTCAAAAACGCCATCACTAACCTCAGTAACACCTCCATTACTAGCGGTAGTTTCTAGGTTATAATCATCTCCATCTCCTCCATCGTTTCCAATATTATCATTTATGGAAACATTTACCTGATTAGCAGTACCTGCTGTACTATCTTCTTCAACAGTTAACTCATCATTATTTGCTGTAGGTTTATAATCTATAATTTCAGCTGGATCTTCTGTTTTAGAATCATTACTGCAGCTGCCCAAACTTAAGCTTATCGCTAAGATTAGCAAACTAATATTTTTACTTAAAAAGCTTATTTCTAACATTTTTTATTGATTTAATTATGAGTTAAACGAATAAAAAGGGAGCGCTTAAAAACACAGCCTCCCCTTTTTATAAAAACTAACTCAACAATTTATTAAGGTCTATTTGTTAATTTATACAGTGTTAAATCGTCCATGTAAAACTTAAGTGTTTCAGAATTTACATTTTGCCCTCTTAGCATAAAACTCTCGTTTCCATCTGCTGCAAAAGAAACCGTTACAGAGGTATAAAACCACTCACCTATTGGAGTTGTAGCATTAAAATTAGGATTATCTGCAACTCCCCAATCTGTAGAAGGTCTCCAAAACATTCTAAGGTTTGATGTAACTGGAGTACCTAAATCTACAACATAGATCCATGCACCCATTTCATATTTAAATCCTTTTTCTGTTGGAAAGGTTACGTTGTTACCATCTGCATCTGTATTTCCTATAATCATTCCTCCATTTGGCTCAAACTCTAAGTACATACTTTTTGATCCAGAATGAGCTTGATCAAAAGAGAAACTCATGCTATATGCATCCCATGGCGCACCCCACCAAAGATATGGCCAGTTGCTAACTTCTGAAGTTTCGAATGAATTATCAACATTTGAAGTTGGATCATCAAAAAGATTCACTTTTATAAAATCTGTTAAAACCGCGTCTGTAAATGCTTCGGATGCCACAGCATCAAGCGTTCCTAAATCTCCTGGTGTATATGATATTTTAACAACATCATCATTGTACATAATTTCATTATCCAATTCAACAACTAAAATATTGCCTTCTTCAGAATCTACAAGAACACTACGTATTATTGGAGATAATACAGCGCCTCCTGCGGTTTCTATTGAAACAGAAAAATTGTTTTTATTTACCGTTTCCGGATCCATTTCTCTACTAAATTCTAAACCAATTTTAGTTTGAGATTCTTTTTCGAAAACGCGATCTAATGTTACAGGTTCTGTTGAAGGTATTACTTTAATGAATTTTTTCACATTAATAGTATCTGCACCTCCTGGTCTACTTCTAGAAGTAATAAATTGTAAATCCCAAGATCCTAACTTGCTGTATTTTACATCTACTTCTGGAGCTGCATCCATTATCTGTATTGGTTTAGCTCCTGGTAAATTCCAAACAAAACTAATAGGTTCTCCTGTTGTTGTATAAGATAATCTTACTGCTTTACTCGCCGTAATTTCATTTTCAGCATTATCAGATAAAGTTAATTCTGCTCCAGTACTTCCATCATCATTAATATAATGTGCTTTTATAGAGGCCTCAACCGCACCAAGTACAGTTACTACAATGGTAGTATCAATTTCTCTACTATTATTAGGTACAGTGCTATCTTCATTAGGATATACATCGCCTTTAAAAACCTGATGTAACGTTACATTATGTTGTCCTGGCTCATAGAAAAAACCTTTTACAACATCTTTTGGAGATGTGTTTTCATCTGTGCCAGATATTCTAGAAACTGTTTCTGGAAAGGTCCATGTTCTAGATTCCACACCACGAGAAATATCGCCAAAATCGATATGACCTCCAACATTAATAGTATTATCAAAATCCATTTCGGAAGTAACAATAGCTCTATGACTTGGTTCAACTAAATTAACCGATTCATCTTCAGCACAAGCAACTGCAAAAAGTGCCATGAAGAGAATAAGTTTAAAAATTCCTATATTTTTCATAATTCGCTTTTTTTAATTAAATAAATTATCATTGGTTTGTACTTCTTGATTTGGTATCGGGAAATAGTTGTGTTGTGCAGGGTTGTAATTCGCAGAACTTTGAACAAAATCTGGTCTAATGCGCTCAACAATATCTAATGGTGCTACACCACCAGAACCAACATTTAAAATTGTCTCCTTATTTTCTTCTCTCCAAATCTCATCGGCTCTAAGCTCGTCAAACACCTCTTGAACAATACCCCAACGTACTAAATCTTTCCATCTATGGCCTTCAAAACACAACTCCACAACACGCTCTACACGTTGTAAATGTGTAAGCACTGTTTCTGCATTAGCTGCTACCATAGGTTGCGTTCCGTGTACTTGTTTACTAACATGTAACTGTGGAAACATTCCGGCATTATTATCCATATATTGCTGTAACGTAATAACGCCAGCTCTGCTTCTAACCATGTCTATATATTTTATAGCTGTTTCATAATCTGAATTTGCCATAAGTACAGCCTCTGCGTACATTAATAATACATCGGCATATCTCATATGTCTAAAGTTAATACCCGACCTAGATAAAGCAGGCTCTGCACTTAAATGGTACCAATTAGAATGTTTTTTAATATATGCACTTTGCCCAAAACCGAAACCTTTAACCTCTGAAGATTCTAAAGTATAATACGTGCCTTCCATGTTACGAACTGCAATAGTAGCATTCATTCTTCTAGATTCTACATTATCGTCGTTTATTGAATTTTCTGTATCTACCTCATCATTAACTAACATTTCATGCAAATTATAAGTAGGCATAATAGTATTAAAAGCTCCATAGTTTAATTGCCCTACAGCTGTAGCCATAGTAGATGATTCTGCTCCTGTTTGAAATGGCGTATCATCTACAGCACTTCCTGGTGTTCCTGGAGATAAATCGAAAGAATAATTAACTTCAAAAATAGATTCTTCATTAAACTCATTTTCATGTCCAAAATTATCTCTAATATTTCTTGTTAATGAATAAACATCAGAATCGATAACACTTTTAAAAACGGTTGCTGCTGTTGGCCAATCTTTCTTATACAAATACACTTTACCAAGTAATGTTGTTGCTGCACCCCAAGTAACACGTCCGTTATCCACGCCATCCCAAACTTGTGGTAAGTTTGATTGCGCAAACTCTAAATCTGGAAGAATAATAGCATCGGTAACCTCTTCGATAGTAGAAAATGGTTTAGCAAGTTCTTCTTTAGTTTCGGCAACTTTATCATGAATTACTGCTCCACCATAAGTGTGAGCTAATTGAAAATAAAAGAAAGCTCTTAAAAAACGTGCTTGTGCTTCTATTTGATTTTTAGCATCGCCAGTAAACACACTATCATCGGCTTCTTGGATATATTGAATGACTTGATTGGCTCTAAAAATACCAACGTACAACTCGTTCCATTTATCGGTGACATGATAAATACCGGCATTAAACGTTAAGTTTCTAAAGGCTTGTGGTCTGTACCAAGATTCTGTTCCGGCGATATCACCTAAAATAAATTCAAATTGTAAATCACCTCCACTTATACTTTGAAACTGCAGCGCACCATAAACGGTAGTTAATGCGCTATTAAACTGTCTTTCAGACTTCCAAAAGGTATCTGTAGTAATCGCATTCGGATTAATTTCTTCCAAAAATTTGTCTTCATCACAGGCAACAAATGCAAACGAAGAAAGAAAAATTAATGTAAAAGTTATGTTTTTTAATAATTTCATACTTATTAATTTTAATTTTTTAAAAACTTATTTGAAAACCTAACATAAACTGACGTGTAACTGGGTAATTACCACGATCTACACCTCGAGTAAATATACCATCACCTCCTACTTCTGGATCGTAACCAGAATAGTTAGTAAATGTGAATGGATTAGTTGATGTTAAGTATACTCTTGCTTTTTCAATTCCTGTATTTGAAATATCAGGGATAGTATAACCAAGCGTTATAGCTCTAATTCTTAAGTAAGTTCCATCTTCTATAAAATAATCGGAACCTGCTTTTACATTACTATGGAATCCATTTTGTCTGAATGTAGGCACATCTGCAGTTGGATTTTGTGGAGACCACATATATAATAAATCTCTATGTCTTCCATTTTTATAAGCATATAGCTTGGCGCCGTTATAAATTTCTGAACCATGAGAATAAAAACTTGAAACATTAAAATCGAATCCTTTATAGTCTAGATTTAATACAAACCCTGCTTCGAACTCTGCTTGTCCTGATCCTGAATAAACTCTATCATTATCATCTACCTTGTTGTCATTATTGGTATCCTTGTACATCATATCTCCTAACTGAGGTGTACTTAAACTACTTAAATCTAACTGAGTATATTCATCTAACTGCTCTTGAGTTTTAATTACCCCATCATTTTGAAGAAGGAAAAAAGCACCAGCTTCGTAACCTTTAGCTAAAAAAGTAGTGTATTCTACATTATTACCCATAGAAATTATAGGTCTACCGTTAGCATACCCTCTATCTATACCGTTTAAATCTGTTACTTCGTTTATGTTTTTAGTGAACGTACCTGATAAGCTGTATTTAAAATCGCTACCAATTTTGTCTTTATAACTAATGGCAATTTCGAGTCCTTTGTTTACCATATTTCCTCCGTTAACAACTTTTACATCGTAAACTCCAGAAGCTCCAGTTTGGTAAGTACCCGAAGATGCAGGAAGGCGTTCTTGAAGTAGCATATCTTTTTTATCATTTTGATACAAATCTGCTGTTATAGCTAATTTGTTTTTAAACAAGGATAAATCCACACCAATGTTTTTAGACAAAGTAGTTTCCCATTTAATATTAGGATCTACATAACGTCTTTGAATAGCTCCAAAATTTAATTCTTCATTCGGACCAAAAGGATAATTTATTCCAGACTCTATAATAGGCGTAAATAAATATGGTGCAATACCTTGGTTACCTACTTCTGCCCAACTTCCTCTTAACTTAAAATTACTAATGGCTTCAATATTAAACCAGTTTTCTTCATGTATATTCCAACCTGCAGAAAAACCGAAGAAATTACCATACCTGTTAACTTCAGAAAATTTAGAAGAACCATCGCGTCTATAACTTGCAGAAAACAAATACTTTTCATCATAGTTATATTGTACTCTAGCTAATTTACCACTTAGAGTTGTAGTTTCATTATAACTTGTTGGCTTAATACCTTCTGAACCACTTCCTAAAGTTTGTAAATCGTTACTTGCATCATCACTATAAATAACGCCAACACCTAAATTTCTTCTTTCAAATCTTTCATAAGAAAGTACACCTAATAAAGAAAGGTTATGCTTTCCGAAACGCGTTGAATAATTTAAAATATTCTCAATAGACTCTCTTTTAGAAAAGATATAATCTTCATTTAACAAAGCATTTGGTGTAGATGCCGTAGCACTATAATCGCCAGTACGTGTATATGCTAAATATTGAGGTCTAAAAAACTTTCTAAAATAATTAAATTCATTTCTACCAAGGTTTACTTTATACTTTAAACCTTTTGCAACTTCATATTCTAGATTAAGCGCTATGTTGTTTGATTTTGTTTCTCTTTCATCAACATTATCTAATTGACGTGATAAATAGCTATAAAAAATTTCGTTACCCACATCTAGCTCTACACTATTTTCACCAACAGATGGAATAGCGCCTAATGGTCTAGACCATGGTTGCTGCCCTACGCCATACTCATAAAGCGACCAAGGTTCTTGTGTACGATTCTCTACTGTATAACCAACAGTAGCAAAAGCTTTAAATTTTCCTTTAGTGAATTGTCCCGTTAATCTATTTGATAATCTATCAAACCCAGAATTTATTAAAACACCATCTTGCTTAAAGTAGTTTGTAGCAAAATTTAACGTTAAGTTTTCTAGACCTCCAGATATATTTAAATTTAGATTTTGAATAGTAGCATTGTTATTTTGAACATCGCTCACAAAATCGGTATCATAATCTAAAGGATCTGCATTGAAGAAAAACGTTAATGGTTCTGTTCCCAACAATTCGGTAGTTACTTCTAAAAGATATAATTGCTCAACAGTATTCATTAAAGGTGTCCCTGAAGTAATATTTTGAATACCTGAATACGTATTAATGTCAATTTGCATTTTACCAACTTTACCTTTTTTGGTAGTAATCAAAATAACACCATTTGATGCTCTTGTACCATAAACGGAAGCTGCAGCACCATCCTTAAGGATATCGATACTTTCAATTTGCTCTGGAGCAATGTTTGGATTTCCTTCATAGGGAATGCCGTCTACAACGTAAAGTGGCCCTAAAGCGCCTGAACTTATAGAACCTAGTCCTCTAATTTGTACGTTGGCTGCTTCTCCTGGTCGTCCACTCGATGCCTGAATATTAACACCGGCTACTTTTCCTTGAATGGCCGAACCTAAATCTGAAGTTGCTACGCTAACAATATCCTCAGAACTTACATTAACAACCGCCCCAGTAACTTCTTTCTTTTTTTGAGTTCCATACCCAACAATTACAACCTCATCTAGTTCAGATAAGTTCTCTTCTAGAACGACATCAATTTGTGTTTTGCCATTAACCGAAACATTTTTTGCTTTAAAACCTATAAAGCTAAATTCTAAGACCTCGCCGCCTCCAGCTTTAATTTCATACAACCCATCAAAATCGGTTACAGTACCTTTGGTTGTTCCTTTTACTAAAACATTTACACCAGGCAAAGGTTGCCCATCGGAGGTCACCTTTCCTTTAATTGTTAGGTTTTGGCCGTGCATGAGTCCATAACTCATAAACAGCATGAACGCTAACCCGTATTTCATAATTGTTAGTTTAATACTCATAAGTTTATTTAGTTTATAAAATTGATACCCCAATATTATAAATTTGATAAAAAAATGGCGAAATACTGACTTGACATGAACTTTACCCTACAATAATTTAACATTTTTATACTTGACATGACCTTGACATTAATAGCCAAAAAAACAAAACAAACACCTAAAAACCAACACCTTAAACACAAAATACGAACACAACATATCTCAAATTTTAGATTATTAAGCTTTTATTGCAAAAATTAAGAGCTTCTTGCTCAGTTTAAATTGAAAAAACAAAAATGTCATTGTTGTTAAAAAAATAGGCTGTATTAAAATACAGCCTAGATCAATAAATGCACAACTACTTCGAAAACTATACAATTATTTTTTTAGCACTTTACTATTTTATAAAGAGCAGTAATTTGTACTTTTCTTTTTAAAATTGGAACAAAAAAACCAGAGAAATTAACTTCTCTGGTTTAATTTAATTTTATTAAAACTGTTAACCAATTTACTCAGGTTTAAAAACCCTTATATAATCAAAATAATTTCTTGTTCTTTCAGGGTTTGTTACACCTGGATCGGTAAGGTAGTCAATACCATTACTTTCTCTCCAACCTTGCGCTGCTTGACTTAGAATTAAATACATAGGCTTATTTAAACCTGTACTATTTGTGTAGTTCTCTGGGTCTATTTGATTCTCTGGAGTTCTTCTAACCTCTTTGCCATCTACAAAATACCGCAAATCTTTGGGGCCCCACCACAATACACCATACCTATGGTAATCTTGGGACCAAACTGTATTTTCACCATCAGCATACCAAGTTTCTGCACCTGTAGGTTGATAATCTTGAAATGGACTTCTAATAAAAACATGATGACTTAAATGCAATCTCTTAGAAAAATAATCGTTAGTTACATCACCATAAGCTTCAAGATTGTCTATTTCTTGAGTAGAATCTTCACTTAGCATCCACACAGCACACGCTAAAGGCGAGTTACTTATTTTTGCCCGAACCTCCATATATAAAGGGTATTTAACCATTTCTTTTGAGCTAATGCAACCTGTTTCCACAGTTCCATTAATTATGGCCGCTTCATATATCAACTCTCCATTACTAATAGCGGAACGAGAAGGGGTATACCTGGTTTTATCAGGACCTCTCCATCCGTTAAAAAATTTATCTTGCCAGTTAGTTGTAAATTCAGCAGATGATTTATCGGATGAAAATTCGTTTGAGAATTTATCTTGATATTTCCAAAACTTACCTTCATTTGGTATAGGTAATTGCTCAGGAAGCATATATTTATCTTCAGTTTCATAGCCTAAATCTTCAATATCAGTTTGTTCCTGCTCTTCAACTTCTTTTAAAAGAGAATTAGCTTTCTCACAACTGAAAGCAAAAACGCATAACACTAATATTATATAACTTATATGTTTCATTTCTTTTATCTTTTTTAAAAATGTGAAAATCAAATTATTCAATTGTTTTTGGAGTACGTTTTAAAGCTTCTACTTTTAATTCTTCATGTAATTCTCTATACATTTCTAATCGCTTTTTTTGATAGGCATTAGCTTGCAGCCAGATAACAGGTTGATTATTGGCATTCCAATTATTCCACAAATTCGCCATTTTCTTTCGCTGTAGGTTACTAGATTCTATAAGGTTATTAGATTCAAATGGGTCTAATTCCATATTATAAAGCGCCATATTTTTATTCTCTAATAAAAATTTTGAAGTTGAAGTTCTTACAGCCCATCCCTTACCTTCTGATGCTCGCCAAAACAGTGCACTATGAGGAGAGCCTTTTACTTCATTTTGTAGGTATGGCAACAAATTCACACCATCAAGTTTTGCATTCTCGGTGTCAGCTTCAGAAACTGCAATAGCTGTTGCTGCAATATCCAATGATGAAACCAACCCCTCAAACTGTCTAGGTTTTTTAACTCCATTAGGCCAGTGCACTATAAATGGAACATGACTCCCACCTTCGTACATAGAGCCTTTACCTTTTTTAAATGGATAATTACTAGAAAAAATCTCTTTATTATATCCGGTAGTTGCGACCCCTCCATTGTCGGAAAGGAAGAAAATAATAGTATTGTCTAATTTTCCACTTTCTTTAAGCGCATCCACAACCATACCAATACCTTCATCCATCTTATCAATCATGGCCGCATAAATGCGACGTTCTTTACTTTCGATATGCTTATATTTTTCAATAGTTTCTTTTGGAGCTTGCAGTGGCATGTGCGGAGCGTTATAAGCCAAATACAACATAAAAGGCGTATCTGATTCCTTAACAAATTTGGCAGCATCACGACTTAAGGCCGTGGTAAGATATTCATTAAATTCTCCTGCCCCATTATTTAAAACAAGTGGATAAAAATCTCCTTCGTTGGCTCCATAATTAGGTTTTCCTTTTTTATTTACTAGGGGTATAATAGTATTTACTTGTTCTGGAAAATAGGTATGTCCACCTGATAAAAACCCATAAAAATGATCAAAACCTCTATTATTAGGATGGTAAGGAGCTGCCGCACCTAAGTGCCATTTACCAATAATTCCCGTTCTATAACCGGTTTCCTGCATACGTTTGGCAAAGGTTTTTTCTTCAAGCGGTAAACCCATATACAGATCAAAAGGAGAATAGGTTGAATTGATTTCCATTCCGAACCTAGCCTGATACCTACCTGTTATAAGTCCTGCACGAGAGGGACCACAATAAGGATGTGTTACATAACCATTTGTAAACACAATACCATTATTTGCCAATTTATCTAATTGTGGTGTAAAAATATCTTTACATCCAGTAAATCCAACATCGTGATACCCCAAATCATCGGCCAGTATTACTAATACATTAGGACGATTTTGTGCCGTAAGAAGTGTAGATTGCCCGCACAAAAACGAAACAATTAGAAGAGATATAATTGAAACTTTCTTTTTCATATTTTAAACTTAAAGGTTTTATTTAACGAGTACTTACAAAAAACACGTGCTTTTTATAAGTTTAAAATCACATTATTTGGATCAGAAACATCTTGACCTGAATAATCGATAGTGAAATCATAACTGAGTGCAACATTTAGCGTTGCATTAGTTCCTGCCTTAAATTAAAAAAAAGCCTGGTCTGGCCTGATCGTTTATGGAGGCCATGAAACATTTTTTTGAGCAAAAGCAAATGTCCCACTCAATAATAAAATAATTTTTTCATACTATTTAGTTTTAGATTAATTATATAACAAATCAAATATTTTATTTAAGTAAATATTAGAAAAGGTACTTCACATAAATTAGACAATTCGAAAAAACTACTTTTTTAGCACTTTAAAATGATGTCCTGTATCTGTTTTTAAAAAGTAAATACCGTTAGTAAGTTCGGATATATCTATTTCGGTATTCTTTTTAAACGATTTAACCCTTAAGCCTGCAATATTATAAACATGAATATTATTGTAGTTTACGGCTCCTTTAAAATTAATAACACCCTTAGTTGGATTAGGATATAGCTTTATTGAAGGCGCTAATTTGTTATCCTGAACATCTAAAGTTAAATTTCTTAAATCACTACTAAAATTAAATACTTGTAAAGTTAATGTACTAATATGCCCACCGGTATCTCCAAACTCTACGGAAACCGTATTATCTGCTTGAATTAAACTAAAAGGAACAGGGATTTCTAAAACTCCAAAAAAGCGTTCACGTTGTGCCTGATTATCTCCTCTCCAATTCTCTGGTACATCAACCAAAGTACCATTTACTTTTATTGTAGGTTGTAAAGATGTGCCATGCAATCTACCCAAACCTACTCTTAAAACAGCTTCACCAAACGTGCTTTTTAACACATCATTTACTTGAAAATTTGTAGTTTGATTTGCAATAATAGGCTGTAAATACGTTGTAGCATAATATTTTGTTTCGGTAGTTGTTTCATCAATTAAAATAGCATTACTAAAAGTATACTCTAAAATCATGGTACTTTCAGCATTTAAAGTTACAGTTGAAGTATTTACTGCTATAGATTCTTCTAATAACTGAGGTAAATTACTTCCATCCAAATACAAGTGCTTTTTTATTAAAGAAGCAATAGATAAACCATCGATTTCTATTACATCTAAATCAATTTCTTCATCTGTAAAATTTAAATTATTGAGTATAACATAAGCTTTATTACCATCTACATAACCATCAACTTGAATATCTAAATTATCTGAAAACGTATCTATTCTAGTACCATTAACATCACTCCATAACTGATAAAACTTTACCATATCGGTATATACCCACTGCCCTGTATAACTCGTTGGTTCGTTTTCTTTACGCATTAAACGATGATTGTAAGGAATGCCATTATTATAACCCCACTCAGCCTTTACTATCACGAAATTGATAGCAGAAGCAATATTATTTGGTCTATCTAGAAAAGACATTAATTGAGCATTTTGCGCTTTTAAATGAAGCCAATCTCTATACGGACTCCATTGTTGATTTGAATAATCGTGCATTTGTGCGCCATATTCTGAAATTACAAATGGTTTTACTTCTCCAAAAGACATATAACTGTATTGCTCCATCATATCAAGAGTAGCTTCAACATTACTACCCGAGCGTAACTTTTTCTGCCCACCTCCTATTGAAGGAAAATCGTATAGATGTATAGACCAAAAATCCATGTTATTACCTGCAACATCCATAAATAGCTTATCCCTATTTATCCAACGTTGAAAATCGCCTTTCTCAAAATTTGGAAAAGCAGCAGTATAACCACCTACCTTAACATTGGGTACTTGAGCCTTTATAGCTATGGCGACATCGTTATGAAAATCTGCAACTTCTTGTAATGAATTGGTATAATCCTCTGGTCCGCCGAGGTGTTCGTAAGCAGGTTCATTTATAATTTCAACAAACTCGGGAACGGGTTGACCATTATTGCCATGAAACTCATTGATATAACGCCCCATATATTCACCAGTTGCAGTTCCGTTAGCAAAACTCCAACCTTGGTTTGTTGCTTTTTGTCCTTCGCCTGTCCAAAATGGATATTTTTGAGCACCTAAAATTAAAGTATTTCTGGCTTCATAAGGATGTAAATTTGTTTGAGACGCATAAGTATTACGTCTATTTAAACCTAGTGATGCTATATGTGCCGGATTAGCGTAACCTGTTCTAGCTGGATCTTCTTGCATTTGATTTGAAAACCACGATACACCACCAGTATCTCTACCCATGTAAACATCGTAACCATTCAAAAAATGATCTCTTAAATCTGCTGTAAAATTAGTTCCGTTCCATTCATTTTCAGTTTGACTCGCATGAATTGTAATAAATTTGGAACGGTCTAATATTTCAATACCTCCTACAATATGCTTTGCATTCAGGATCGCTGTAACTTTAGAATTAGCATTAATGCTTGATGCTACGGTAACATCAACACTGCCGTTCGCAGAGCCTCCGCCATCATCAACCAAAAAAATAATTATTTTATAAAAATGTCCGGCTGCCAAAGTATTACTTTCGGGTACATTAGCCGGAATTGCGTAATTGTAATTTATAACATCACTATTTGCATGTGTATCTGTAGGTGATCCACCAAGCGGGCAAGTCATGAAAGCTCCATATTGAACAACCGTGTTTTCTGCTGCATCAACTTCGCGAATCCAAACACATATATAATCTAAATCAGGCGTATTATAGGTTAGTTCCATATCTACAACCTGCCCAGGTGAAAATGTTAAGTTTGTTGGTGCATTTGTCCAAGAAATTGAACTTTGTGCAGCTAAAATAGTTGATGCAAAAAAAAATAATAGGGTAATTTTTTTCATGATTTTTTATATAAAATTGATTTTTTGTAAGTATTAATGATAAATGTATATAAATCACATAGGCATATCATTAATTTCAACTTGACAAAAACTTGACAAACCAACTTCTTAGTATTTGCGCACCTTTAGATATACTTAACATTCAACTAAATAAAATATATTTACTCCTTTGTATAAATAATTTTCTATATAAGAAATCATATATATACTTAAATTTAAATTCAAAATTATATATTTACCCACACCAACAATTACACAATTCTTTAAAAACAAGACTTATTTTGTATTATTTTCAACATTAACTTAATAAGTTTATATTTTTAATAACTAAACAGCATTACAAACAAATTAATGATGGTAAAAAAAAATATTAAGTTTTACAACAATTTAGAACACCTAAAAAGCACTAGAGTTTTAAATATTTTAGCACTTATTCTCTTTTTAATTACTGGAAGTCTAAGTGCTCAAAACAATACAAAACAATCATTTGATAGGGCGATGGATTTGCGCTTTAAAAAGCCAGATAGTTCAATCATCTTATTTCAAAAAAGCCACGAAGCTTACTTAAAAAATAAAGACACCGTTAATGCTATAAAAAGTTTAATGGAATTATCTCTAGTTTATGGAAATAGAGCCCAATATGCCAACTCTTATAATGTATTATGGAATGCTTTATTACTTACCGATAACACAAAACTCGAAACAACAAAATCTCTTGTTTATAATAGATTAGGTAGTATATATAATTATTTTAAAAGAGAAGACAAGGCTTTAGAATACTTAAAAAAAGCATTAGAAATTCACAAGTCTTTGGTAAAACAAAACAAAATTCCAGCATCAGGCCTGGTACCCTACTATTTTTCAATAACTACAAGTTATAGAGAGTTAAAAAAAACGGAGCTCGCTAAAACATACCTAGATAGTAGCTATTTATATTTCTCTAAAAGTAAACCAGCTATAGCAGAGTCTTTTTTAGAATTTGAAAAGGCCAATATTATGGCATTACAAGATAAAAATGAAGAAGCGCTGGTAATTTTTAAAGATATACATCCGTGGTTTGTGGAAAATGAACCTTCATATTTAGTCTTGTTTTACAAATTTTGGGGTGATATTTATCTCAATTTAATGCAACTTGATAAAAGTGAAACATTATACAAAAAGGCGCTAAACGTATCTTCAGAATACGAAAGTCATATTGACTTTACACCGTTAATTTACGAAAAACTTACAGAGCTATATTTAAAACAAAATGATTACAAAAATGCTTTTGCAAACTTGCAAAAAGCAAAAGATTTGGATGCCAAATTCTTTGATAGTCGTAGCCCTAACAATCATTTTCTTTTGGAAATCAAGGATTCTTACAGACTTGAAAAAGACAGACAAGAAAAACTTATACAAGCTCAGCATTTAAGACAGCTAGAGCAAGAAGACGAGATAAAAAATCTACAAAGAATTATTTTACTTGTATCGGTTGTTTTTATCCTTATTATTGGGTATTTCTACATAAAAAATCTAAGAACAAAACACAAAGCAGAAAAACAACTTATTAGGCGTAATAAAGAGTTGGAAATAAAGAAAGCTAAAGAACTTTTAGAACTTAAAAACAAAGAACTAGCAGCTTCTGCGCTTCAATTGATAGAAAAGGATGAGTTCATGAAAAACCTTAAAACAAAAATTAGAGAAGGCGAACCAACCATTAAAAAAAGTGAATTAAATAAAATTTTAAGATCTGTATCTGTGGATAACACCAATTATTGGGAAGAATTTAAATTACGTTTCATAGAAGTTAACAAGGACTTTTATGACATTATTTTTGCCAAATATCCAAAACTCAGTCAAGGCGATCAAAAAATTTGTGCCTTAATAAAATTAAATATGTCTAGTAAAGAAATGTCTCGATTGCTAGGTATTTCTGTTGAGTCTGTACACACTTCAAGACACCGCATTAGAAAAAAAATGAACCTAGATAGAAATATAAACCTCGAAGATTACATAAATTCTTTATAGTATAGTTTTTGTCAGTATTAAAACGCACTCTCAACTCCTTTGTAAAGTTTAAATCAAGTTGATTTAAACGCTATTTATGGCTCTATCTTCTAATTTAGCCATGCTCGATACTACACTGCTTTTAAACCTTTTATTAGTCCGTATTTAAGACTACTAAAGGTTTTAGCACGTGTATGTATTAAACATTTATCTCATTAAAATCTTTTCAATTAAAAATTAATGCACACAACACATGTGTTCTTTTTTATGAGGCTAATTAAGTTACTAAAGGCTATAAAAAATATAACCAAAGTATACGGAGTAAGCTAGATTTTGTTTGAAATGACAATATGAGATATATCTAAAACCATATCAGATACAGCTCGGCTTATAAATTAATTAAAATTGTCCTGCTGATGTACCAGTAAAATTTTAAACACTTATACAAGGGAATTTCTACTGGTAAAATTCTGGCAAAGCATCAAATTTTAAACAACAGACAAACTCACATAAAATAAAATCTATAATAATGAAAGCAACAGTTTACGAAGGCAATAAAACCTTCAAAGTAATCGACAAAGAAATTGAACAACCAAAAACTGGAGAAGTTCAAATTAAAGTAGCCTATGTTGGCGTTTGTGGAACAGATGTGCATATTTATCATGGTATGATGGATAAACGTGTGAACATTCCAGAAACTATTGGTCATGAAATGTCTGGAGTTATAGAAGCTGTTGGCGAAGGAGTAAGTGGTTTTTCGGTAGGTGAAAAAGTAGTTGTTCGCCCATTGGATGACAGAAAAGTAAAAGCGTCTGATAAAGGATTTAATCACATTTGTGAAGAGTTAAAATTTATTGGTATTGATAGCCCTGGTGCTATGCAACAATATTGGAATGTGCCAGCATTTACATTGCACAAACTAAAAGAAAATACAGATTTAAAATTAGCAGCTTTAATAGAACCTTTGTCTGTTGCAGCACACGATGTACGCTTAAGCGGATTAGTTAAAGGTGAAACTGCTGTAGTTTTAGGAGGTGGCCCTATTGGTTTATTAGTTGCTATGGTTGCTAAAGAAGCTGGTGCTCAAGTTATTATTTCCGAAGTAAACCCAAAACGTATTGAAAAAGCAAAATCATTAGGTTTTGATGCTGTAAGCCCTATCGATGTCGATCTTGTTGATTATGTGAGTGGCAAAACGGAGGGTAGAAAAGCCGATGTAGTTTTTGAAGTTGCTGGTGTACAACCTGCATTAGATGTAATGTGTGAAGTAGCAGGTATTCGCGGACGTATTGTTATGGTTGCCATACATGGTGTTAAAAAAGAAGTTGATTTATTTAAATTCTTCTGGAAAGAATTAAAATTAATTGGTGCTCGTGTTTATGAAAAAGAGGATTATGAAAAAGCAATTACTCTAATCACGGCAAACGAATTACCATTTGAAGATATGATTACAGATGTGCAGCCTCTAAGCAATATTCAACAAGTATTTGAAAACATAGACAATAACCCTGATGGTTTAAAGGTACTTATGGACTGTCAAGCGTAATAAATTAAGTAAAAAACATAAAAATATAAACGATGAGTATTTTAAATAGTTTCAGTTTAGAAGGAAAAACAGCTATAGTTACGGGCTGCAAAAGAGGTATTGGTAAAGGTATGGCTATTGCTTTAGCCGAAGCTGGTGCAGATATCATTGGAGTATCGGCTACATTAGAATTAGAAGGTAGTGCTATCGAAAAAGAAGTAACTGCCCTAGGAAAAAAATTCACAGCTTATCAATGTGATTTTTCAGATAGAAAAGCATTATACACATTTATAAAAAGTGTAAAAGCGAATCACTCTCAAATAGATATTTTGGTTAATAATGCAGGAACTATTTTAAGAACTCCAGCGGCAGAACATCCAGATGATATGTGGGATAAAGTTATTGAAGTAAACCAAAACTCACAATTTATATTAACTCGTGAATTTGGAAGAGATATGATTGCTCGTGGTTCTGGTAAAATCATTTTCACAGCATCATTATTAACATACCAAGGTGGTATTACAGTACCAGGTTATGCAGCAAGTAAAGGTGCTATTGGCCAAATGATTATGGCTTTTGCTAACGAATGGGCAGGTAAAGGTGTTAATGTAAATGGTATTGCGCCAGGATATATTGCTACCGATAATACAGAAGCATTACGTAACAACCCAGAAAGAGCAGATTCTATTTTAGCGCGTATACCAGCTGGTAGATGGGGAGAACCTAAAGATTTTGCAGGACCTATTGTATTCCTAGCATCAAAAGCATCAGATTATATGCATGGTTCTATCACACTAGTAGATGGTGGCTGGATGGGGCGATAATGCAACAAATTCAAAACAACCATGAAATACAATAAAAAAATAAAATTAATAATTTTAAATTTTGTATTCTTTATATCTCTAGCAGCTATAGCACAACCCGGATCTGAAGTTTCACACAAAAACAACAGTCAATTATCGCAAGATTTGAGTGGTTTTAAGTGGAAAATGAAAATGATGCTTCCGGGAGAAGGTGTAAAAGCAGGATTGCACGAACTTCCTCCTGAAGATATTGAAACTTTAGTTTGGAATGCTGCTCAAGTGCCAGGTGATGTCTATACCGATTTATGGAAAATTGGAGCTATTGATGATCCATATTTTGGAAGAAACAGCGTAAAAGCCCAATGGGTTATGCACTATGAATGGTGGTATTCGCTTCAATTCAATGTTACTCAAGATCTAACCGACCAATTAGTACGGTTAGATTTTGAGGGTGTTGATTATGCCTGTGATATTTGGTTGAATGGTCATTTTTTAGGAAGTCATGAAGGAGCTTTTTCAGGTTTTTCATTTGATATTAATCATGCCATACGAAGCAGTAAAAAATATCTAGCTAGTTCTAATATTTTAATGATTAGGCTTGCTCCTCCTCCACAAGTTAATGCTAAAGTAGCCGGCAGAAAAACACCTTGGTTTGGTGATTATTGGAGAGACTTAATTCCTTTTGGGATTTATAGACCAATAAAAATGGTATATACAGGTAAAACAAGAATTAAAGATGTTTACTTACGTCCTAAGATTGAAGCTAATAATAACGCAAAGGTAACGCTCGAAGTAGAAGTTGAAAATACAGAAGCTGAGGCAAAAGACATAACTTTTACATCTACAATTCAGGGTAAAAACTTTAAATCAGATATTATTACCACGGTATTTACAGAAAAAATTGCCCCTGGTAAACATACAATTAAAAAAGACATCTCAATTAAAGACGCCAAATTATGGTGGCCTTGGGATATAGGGAAACCAAACTTATATATATCTAAACTTTCAATATCTGAAAATAAAATTAATCATGATTTTAAGGAAACTACTTTTGGTATACGTGAAGTTAAAATGGAATGGAATCCTGGTTTTACTAAAGATGAAGTAAGTTTCCCTAGAACAACACTTATCAATGGTAAAAAAATATTTATACGTTCTGCCTGTTGGGGAGGGCCTCCAGATATTTTTACAGGTCGAACGTCTAAAGAAAAATACAAAAAATTAATTCAGTTAGCAAAAGAGGCAAACATGAATAACATTCGAATTTTTGGATGGCACCCTTCTGAAATCCCTTTATTTTATGAATTATGTAACGAAGCTGGTATTACTGTTTGGAACGACGTTATACCTCTAGGAACTGGAAATTTATCACATGATGAAGATTTTATAGCAACAACTATTGCTGAAGGTGTAGCTGTAATTAAAGAACGTAGAAATAATCCTTCTTTAATAATGATGGAAGGTGGTGAAGAAATGTTTTTACGTTCTGGAGATCCAAAATTCACTAGAGACTTTTTAGAGCGTTTAGGTAAAACATTACAAGAAAATATAGATTTACCATATGTTCCTGATTCACCTTTAACTTGTGAAGCTTCACAAGAAGCTGGCTACAAACCCAAAGAAGCAGTTCATGCTTTAGCATATTTTTATAACATGGGCCATGCTCCTATGGAAGATTGGATTAATAAATTAGATTTTCCTATTGTACCCGAACTAGCTATTACTTCAGTACCAAATGTTGAAAGCTTAAGAAAATTTATCCCTGAAAACGAAATATGGCCACCAGGTCCAAGCTGGGGACATCATTGGGCAGATTTAGACCGTTTACGAGCTCAAAATTTCGACACTTTTGGAAGTGAAAAAACAGGTTCTCTTCAGGAATTTGTTGATGCAACTCAAGATGCTCAAGGTATTATTTTTCAATTATCAATAGAGCATTTTAGAAGAAACAAACCAAAAACAAGTGGAATTGCACTCTGTCATTTTATTACTTATTGGCCAGATATGAAATGGGGTATTGTTGATAATTATCAGCAAAAAAAGCGCTCCTTCAATTATGTTAAAACAGCTTATCAGCCTGTTTTAATAAATCTTCAATTCGAAAAAAGAAGATGGTCTAACAACGAAGCTTTTAATGGTAAAATTTGGATTGTAAACGATTTTTATAAAGAATACAAAGATTGTATTGCAAGTTATACTATTACCAATGATAACGCTGTTGTTTTAAACAAAGGATCATTTAAAATAGATAAAATTGATGAAAATAGTTCTAAAAAATGGTTGGATTTAAATGTAGATGTGTTAAAAAAAGTAAAAAATAATTTCCATGTGAATTTAGAATTAAAAGATAAAAATAGCAACTTAATTTCTAAAAACAAATACATGCTTTTAATCGGCAACCATACTGCTGCTGCTAAAGAGTTTAAGGCCATGGGAAATGAAATTAGACAAAGAAATGCAACATATAAATACTCCAACTATAATCAGTTTTTTGATAAACTAACTGGCGAAAATGGAGAAGTTTATGAAAGTGAAACAGACACAATTATTGCAAGAGGATTTAAAACTAAAAATTAAACAAAAAATATACTAAAATGGCAGAAATTAAAGAATACCAATTATTTATTAATGGCGAATGGAGAACTTCAACTTCTGGTGATACCATTGATATTGTAAACCCTTCTACTGAAGAGATAGTAGCACGTGTACAAAACGGTACTGCTGAAGAAGCTATTGAAGCTCTAAAAGCTGCTGATAAAGCACAAAAAGAATGGAAAAAATTACCTGCACGCTCTAGAGCAGATTTACTATATAAATTAGCTGCGGAAATTAAAGCAAATTCTGATTATTTAGCTGAATTGCTAGTAAAAGAGCAAGGTAAATTATTAAAGGTAGCAAAAATGGAAGTTGCTGTTACAGCTTCTTTTATTGAATATGCTTGCGAAGGTGCTAGAAGAATTGAAGGCGATATTATCCCTTCAGATAATCCTAACGAGCAAATATGGATTCAAAAAATACCTAGAGGAGTTGTAGTTGCTATTACAGCATGGAATTTCCCTTTAGCATTAGCTGGACGTAAGTTAGGTCCTGCCCTAGTAGCAGGAAATACTATTGTTATAAAACCAACTTCTGAAACGCCTTTGGCAACTTTAGAGTTAGGAAATCTAGCTAATAAAGTAGGTATTCCTGCCGGTGTTATTAATATTCTTACTGGCCCAGGTAGAGCAATGGGTAATGCTTTAGTTGAGAGCCCTATCTGCAAAATGGTAACCATGACTGGGTCTACACCTGTTGGTCAACAAATTGCTAAAAACGCTGCACAAAACTTAACGCATGTACAATTAGAATTAGGAGGAAAAGCACCTTTTATTGTTTTCGAAGATGCTGATATTGATGCTGCTGTAGCATCGGCTTTACATTCTCGTTTTGATAACTGTGGCCAAGTGTGTACTTGTAATGAGCGCATGTATATTCATGAAGATATTTATGAAACTTTTATGGAAAAGTTTATTAC
The DNA here is from genome assembly GCF_004368925.1 of Algibacter lectus. Lineage (NCBI taxonomy): Bacteria > Pseudomonadati > Bacteroidota > Flavobacteriia > Flavobacteriales > Flavobacteriaceae > Algibacter > Algibacter lectus. Next base: position 1,272,880 of record NZ_SORL01000007.1, read on the forward strand.
TGCCACAAAAGCGCTTAAAGTTGGAGACCCGATGTTAGACGATACAGATATGGGACCAAAAGTAAATGCTTCGGAATTAAAACATATGGAACATTTGGTTGCTGTAAGTATTGAAGAAGGTGCAACTGTTGCTACTGGTGGTAAAAGACCAGAAGGTTCTCAATTTGAAAAAGGCTATTGGTTTGAGCCAACCGTTTTAACCAACGTTAAACAAGATATGACTATTGTTCATGAAGAATCCTTCGGTCCTATTTTACCTGTTTTAAAATTCAAAACTTTTGAAGAGGTTATTGGTTATGCTAACGATTGTGAATATGGTTTAGCGGCTATGGTTTTTACAAATAACATGAATACTATAATGAAATGTAATGATGAGTTAGAATACGGAGAAATTTACGTAAACAGAGGTCATGGAGAACAACACCAAGGCTTTCATAACGGTTACAAATTATCTGGTTCTGGTGGTGAAGATGGTAAATATGGTTTTGAACAGTACATGGAAAAGAAAACTTTTTACATAAAACATAAAGCCTAATTAGTGAATTGAATTGGTTTTGAATGAATCAAAACCAATTCAATTTAATAGCATTAAATTTAAATGAAAAACAACGTTTTAATCTTTATAATTCTATTTATTCTAACCCTGCAAAGTTATGCTCAAAATAACTTTAAATGGTATGATGAAAGTATCCCCTTTAATGAGAGAGCCAATTTATTGGTTCAAGCCATGACTCTTGAAGAAAAATGCAGTCAATTTGTTTCAGCATCACCAGCAATACCAAGATTAGACGTACCAGAATACAATTGGTGGAATGAGTCTCTACATGGTGTTGCACGAAACGGAAAGGCAACTATTTTCCCTCAGGGAATAGCTATGGGAGCCACTTTTAATCCTGAATTAATAAAGGAAGTTTCAACTGCAATTTCAGATGAAGGCAGAGCCAAATTTCAAGTTTCAAAATCTATAAATAATAGAGGTCAATATGCCGGTTTAACCTACTGGTCTCCAAATGTGAATATATTTAGAGACCCTCGCTGGGGGCGCGGACAAGAAACTTACGGAGAAGATCCCTTTTTAACTTCAAAAATAGGTATTGCTTATGTGGAAGGTTTACAAGGTGATCATCCAAAATACTTAAAAACTACAGCTTGTGCAAAGCATTATGCGGTACATTCTGGCCCCGAAGAACTACGACATAGTTTTAATGCTAATCCTTCAAAATTAGATTTAAACGAAACTTACCTACCTGCTTTTGAAGCCTTAGTTACACAAGCAAATGTACAAGGTGTTATGGGTGCGTACAATGCGGTATATGGAGAACCATCAACAAGTAGTACTTTCTTGTTAGATGATATTTTAAAAAAACAATGGGGTTTTAATGGTTATATAGTTTCCGATTGTGGTGCTTTAGGAGATATTTTAAAGGGCCATAAAAAGGCAAAAACTATTGAAGAAGCAGCGGCATTAGCACTTATTGCCGGTGTTAACCTAAACTGCGGATGGGTTTATAATGAAATTCAATCTGCTGTTGAAAAAGGACTTATATCTGAGTCCTTATTAGATGAACGTTTAAAACAATTATTTTTAATACGTTTCAAATTAGGATTCTTTGATAAAGATGAAAGTAATCCATATAATAGTATAGGTAGTGAAGTTATCAACTCTGAAGAAAATAAAGAACTTGCTCGAAAAGTAGCGCAACAATCTATAGTTCTATTAAAAAATGATAATAACGTTTTACCGCTTGATAAAAAAATAAAATCACTTTATGTCACCGGACCATTTTCCTCTTCAAGTAATATTTTAATAGCAAATTACTATGGTATGTCTTCCAATTTAGTAACGGTTTTGGAAGGTGTTACAGAAAAAGTATCGTTAGGAACCTCTTTAAATTACAGACAAGGCGTATTACCTTTTCAAAAGAATTTAAATCCTCTTAATTGGGCACCAAATGTTGCAAAAACAATTGACGCTACCATTCTAGTTGTTGGTATTTCGAACGAAATTGAAGGTGAAGAAGTTGATGCTATTGCATCTGAACATAAAGGTGACCGAAAAGATTTAAAACTACCGCAAAGCCAAATAGATTATATAAAAGAAATAAGTGAAGTAAAAAAAGGTCCATTAGTTCTAGTTATCGGCACAGGCAGCCCAGTTTCGCTAGAAGATGTAGAACCTTATGTAGATGCTATTGTATTAATGTGGTATCCCGGAGAGCAAGGCGGCAATGCCGTTGCCGATATTCTATTTGGCGATGTATCTCCTTCTGGTCACTTACCAATTACATTTCCTAAAAACGTAGATCAATTACCTGCTTTTGATGATTATAGTATGAAAGGCAGAACCTATAAATACATGGAAAAAGAACCTATGTATCCTTTTGGTTTCGGACTAACTTATGGCCAAACAGAGTTCTCCAATGCTTGCGGCAATTTAAAAAGTATTAGTAAAAAACAAGATTTCTCCTTTTCTGTAGATATTAAGAATACTAGTAAAGTAAACTTTGAAGACGTTATTCAAGTCTATTTAGTGCCTGAAGATACTCAAGGCTTCTTACCAAAATATTCTTTAAAAGCCTTTAAAAGAGTAGAATTACTTGCAGGCGAAACAAAAAACATAAGCTTTAATATTTCTAATGAAGATTTCTATCAAACTAATTTAGAAGGAGAAAAGGCGTGGATAAAAGGAAATTACAAATTAATGATAGGCAATGCGTTACCAAGTAAAAGAAGCTTAAAACTTGGAGCAGCAAAACCTATTGAAATAACAATTAAACTAAAATAGTAAAAGACTTATAATATGAGTACAAAAATTTCAAAAGTAGATGTACGTCTATTTACGGTACCATTACCCGAAGTTATGTCGGATGCTAAACATGGCGACCATTATCATTTTGAGCTAGTAACCACAACCATCACTTTAGAAGATGGAAGCGAAGGCACAGGATATACCTATACTGGAGGAAAAGGTGGTTATGCCATTAAAGCCATGATTGAACATGATTTTGCAAATGTTTTAATAAGTAAAGACGGAACCGATATTGATGGTATTTACGACTTTTTAGAATGGCATGTACATTACGTAGGCCGCGGTGGTATTGCATCTTTTGCTATTTCTACGGTGGATATTGCCCTATGGGATATTAAATGTAAAAAAGCAGGATTACCATTATGGAAAATGGCTGGGGGCGTTAATAATACCTGTAAAGCGTATTGTGGTGGTATTGATTTAATGTTTCCTATTGAAAAGCTTTTAAAGAATATGGAAGGCTATTTAGCTAAGGGATTTAAAGCGGTTAAGATTAAAATAGGTAGAGATAATCTTCAAGAAGATTTAGACCGTATTAAGGCAGTTCGAGAATTTATTGGTCCAGATGTTACGTTTATGGTTGATGCTAATTATTCTATGACTGTTGAAAAAGCCATAAAAGCTATTGAAGGTTTTAAAAAATATGATATCACTTGGTTTGAAGAACCAATTATTCCAGATAATTACAAAGGCTTTGGGGAAATTGTCGATAAAACAGGTTTCCCGCTAGCTATGGGAGAAAATCTGCATACTATTCATGAATTCGAATATGCTTTTGACCAAGCTAAGCTATCCTTTATTCAGCCAGATGCCTCAAACTGTGGCGGTATTACTGGTTGGCTAGCAGCAGCACGATTGGCAGATAAACATGGGGTTCCTGCTTGCTCTCACGGTATGCAAGAATTGCATGTAAGTTTAGTATCTGCACAACCCAATTCAGGCTGGTTAGAAGTACATAGCTTTCCAATAGATGAATATACAACAAGACCTTTAGTGGTAGAAAACCATAGAGCTGTTGCCCCAGATTACCCAGGAATTGGTGTGATTTTCGATTGGGAAAAATTAGCGCCTTTTGAAGCTAAATAATAAGTTAAATCTAAAAAAAATCTTATGAGTGCAAAGATTTCAATTTTCGGAAATTACCAAGGTGAAGAAATTAAACAGTTTTTATTGAAAAATGAACATGGTATTGAAGTGAAAATAACTAATTATGGAGCAACTATAACTTCAATAACGGTTCCAAATAAAAAGGGCGAAATTGAAAATATTGCCTGTGGTTTTGATACTTTAGATGGTTATTTCGGTAAAGAATATGTTGAAAACTCACCATACTTTGGAGGTACTATTGGAAGATATTGTTCTCAAATAAAAGATTCAAAATTTACTTTAAATGGAAAAATATATCATTTAGCTAAAAATTGTGGAGAAAATAATCTTCATGGTGGCGTTCTTGGGTTTGATAAAAGAATATGGAAAGCTGAAACTTTTGATAATGCCGTAAAAATGTCTCTTTATAGTAAGGATTTAGAAGAAGGATTCCCTGGAAACGTTGAAGTTTCTGTAACATTTACATTATCATCAAATAATGAGTTAAGGATTGACTATTCTGCCAAACCAGATCAGGACACTCCGCTCTCTTTAACAAATCATACGTATTTCAATTTAAATGCTTTTTCTTCAAATGTAGAAAACCATAATGCTAAAATAAATACAACTAAAAGGCACAAAATGGACGATACAGGTGCGGCAACGGGAGCAATTGAAAATATAGAAGGTAAGATTGATGATTTATCTAAAGGAAAAAGCATTGGAGATGTACACACTGCAATGGGTGATGGATTTGAGCATTTTTATGTATTTGATAATCCTGATTTTAAACTTCAAGAAGTAGCTCAAATTACATCGGATGAATCTGGAAGAACATTAACAGTATCATCAACAGAACCTTGTATGTTATTATATACTGGAAAATACACATCGGACGCTATTAAAAGAGAAAATGGTGAACAATATGGAAAATACCGCGGTTTTTGTTGTGAAACTCATCGATATCAAAATGGGCCAAACATTGAAAACTCACCAAAATCAATAACAAAAGCGGGTGAAGAATTTAAAAGTACTACCATCTTTAAATTTGGATGGTAATTACAATAACAGAACTAAATTAATAACTAAAAAAACCAATTATGATTGAAGGCGTTTTATTAGCGATTTTCGCAGGATTAATGTTGGGATTGTACGCACTCCCAGAAAAATTTACCAAAGATTTTAAGTATGAAAATACTTGGAGTTTATTTTTTTTACTAACCATGTTTGTCGTGCCAATTATCGCTTCAATAACTTTAATTAATGGTTTCGGTGATATTTTTGGAAACATGCCCACCGATATTTGGGTTAAAATGGGTCTAACAAGTTTTCTATGGGGAATTGGTGTTATGATGTGGAGTAAAGCCATTAATCACATTGGGTTATCTTTAGGGTTTTCTTTATTTATAGGCACCATTATTCTTGTAGGTTCTCTATTACCTTACATTGAAGAAGGTTTACCTGCAACAAACGTACTAACCACTATTCTAATAGGTTTAGCTGTTGTTTTAGTTGGTGTTTTTGCTAATGGAAAAGCAGGTTTACTACGTGAAAAAGACGAGGCTAATTCTTCTGAAAAAAAGGAGAAAAAAGGCTCTATGCTTACAGGTATCTTAATTGCTATTATTGGAGGTTTATTAGCCACTGGTTTTAGTTATGCCAATGCTGCGGGTCGCCCGTATTTACATGAGGCTTGTCAAGCGGCTGGTAATGCAGAATGGATTACTGCTGTTGCCGTTATGTTTCCTATTTTTATTAGTGGAGGTATTGTAATGACGGCTTATTTCTTGTGGCAGTTATCTCAGAAAAAAGCATGGGGAGAATTTAAAACACCTGCATTTAGCAAAAACTTTATGCTTATTTTAATCATGGCCGTTTTTCATTATGCGGCTTCAGCTTTATTTGCATTTGCCGCCTTTAAGTTAGGAGAAAGTGGAAATACTGTTGGTTATGCTATCTTTAATACATCTTGTGTAGTTACAGCTATTTTGAGTGGTATTATTACTAAAGAATGGATAAAGGCTTCAGGAAAAGCAAAAAGCTTTTTATATTTTGGATTAGTATGCATGGTAGTCGGTATTGTGATTGTGGCATACGGAAATGGAATTTCATAAATAAAAAAATTAAATCATTAGAAAATGAAAAAAATAATATACACATTAACTATTGCTATGGCAATGAATTTAACCTCATGCAATAACGTAGAAAAAAAACAAGATGTTACAGAAACTGAGACTTTAATTTCTGACGAACAACAAGATTTTTTAGGCATCACCAATAAAGAATATTTAAGTGCTGCTTCAAAAAGAGCTCTTAAATGGCCAACAGATTTAGGAAATGAATGGTTTTTTGAATATCAAGTTTTCGATTTAAAAGGCGATTTAGCTTATGAAGAAGGTGTTGTAAGAAGAGACCCTAGCGCATTAATTAAAGAAGATGGAAAATACTATGTTTGGTACAGTAGAAGTACTGGTCCTTCTCAAGGATTTGGCGGCGATGTAGTTAAAGATAAAGTGTTCCCTTGGGATCGTTGTGATATTTGGTATGCAACTTCAGAAGATGGAATTACATGGAAAGAAGAAGGCTTAGCGGTAGCTCGAGGAGAAGCTGGCGCTTATGATGATCGCTCGGTATTTACCGTAGAAATCATGAAACACGAAGACACCTACTACTTATGCTACCAAACGGTTAAAAATCCATATAGTGTTCGTGTTAAAAATCAAGTAGGTTTAGCTTGGTCTAAATCACCAAATGGTCCTTGGACTAAGAGTGAAGAGCCTATTTTAAGTCCTGCTGATAATGGTATTTGGAAAGGAGAAAAACAAGACCGCTTTGCTGTAGAAAAGAAAGGTGATTTTGATAGCCATAAAGTACACGATCCTTGCATTATTCCATACAAAGGTAAGTTCTACTTGTACTATAAAGGTGAACAAATGGGAGAAGCTATTACTTTTGGAGGCAGACAAATTAGACATGGTGTTGCCATTGCTGATAATCCTAAAGGACCTTACGTAAAATCTCCATACAACCCGATTTCAAATAGCGGACACGAAATTTGTGTTTGGCCTTATAATGGCGGTATAGCAGCATTAATTACTACAGATGGTCCAGAGAAAAACACGGTACAATGGTCTCCAGATGGTATTAACTTTGATATTAAAGGTGTAGTAAAAGGAGCTCCACATGCTATAGGTTTAGATAGAACTGCTGATAACGAAAAAGAACCTACCGAAATATTACGTTGGGGTTTAACACATGAATATAAAAACTCCGATTACCAATATATTAGAGGTTTTAAAACATGGAGAATGAAAAAGCATACTGCTAAAGGTGTGGGTGAGGAATAAACTGTTTTATATAAACAGCCCTTAATATAAGGATATTTATAAATTTTTTGAAACCTTTATAGATAGTTTGTTAGCTAAAAATACTTCTTATCTATTTAATACTATATTTTTAGTTTTGGGAAAATTAATCTATAATTCTCCCAAAACTAAAAATATTAATCTTCTTTAATAATGTTTAGTATTCCACTATGCTCATTGGTCAGGAATATATTGAATTAAGCTTCTAATTATTTAATTATAATTAGTATTCACGAACATCCATATTGCGTTTTATAACTTCAAAAGACTTCTTATTATTAAAGATTTCTTCATTTAATTATTATTTAAAATCTTTATGATATTCTATACCTGATAGCTCCCAACGCTTCTTGTATCTATTTAGAGATTCTTTAAAAACCTCATAATCTTTATTAGATTTAGTAGTCCAACCGACTTCTGCATAAGCCGCGATTCGAGGGAATATTTGATTATTCATTTGTTGTACTGAAGGTATCCATTCACTCCACATTTGACAACCCAACCCAAGTATTTTATTAGTGTATTTTTCATCTACTCCTTCTGGAATAGGATCAAAAGAGTAAGCTTTAGAAAGGGGTAAATTATCATAATTATAATCTAAATAAGTCATAGAATGTAAAGAATTTACAATATCATATCCATTGCTAACCGCCTCATTGATAAGTTCTACATTACCCTTCCAAAAATGAACTATAGCAGATTTAGCTAATTTTTGTTCTACTTTTACATCCGAGTCTTCTTGCCATTCATGCACATTGGCACCCAATATTTCATTCCATCCCATCATTCTATGGTTTTTACTTTCCATGAAAGCGGACATTTGATTTGTAAAAAATATTTGTAGGTCGGCAGGAGAAGACAAGCCTTCTTCTTTTATTTTATTTTGAATCATTTCGGAGTTTTTCCAAATATCAAACATCACCTCATCTCCTCCAATATGGACAACATTCCCTGGAAAAAGTTTAAATACTTCTTCAAGAACATCTGTTAGAAATTGATATACTTTTGGATTGGCTATATTGAAAGAATCGTCCAATTTACCAAAAAACTCAGGCACCTTAGTATTTGCTCCTAAAATCCCCAACCAAGGGTAAGATGCTATCGCAGCCATTGCATGACCCGGCATTTCAATTTCAGGAACTATTAAAATTTGTCTTTCTTCAGCATAAGCAATAATCTCTTTTATATCCTCCTGTGTATAAAACCCTTGATGTGAATACCCATAACGCTCATCACTTTTTCTACTTAACTGAGTATCTTCTCTATAGCTACCTACTCTAGTTAAGTTCGGGTACTTTTTTATTTCTATTCTCCAACCTTGATCGTCTGTAAGATGCCAATGAAAAACATTCATTTTAAGAAGAGCCATTTGATCTAATAAATTTTTAACTACCTCTTTTCCTTTAAAATGGCGAGACTCATCAAGCATGAAAGAACGCCATCCAAAACGTGGTTTATCTTTAATATCTACCTGTGGAATTAAAACTTTTTTGTTCAATTGCTTAGAAAACTCAAAATTACTAGGTAATAATTGTCTCAGTGATTGAATACCATAAAACAAACCTGTATTTGATGATGCTTCAATTACAATTTCTTTTTTAGAAGATGTAAGGTGATATCCTTCTTTACCTAACGTTATTTCTAGATCAGAATTTATTTTTAAAATTATCCCCACCCCCCTTTTCTTAATGGTTGTTTTTATATCAAAAGCTTTATCTAAAATAGCAGCCAAATAATCTGCCTGATTTTTAGAAGCTTTATCAGATATGATAGCAATTTTATTGTTCAATTCAAAAAAACCATCTTCAGTAGAAACTTCTAGAGGGCGCGGTATTATATTAACTTGAGCATTTCCTAAAGAAATAAAAAAAAGAAGAAAAATATAGAATATTTTAAATGTTTTCATAATATAGTTAAGGTTAGAATTTTAAGTATAAAACTATCTCACTTTATCGTTACTATTAAAAACTATAAACAATAGCGAATACTTTGATAGTGAATAACAAATTTAAAACAATAAAACAGTTATGCAAACGTTTGCATAACTATTTTATTGTTTTAAACACATTTATCAACTATTATTGATTTAATTTGTATTCCTTTTCAAGGAAAAATCCTAAACACTGTAAATTTTAAATTAGCAATAAATAATAGAGATAACTTTAACCGCAAACGTTTGTTTCCATTAATATGAAGAACTCAAGAATTACTTTAAAAGATTTAGCAAAAGATTTGAACCTTTCTCCCTCTACCATTTCTCGAGCTTTAGGAAACCATCCTGCCATTAGTGATGCTACAAAAAAAAGAGTACAAAAAATGGCTGAAGAATTGGGGTTTAGACCAAACTCTATAGCTTCTAGCTTTAGAAAGAAAAAAACCCAAACTATTGGAGTTATTGCCCCTAGAATTGATATTCACTTTCACTCTTTAGTTATAAGTGGTATCGAAGAGTTTGCGTATAACAATGGTTATAATGTTACTATATTTCAATCTAAAGATTCACTTAAAAGAGAAAAAGAAATTATAAAAATTCTTCAGAATAAAATGGTTGATGGTATTATTGTATGCTTAAGTATAGAAACCAAAAATTGTGATCATTTTAAAAAAATCAATAAACTAGGCATCCCATTGGTGTTTTATGACCGAGTGCCCACTGATTTTGACACAAACAAAATAATTATCAATGATTTTGAATCTGCCTATTTAGCGACTGAACATCTTGTAAAAAGTGGATGTAAGCGAGTTGGACATATTTCTGGTAGCCAAACTACTAATATTTTCAAAGCACGTTTAGAAGGCTATAAAGCAGCTCTTAAGCATTACAAATTACCCGTAGAAGAATCATTAATATTATTCACAAATAACCTTAGCTACGAAGAAGGGGTTAAATGCGCTGAAACATACCTAAAAAGTACAACAAAACCAGATGGCATTTTTTGTGCTAATGATTATACTGCCGTAAGTGTTATTCAAGTTTTTAGAAAGGCTGGAATAAAAATACCTGAAGATGTAGCCATTGTAGGCTTTAGTAATTATCCTATTTCTAAAATTATAGAGCCTCACTTAACAACAATTAATGATCGCGCCTTTCAAATGGGGGAAGCTGCAACTAAATTACTAATTCGTCAAATAGAAGAAAAAGATGAGTCTATATCTTCTGAAACTATTACCTTAAAAACAGAACTAATAATTCGTGAATCCAGTATAAAATAGTAGTTTCAGCTGATTAAACTATAAATTAATAATAGTCTTGTATTTATTTCAATTTAGCCAATCGATCATAAAGTACATGAACCGCTTGCACGCGTAATTCATTTTGTTCTTCTAATTCGGAATCATACAAAAATCCTTTATTGAGTGCAATAAATCTTTTATTCAGTTCTTTCGCATCTGCTAAAATAATATCTAGTGCTTTAAGCAAAATAGGTGCTTGAGACCACACAAAACTAGGCGCATTATATTTAGACTCCACTTCTTTAAAATCTAAATAATGTACTCTTAAATCGGCCATTAATTTAAATTGATCTAGTTCAGCTTCATTTTGTTTTGGTTTTAATTTCAATAATGCTTCTCTAAGCACATTATATTTAGTTTTAACCTCAGCGATATTTTCACTCTTAGTAGGTTTTCCATTACTTATAAGTTCTGGTTCTGCTGATAAAAAATGCCATAAAACTGAAGCATCTTTTTTATTTAAACCAAACCTTGTTCTGCCATATTCGGTAACAAAATCTTCAGGGTTTAAAGCTTCTTTCATATTTAAAGCCTTAGTATAGCTCGCTATTAAAATACGAAAAGCCGATAATGGATAGGTGTTTCTTATTTGAACCATATCTATAACATCATACCCAACATCCCAAGTAAAACCATATACACCTGTGGTAGACCACGAGGTTATAACCATGCCTTCATACCCAGCCTCTCTTGCATACGGAATAAATTCTTTTTGATTTTTAAAATGCGTTGTCCAATCGGTTACATACCAATTATCAGGATGACATCTAATGGCTGGCGCTCCCCAAAATTCGAATCCCATTTCCTGAAGCTTTGGAATATCTCCAAAATGATTAATTTTCCACCCGTAATTCCAATCTATAAAAATGGTTTCTTTTGGTAATTCTGAAGCTGCTTCTGGGTGTTTCAAAATAATATCAGCCCACATAACAGGTTTTTTACCTAATTCAATAACGAGTTCAGTAATCATCTTCATGTAATCTACAAACAATTTAGATTTACCTTCTTCTTTTACTTTTGCTTGACATTTTTCACAATGCCCCAATAAATAGGTTTCATCCCCTCCAATATGGATATAATCTGAATTATGAGTTTCTACCAAATCTGAAAATAAATCTCTAAAAAGCGCTTTGCTTTCCATAGCTTCCATTGGACATAATTGAGAAATATCTTTTCGATCTTCTTTTAAGTTGCTATATCTTGGGTTTCTTAAAATGTATTCTACATGCCCTAAACTTTGTTGTAAAGGGATTACTTTAATCCCTAAGCCACCGCAGTAGGAAACAAAATCTTTTACTTCTTCTCGAGTATATGAATATTCGTTTGAGATAACGGCATGTTTTTCATAAGGGTACGTACCTTCCCATTCCATAATTAAGGTATTAATACCCATTTCAGAAAGCTCATTCGCTAAAGTTTTAAGCGCCTCTGGAGTCATCACCTGTATTCGAAGATCCAAATGAAACCCTTTGACTTTAAAATCTTCCGTAGAAGCTATTGTTTGCGCTGTGATATTTACAGTATTAGCAAACATCAAAGTTACTAGTAATAATAATTTAAAAATATTTTTATAATTCATCATATCTTAATCTACAATTTTATGCGTTTTCTAAAGATTCTATGCCTTTATAGGCAGCTTTATCGAAATAGTAATTACAATCGGCATGCGTTGTTAAAATAGACGCAGGACAAGATGTGCTTAAAGGTTCAGTAAGGGCATTTTTAACAGCTTCACTCTTTTTTGCTCCTAAAACTACACAAAATAAATGTGTTCCTTTTAATAGCGTTGGAATGGTTAATGTGATTGCTTTCTCAGGCACTTTTTCAAAAGACTCAAAACAACCATCATTGACTTGTTGTATGCGACATGCATCATCTAACTCAACTACTTTTACAATTTCAGCATCGTTAAAATCGGCTACATGCGGATCGTTAAAAGCCAAATGGCCATTCTCTCCTATGCCTAAACACACAATATCAATAGGACCTTCTTCTAACAAATTAGTATATCTTATAATTTCGCTTGGCACATCATTATTTACATTAATGGTGTTTTTGTTTAAAGGTACTTTTGAAAACAAATTATCTTCTAAATAAGACGAAAATAATTGTGGAGAACCGGGGGCTAACCCTATATATTCATCCATATGAAATGCCTCTATTTTATTCCAATCTATTAATTTTGATTTTGATAAATAATCAAGCATAGAATCTTGAGAAGGCGCAGCTGCAAAAACTATTCTGATTTTTTCTTTTGTTTTTTGTAATAGTAATATACAATCTTCTACTGCTTTTCCAGCAGCCATACCTGTTATTGTCTTGTTAGAAAGAACGTTTATATTCTGTGTAAAATCTAGCATTTCTTTATTAAAAATTATTATTAAAACACAGCGTAGGTGCTTATGTTAGGTTAAAAAATTCTGGCCGGCCAGTTAAAACCAACCAGAATTTATATAATTGCAGACTAATTCAATAATTATAAATTTATAGTATTTCTACGCGATCTATAATCATTTCTGCGGGTAGATTATTTGTTGGAGCATTTCCTCTAAATAACCATAAATTCAATTTCAATTTTTCATTATTAAGAGGTGGAATATCGCTTCCTGTATACGTCCAAGTACTAATAACATCTTCTGCATTGGGTTCTAAAGTATGTCCTTGATAACTCGCAAACTCAATACTACTGGCTTGCCAATTAAAAAAATGAGTTGATAAGTCGCTTTTCAAATTTAAATCGTAACGCGTTTTATTACCCACATTATCTGAAGGTTGAATTGCAAATTGAGAGTCCTGATTTTCAGACTGAGACCATTTAGAAAACTCTATATCGATCTCTTCATTATCGTTTTTATACGTAAAAAGTCCGCCCACAACGTTTTCATCCAATTGGTCTACTCTACTCGCTACATAAAAAACATACTTTTTGTAACCTTGAGATAGCCGTAGTGTGACTCCTGAACAGTACCAATGACCGCCTTTTTGCACAATTTTTAAGTGTAATCGACCTTCTTCATCTACCCAAACATTATCTTCTGAATCTGAAAACAAATTAGGACCTGGACCTTGTTTAGCATCATCGGAAGTCCTTACTATCCATTCATAACCCGAAAAATTAATGATTCGTGTTATGGGTTCAATGGGTTCAATGTTTTCATCCTTGGGTGAACTACAAGAACTAATGGCTAATAATATTATTACTATATAATGCATAGGGCTATTAATTTTCATGAGTTAAGCATACTTGCATTATTGCACTGTTATATTTATATTGAAAGCATCTAAAGTTGCTCCAGCTTTATCTTTTCCATCAACTATAATAGTATCTTCAGTTCCTTCACCATTATTTATGTAAACCACATTCATGGCATCAATATCTTCTTGTGTAAAAGATTCTCCCACCTGTAAAACACTAGCGCCCCTTATTAACCAACCATTTAGTGGTGCTTGTTGAATTGTAAAACTAACATCGGCCGGTATGGATCCAGAAACCTCTAAAACATCGTTGTTTAAAGCGTAAGCCTCTCCACTATTAACAATGAATCCTGTATTTTTTTCGATTATTAAAGTAGTACCTCCAGAAGCATATCTTGCAATTAACATAGGTGCGTAGAATCCTCCTGTATTTTCTTTGGAATGGAACTCATCGGTTTCATCTTTACCTGCTTCTTGATCTACCATAAGAGCAATGCGTCCATTGTGATCTAATCCATTGAAATAGTCAATGATATCAAATTCAAATTTATCTACTTTTGATGATGTTATTGTAGATATTGGTTCCGTGGTAGGAAAGTTAGCATTATCAAAAGTTAATCCCATTTCTGTCCATGAGGTGTCTTCTACGTTGTAAACATCTACATCAATTCCTTTTGCTGCTGTAAAACTTACAGCTAATTCAAGTTTTAAATCGACTATAACTCCTTCTTTTGTAAAATCGTCTAGGTCATACATTAAAAAAACCTTTCTGTCATAACCTCCACTACCAGTTACATTTTTCAATCTCATACGTACATCAGCACCATAATTACGTCCAGAATTACTTCCACCATTAACATAAGTATCTGCTATTGGAAATATAGTATCTCTTACTATATCATCCGGTCCCTCTATACTTGTTGAACGCGCTGAAAAATAAACTATAGATGGTAAAATATGTATAATACCATTGGTTGCTTTTAAATTGGAAGTAAAAATGCTCCATTGTTTGTTGGTGCCTTCATTTACTAACCCCATATAACCACTAGTTCGTGATAAAAAAATGGTTTGACCATTTTCACTCATATATGGCAACGGATTATTGCTTTCTGAAATATTTGGATCATCAAAAGATACTGTAGTATTTACGACATGGTATTTAATAGTATTGCGTAAAATTGGCACTGGTACTTCAGACAAATCAGTGTATGCGTTATCTTGAAGGTACTCTTCAAATGCTTGATTTGAAGGCGCTATAAATGTTTTGTTAGAACTAGACTCATACAAACTTTCTGTGTTTGTAAGTTTTATTGCTTCTTCAAAGAGACTTAAAGAGTCTGTTGCTTGTATATATTCCCAAGCATTTACACCTAACGAAGCATTAGAGTTTGAATTTTGGTATGAAAAATTCTCTTGAATTTCACAACTGTGAAACAAACTTGTTACACCTGCAAACAAAACTGCTATGGTAACATATAAAATTGGTTTATTATTTTTCATTATTTTTGAGTTTAAATTTTATTGAACAATAATATTTCTTCAGATTATTTATAAAAATCATTCTGTTCTAAACTAGGATTTCTATTTATCGCATCTTCATGAATAGGCCAAACAAGATTTGCCTCGTCACTTAATCCGTTAATTGGATTCATGGTGCTTATTGCTTTTCCGGTACGAACTAAATCGAACCAACGATGCCCTTCAAAGGATAATTCAATTAATCTTTCATGTAATATTGCTGATTCTAAATCACCATATAAGCCGTTTGCATCAGCTAGCGTTAGTTCTGTAATGCCTGCTCTTTTTCTTATAGTATTTAATAAATTAAGAGCCTCAGTGGTTTCATTTAATTGATTATGAGCTTCTGCTTTTAAAAGCATAATATCTGCTAACCTCACAAGAACAATATTATTAGCCGACGGGTCTGCACTTTCATCGCTAAAACCTTCTCCAAAAAATTTCCATATTTTTCGTGGGTTTTCCTCTGTAGTATCCCAAATAAGATCTTTTCTTAAATCGTCATCTTCAAACGTATCTCTAAAGGATTCACTTGGGAAATAATCACTATCTGCACCAATAGCATACAAAACACGTAAGGAATTGGTTTGCACATCATTATAACCTACTTCAAAAATACTTTCATTAGAGTATCCTGAAGTAAATATTCTAGACCAATCATTTATAGGCACTAATGAATACAGACTGTTGTCTATTACTTTTTCAGCAGATTCAATAGCATTTGCATATTCCTTTCTCCACATGTACACTTGGGTAAGAAATGCGTGTGCAGCACCTTTTGTTAAGAGTATTCTGGTATTATCTCCCGAAAAATTATCTCTACAGTTTTCACTTGCAAAAATAAAATCTTCAACAATTTGATCGAGTACTAATTCTTGATCTGTTTTTGAAATAAAAAATTGTTGATCAACACTTTCGTAAGGCTCGGTAATTAATGGAACATCTCCCCATACTCTAACAGCATAGAAATAAGAGATTGCTCTTAAGGCTCTAGCTTGAGCAATAAGCTGTAAACTAAATTCACTTTCACCAGCGAAGACACCTGGTATATATTTAATAGCGTAATTTGCACGACTAATAGTTTCATAAATATTATTCCAACTTGCAGATGAAATATCTTGACTAAGTGTGTTTTGTTGTAACGCTAATGGATTGCCAGAATGATTTGTATTTACTGCATCGGCACGTCCCTCTCCCCAATAAGAAAAGTTAATACGGAATGTAGATTGTAATGCATCATAAATACCATAAACGCCGGCCTGAGCATCACTAGATGTTTGATAAAATCCTTGACCAGAAAAACTACTTACTGGATCCTTTTCTAAAATTTGTTCTGAACAGGATACCGCAAGACAAGCAAGAAACCCTATTCCTATAATATTTTTTATGTATTTCATAATATTTTTATTTTAAAATCCAATATTTAAACCTAACATGATGGTACGACTTTGTGGGTAAGACCCCTCGTCTACTCCTTCTCTTAAACCACTGTAAGAATTAACATCAGGATCGAAACCAGTATATTTTGTCCAAGTAATAACATTAAGTGCAGAAGCGTAAACTTCCACCTTTCTTAGGCCTAGATTAGAAACTACAGGATCAGGGAAATTATACTTTAAATTTATATTTTTAAGTTTTATATAAGATCCATCTTCAACCCAACGGCTTTGAATTCTACTATCCGATTGTAAAGGATCGTCTTGAACTGGTTTTGGAAAATCTGTAACATCACCTTGTTCTCTCCATCTGTTTAATGCATCTGTAGATAAGTTGTTATATCTTACAATAGAATTTCGCTGATGATTTATCTCACTATATATATCGTTTCCGTAAGAAAACTGAAAAAACACACCTAAACTAATGCCTTTATAAGAGAAATTATTTGTAATCCCTCCAAAGAAATCTGGCGTAGCATCTCCAATAACTTGTCTATCATTATTATCTATAATATTGTTACCATCAACATCTTCCCAAATAGGATCTCCACCTTCAAACACAGCACCTAAAGCACCATTGGTAACTTGATTAATGTTGTCTTCATCTCGTGAGTAAACGCCATTAAATTTCCAACCATAAAACGTTCCTATTGGACTGCCTTCTTGTAAAATATGGTAGCTACCGTTTTGAATAAAACCATTTGTTAATAAATCTTCAGGTAGCTCTGTAATTTGGTTGCGGTTAGAACTAATATTAAATCCAGTATCCCATTTAAATTCACCAACTAAATTACGTGAGTTAAGCGATAATTCTATTCCTTTATTTTCAATACTTCCAATGTTTTGCGTTACATAAGAAAACCCTGTCGTTCTTGGTATTGGAACATTATAAAGTAAATCTTCGGTAACTTTTAAATATACATCTGCATTGAATGTTATTCTATTTTTTAAGAAAGACAAATCTAAACCAGCATTATATTGTGTTGTTGTTTCCCATGATAAACCAGAGTTTGGCATTACTGATGGCGCAGCTCCAGAAAAATCTAAATAATTAGCACCAACAGCAAACTCTCCTTGTGCCGTATAGTTACCAATAGACTCATTACCTGTTTGCCCAACACTTAAACGTATTTTGGCATCATTTACAACTTCTATATTCTTAAAGAAATTCTCGTCTGAAAAACGCCATGCTAAAGAAGCCGATGGAAAATACCCAAATCTTTTATCTTCACCAAACCTTGAAGAGCCATCTGCACGAAGGTTTGCTTCAAACAAATATTTCCCTTTATAATCATAAGACAATCTTCCAAAATAAGATAGTAATGAATGTTCTGTTGTGATGTTTACATCTTGATTAGAAATAGTTCCTGCTCCATTTAACGTTGTTATATTATCGCTAGAAAAGAACATACCATCTAATCCCGTTCTTTCATATTGCCAATTTTGAAAACTCATACCGGCTAGAGCTCCAAAATTATGATTTTCTCCAAACTGTTTATCCAATGTTAAAAAGGTTTCATTACCCCAAGTTAAATTATTTATAGCACGAACCTCACCGCTATTGTAACCTGCTCGATAATCTAGCGTTGAAGGAAGAAATTTATCTTCTTTCATAGAAACATAATCCAAATTAACGTTACTACGCAGCTTCAATCCTTTTACAATATTATATTCAACATATTGATTTCCTATAATACGATTACTCTTATTAAGGTTTGTGGCAAGTTCTGCTAGACCAACTGGGTTTCTTCTACCAAATTGATATCCATTATACGAACCATCTGGTAGATATATAGCAAAAGTTGGGGGACGAACCAATAATTCTCTTATAATACTTAGGTTATTAGCACCAGCAGCATTAATTCTTTTATTAATGCCATTTGTATAAGATATACTTTGACCAAAAGTAAATTTGTCTGAAACTTTAAAATCAACATTCAAACGAGACGTAACTCTTTGGTAATTTGAATTTAAAATAATTCCGTCCTGATCTAAAAAAGAAGAACTCCACGAATACTTAACATCATCTGTTCCACCACGTACAGCAAAATCAATTTTATGCTGAGGTGCAATTCTAAGCACTTCATCTTGCCAATCTACATCTCCACTATTTCTAGGGTTTAAAGAATCTATAACAATAGCATTAGGTTGCGTTGGGTTATCCATATTCCTGTAAGAATCAATAACCGCATCTCTATATTGGCTCGCATTTAAAACACTTAGTTTACGAGTTAAACTACTGATACCAGTCGAAATATTAATATCAACTTGTGCTTTTCCAGATTTCCCACGTTTAGTGGTTATTAATACAACTCCATTTGCAGCACGAGAACCATAAATAGCTGTGGATGCCGCATCTTTCAATATTTCAATAGATTGAATATCATTAGGGTTTATATCAGCTAATGGATTTAAACCAAAATTTTCAGTACCATTTAAAGTTGATAAAGAATTAGACTCTATTGGAACACCATCAACAACATAAAGCGGTGTATTTCCAGAGTTTAAAGACGAATTTCCTCTCACCTTTATAGACATCCCTCCTCCTGGAGCACCTGAATTAGAAACAACTTGAACTCCAGCAGCTCTACCTTGTATTGCAGATATAGGATCTTGTAAATTAGATTCGCCAATATCGTCACTACTTATAGAAACTATAGAACCCGTTAAATTTCTTTTCTTTTTAACTCCATAACCAACTATTACCAACTCATCAAGTTCATCAATGGCGGGAGATAAAGCGACGTTAATTTCATTTTCGCTACCAATTTTAAGTTCCATATCAACATATCCTAAATATGTGAACAGTAAAACATCGTTAGGAGAAACATCACCTATGCTGTAAACACCACTCATATCTGATGACACGCCTCTAATTGAGCCTTTTAGAATAATATTTACTCCAAACAAAGACTCTCCTGTTATTTCATCGGTGATCTTACCGGAAACAGTCATATTCTGAGAATACATATGAGCTGTAGAAAAACAAATAGCAAGCAACGCCAAAATTGTTTTACTCTTCCATTTCCATAGACCGAGAAAAGGTTTTTTCGTTAGTTTTTTCATGAATTAAAATTTGTTATTGAGAATTAGTTTTCCAAATATAGCTAAAATTAAATTCAATGCAAACGTTTGCATAAAATATTTTAACAAAAATCTTAACATTTAACACACTAAAATCAATAAACTGTGACAATAATTCATAAATATCACTTTTTAGTTATAATTAAAGTATTAAAAAATGCAAACGATTGTGGAATGTGAATTTATTGATACGATTAATTAAGTAATTGAAATTTTTAGATAAAGAATTTAAGAAATCTATAAAATTGATATTTTGAAGGGTTTGGTAGTTTTTTAGGAGCTTCAGAGTATTGATTTTTATCCATTTACCCCCTATTTACTACTAGTAACCATATTATATATTGAAGAGTATTAGACTAAGAACATGAATGACTTTTACAAAATGAGTTCAACAGTTATATAGTTTCTAATGATAAAAAAATCAGTTGACTATAATTTTTATTCGTTTGATAATTTTTTCTTTTTCAAATTCAATAAGATAAAAACCTGATTGAGTATTTATCAACGCATGATCATTCGAGAAATTTTTAGATGAGAATACTACTCTCCCATTTATATCTATTATTCTTAATGCATCGAGTTCTATTTTTTGGTTGAATTTTAGAACATGACCAGTAACCGGGTTGGTTACCCTAATATTATCGATTTCAATTTGAGCTACGCTTAAAGTTGCACAAGCGCTGGAAAGAGAATTTTCATTTTCAATAAATCCCCTGGGTGTTAAGTCTTTGCCCGAAAGCCCTATATAATTACTAGAATATTTTTCGGCTCTAAATATTGGGTTGAAATTTTGAGAAATATTATCAAATTGATTAAATATACTATTCCCAGATGGATTTTTATAAGTCCATATGTGCTCACCAGCTTTTGTAATTTCAGATACCTGCCCTAAAGAACTTTGACAGATTATAAAGTTCCCATTTGGAAGGCTATGTGCTCCAGATTTTATTGTTTCGTACATGGGTTTTTCTAATATATCACCACTCCACGACCAGTTAAAATCTAATGGTTTAAATGTATTATTCTCTTTAGTGTACGTATTACCAGAAATCTCAGTATCTAATAAATGGACTGTGCTGTAAGCTCTAGTTTGATCACTTCCATTACTAAAAACAGATATTTTACCTTCATCCAAATACCCAGGCTCTACCCATTTTACATCATGTTGCGAAAATAGTTTTTGATCTTCAACTCCGCCTTGTTTGTAAACTCTAGAGTTACCCCACCTCCACAATAAATCGCCTCCTAGATTTGAATAACCTCCAGCATGTCCCGCAGCCTCAGCAGTTGTGGTATTATGATCAATAATATAAATTTCATTTAAATTTCGTGCAGAGATAATAATTTGATCAAGATTTGCATTATAATCAATCCCATTTACATGCGTATAACCTCTATCCAAACTTTCAATATTAGAATCTACATAGTTTATATCAATACGTTCGGGATGGTTTTCAATAACACCAAAATTCGCTTTTGAACTATCATAATCTTGAATGATATGGTCTATAAATTTCCATTCCCAAACAATTTCAGCTTGGTTAGTTCCAATAGGTTTTAATTCAACTATTTTATCTAAGTCAATAACTTGATCAACTTTAAGAGGGTCTTTTCCTTGAGCAATAATCTCTGTATTAGAATAACTATCTCTAACTATGCATAAAACATTTCCATTTGGAAGTGGTTCAATATCATGGTGTTGATTTAGCCCATTGGCATTCATCTCATAGTTCCATAGTACTGTATTATCCCAGCCTCTAATTTCTAACTTATTTTTACCTGCTCTTAATAATGTTCCATTTTCTAACAAATAACAGGTTGCTCCTGGAAACTCCGTAAAAGTCCATTCATTTACCTTTTCACCACAGTTATTAATTAAATACACACTATTGTTTACTTCTGGGGAAAATAGTGTGTAACCTTCCGATACATTACTATCTGAAAAGAGCAACCCAACCGTTGGCGCTTGCGCTCTAACGACAGAAACGGTTAAAATAAGAATAAATGTTATTTTTTTTATCATTTTTTTTTTATAAATAGCTAATTTCCAGAAACAAATACAATAGACAATTTAAAATAGAAAAATGCAAACGTTTACAATTTAATTTGCCTATGCTAAACTTAAAAGCCGTATCACTAGTTTAATACTCCCACCTCACAAATGCCTCCATCGCAGCATAATGAGATAAACCCAATTGGTGATATATATCGGCAGTTTCTCGGTTTCTATCTTCTGCACGTTGCCAAAACTCTCGACTATCATTCCCCTGAAATACCACCCCATCTTTTTGAGATTGGTGTTTAAAAATTCCTTTACGTTTTTCAAGTACTTGATCTGGCCCCATAGGTACTGCCATTTCAATTTCATCTATACCCCACTCTTGCCATGCTCCCCGGTATAGCCATACCCAGCAATCGTTCATAAACGTTTTAGGTTTTAATTGCTTTACAGCTTCAAAAATAGCATCTAAACAAACTTTATGAGTGCCGTGTGGATCGGCCAAATCACCAGCAGCATATATTTGGTGAGGCTTTATTTTTTCAATTAAATCTGAAGTTATTTTTACATCTGCGATACCAATTGGGTTCTTTTTTATCGCCCCAGTTTCATAAAATGGCAATTCCATAAAGTGTATCTGTTCGTCTGGGATACCAACAAAATGGCATGTAGCACGCGCTTCTCCTTTACGTATCAATCCTTTGATATAACGCACTTCGGCAGTATCAATTTCACTAGATTTTTTATTCTTTAAAAACTTAGCAGCTTTTTTATAAATGGCGCTCGCTTCTGTATTTTCTATTCCAAACTTATCGTTATAATCACATACAAAACTAGCAAAACGCAAAGCTTCATCATCAGCTACAGCAATATTTCCTGAAGTTTGGTACCCTACATGCACTTCATGCCCTTGTTCCTGTAAACGTTTAAATGTTCCTCCCATACTTATGATATCATCATCTGGATGTGGACTAAAAATAAGCACTCGTTTTTTTGCAGGTTCGGCACGTTCTGGACGTTTACTATCGTCTGCATTAGGTTTGCCACCTGGCCAACCCGTAATGGTATTTTGAAGTTTATTAAATATACTAATATTTATGTCGTAGGCAGGCCCCGAATCTGCTAATAAATCGCTCATACCGTTTTCTATATAATCGGCATCAGTAAGCATTAAAATAGGCTTCTTTAAATCTAAGGCTAAATTTAAAACGGCTTTTCTAATTAGTCTATCGGTCCAAACAATTTTTTCAACTAACCATGGGCTGTTAACACGTGTTAGTTTCGATGCCGCCGCATTATCCAACACGAAGGTTGCATTATTGTGCTCTTGCAAATAAGAAGCAGGCACCAAGTTGGTAACCGTATCTTCTACCGAGGCTTTTATAATATTAGATTTACCTTCACCCCAAGCCATTAGAATTACTCTTTTCGCTTCCATTATTTTTTTAACACCTAAAGTAATAGCTGTTCTAGGGGTGTTATTTAAGCCTGAAAAATCGCCACTTGCTGCTACTCTGGTAATATGATCTAAGGCTACTAAACGCGTTTTTGAATTTTGAAGTGATCCCGATTCATTAAACCCTATATGGCCATTACCACCAATACCTAAAATCTGTAAATCGATACCTCCTAGAGCTTCTATTTTTGCCTCGTAGGCATCACAATAACCTGCAATAGCTTCTTTAGATAATAATCCATCAGGTATATTATAATTTTCCGGTAAAATATCTACATGATTAAATAATTGCTCTTTCATAAACCGCACGTAGCTATTAATAGAATCTGGCTCCATTGGATAATATTCATCCAAATTAAATGATACTACATTTTTAAAACTCAAACCCTCCTCTTTATGTAAACGAACTAGCTCTGCATATAATCCTTTAGGCGAACTTCCTGTTGCCAAACCTAAAATACAAGGTTGCTTTTGAGATTGTTTAACTTTTATTAAATCGGCAATTTCTTTGGCTACAGCTTTTGATGCCATAGTTGAGTTTTCAAAAACAATCGTTCCGATGTTCTCAAATCTTTTTTCAAAGCCTGTTGCTTTGTCTGTATTACTCTTTAACATGCTTGTTTTTTTTATTTTATTGTTTTGACCAACTTTTATATTTGTGTCCCCATAATGCAAAAAATAGAATTAATACATAGCAGGGAATTAATATCCAATAACTATTTGTTGAGGCTGTTGCCAAAGCGTCTACTTCATTGACTCCATTTGTAATGAGTTCATACTTATTGGCATCTACCATTCTGCCATATAGTGGAGGAATGATAGCTCCTCCGGAAATAGCCATAATTAATAAAGCTGAGCCTATTTTAGTAAACTTACCCAATCCCGCTAAGGTTAACGGCCATACCGCAGGCCAAACCAAAGCATTAGAAATCCCCAAGGCTGCAACAAATAAAACAGACCTAAAACCTGTTGTTGATAAAATACATATACTAAAAACGACACCTAATACCGCACTTATTTTAAGGGCAGTGCCTTGTTTTAAATATTTAGGAATTAACAAAACTCCTATAGCATAGGTACAAACCATAGCAAATAGAGTAAGCGTGGTAAAAAACTTAGCATCGGCTGCAGGAAAACCTAAAGAAATACCATAAGCTATAATGGTATCACCTGCAATAACCTCTGCTCCAACATAAACAAACAAGGTAAGCACCCCCAACCATAAGTGAGGAAATTGAAAAATATTGGTTTTTACTGCACCATCCTCATCAGATAATTCTTCTTGGGTTGCTTCTACATTTGGTAATGGAGCTTTTCTAATTAGAATACCTAAAATAAATAGAACTATCGACATTATTAAATAAGGCATAAAAACACTATCAGCCATAGTATCTAGAAGTACTTGTTTCTCTTCTAAAGAAGCCTTACCTAATTTTTCTTTTACTTCGTCGATACCTGATAGTAATAATGCCCCAAATATAATAGACCCCAAAGCTCCTGCTACTTTATTGGCTATACCCATAATTGCGATACGTTTAGCGCCACTATCTATAGGCCCTAATATCGTGATATAGGGGTTGGCAGCAGTTTGCAACAAGGTCATACCAATACCTTGTATAAAAATTCCTGTTAAAAATAACCAATACGTTCTAGCTTCCGCAGCAGGTATAAACACTAAGGCACCAATAGCCATTATTACCAAACCTAAAGACATCCCTTTTTTGTAACCTATTTTATTTAAAATCCATGAAGCTGGTAATGCCATAACTACGAAGGAAATATACGAGGCTGAAGCTACCAAATACGATTGAGCATCTGTAAGCTCATTAATAGTCTTCATGAAAGGGATTAACGCACCATTTATCCAAGTAACAAATCCGAAAATAAAAAACAAACTTGCTATAACAATAATTGGAATTAGTGTATTTGATTTGGTAGATTCTTTCATAAGTAACTTTATAAAATTGATTAATTTGTTAAACTATATTTCAAATATTAATTTTTTATAAAAATTTGTTTTCCTGACTTAAAAACACTTAGAATAGATATGGAATTATTTTTCAATTTAAACAAAACAAAGTCCTCTGTGTTATCAGGTAAATCAACCAAATTTTTAGGTTTTATCGAAGCTAAAGACCATACTTCTGCCAAATTCAATATACTTTTTGAAAAAAGTGTATTAATGCAATCAAGTAAAGAAACAGCTGAGCCTGCTAAAACATTTTCGTTTTTAAAAGTAGAAAGCCTCCCTCCTTTTTCCAACTTTACTTTACCTCCAATATGCGTATGATAAACACCTGTCTCCATCTCTGCAAACATGGTAGAATCGCTCACTAGAATAACATTCTCTTTTTTAACATTAAGTACTATTTTCAAAAAATTATCAGGCAAGTGAAATCCATCGGCTATAATACTTGGTGTTAGTTTATTATTTGCTAATTGATCTAAAATAATATTTGAATTTCTATGAAGCGATAAAGGAGCTCCATTACCAAGATGCGTAGACATGGTCGCTCCCGCCTTAACGGCAGCGTCTATTTGCGCATTGCTTGCCACTGTATGTCCAATTGAAACAATAATATTATGTGCTGCACACTTTGCAATAAAATCTGCTGAATTGTCCCATTCCGGACTTAATGTTATTATTTTAATTCTATTTCCTGAGGCTTTTTGAAATGCTTGAAACAGTTCCCAATCGGGCGCCTTAATATAATCTTTAGAATGCGCCCCAGAAGCCTCCTTTACAGGGGAAATAAAAGGACCTTCCAAATGAATTCCAGTAACGTAAGACGCTATTAAAGGGTTTTGTAAACACAGTTCATTTATATTTTTTAAAAGATTAATAATATTCTCATCTGAATTTGTAATAACCGTTGGAAAAAAGGACAAAACACCTTCTTTTGAAAGTTTATTAATCACCTTAATAAAATCCTTTTCAATAATAGGAAACGTATTGAAATCGACTCCAGAAAACCCATTTATTTGAAGATCAAATAAACCAGGACCAAAAAAGATAGTTTCAGAATCTTTGGTTTCACCTTTTGTTTTTGAAACTAATAAATTATCATCAATTACTATTTGAATTAATTCGTTCGAAATACAGTCAACACAATTAATACTTTCTTTCATTATTTTTTCAGAATTATTAAAATTTAATTTTCAAATTTTTTATCAATAGATTCTAGCAACTTTAAGACTTCTGGAGCTACTTCTACTTTTCGATTTATAAAGCCAAAAAGGATATATAAGAAAACGGATACTATTAGAGGCAAACTTATCTCTAGTGCAAAAGGTAGACTTATAGAGAAGATTTTAATTAAAGCAAAACTCGTCAGACCTCCAAAAATGGAGACCAAAGCAGCTGTAGATCCACTTTTTCTGAATAACGGAAGCATCCCTAACAACATAGGTACTGCAATAGGCCCTACAAGTGCAGCAAACCAAGTTACTATAAGCCCCAATATACCACCGAAAGATTCATATTGTGTTGCTATCAAGATTGTAAAAAAGATGAATATAAATGTTACTTTTCGTGCTACAATCAACGGATTAACAGACGCATTAACATTAAACCTTTTAAAGTGAAGTGGTAATATATCTCTTGTTATTACTGCTGAAATAGTATTTGCGTCGCTAGAAGTCATAGACATGGTGGTTGCAAACATAGACGCCAACACCAAACCTATCATCCCTTTTGGTAATAGCGTGATGGTTAAAAGCCCATAAGATTCTGTAGGATCATTCAAATTTGGTAACAAAATAGGTGCTGCCCACATAGGGAAAAACAATATTAAAGGCCAGATAAGATATAATACCCCCGACAGTATCGCTGCTCTTTTTGTATTCCTTTCATCGGGAGAGGAAATGTACTTTGTGGCTAAATTCCATGTACCACCATTATAACTCAACATATTTATAAATAAGAAAGCCAAGGCAAAACCAACGGTATAAGGCTCAGTAAAAGGCTCACTGTTTTTGGCCGGTAATTGATCCCAAATAGTAAAAACAGAATTTATACCACCTAATTTAGATGTTGCAGCAAAGAACATAACAATTCCAGCTCCGATTTGAACTATAAACTGAATAAAATCACTAACAGTTACAGCCCATAATCCTCCAATAGTTATATACACAATAGAAATACCACCAGAAAAAAGTACCCCATAAAGAATAGGAACACCTGTAAATACTTTTAATAAAATAGCAATAGCTGCCCATTTAGCAGCAACATCAAACAGTTTTAAAACAACACCACTCCAAGCTATTACTTGCTGAGTTTTTACACCATATCTTATAGCGAGGTATTCTAAAGGCGATTGGATCCCGATTCTCTGTCGTAATCTCACCCAGCGCACCGGAAATATATTTATTGTAACTAAAATTGAAATACCAACCGTCATGGCCCACCATACATAAATTGAAAATCCATGGGTATAGGCTAATCCCGCATAAGCCACAAACACAGCTCCGCTGTAACCAGAAACATGGTGAGAAATACCAGATAACCACCATGGCAAATTGCCACCTGCTGTAAAATAATCTCCAGAGTCTTTATTTTTATAATGTGCCCAAACTCCAATAGCTACCATTATTAAGAAAAATATAATAATTACAATCCAATCTAATAGCTGTAGCGTCATGTGCGTTTTAATTTTTATTAGTTAACAATCAATGCCTCAATTTACGGTAACGTACCTCAAAAATATAAAAAAAAACATACTAACCTAGCATGTTTAAAAAAAAGAACGTAATTATTTAATAATATTTATAATTCTTCTTTGTTATAATATCTAAAGGCATTATGATTTCTTTTTCAACTTCTTTCTTCAGCACAAGATGCTCAAACAACTTAAAAACAGCTTGATACCCCTGTTCTTCCGGGCGTTGACAAATAAGAAAATCTATAATTTCTTTCTCCATATATTCAACATCTTCTCTAAAAAAATCATATCCAATAAGATATATTTTATCACCAGCCCGCTTTTCAAAATATTTTGCGATGTACGCCACTTTCGAATTAGGGATAAAAACACCTTTAATAAGTGGATTATCTTCTAAAGTTTTAAATAAAATATCACTTATGGCATCTTCATTAAAATCTGTTAAAACAAGTGACTTGGTAGTTATAGCGTTATTTTTCTCATTTAAATACGCATTCATACCTTTTTCTTTTAGACCTATTATACCCTCTGTATCCATGGTCTTTTTTAAGTGTAGAATTAGAATTTCTCCTCGATCAAAACAATAATTAAATAACTGAGCTGCTAATTCCCCACTTTCAAATAACGGTTGATGAATACTACATAGTGAATCTATTTTTCTAACGTTGGAATCAATAAAAACATATGGACGATTCTTTTGTTTACAATCGTCTAATAAAATTTCAATCTCATCAGCAAACTTAGAAGTTAAAACCAAACCCTGGATATCACTATTAATCAATTCTAATATTTTTTTTCTAATTTCCTTGCTATTATCTTGCTTGAAGGTATATGTCTTAATCTTGATATTATATTGAGCTAATTCTTTTTTAGCTTTTAAAATTCCTTGCATTGGAAACTCCCAATAACCAGAACCTTCAGAAATATTAGGCAACAAAACTCCTATTACAATTTTCTTGCTTTTAGACAGATTACTAGCCATAATATTTGGCTTGTACCCCATTTGTTTTATTACCTTTAGAACCTTTTCTTTTGTTTTAAGGCTTACACCTGCACGATTATGTATTACACGATCTACCGTTGCCAATGCTACGTTAGCCGCTTTAGCTACATCTTTAATACCTATTACGCGCTCATCATTATCCATACTTAACTTTTATACTATCTCGAAACTTATTTCACTCTAATTTAACAGCAAAATTAAACTATATCTTTTTACTAAAACATTCATTAACCCCAAAAGGACTATAAAACTTACTTTCATCTTAAAATATTACTCATTGTTAAAAATAACATTCTCCTTAATCTTGAATACAAACTAAAATTACGGTAACGCAACTCAATTTATATAAAAAAAAACAATAATTAGTTACTAAAATTAATTAGTTTCGTTCTTTAAATAAAAGAGTCATTGAAAAATAAACTAGTAGTACCAGATATATCTAAATCTTTAAATAAAAAAACAAGTTTAAAAAAAGTTTTTAAATTTATTGACTACCATAATATAGACCAATACTCATGGGAAACACCTAATGGACCTGAGCATATACGCTTCAAAATAGCTCATGATAATAAAAATATTTATTTACACTACGATGTTATCGAACTTGAAATGGCAGCTAGGTACCTTAATCACAACGATCCTGTTTGCAAAGATAGCTGCGTCGAATTCTTCATTAGCCTTCAAGATGACCCAAGCTATTATAATTTTGAGTTTAACCCCCTGGGAACCATATTATTCGGCTATGGTCTAGACAGATATCAAAGACAATTAATCGACATCGAAACAATAGATTTAATTAAAGTGAAAACGAAAATAAAACGAATAAATCAACATGATTTAACCACATTTAATTGGAAATTATATATTAAAATTCCTTTAAAAACTTTTGCATTTAGCACCATAAAATCTTTCGAAAAACTAAAAGCAAGAGCAAATTTTTATAAATGTGGAGATGATCTTTCTAAACCTCATTACATAAGTTGGACCCCCATAAAATCAGAAAAACCAGACTTTCATTTAAAATCATACTTTGGAGAAATTGATTTTAATTAATTTATTATTTTCTAATTAAAAGCGCCATAAATTTAAAAAACTCTAACAATATTTACTTAAGCACTTTATGTTTTGGCTAATATTAAAAAAGTCACTCTTCTCTTATTAAAAACTACATCAATCCGCCAAACAAAGCATGGCACAAAACAAATGCAATCACGGATAAAATAATACCAATTAAAAAAATATTAAACGATTTGCGAAGGAGCTTAAATTTACGATCAATCGTTTTTCCTAAATGATAGGTATCTTTTGCAATGGTTTTATAAAGCTCATCCCCTTCATTCATTAAATTGGTAATATTTTCAACATATTCATCTTCTTCCATATCTTGAAAATTGCCGTAAAACATTAAATTTTTCGTTTCATTTTTTCCATGAGCAAGTTCTGGTCGTGTTGCTAAAATGGCAAAAGTAATAGAGGCCAAATTGGTGAATAATATCATGACTATAGGAAAAATGAGATGTGGGTCATTACTTAACTGACTCATTACCGTCCCTAATATTAACGACAAAATTAAAGCGTTTATAGATATTAAAATGTTCGATTTGGTATCAATCATTGTATTTAAAGTATACTGATTTTTAGACAATAACCTAAACAACGTTTCTACACCTCGCTCAGACCTTGGAGCGACTTTAGCCAATTTCTTTTTTAATTGTTTTAAAGCGTCTTTATCAATATTTAATTCTTCCATTAAATATTTGTTTTCTGCTTTTTCCTTTTGTTTGTTGTTCATATTAAAATTTATAAAAACTGAAGTGTTAAGAGTAGATTTTTTTGACAACTTTACCAATAGTCAATCCTTGAACTATAATGGAAAAGAATACAATAATATAAGTGATATGAAGTATTAAACCTCCCGAAAGTTCTTCACCCAAACTTAAAGCTAATGCAATAGAAATACCACCTCGCAATCCTCCCCAAGTTAAAACGGCAACGGTTTTCATTGGTTTTGTTTCCTCATGCTTTAGGAGGGAATAAGGCAAAAACACAGAAATAAAGCGAGCTAGAAGTACAATTAGAATAGCAAGAATGCCTAATAAAAAATAACTTGTATTAATATTCAGTAAATGAATGGCGAGCCCAATTAGCACAAATAAAATACCATTAAAAACATCATCTAGAATTTCCCAAAAGGAACTAATTGCTTTTTGTATTGGGTTCTTATCTTCATTAACATGAATTTTATTTCCTATAAATAATCCGGCAACAACCATCGCTAATGGTGCTGAAACCTCCATTAAAAAAGCTCCAGCCGTTCCACCCATAACTACGGCAAGGGTAATCATTACGGCCAATTGAGGATTTTCTTTTAAAGATTGAATACATTTTAATCCTAAAAAACCAATTACCAATCCGTAGAACAACCCGCCTACTGCTTCTTCTAAAAACAACATGCCTATTTCTGTGCCAATCTCTGTATTACTAAGTTCTCCCGTAGCAGCCGCAATTAATAATATTCCAGAGAACACAACAACACCAATACCATCATTAAACAAGGACTCTCCTTCTATTTTAATACCTAGACTTTCAGCAATATTCGCTTCTTTTAAAATAGCCATAACAGCAATTGGATCGGTTGGAGATATTAATGCTCCAAATAAAAGTGCATGTAAAAAAGGTAACTCTAAACCAATAAGTTGCGCTCCAAAAAAGGTTAAACTACCAACTATACATGTAGATATTAGCACACCTAAAGTGGCAAATAGAAATATTGACTTTTTTTCTTTTGTAAGCGCCGCAAGATTAACATGCAGAGCTCCTGCAAACAGTAAAAAACTTAAAATACCATTAAGTAATAATGTTTTAAAATCTGCATTAACAATGATATCACAAAAAAATCTGTAAAATTCAGGAAAAACAGTCTTGCTAAGCGTTATTGGAACGATTAAGATTAAGCTTAGAATCATTAGCCCAATAGTTGTTGGTAATTTTAACCACTTATAATTAATGTAGCTAAAAAGCGCTGAAATTGTAAATACAATACTGAATGATTCGAACATTTTATTTAGATGGTATTAAAATATTTCGCTACGAAAATAACAATAGTAAGGTAAAACTTCCCATTGAATTAATAATAAGATATCAGATTTAATCTATTTTGTTCTGAAATTGATTTTGCCGAATTGTTACTGCCCTAAAGGAAAAGGTTACCAAAGAAATAAGTCCGATGAGGGCGAAAACAATAGCCAAAACACTAGTATATAATGAAGTTTTCCCAACTTCATATAAACCATTTATAACAGCAGAAACTAATAAAAGTGCCACAGCAACATAGAAAAACACCATCGCCATATTAAGCAACTTTAATTGTTTTAACTTTTTTGCTGTAATTACTTTCTTTTTAGAATTTTCAATCATTCCGCTTATTTCATTACTCAAAGTCACCATTAGGTTTGAGGTAGAAAGAATAAGTAACCCCAAACCCGGAACAATTGTAATTGGTAAATGCCAGTTTTCCATGATTTTATTTTAAATGATTTCGCACACCATAACTTGCCAACACACCTTCGCCTGTAGCCGCAGCAACTTGAGCAATGGCACCCTCACGACAATCTCCTGCTGCAAAAACACCAGACATACTAGTTTCTCCTAAGCCGGTTGTGGTGATAAAGCCTCTTTCATTTAATTCAATACTATCCTTTACACTCGTTGTATTTGGAATTAATCCTATAAAAATAAAAGCTCCATCTGCCGTTAGCTCTTCCGTTTCTCCAGTCGTTTTATCTTTTACTTCTAAACCTTTGAAGTTTCCATTTTCATCTTTAATAAATGCTAATGATTCTTTATTAAGGTGTGTTTCAATATTTTTTATTGATGGTAATTTCTCAATATAAGTTTCAGAAGCTGAAAACGCCGCACCGCGATTTACAATAGTTACTTTTTTACAAAAACCTGCTAGAAATATACCTTCTTCCAAAGCACTATTTCCTCCACCAATAACGATAACTTCTTTATCTCTATAAAAAGCACCATCACAAGTTGCACAAAAATGAATGCCTGCTCCTATTAAATCTTCTTCATTTGGAATTCCTAATTTTCTATATGTAGAGCCTAAAGCTAATACCACAGATCTACTTTGATACTTGCCCATATTAGAATCTATATTGAATAAATTTCCGTCTTTAGAAATACTTTTCACCTCAACACCCGTTTCAATAGTTGCACCATAAACCTTGGCTTGTTCTGCCATACGTTGCATTAATTTTGGACCAGAAATCTCCGTAAAACCAGGATAATTTTCTATTTTTTGAGTTAAAAAAGCATTACCTCCAATATTCTTTTTTTCAAGAATTAAAGAACTAAAACGATCCCGTTGAATATAAATAGAAGCCGTTAATCCTGCTGCACCAGCACCTACAATAATACTATCATATACCTTTTTTTTAGATTCTTCACCAATGTTCAGAACTTCTTTTAAGATTGAATTATCTGGATTTGTATAGCTCTTATCGCCAATAAACAGAGTAGGAATAATACGTTTACCATTATTAATTTCTTCTACTTTGTCGGCAGCCCAAGTGTATTTATCAACTTCTATATATTGAAAATTAATATGATTATCTTGTAAATACCCTTTTGCTCTCTGGCAATCTGGACACCAATCTGCTCCGTATAAAATAACGCGGCCTTGCTCATTAATACCTAATACACTTGCTAAAATACTATTGTCCGGATTGGTATATGGCTTTTCGTTAATAATAATGGTTGGTATAATACGCTTACCTTTGTTAATATCTTCAACTTTTGCTGTTGCTTCTTTATCTAAATCAACATCAACAAAATTAAAATCAATATTATTTTCTTTTAAATAAGCTTTTGCTCTTTGGCAATCTGGGCACCAATCTGCTCCATATAAATCTATTGTATTCATATTTTTTTATTTTAAAATAGCGTTATGACTAATGTTTTTTATTGTTGAACTTTCATTTTTGAATGTACTATTTTTAACACAACTAAACTACTAAAAAGTAATAATGAATAATAGCACATTGGTGTTCCTGAAGCTGCTTTAGGGCATTTGGCATAACCAAAAAACTGCATGATTGAAGCTATTAAAGCAATACTGCCTGCTAAGCCTGTAAGTAAAAAATATACGATATTCTTCCTTTTTAAAAGATGTACTATTAACGGAATAAGAAAACAGAATAGAATAACTAAACACATGGGGAGGCCCATTATTTTTGGGCAACCTTCACCTGTTTTAAATTCTTCAACAACTAATCCGCCAGCTCCATATACACCTATTATGAGTATACCAAAAATAGCATAATATGTAATTCTTTTTAGCATTATTTGTTATTAACAACCACACAAGTAGGGCATTCTGTACCTTTAACTGTGCTCTTTAATTTTATACCATTTAGATGTGTTACCATAAAATTCTGTACAAAGGCATAATTAGCACTGTGGTTATTAACACTTATCTGTGCATCTTCATACTTTTCTCTTATGAGGTTATCGTACTCTTGATGCCCCCAACAATTAGGACAATAGCCCTTAGATAAATCATTGATCGTCTCTTGTTTACCTTTTCCTAGTAATTGTTTTATAAACTTCATTTCTTACTTACTTTCTTCGATTGTTTCTGTATCTACATCTATTTCTTGAGCAACTTGAACTTTAACTTGTGGTTTTAAATCGATAACCGAGTTAATTTTCGGATTATCAATACTAATCTCCCTATTGTCTGCCAAAAGCACTTTAATATTCAAAACAGTAGATTCTTTCCCTAATCCAAATTGAAGCAATGCCGTTTGATCACTAGCTAAACCTTCTCCGCTTACCAGCCAATCGGTTAACGTTCTTGTTGGCGTAGTTACTGTTACTTTTGCTCCTTGTGCATTTACAGATTCTCCTAAGTCTACTTGCAAATAATTATTAGTTCCTCCTTTATTGATGTAGGCTAAAGATGGTGAATCGATATTTACCCAAATCATGTCTAAATACCCATCTTGATTAAAATCACTTACTAATGATGTTATAGCGTAATACGGATTAACAACACCACTTTTTTCTTCTGTTGGTGCAAATGTGCCATCTTCCTTTTGAACTAAAAATCTACTAGGCAGTTTAAAAAGTTTATTAGGAGCAAAATCGACATAATTTTCGGCCACCATTAAATCTTGTAAACCATCATTATTCATATCTGCAAAGGTGCAACCCCAAGAAAATTCGTAATCTGCAATTTTAGTCTCTTCCGCCGTATCTGTAAATTTAAAGTTTCCTTCATTTTTAAAAAGAATCCATTTTTCATTAAATAAAGATGCATCTTTTATATCGCCTTTCGCAATCGCTCTAGGAAGCGTACTTCCGGTATTCGAAAACATAAAATCTACCAACCCATCATTATTATAATCTCCAACTGCTAACCCCATTGGGTAGGCGAATTTTTTGGTTAGCGGGTTCGGTTTCATCGTGTATGTTAGGTCGCCATTGTTTTTATAAGTTCTTGCTTCACCCGTATCATGTACCACAACTAAATCTAACCAAGAATCGTTATCAATATCAACTAAAACACCTTGAAACGTGTTG
The DNA here is from genome assembly GCF_004368925.1 of Algibacter lectus. Classification (NCBI taxonomy): domain Bacteria; kingdom Pseudomonadati; phylum Bacteroidota; class Flavobacteriia; order Flavobacteriales; family Flavobacteriaceae; genus Algibacter; species Algibacter lectus. The sequence goes on from NZ_SORL01000007.1 coordinate 1,308,317, forward strand.
TGAACATAGTCTAAACCAGCTTCTTTAGTGATACTTACAAAATTTTCGTTGCCTGTATTTAAAAGTAATTCACTTGTGGAACCATAAGTGTAATCTTCAAAAATGGTTTGCCCTTCCATCAGCTCTTTTTTAAGATAGGTTGCCATAAAAATATCTAAATCGCCATCTTTATCAATGTCACCAACCGTTAATCCTGCAGGTGTTGATTTTTCATTTATTGGTGTGTCAATTTTTTTAGCGGTAAATTTCCCGTCGGTATTATAATAGATTGTTAAACCATCTTCTCTACCAAGTAAAACATCGGTAAATCCATTGTTATCAAAATCGGCAGAAACAACACCAACAGTGGTTAAAGTACTTCCTTTTTTCTGTAAATTAACTTCAGAAGAAATATCTACAAACTTATTATCGCGATAAGCAAAAATGGCATCTTCTTGAAACATGCCACCTCCAAAAAAGACTTCATCTATATTATCGTTATCAATATCTATTAAAGCAGAAGGTGCAATTGGTAAAGATTTATCACCATTATATTGATGTTTAAAATCGATTACAACGTCCTCGAATAAAGGAATTTTACTATCTTCTATTGTGATGTTGTATTTATCTGAAACTGAATCACGCCAGAAAAAACCAAGAACGAGTACAACTAGTAAAAGGATAACTATTCCTGTGTATTTTAGAATTTTTTTAAGCATTTTTTTGATTTTTAATGTATTTATTAAATTGATATAATGATAATCCGAAAAGAATAAAATGAGTGACATTCATTAAAATAGGTAGCATGTGTTTTCCTAAATCTGGTATTAGTTTACCTAAAACCACTAATAAAACAAGTATTACAATGGGGTTGAAAACTGCCATCCATTTTGGGTAGTATGTACCGCCTTTTAAAATAGCAATAGCAAAAACAACAGATAATGTTGCTATAATAACACGTAGCGCTTGCACTAACACTTCCATGTGATTTGTATAATGCGCTAATAGATTTTGGTAAGTTTTAGCATCCATGGCTTCTTCTAAATGAACAATATTACCTATAGAAGCACGAGAGCCAATCCAAACACCGCCTACAGCAAAAGCTACAAACCCAATAGCAAGAACTAGCCTAGCTAAATTTTCGTTACCCGATTTAAGCATTCGGTATATATGTATGTATCCTGCAAAATAGAATGGCAATCCAATAACGGCCAAGAAATGACCTGCGGTAAGATTATTTAATGTTACAAATTTGAAAAATTCATAATTTTCTGAATGTTCTAAAATTGAGGGTGAATAGTGTAAAAAGTATTCGCCCAAACCTACAAGAATAGAAGCAATAAGGCCTAGATACCCTAAAGTTTTAGTTAATTTCATTTAATTGTTAATGTGTTAGTTATGGGTTTGTCGAGATATGTTAAAATTCCTTTCAGATAAAATAAAACACTATGAATTAACAGGTTACAATAAGTAACAATCTATATAATAACAGTATCAAAAGCCAAGTTTAACAGCTAATTATTACGCCTACCGATGTATAATCTATATCGAATTCATACAAGAAACGTTAATAGATTCTAACAACTATTTTATACTTGAAATAAACTCGATATTATAATCTATTATCCCTTCTTTCCTCATTGTACTCAGTACATTACTCACTGTTTGTCTAGAGGTATTTGTAAGGTTTGCAATCTCTTTATGTGAAAGTAAGTTTTTAGCAGTTAAATGCCCACCTTCATTGGATTCACCAAACTCTTCTAGATAATCTGCAATAAATTCTTTAATTCTTGTTACACTATCTTTGTATAACAAATTGTGAAGTCTTCTTTCTAGTTTTTGAATTCGAAGTCCGTAAATTTTTAGCACGCCATTTTTCAAAGACTTATGTTTTTCCATAAGCACTTCCATCTGTTCAGATTCTATGTAGCAGATTACACAGTCCTCTAAAGCATAAGCTATTTCTTCGCTTGCCGCTTTTTTATCATATAATGCAAGTTCTCCAAAAATATTACCACGCTTTAAAACATACTTAACAGTGTTGTTCGTTTTGTTTACAATTTTTACACTCCCTTTTTTTAGAAAGAACACACTATTCTTATGCTCATCATTAAGGTTAATAGCTTTTCCCTTTTCAATATTATCCATTTCTAGAATCTCAACAATCTTCATCATATTGAACGTGCCAAGCTTCTTAAAAAGATTGAAATCTTCTAAAAACCAGTATTTTGTAATTGCTTTCAATTGTAGTTTGGTAATAATTATAAAGCCAAAGGTATCACATTTAACATTTGAATAAGGGTATTAAATTTTTGATAGTTACTTAACGCGACACTTAGTACGATTTTGTTTCTCTTAAACTTCCCTCCTAATTTAGCTGAAAAGCAACTTAAAAAAGCAAGCCATCAATAACAACTATAACGATTTGGTTCAGAAGATAATATTTAATTACTTTTCAGGAGTTTAGCAACTCCAATTCCAAATTCTCCAGATACTGAATAATAAAGGTATACATCTTTGTTATCATTTAAAATAGCTGGATCTCTCAACTCATGCAGTGGTTTTCTAGAAAAACCTTTTACCGATTTTTCAATAGGAACATTTACACCTTCATAATCCATTTCTGGTTTTAATACTTCTTTAACCTCGTTAGCTTTCCAGCTTTTCCATGAACCTTCAGAAAGATCAACATCACAACTTAATATCCGTTCTGGTGCATCTCCTTTTTGGGAATAAAATACAGCAAGCTTATCTTTTTTTAAGCTAACAGCGGTATGTCTTGCTTTAGGTAAAATTAAAGCACCTTTCTCAAATGGTTGCATACCATCTTTAGACCGATAAAAAGCACCTTTTACTAATGCATAATATTCCGATTTGTATTTAAAAACACGAAAATAGGAAGGCCCCAGTATGATATCGGATGCTTTGAAATCTATTCCATTTTTAGACGTGCTGAAAAACGTTTTTTGCCCTTCTTTATTTCTGTTATATCCATGAAAATACATTCTAATGGTTTTCGTTTCTTCATCTATAATAATATCTGGCGAAGCTATATGGCCAATAGCTGCTGTTTTATCAATATGAAGCACTCCTAGCTTATATACAGTCCAAGGTCCAACCGGCGAATTTGCATAAGCTAACCGAATAAACTTACCATGATGATGCGCAAAATACATATAGTATTTACCTAGAGGATTTTCAATCCAATCGGGTACTTTTATTACCGAAGGCCCGTTTATATTTTCACCTAATCGGCCTTCTAAACCATCCATTTCCGGATAGATCATCAAATTATTTTCCGAACGCACAAAAACACTTTCGCTGTCCTTTTCTAGACTAGAGGTAGACACAACAATTTTAGACTTGTCTTGCCCTTCTTTTTGAGCATAACCTTGAAACATTATTAAACTCAGGACAAGAAATAAAGTCTGTTTGCAAAAAACCCGATTTATCATATATACTTTTTTAGAATAGAACGACTTGTTATAACAAGTAGTAATTTTTATTTCTGCTCCTGTGTTGCCGTCTGTAATAGCTTATCAATAACATTACGTGTCATGCAAACAAAAATAGCCTTCACTCTATCTTTATAAGTATTAATTATTCCCTATTCGTATAAATTATGTTTCATTTTGATGTAAAATACCTTTGAATAGCACGAAACAGAGTAAGGCTTATCTTTTTAAAATAAGATAAGCCCTTCTCCTCTATCTACTAAAAAATTTATATTATATTAGTAAAACTTTACCTACGTAGATATATTGTGAATAAATTTCTAAAACATCTCTAATTTAAAGACGAAAAACAATTCATCTTAAACACCTACAGAAAACCATGAAAAGAAAGGCTATTATTAAAACCACAACGTTCAAAAACTTATTTTATTTAGCATTAATTTCAATCATATCTATCGCTTGTGGTTCTAGAATTAATTCAAAAAAAGTTAAAAATTTTAATACCATGGAAGGTGTTTGGGAATTAAGCGAATTCTACCATCTTGCAAATGAAGATACCCTTATAGTTGATACTTCAAAAGTGCAACATAAAATTTACCTAGACGGCTATGTAATATGGAACACAGATCCGGCTCCCGATGCTTCGGAATGGCATGCTTATGGTACTTATACTTTTAAAAACGACACCATTATTGAAAAACTAACGTCTACTTCGAAATCAATGAAAAGTGACGTGAACACATACGTTATACCTATTGAACGCGGAAAAAACTCTTATAAACAAGTAAACACTTATAAGAATAATGATACCATTTATCACAACATTGAAGTTTATAAAAAAATAAATTAAGGTCCATCAACCACTTTCCTTACGGAACAAAAAAGTCTTCTTATAAATATTTAAAGTATTTATAAGAAGACTTTATAATTTCCAGTTCAACCTACTAATGTTCTGGATAACATCAAAAAAAAAAAATCGTAACCAACTTATTCATTGGTTACGTAAAAACATTCAGGATAATTTATATTATCTGTTATTATTTTCATACTTCGCTTTTTATTGAAGTGAGATTGAAAACACAGCCTTCCTCATGAAAAAACTAAGCCTTTCCTCCTATTATTTCATCTTTTAAAAGTGTCCATGTTTTATAACTAAAAAGAGCATTTACACTAAATTTCTTTTAGACATCTAAATCTATCCCTAGTAAAATTATTTCACATCAATCATTTCGAAATAGCTGTTATACATAGTAATTTCAATCATATGCAACAATTGTTTCACCATTAGTCCATTTTGTTTTACTCTACATTCTATTAAAAAAGTAATTTTATTCAAATCATTTTAAGTATTAAAATTTCAATTATAAAACGTCTTTTTTAAACCATAACCATGACCCACAGAATAAAAAATATCCTTTTAGTTTCTGCACTAATTTTAAGTGCATCTAGCTGTAAAAACGAAATAAAAGAAATTAGTAAAACCGAAATTAAAACCACTTCATTGAAAGATGCTTTTAAAGGTGATTTTCTTATTGGAGCGGCATTAAACAAATCTCAAATAGAAGAAAAAGACACATTATCTATAAACCTTATAGAAAAAGAATTTAATACCATTACTCCAGAAAACGAAATGAAATGGGAACAAATTCACCCACAAAAAGATACATTCTATTTTGATATTGCCGATAAATATGTAGCACTCGGAGAAAAAAATAATATGCATATTGTTGGGCATACTTTGGTTTGGCATAGCCAATTGGCGCCATGGATGCAAAATGAAAAAGACAGCATTACTATGGTGAAAAATATAGAACACCATGTAAATACTATTGTAAAAAGATACAAAGGCAGAATAGATACTTGGGATGTGGTGAACGAAGCTTTAAATGAAGATGGCAGTTTTAGAACTTCTAATTTTTACGAGGTTATGGGTGATAATTTTATAGCACTTGCTTTTAAATTAGCTGCTGAAGCCGACCCTAATGCAAAATTAGTTTACAATGATTACAACCTTTGGAAACCAGAAAAAAGAGCCGGTGTAGTAAGGCTTGTAAAAAGTCTACAAGAAAAAGGTGTAAAAATAGATGGTGTTGGTATGCAAGCCCACTGGAGTTTAGAAGGCCCATCTATAGAAGATATAGAAAATAGTATTCTTGCTTATGCCGCATTAGGCGTAAAAGTTAGTTTCACCGAGTTAGATGTTACAGCTCTACCAAACCCATGGGATTTGGATGGTGCTGCCGTAGAACAAAGTTATGAGCAGTATGAAGGTGACCCAAAAATGAATCCGTATCCAGAAAAATTATCTGAAGCTGCAGCTATGCAATTGGCTAACAGATATGAAACTATTTTTAAGCTTTTCTTGAAACATAAAGACAAAATTGATAGAGTTACATTTTGGGGGGTAAACGACGGTCAGTCTTGGTTAAATTACTGGCCTATAAACGGAAGAACGAATCATCCGTTATTATTCGATAGAGACTTCAATCCTAAAAAAGCATATGAGCGTGTTATGGCTTTAAAAAGTGATAATCAACCAAAACAAAACTAAAAGTTATGAGTTCTGATACACAAAAACTTTCAGTTAAAGAAAAAATAGGATATAGTTTAGGAGACCTAGCTGCCAATTTAGTATTTCAAACATTAGTTACCTATTTAGCTTTTTTCTATACTGATATTTATGGTCTTGAAGCCAATCATGCTTCAGCAATTATATTAAGTGTTGGCCTTGTTGCTGCTTTCGGGTTTAATCCAATTATTGGTGCTATTGCAGACAGAACAACTTCTAAATGGGGAAAGTTTAGACCATGGATTTTATGGACAGCAGTACCACTTGGAGTTGTGGCACTTTTAGCCTTTAGCACACCCAACTTTGAATATAAAGGCAAAGTTATTTATGCTGTTGTTACTTACACTTTATTACTTTTACTTTATGCTGCAAACAACTTACCATATTCAGCTTTAAGCGGGGTAATTACTGGCGATATGGGCGAACGAAATAGCATTTCTGCGTATCGTTTTGTTGCAGTAATGTTTGCACAATTTTTTGTGCAAGTATTTATGCTACCTATTATTGAATCTGCCGGAGGTGGTGATAAAGCAGTTGGAATAGAAATAGTAATGACGTGGCTTGCCTTTATAGGCACCATTATGTTGCTCATCACATTTTTCACTACGCGAGAGCGTATTGTCCCTAAGCCAGAACAAAAATCGAGTGTTAAGGAAGATTTATCCGATTTATTTAAAAACAAACCTTGGGTTATAACGTTAACCGTTACCACATTAGTTTTTGTTACTCTAGCCATGAAGGGAGGCTCTTATGTGTATTATTTTAAAAACTACGTAGATGCCGATAGATTAACAAGTTTTATAGGTCCGTTATTAGATTTTCTATCAAGTATTGGTGTAAATTTCTTTGGTGAAGATCCTGTATCTGCAGGGTTTGGATTATTCAACGCTGGTGGTATTATTTTCATGATAGTTGGTATTGGTTTATCTAAAAAATTAGCAGACAAATATGGAAAAAGAGATGTTTTTATGACGTTTTTATTTATTTCAACTTTGTTTATCATCTTCTTTTATTTCTTCTCTTCAACATCTGTAGAACTGATGTTTGCATCACAAATTTTACATGGTTTTTTCTATGGAATCACTATCCCGCTACTTTGGGCTATGATTGCCGATGTTGCAGATTATTCTGAATGGAAAACGAACCGTCGAGCAACAGCCATTATTTTCTCTGCAATGATGGTCGGTTTAAAAGGCGGCCTAAGCATTGGCTCTGCGCTTTTAGCCTACATTTTAGCAAGTTATGGTTATGATGCAGACCTTACGCAACAAACTGCCATTACAATTACAGGCACTAAAATGCTTGTAAGTATATATCCTGCAATTCCATTTTTACTAGGAGTAGGTTTACTTTTCTTTTATGAAATTAATAAGAAAATGGAAGTACAAATTGAAGCTGAACTAAAAGAACGAAGACAAAGTTAAAACTAACAAAACATAAAATTATGCCTGAAGAAAGTATCGAAAACATCAATTTTGATGACCTAAATAAGCGCGCTATTTCCCAACCATTGGTAACCAATATTTACACTGCTGATCCATCTGCCCATTTTTTTAACGGAAAAATATACATTTACCCATCTCACGATGTTGATGCTGGAGAAGCTTTTGACGATTTAGGAAGCCACTTCGCAATGGAAGACTATCATGTAATCTCAATGGATTCTATCGATAGTGAAGCCGTAGACCACGGTGTCGCTTTACACGTAGATGATGTGCCTTGGGCAAAAGAGCAAATGTGGGCTCCAGATGCCAATGAAAAAGACGGTACATATTATTTGTTTTTTCCTGCGAAAGCTCATGATGGCATTTTTAGAATTGGAGTCGCCACAAGCAACTCGCCTATAGGACCATTTAAAGCGCAACAAGAAGCTATTAAAGGCAGTTTTTCTATTGACCCTGCAGTTTTTAAAGATGACGACGGGAGTTACTACATGTATTTTGGTGGTCTTTGGGGCGGGCAATTACAGCGCTGGAGAAGTGGAGAATTTAATGCAGCTCAACCCGATAGCCCAACGGCATTTCTTCCTGAAGATAACGAACCTGCATTACTCCCTTATGTGGCAAAAATGACGGACGATTTATTAGAATTCAGCGAAAAACCAAAAGCTATAGAAATTTTAGATAAAAACGGAAACTTACTATTAGCTGGCGACAATAATCGTCGTTTTTTCGAAGCTGCCTGGTTACATAAATATAACGGTAAATACTATTTCTCTTATTCTACCGGAGACACGCATTTTATCTGCTACGCTATTGGAGACAGCCCCTATGGACCATTTACTTATGGCGGACGTATTTTAAATCCTGTAGTTGGTTGGACCTCTCACCACTCTGTTTGCAAAGTTGATAAAAAATGGTATTTATTTTATCATGATTCTAGTTTATCTAAAGGTGTAACGCATTTAAGGTCTGTTAAAGTTGCTGAAATCACACATAGAGAAGATGGAAGTATTGAGACCTTAACCCCTTATAAAGACTAATGTTTATTATGAAATAAGACTATAAATGAAATGGATTGTAAAGCGACTTATTGAGCATTACAATCCATTTTTATTTAATATGAAGTTTAACTAAAAACTTCAAACCTAAATTATTTCACTTACTAACCACCCAGTAGATCCCACCAAAAATATGATCTAAGAAATTTTTGTCTTTATACGATTCTGGTTTATGCCCTAAGGCTGTATAAAATGACTTTCCTCCTTCATAATATTGAAACCAAGAAATAGGGTGTATTTCTCCCATACCTTTTAACGGAATTTCATCATAACCTGCAGTAAAATTATAAGAAGCTTCATCAACAGTTAATACTATATTTAGTTTATCTAAATTCATATTTTCAAAATTATACCACTCATCACTACGTAACCATTTATTTGGCAAATGCCATGTTGCTGGAAAATCGGTGTTTTCAACCTTTACAATGGCAGCCTGTAATTTTGGATGATCAACAAATTTTGCGCCCACAAGGCCATCAAACCAAGTATTATCGTTTTCACCATCTGCTGTTCCATGTATACCAACAAAACCTCCACCACGTTTCATAAATGTTTTTAAAGCAACCATATGCTTTGTCTTCAAAGAATCGGCATTGGCATTCATAAATATTACTACATCATGTTCTGGTAATTTCTCGATAAGATCATTTGGTCGTTGTGTCCAATTAAATTTGAATTGATGTTCTTCTGCCATATCTTCAAAGGCCTGAATAGCAATAGGAATGCTATTGTAGTGCCAATCATCATGTTGGGTAAACAATAAAACACTAAACTGATCTTGAGCATTGGTTTTAATCATTGTAAGCATACATAGAGTTAATAAAAGATTCTTAATTGTAACAGGTTTCATAATCAAAGGTTTATTTTAATAATTCATAATAAATATATTCCCAAGCTAAACCAACACTAAACAACGGTGGAAAGCTATAATCTTCAACTTCAGATAAAATATATTGAACTCCAGATATTTTTTGATACTTAAATATATCTTCGAAATCTATTTTCCCGCTTTCTCCTAATTCTTTATAGTCTTTAACATGCCAACTAATAAATCGGTTAGGATAGGTTTCAAAATAATGAACAGGATTAACACCTGCGACATGCATCCAATAGATATCCGATTGAAAAAACACATATTCCGGATTTGTGTTTTGCAGAAAGTAATCGTAAACTCTTATACCTTCAACCATTAAAAATTCATCAGCATGATTATGAAAAATAAATTTTAAGTCATTGTCTTTACAAAGTTTTCCGATTTTATTATAATAATTACAATAATCTTGAAGCTCTTTAATTGTCTTAATACTTTTTATTTTACTATTTGAAGTTGAAAGATATTCGACACCCGCTTTTTTATGATCTTGTATAGCCTTATTCCACCAAAACTTGATTGCAACATCATCATTTTTATCTGCAGGATCAAAGAACGTCATAGAACCTAAAAACCTCATACCTGCTTTTTCAACTACAGCCTTAAACACTTCCGGAGTATAACCATAAAAACCCCCTTCTCTATACACAAAAGTTTCAACATAACTATACCCCATTCTACCTAATTGGATCAAAGTTTTTTCTGGATTTTTAAGCATATCATCATGCACCGAAACTAATTGAATACCTATATTCTTATTTTTAGGATTATGTTTGATGTATCTCGTTTTCCATAAATGTTTTTCATTATTATCAAAGCCTTCCAAAGTAACATCGGTATAATTATTAAAGTTAAAATTAACCGTCATGGTGTTATTTCCATTAAGATCTTTATCCTGCATGGTCCATTTTTTTTCTGAAGAAAACCTGCCTTTCCCTGTAAAAAAAGCACCTTCATTATTATGTCCGGCTGCAAAGACAGTATTCGTAACACGATCATAACCAATTATCTCCCTAAGTATTGATTCATATTTACTGGCACTATTTTTTTGCAAAACCGTTATGCTAAGCGAATTATTATTAAAATCACTTATACTGCTCATTTTCAAAGCCGGCAGTACTGCAACGCTATCTGTGCTAGAATTAATAGCACTTACCCATTGCCCAGAATATTGCCTTAATCTATCTTTTTGAGAAGAAATACTATAGTCTGTTTGCCCAAAACTGAACGTAGACATTAATACAGTCAATATCTTAATGATTCTATTTCTTGCTTTCATTACAATTCTTCTTTTAAACCTTCTAAAACTCCAAAATAAGCTGGTTTTGGTTGTAAATTATCATCGTAAATAGTTGGCCAATCGGTTATACTAAAAAAGCCATCTATCCAGGAGTCTCTATCTGTAAAATCCCAAAATGTAATGCCGTATTGTTGTGCTTTCGGTACAATGGAACGGTACATTATAACAAGGTTTTTATATTTTTCGGCTTGTGCCTTTTTCATATCATCGGTTAATTCAGTGTAAATTTGTTCACCGCCATATTGCGTATCATTATGTGTATTAAAAATAATATCAACTTCAGATAAATGAATTTTTAAACCTGTATCGGCTGCTTTCTTCAAGGCATTTGCAATCACCTCATCTGGAATATCCATACGGATATGCATTTGAAAACCTAAACCATGAATTGGAATATTTTTCTCCCTTAAATCTTCTATTAATTTAAGTGTTGCATTTAGTTTTAAAGTGTCTCGCTCAATATTAAAATCGTTATAAAACAAAACTGCATTTGGGTCGGCTTCATGGGCATAAGTAAATGCTTTAGCGATGTAATCTTTGCCCATAACGCTGTACCAGATGGTCTCTCTCATGGCTCCTCCTGCAGATTCAAATGCTTCGTTTACAACATCCCAGCCCGCGACTTTACCTTTATAGCGGCCTACATAAGTTGTTATATAATCTTTCATAAAACCGGCTAACCACAACGTATCTTTTAAAGCTTTCTCTTCTACCCATTTAGGTGTAGAACTGTGCCAAATTAAATTATGACCAAACAAACGTTGGTTATTATTTTGAGCGTAATTAAGAATACCATCTATTCTGCTCCAATTGTACACACCTTCGCTTTCTATGATTCGGTTCATTTTCATGTCGCTTGCAGAGGTTATGCTATTGAAGTTTGATTTTTGTAAATCTTGAAGCTCAAAATCGGCATTTAAAGTTTCAATTTTAATGGCGGTTCCTATTGGAAATTCCGCATTAGCTTTTAAGCCATTTTCTTTCTGTTTTTTATTACATGCATGCATAACTAGTAATAACAAGGTTACACAGGTAATTTTTAAGATTTTATTGAAAAGCATATTTTTATTATTTGTTGGTTACTTTCGTTTGTATGTTTTTTATCTCTAGACCTAAATACTTTAACTTTTTTATATAGAAAAGCCCTAAAATGCGGAACAACTTAGGGCTTTCTAACTAAAATATTAAATGATATTTATTACTCTAATCCTTCTAAAAACCCAGCATATGCAGGCTTTTTATTATAATCTTCGTCAAACATTAATGGCCACTCTGGAACACCCCAGAAATCTAACAACCATGACTCATTATCTCTTACACCCCAAACTGTTAATGCAAATTTATTATCCAACGGAATGGCATTATAAATTTGAACAACCTCTTTAAATTTGTCTTTCTGAGCATTTGCTCTATCTGAAGAAAGTGAAGTTAAACTGGTATCTTCTTCTGGGTTTGCTCTAATATCTAATTCTGCAAAGTGCAATTTTAAATTTCTAGATACTGTACCATCTGCAACAGCTTGAATATTGGCTGCGGAAGGCCCGTTGTAAGAAATATGCATTTGTGCACCTACACCATCAATTAAATCTCCCAACTCATCAACCAAGTTAAACATAGCTTGACGTTTTGTTGGGCTAGATGCCATGTTGTAATCGTTATAAAAAAGAATTACATCTGGGTCTGCATTTCTAGCAAACTGAAAACATTTTTTAATATAATCATCTCCCATTTTTTGTCTAAAAACTGAATTTCTTAACGGGTGCCCTGTACCATCTTCAAAAGCTTCATTCACAACATCCCAAGAACGTACCTTTCCTTTATAGTGATTTAAAGTTGTTGTAATATAATCTTCTACCATAGCTTCAAACTCTGCATCGGTTCCAGAAAAATTTTCTACCCAACTAGGTGTTGCATTGTGCCAAATTAAAGCGTGCCCATGCACATTCATATCATTTGCTTGAGCGAAACCTACAATGGCATCTCCTGCAGAAAAATCATAATTACCTTCTGATGGATACATAATATTCATCTTCATTTCATATTCCGAAGTCAAGTTATTAAACTCATTCTTTAGAATTTCTATATGCGTACCTCCTGCCGTAACATAAGGCGATCTTGTAATTGTACCTACCGAAAATGTAGTTGCTGCACCTTTTAAACTCGCTGTATTTACACTTCCACAAACGGCATTAAGACAAATACCTATTTCATCTACAATAATATCTTTACTAATGGTGTTTGTAATACCATCACTAGATACGGTAAGGCTAATAGTATATCTTCCTAGAGTATCGTAAGTCACCTCTTTTACTCCTGCTCCATCAGCAATAGCGCTAGAGCCATTTCCGTAATCCCAAACTCCGGTATATGGTAGGTAATATTCGGTTGTATTATTTAAAATAAGCACTTTTGGATCTGATGGTGATATTGTAAAATCGAACGATGCTTGTATAGCATCTGGAAGTTCGGTTGGTCCAAATGTTGGAGAATCATCTGAAGAATTAGAACAGCTAAAAGCCATAAATAATAAGACCAAACGAATTATATATTTAAATGTGTTTTTCATAGTTTTTTCGTTTTGTTTAGTTTTTAACAACTTTAATTGCATCTATTAAAAATGTTCCTTTTGTTTTCCCCATATCTAAAGCTATAGAAGATGTATCTGAATTTGCTGTAAATGTCCAAGCATATTTTGTCCATTCTGCAGATGCGATATAACCACCAGCATATTGTTCGGTACTATTTGCACCTGGATTAGTAGAATATCTAACAGAAACAGCATCGCCTTTAATCCATAGTGATACGGTGTAGTCTGCTCCATTCTCGGTTGCAAAACCATCACTTACCATTTGAGCTTCCCATTCATTACCATCGACGCCGTTATTAACTCTAAGCGCTCTAGAACCACTTAAAACATCTACAGTTTCTTGAGTCATTCTATCTGCTCCATTGTTTTGACTCCAATTGGTAAAATCATTTTCTTCACCTGCTTCTAAATCACCGTTTAATAATTCGCTATCATTAGAAGGTAATGGCAAGGCAACTTCGCCTTTTACAACCTCAACAGCATCTATTATAAATGTTCCTTTTGTTTTTCCCATATCTAGTGCTAATAAGGTTGTTGCAGAGTTTGCTATAAAGGTCCAAGAGTATTGAGCCCAATCGGAAGTTGCGGTGTAATTACCAGCATACTGATCGCCACCAACTCCAGGGTTTGTAGAAAAACGGATTGAAACAGGAGAACCTTTAATCCAAACAGAAGCAGTATATTTTTCACCATCTACGGTAGGAAATGCATCTGAAACTAATTGAGTTTCCCATTCGTTACCATCAACATCATTGTTAATTTTTACAGCTCTAGAACCTACTAATGGTTCGCTGCGTTCTTCCGTCATTCTATCGGCTCCATTATTTCTACCCCAATTAGTAAAATCATTACCTTCACCTTCTCCAAAATAACCATTAGCTAACAAATTCTCAGGATTTATTAAATGACGAATGTCTGATGGCGGTGGCAAGGTTACCGTAATATTTTGACTTGTATGTAAGTTTGTTAAAGTACTTACCATAGTTAATTTTACTGTTTTAGAACCTGAACTTTTATACTCATACACTAACGGGCCATTTTGATCGATTACTTTAGAACCTCCAACTTCAAATTCCCAAAAGCTATAAAACTCTTCTTTATTTGGTGTTGTATTTTCGAATGTAAAAAAGCCAGACTCTCCTTCTGGAGCAGTTACTGTAAATTGTGGTTGTGTTAGTTCTATAACCGCATCGTCATCAGAACATGACCAAAACGCCAGACTTAAACATAAAAAACTTAAAATTTTAGTTGTTTTCATAATTGTTTTAATTAGTTTATTTAGTTATCGATATGTTTTCAACTATAAAAAAGTAACCTGAAATATTTTTTTAATTGAATCCATATTTTTGATACTCAAATTTATTCTTTAGCCATCTTTTTGAGTATAATAAATGTAGCGATGAATGACAAAATTGTTGCTTTTTATAGTAAAACCAACGTTCTACCTCACTTTTACAACATCCAACGAATCGTTATTTTTAGCAATCAAAATATAGGTTTCATTTTTTACTGCTATGCTTTGCATATCTTTTGAATCTCCAGTAACAAAAAAGCCAGACTGATTAGCAGACATAGCCTTAAATTCACCTTGTCCATTTCCCTTTAAAAGTAATCCATGACTAGCATCATTTCGTGGTGTTTCAACTTCAGACACATATAAGTTACCTACTAAAAGGGCATCTAAATGCGTGTCTTTATCAAAATCTTTTACTATTATTTTATTGATACTAGATACCTGAGCATCTATAGGTAATTGATGCGTAACAAAATGGTCGTTTTTATTTTCTAAATACACACTGGCAAAAGATTTTACGCTGTAATGCAACGACGACTCTAAAGCTTTTTCTGTGTAAACATCTACCAAAGTAGCCTGAGAAAAAGTTTCGTAATTTTTAAATTTACTTTTAATACGAGGTATTTGTTGAGATGAACACGACCTACCACGAACTGGGTATTGCTTGCCTTTATTGAAGTAGCTTAAAACAATATCGGTTTTGTGGTTATTATCAAAATCGTTAACAAAAATATCGAAGGTTTCGTTTTCTGTGGCTTTATATTTATAATTTAAGCCATTGTTGCCGAGTATATAATCCATATCACCATCGTTATCAAAATCTCCTGCTTCAATACTCCACCACCAACCTGTAGTATCTTTACTTAACCCCATGGTTTCCGATACGTCTTCAAAACCAGTTTTTATATTTTTATAAATCTTTATAGGCATCCACTCGCCTACTAAAATAACATCTGGCCAAGAATCGCTATTAAAATCGGTGATAACAGCGCTTGTAGCCATTCCTATATTTTCGAATACTTTGGAGTAACTTTCTTCAAATAAATTAAATTTTGGACTGCCTTTTTCTCCAACATTTTTTAATACATAAGAAGAAACTGGCATTGGATATTTACCTGGTATTTGCCTACCTAAAACCAATAAATCGTCCTTTCCATCTTTATCAAAATCTGCATTATAAACTTTAGATCCACTTACTAAAAACTCAGGTAAAACTTCAGGTTTTGCTCGTATAAAGTTTCCAACTCCATCATTAATATACAATCTATCTTGTAGTAATTTTGGTTGCGTAGCAAACTCATAACCGCCACTTACTATATACAAATCGTTATCATTATCTTTGTCTGCATCAAAAATGAGTGCGCTAATATCTTCATAGCTTTTATCTTCTAGCAATGCCTTTATAGATTGCTGCTCAAAAACACCTTCTTTATTCTGAAAATACATAGCTCCAGAATTTTCGTGAGATCCTCCAATAAAATAATCGTCCAAACCGTCTTCATTTAAATCACCTACAGCCAAAGCAGGGCCAAACGCCGACATTTTGTGAGGCATTAAAACTTGATGTTCAAAATCATCAAAATTATTTTCAACGTGTTTATGTTTTGGAAAAGGACTTTCTGAGGCTTTAGAAAATATTTTTTGATAGCTATCCGTTTCTATGTTATTCTTTACTTCAACTATGGCATCAGCATAACTCAATACTAATTCTTGATTTGCTTTTAGATTTTTTAATTGCTGAATTTTTCCATCGGGCCAAACCACTTTTAGGGCTTCTATATCCCTTTGTTTGCCTAATCCAAAATGTAATATTGGTGCTACGGAAGATTCAAAGCCCCGAGTAAGCGTAAGCTCTTGCATTTGAGTTTTATTCGCCGTTGTGATATAAACGCGCGCTCCCAAACCGAAAGCATTTGCTTTTTCCCCCTTAAATGAAACCATTAAATAATTATTGATTTCGGAGCTTTTGTTTTCAAAAACGGAAGCATAGTCGTCAATATTATTTGTCACAATTTCTAAATCGCCATCATTATCTAAATCTGCATAAATTATACCGTTAGAGAAGCCTTCGCACTCAATACCCCAATCTTTATTAACACGTTTAAAATTGAAATCACCTTTGTTTTGATACATGTAATTATCTAATTTCTCTGAAGGAATTTGTTCAACTAAATAAAGGACAGAATCGTTTGCAACCTTAAGTTCTTCTAAATTATTAAAAAAATCATTATTATGAATCTCTCTTCGTGAACCGTTAGAAATGTATAAATCTTTGAACCCATCGTTATCAAAATCAGCAAACAGTGGTCCCCAACTCCAATCTGTAGAAGATACTCCTGCTAATCTTGAAATATTAGAAAAATGAGGAATTCCATTCTGGTAAACTCCCGAATTAACTTGCATACAGTTTTGCATGTATTGGGTTTGAAATCCCGCATTTTCAATATTGGTGAACAACTGCGGATTCATGCTAGACATGTTTGCTTTTTGTCTTTTATTATCTTCCGCATCCATATCTGCTTGAAAAATATCGAGATTTCCGTCGTTATTAAAATCCGAAATATCGGCACCCATACCATAAAACGCTGTGTGCGATGTCGCTTGTTTTATAACCTCGCTAAACGTACCATCTTTTTGATTTAAAAACATTAAATCTGGTGAATCAAAATCGTTAGACACATAAATATCTGGCCAAGAATCGTTGTTTAAATCGCCAACTGTAGCACTTAATGTTAATCCGAAATTTATAATACCTGCTTCTTCCGATACATCGGTAAACGTGTTACCATCATTTCTATATAAATGATCGGATTCAATAGCTTTTACATTTCGCATATTCTGTTGATATACAAAGGTTGGCGAACCAAATTTTGTTGGCGGATAATTGGCTACATACACATCCAGATCTCCATCTTTATCATAATCGAAAAATGTTGCTTGTATACTATGGCTAGCATCATCCAATCCATAAGCAGTTGCACTTTCGGTAAACGTATCATCTTGATTATTGATGAATAATTGATTGTTTCTAGGTTCAAACTTCCCGCTTACGGAACAATAAATATCTAAAAACCCATCGTTATTAATATCTACCATAGTTGTGCCTGTATACCACCTTTGATCTCCAGAAACACCTGCTTTAGTTGTAATATCTTCAAAGTTTAAACCACCTTTATTTAAGTACAATTTATTCTCTGCTTGATTGCCTGTAAAAAACAAATCTATTAAACCATCATTATTAATATCTCCAGCAGAAACGCCTGCTCCCATATACATGTAAGCATAAGTAAAGTAGTTTAACTTATCTGTTTCACTAAGTGTATTTTTAAAATCTATTCCTGATTTTGAAACCTCAACTGAAGAAAAAATTTTACCATCTATAGATTTCACCTGTGCTTTCTCTTTGGAACAACTAATAAGTATTACAAAGCAAATTACACTTACTACATATGCTTTTAAATATCTGATTTCCATTTATTAATTTTTAATGGTTGATAATAAAATTCTAAAACATCTTTATTTTTACAAACGTTTTTTAAAGTTAAAAAGCAGCACAATTACATTGTGCTGCTTTTATCCAACTTAAAAAACTATCACTAAACTAATTCTAAACTATTTTTAATATCCTGGATTTTGGTCTGCTACTGTAACGTTTGGATTTGTTGCAATTTCCTTATCTGGTATTGGCCAAAGCTCATGTTTACCAGCTTGAAAATTAGTACCTGCTAACTCTGTAGATGCGATGCCCCAACGAATCATATCATCAAAACGTACTTGCTCTCCACTTAACTCTACTTTACGCTCGTGCACAATAGCATCGAACACAGCCGATTTAGAAAGCGAAGTAGATAAAGGATCTAAATCTGCACGTGCTCTAACTTCATTAATATACCCAACAGCAGTTGCTTGAGAACCGCCTGGTCTTTCATTTTCACATTCGGCCATCATTAATAACACATCTGAGTAACGAATTACTTTCGGGTTAATTCCAGATTCCTGCACCTCACTAACTTGCTTGTAATAATTTTGATATTTTTTCCAAGCAATAGGGCGAATATCTCCACTATTTTCAGCAAAATCTCCTTCTACAAAAGTATTAGCGCCATTGTTGTATGTATCTCCAACAAAGTAAAAACTACCTTCAATTCTGTTATCTCCAGGTTCAAATTCGGCCACTAAATCATCTGATGGATATACGTTAAACCAATCTAACACACCATAATCTTGACCTCTATAAGTCGCATGATTTTTACCAAAACCAGCAACAAGACTAGACCATTTGTCTCCTGTTCCTAAAGATAAATCGTATTGAATTTCCCAAACGGACTCTATACCATTTTCTGTTTCTTCTTTAAAATTATCGTAGTAATCAGACTCTAATTCGTATCCTGACATTTTCTTAAAAGAATTTAAAGCTAGTTCATATTCTTTTTGGTATAATAATGCTTTTCCTAAAAATGCTTGCGCAGCTCCTTTTGTAGCACGACCAGTTTCTTCTTGAGATTTTGGTAATAAGTTTGCTGATGCAAAAGTTAAATCTTCAATAATTTGATTCATTACATCGGCTTTTGGGCTCAATGGTTTTCCTTCTGGTTGTGTAAAATCACCGTTTCTTAAAGGCACATTACCAAATCTATTTACTAATAACCAGTAATATTGCGCTCTTAAAAATTTAGCTTCTGCCATAAATTTAGCCTTTGTAGCAGTCGACAATTCGTTTTCTGGAATCTTATTTATAGTAGCTTCATTACCTATAACAAAGTTTGCTTTGTTTATGCCTCTAAAACAACTGTCCCAATATTCTGCAATTTGTCCGTTAGTGGAATCGAACGAGAAATCGTAAAATGTAATTTTATCGGCCTCTTGCTGTCCGTTTGGAGATTGCTCATGAGACATATTATCCATCATATACCAAATTAATCTACCATATAATGAAATGGTTTGTAGGTTAGCATAAGCAGCATTTACTGCAGATTCTACTTGAGTTTCTGTAGCGAAGAAAGTTTCGGGAGACAGTTGATTAGGGTTGGCTAATTCGAACTCGCTCTCTGAACAGGAATTCACTATAAATATCCCGAACAGTGCTGTAAGTATTAATTTATATGTTTTCATAATTTATTTCTTTTTTATTAAAATGATACTTGAAGTCCTAAAATAACAGATTTAGGTTGTGGATAAAGTCCACGGTCTATTCCAAATTCTTGATTTCCTTGTCCTATTTCTGGATCTAATCCGCTGTAATCCGTTAAGGTGATTAAGTTTTGGGCACTTACATATAATCTCAACTTTGAAAAATAATTTTCGAATACACCGTCGGTAAACGTATAACCTAAGCTAATGTTCTTTAACCTTGTAAACGATCCGTCTTCAATATATCTATCTGAAACACTATGGTTTTGCGGTGCTCCTGGCACTCTTGGTTGTGTTGTAGATGGATTAGTTGGTGTCCAACTATCTAGTAATACTTTACTTCCATTAAATAATCTATTGGCACCAGCTTCTAAATCGTATTTGTTAGTGTTATAAATATCAACACCTTCTATACCTGTGATGTATAAATTTAAATCGAAGTTTTTATAATTAGCACTTAAGTTTAATCCATAAGTAAAGTCTGGATAAGGGTTTGCCAAAATATCGCGATCTTCAGAAGTAATGTCTCCATCTCCATTTAAATCTTTATACCTAACATCTCCAGGTTGTACTGTAGTTTGCCCTGGATTTGATGTAAATACCGCTGCTACCTCTTCTGGAGTTTGGTAAATACCATCGCTTACTAAACCATAAAAATGAAATAACGATTCGCCAACCGTAGTTCTAGAAATGTTTCCTTTACCATCTTTCATGGCTGCACCTTCAAAAGCATCTAAGCTTCCTAAACTTAAAACTTCGTTTCCACTAGTTCCTAAATTTAAATTCGCCGACCATGTAAAATCCCCTTCATAATCATTAAATCCTAAAGCTAACTCTACACCACTAGTTTCTACCGAACCAACGTTTGCCGTGATGTTTCCGGCATTAATACCATTAGATAATGGTGCTGGTAAGCTTAATAATAAATCGTCACTTTGGTTTCTATAATATTCTAAACTTGCAGTAAACTGCCCATTATTTAAACCAAAATCTAAACCAACATTAAACATGGTAGTTTCCTCCCATTTTAAATCCGGATTTGCGCCACCATTTGCAGTTACACCTGCTCCATTACCATCGCCTAATGGGTACTCAAAATTACCCGTTAACGTGGCACTGTATAAATAGTCTCCAATATTATCGTTACCAACTACACCGTAACTTGCTCTAAGTTTTAAATTACTAACATTAGAATCGTCTAAAAAGTTTTCTTTAGCAATATTCCAACCTAAAGAAGCCGATGGAAATGTTCCCCAACGATTGTTTGCACCAAATCTTGAAGAAGCATCTCTTCTAATAGAAGCAGATAAAATATATTTATCTTCAAAGTTATAATTAACCCTTCCTAAATAACCTAATCTATTGGTTTCACTAGAACCACTTCCAATAGATGGCGTTGTGGCACCAAATTGAACTAACTCGTTTGTAATTAAGTTTCTTGCACTTCCACCAAAATTTGTACTCTTGTTCTCTGTTTTTTCAGCAAGTGCTAATAATTCTAAATTATGCTTTTCAGCAATAGTTGTACTGTAACTTAAACTGTTTGTAAAAATTAAAGTTTGCCCTTGAGTATGACTTCTACCATACTCGGCATAGTTTTGAGCATGTGTACTACTACCGTCAACACTATCATCACTAAATGATGGCGTAAATGTGTTTCCATCAAACGTAAAATAATCTAAACCAACTTGTGTTTTATAATTTAAACCTTCAATAATCTCTAAATCGGCATATAAGTTACCGATAACGCTTAACGTTTTGTTAATGCTTGTAGGGTGTGTTTGAATACGTACTGGGTTTTCAGCATCTTGTCCATCTGCAGATGAAGAAGGCCCTTGAAAACCGCCATCGTTATTAGAGTTATAAACGGGTAAATACGGAGCCGCTTTAATAGCATGAGTAATTAAAGAACGTCCACCACCCGATAATTCTGGGTTTTGTTTTCCAAACGAAAGCGCCATAGACTCACCTACTTTTAATTTACCGATATTAACAGAACTGTTTGCTCTAAACGAATAACGCTCAAAGCCTGTGTTAACAATAATTCCTTCTTGTTTTAAATATTCCGCAGAAAAATATTGAGAACTTTTATCGGTTCCCGCAGAATAGTTTAAACTATGATTTTGCATCATTCCTGTTCTAAATATCTCATCTTGATAGTTTGTATTTATTTTATACGTAGATAATGGTCTGTTTGGAAAAACTCCTAAATTACCTGCATGTTGCAAATACTCAATGGTATTCATGGTGTTGTAACGTTTCGTGTTTTGTTGAAACCCCGTATACGTATTGAATGATAGTTGGCTTTTACCACTTTTTCCTTTTTTAGTTGTTACCAAAACCACACCATTAGAACCACGTGCTCCATAAATAGCAGTAGTAGATGCATCTTTTAAAATAGATACATTCTCGATATCGTTAGGGCTTATTCCAGATAAATTACCAACAATAACACCATCTATAACATATAATGGCGAGTTGTTACCAAAAGTACCTAAACCTCTAATCAAAACTACTGGACTAGAACCTGGAACACCACCGTTTACAACAGTAATTCCTGGTGCACGCCCCTGAAGTGCAGACTCTGCATTAGTTACTGGTAAAGCCGACATTTCTTCAGCATCTACCGTAGAAACGGCTCCTGTTACCGTGGCTCTACTCTGCTTTCCGTAACCAACTACAACAATAGCTTCTAGTGCTTCTAGAGATTCTTCTAAAGTTATTTTTAATGTATTTTGATTACCTACAGTTAGCGTTTTAGTAGCCATACCAACGTAACTTACTGTAATTTGATCTCCTATATTTACGTTTTTCAAAGAAAAATTACCATCGAAATCTGTAGATGCTCCATTTGTGGTACCCAAAACAATTACAGACACACCAGGTAAAGGCATACCTCCAGTATCTGAAACTGTACCGCTTATGGTTTTTGCTTGTGAAAAGGCATTTTGCATGCAGAACATAGCAAGCAACATACCCAAAAGTTTAAACTTCATCATATTAAATAGTTTAAGTTAATTAATTAGTTATTTATTTAGTTTGTTAATAATACTCTTTTTTTTAAAACAGATGTAGAACTCGCATCGGCAACACCAGTAAAATTTGGTTGTTTACCTCCTACACTTAGCAATACATTTCCCGGTTCTAATATTTTTTTCCCTTTAGAACTAACCCAAGCATACTGTTCAGCATCTAATTTATAATTTAAGGTTTTAGTCTCTCCAGCAGCTAGATGCACTCTATCAAAACTAACCAAAGTTCTAATTGCGTTTTGCTCTTGTTTATCTAAATGTGTTAAATAAATTTGAACCACATCATCGCCTGCAACTTTACTTATATTTTTTATTTCAACTGAAACATTAATAGCATCTTTAAGCGTTACTTGATCTGCTATTTTTAGGTTTGAATATTCGAAATTTGAATAACTTAGTCCGTGACCAAAAGGAAATAAAGGATCTCCTTTAAAATATTTATACGTTCTATTCTCCATGTTATAATCTTTAAAATCTGGTAAATCTGTTACCGATTTATAAAAGGTTACCGGAAGTTTCCCTCCAGGATTATAATCACCAAACAAAACATCGGCAATAGCTTTTCCTCCAAATTCTCCAGGATACCAAGCTTCTAAAATTGCAGGAACATTTTCGGCTGCCCAATTTACAGCTAACGCACTCCCATTCATTAAAACAACAATAGTTGGTTTTCCGGTTGCATGCACCTTTTTCATTAATTCTATTTGGTTTTTAGGTAATGAAATTTCAGAGCGGTCACCTTTATCGAAACCTTCTAATTTCACTTCCATTTCTTCGCCTTCAATTTCTGGTGAAAGCCCTAAAAACAATATGGCAACATCGGCCTTATTAACCGCCTCTATAGCTGGAGTTATTAAGTCTTCATCTAATTTGGCCCAAAGCAAATGTGCTTGCGGATCGGACAATACGTTGTTATACTCTATTTTAATATTGTATGATTTATCGTTTTCTAAAACCGTATCGAAATACTTTGTTTTTGGCTCATATTCTGCACTAAACTCGAAATAAAGTGAATCGTTTATAAACAATTTAGCAAAACTACTTGCCTTTAAACCTATTCTGTATGCACCACTTTCGGTTGGTTTTAATGCTCCTGTCCAACGAACCGAAAAGTTATCAGATTTTAAATCGTTAATAGGGCGTTTTGGCGTCCAAACAAAATTGATAATACTATCTACCCTTGTAAACTCAGGCTCACCTTTAAAAATGTTATTACTAAAGTACTCTCCTTTTAAACCTGCTTCGCCTTCGCTTTTGAGTTCCGAATTAGGAATAGGTGTTAAAGTGGACCATCCCGTAGCAATATCACTACCCAAAGCATAATGTATTTCCGTATTAGGTAATTTCGACTTTATAGCTTTTAAAGGAGTAATAAACTGGTTTGGCGTACCATGATAATTCCCTAATAAAGCTTGTGTAGAATTTGCATTAGGACCTATTATAGCAACGGATTTTAAATCTTTACTAAGTGGTAATGTTTCGTTTTCATTCTTAAGCAACACCATAGATTCCTTAGCCACTTTTTCCGACAGTGCAAAATGCGCTTCGCTTACTACAACATCATAAGGAATGTTTGCCCATTTTACATGTTCTGGAGCATCAAACATACCTAATTTAAAACGTGCTAAAAACAGTTTTTTTACAGCAGCACCAATAGCTACCTCATCTACCAATTCTTTTAAAACAGCATCGCTAAGACTAGGGTCGTAAACATTTCCGCAATTTAAATCTGTGCCGTTATTTAACGCCATAGCCGCCGCTTCTGCTGGTGTTTCTACAACGCCATGATGTTCGGCTTGCCAAAAATCGTTTATCGCCCAACAATCGGATACTACATAACCATTGAAACCCCAGTCGTCGCGAAGAATTTTTCGTAATAGCATATCGCTACCACAGCATGGCACATCTCTATATCTATTATACGCACACATTACGGAATAGACATTCGCTTCCTTAACGGCTGCCTTAAATGCTGGCAAATACGTTTCGTATAAATCTTTATTATTCGTTTGGTAGTTATCTTGGTGTCTCGATTTCTCCGGACCACTGTGTACAGCAAAATGCTTAGCTGTAGCAACTACTTTCAAGTATTTATCATCATCGCCCTGTAAGGCATTAATGTAATTAACACCAATTTTACTGGTTAAAAATGGATCTTCACCATAAGTTTCTTGACCTCTACCCCAACGCGGATCTCTAAAAATATTGATATTGGGTGTCCAAAATGTTAAACCTTGGCCCATGCGTCTTTTACCCTCTTTTATAAACTGATGATGCTTAGCTCTAGCTTCATCTGAAACTGCTGTTCCCATTTCAAAAATTAAACCTGGATTCCATGTTGCCCCCATACCTATAGCTTGAGGAAAAACAGTTGCTTCTCCCGCTCTAGCAACACCATGTAAACACTCGTTCCACCAATTGTATTCAGGAATACCTAACCGTTCTATTGCTGGAGCATCATATCTTAATTGAGATATTTTTTCTTTTAAAGTTAAACGCGATACTAAATCGTTAACACGTGCTTCTGTAGAAAGCGATTCATCTTGAAATTGAAAAGCAACCTCTTTTTTGTTAGAGTTACAAAAATTCAAGACACATGTCAATATTACAACAAAAGCTATGTTATAATATTTAATGTTCAATATGTTAAGTTTAGTTATTAGCATATATAATTTGCGTTTAAAAGAAACTGAATATCATAACCAAAATGAAAAGCATAAAACAGACCAGTAAAATTTCTGCTAAAAGTTTTAATAGGGTTTTGCGATGTTTCATTTTGAAATTCAATAATTATGAAATCAAATATACTTGACGAATCACTTTTTTGATAGAACGCATTAAGCAAACAATGAGAATTTTGTTGCGATTACCCCTATAAACACATGTTTTACAACATTTTACACAAAAGATGCAACATCTATTACAAAACAGCCTTGATGTTAAAACATTGATATACTTAAAATAAGGCAGCTAGAAATATTAAGATTGAATACGTTTAGCACAGATTATAATGTATAAAAAAACACATAAAAACTATGCTTTTACAAGCTGCTTTTATGTGTTTTTCTTCTTTAATTTGAAGCTATAATCTATTTACACCTCATCGTCTTTTACCTTAACTTCCGTAGGCAGAATTCCGAAGTGGGCCTTAAAACATTTTGTAAAATATGAAGGTGAAGAAAACCCTACTTTATAGCATACCTCACTAATATTAGAATTTCCGGTTTCCAGAATTTGTTTAGCCTTCTGTATACGTATTTTTCTTAAAAACTCATTTACCGTTTGGCCCGTAAGCGATTTTATTTTGCGATAAAGCTGACTTCTACTTAAATTTAACTGCGATGCCAAAACCTCAACACTTAAATCGGAATCACTCATGTTTTCACTAATGTAGCTTAATACTTTTTGTATAAACTCTTTATCAATAGATGTAGTTCCGGCTTGTTCCTTACCACTTATATCTCCAAAATATTTATCGAATATTAACTTTCTACTCGTTATTAATTGTGCCAAACGTAATTTTAGTAAACGCATATCAAACGGTTTTACCATATACGCGTCGGCACCAAAACCAATGCCCTCCATACGGTCGTCTATTCTGGTTTTAGCAGTTAGCATTAATAACGGAATATGACTCGTTTTTATATCCGTTTTTATTTGTTTACAAAACTCAAAGCCGTCCATTTCTGGCATAATAACATCGGTTAGAATAATATCTGGTATAGATTGTTTTGCAATTTTTAAGCCTTCCTTTCCGTTTTTTGCAACCAATATTTTGTAATGATTTTTTAATTCACTTTTTAAATATTTTCTCAGCTCCACACTATCTTCTACAATAAGTAATGTACTCGATTTAGTGCCACTTGCTGCATCGCTATCGGTTTCTGTTGCCTCTACAGCAGAATTTAATATAAATTTTTCCTTTTTCGCACTTTCTGAAACTACCTGAGGTGCAAGTTCTTCTTTTGTAAAATGTGTATTCCCAGCAGGAAGTAGAATTCTGAATGTGGTGCCCTTACCGACTTCACTTTCCACTTCAACTTTACCTTTATGCAGTTTAATAAAACTTTGCACAACCTCTAAACCTATACCTGTACTTCCGTAATACCCTTTGTTAAGGTTTTCAATTTGATAAAAACGTTCAAAAATTTTATTTATTTGATCTTTTTCTAATCCTGGACCTGTATCCGATATTCTAATTTCTAATGCCTTACGTGGTTCTTTTTCATCTATTAAAGGGAATAAAACCAAATCGTCTGTAGATAAAATATCTGCATTAATAGCACCACCATCTGGCGTAACTTTTATAGCGTTAGACAGGATATTAAAAATAATTTTCTCCAACATACTCGCATCTGCCCAAATTGGTAAATCGGGCACATCGGAATCCATAGAAAGATAAATATTTCGGTTAGATGCTTCTTCTTTAAAAAAAGCAACCACATCTTTTGTTAAACTCACCAGGTTAAATTCTGAAGCTCTAATATTAACTTTATCGAGTTCTAACTTTCTAAAATCCATAAGCTCGTTAATCATTCTATAAAGCCTATCGGTATTTCGATAAATAACATCTAGTTTATCTTTAACAGTAAACGGAAGGCTTAATCCTGTATCTCTTAAAATATCTTGTAGCGGATTAATTATTAAAGTAAGTGGTGTTCTAAACTCGTGAGAAATATTGGTGAAAAACTGAATTTTCTTCTCATTTAATTGATCTTCTTGTGCACGCTGAATACGTTCGTTTTTAATAGCCTCCTTCTCTTTTATTCTACTTTGAGTCATTCTATTTAAAAGATATACTCCCATAAAAAATAAAGCAATGTAACACACCATGGCAACATTTGTTTTCCACCAAGGTGGTAACATAGTTATTTTAAGCGTTAGCGGCGTTTCGTTCCAAACTCCATCATTATTCGCGGCTTTCAGCTTAAAGGTATACTCGCCATAATCTAGGTTTGTGTAGGTGGCACTTTGCAGATCGCCCACATAATTCCAAGATTCCTCGAAGCCTTCTAAATAATAAGCATATTGATTTTTTTCTGGTCTTGTGTAATTAATTCCTGTATATTCTATAGTAAATACCGTTTGCTCGTAATTAAACTCTAAACTTTCAGTTTCGGTAATAACCTTAGTGAGTGGGCTATTTTCCTGATTTGGAACTACATCTTTATTGAAAATTTTTAATCCTGTTAAAAACAAAGAAGGTACGCTCGAATTTACCTCCAATTTTTCTGGGTTGAAGTAGTCTATACCTTTGTAATTACCAAAATAAAGCACTCCACCTTCATCTTTTAACGTGGCGTTGAAATTAAAATCGTCGGACAATAAGCCATCGTTAGACGAGTAGCTTGTTACCTCATTTGTTTCAATATTTAACTTTGAAATTCCCGAATTACCCGTTACCCAAATATCGCCAGCATCATCTTCAATTATTCCGGTTACATTTTCTTCTAGAAAACCTGTAATTTTATTATACCATTTAAACTCGTTGGTTTCCTTGTTGTATCTACAAAGTCCGGCACCCCGCGTTCCTATCCAAATATATTGGTTAGAAGATTGATATAATGACAGAATATGATTGGCACTTTTTTGATTGTTAGGTGCCTGCGACATCTGCTCTTCTAAAGAATCCAGTTGCAATTGGCCATTTTCACTTTTTGTTATTTTGAAAAGCCCAGCGGTAGTACCAAACCAAATGGTATTATCTTTATCGACTAAAATTTTTCTAACATCGGTAGTTGAAATGCTTTCAAACGGACCAGAATTATAATTTTCAAGCACACCTGTTTCTGGGTTATAAGCGTATATACCAGTGTAAAACGATCCTATCCAAATAATCCCATCTTGATCTTCTGTGATGGATAAAATAGCATTAGAAATTAAACTTCCATTAGAGTTTTCTACATTGTAATTCTTAAATTTATTTTCTCCTTTTTTTAGTATATAAAAACCATTGTCCCAACTTCCTGCCCAAACATTTTCTTTACTATCTATAAAAATCGTTTGGATATAGTTACTAGTTAACCCCGAATAATGCTTAACGTTAGATAGATTTATATGCTTAAATTTTGAGTTTTTAACATCAATTACATCAATGCCTCCACCATCCATGGAAACCCATAGTTTATCATCACTATCTTCAACTATACCAGTTACAGAGCCCGTTTGTAAAGAGTTTACATTACTTGTTAAACTTTCTATATTGCCAAACTTATCAAAGAGTTTATCACTTACAGCAACACCGCTGTTGTAATACCCTAGCCAAATACGCTCTTCCTTATCAAGAAATAAAGACCAAATAGAGTTTGAGCGAATACTATTTTCATCTCTTTTGTGATACAAATATCTTTTAATCAGCGTTCCGTTGGAGTTAAGATGAAAAAGCCCATCATTCTCAGAACCAATTAATAAGGACTGATCTGGCAACTGAACCATAGCAAGTATGCGCTTATTACTTATTTCAAAATTTGAAAATGCCGTAATGGTATCATCTTCTAACTGATATTTAAAAACGCCATTTCCGTAAGTTCCTGCCCATAAATTATTGCTTGAACTACATTTTAATGTTTGTATAGGTAGATTGAAATTAAAATTATTGTTGCTATGTGGTTTTCTAATTTTATTATTGGAATAATCTAATATGCGAAGCCCAACACTGGTTCCCAAAAACACCGTTTCATTACAAATTTCTATGGCATTTATAGCGGGATATCGATTTCGGTTAATCACTTGAACAACTTCTCGTGTTTCTAAATTCATTAAAAACAAACCTAAACCTCGAGTCCCTATTAAAAGATTCCCTCGATTGTCTTCTTTAATACTTAATACTGAAATACCAATCTCATTGGTATTACCAACAGGTATTTTTTCAAACTGATCTAAATCTCTATTGTATAGATTTAAACCATCTTCTGTACCAATCCATAGTCGATTTTCTCTATCTAAATACGACGAAAAAACAAGATTGCTTCGTAATGACGTAGAGTCTTCAACTTTAAATTTATATGACGTATAATCTATACCATCAAACTTATAAAGCCCAGAGCCATTGGTGCAAATCCACATAAACCCATGATGATCTTGGGTGATAGAATAAATACCTACCTTAGAAATTCCTTCCCTGATATTAACAAAACTAAAATCTTGAGTAGGTGTTTGTGCCCAAAAATTTAGGGACAAGAGAAAGCTGAAAAATATTAAAAGATTAGTGCATCTTTTTAGCTGCATATTATTACAATTTATTTAGGACTAAAGTTAACATCATTTGTTAGAATAATTCGATCCATTTTTAAACCATCTTCGCGCATAGAGAATGATAAAATAGATTCTCCTTTTTCTAGATCTAAAAATATAGTTTTTGGCGTTCCACAATGATTTTCAGGCACACGTTGCGCTGACGACCAAGTCCATTTATTTTTACCATTGCACCATTGCATGCGTTCTCCACTTTCTGGCCACGTATTGTTTACACCAGCATGAACGCCGTTGTCTTCGGTACCCTTAGAGTAAGCACTTACCCAAACATAATAACGACCAGCTGTATTAACGTTTATTTTATATGAAACCAAACCACCAACACCTGGCAAAGGGAAAAAATTATCACCTGTAATTAAAACATCGTCATGCGTAACGCGTGTATCCGGAAAGGCCTCAATATATTTATTAGAGCTTGCGGTTTTACTTTGGTCTGTTTTCTCTTTAGCCGTTTTAACAATCCACGCTCTGTTTGTTCCATTTTTTGAATTATAATGAAAATCCTCTGCTTCAATTTCTAACACCCCATCTTTTTCTGTAAAAGCAGTTTCAGCTTGTAACATACCGTTAGTTACCATGCCTTCGGGTGTTAAAACTAAACGACTCCATCGACCTCTAGACCAGGCTGTTTCATCGTTTTCAGGTATTTGTTTATTTGTAACAGCCTTAGATGCTATTTGGATAATATCATTTTCAGCAATAAAAATCCTGCCTAAATCATGACGTGCTTCATTAAATGTTTTATCTGTTTCTGGGTTTGTTACCTCACTTATAATACTACCATTTTTTAAAATAAGGTATTCCGATTCCCCATCATTCTCAGACATAGAAATAAACGTCAAGTTATACAATCCAGATAATCCGCTAAACCTATTACTAGCATAAGCTAACTTAGAGGGTTGGTCTTTATCTGCAGCGTTTATAGCTAAAACGTTATTGGACTTATCTTTATAATATACCGCGTTGTTATTATCTGTTTCTATCTCAAAATCCGTTAAAGCATTTAAGGTTACTACTTCTTTTTTAGTTTCCGAAGTTCCTTTTTTCTTTTTATTTTTTAAGGTTAATAAAGCCACCCAATCTTTTTCTTTATTTGGAGGAAAACCAATGTCTACTTTTTGGCCACCTTGTATTTTCTTAATAGTTCCGTTTTGTAATGCTTCGCCTGTTCTTGGGTTATACCATTGTATTTGAAACATTTTTTTAGAACCAAACAGGTTAATTTTTGTTTCTTTTACCTCTGGTAAATAAATAGCATAGATATCATCATTTTTAGCAAAAACAAAATCGTCTGGATTATCAGTTAAACCATCGGCCGATTGCATTTCTGTAAAAGGTAAATACTTCTGAAAAAACTCTAAACCATATCTTGTTTGATCCCAAACGACATCTCTAGAACGCCAATCTTCACATTTTAAATCGTTGTGATCAAATTTATACCCAAAATACCACTCTACGCCAGCTCCTCCAGCCATTAAATTTGCCCATAACACTTTGTGTCTAATATCATCATGGTCAGGATCGTCCTTATCTGGTTTTGCTCCAGTATCGGCAGGGCCAATTTCATCTTGATTTACAACCCAATTTCTTCCATTTTTTTGAGATTGATCTATCCATTTTTTGGTTATGTCATGAATTAAATCAGGTTCGTGTGTTTGAAGTGAAGGACCATCTAAAAACGGATAGCCTAATAATGGATTTAAAAACAAATCTTGATCTTTTGGTTGAGAGTGTGTATGTAGCACCACTAAACTCTGGTAAGGGTCATGGGTTTTAATATACTTAGCCATAGCTTTTCTATCGCTATTATTTTGACCTTTTGGAGACCAATGTACAGGTCCATTTTCTTCTCCCAAATTCCATGTTATTGCTAAATGATGAGAAAATCTTGCTATTAACTCTCGGTAATACAGTTTTCTTTGTACGCCAAGTTCACCAATATCCATTAACAATTCGTTCTCTGTTTCTTGAGTTACAATATGTAGCATTAAACCTAACTTATCCATGTGATCGAAAACAATTTCCCATTGGTCTAGTTTACTACAATCGAAGCGGTAACGCTCATTCTCGTCTGTCCATGGCCAAACATCTTTTCCGTCTCCTTGCACATTCATTGTTAAAAAATAAACCGAATTCATGCCTTTTGATGCTAGATAATTTAATGCACCAATAATGTTTTTCCCTTTTCCATTTTGCCACGTTGGATCTCCATTTTTCCAATCTTTAAAATGTGGTTGGTATCTGTGTTTATCAGGTGTTTGATCGAACTCATAATATCCTAAAAAGTTTTCAGGACTATCCGTTCCTCCTTTTAAAAATGGTGTATTATTTTCTGCATAGTGCAAATATCTATCGCCCGTATATTGCAATCTTCCTTTTACTTGTTCATCTGGTTTAGTAATTTCAAAATCACCTTTTACACCATCAAAAGCCACTGGTTCTCCGGCTTCTTTACTATCATCTATAGCTATATATTTTCCTTTTCTAAAAGACACCTCGTAAGTCCATGTGCCAACTTCATCTGGAGTAAATCGAACTTGCCAAACCTTTCCTTTCTTAGCGCTTGTTTCGGCAGCATTACCATCTGCAGCATAAAAACCGGGAACGTTATAAGTCTTGTTTTTATTCTTAAAAACAACATTAAGTCTGTAATTTAAAAATGGATTATCCTCTTGACTTTCACTAAAAGTATCTCCTTTAAAACTTAAGGTTATTTTTTGCCATTTTTTTAAGACGCCTTCGACTTTCACATCATTATTTTGCGAAAAAGTTAATTGGGTAATTAAAAAAAACATCACTGTTAATGTTCTCATTATATCTAGTTTTGGTTGGTTAATTGGTTGTTTTGCTAAATTTCGGAGAATTAAATTAAAATCCACCAAAATCTACTTTAGTTTTTATTTACTCTTTAAAAGTATATATTATTTTTATCACATCCTACCCATTACCTTTCTTATAGTCTTCTAAAAATTTAGCCAAACCACTATCTGTTAAAGGGTGTTTTAATAAACCTGTTATAGATGATAGTGGTCCCGTCATCACATCAGAGCCAATTTTAGCACAATTAATAACATGCATAGTATTTCTAACAGATGCTGATAAAATTTGTGTTTCAAAATTATAGTTATCATACACATGTCTAATTTCTTTTACTAAGTGTAAACCATCTGTAGAAATATCATCTAAACGCCCTAAAAAAGGCGACACATAGGCTGCTCCTGCTTTGGCTGCTAATAAGGCCTGCCCAACTGAAAACACCAAAGTAACATTGGTTCTAATCCCTTTATCCGAAAAATATTTACAAGCTTTTACGCCATTAGCAATCATCGGTAGTTTTACTACAATTTGTGGATGCAACGCGGCTAAAGCTTCTCCCTCTTTTATCATACCTTCATAATCGGTAGAAATTACTTCGGCACTTACATCACCTTCAACTAACTCACATATTTTTTTATAATGTGCCAAAATTGCATCGCTTCCTGTAACACCTTCCTTCGCCATTAACGATGGGTTTGTTGTAACGCCATCTAAAACACCCAAAGCTTGAGCTTCTGCAATATCACTTAAATTTGCTGTATCAATAAAAAATTTCATAATTTACTTTCTTAATTTTATCGTTAAGTTTTTACTATTTAATTTTCGTTTATCTGAAATAAATTAAATTCTCCCTTAAATCGAAAATTCATACTCAAATCTACATACAGAAAAGTCGACCCCATATTACAAATCAATCATTCTATGAAACAAATGATGCGAATTGCTCCATAATTCACATCTATAGAAACAGTTATTGCTAGATAGTATTAAAACTAAAAGAGAACTTTTCGTTTTTCAACTTTAAAATTTTTGAAAAAAAAAGGTAAAGCACATGGTCGATTAAAGATCAATATCGCCCATTAAACCTCATAAATACAGAAGTAAATTGCTCTTAAAAACCACCTTAAATTTCACAGTTTATCCTCATTAAAAAGTACTCAAAAATTTAATAAAAATTTATCTAAAAAATTGACCTTTATATTCTTTTTGTGTATAAATTAGATACGCAATTAATAAATCTAACAATGCTATGTTATTAAGAGATGGCGTAAAAAATGCAGAGATAAAGGTCTCTTCGGAAACTCGAAAACTGAGTGATTTTGTAAAAGATAAAACGAAATCACTAATCGATAGATTGGAGTATTTTGAAGATATTATAAATATTGAAGTTGGAGATACCGGATTAAATAGAGCAAAAGCCTTAGAACGCGAATTCGATATTCGCCAACTATATATTAAATATGAAGGTGACAACCCAACCGGTACGCAAAAAGACCGCATTGCCTTTGCACAGGTGTATGATGCTTTGCGTCGCGATTACGATACTATTTCTCTAGCAACCTGTGGTAATTATGGCGTAGCTGTAGCATTGGCAGCAAATTTAGCGGGCTTAAAATGTAAAGTGTTTATTCCTGAAAGTTACCATACCGAGCGTATTAAGGAAATGGAAATACTTAACGCGGAAATTATTAAATTGGAAGGCAGCTATGAAGATGTTGTAAAATCTAGCACAGATTATGCTTTTGAGTATGGTTGGTACGATGCCAATCCAGGCGGAGCCAATACACCTTTACAAATTACGGCTTATGCACAAATAGCTTACGAAATCGTGGAAGATCTAGGTGATGCCCCAAAATATTGCGCTGCACCAGTTTCTAACGGCACTTTATTTGCTGGAATTTATAGAGGTTTTGTTACGCTTTACAAGCGTGGTAAAACATCGCGTATACCAAAAATGATAGCAGCCTCATCCTCACATAAAAACCCAATTGTGAGTTCTTTTAAAAAAGGATTAAGCTCTTGTGAAGATTTAGACCCCAAGGCTATAAAAGAAACTATATATAACGAACCGCTTATAAATTGGCATAGTTTTGATGGAGATGAAGCTTTATTTGCATTAAAAGAATCTGAAGGAGATGCTTTTAACGTAAGTGACAAAAAAATGAAAGAGATGGCAACTTTTCTTCTAAAAAAAGAAGGGTTAAAAATATTACCTGCCTCAACCACAGGACTTATTGGATTGCTAGAACTCGATGAAAAACTAAATTTTGAACCCGACCGCTTTGTGGCAGTCTTAACAGCAAAAAACTAATAAATACGCTTAGTTAAGCATATTTTAAAAACTAAATTAAAGATGAAAAAGAAAATAGACGGACGCGCACTTGTATATTGTGAAGGCGCATTTAATACACCTAATGGCAAAACGGCTCACGGCTTAGTACGTTTTACCGAACGCTACGAAGTTGTTGGCGTTATTGATAGCAAATATGAAGGTCAAGATGCTGGGAAAACATTAGACGGAAAAAAGAATGGTATTATAATTTTTAAAGATTTAACTTCTGCTATTAAAGAATTAAAAAACACTGGTGCTTTACCTAAAACCTTGGTTATAGGCCTAGCTCCCGATGGAGGAAGATTACCGCAAGAAGCTAAAGCTACCATAAAACAAGCACTTACCTTAGGCTGGAACGTAGATAGTGGTTTACACGATTTTTTAACAAACGATGAAGAGCTTGTAAAAATAGCTAAAGAAAAAGGTAGCCGCATTCGTGATGTACGCAAAACACCAGATCGTGATACCCTGCATTTTTTCTCTGGAGACATTGAAAAAGTAGACTGCTTAAAACTGGCTGTTTTAGGTACAGATTCTGCTATTGGCAAACGTACCACAGCATGGTTAATTGTTCAAGGTTTACGTAAAGCAAGCCGCAGTGCAGAAATGATTGGTACTGGGCAAACTGCTTGGATGCAAGGTGCTAAATACAGCATGATTATGGATAGTTGTATTAACGATTTTGTTTCGGGTGAAATAGAACACGCCGTTGTTAGCGCTTACAAAAATGAAAAACCAGATGTTATTGTAATCGAAGGTCAAGGTAGTTTAATGAACCCTGCTTATCCTGGTGGTTTCGAAATTCTGGCTGCTGGGCGTCCAGATTATGTTATCTTACAACATGCACCTACGCGTAAGGAATACGATGGTTTTCCTGGCTATAAATTGCATACATTAAAAAAACAAATTCAAGCTATCGAAACTATTTCTGGTGTAAAAGTATTGGCTATTACTGTAAACCATGAAGGTATGACGGCTGAAGAAATTACACCTGCATGCCAAGCTATCACTAAACAAACAGGTTTACCTGCATTTGATGTTTTAGCACATGGCACGGATGAACTAGTAGAATTGTTAGATTCTAAACTGTAATGAAAATAACCAATGTATCATATGAGCGTCTAGATTTAAAGCTCTCAGAGCCTTATACTATCGCTTACGAAACCATATCGAAAGCTGTAAATTTCATTCTTAAAATTGAAACAGATACACTAGCTATTGGTTATGGTTGTGCGGCACCAGACGCTGTGGTTACAGGAGAATCTCCTCAAGAAGTTGAGCAAGACATTAAAGATATTATCATTCCTTTTTTAAAAGGAAAAAATAGCTTTATGAGTACCGAGATTCTGCATGATTTAAAACCACTTCTAAAACGAAAATCATCAGCCTTGGCTATGGTAGACATGGCTTTACTGGATTTAGTTGCTAGAAAAATCGATACACCTTTATATCAATTTTTAGGAGGTTATCGTCATAGCATTCCAACAAGTATTACATTAGGTATTCTTCCTATTGAAAATACCTTGCGCATTGCCGGAGATTATGTAAAAGAAGGTTTTTTTATTCTGAAAATTAAAGGCGGACTTTCCGTAGAAGAAGATATAGAAAAAATGATACGCTTGCGTGATATGTTCCCAAGTACACAATTGCGCTTCGATGGAAACCAAGGTTATACTGTAAAAGAAGCCATTGCATTTTTTGAAGGGACTAAAAAAGTAGGTATCGAAATTTTTGAACAGCCAACCAAAGAAGGTATGGACGAACTTCTTGGCCAAGTAACCAAAAATACTGGTATTCCCGTTATGGCAGATGAAAGTGTAAAAACCCTAAAAGACACGTTTCGTTTAGCTCAAAATGAACGTGTAGACATGGTGAATATAAAACTGATGAAAGTTGGTGGTATTCGCGAAGCCATGCATATTAACTCGGTGTCTCAATCTGCGGGCTTAGAAGCTATGGTAGGTTGTATAGACGAGTGTAGATTAGGTATTTCGGCAGGATTGCACTTTGCACTTTCTAGACAAAATATAAAGTTTGCCGATCTAGATGGGCATTTAGATATGATTGCTGATCCTTTTAAAGGCTTATTTAAGCTAGACAAAGGTATTTTATACCCAAGTAAAGCAGCCGGATTAGGACGAATTAAAGACTAAAATAAAAAAGTGATAATTAAAGAAAATATCTTCCTTTAATTATCACTTTTTTTATGCCTATTATTTTATAGTTATCCGCATTTAGATGCTCCACAATCTTGACAAATTAAACAACCTTCTTGATATATTAATTCGTTGGAATTACAATTCTCACAGGTTTGTCCTTTAGCCTTAGTGCCATCTTTCACATAGCGTTTCAATGCGCGTTGCACACCGTTCTTCCAGGTATTAATCGATTCTGAATCTAACTGTAAACTTTGTATTAATTCTACTGTTTTATCAATGGGCATACCATGTCTCAAGGTTCCGGAAATAAGTTTAGCGTAGTTCCAAAACTCTGGATTAAACTTATGAGACAAGCCTTCTATGGTTGTTTTGTAACCTCGTTTATTTTTATATTGAAAATCGTAACGTGAAGATCCATCATCATTTCTATTTTTAATAATAAATCCTTTATCCACCCAACGCGGAATTATAATACCATCTTCATCATCGGTTAAACCCGTGAAAATTTCATAAGGTCTACCATCTACCAAGCCCACAAAAGCAATCCATTTTTCTTTTTGATTCTGAAAACGAACCACATCGGCTTCTAAACTTAATGGGCGTTTTTTTGAAAAATTATCGTTTACAGCTTGTTCTTCTTCTTTAGTATCTGTCGCTATTAAAACACCCGCTCGAGAACCATCACGATAAACAGTTACACCTTTACAGCCTACTTCCCATGCTTTTAAATACAACTCGCCCACCAAATCTTCACTAACATTATTTGGTAAATTAACAGTAACACTTATTGAGTGATCTACCCATTTTTGAATGGCGCCTTGCATAGCGACTTTACTTTTCCAATCAATATCATTCGATGTTGCTTTATAATAAGGCGATTGTTTTACTAATTTATCGAGTTCCTGTTGTGTAAAATGTTTTGAAGAATTTATATTATTAACCTCCATCCACTGCTTAAAACGATGATGAAAAACAATATATTCTTCCCACGAATCGCCAACCTCATCCACAAAATCTACACGAGCATCTTTATCATTTGGGTTTACTTTTTTTCTTCGTTTATAAACAGGCATAAAAACAGGCTCTATGCCAGAGGATGTTTGCGTCATTAAACTCGTTGTCCCTGTTGGAGCAATGGTTAGCAAAGCAATATTTCGACGTCCATACTCTAACATTTCATAATACAATTGGCTGTCTGCTTCTTTTAAACGTAAAATAAACGGATTCTCTTTCTCGCGGTCTGCATCAAAAATGGCAAAAGTTCCTCGTTCTTTTGCTAATGTTACCGAAGCTCGGTAGGTTTCAATGCATAATGTTTTATGCACTTCCGTGGAAAATGTATTGCCAGCTTCACTTCCATATTGAATACCTAAAGCAGCTAACATATCTCCTTCTGCCGTTATACCAATGCCAGTTCTTCTGCCCTCCGTAGCTTTTTGCTTAATATTTATCCAAAGGTTTCTTTCTATAGCTTTTACATCATCTTGCTCTGGATCTGAATCGATTTTAGCTAAAATTTTATCAATTTTTTCTAACTCTAAATCAATTACATCATCCATCATTCTTTGTGCTATAACGATATGTTTTTTAAATAACTTAAAGTTGAATTCAGCCTGTTTTGTAAATGGATTTTCAACATAAGAAAACAAATTAATAGCCAATAACCTGCAAGAATCGTAAGGACATAAAGGAATTTCTCCACATGGATTTGTAGAGACGGTTTTGTATCCTAAATCGGCATAGCAATCTGGTACAGACTCACTAATAATAGTATCCCAAAACAAAACCCCAGGTTCTGCCGATTTCCATGCATTATGCACAATTTTCTTCCAAATGCGATGAGCTTCTATCGTTTTAGTATAAAGTGGATTTTTACTATTTACAGGATAGTTTTGCACGTAGCTACTATTGGTTTTTACCGCTTGCATAAAAGCATCATCAATTCTAACCGAAACATTTGCTCCTGTTACTTTACCTTGCTCCAATTTGGCATCAATAAAAGCTTCTGCATCTGGATGATTTATAGACACAGATAACATTAATGCACCTCGGCGCCCATCTTGAGCTACTTCTCTTGTTGAGTTGGAATAACGCTCCATAAACGGCACAATACCAGTCGAGGTTAATGCTGAATTTTTTACAGGAGAACCT
The DNA here is from genome assembly GCF_004368925.1 of Algibacter lectus. NCBI lineage: Bacteria > Pseudomonadati > Bacteroidota > Flavobacteriia > Flavobacteriales > Flavobacteriaceae > Algibacter > Algibacter lectus. Next base: position 1,347,747 of record NZ_SORL01000007.1, read on the forward strand.
TTAGGACGAATATGAGATAGATCGTGACCAACGCCACCTCTACGCTTCATTAATTGTACTTGCTCTTGGTCTATTTTCATGATGCCTCCATAAGAATCGGATTCCCCATTATTTCCTATAACAAAACAATTCGATAAAGAGGCTATTTGAAAAGGATTTCCAATTCCTGCCATCGGGCTTCCCTGTGGCACAATATATTTAAAGTTTTTAATGACTTTAAATATCTCAGATTCTGAAAGTGGGTTATCATATTTTTTCTCTATTCGTGCTATTTCTGAAGCAATTCTTTTATGCATTTCATCTGGAGTACTCTCGTAAATATTATTAGCCGAATCTTTCAATGCATATTTATTTAACCACACACTAGCGGCCAATTCATCACCTTTAAAATAATTACGTGCTGCTTGTAAAGCCTCGTCTTTAGAATATGTTTTTCGGGGCTTCTGTAATGTTTGAGAATTCATGTTTTTCTGGAAGATTTAAATTGATATAAGACGTACTAAATGTCTTCAAAAACAAAAACCTAAAAGATGACAATTATCATAAAGTTTTCAATAAAATTTTGCACTACTCTTATTTTTAAATAATTACAAAACAACAATAGATAAAAAGCTAACAACTAATTTCAATTTATCAAAAAAATAATAAAAACACCTTACCCCCTAAACAAGGCTAATTAGCTCTATTTAATTGATTATAGAAACCTGCATATTGTGTGTTATTTGGAAATAATTGCACCAATTTAGAAGCTATATTTATTGCCTTATTTCTTTGATTTCCTTTGTTATAAATATAAGCGAGCACGTAAAGCAAACTCTCATTGTTAGAATCTAATTTTAAACCTTGTACTGCTATTTTTTCAGCTTGTTCTAAATTATTCACTTTATCGTAGAGTAAACTTAAATTATAATAAAACCTAATATTTTCCGGACCATGCTTTATAGCTAAATTCATTTGTTCTATAGCATCGTCTATTCTATTTAATTCGGCCAATAGCAATGCATACGAATAATACGTTACTGCATAATCAGGTTCTAATTCTATAATTTTTTTATAAGCCACTTCAGCTTTTAGAAAATCGTGATTTCTATAATACAAATTAGCCAAATTGGTTCTCACGATGTTATTAATATTGTCAATTTCTAAAGCACTTTCATAACCTCGAATGGCGGCTTGTAAATCACCTTTTTGCAAGTTGTAATCTGCTCTTTTTATTCTTCCTCCAACAAAATCTGCTGTGCTACTTAATTTAGTATCAAATTCTTTCCTAACTTTTTTATATACCGCTTTGTATTCTTCTGGTATTTGAATTTCATCTAAAAAACCTAAGGTATAAAAGGCCTTAACTCTTACCGAGCGCTTATCATCTTTAAGCATTGGCAGCAAATAATTTACATATTCTTTAGAATCTACTGAGCCTAACACATCTAAAGTTGCACCTCTTACAAGTGCCGATTTATCATCTAAAAAACTAATTAAATTATCGACGGTATTTGCATCGAAATAATTATTTAAACCACTAACAGCAGAAGCCCTTGCAATATCTGGATACAAGGTGTCTTTGGCTAATTCTAGTAAATTATTTAACCCGTTTTCTGTACCGACTAAACCAGGAGCAAGAAGTTCTGAAAAATGTTTATAATCGGGCTCACCATATTGTTGTTTAAATTGCTCCCAAGCCCAAGCATCATCTTTATCGGCATGGCATTGCACACATGCATTAGGTGTTCCGTATTTTAAGCTTAAATCTGGTCTCGGAATTCTAAAACTGTGATCTCTTCTAAAATCATTTCCCATATAATATTTACCCGTCATGTGGCAATTAATGCATTTTGCCCCTTCAGAATTATTTGAATGAAAATGATGGCTAGGCGTGTTGTAAGTTTCCGGAACATGGCATTGTGCACATAGATTATTGCCTTCAAATTTAAGCTCTAATGAATGCGCATCATGACAATTAATACAGGTTACACCACTATGATACATTTTGCTCTGTACAAAGGAACCGTAAACATAATCTTCATCTAAAATTTGACCATCTGGATGGTAGGTTCTTTGATTAATTAGCTCCGGAAAATAATGATCTAGCATGGTACCTTCAAAGTTAAAATACTCGGACACCTGCTCTCTCCGCATATGGCATCGTGCACATTGACCTACTAAATCTTTTGGATCCGTGCCAACCGACATTTTTAAATCTCCCGTAAACTTATAGTCTTTTCCTTTTAAATTAGCTTGCTCCACATGAGTTTTCCCTGGCCCATGGCAGGCTTCGCAACTCACGTTAATTATGGCGTATTTAGTATCATAACTATGCGACTCGAAATCGTAATTTTTTCTAACATTTGTGGAATGACAATCGGAACACATATTGTTCCAATTTAATCCGCCTCTAGACCAATGCAACCACTCGGAATGGACAACTTTAAAGTCTGGATACAAATCGAACCATTTGTCTTTTTCGGTATCCCAAGCCGTTCTTAAGCATTGATAATGTCCGTTTGGAAACTGAACAATGTATTGCTGTAAAGGTGTAACACCAAAAGTGTATACTATTTTATAATCTTGATAAGTGCCTTCTGGACCTTCGGTATTAACAAAAAAATCGGTTCCTTTTTTATAAAAATGAGACGTAACGCCTTGGCTTTTAAATTTTACATTATTGAAATTTCCCAAAACACTAGAATCTGAAACCACTTGCATGGCCTTGTCATGATGAGAACCTTGCCACAATTTAAATTGATTGGCATGGCATGATTTACAACTTTGATCTCCTAAAAAATGATTGTCCGGAATTTGAGCAGTTGATGCAAAAATATTATCTATATCGCCTGAAGCTGCAACATATTCCGATGTTTTTTCTTTACAGGAAAACAGCGTAAAAACGACCAATAAAACAGCACTTGCTATGTTTGTAAATTTCAATATCACATAATTTTAAGCTCTAAAATTAAATGAATTTTAGAGCTTAAAACCTAAATAATATCATGTTTTAAAAGAAGATATTTTCTTAAACTAAATTTTTTAACGGAGATTACTAAATGTAATTTCAATTCTGATTAAACAATTATTTTATTCTTCAAATTTAAAATAATCTAGTTCTGTTTTAAATGCTTTATTTCCGGAAAACTTCAGGTATATATCCTTTTTACCTTTCATTTTTTTTATAATTGAAAGAAGTTCTTGTGGCTCTTCATTTTTGGTAGATTCCAATTCAATTTGCCCGATTATAGAACCCGAAATACTATTTTTGCGTATTTCAATATGCCCTTTACCTTGGATGTTCTTTAAAGTAACTTTAATTTTTGATGCCTTGTTTGAAAAGTTCACATTTGCAAATTTCACCCAAGCTCCATTTTTAATATTAGACAACCAAAAACCTTCATCTCGAGTTCCTTTTTTCTCAACACCTTCAGATTTATCATAAAACCATTCGGCTTCAATTTTATTCCAAGACGCATCATATTGACCTACTCCATTTTTAAAATGTTCATCTAAAAACTTAGTATCTGTAACAATATCTCCATTATCCGCAATATGACAATAGGAGATAATGGTTTCTCTAAATTTAAAGCCATTTTCAATATAATAACACCAAATATGATAAAACTGACCTTTCCACCAGAAGAAGCTTCCGTGTGCAAATTCATCTAGATGATGCCCTTTTCCAAAAGCTCCTGAACTTTTATAAGGTCCGTAAATATTTTTGGATGTAGCATACTCGCGTCCCCAACTTAAATAGTAAGTATCATTATGCTTAAACAAATAATTTTTATCCATCCATTCGGGAGCTTGCTCCCAAGACGCACCCTTTATTATAATAGGTTTAGGTTCTTCAGCAGTAGAAATCATATCATTATTAAGCTTCGCAATGTAATATGCATCGGATTTATCGCCATAGATAATATATGGTATTTTGCTCTCATCATTGTCAATAAAAATTGTGGGATCGTGCATTGGAGAAACCAGTGGTTTCCCTAAAGCATCTGTAAACGGACCGGTTGGTTTATTAGCACTCATTACACCAATACCGCGCTTTCTATCGGAAAAATAGAAATAATATTTACCATTTCTAGTCGCCGCATCGCTGGCCCAGCAATCGGAACTATTATCGGCCATGTAATTATTTTTAGGAGAAATAGCTTGTTCCATTTTCCAATCTATTAAATTAGTAGAGGAGAAAACCCGCCAATCTTTCATATCCCATATTTTATCTGTAGGATTTGAATCGTGTCCACTATACAAATAAATAGTATCATTAAACACCCGAATGTGAGGATCGGACACACCTTGTGATTTCGTTATTGGGTTCTGAGCGTTCCCAAGCAATGAAAAAATAACAGATAAAAACAAAAATGGTTTCAGCATGGTGGTTTAGTCTAGTTGTGGTTTGCTAATATAACAAATAAGCAAAAAAGCAAGACAGCGTTCACAAAAAGGAAAGGCGCTTTAACGGAGACAAAATTTAATTAATTCTAACAAACAAACACAAAAAAAACTCTGTGCCCTAACAACACAGAGTTTAAAAGCTCCCTACAGCTTTATTAATAGCTATTACAAAAATACTACTACTGTAGGGTTAATCTTTACGGGTTTCCGTAAAAGCCCTATTTTTTTTTTTAAATTAATCCTAAATCTTTAGCTATGGCTATTAAATGTATGGTGTTTTTCGAGTTTAATTGAATTTTAAGTTTGTTCAATCTTTTTTCAATAGAGCTTAAACTAGATGCCGAAGCTCCTTTTTCTTTAAAAATAGCACTTATTTCTTCTTGAGACTTACCTATTGAGATATTACGGAGTAATTCAACATCAAAAATATCTATCTCTAAATTAGATTTATTGTCTAAAGCCTTGGCTATTTTGGGTGAAAAATACCGCTTACCTTCGTACACACTTTGTACCGCTTGAGACAGCTCGCTAACACCATTACGCCCTTTACAAACATAGCCGTTAATCCCTAAAGCTACCAAGCGTCTAACTTGTTGCAATCTATCGTCTACAGAATAAGCTATTACATTTACATCTGGGTGTTTTTTTCTAACTAATGTTATCAAATCTTCACCAGATTTTAGTTTTTGCTCTCTATGGTCGCACACAAAAGATAAATCTGTGATAAGCAAATCAAAGGGTTCGTTATCTAATTTTGCTTTTTTTATTTTTAAGTAAGCTTCATCGCAATATTGAACTTTAAAAACATTTTCTATATTCAAATTTTTCAAAATTGTAGAAACTCCTTGGTTTATAACCCCTAAATCGTCCGAAATTAAAACTTTATTAAACATACTATATCCGTGCGTTAACTTTAAACCCATTACCTATTTTGGTGCTAAAGATAACGGTTCCTCTTAATGCATGAATACGGGTTTCCACATTCTCAAGGCCGCCAAGTCTATTTAACTCGGCTCCCACCCCATTATCCATATAGTTTATCTCTAAAATATTTTTATTTTTTTTGAAAGAAATAGATACAAGAGTGGCTTCACTATGCTTTTTCATGTTAGTCATTAGCTCTTGCAGCACCCGATAAATGGTTGTTTTTTTTATTTCAGAAATAATATCCCAGTTTATATCCATTAAACCTCTGGTAATAATAACCAAACCTTCCGTTTCGTAAACCAATAATAAATCGTTTAAAACAAAACTAAAATTTGTTTCCAAATCAATGGTTCCGCTTTCTCGTGAGATATCTCTAGTTTTATTATAAATATGTTCTAACTCATCTAGAAGTTCTTCTTTTTCACTGCTTTCGTCGTACTGAAGCCGCGTCATAACCTGATAAACATCATTAGCAACCTCATCATGCACTTTTTTAGAAATCCGTTTTTCGGTAACATAAACTTCTTTAACTCGGTCTTCTCTGTGTTTTGATTTTAATGCTATAAATATTAAAATAGACAATATAATAACCAAAACCCATAGTGTTAAATACAGCCATTTATAGGTTATTTCTTTTTCTTTTTCAAACTCACTAACTAAAAGCTTGGTTTCATTTTCTTCTAGTAATTGTTCGTTTCTACCTAAATTATATTTTATGGCTGCAAACTTATTTTCTCTAAGCTGTTTTTCACTTATTAGCTGTTTATTTAAATCGATATATTTTTTAAAATCAGAATTATTTTCGAGATTTAGTTTTAAAGCCAAAGCTTCGAGTTGGTAGGCTGGTGTTTGGATACTATCGGAAAGTGATTTTACTTTATTTGCAAAATAACGCGCCTTTGTTCTATTTCCCTTTTCGGAATAAAAAAGAGATAAGTGACGGTAACTAGAAAAAAGACCTGATAAATCGCCTAATTCGAGTCTCATTTTTAGAGCCTTTTGCATTTCTTTTAAAGCTCTATTGTTCTTTATTTTTAAGTTGAAATATCCAAAATTATCAAAATAAGTTGCTTTAATTTCAGAGGCTTCTAGCCCCAAAGCATCATTATAAAACAACAACAAAGTTTCCGTAGCTTTATTGAAATTGTTTTGGTCGGCATAGGTATTACCAATATTAGTAATAATAGCAATTTTATCTTTTGTTTTTTTATTTAATTCTAAAGCTTGGTTATAGTAACGTCTAGCATTTTCAAAATCTTCTAGTCTACGATAAATCATCCCTAATTGGTTAGATAATCGTCCTTTGGCATCATTAGATTTAGCTTTATCTTTTACAGCATCTAACAATTTCAAAGCCTTTACACTAGCAACTTCACTCTCGTAAGGAAATCCCATTTTAAATTGCCCAAGTGCTATTAATTCTAAATAATAGGCGGCTTTAATATTATTGCCAGCTAGTAATTGCTGATCTGCTTTTTTTTGAAAAAACTCGAAAGATTTACCTATATAATTTACATCTTTAAGTTCGGTAATAGATTTGTAGTAGAATAATGTACTGTCTTTTTTATTCTGAGCAACCAAGTTATGGCTCACAAAACAAAAAATATTTAAGGCTATAAACCAGAAGAAAAGAAATGAAGTTTTATTGACTTTCATTCTTCAAAAATAACAACTTATTTGTAGTTAAGAATAAAAATAGATATTAACTGAAAACGATTACATAATAACCAGAAATAATCTACAGAATATTGGATTTATAATCATATTTAATAATAATTAAATGTGTCATTATTCAGGAATAACCAAAAATGGAATTTTACAATGAAACCCGAGTTCTTTTATCACAGGTTCGTTTATTATTTTTTCAATAAAACTATGTTTATATTTCACCATGGCTAGTACATCGATATCGAGTTCTTCTATAAAATCGTTAATTTCTTTAGCTTTCTCGGCATATTTTGGCATACAATGTAAACTGAAATCGTAATTTTTAAAATAAATTTTTAACATTCTTAAATTAAAACTCTGAACATTACTAAGTTCCTTTTCTTCAGTGATATGTACAATTCTAATTTTAGGTTGATACAAATCGGCTAGACTTTTTAAAGGCTTTACCTCTTTTAGGTTATAAAACCGATTGTAATCTGTAGGGAAAGCAATTTGCTTAGGCGGAACAAAATCGAACTCTTCTGGTATCAATAATACAGGGCATGCTTTAATAGACATTGTTACGTTTACTGTTTTACTTCCGAAGAAAAACTCTTTTGCGCCCGTTGCTCCTTTTGTTCCCATAACCACCAAATCTATATCGTGGGTTTCACAAGCATGGCCAACGGCTTTATATAGATCTTGGGTACTTAAAATAGTTTCAAATGTATGCTTTGTATTGGGGTCGCTAGTTTCTGCCAATTCCTTTAGATCTAAAAGTTCTTGAGTTGCTACGGCAGACATTTCTTTTATTAATCTATCTGAAAGGTTGGATAGCATATTCCGCGTAAGCGCAACCGAATTTAGAAAATAAAAGGTACAGATTTCTTGTTCAAAAAAGTTGAGCGCATAAAGAGAAGCGCTCCATGCGTTATCAGAAAAATCGGTAGGTAGTAAAATCTTTCTCATAACTTAAATTTTCATACTTAAAATTAAGTATTTAGCATCAAATAAAAAATGATATTTATCAGTTTATTTCACTTTCATCTCAAAATTAAGCGCAAAAAAAAGGGAACGTTTTAAACAAACACTCCCCTTTTTACACATTACTGAGATAATGCGAACTAACCAACTATAACTTTACTAAGAAACAGGACTTTAAAACTCCCATTTCATTTTTTTTGAACTGCTCGATTACATTTATTAACTCTTACTAAAACCTAATACACCTTATTGAACGTTATTAAGTATTACGAAAACAAACCTCATCTAGCAATCCATAGTAGTCTAAATACGTTATAAAATTTATGACTACTGATTTTTAAAGAACGTACAATTATACCGCTAAATTACAGTCTAAACCCGTACTAAAACATGACAAATATCAGTTTTGAAAAATAAATTTATTTTTTTGTTTTCACTTTCATATTAACTTGTTTTTAAAAGAAATAAAACTAACACATTTATAGATTTCTATGTACCTCACTTTTAGATAACATGATAAATATCATTTTTTTAAGCAATGAAAACCAATAACTTTAAGATGTTAAAAACCCAAGATTATGAAAACTATTCTATATGCCACAGATTGTACTAAAAACGATGCTTCCGCATTAAAATATGCTTATCGTTTTAGTTACATAATGAAAGCCGATTTACACGTTTTACACGTTTATGATTTTCCTCCTATTCATCTTTCCGTAATACAACCAATTGAAAAATTACAGAACCGAATGAAGCAAGAAAAAAAAGATATTGTTAAAAAATTCTGTGAAACACATCTTAAAAATGAATTTAGAGAAACACCAATAAAAATTCATGCTGTTGAAAACACTTCAGTAGAAGATGCCATTATTGATACGGCTAAAAAATTATCGCCAGACCTTGTGATTTTAGGCATGAAAGATGACCACAGCCACCGCGGATTTTTTGCCAGCAATATAGCTAACGAATTATTAGATCGTGTTAATTTCCCGGTTATGATGATTCCGAATGGAATTGATTACACATGCATTTCTACCATTGTTTATGCCACAGATTTCGAGCAACAAGATATTATTCCTATAACAAAACTTATAGAAATTGTGCGTCCATTTGAAGCTCTTATTGAAATAGTACATATTTACCATACAGATACTACAACCGCTAGAGAAAGAATGGAACAATTTAAAAATATGCTCTTAGAACAGGTTTCTTATGACGATATGACTTTTAAAACCATAGCCTCCGATAAAATAAAATCGGGTATTATAAGTGTAATTAACAGTGAAAATGCAAGTATGTTAGCCATGCTGGAGCGTAAACATGAGTTTAGATTAGATAATCCGTTTCGTAAAGATTTGGTAAAGGAAATAAAAACTAGAGTAGATATACCTGTTATTGCTTTTAGTAAACGAAATACTAAAACAAAAGAGGCCGTTATCGCCTAGTTTATTAGTAAACAACATATCCTTTTTCTTAAAAAAAGCATCTGCTATAGAATACCTGTAACAGATGTTTTTAAATATCTTATTATTAATACATTTTAAAACCATTTACACCAAAATTTTGAATGGTAAATAAACGAGTCTCTAATTCTTGTTACAGCGACTTACAGATCAGAACGTCACAATATACTTAATGTAACAAAGGTTACTAACCAAACTTGCCTAATAGATTAATTTTACTCCATTATACTGTTAATAATAGAAACAAAATTATAATTATGTCAATATTTTCAACACTGTTTTGCTCTAAATCTGATAAGGATAATATCATTAAAGTTCTAGATATTTTAGAATTTAAAGCACAAACGCAAAGTAAAAAAGTGCAATTAGTAGATGTAAGAACTCCCGACGAATTTAATTCCGGACACATCCAAAATGCTATAAATATAGACTCATCATCAGAAGAATTTAATTTAGAATTTAGCAAGTTAAACAAAAACGAGGCCGTGTACTTATATTGTAGAAGTGGTGCTCGAAGCAAACGATGCGCTAATAAATTAGCAGGTATGGGCTTCATGAAAATCTACGATCTAAGAGGAGGTATATTGAATTACAAATAAAACAGTGAAAAACACATTAAATATGAAAACGTCAATAATAGTGCAAAACTTAAAATGTGGTGGCTGCGCGCATACAATCACATCAAAATTAGCAGAAATTGAAAACATTACAAATATTATTGTGCATACCGATGATAGTAAAGTATCATTCAATTACATAAACGAAGCCGATGCACTTGCCGTAAAAAATAAACTAAAATCTTTAGGCTACCCATCTATAGAAGACCATAATAATTTAGCTACTAAAGCAAAATCTTTTGTGAGTTGTGCAACTGGTAAGTTTACTAAATAAAACTATAAACATGAAGCACTTACTAGTCTTATCGGTATTAATTGTATTCCTTTTTAGCTGTAATAATTCTAAAAACAAAGCATACTCTGCTTTCGATGAAGCTAGAGCATCTAACAATCATCCAGGAAAACAGCTCATGGAAAATAACTGTTACGCTTGCCATAGCCCATCTGCAAGTCAGAAAAACAGAGTTGGCCCACCAATGATTGCAATAAAAAAACACTATATCAATAGCCAAACCACAAAAGCAGAATTTATTAAAAACATGCAATCTTGGACTAAAAACCCAAACACAGAAGATGCTAAAATGTTTGGTGCTGTTAAACGTTTTGGGGTTATGCCGAAGCTATCTTTTCCTGAAGAAACCATCGTGCAAATAGCCGACTACATGTATGATTTTGATATTGACCAACCCGATTGGTTTGATGCTCATTTTAATGAACAGCAAGGTAAACAACGCCCTCAAAGTATGCGCAAACGTAACGTACAAAGTATGAGAAAATCAATTCAAAACACCTCTACAGACACATTAAATTATGCCGAGCGCGGTCTAAAATATGCATTGGCTACTAAGGCAGTCTTAGGTAAAAATTTAATGGGAACTATTCAAAAAAAAGGCACATTAGATGCCGTCGCTTTTTGTAACATAAAAGCCTACCCATTAACCGATAGTATGTCGGTAGCACAAAATGCAACAATTAAACGCGTTTCCGATAAACCTAGAAATCAAAATAATCAAGCAAATAAAAAAGAATTAGCGTATATTAAGGCCTTTAAAAACGATATTGAAAATAATATAGAACCAAAACCCATAGTAGACTTAACAGACAGTAAAGTACAGGTGTACTTACCTATTTCTACAAATACCATGTGCTTACAATGTCACGGAAAACCAAATAGCGACATTCAAAACCCGGTATTATTGAAACTAAATAATTTATACCCACAGGATAAAGCCATCGGTTATCAAATTAATGAAGTTAGAGGTATTTGGAATATTACTTTCGATAAATAAAACAAAGTAAGGTATGAACAAATTTTCAGAATTAATAAACCAAGAAACTCCCGTATTAGTAGATTTTTATGCCGAATGGTGTGGACCTTGTAAAATGATGACTCCTATTCTAAAAGACGTAAAAGATAATTTAAAAGACAGAGTTTCTATTATTAAAATTGATGTTGATAAAAATAAAGCTATTGCTGAAAAATACCAAGTAAGAGGCGTACCTACTATGCTTTTGTTTAAAAGAGGAAAACAAGTTTGGAGACAATCTGGCGTGCTTCAAAAAAGCGAACTTATTAATGTTATTACCGCATCGTATTAATGGATTTAACCGAGAGTTTTTGGGATAACAGATACAAGTTACATGATACAGGTTGGGATTTAGGTGAAATATCTCCGCCTTTGAAAGCTTATTTCGATGGTTTAACCAATAAAGATTTAAAAATTTTAATTCCGGGTGGTGGTAATTCTCATGAAGCCGAATATCTACACAACAAAGGTTTTAAACATGTTTATGTTATAGATTTATCGAAAACGGCCTTAGAAAATTTAAAATTAAGAGTTCCATCTTTTCCTGAAAATCATCTTATTCATGGTAATTTTTTCGATATTGATATGGTATTCGATATCATAATGGAACAAACTTTTTTCTGCGCCATAAACCCTAATTTAAGACACGCTTACGCGGAAAAAGCCTTTAACTTATTGAACAAAACAGGACTAATTATAGGCTTATTGTTCAATGTACCTTTAAATGAAACACGCCCGCCTTTTGGTGGTTCTAAAGCTGAATATTTAGAATATTTCAAACCTTATTTTGATGTTTCATTGATGAATGGATGCTATAATTCTCATCAAACAAGAGCAGGACGAGAATTATTTATCAGGCTCAAAAAACTTGATCATTAAATTTTATAAGAAATTCTAAAAAACCTATAATTATTCTTCAGAATAAAAAGGATTTAAATAGTTTCAGAATTTATAATTTTCACGCCCATAGCAATCATTTTTTCCATTATAGCAACAAACCCTTCATTATCGAGTGCTTTAGAAGCATCTTCAATAAAAAAGCAATCAAATCCAGCTTCAACAGCATCATAAATAGAAAAATAAACACAAATATCCGATGCTAATCCGCATAAGTAAAGTTCTGTTGTGCCCTTTTCCTTTAAATAACCTGCTAAGCCAGTCGATTTTAAATGTCCGTTATCATAAAAAGCGCTATAACTATCAATACTTTTATCTGTTCCTTTTCTAAAAATAGCTTCATAACTTTTAGTCTTTAAATCGGCATGAAGTTCTGCACCTAAAGTACCTTGCACGCAATGAACAGGCCATAAGATTTGTGGTTTTCCATGAACTTGAATTTCATCAAAATTAGATTTCCCTTCATGATTAGCAGCAAAACTAATATGATTTTCTGGATGCCAATCTTGTGTAGCCACAACCAAATCGAAGTGATTTTGAATACTATTAATTACGGGTACAATATGATTACCTTCGGGAACGGGAAGCGATCCACCAGGCATAAAATCGTTTTGTACATCAATTATTAGAAGCGTTTTCATAATATAACTTTTTATTATCGACCGTTTTAAAAGAACAAAAACTCTGTATCGCTTTTAATCTCTTCTGCTCAATTTATATTTTATGTTCTTTTATTAAAGCATCACGTTCTTCCTTAAGCGAAGGACTTAAACCTATTTTGTAAATATGCGGATTTTGAAAACGCTTATATTCATTAGGAAGTTGCTCTAAACGAGATTGAGAATATTTTGAAATTTCGGTAACCGTGCGTGTTGGCACTACTCTTTTTCCCTCTTCCATAACCATTTCTAAAAGTGGTTCGTGTTCAAATGGACTCAAATCTAATTTTTTAGTAATATCAAAAGGGTGTTCCATTTGGGAAACCTCATCTTCAATAAAAAGTCCAATTGCATCTGCTCCATAAAACATATCATTAGCATCTACCATACGGTAAACTTGCTTTTTAAAAGGTAATGACACCTTTATAATATTTTCAGAAAGTTTAATTCTTGGCGTTCCATTGTACTCCGATAGTTTATAAACACCATCCAAAGCAGCATCTGGTTTTCCGGTGACTAAATTGGTACCAACTCCAAAAATATCAATTGGTGCGCCTTGTTCCTTCAAACTTTTAATAACATATTCATCTAACTGATTAGACGCTACAATTTTTACATACTCCAAGTTAGCTTCATCTAAAATTGTTCTTGTTTTTTTAGATAAGTACGCTAAATCACCACTATCTAAACGTACTCCTAACAATTTATCGCCTCTTTCTTCCATTTCTTTTGCTACTTTAATCGCATTTGGAAGTCCTAGTTTAAGCGTATTATAAGTATCTATTAAAAGCACACAGTTTTCTGGACGCACTTTTGCAAAATCTCTAAAAGCTTCTAATTCGCTATCGTAACTTTGAATAAACGAGTGTGCCATAGTACCAGATGATGGAATATTATAATCTTCGGCTGCTTTAACGTTACTTGTACTATCAAAACCGCCAATAGCAGCTGCTCGAGAAGCATAGTAACCACCCGTGGCGTGAGCGCGACGTAAGCCCATATCTAATAGAATTTCATCTTTAGCACTGCGCCTAATTCTACTCGCCTTAGTTGCAATTAAAGTTTGAAAATTAAGAATATTGAGTAAAACGGTCTCTATAATTTGAGCCTCAATAATATTTGCTTCCACCTGTAATATCGGGCGATTTGGAAATACAACATCACCTTCTTTACTAGAACGAATATTTCCTCTAAATCTAAAGTTTCTCAAATACTCTAAAAATTCATTTTCGAAGCCTTTTTCTTTTAAATATAAAATATCTGAATCTGAGAACTTCAAAGTTTCAAGAATATCCAATACATCTTCCAATCCAGCAAAAATGGAATAGCCACTGTTGTATGGATTATGTCGATAATAATAATCGAATACCGCTCGTCCATCGGGTTTGGTTTCAAAATAGACTTGAGCCATTGTGATTTGGTATAGATCGGTATATGCAGCAGTAATATTCATGAGATTTTTAATTTTGATTGACAAGATATTCAAAATAGCAAAGATTTCTTATATCAAATGCGAAAGAAATTAACTGAAAAAGATTTACACGAAAAAATGGTGATGTTTTACTAAAAAAACTGAAATTAATTTCCTTTTAATCGCTGCCATAATTCAGAAATTAGCTTTTTTCCATCACGATTATCTTTAGGTTCTTCAGTAAAAGTAACCTTTCCAGAAACATCAACATCCATTCTATATTTAAATACAAAATTTTCAGCCTTGGGCGTTAAACTCAACAATCCAAACCGTAAATCATTAAAATAAAACACATTATCTTTTTTATTGATAGTATACCAGCCTTCGGAAATAGCAATCATACGTTTTACACTTTCGTCTTCAACAAGATTACCTAATAATTCATGATTTTTAGGATAGCTTTCAAAAGTGATGGGTTGTGTGTCAAAAAACGAATAATTAGCAAGTAAATAAGCATCTTCAGTTTGCACATTTGCACTCCAAAGTATGGTGTTTAAAGGTGAAGGTCTCGTATCAATTTCTAAATATGCAATGTTTTGATTGTTTAAAGCAGCTTCAAATTTAGTATAAGAAACCCATTTTAAAAGCAAAGTTATCACTAAATAAGATGTGCTTAAAATTAAGCCCATGTTGTTATACAAGCGTCGTTTTTTGGTGGTACGCTTTTGGCGCATAGCCAAAATTAAAAAAACTAAAAAAGGTATGGTGTATAACGGATCGATAACAAAAATATTCTTGAAAGCCAAACGTAAATCGAAAGGCCAAAACAACTGAGTTCCCCATGTGGTATGTGCATCTAAAATAGGATGCGTAACAAACGACCAAAAGAACAACCAAGACCAATCTTTAAAATTCTTATAAGTTTCATACCTAGAAACAAGCCCCCCGAAAATAGGAGCAAAAAGCACGGAAAACACAATAGAATGTGTAAATCCGCGATGTATGGCAAGCGCAGAAACTGTGTCTGTAAAAAATGAGGCAAACACATCTAAATCGGGAATAGTACCGGCGATAGCACCATAAAGCATAGCTTTATTTCCAACTTTCCGACCTAAAACAGCCTCGCCTATAGCAGCTCCTAATACAATTTGAGTTAATGAATCCATATAGGTTGTAAAAGTAGACTAATTATAAAAATTGTTATGAGTTTAAACATCTAATTTAGCTAAAATTACCTGTTTGAAAATGTACAAGCTTACCCAAAAGTAGGCTTGCACTAATAATTTATTTTACGGTGCGTTATCTATTGTATTTATTCATATAAATATTTGAAACCATTAAAACCCCCATTAAAACAACTAGCAATACCATTATAAAAATTGAATCTTTATGCTTGATATGAGCGACTAATGCGGTTAGAAGAAACAAGCCTACCCCTGCATAAGTCCATTCTTTCAATTGTAACGGTGCCATTGGTATTATTAATAAAATTGCAGCTATAAATTTAAGCACTGCTAATTCTATTCTAAAAAAATCAGGAAAACCTAATTCCTTAATCCCATCAATGGTGCTTTTACTAAAGATATAAGAATAAGAACTTAGCAGAAGAAAAACAGAAACTATTACTGTAGAGGACCAATATATTATTTTCATAAGTAGTATTTATAGAAAGCTATTTTTTATTTGGTTCACGATTTTAGTTCCATCCGGATCTGCTTTTGTTTTTAATTCACAAAAATCTTCAGCCCATTGCGAAGTTCGAATTCTTAATGGTGGGTTTTCATTTTGTGCCACATTTAAAACCACATTGGCAACTTCGGCGCCTGTTTGGTAAACTTGCTCTGTGCTTTCTTCAGCTCTTTTTTGATTTCCTGCCATATATCTTTCAAAAATTGGTAAATATTCACCTGTTGCAAATTGTCCCTCTTTAGCTGTTTTTTCAATAGCAGATGTCATAAACTCGGTAGCTATTCCTCCTGGTTCTACACATGTAATTTCAATATTGAAAGCATCACTAACATAAGTCGCCAAACCCTCCATAAAGCCTTCTACAGCAAATTTGGCTCCACAATATAACTCATTAAAAGGCTGCCCAACTAAACCACCAACTGAAGTGACACTAATAATTTGACCACTTTTTTGTTTTCTCATAAAAGGGAGCACGGCTTGCGTACAGAATACAACACCATGGTAATTAACTTCGGTAACCCATCTAATTTCCTCTTCTGTAGATTGTTCGGTAGTTTTTGCAAAACCTGCTCCTGCATTATTTAGCAACACATCTATTTTACCATCTTTCTCTATAATGATATTAACAGCAGATTGAATAGATTCGATGCTTGTTACATCTAAAGATAACAATTCAATGTCTAAATTTTCTTCTTCTATTCTCTTTTTTAATGCTTCTGCTTTTTTTAGATTTCGCATGGTTGCATAAACCTTGTAATTGTTCTTCGCAAATAGAATTGAACTTTCGAATCCTACACCTGTTGACGTTCCTGTAATTAATATGCTTTTTTTCATAACTAAATTTTATGGAATGAATATTCACTCCAGTTGTTAAATAAATTTTTTTTACTCTTTAATTGCGTCCCAAACCATTCGTATTTGGTTTTCAAGAGATACCGGTTTTACTTCGGGTTGATTAAAATACCATCTTAAATAGGATAAAATAGCGCCACCAATGAATATCAGCATTTCATCTATTTCAATATTTTTGATAATACGTTCTTCTTTTCCTTTCACTAATAAATTTAATACAGGAGCTACTGATTTCTCACCCACTGCCCTACTTTCGTCAGTGATTATGGGTGAAGCTTGTAATTGCTCCATAAATTTAAAATATGATGGATTATTGATAAAAAAGTCAATAATTGAACTGAAATAATTCTCAAACTGTGATTTAATGGGCTTCTCTAAACTAAAGTCTATAAAAACAGATTTTTCACTTTCCTTTATATTTACATAAATCTCATTGATCAATAACTCTTTGTTTGGGAAGTAGTTATAAATAGTTCCCATGCCTGTACCTGCTGCTTTTGCAATAGCTGACATAGGTGTATTATGAACTCCTTTTTCTGTAAGAAGGCTAAGAGCTGCTAATAATATGGATTCTTTCTTATTCACATTGCAAATATAAACCAATTGGAATGAATATTCCAATTGGTCTAATAATTATTTAACTTTGATAACAAAATCAATATTTAAATAGCTTACCAACCCCAAATTCTAAACATAAAAAAACTCAACGATATAGTACCGTTGAGTTTTTCAATATTATAATTAAGGCCTGTTAATTACATAACAGTAAAACTATTTTACATAGCACCCCATTCTTTTAAAGAAGCTGTGTTCATTTTAATATAACCATCGTTACCGGCTTTCTTAGAATAAACTAATGATTCTTTTGCAGCTTTAATAGCACCTGCTTTATCACCGTTTGCAGCATGAATTAATGCTTGTCTGCGTAAGTAGTAAAAACGAGGATTATCTTTAGTCATCTCAACAGCTTTATCAATCCATTCTGTTGCTTTTTTCATGTCTTTTCCTTCAGCTAAATAATAAGCAGCTGCAGCATAATAATCTCCCTCACCAGGACCAGCCATTACTTTATCGATAGCTTTTGAAACGGTTTGCTCTGTAGGAACAGTAAATGGTACTGCAGCATAAGAGTTCTCCCAAAGTAACTCAAGCTTAGCTCCATTATTAGTTATACTATTAATATCAATAGTAAATGTCTCTACTACAAACGGAATTGGTTCTACAGCTACTTTTGCAGATACAGCTACTTTGCTATCATCCCAATTTTGAGGTGTTCCCCAATTATTAGTATCGGTGTAAAAAAGAAACTCCCATTCTGTAGCCGAAATTAATCGTGTAAATAAAGCATAGGTACCAGCTTTTAATGCTTTTCCTGCAACTTCAACATCATTACTAAATGTTATTTTAGTATTCTCATTTGCTCCTGTTCTCCAAATAGTTCCAAAGCTCTCTAAATCTCCAAAAACTTTACGTCCTTTAACTCCCGGTCTAGAATATTCGATAGTAATATCCGTTAATCCCACTTTTTGCTCAAATTTTGCTTTTGGACTTGGTTGTGGCGTTTCAATCTGTGCATTTACTGTGTAAACCGTAGTAAATGCTAATAAAATTAATAGTAGTTTTTTCATCTTAGTTTTGATTATTAATATGCTATAAAATTACACATCAAAAGACCGATAATTGTTAACAAAAGCTTAAAAAAATAATATTAGTAAAAAAGCTTTAAATAAGGTAAAAAATACCATTTTGATAAGTTCTATAAACAACTCTTTTTTTTTCAGAATAAACTATAAAAACCCTTAATTTGAATATATAACCCTCTCAATCATTAAAATTTAGCTAAATTTTTGCTGTAAAATCAAAAAATTTATAATATTTTATTATATTGTCGAATTGTGAATAATACACAACGTGTTTTACTCCAAAAAAATTACTAGAAAAACGATTATTATATATGGAACTAATTGAAAAAGCGGTTGAATTTGAACAACGCAAACATACTTTTAAAACTACCAGTGAACGAATAGAAGCTTCGAGAGAGGTTAAAGACCTTATTTTAAGTCTAAACGACGTATACAAGGTTGATAAAGACCAAGAAATAATGGACTTAATGAAGCGATTGACTGCAGTTAAACAAAAAATTGAAAAAAGATTAAAAGGTAGACCTTAAGAACAAGGTCTTGTTAGTATTTTTATTGCTAGCAAAAACACTTAGGAAGCATTAATTTACTTCATAAAAAAGCAGTATTTCATAACTTATGAAATACTGCTTTTTTTATTGACAAGATTTAAATTCTTGCCTATTCTATTTTTTATAATATTTTACATGCCCTCGGTAAGCAAAAGCCCCAAGTACAGCTACAATTGCACAAGCAATAAGTATAAACTTAACACTTACAATTTGATCGCCACTAGCGTAGCTATGTAAACCTGCTAAGTAGAAGTTTACTCCAAAATACGTCATTAATATACTTGCAAAAGCGATTATAGAACAAAGGTTAAAAAACCAACGTCCGCGTAATCCTGGTACTAAACGCATGTGTATTACAAAGGCATAAATCATGATACTAATAAGTGCCCAAGTTTCTTTTGGATCCCAACCCCAATAACGTCCCCAACTTTCATTAGCCCACATACCTCCTAAAAAGTTCCCTATGGTAAGCATAACCAAACCTACGGTTAAGGCCATTTCGTTTATTACTGTTAACTCCTTAATATTAAGGAGCATTCTTTCTTTATTCTCCTTATTGGTGAAAATCATTAAGAATAACGACACCACACCTAAAATCATACCTAATGTAAATGGTCCATAACTCGCAACAATTACTGCCACGTGTATCATTAACCAATAACTATTTAAAACCGGTTGTAAATTAGCAATAGCAGGATCCATCCAGTTCCAATGCGCAATCATTAAAATCATTGCGGTTACAAAAGCGGTAGAAGCCATGGTTAAATCACTCTTTCTTCCAAACAGTAATCCAAACAACATAGTAGCCCAAGCTACATAAATCATAGACTCGTAGGCATCACTCCACGGCGCGTGACCAGACAAATACCAACGTACAATTAAACCTGCTGTATGCAGCACAAACAAACCGATAACGATAAACTTGAATACTTTAATTGCCGTGCTTAAACCTTTACTATGTGATTTAAATATTTGAAAAACTAACAAGACAAACATTATTGTACCTGCATACATGTACCAGCTAAATAATTTTTTAAAAATATCGTACTTATTATATAGAACTTCTGTTTTTACTTTTTGATCGCTAAGCATTACCGAACCACCATATCTGTGCTGTGTATCTTTAAAAGCCTTTAGAAGTTTTGAAGCTTCAGAGAAATCTCCAGATTTTTTAGCAGCATTTAAAGTATATAAATATGCCAGGAATCCGCTTTTCACAAAATTGTTGTAAAGTGAATCTTTTATAACGGTTGGATCTTCTTTGAATTCGAAATTAGAAATCCATTTGTGGTTATCATCATTTGGAATTGGGAATATTTTTAATGAACGTCCTTCAACTGTATTAAACAATAAGTTTACACGTTGATCGGCTTCTTTAAATTCCTTCTGAAAACCATTTGGCACTTGTGCTTTGTAGGCTTCATCTAAATAAGGCGCTAAAATATATTCTCCCCTTTCGGTGAAAAAATCCGCTAACGTGGCATATTGCTCATCTAAATCTACACCAATCATATGGCGAATAGAATCGGCTTTTTTAGTTTTTAAATAAATAATTGGCACATTGTACCATAACTGTGGACTTTCTTGAATAGACAGAAACACTTGATTAGCATCAAACTCTTCATAAGAGTCATGCTTGCTTAATTTTCTAAGCATTTCCGATGCATAAGTGTTTACAGGCATCATACGTCCGCTTAAATCCTGAATAACCAAATTTCCAAATTCAGAGGCATGTTCTTTTGGAGTAATATTAGCTCTTAAAACAGAATCTATCTGTGTTTTTGTTGGCTTGTTGCTGTGGTTGTGCCCATCGTTTGCCGAATGCTCTTGAGCAAAACCTTGCAATCCAAAACATAATAGCACAACTGCCAAAGTCTTAGCTTTTTTAGCTTTTAACTTTTTGAGTTGTTTTTCTAAATCGCCAAAACGAGAATGCTTAGAAAACAAAATAGCCATCATGCCAAAATAAAGCATAAAGTAACCAATATAGGTAATTAATGATCCCCAATAATCATGGTTTACAGAAAGTATAGTTCCCTTTTCATCTGGATCAAAACCCGATTGAAAAAAGCGATACCCATCATGATCTAAAATATTATTCATAAAAATTTTGTAATCAAAATCTTCTTCACGCTCATCTAAAACCGTAACCTCACTAGAATATGCAGAGTAACCTCTTTCTGTTCCAGGATAACGTTCGGCCTCAAAATCGTTCAATTTAATAGAAAATGGCAATTCAATTTTTTTAGATCCATATTTAAAAGCGAAATCTAATCCGCCTACTTTAATTTGCTTAAAGCTACTGTTTGTGCCTTTACCACCAAGTAAACCCACACTTTTAGTTTCTCCATTGGCAGTTACTTTTAAAACCAAACCATCTTCATCGTTTTTAAGGAATTCTGCTTTTTTCACCACATCAAAGACACCTTTTACAACAGGTTTTGGAAATACAATTTGCATGTTACCAATAGAATACCCGGAACGTAAATGTAGCGGCTGTATACTATCTTTTACAAGTAACCCCTGAGCACGTGTTGCCATGGTCATGTATTCTCCATCAAAAGGTGAATTAATAGTTAGGTTATCGTTTTCTAAAGTAATATTTATAGCACCATCGGTTGGTTTATTTAATGCAAATAACACATTGTGCACACTAGATACTTGACCTAATTTTAAGAAATGATTATGTGGACCATTAACTCCTGCTTCTACTATTTTTAAATAAGACTCTCCGTTTTCGTCAGGAATAATATCTTCTTCTGCCCCAACAATAAACTTCTCTAATTTTATATTTATAGGTTGTTTGTTGTATTCTGTATTTAAATTGAAATCGTTTTCTAAACGCCCAGAAAAATCTACTTCGGTTTCTAGAACACGACGTTGCGCTACTCCATCTACTAGAAAATCACCATCTACGTAAGTTGTTATATATGTTTTTTGAGAAAGAAACGAATTTTCTGTGTCACCTTCGCGAATAGCCATCATGCCTTCAAAACTTGCATAACGCGTAATAAATGCACCTATAAGTATAAATATAAATGCTAAGTGAAGAATGAAGGTTGCCCACTTTTCTTTTTTGTACAATCTAAAACGAACTATATTACCTAAAAAGTTAATCACGAAAAACACCATAATACCTTCAAACCACCATGTATTGTAAATTAAATTACGTGAGTATGGCGTTGGAGACATATCTTGTCCGGCATCTAAAAATGTACCAGTTGCCATGGCCGCCGCAAAAGCTATAAATAAAACTGAAGTTAAACGTGTTGAAAAAAGAATGTTGGCTAGTTTTTTTTGCATGATAAAGGCCTTTTTAAGGTCGTGCAAATTTAAGAATTTAAGTTTATTCTTAAGTGTTAAAACTGTTATAAAATATTGGAATAAAGTAGGTAGAAATGCGCTAAGAATATCTTACTTCATTTAATATTGATTTAGATGAAAAATGAAAGCCAAAAACATGAGGCACTACCCCATTCTAGCTTCAAAAATTTTTAGATATAAGAATGAGCCCATTTTACGTGCCTTAAATTTGGCGTTTTGAGCAAAATCGCCTTCAAAAAGTTCATCGATGGTTT
The DNA here is from genome assembly GCF_004368925.1 of Algibacter lectus. NCBI lineage: Bacteria > Pseudomonadati > Bacteroidota > Flavobacteriia > Flavobacteriales > Flavobacteriaceae > Algibacter > Algibacter lectus. The sequence continues at coordinate 1,370,358 of NZ_SORL01000007.1, forward strand.
CTAGCCATAGGTTTAACCAAAGTCCGAAATGCTGCTCAGTAATTGTGTTTTTATTATCGGCATCTACTTTAATATGCGTTTCTAAAGGATTGCCTGTGTATTTTGTTTTTAAAAACAGACTGGCTTCCCAGAAGGTTGTTAAACGCTCTAGGTGCGCATCCCAATCTTTTATAACATCGTTAAAAAAAGGCGCTAACACCTCGTCTTTCCTTACTTTTATGTAAAAGGATGACACCAATAAGTAAATATCGTCGCGGGTTTCTAGGTCTTTTTTCATAATTCAAATTTAAGATTTATTTTAATACTTATCTCTTCTCAATAGGCGATTACATTAATATGAATACTTTTTATTCTTTAACAGCAAACCGTGTTACTAAAGTGTTTTGGAAAGCTGTGTTTTAATGAAAACCCAAGACTTGGCGGATAAGGTGTGAGGGATTGAACGGCCTGTTTGAGCTCCCCGACCTTAGAAGGGAGCGAGTAGTGATAGCCCGACCCTTGGGGCACGCGCAAATTATTTTGATTTATTAATTTGAAATTGGTAATTGCTTAGTATTTTTGCAAGATGATTTCAGTAGTAATTTTAGGAGCTGGCAATGTAGCTAGCCATTTGTATAGAGGTTTTCGCGAGGCAGATAATGTAACTGTTTCTCAATGGTATAACAGGAGTTTAGATTCGATTTCGGAGCATAGCAATGAGGTTGATATTACGGACGATTTATCGAATTTAAAGGTTGCCGATGTGTATATTTTGGCGGTTAGTGATGATGCTATTGCAGAATTATCGGAACAACTTCCGTTTGAAGATCGTGTGGTTGTGCATACTTCTGGAGGTGTTGGGGTTTACGATTTAGATAAAAAACACAGACGTGGTGTACTCTACCCGTTACAAAGTTTTACTAAAGGTGCAGAACTTGATTTTGCAAATGTGCCGATGTGTATTGAAACAATTTACAAGGATAGTTACCCAATGTTAAAGGAATTAGCCTTAAGTTTAGGTGGCCCTATACAGAAGGTAAATAGCGACCAAAGGCGCGTGTTACATTTGGCTGCGGTTTTTGTTAATAATTTCACGAATCAGTTATATAGAATTGGTCATGAAATTACGGAGAGCGAAGGGGCCGAGTTTGATATTTTAAAGCCATTGATTTTAGAAACTGCTAAAAAAATTGAGCATTTATCGCCTTTTAGAGCGCAAACTGGCCCAGCAAAACGCCACGACAAAAAAACAATTAAAAAACATTTAAAAATATTGGATAACAATATTGAACATAAAAAGATTTACGAACTGCTTACAGCATCAATACAGAAAACACATGGAAGAAAAAAGCTATAAAGAGTATTTGGAACATATTACCACCTTTGTTTTTGATGTAGATGGTGTACTTACCGATGGTACGGTTTCGGTTTTAACCAACGGTGAAATGCTAAGAACCATGAACGTTAAAGATGGCTATGCTATTAGATCTGCCGTGGATAAGGGTTATAACTTATGCATTATTTCTGGCGGAAAAAATGATGGCGTTCGTATACGTTTGGAAGGTTTAGGTATTAAGGATATTTATCTGGGTGCGAAAAATAAAATTGAGCAACTAGATGACTACCTAACAACTAATGATATTAAATCGGAAAACGTGCTTTATATGGGCGACGACATTCCTGACTTCCCCGTAATGAAAGGTATTGGCCTGCCTTGCTGTCCGCAAGATGCTGTTCCGGAAATTAAGAGTATTTCTAAATATATTTCGCATAAAAAAGGCGGAAAGGGCGCGGTGCGTGATGTTATTGAACAGGTTTTGAAAGTACAAGGAAAATGGAGCGGTTTTTATAGCGCACAGTTTGACTAATTTGTAAATTTCATTATCCGACCTCGCAGTTTTACTTTTTTAATTATTCATTTTATTTGATAAATGCTTAACGTCTTAAATCTTATTCGATGGAAGAATTTATTAATGATTGCCTTAACGCAATTATTAGTTAAGTATGCGCTTCTAGAACCTTTTGGGGTTGCTATTAGTTTGGATGGCATTGGCATTTCTCTTTTAATTTTTGCTACTATTTGTATTGCCGCCGCAGGAAATATTATTAATGATATTTACGATATTGAAACCGATTTTGTAAATAAGCCACATAAACTTATTGTTGGCAATTCTATCTCCGAAAAAACGGCTTACAACCTTTTTATAGTCTTAAATTTTATTGGCGTTGGCGTTGGTTTTTACTTATCTCACGCTGTTGGTAAAAGTGCTTTTTTCTCCCTTTTTGTTATTATTTCGGCTTTGCTATACGTTTATGCTACATATTTAAAACGGACACTTCTAATAGGTAACATTGTAATTTCCATTCTTGTTGCTCTAAGTGTTTTAATTGTTGGTATTTTTGAACTACTGCCCGCACTTACTTTAGAGAACAGGGACATTCAACTTACATTTTTTAAAATTATTTTTGATTATGCCGTGTTTGCATTTCTACTCAATTTAATACGAGAAATAGCTAAAGATGTGGAAGATATTGATGGTGACTACAAAGCAGGCATGAACACCTTACCTATTGCTATTGGTAGAGATAGAACGGGTAATGTTTTGTTTGTGCTATCGTTAATTCCGGTTTTAATTCTTATTTACTACATTGTAAACTCGCTATATAAAGATATGCTTTCTACGGGTTACTTTGTCTTTTTTATTGTAGGTCCGCTAATTTTTACAAGTATTAAATTGTTTAGTGCTAAATCGAAAAAAGACTATCACTTAATAAGTAGTTTAATAAAATTGGTGATGTTTTTTGGCGTACTTTCCTTGTTAATTTACTATTTTAACTTGAAAAATTAAACGATTCCTAATAGTTTTGGAATACACGTGTAAAACCGTAAATAAATAGGTTTTATTAACTACTAATATACCTCAGTTGTTCACGCTGAAACTTTTAAACATATGCTTAAAGAGAAACTTAAAAATTACAATATTATTCTAGCTTCAGGGTCGCCACGTAGGCAGCAATTTTTTAAAGATCTTGGTTTAGATTTTGAAATAAGGCTAAAGCCTGTTAAAGAAGAATTCCCAAATAGATTAACGCATTTTGAAATTAGCGATTATTTAGCGCAATTAAAGGCGGCCCCCTTTAAAGATGAATTGCAACCAAATGATATTTTAATAACCAGCGACACCATAGTTTGGCATAACAACAAAGCTTTAGGCAAACCAACGGATGAAGCTGATGCGTTCCAAATTTTGAAATCTTTAAGTAATGCCACGCACGAGGTAATTACATCGGTTTGTTTTACAACAAAAACAACATCTAAAACACTTTACTCCGTTACTAAAGTAAGTTTTAAAGATTTTACAGACGAAGAGATTCTGTATTACATAAAAACAGCTAAACCTTTTGATAAAGCAGGTGCTTACGGTATTCAAGAATGGATTGGACAAGTTGGTGTTACCAAGCTCGAAGGTTCTTATTTTAACGTTATGGGCTTACCAACGCATTTGGTTTATCAAACCTTAAACAAGCTTGCCGAGCAACCCGCTTAAAAACAAAGATAAACCCGTCTTGCTTTGCTTTCTAGCGTATATTTGCAGCAAATTTTAAAACCTTAAAACATGCAGTTTTTTGAAACGTTTAAAAATGAATTAATAAACACAGCTATTGTGCTTGTTGTTTTGTTAATCATTAGATCCTTAATCCATTTTGCTATTACAAAAATTGGACACACAAGTGGTATAAACGATGCTAGAATACGCTTAATTAGACGTTACATAACCGTAACTTTATTTTTAATTGCTATTTTAATAGAATCCTTTATATTCGGGGCACAAGTACATGATTTAGCTGTTGTTTTTTCTTCTGTTTTTGCCGTTATCGGTATTGCGTTATTTGCAATTTGGTCTATTTTAAGTAACATTACTTCTGGTATTATTATGTTTTTCAACTTCCCTTATAAAGTGGGTGATAAAATTGAAATTCATGATAAAGATTTCCCTATAAAAGCTATTATTGAAGACATTAGAGCCTTTCAAATTCATTTAAGATTAGATAATGGAAACTTAGTAACATACCCTAATAACTTAATGCTACAAAAGGCCGTTACCTTAATACAAAAAGATGCTATAGACGAGACCGTTGATGATGGTGTTGATGCTATTTAAATTATTTATATCTTTATCTAAATACAATTTTTAATGGCTAAAGCGAGAAAACATAACTACAAGAAAAAAGCAGGACAAGTACCGGGAACAGCCATTTATACAGGTTCAAAATCTTCAGAAAAACTCTTTATTGAAGTTTTCGATTATAATGAAACTCAATTTACAGAAAAACATTTAACCGATGTTTCGGAAACCTTTCAATTTAAAGGAAGTGATTCTATAACATGGGTAAATCTAAATGGATTAAACCATGTAAAGGAAATTGAAAAACTATCTAAGCATTTCAATTTTCACCCTTTAGTTTTAGAAGATATTGTAAACATCTCGCAACGTCCGAAAATTGATGAATACGAAGATTATTTCTTCGTTGTTTTAAAGATGTTGTATTATGATAAGGATGAAAAAATAATATCGGAACAAGTCAGTTTTATTTTAGGGAAAAACCATGTTTTATCCTTCCAGGAATCTGAAGGAGATGTTTTTGATGCCGTTCGAGAACGTATTAGAACAGCAAAAGGACGCGTTAGAACCATGGAATCCGATTATTTGCTCTATGTTTTAATAGATGCTGTGGTCGACTACTATTTTAATATTATTGAGATCTTAGGAGATAAAATTGAAGATTTTGAAACTGATATCTTTAACGGAAATGCCACAGATGACGTCAGTCAGAATATCCAAAATCTAAAACGTGAAATACTAAAAGTACGCCGCGCTATTTTTCCGCTTCGCGAAGTAATAAATCGTATTGAAAAAAGTGATAATGCTTTAATTTCTAAACAAACACTTAACTACTATCGTGATGTTTACGATCACCTTATTCAAGTCTCAGAAAACATAGATATTTACCGCGAGATGATTTGGAGTTTAATGGATATGTACATGACAACCATTAGTAATAAAATGAATGAGGTAATGAAAGTACTTACCATTATGGCTTCCATTTTTATTCCTTTAACCTTTATTGCTGGTATTTATGGTATGAATTTCGACTATATTCCAGAGCTCCACTATCAACATTCTTATTTTATTCTTTGGGGTGTAATGATTGTTATTTTTATAGGAATGCTTATTTATTTTAAGAAGAAAAAATGGTTGTAAACCTTCAAAATATGTCTAAAAACTCAATAGACTTCCTCATATAAAAACATAAAGTTAAAGAAACATTAAAACCAACTTAAACCCTTTCAATCTTTGCTATATTTGGAGCTTAGCTAACTACCTTTTTTATGCAAAGCACGAAGTATTATTTTATATTACTAGTTTTTACTGTTTCATTTTTACAAGCACAAAAACCCAAAACACCAACATCTACCGAGATTTACGAATCTATTGAAAAACTCAACTTTTTAGGTTCGGTATTATATGTTGCTGCTCATCCCGATGATGAAAACACCCGATTAATTTCATACATGTCTAATGAAGTTAAAGCCCGTACAGCCTACCTATCTTTAACACGTGGCGATGGCGGACAAAACCTTATTGGCCCAGAAATAAGAGAACTATTAGGTGTTATTAGAACTCAAGAATTACTAGCTGCAAGACGTGTAGATGGTGGCGAACAATTTTTCTCTAGAGCTAACGATTTTGGTTACTCTAAACATCCCGATGAAACTTTAGAAATATGGAATAAAGATCAAGTTTTAAGCGATGTAGTTTTAGCTATTCGCCAGTTTAAACCCGATGTTATTATTAACAGGTTCGACCATAGAACTCCGGGCAGCACACATGGTCATCACACCAGTTCTGCCATTTTAAGTTTAGAAGCTTTTGATTTAGCAAACAAAAATACGGCTTATCCCGATCAATTAAAACAAACCGATTTATGGCAACCAAAACGCCTATTTTACAATACAAGTTGGTGGGCATATGGTAGCGAAGAAAAATTTAATGCTGTTGACAAAAGCAACATGCTAACTTTTGATATTGGTGTGTACTATCCGTTAAAAGGCTTATCGAATAACGAGGTTGCGGCACAAGCTAGAAGTCAGCATTTATGTCAAGGTTTTGGTCGTGTGTTAGATCGTGGATCGCAAAACGAATACATTGAGTTTTTAAAAGGTGATCCTCTAGGTGAAAACAAAGATATTTTTGAAGGTATTGACACCTCATGGAATCGTGTAAAAGGCGGAAAAGCTATTGGAGATATTTTATATGAAGTGGAGGATAATTTCAATTTTAAAGATCCGTCCCAGCATCTTCCGCAATTAATTGAAGCCTATAAATTACTTCAAAACATAGAAAACGAACACTGGAAAACTCAAAAAACAAAAGCGTTAAAGTCGATTATATCGATGTGTGCTGGTTTATATTTAGAAGCATCGGCAGAAACACCATGGGCAACTCAAAACGAAACCGTAACCTTAGATCTTGAAGTTTTAAACCGAAGCAATCAAAATATTAGACTGGAAAGCATTAAAAATGCCAATAGTGTAAATATTTCTAAACATATTGAATTAACAGAAAACACCAAATTCAACTTCAAAGAAACCTTTAAAGTTGGTAGCCATCAAACACCTACTACACCTTATTGGTTAACTAAAAAAGGAACTTTAGGTATGTATCAAGTAGATGATACGAGTTTAATTGGTTTACCCGAAACACCTAGAGTTTACCAAGTAGATTTTAATCTTCTTATAAATAATACACCTATTACGTTCACTAAAAATGTGGTTTATCGTTTTTCTAAACCAGAAAAAGGTGAATTGTATCGTCCGTTTGAAATTATCCCAGAAGTATCTGCTAAAATCACCGAAAAGGTTATTATTTTAAATTCTGATGCACAGCACGATATTTCCGTTGTAGTAAAAGCTGGCCGAAATGACTTAGAAGGATCTGTAGAAATTTGTCATCCAAAAGACTGGAGCATATTCCCTAAAAGCCAAAAAATTTCAATTAAAAATAAAGGCGAAGAGCAAACCTTAGTTTTCACTGTAATTCCTCCTAAAAACCAAAGTGAAGGTAATATTAGCCCTATTGTTCACATTGGCGTTAAAGATTACACCAAAGAACTAATTGAAATTGATTACGATCATATTCCCTTCCAAACGGTTTTACTACCAAGCGAAAGCAAAATTGTACGTTTAGATATTAAAAAGAAGGGTGAAAATATTGCCTACATACAAGGTGCTGGCGATGTAGTTCCAGAAAGTTTACAACAAATAGGATATCAAGTTCGTATTTTAAAACCAGACGAAATTAATGCCGAAACCCTAAGTAATTTTGATGCCGTTGTGGTTGGTATTAGAGCTTATAACACGGTTGAAGAAATAAAATTTAAGCAAGATTTATTGTTCGATTTTGTCGCTCAAGGCGGAAATATGATTGTACAGTACAACACCAATCATCGCTTAAAAGTTGATAATTTAGCACCTTTTGATATTACACTTTCTCGTGATAGAGTTACCGATGAAACAGCAGAAGTTACATTTTTAAACCCTGAACATCCCGTTTTAAATTACCCTAACAAAATTACACAACACGATTTTGAAGGTTGGACGCAAGAACGTGGTTTATATTTCCCAAGTAATTGGGCACCTGCCTTTACTCCTATTTTATCTATGCATGATAAAGGTGAAACCGATAAAAAAGGAAGTTTACTTGTTGCTAAACACGGTAATGGCTACTTTATTTATACTGGCTTAAGCTTTTTTAGAGAATTCCCTGCTGGTGTTTCTGGTGCTTATAGACTGTTTGCAAACATGCTTTCTATTGGTAAAGAAGATTTAAAACAAGAAGCAAAACTAAACGATTAATTATGGAAGAAAATCAACCCAAAAAACCAGTTTGGTTAAAATTATATTCTGTAGTTTTAATTGCCAACGCCATCTATTTTATTCTGTTTTATTTAATTACAAAAGCCTTTTAATTTATGGAAACTTTAAATTGGATCGATTGGGCCGTACTTTGCTTTACACTAATAGCCATAGTAGCTTACGGAACATACCAAACACGAGGCAGCCGTAATGTACAAGATTATTTAAAAGGCGGGAACACCTCTAAATGGTGGACTATTGGCTTATCAGTTATGGCTACACAAGCTAGTGCTATCACCTTTTTATCAACACCAGGGCAAGCCTTTAATGATGGTATGGGCTTTGTTCAATTTTACTTTGGCTTACCAATAGCCATGGTAGTTATTTGTATGGTTTTTATACCTTTATACCATAGATTAAAAGTATATACAGCATACGAATTTCTCGAAAATAGATTCGATTTAAAAACGAGAACCTTAACAGCAATTCTATTTTTAATTCAGCGTGGTTTAGCAGCCGGAATCACCATTTTTGCTCCTGCTATTATACTTTCTGTTGTTCTTAAATGGGATTTACTCACCCTAAATATTGTTATTGGCTTACTCGTTATTATCTACACCGTTTCTGGTGGTACACGCGCGGTAAACGTCACGCAAAAACATCAAATGGTTATTATTTTTGTTGGTATGTTGGTGGCTTTCTTTTTAATTGTGAGCAAACTACCGCAAGACATTACTTTTAGCAAAGCACTTGATATTGCTGGGGCTAGCGGAAAAATGGAAGTTTTAGATTTTTCATTCAATTTAAATAACCGTTATACATTTTGGAGTGGTATTATTGGTGGTACATTTTTAATGTTATCTTATTTTGGCACCGACCAAAGCCAAGTACAGCGTTACCTTTCGGGCAAATCGGTTAAAGAAATGCAATTGGGTTTAATTTTTAACGGACTTTTAAAAATACCGATGCAATTCTTTATTTTATTTGTGGGTATAATGGTTTTTGTGTTTTATCAATTTAATGAAGCACCTGTAAACTTTAACCCAACCGCTACGGAGGTTGTGTTACAATCTAAATATGCCGATGAATACAAAACACTTCAGGCAGAACAAACAGCTATTTTTAACGATAAGCAAAACATTATTAAATCGTTCTTAAATTCTGATAATCCCGATGCTTCAAAATACATTGCATTAGCAAATGAAGCCAATGATGAACTAAGAAAAGAAGCCAGAGATTTAATTGATAAAGCTTCGGAAAGTGAAAACATAAAAATAGAAAGCAATGATAAAGATTATGTGTTTATCCATTTCATTTTAAATAATTTACCTCGTGGATTAATCGGTTTACTTTTAGCCGTTATTCTAAGTGCAGCCATGTCTAGTACCGCAAGTGAATTAAACGCTTTGGGCTCTACCACTACCATAGATTTATACAAACGAAATACTAGCAAAAAAACCGAAGAAGAGATGGTAAAAGCATCTCGCTGGTTTACTTTTGCTTGGGGAATAATAGCTATAGGCGTAGCTTGTGTTGCAAATTTGGCCGAAAACTTAATTCAGTTGGTAAACATTATTGGTTCTATATTTTATGGTAATGTTCTTGGTGTTTTTCTTCTAGCATTTTTCTTTAAATTTGTGAAAGGTAATGCCGTATTTATTGGTGCATTATTAACACAAATTATTGTTATTGCACTATATCTATTAGATTTAAACGAAGTGATTAATCTACCATTTCTATGGTTAAATTTTGTGGGTTGCGCTATTGTAATTTCAATTTCATGTATCATCCAAATACTTATTCCAAATGACAAATCAATCAGAAGTTAAAACTATAAACTGGGGCATTATTGGCTTAGGAAATATTGCTAATAAATTTGCATCAGATTTATTAACGATTCCAAATACTAAACTTTACGCTGTAGCTTCGCGTTCACAGGAAAAAGCAGATTTGTTTGCTGATAAATATGATGCTACTCACGCTTATAACAGCTACGAAGCCTTAGTAAAAGACAAAAACATTGATGCTGTATACATAGCAACACCGCATGCTTTACATAAAGAAAACACCTTATTATGCCTAGAACATGGCATAGCCGTTTTATGTGAAAAACCATTTGCTATGGATGCTAATGAAGTTAGCTCGATGATAGCGAAAGCCAAAGAAAAAAACGTGTTGCTCATGGAAGCACTTTGGACGTACTTTTTACCACATTATCAATTTGTTTTAAAGGAGCTGAAAAATGAAACTTACGGCAAACTTCTAAAAATGGAAGCCGATTTTGGTTTTCATCGTGATTTTGATACATCGTCTAGATTGTTCAACAAATCTTTAGGTGGTGGAAGTTTATTAGATATTGGTATTTACCCAATTTTTGCAGCATTGTCTACTCTAGGGCTTCCGAAAGATATGCAAGCCGATGCTACTTTTTTTGAAAATGGCGCCGATTCTACGTGCAGCATGACCTTTACTTACCCCAATGGTGAAACTGCTAAACTAAAAAGTACACTTTTAGAACCTACTCCAACCGAGGCTGTTTTTTATTGCGAACACGCTACTATCAAAATAAATACCATGTTCCATATGCCAACTACAGTAACTGTAATTGCTAACGGGGAAGAAAAAACTTTAGATTTTGGTTATAAAACTATTGGTTATAACTACGAGGCTATTCATTTTAATGAATTAATACGTGCAGGTAAAACAGAAAGTGATGTTATGACTTTCGAGTTTAGTGAAAAACTTATAAATGCTTTAGATACCGTTAGAAAACTTATTAAGCTAGAATATTAAAAGCATATTTTCTTTAATAAATTATAAATCTGTCCGATAAGTTCGTAATTAACTTATCGGACATTTTTGTTATATTTAAAATCTGTAATAAAACATGAATATAGGGTTATACTTATGTTGGCACACATATGAGAATGAAAACACAACTGACATATATATTAGCATTCATTGTAATGGTCACAGCTTCTTGCAACGGACAATCAACCAAAGAAGATAAGATAATTGGGAATTGGGAGTTAATTGATAATAGCCAGAAAATTATTATTTACTTCCAGAAAGATGGAACAGTTGATTTTGACCAAAACGGACAACAGTTCAAGGCTAACTACAAATTCTCTTCCGAGAAAACTTTATTACTTGGCTCAACATTATATAATATCCTGACATTATCTAACAATGATTTAGTAATTGAGACTACAGGTTTTATGCCTAATAAATTCCACTATCAAAAAACTGACAAGACAATCAAATCTATCAAGGAATACGAAACGGTTTCCGAAACATATCCGAATGAACAAAAAAAGCAAGAAGGGAAACTACATAATGGTTTCATGGACGGAAAATGGTTGGAGTGGTATGAAAACGGACAACTAAAAAGCAGAAGATATTTCAAAGACGCAAACCCAATCGGATTGTGGGATTTTTGGTATGAAAGTGGACAGAAAAAAGAAGAAAAAGAATTTGATAGCCAATCTCAACTTCTAAATTTAAAACGTTGGGACGAAAACGGGAATATAAAACAAGAAATAAAAAACTAAAAAACGTGTGCTAACTTAAGCCGTGTAAAAATAATTGCTTGGTTCTCGCCTACTCGAAAAATCCTGCGGATTTCCCTCTGGTTCGTTCCATTTTTAGTAAGTTAGTGGTTTAACCACGCAACTATTCTTACACAACACGTTAGCAATAACCTCAAAAATGAAAGAGATTAACTATTGTATAGAAATATTGAATTTATTTGAGAATGATGAATATTCCAATTTGTTCGTTCTTAAAGAAATTACTAGTCGGAATTATTCTGAATTGGTTATCCATTTAGACAAAATCAAACTAGAGGATAACAATATTATAGAAAAAGAAATATATGGTAGTGACTATATTGGATATTTCGATAATACTTGGTATCAAAATAAGTATAAGAAATATATCGATTTATTACAAAAAAACATTGCAGAAGGAGAAGAGCATAGAAGATATGGATATTATTTTCTAGATTATATACATAGACTAAAACAGCTTTTTATCAATGAAAAATTAGATGAAAAACAGATGTTAGAAGTGATTCTGAAGGTTGATAGTGATATTGGTCAAAAACATCTGTTCATTAGTTTACTTGAATATATGAAAGAGCTTGAAAAATGGAGTGATATGGAGTATTATATAGAACAGATGCCTGTATACAAGGTCAATTCATATCGTAAAAAGGATGAACCAACTAGTGCCTTTGGATATCAAATTCGTATTTATGAATATATAAACAATGTTGACCTAAATAAATTTAAAACCTTCTATAAAAAGTGTCTTCCAGCTAAACATAAAACTGAAGCCAATTTGATAAAATCAGATTTTATATCTAATTATAGCAAACAAAAAGGGCTTGAAGCGGCAATGGAACTTACGGAAAAAACACCTTTTAAAAACTATGAAATAACAGCCTTAAAACCACTAGTCGATATTTTAAGTTACCCTGAAATGCTTACTCTTATAGAAAAACACGAAGAAGTATTAAATAAGCAAAAAAGTGCTATAAAGGAAAAGTTGTTGGTTGGTACCTTAAAAGCAGAATTCAACAAAGGGAATTATAACGAAAGTTATTTCTTAGAAGTTTATAATTTGATTCAAAAGATGGACAGAAAGGAACGCTGGGGTGATTTTAAATTAAAAGATTCTTTATTTTTCGATTTAGGTGAGTCTACTAAAAACTTGGAATTAATTATTAATTGTAGAAAAGAAATTAAACACAACTTATTAAAAAAAGAACTGAAATATTGGGAATTAGAGAATAAAAAGGCAATCGTTAACAATGTATGAAATTATAAAGGTTACGAGCTAGACCAAAAATTATTACATGTCCATAAAGTTCGGTAAAATTTTAAATTTAGCCAAGTCCTAAGCCGAAAGTAAGTACGTTTTTAATCCCTTCCTTTTCTTATACTAACCACTCCTCCAAAATGCCAAAAATCAAACTTCAAACAAAGATAAAAGCTACTAGAAGCATAGTATTTGATCTCTCGCGAAGTATCGATTTACACAAAATTTCAACGGAACACACAAACGAAGAAGCCATCGCAGGAAAAACGAGTGGATTAATCGGAATAGACGAAAGCGTAACGTGGAGAGCAAAACACTTTGGTATTTATCAAAACTTGACTTCCAAAATCACCGAATACAACCGACCAAAATACTTTACAGACCAAATGGTAAAAGGGGCTTTTAAAGAATTTAAACACGAACATCACTTTAAGGAATTGAATGATGAGACTTTAATGACAGACCTTTTTTATTACAAATCTCCTTTTGGAGTTTTAGGTAAAATAGCTGATAAATTGTTCCTCAAAAAATATATGATTGAATTACTCACTGAACGAAATCGCATTGTAAAGCAGTTTGCGGAATCTGAAAGGTGGAAAGAAATAATATCTAAATAAATCATGCAAGTAATAATATTAGGTTTAGTGATTAATCAAAAAATTGGCTGATTTCCGTACAAAAAATCGTCCTTTACTTCTCTACCTCCTTTAACAAACACCTTCCACACATTCTTTACTTTCATTATTTGAACAACCTATTGTTCCTAAAAACCTTTACTCTCTGTTTTTAATAAAAATAAAACCTCTTTTAAATTAGTTAACATTCAACTTATTAAAAAGAATAATACGGATTTGAATCGCAGAAACTTCAATGTTTTTACTAAATTACAGTACAGTGCAGGATGGACTCAAATTACTAATTATATAAATTTGTATAGTAACATTACAATAATAAATATGAGCACACATACAAAAAAATTTAAACACGTAGATTATTTATGGGATGATACTAAAGCTTCTGCTTTAGGAGACGATCAAGTAGCCTTATTTTTATATCGATCTAATATTTTAGGAGCCGACCTAAGAATTACAAATTACGGTGGTGGTAACACTAGCTGTAAAACCATGGAAAAAGACCCGTTAACAAATGAAGAGGTTGAAGTAATGTGGGTAAAAGGTTCTGGTGGCGATATTGGAACATTAACACGCTCAGGAATTGCAGGTTTATATACCGAAAGATTACGCGATTTAAAAAATGTTTACGGCGGTTTAGAAGATGAAGATAGAATGGTGGGGTTATTTAACCACTGTATCTACGATTTAGATAGTAAAGCTCCATCTATTGATACGCCGCTTCACGGTTTATTACCATTTGCTCATATTGATCACTTACACCCAGATGCACTTATTGCTGTTGCCGCGGCTCAGGATAGTGAAAAAGTTACCAAAGAAATTTGGGGAGACACTATGGGTTGGGTGCCATGGCAAAAACCAGGATTCGATTTAGGGTTACAGTTAGAAAAATGCTTAGCCGATAATCCTGGAATTAGAGGTATTGTTTTAGGTTCTCATGGTTTATTTACTTGGGGCGAAACATCATACGAATCTTACATCAATAGTTTAGAAGTGATTGAAATGGCTTCGGAATATATTGAGAAGAAAATGGAAGAAAAAGGTTCTGTTTTTGGAGGTCAAAAAGTAGAAAGCTTACCAAAAGAAGAACGTTTTGAAAAAGCAGTGCAAATCATGCCTTTATTAAGAGGTTTATGTGCTTCGGAAAATAGAATGATTGGTCATTTCTCTGATAACGATGTGGTTATGGATTTCATAAACAGTAACGATTTGGAACGCTTGGCGCCTATGGGAACCTCTTGTCCAGATCACTTTTTAAGAACCAAAATTCAGCCTTTAGTATTAACATTAGATAAAAACGAAGATTTATCTGATGCTGATGCCATTTTAAAGAAATTAGAACCTGCTTTTGAAGCTTACAGACAAGAATATGTAGATTACTATAATACTTGTAAAAAAGATAATAGCCCTGCAATTCGTGATGCAAACCCAGTAATTATCATCTATCCTGGTGTTGGTATGTTTAGTTTTGCAAAAAATAAGCAAACTACACGAGTTGCTAGTGAGTTTTATATAAACGCCATTAACGTAATGCGTGGTGCAGAAGCTATTACAGCTTATACATCTTTACCAAGGCAAGAAGCTTTCGATATTGAATATTGGTTGCTAGAAGAAGCCAAATTACAACGTATGCCAAAAGAGCAACCTTTATCTAGAAAAGTGGCTTTAGTTACTGGTGCTGGTGGTGGTATTGGAAAAGCTATTGCAGATAGATTAGCTGCAGAAGGAGCCAATGTTGTACTTACAGATATTAACGAAGAAAGCTTAATTACAGCGCATGCTACTTACAAAAGAGATGTATCTACTTATGCTATTTGCGATGTAACTGATACAGAATCTATTGCATCTGCTTACAAAAAAGCAGTTATTGAATTTGGTGGTGTAGATATCGTGGTGCATAGTGCTGGTTTAGCAATTTCTAAAGCTTTAGAAGATACAACAGATAAAGATTGGAACACTCTACAAAACATTTTGGTAAAAGGTCAATTCGATTTAGCTAAACAAGCTACCGCAATAATGCGTAAACAAGCCCTTGGTGGAGATTACATTGCTATTGCAAGTAAAAACGGTTTAGTAGCTGGCCCAAATAACGTGGCTTATGGTACTGCAAAAGCAGCACAACAACACATGGTGCGTTTGTTAGCTGCCGAACTAGGAAAAGATAAAATTAGAGTTAACACAGTAAACCCAGATGGTGTTATTGTAGGTAGTAAAATTTGGGAAGGTGCTTGGGCCGCTGGTCGAGCTAAAGCCAATGGTATTACTGTAGAGGAACTTCCGGCTTTTTATGCAAAAAGAAATTTATTAAATGAAATAATAACTCCTGCAGATATTGCTAATGGTGTGTTCTCTTTAGTTGCCATACTCGATAAATCTACAGGAAATATTATTAATGTTGATGGTGGTATGGCCAATGCCTTTGTGAGATAAAAACTATGTGAGTTAGTTTTAGTGTAAGCTTCCATAGCATATTAAATTATATATGGAAGTTTTTTTTAACAGAACACGTTTAAACGTTACGTTATTCTTTTGCTAACCAAATAATTAATGCTTCAAACACCTTCAACTAAACTAAACTAAACTAAACTAATAAGAATTATGAAAATAGAACAAAATCATATTCAAGACACCAATAAAAAAGACTTAACATCGCACCAAGAGCATTTCGATTTTTTATCGAATAGCTTAACAAAAAAAGGTGTAGATGTCAATAAAATTATATCAAAACTACAAGACTTTCAGGTTGCTATCCCTAGTTGGGCATTAGGAGCTGGAGGAACTCGTTTCGGACGTTTTTCATTCTATGGAGAGCCTTCTAGCTTAGAACAAAAAATTCAAGATGTAGGTGTTTTACATACACTTACACAAACTGCTGGAGCGGTATCATTACATATTCCTTGGGATATTCCTCAAGATTATAATGCGATAAAAGAAATAGCTTCAGGGTTAGATATTAAATTCGATGCTGTTAATTCTAATACCTTTCAAGATCAAGCAAACGCCAAAGAAAGTTACAAATACGGCTCTCTAAGTAACGTTAGCCAAGCTGTAAGGCAACAAGCTATTCAACATAACTTAGATGTTATAAATATAGGAAATAAATTAGGTTCAAAAAGTTTAACCGTATGGTTGGCGGACGGCTCTTGCTTTCCAGGACAAACTAACTTTCAAACAGCGCTTCAAAATACAGAAAGCAGTTTAAAAGAAATTTACAAAGACCTTCCTACAGATTGGAGTATGCTTATTGAATATAAGCCTTACGAACCTAACTTTTACAGTACGGTAATTCAGGATTGGGGAACCTCATTCATGCTTGCTAATGCCTGTGGAGAAAAAGCCTTTTCACTTGTCGATTTAGGCCATCACCTACCTAACAGTAATATCGAGCAAATTGTATCGATCTTAATGTCGAAAGCAAAACTAGGTGGTTTCCATTTTAATGACAGCAAATATGGAGATGATGATTTAACCGTTGGAAGCATTAAACCTTATGCCCTATTCTTAATTTTTAATGAATTGGTTTATGGTATGGAAAACAATCCTGCAAATCCAGATTTAGCTTGGATGATTGATGCTAGCCACAATGTAAAAGACCCGTTAGAAGATTTAATTCAATCTCTAGAAGCTATACAAGAGGCTTACGCCAAAGCGCTTTTAATAGATCAAAATAAATTAAAACAAGCACAACTAAATCACGATGTGGTAAAATGCCAAGAAATTCTACAAAACGCTTATAGAACAGATGTTCGTCCGTTACTAGAAAAAGCTAGACTAGAACGTGGCGGAGCATTAAGCCCTATAAATACTTACCGTGCTTTAGATGTTAGAAATGAACTTATAAAAGAACGTGGTAGAAATACAGTTGCTACAGGACTATAATTTATTTTAAAATGATAAATGTAACTGCCGTATTCGACATAGGAAAAACCAATAAAAAATTCTTTCTTTTTGATAGTGATTACAAAGAAGTTTATAAGGAATACATAAGCTTTGATGAAATTCAAGATGAAGATGGACATCCTACCGAGAACCTAAAAGCGCTTCAAGAATGGCTGAAAAAAGTGTTTCAAAACATTCTTGAAGCTTCAGAATATAATATTCAAGCTATAAATTTTTCAACTTATGGTGCCAGCTTTGTACACTTAGATGAAAACGGAGAAGTACTTACGCCTCTGTATAATTACACCAAGCAAATTGACAAATGTATTGTTAACGAATTTGTTGAAAAATATGGTCCTAGAGAAGATTTTTTAAAAACAACTGGTTGTTTTGATCTAAGTCTTTTAAATTCTGGTTTACAGCTATATTGGATAAAACATACCAAACCCGAAATATTCAAAAAAATAAAATACTCGCTGCATTTACCGCAGTATCTCAGTTTTATTTTTACAGGAATAGCCTTAAGCGAATATACTAGTATTGGCTGCCACACTGGGCTTTGGGATTACACAAAAAAAGATTATCACAGTTGGGTTTACAAAGAAGAACTTCATAAAATTTTACCAACTATTGTTTCTACAGAAACGAGTATTAACATGAACTACAACGGGAAACGCATTAAAATTGGTGTGGGTATTCACGATAGTTCGTCGGCTTTATTGCCTTATGTGCGTAGTGTAAAAAAGAAGTTTGTATTAGTATCGACAGGAACTTGGAGCATTACTTTAAACCCATTTACAGATCATCCTATTGTTGAAGATAGCGATGCTGAAGACTCTATTAATTATATGAGAATTAATGGAAAACCTGTAAAAGCGACACGTTTATTTTTAGGTAACGAGTATAAAATTCAAATAGATAAACTAAGTAAACTCTTTGATGTGGATGAAGATTATCATCGTCATGTAAAGTTTGATTATGATATCTATTCTGAAATATTACACGATTTTAAACACATGTTTACATGGGAAGGGTTAATTGATCAAGATATGCAAAAAGAAACTCATATAAGCTATGATAATTTTGAATATGCCTATCATCAATTAATGACGGAACTTGTTCTTCTTCAAATAAAAAGTATAAAAGATGTTATTGGTGACGATGATGTTAAACGCCTTTATATTGATGGAGGTTTTAGTGATAACGACCTTTTTGTAAAATTACTATCACATTATTGTAGAAACATGAAATTACGTACTACCGATTCTTCATTAGGATCAGCATTGGGTGCGGCCATTTCTATTTCAGATAAAAAATTAAACTCTAAATTTTTGCGTAAAAATTACTCACTAAAAAAACACGTCCCCTTTATAATCAAATAACACATACTAAATTACTAGACAGAACTAACCATTCCATAAAACTAAACTAAATGAGCCAAGTAAGTATAGAACAAGATGTAATTGAAGATATTGCAGGAGGAGAATTTGAAAGAACCCCAGTACCAAAATCCAAATTAAAAGGATGGAAGAGTTTTATTGGCATGTATGCCGGAGAACATGCTGCAGGAACTGAGTTTATGATTGGCCCCTTGTTTTTAACAGCTGGTGTAAGTGCTTTCGATTTAATTATTGGTTTATTAATAGGAAATCTATTGGCCGTTTTAAGTTGGAGATTTTTAACTGCAGAAATAGCTATTAAAAACAGATTGACTTTATATTTTCAGTTAGAAAAAATATGTGGAAAAAAACTAGTTACAGGTTATAACTTAGCTAACGGTATTTTATTTTGCTTTTTAGCAGGGTCTATGATAACTGTTTCTGCAACAGCGGTAGGCATACCATTTAATATGCCTATGCCAAAGCTAACGGATACCATGCCTAACGGTGCAACTTGGATAATCATAGTTATTCTTATTGGAGCTGTTATATCTATAATTGCAGCACGTGGTTACGATATGGTTACCAAAGCTGCTAACCTAATGTCGCCAATAATTGTAATCGCTTTTTTAGCTTGTGGTATAGTAGCTCTTAACCAATTGGGTGTAACTAGTTTTAGTGATTTTTGGAATATTTGGGGAGAAGGTTCAGAGCCCTTTCCTGGGCAAATAAAATTCACGTTTTGGCATGTTGTAATTTGGTCTTGGTTTGCTAATGGTGCCATGCATATTGGTATGTCGGATTTATCAGTTTTTAGATTTGCAAAAAAAGCCAAAGCAGGCTGGGCAACAGCGGCAGGTATGTACGTAGGTCATTATATGGCATGGATTGCGGCTGCATTATTATATGCCGTTTACTTAAAATCTCCTGAAGCTTTAACTTTTTTAAGCAATGGTGATGCACCTCCCGTAGCACCAGGACCTCTAGCTTATAATGCTATAGGTGTTTTTGGTATTATAGCAGTTGTTTTAGCAGGTTGGACCACTGCAAATCCAACAATTTACAGAGCTGGTTTAGCTTTTCAAGCTATTTTACCAAAACTATCTACAGCAAAGGTTACCCTTTTAGCGGGAGCTATAGCAACTTTAGCAGGACTTTTTCCTGCTTTTGCAATGAAACTTTTAGGTTTTGTTGCGCTTTACGGCTTTATTTTAGCGCCTTTTGGAGCCATTATTGTATTTGAACACTTTTTCCATAAAAAAGTCGGCATCATAAAAAACTATGCTGAAGCGGCTAACTTATCGTTTAATAAATCGGTGTTTTGGGCTTGGGCTATTAGCTTTGGTGTTTTCTACTTTATTTCGGTACAGTTTGATGTATTTTTATCTTTTGTAACACTACCCGCTTGGATTTTATGCGGCGTACTCTTTTTAGTTTTTAGTAAAAAATTCCAAAAGCAGACGAAATAATTAATTATAAAAACATAAAAAAACGGGTTGAAAAGTAATAAACTTTTCAACCCGTTTTTATTTATAAATGATAATAATTACTAAATTTATTCTATGTGTATTATTCTAATACCATTAAAACAATCGTCTGTACAATTATCCTGAGTATAACCACAAACTGATATTAATCCGTTATTCCCTGTTTCAAAGTAAGTTTTAGCGTTTTTTCTTTTAACCAACCATTCATTTTCAGCTTTATTGTAGATAGCATCTAAGGTTAAAGCTTGAGCTCCTGAGGTATGACTTCCAACTTCTACTCCATTTTCTATCCACTCTAGTTCCTCTTCAGATAAATTAACATCTAAACCTTCTGGTATAAAATATTTAAAATGTCTTTGAGTAACCTCTCCATTAAGTACTGTTATTGTCGTTTCATTAGACCATCCCACCCAAGATCCATTTTGCACAGTATATATGTATGAGTTATTAGTCTCTATTTTGAAAGTCTCTAAAGCTTCAAGACTATTTTCAAAACTACTTTGATAAGATATGTCGTCCGATTCGCAAGACAGACATAAACTTCCAATAAAAACGAAGGCAATAAGGTAAATTTTGTATTTCATAATCTTGAGCTTTTCCCGAAGATGCAACTATTAGCAATTGGTTGCGTTATATCGAAGGTAGTATTTTCAATAATGAAAAAAGAAAAGCCTTTTGTTTCAAGAGAATAATTGAAGAAATACAAAAGAGGTTATCATTTCTTATAAAATAATAACCTCTTTTGTAATTTATATTTTGTGCAAAGCTGCTAAAACAGGAATACCTTCGTTTAGTTTTTTAAGTCTTAATAAGGCTTCAACGTAATAGTAATCGGCATAAACAATTGAATAATCGATCTCTGACCCTGCCGGTGCATGACCTGTAGAATGCAATAAACATGCGGTATTTATATCTTTACTTTGGTAATTTTTAGAAAGTTCTACTAACATACCTTCACCTTTGTTTCTATATTCTTTAGCTAAATTTTCATCTTTAGTAAGTGTTGATAGTTCTAGCAACGCAGAAGCTACTACAGCAGCCGCAGAAGCGTCTCTAGTGGTGTTTGGAATATCTGGAGCATCAAAGTCCCAATACGGTATTAAATCTTCTGGTAAACGATCTAAATATACCTGAGTTACTTTTTGTGCAAAATCTAAATATTTTGGATCTTTAGTTTCTCTATAAACCATGGTATAACCATAAATAGCCCACGATTGTCCACGTGCCCACATACTACTATCACTATACCCTTGGTGTGTTACACCTTTAATTTTCTCTCCTGTATCTTTATCATATACAACAACGTGGTATGATGTATAATCCGGTCTAAAATGATTTTCCATAGTAACATCGGCATGGCTAACAGCCATATCATACAATGCTTTATTATCCCCATTTTTAGATGCCCAAAACAACAACTCTAAATTGATCATGTTGTCCATAATAGTGTTATGCTGTGGCCATTCCATGTTTGGCACATCTCTAGGCCAAGATAAAATAGTACCAACATTAGGATTAAATAATGTAGCTAAAGTATCGGCTGTTTTTAAAATAACATCTTTATAATCTGGATTTTTAGTTAAGCGGTAACCATTTCCAAAACTATTGTAGACCTGAAAACCTAAATCGTGATCTAAAGCAGGTGTTACAGACAATGGTCTAAGATATTCTGTAAATTTATCGGCAGATACTTCCCATTCTTTTTCATTATTAAACTCATATAAATACCAAAGTTCACCTGGCCAAAATCCGCTAGTCCAATCTTTATAATCTACATAACGCCATTCTTTGCTGTCTGGAGCTATATTTCTAGGTATATTTCCTTCGGCTGGTACTAGTTTTAAAGCCTTAGAAGTTTGCTCAACGCAATACGCTAATTGTGCATCAACATCAAAACTTGCTTCTACTGCAACTTCACTTTTCTTTTTACCACAGTTTACCATTAGGAGTGTTACAAAAAATGCGCCTAAAATTTGTAATTTCATATGCCTCATATTTAATATCTATAATCTTTTCTTATTCTATTTCTTAGGTTTGAGCAATTGAATTATGAGTATAAATTCATAATTACAAATCGCTCTCTTATTGAATTCAATATTAGTAAGAATTAAGATTTAACATCATAAATTATAGCGCAATTAGTATAAATTATAGTCATATTTTGACCGAAAGTGCCGTAAAGCCTACAAATTTTTAAATACTCATTAAAAAAACTATTATTTTTTAGCACCCCTTGTTAAGTCGCAATTAAAAAAAATAAAATGAATAGACTGGAAGGTTTTAGAGCTGTAAATTCATGAAGACATATTCAATTTTAATAGGCATAGTTTGAATTTTATATACAAAAAAATCCTCTGATTTTCATCAGAGGATTTTTATACTTTAAACTAGATAACAACACTTCAAATTGTTATTAACTTACCTGTTTAACTCATTATGGCTATTAATTAGTAAATAAATAGGTATGCTCTAGTAACGTAGTTACTTTATTTTTTAATAAAGATATTAGTGTAATACCATCTACCTTCTGCATTTTGTTCTGCCGAGATATCAAAGTTTGTAAAATCACCTTCAATATTTTTACGGTGTCCTTCACTTGCTAACCAAGCTTTCACTAAAGTTTGAGCAGAGCTATAACCATATGCTACATTTTCTGAAACTCTTGCAGCTCCCGTATGAGATTTTAAATACTCACTTCTCTTAAAAAAGTTATCGTGAGAGATTTCATTATTTTCTAACATGTAATCTGTATGGCTATAAGCTACAGACTTTACAATATTCATATCACCTAAAGCATTTAAACCTTGAGATACCCTATAATCGTTAATTAATTCTAAAGTTTCTACCTCAATACTTTTGGCTTGAATAGTAGTTTCTTCGATTTGGATTTGTTCTCCACTATCATCCATACTTTCTGTGGAACAAGAAAAAGAAAACATAGCTATGAGAGCTATTAACGGAAATTTTAGAAGTGATTTCATAAGTAGGAATTTTTTGAATTATTGCTTTGGGTTTAACAAAGATATTCGCCTACTTAAAAGAAAGTGTTAAAGAAATGTTAAAATCGACAAACAACGTGTACTTCATCGATTTTATTTGCTTTTAATCGCTGAAATACATGTTTTTCAAACTAGAAAATGTATTTCAACGTTATTTTATGAAGATAAACGGTTTATTAACCAACTGTAATCTTCCTGAAGTTGATATCTAATTCTATCATGTAATCTATTAGGACGACCTTGCCAAAACTCGATTTCTACCGGCTTTACAATATAGCCTCCCCAATATTTTGGTCTTAAAATAGGTTTAGCCTCATATTCTTTTTCTAATTCCGAAAGTTTAGTCTCAAGATAAGCACGATTTGGAATCACCTCACTTTGGTTAGAAACTAATGCACCCAACTGACTACCAACAGGTCGTGACTCAAAATAACCATCACTCATATTCTCAGCAATTTTTTCTGCTCGTCCTTTTATAATAATTTGTCGTTCTGCACCATGCCAAAAAAATGATAAGCAAACATTAGGGTTCGCTGCTATAGCTTTTCCTTTTTCACTCTCATAATTAGTATAAAAAATAAATCCTTCGTAAGTGTAGCGCTTTAAAAGTACCACTCTGTTTTTTGGAAAACCATCTAAGCCTAAAGTTGAAACCGTCATCGCATTTGTTTCATCTTCAGCAAAGTGTAAATCTACCTCGTGAAACCATTTTTGAAATAATTCTAACGGATTTTCTGGTACTTCTTCTAAAAGCAATTCACCTTTATCGTAAGATTTTCTGTAGTTACTTAAGTCCTTTTCCATAGATACAAATTAACGAAAAAAAAAGATTCTTTAAATTTTTATTGTGTGAGAATTTTCATATTTTTAAAGAGTTAAATTTGGAAATATGCAATTTAAAAAAACAAAATACTTTAATAGCATGACACATAAGGAAATAGAACTTCCCTTCGGAACATACTATTTCTGCAACAATATTGTAATTTCCGAATTGAATGAAGGCGTACATTTTGATTGGGATAAATGCTCCATGATGATTAATAAAATTTTAGAATTTTATGGTGAAGATTGTAAAATTGGTTTTATCTCCAACAGAATTAACAATTATTCCGTAGATCCAAATAATTGGGTAAGAGCTCATAGCGAATATAACTTTATGATTGCAAGTGCAATAATAATTTACCAAAACTCTAGCTATAAAGTAGCTACCCTAGAAAAATACTTTTCACAAAAAAAATTAAAACGCTGCTTATCCTTAGAAGAAGGTATTACTTGGCTACAAAAATTTAAAAAGCTAAAAGTATAGCCTTAAAAATAACCTCTCTTAACTAAAATCGAACACCTTACCATCTCCACTTAGCTTTACATTATCAAAAACCTCCTCGGCTTCCGTTTTAAAGCCATCCAAACCACCATAGCGTGTAGAAAAATGCCCCAACACTAAAGTGCCCACATTGGCTTGCTTAGCAATGCTAGCAGCTTCTTTAGCTGTGGAATGTTTAGTTTTTGGTCCTAAATGTGCATGTTTTTCTAAAAATGTCGATTCATGGTATAATACATCTACATCTTTTATAATGGGTACAATATCTTCCTTATAGACGGTATCACTGCAAAAGGCGTAACTTTTAGGTTTTTCAGCATCACTTGTAACGCTTTCATTTCTTATTAAAACGCCATCTTCGTTCTCAACATCAAAACCTTGTTTTAACTTTCTGTAGTAAGCTACATTTATATTAGCTTCTTCTGCTAAATCTACATTTAATTTACGTTCACCTTCTTTTTCTTTAAATAAATAGCCGTTAGTGTATATACGATGTTCTAACGGAATGGTGTGTACCTCAACCACATCGTCTTGGTAAACTAATTGAGATTCTTTGGAAGATAACTCATGGAAATACAAGTTGTAATTTGTCCAAGAATCGGCCAATTTCATTTGTAGTGTTACAATTTCTTTGATGCCTTTTGGACCATAAACATGCAAATCAGCTTCTCTTTTCAATAATCTAAAGGTTGAAATTAAACCTACTAACCCAAAAAAGTGATCGCCATGCAAATGTGAAATAAACACGTGCTTAATTCTATTGAATTTAATTTTATGTTTACGTAAATGTACCTGTGTACCCTCACCACAATCTATTAGAAACATATGGTTATTAATTTCTAAAACCTGAGATGTAGTATTGGTTAAAGCTCTTGGAGTTGCGCTGTAACAGCCTAAAATAGTGAGCTTCATAAATTTTAATTTAAAGTTTTATATTGCAAGGCATCGGCTGCCGTAAACTTGCTTTTAAAAGAAAAAGCATAAGGCGTTTCGCCGTGTGCATTTAAATAATCTAATCTATCTTTAGCATCCTGAAACGTTGGCATATAGCCTTCTGGCACGTACCAAAACGCGAGATGCATCATTTTAATTTTGCTAAACCATTCTTTTTTACGCTTAAAAACTTCAATATGGTCGGAGTTGTAAGTGTAATTAAAAAGGGCTTCTCTGCTTTCCCAAACCGATATGTTAATAATTAAAGTATCATCTTTAAAAACTAAAACAGCAGCATCTTTATCCTCATCTTTTAAACGCCAAACAAACCCCTCACTACTATCAGCAATGGCATTCATTTTATCCACATTATTTATAAAACCTTGCATAATGGGATCGCTAAGTGGCGCCAAACATTTGGCAATATTTACTTGGGCTAAATAGAATTTACTCATTTTACAAACCTAAGTCGCGTTCCATAACCTCCATTTCAATAAGGTCGTGAGCTTCTTGTAAGGTAGGTACAATAGCTAAATCTTCTGGAGCTTCGTCTAAATCTATTTTACTAGATACAATAACGAAAGAATGCTTAGAAGCACGATGTGTTTTAGAAATTTGTAAAAACTCTGCAACCTCATCCGTACTTATAGCCTCTAAAGATGTTAAAGCAACAATAATATTATTGTTTTTAAACTTAGGATATAAGGCCTGTATTTTTTTTATCAATTCTATACTCGTAGCTTTCTCTTGAGTAATAATAGATGTATTTTCTTTTTGATCAATAATCATAACTATTGTTTTATTTTAGATGCCAATAAATAAATTACCGCCATACGTACGGCAACCCCATTCTGCACCTGATCTAGAATTATAGCCTGATCAGAATCGGCAACATCGCTCGTAATCTCTACGCCACGGTTTATTGGTCCGGGATGCATAATGGTAATTTCTTTATCTAGCGAATTTAGCAAATCTTTTGTAACTCCAAATTGTTGCGTATATTCTCGTGTTGATGGAAAATAACTAATATCCATACGTTCGTTTTGTACACGTAGCATATTAGCAACATCACACCAATTTAAAGCTTTCCTTAAATCGGTTTCTACCTTTACCCCTAATTTATCAATATATTTTGGCAATAAAGTTTTTGGTCCGCAAACCATAACCTCAGCACCTTGTAATTGCAATGCAAATATGTTAGACAGTGCTACTCTACTATGCAGAATATCGCCAACAATAACCACTTTTTTCCCTTTAACACCGCCTAATTTTTCTCTAATAGAATACGAATCTAACAAGGCTTGCGTAGGGTGTTCATGCGCGCCATCTCCAGCATTAATAATACTTGCGTTTACATGCTTAGATAAAAACACACCAGCACCAGGGTTTGGATGCCGCATTACAACCATATCCACTTTCATGGATAAAATATTGTTTACCGTATCAATTAAAGTTTCCCCTTTTTTAACAGACGATTGTGCTGAAGAAAAATTTAACACATCGGCAGACAAACGTTTCTCTGCCAACTCGAACGATAATTTTGTTCTTGTAGAGTTTTCAAAAAATAAATTGGCAATGGTAATATCACGTAGCGAAGGCACCTTTTTAATCGGTCGGTTTATAACCTCTTTAAAATGATCGGCCGTTTCAAAAATAAGTTGAATATCCTGTTTGTTCAGGTATTTAATACCTAATAAGTGGTTTACACTTAATTCGCTCATGATTTTAATATTCAGTTGGCCCCAATAGTTGCCAGTTGTTCAAATTGTATATTACCTAGCTTCTTTTAAAACTAAAAAACTATTTTTCAATTAAATAAACCGCGTCTTCACCATCTTGCTCCGTCCAGTTTACTTTCACTTTTTCGTTGTTAATTACATCTACCTGGCGGCCACGGTAATCGGGCTGTATCGGTAAATGTCTACTAAAACGTCTATCAATAAGTGTTAAAAGTTCAATTTCTTTCGGTCGCCCAAAAGATTGTATAGCCGTTAAAGCCGAACGAATACTTCGCCCAGTGTATAACACATCGTCCACAAAAACGACATTTTTTTCTTCAACCAAAAAATTAATTTTAGTAGCATTGGCTTCCAACGGTTTATCGCTACGTCTAAAATCGTCACGATAAAAGGTAATATCCAATTGCCCTAATTTAATATCTTTAATTTTATAATCTTCGGTTAAAATTTTGGCCAATCGGCTCGCTAAAAACACACCACGTGGTTGCAAACCAATTAAAACGGTATTCGAAAAATCGTGATGTCGTTCAATAAGCTGGCAAGCCAATCTGTGAAGAATGATATTTATGGCTTTAGCGTTAAGTAAAACTTTTTGACTCATATGGTGTTCCAAACGTATTTGGTAAACAAAGGTAATGCAAAAAAAGATAAGTAGAAACCCTAGTCAATAACTTTATTTTGGGCGCACCCCTATCGGGTCGGGCTATACGTTGCAAGTCCTCGTAAGCCAGATTCTCATCGGGCTTACTGTGGGCTTTACACTGCTATCCCTTGCGCATAGCTCGCAGCGGTAGTTCTATAAAGCAAAGTGCCATTTAAACCAACACAACTACTTGTAATAATATTATAATCCAAATATTTTAGCATCTACATAAAATGTAGAATTCACATCAATATTATGGTCTTCAGAAATTAACTCATCTGTTACAGCTTCTACTCTAAGTGTATAAGCATCACTTTTAATATACACCTTCAAATCTTCGCTAGTCGTTTCTAGCATGATACTCTTTTCTGCATTTTCCGGTACCTCTTCCATCCAAGCAATTAACATTTCCTCTTCATCTTCCGCAGAAATATAAATATTAATAGAATTCAAAAAATTAAAATTGCCTTCTTCTGGTGAGATCAACTTCAATTCCATATCAGTAAGATTAATAGACTCTATTAAATCTTTCTTGGTATTGTTATTCTCAAAAGTAGATTCCGAGTTTGTAGTAACTTCTGGTGTTTCCATGAAAAAAGGTACATCTACCACAGTGGTCGATTGTATAACAACAGATTCGGTGTAATTAATTTCAAATTTGGTTAATTCATCTAGCGCATCGCAACCAACAATTAAGGTTAATAGAAATGCGCTTACAATTAATTTAATAGTTTTCATAGGTTATTTTTTGGGGTTTATTTTTAATTTAAGTTTTCAAATATAAGATAAAACGACCAATAAATCGGTTTAAACGCAAAAACAGTCGTTTTTTAAATAAAAAAAACTCAAGTTTAAAAAACTTGAGTTTCAGCTATTAAGTGTTAATTAATGAGTCTATTTAAGCCTAAACTCAGAGCTTGATACTAAATCTTTATCGTTATAAACATTAACCACGTAACGTCCTTTTTCAAACTTCTCTTTCCCTTCAGATGCAACAAACTCGCACACATTAAGACTTATGTTTTCATAGTTAAATTTACTAATCATACTATAGTTTACAATAGTTTCATCGAACTGTACTTGCTCGTTTAAGCCTAACGTACGGTTTAATGGGTCTACAACTTGTACATACAATTCTTGATCTCCACTTTGTACTAACGCATTTTTAGGAACCGTAAAGCAAACTCTAATTTTATCTGTACGGCTAGCACGTTCTGTTGGAATTAATTTTCCAGAAGCACGCTCTATAACGCCAAAACCTTTTAAACCTACAGCACCTAAAACAGAGGCATTGTTAACTACTTCGGCTAATGCCGTATTTTGTATCAATAAAGAATCTGTAAAAATAGTACGCTCTTCTAAACGCACTCTTGTGCTATCTAAAGATGTTGCTAAATACGAGTTCTCTACACGTAAAGAATCATTTTGTGCTAATAACACATCCATTTCTTTTTGTAACGATGCGTATTTTTGTTTGTATCTCCACAAACTTTTTACGTTAGTTTCAGAAATTTGTAAAGAATCTATTAATCCTTGAATTCTACCTCGAGCATCAATTAAATTTTTGTTCGAAATTTGATTTTCACTAATTGCCTCATCATATTGTTTAGCCATTGTGTTAAGATCGTTCATTACCAAACGTTTTTGTTCGGTTAACTCCTGCTCTACCTCGTTACTTTTCTTATTAAGGTTCATGGCGTAAAAACCAGTTGCCAAAAATAAAACCAATGCAATCCCTAAAGCCACTTTTAGCCCTGTACTGTTGTTAGAATTTTCCATATATTTTATAAATTTAAATTTTAGTTTTAATACTAAATGTACTGTCGACATTTGTTCTATATACGCACCACTTATTATTTTGGATCGAATACCCTTGTTAAAAATAAATATAACGTAATTTAGTTTTCTCTTTTTTAAAAAGAACTAACAAACAATTATGACGGTAGAAATAATACCTTTCGAGCAAAAATACACAACAGATTTTTATAACCTAAATATAGAGTGGTTAAAATCGCTTTTTTATGTAGAACCTTACGATGAAATGATACTTAAAAATTGTGAAACCCATATTATAGACCAAGGTGGCCATATATTTTTCGCAAAATTGAATAATGATATTGTTGGCACCGTAGCTTTAATGAAAATGGAAGGCACTAATAATTTTGAATTAACCAAAATGGCAGTTTCTCCGACTCATCGCGGATTTAAAATTGGGCAAAAACTTATGCATAATGTTATTCACTTTGCTAAAACCAAACAGATCCCTAAACTTATTATTTATTCTAACCGGAAATTAGAAAACGCCATTTACGTCTATAAAAAGTATGGTTTTGTTGAAATCCCTTTGGAAGAAAACAACCATTACGAACGCGCCGATATTAAAATGGAATTAGCCTTTTAATAGAAGTAACTCTAATTATTTTTTTACATTTGATAATACCTTAAAAACTTATTCATGAAAATTAAAATTTTAATCCTTTTTGTTACCAGTTTACTTGCTTTTAACAACTCTATTTTGGCTCAAGAAAGCACCTCTAGCTTATTAGATAAAGCGCAGACCGAAGCTAAAAAAGAAGGCAAAGCTATATTTATAAAGTTTGAAGCTTCTTGGTGTGGTTGGTGCAAAAAAATGACGAAAGACATGAAAGCCGATGAAACTAAAGCCTTTTTTGAAGCAAACTATGTTACGGTGCCTGTTGTTGTAAAAGAATCTAAAGGAAAGGAACATTTAGAGAATCCGGGATCTAACGATTTACTAAAAAAATATAACGGCGAAAAAGCAGGTTTACCCTTTTGGGTAATTCTAGATGCCGATTTAAATGTAATTACAAATGCTTACAATGCTAAAGGCCAGAATTTAGGCGCTCCAGGAACTAAAGAAGAAGCAGATGTTTTTATTGAAAAAATAAAGAAATCGGCTAAAAAAATAACAGAAGAAGATATTGCGAGTATTAAAAAGCAGTTTGTACTAAAAAGTTAGATTACATATTATAAAAACAAAAAAAGCTCAAGATTTCGGTCTTGAGCTTTTTTGTTTTGTATAAACTAGTAAACACCACAGTTATTTATGATTCTAATGGTACATCTGGTAATTTATTTTTAAAACTTGGCGCATTCTCTCTGTACGATACCTTTTTCTTTTTAGAAACAACAAGTAATAAATCTTCCTTTAAGGTAAACAAGGTTCCGCCTCTAAACGAATTGGTTAGTAATTCTTCTATTTCGGCAATAGCCTCGGGCAAAGAAAATTGCTTGTACACCTCCTCTTCTGTGTGGCGGTATTTAAATTGAAAGATTGTTTTTCCCTCAACTACAAACAAACGCATATATACATTTACTAAGCCTTCGCTTTTTCTTAAAGGTCTGCTTAAGGTTAGTTTTACAAACTCATCATCGATTACACTTTGTTGTAATCTTTCAAAAAAATCTTTAAATTCACTCATGCTGCAAAGATAGAAAATGCCTCTATAAAGCCATAGTTTTTAATACAATTATACAGGTGTGTTTTTGGTCTTCTATTTTAAGTAAATAATTCTAAAACTTAAATTTATTACAAAATGAAACTTATGTTTAGGTTTTAGCACATTCTCCATAAACAGACCCGCGTTAGGGATTGATGCGGCATCCTTTTTACAAATTGGCTAAGCCTATAAACTAAGGATGAAACAAGTTTTAATTGAAGTGCTATTACAAACAGAACACTCCAAACCTTTGTAAAAAGATACAGCGGAAAGCCCGACCCTTTTCGGGTAACGCCATAAAAAAAAACGATTGATAAACTTTACAGTTCATCAATCGTTTTA
The DNA here is from genome assembly GCF_004368925.1 of Algibacter lectus. NCBI lineage: Bacteria > Pseudomonadati > Bacteroidota > Flavobacteriia > Flavobacteriales > Flavobacteriaceae > Algibacter > Algibacter lectus. The sequence goes on from NZ_SORL01000007.1 coordinate 1,401,891, forward strand.
ATTTAATTTTTTTATGTAATTACGTTTAGCCTTTTAACCAAGCTTCGCGTAATGTTTTTTGAGCTTCGGTAACATCTTTCTTTTCGAATACTCCGTTACCCATAGTGTACGATTTTGTGGTTTTGGTATTGATTTCAATATCTTTTCCTTCGCGGTTTAGGGTTACGTTTATATCGGTTCCTGGAGTCCAAGCAAACATTTTTTGTAACAAATCGTTTGCATTTTGCATTGTAAACGGCTCGCCAGATACGGCTTTTAAAACATCGTTTGGTTGCACACCTTGCTCGTTCCAGAAGCTGTTTTTAGATACTTCTTCCGTAAAGAAAACTTCTCCTTTTTCTGGATTTGCTCCAAATAATAAGGTTCCTGCATTGTGTACGTAGCCTGTTTCTACTTTACCTTCGGTAATTTCTAAACCTACTTTACCTAAAAATTGGTTGTAGTTAATTGGAATATCGCCAATAACATGGTTATCGAAAAAATCGCGTAGTGACGGATACGTCATGGCTACAATTTCGTCAATAAGTTTATCATCTTCAAACGGTTTGTTTTTTCCGTATTTATTAGATAGTTCTTTCATTAAAGATAAAATACCACGTTGACCGTTACTTTCTTCGCGTAGCATAATATCAATACACATACCTATTAAGGCTCCTTTTTGGTACACGTTTGTATATTGATCTTTGTAAGGTGCTTTTAGTACATTTTCACTCATTATGGTAAAGCTCATAGCATCGTTCATGTTTTGAGATTCTTGTACTTTTTCCATGATTTTATTAAAAAACTCATCTTCTGACACTAAATCTTCACTTACCTGAAAAAGGGTTGCAAAGTACTCGGTTACACCTTCGTACATCCATAAATGCTTAGAGAATGTTGGGTTGTTGTAATCGAAATAGTGAACATCTTCTGAGTGCACGCTTAATGGCGTTACAATATGGAAAAACTCATGAGATACTACATCTGTCATGCTGCTAGCTAGCGTAGCTTCGTCCATATCTTCTGGTAAAACTACTACCGTAGATGTATGGTGCTCTAGTGCGCCAAAACCTTTTGGAGACTCTTCTGTCCCTTCAGACAAATACAAATAAATATCGTATCGAGGTGTTGAGTTAATATCGCCTAAAAATACTTTTTGAGCTTGCATCATTTTAAAAACAACATCTTTTAGAGAAGCTGCAGAATGCACGTTGTTTGGCGAGTAAACGCTTAATACAATTTTAATATCGCCAACCATAAACTCTTCTACATCGAGTTTACCATACATCATTGGGTTATCGGTAATATCGAAATAACGGGTTGCAAAATAACTTGTAGTTACACTTTTACCGTCTTCACTAGTTTTAGAATTTACAGTTTGTAATGCTGATGTACGAACAAAATCGGCTGAACCTGTAACATCTAATTTATATTGGTTGTTTTTTAAAGTATCGAAATACCCAATAAAACCATGTAAGTTAAGCACATAGTTTTCTGGCTCAATATTAGTTCCCGATGGGGAAAATGGCTCTTCGCCACCAATACCTCCTTTGGTTTCAATATCGAAAGTATCATTTACTAAATAAGTTATTTTATCTAGTTCCTTTGCATTGGCAATCGTCCATGTGTTTTCGTCTACATTTACTACTGGCATACTTTCACCTTTGTAGTTAATGGCTTTAAAATCGTCTACATACTTACCAAAATCGCTAACAGAATACGTTCCTTGTACCACTCTTGGTAATCTATAAGTTACGCTAGATACTGTAAAACGCCCTGGATTGATAACTACAGGAGCTTTATCATCGGTAACGTTATCTAAATTAATAGATGTTTCTATTGGTGTACTTACAGCTAAATCGTTTTTTGCGTTTTTTGTTGAATTACAACTTGCTAATAAAAGCCCCATCATGACAGATGCGGAAAGGAACTTGGTATTCATATTTTACTTTTAATTTAATTACGGCTGTGCATGAATTTGGTCTGGCACAACCTCGATTTATAATCACTCTATTTTAACTAAACGCATAGAATTTTTAGCAGATTCATGCAGACTACTTAGATATAAATAATTGACATCGAAATTACCATTCTGTTACATATTATTCTCCTAAGGTTTTGTTAAATTCGCAACATGCAAAAACCATTAGTCAGTATTCTCATTCCGTTTAAAAACACCGGAGCGTATTTAAAACCGTGCCTAACATCTATTATAAATCAAAGTTATTCCAACTGGGAATTACTTATTATAGACGACGGTTCTACTGACGATAGTTTTGATATTGTAAACTCTTTCGCGCTTAAAGATGCAAGAATACAACTTTATAAGAATATAGGAAACGGAATTATTGATGCATTGCAACTCGCATTTTCTAAAAGTAGTGGCGAACTTATTACCCGCATGGATAGCGATGATATTATGCTACCCAACAAAATTAAGGTTTTAGCACATAACTTAATAACACACGGCACGCAACATGTTGCCGTTGGATTAGTTAATTATTTTGCTGAAGATGGCATAAAAGATGGCTATAAAAGCTATGAAGTTTGGTTGAATGGTTTAACTGAAAAAGGAATTAATTTTTCTGAAATTTATAAAGAATGTGTTATTCCATCGCCTTGCTGGATGGTTTACCGCAGCGATTTTATTGCCTGCGATGCCTTTGACCCAAACTTATATCCTGAAGATTACGACTTAGCTTTTCGGTTTTACAAACATGGCTTTAAGTGTATACCTTGTAATGAAGTTTTGCACAATTGGCGCGATTATAATACCCGTACTTCGCGCACACATATCCATTATGCTGAAAATCATTTTATTGATATTAAGCTGAAATATTTTCTAGAACTCGATTACAATCCCGAAAAAACCTTAGTGATTTGGGGAGCCGGAAAAAAAGGAAAAACCATTGCTAAAAAATTGATTAAAAAAAAGATACCTTTTGAATGGATTTGCGATAACCCTAACAAAATTGGTCGCGATATCTATGGCGTAATTCTTAAACCCTTTAATTATTTAGCTGAAACTGGCCACGCACAAAGCATTATTACTGTAGCAAATAAAACCGAACAGAAAGATATTTTAGAATATATGAAAGGACTTAACTTAAAACCAATTGAAGATTATGTCTTTTTCTGTTAATTGTATTTTTTGAGTCTATTATTAGAAAAATATTCGTGAATTGATGGCATTATTTTTTTCATTCTCTATATTTGTGTAATTATAAAAAAACATGCAGTTTAAACACCCCGAACTTCTTTACGCCTTATTATTACTGCTTATCCCTATAATTGTTCACTTATTTCAATTACGTAAATTTGAAAAAGTAGATTTTACCAACGTTGCTTTTTTAAAAGAAGCAAAACTACAAGCTCGAAAAAGTTCGCAAATTAAAAAATGGCTTATTCTCTGCACGCGCTTATTATTATTAGCCTGCCTTGTATTAGCCTTTGCTCAGCCTTTTACATCAAAAACTAACGCTTTTAAATCGAAAAAGGAAACGGTAATTTATTTAGATAATTCGTTTAGCATGCAAGCTAAAGGTAACAAAGGCGAGCTTTTAAAAAGAGCCATACAAGATATTATAGCGCATGTTCCTGAAAACGAAAACATAACACTTTTAACCAATAACAACGTCTATAAAAACGTAACTATTAAAAGTATTAAAAACGATTTATTACAACTGGGGTATGCCGCTACTCCACTAACGTCTCAAGCGGCCTATTTAAAAAGTAACACCTTTTTTAGCAACCAAAAAAGTAGCTTAAAAAACTTAATTTACATCTCAGATTTTCAGGATAGCAATCAAGGTTTTTCAATTGATAAAGATTCTTTGAAAACAAATTATTTTGTTCAACTCCAACCTGTAAACAACGAAAACATAGCTATTGATAGTGCTTTTATTTCAAGCAAAACAGCCTCTGAAATTCAATTAAGTGTTCTATTGAAAAACACGGGAAAACCTTTGGAGAATCTACCCGTTTCACTTTTTAATAACGACACTTTAATTGCAAAAACATCGGTAAGTATAGATAAAGAAGCGAGCACGACCTTTACACTACCAACAAATAAAATAATAAACGGTAAAATAAGCATAGATGATGCGAGTTTACAGTTTGATAACAGCTTGTTTTTCAATATTAATAACACCGAAAAAGTTAATGTATTAGCGATAAACGAAGCCAATGATGATTTTTTAAAACGTATTTATACGGTTAGTGAGTTTAACTACACATCATTTGCTTTAAACCAGTTAAACTATAACATTTTAGAAGCACAAAACCTGGTTGTTTTAAATGAAATAAACACTATACCAAATGCTTTAATTGCTGCGCTAAAACAATTTACTAGCCAAGGTGGTTCGCTTGTTGTTATACCTTCTAGCAATATTACTATAGACACTTACAACAATTTGCTACAAAGTTTTCAATCTACTTTTATACACTTCAATAAAACCGAAAAACGCATTACGACTATCAATTACTCTCATCCTTTATTTAACAATGGGGTGTTTGAGAAACAGGTTAGTAATTTTCAATATCCAAAAGTTAACGGATTTTATAATATAAATTCAGCAAGTCTGTCGTCAATTCTTAAATATGAAGATGGCGCTCCTTTTTTGTTTCAGAATAAAAACACTTTTGTATTTACTTCGGCCTTGAATAAAGAACATTCCAACTTTAAAAATTCGCCGCTAATTGTACCTACGCTTTACAATATTGGGAAGTATAGTTTTAAAATCCCTGATCTATATTATACCATCGGGAAAAACAATAGCTTTGAAGTCAATACGCAATTGCAACAAGATGCCGTATTAACGCTGAGTAACCAAACGGAAAACATGATCCCGGAACAGCAACTTTTTAATAACAAAGTGCTCATTAAAACTTCCGAAACACCCAATACCGCGAATATTTACAGTATAACAAACAAAACGGACGTTATTAAAAACGTAAGTTATAATTACGATAGAACGGAAAGCAACCTACTTTACTCCAACTTATCTACCACAGAAAACATAAACCTGAACAACTCTGTTGCCCAAGTTTTCGATACCATAAAAAGTGACTCAAAAATTAATGCGCTATGGAAATGGTTTGTTATTTTTGCACTAGCGTTTTTACTTACTGAAATGTGCATATTAAAATATTTTAAATGAACATACTTATAAAATCGGCCACGATAATAGATTCTAAAAGCGAGTTTCATAACAGTACTCAGGATATATTAATTGAAAATGGCGTGATTACTTCCATTGCTAAATCCATTAAAAACACCAACAAATACCAAGAAATTCAACTTGATAATTTACACATTTCTCAAGGTTGGTTTGATAGTAGCGTGAGTTTTGGAGAACCTGGTTTTGAAGAACGTGATACCATAGAAAATGGGTTAAAAACTGCCGCTGCATCTGGTTTTACAGCAGTAGCAATGAATGCGAATAGCAACCCGGTAATAGACTCTAACTCTAATATTACATTTGTAAATGCAAAAGCGCAAAACCATGCCGTAAGTTTATTACCTATAGGCGCTTTAACCGTTGGAAGTAAAGGAGAAGATTTAGCCGAATTATACGATATGAAATCTGCCGGAGCTGTAGCTTTTTACGATTACAAAAAGCCAATTTCTAATCCTAACCTCATGAAAATTGCTTTGCAATACGCCAGTAATTTTGATGGATTAATTTGTGCTTTTCCTCAGGAAAATAAAATTGCAGGTCATGGTGTAATGAATGAAAACATTACAAGTACTACCCTTGGTTTAAAAGGTATTCCTGCTATGGCAGAAGAATTACAAATTGCACGCGATATATTTTTGCTAGAATACACCGGTGGAAAATTACATATTCCAACAATTTCTACTGCCAAATCAGTAGAATTAGTACGCGAAGCCAAACAGAAAAAACTAAATATTACTTGTAGCGTTGCTATACATAACTTATATTTCTCTGATGCAACATTAAGCGATTTTAACACGCATTTTAAAGTATTACCTCCCTTACGCATACAAAGTGATATTGATGCCTTAATTGAAGGTATTAAAGATGGCACCATCGATATGGTAACCAGTGACCACAACCCTATTGATGTGGAACATAAAAAAATTGAATTCGACCATGCTAAAAACGGTACTATTGGTTTAGAATCGGCCTTTGGAGCACTTCAATCCATATTCACTATTAAGAAAACTATTGATCTTTTAACCAAAGGAAAATCTAGATTTGGATTAGAAAACACACCGATAAATATTGGCAACAAAGCAGATTTATCATTATTTAATCCGGATACAAAATACACATTTTCTAAAAATGACATCATATCGAAATCTAAAAACGCCATTTTTGAGGGTGAAGCTTTAAAAGGTAAAGTTTACGGTATTATTTCTAACAATAAAGTTTCTATAAACTCATAATTTAAATGACAGTACAAGATATTGAAATAGGGCGTAAAAACGCTATAATTAGCTATTTAACCATATTTGGAACCATAATAGCATTCTATTTAAACAACGAAAAAAAGAGTGAATTTGCCACCTTCCACATCAGGCAAGCCTTAGGCCTTTGGTTAACCTTTTTTGCATTAGGTTATATTGTTGGTAGTTTTGATAGTTGGTTAGTATCTATGGGATTCTACATATTTTTTGCTGTACTTTTCGTTTTTGGATTTGGAAACGCTGTTGGTAAAAAAGCCCAACCTATACCTTTAGTCGGCGCTTTGTATCAAAGAATGTTTGCTAACCTTGGCAAATAAAAACAAGAGTTTTTAAATTTTAAAAATAAATGTAACTATTAAAAACAGCAAGAAACTTCTTGATGTTTAAACCCATACACAAATGAATAGAGATCTATCTTTAGAACATATAATTCGTAAATCATCTTTAACAGAAAATGCTCCATTATTAATTCTATTACATGGATATGGCAGTGATGAAAACGATTTGTTTTCGTTTGCAAATGAATTACCAAAAGAACTTTTTATTATTTCAGTAAAAGCACCTTACCCAATGCAACCGCATGGAAATGCTTGGTATGCTATTAATTTTGATGCTGAAAAAGGAAAATGGAGTGATAATGAACAAGCTATTTTATCTCGAGATTTAATTGCTAAATTTATAGGTGAAGCTATTGAAACCTACCCAGTAAATAAAGATAGTGTGTCACTTTTAGGTTTTAGCCAAGGTTGTATTTTAAGTTATGCTGTAGCCTTAACTTATCCTGAAAAAATAAAAAACATTGTGGCTTTAAGTGGCTATGTAAATCCAGATATTTTCCCGAAACCTATTCAAAAAGAAGATTATGCGCATTTAGATTTCTACTGCTCTCACGGTAGTGTAGATCAGGTTATCCCTGTAGATTGGGCAAGACAAAACGCGCCTTATTTAAGTAAATTAAACATAAAACATAAATATTCTGAATTTCCTGTTGGGCACGGTGTTGCTCCGCAAAACTTCTACGAATTAAAAGAATGGTTATCTGCTCGTATTTAAAAAAGTTCCACAACTCTCTAAAAACAAAAAACACTTCACTTTGAAGTGTTTTTTGTTTCCCTAAAACCGATAGTGTAATTGTTAATTTATTGCTTTGTTTTTAAATTATTGAAGTATATATAATAATGCTTGATTTGCTCTAATTTGAAAGAAAAAACTTTACACAATAAAAAGTACATTTGTACATCATGTAAAAAGAAAAAAGCAAACACTTAACTCCTTAACCTTAATTGTTATGAAATTTAAATCACGTTTCTTTTCATTGTTTAAAAGCACCATCTTTATACTTATACTAACTTGTATAACCGTTACTTCTTGTGAAGATGATGATGACACATCAGAAGATTGTTTTAAGCCTACTTTCACTACAGCACACACCTCTGGAACATCTTATGTGTTTTCTCCTGAATTTGAAATACTAAATGGAACCGAAATTAAAGAAGCTTATAATTTAAAGTTTTTTGTAGATGGCGAATATAAATATCAAGCCTTAGGTGCTGCTTGGGATGATGGTGAATTTAGAACAACTTTAGAGCCTGGAACCCATGAAGTTTGTTTTGAGTTAACCACAAACGACTGTACAGAAACACGAACTAGCTGTGAAACTATAGAAGTCGCCGATTGCTTTATTCCTGATTTTAATATCTCTTTATTTTCTGAAGGATACTACCAAATACAACCCAATTTTGATGTAATAGATGGCACCAGTATTAAAGCTGGTTATGATTTAAAATATTATTTAGATGGGGAATATAAAAATACAGCTTGGGGAGATGGTTTTGATCAAGGAAACTTTTTTATATCCCTAGATCCAGGAACATACGAGGTTTGTTATGGCCTAATTACCGATGCTTGCCCAGAAGAACAATTTAGTTGTAAAACTGTAACGGTACCTAAGTTATAAAGCATCAAGTAAAGGTTATAAGGTATTAGATTAAATCTGTTTTCTAAGTTTAAATAATTTCAAAACACCCTCACTAAATATAATTTTTAGTGAGGGTGTTTCATTTTTAACTTCATGTAAAACTAAATAGTATAGGCATCAATTCCCGAATAAATATATCATAAAAAAACCTGTCAGTTCATATAAACTGACAGGTTTTTAAATTTTATTTATGTTGAAATGTTAGCTATTTACAACTAATCTAAATCCTTCACCATGTATATTAAGTATTTCTACTTTCGGATCTAATTTTAAATACTTACGCAGCTTTGCAATATAAACATCCATACTTCTAGACGTGAAATAATTATCGTCTCTCCATATTTTGGTCAGTGCTAATTCACGAGGCATTAAATCATTTTCATGTAGTGCTAATAAACGTAACAACTCATTTTCTTTTGGCGATAATTTTACAGGCTCTGCACCATTAAAGCTTAAAAAACGAAGTTTAGAATTTAAATCGAAGCCACCAATTTTAAATTCAAATTGCTTACTATCAGAAACTGTTTCCGTTGCTTTTCTTTGAATAATAGCTTTTATCTTCATTAGTAACACCTCACTATCAAACGGTTTGTTTAAATAATCGTCTGCTCCTACTTTGTAACCTTTAAGTACATCTTCTTTCATGGTTTTAGCCGTTAGGAAAACAATAGGCACATCAGTGTTTTTTTCACGTATTTCTTTAGCTAAAGTAAAGCCATCTTTATACGGCATCATAACGTCTAAAATACATAAATCGAAATCATCCTTTTTGAATTTTTCAAAACCTTCCATACCATTTTTGGCATGCGTTACGTCATAATCATTCATCATTAAATAATCCTTAAGTACGGTTCCAAAATTTGGATCATCTTCTACTAATAAAATTCTTTTTTTATGCTCTTCCATAATTTACGATATTAACGGAAGCCTTACTGTAAAAGTACTTCCTTTGTCTTTTTCACTTTCTACTGTTATATAACCTTGATGGTCATCTACTATGCGCTTCACGTATGCTAAACCAAGTCCATGGCCTTTAACATTATGTATATTTCCAGTATGCTCTCTATAAAATTTCTCGAACACACGTTTTACGGCAGCTTTACTCATTCCGCTACCTTGGTCTTTAATTTTCAATATAATATTAGTCCCAACATTTTCTGTATACACATCAATTTTTGGGGCTTCTGGCGAATATTTAATAGCATTATCCAAAATATTTACCACCACATTTGTAAAGTGCGTTTCATTTGCTAAAACCGATGTGCTTTCTGCATCCAAGTGCGTATGTATATAGCCTTGTCTGTCTTCCACAATCAATTCCACATGTGTAATAGCATCTTCTATTAACTCATGAAAATCAACACGTTCTTTACTAATATTTAGCTCATTTTTCTCTAATTTAGAAATACGTAACACATTTTCAACTTGGGCATGCATACGTTTATTCTCTTCTTTAATCATGTTTAGATAACGAATTACCTTTTCACGATCTCCAATAATTTTGGGATTCTTAATAGAATCCAGGGCTAAATTTATAGTCGCAATGGGCGTTTTAAACTCATGCGTCATATTATTGATAAAATCGGTTTTTATTTCCGAAATTTTACGTTGTTTCATTAACTGATAAAGCGCTCCTGTATACGCCATAATAATGATTAACGTAAATACGATAGACAGCAAAATCATGCCAATAATAGTCGATAAAATAAACTTACCATCTTCCGGAAAGTTTACCAATAATTTATACGGACTTCCCGTATTCATATTAGAAAAAATAGGCACAGAATAAGTTGAAGCCTTATCATAATCAAAGGAGTCACTCTGAATTTTTGTTGCCAAATCGTTACTATAAATGGCGAACTCGAAATTAATGTTAATCGAATCTTCTTTTAACTTTCGAGCTAGCATTTCTTCAATCGTTTCTCTCGAAACTCTTTGATGAATTGGTCGTCTTTGTGCAATATCCTTATAAAGGTCTTCAAATAAAATTTTATCGGTTGTAGACATCTTCTCTAAAACCAATAATTTATCATTAGAACTTATGTCTAAATCCGATTCCTTATTACTATACACTCTTGTTTGGCGTTCATTATAAATGCGTTTCACATTTATAGTATCTAAACCCATATCAAAAAGTGGTGAACTTAACTTATAATTTTCTTCTAAAATACCACTGCTGTAAACTACAATTTCTTTTGAATCGGAGTCTTCTTGAATAATATTTAAGTTTCTAATAGCAGCCGTATCTACTGATACACCTTGCAAAACCAAATTCTGAAGTTTGTAAACATACTCTGCCTCTTCCTTAGTTTCAATAGTGTTAGAAACATAGTAAAGTGCCGTTTTTACACTACTCCTAAAACGCTCTTTTTCGTTCTTTACAGAATTGTTAATATAGTAAGCTTGAATAGAAATTATCCCTATCAAAGATAAACTCATTAACAATATTAAAACGAAAATTATACGTTTGCTCATTATTCAAAATTAACATTTTAACATTTACTAAAATAGCTTTTAACCTTACATTAACAAAAATGTTAAAATTCTATGATTTCTGTATTTTTTTAAGAATCTGAGCGTGTACAGAAGCTACTTGTTTTTTAGTTTTTTCGAGGTCAATATTTTCGATAACAAAATGCGAAAGCTTTACTTTTTCGGCATCGCTCCATTGATTATCCATAATCGCTTTTACCTTTTCTTCTGAAGTATTATCACGTTCCAAAACACGCTCTATTTTAGTTGCTTCAGGAGCCGTTACCGCAATAATGTAATCGCAAAGTTTATCGCTTCCATTTTCAAATAAAATAGCAACTTCTTTTATAACATATTCTGACTTTTGTTTGGCTGTCCACTTTTCAAAATGCCTAGCTACTCTTGGGTGGATTATAGCATTCATTTGGTTTAGCATATTTTTATCGTTAAAAATTATACTGGCTATAAATGGCTTATTTAAACTGTTATCCAAATAAGCTTGTTCCCCAAACAACTCAATAAGTTTGCGTTTAATAATTTTAGACTTACTCATCAATTTTTTCGCTTCAACATCGGCAATATATACAGGCACATCTAATGCCTTAAACATTTTTGCTACCGTTGTTTTCCCACTACCAATACCACCTGTAAGCCCTACTACAATCATTTTGTTATAATAAATTCTATTAATTGCTGATTTATTCTTGCGTTTTTAACCTGTTCTGGCATTTTAACTAATTCTGGTGTTAACGTAGAGCCTTTTGTTACTTTGCTATAATCGCAAACCACTTTAAAATCCTTTACTGTAACGCTATTAAAATTTTTTAAACTTACGTAATAAGATACGTTAATTTCCTTTGGAAAATATTTTATTCTTAAAGAATCTGGCGTATTTATAATATTAACAGGAATTTTTAATTTTCCTTCTGTAAACTTTTCAACTGTAGCCTTTAAAACAGATGTTTTACTCGAAAATTTTAAATCGGCCATATTAGGAAGGTCCAATTCTAAATTCTTAGTAATATCCGTTTTTACATCTATTAAAGTTACTGGCTTAGTTTCAATAAATTTTAATTTTGATACCAAAACATCTGGCCCTATTACAGTTACCGAATCGGGTTGTAATTTATAGTCTCCAGCAACATCATATCCTAACGAGAAACTAACATCCGATTTGAGTTTAACAGGTACTTTTTTCACCAAATTAACACCATACTTAAAGTAAAGTGTATCTGGTAAAATATTTAATAATTCCACATGACTTTCAAATTGCGTATTTGCTAAGTATTTAATCGATTTATGCCAAACATAAGCCGAATCTTTTCTATAAACATCTTTAGCAAAATCAATTTTAACCTTAGGTGTACTCATATAATAATTCAACCATTTAAAACCATGAGTTTTTAAGGTAATGGCCAAAAAATTAGTGCTATCATTCAAAATAACATGTTCTTGAGGCACATGCTCCATCTCAATATTAAACACGAGAGTATTAGTATATTCTTTAGATAGTTTATTAAAAATCAAGATAATAAAAGCCGACACCAGAAAGAGTAGAAAAATATTGATTTTTTTACTTTTTATAGAAGATAATAAATGAGACTTTAATTTTTTTATCATTTCGATTTAAAGAATAATTTAGGAAAGTGATTTTCAGGATCCTTATTTAAAACGGATACAGCTATTGTTGATTTTAAAAACCCATAACCATAACCAAAAAACTGGATAATTATTGCTGGTATTGCCAAAATTGAAACCACAACGTTTTTAGTTGAAACTAAAGCCAATAAAAAGGCAACTCCGAAATACAACGAATAAGCTATTAAGCCAAGATTAATATTAATAAGAAACAATAAAACAGCAAACACAAAGCCTAAGCAAAACAACGTAGGAAACCAATATGTTATTTTTTTAGTTGAAGGGTGCCAGCTATTTAAAATAGGCCTTACCATTCCAAATTTATTAACCTGTTTATAAAAATTACTCCAAGAAATGCGGCGTTTATGATACACAAAAGCTTCAGGAATTAAAGTAGTTTTAAAACCTAAATTCCATAAACGAATAGATAAATCGGGATCTTCACCAGGATGTATACGTCCAAAACCAGAAGAAGCAAGAAAAGCTACTTTTGATAACCCCATATTAAAACTTCGCGGCTGAAAGGTATCCACACTTTTTTTATTCCCTCTGATACCGCCTGTAGTGATAAAAGAAGTCATTGAAAAATTAATAGCTTTCTGTAAATTAGTAAACGATTGGTGTGCCGCATCTGGCCCTCCAAAACAATCCACATAATTAGCTTCTAACCCTTTTTCAACTTCAGATAAATATTGTTGTGGTAAAATACAATCAGAATCTAAAATAATAAAGTAATTCCCCTTAGCTCTTTGCATTCCATAGTTTCTAGAATCTCCTGGTCCTGAATTTTCTTTGAAATAATAAGAAATATCTAACTTATTTTTAAAAGCATCTACTATTGATTTTGATGATAAAGTAGAACCATCTTCAACGATAACAATTTCAAAATTTGTATCCGTTTTTAACCCCACAAAACTCTCTAAAAGTTCTTGGGTTTCGTCTGGTCGATTATAAACCGGAATTATGAATGAAAACTCTAACTGCATAACACAAAAGTAACAAAAAAGCCACCCTTTTACAGGTGGCTTTCATAATATATAATCTTTATTTTCTATTTTTCTTCTGCAGCAACAAATGCACTCATAACTTCGTCACTAACACCCATATTACTAAAACCACCATCATGGAATAAGTTTTGTAGTGTTACACGCTTAGTTAAATCACTAAACATAGAAACAGTATAGTTTGCACAATCTAAAGCTGTAGCATTACCAAGTGGAGACATTTTATCGGCGTAAGCAATAAAACCATCAAAACCTTTTACACCACTACCTGCAGTAGTTGGTGTTGGCGATTGAGAAATAGTGTTTACACGTACTTTTTTATCTCTTCCGAAGAAATATCCAAAACTACGAGCTACACTCTCTAAATATGCTTTATTATCAGCCATATCGTTATAATCAGGAAACACACGTTGTGCAGCCATGTAAGTTAAAGCTACAATAGAACCCCACTCGTTCATAGCATCTGCTTTGTAAAGCGTTTGCATAACTTTATGAAAAGACATTGCAGAAACATCTGTTCCTTTTTGGGTCCATGCATAATTCTGATCGGTGTAATGCTTTCCTTTACGTACGTTAATAGACATTCCGATAGAGTGTAAAACAAAATCAATTTTACCTCCAAGAATTTCCATAGATTTCTCTACTAAATTCTGTAAATCTTCTTCCGAAGTCGCATCAGCAGGAATAATTTGAGAACCAGTTTTTTCAGCCAATTCATTAATCTGTCCCATTCTCATGGCAACTGGCGCGTTTGTTAAAACAAAAGTTCCGCCTTCTTCATGAACACGTTCTGCAGTTTTCCAAGCAATTGAATTTTCATCTAATGCTCCAAAAATAATTCCTCTTTTTCCTTTTAGTAAATTGTACATATTAATTGGTTTATTTCCCTAGTTCAACAAAACGTTTGTTCTGGTTTGTTTCGCTGTTATCTCCCTTTACAAGGCTATAATACGGGCCGTATTTTTAATTTATTGATTAATTTAACGCCGCAAAAATACTAAACTTTAAACTTTAAAACTTAAAAGCTTTAGTTTTTTTAATTCAGTAATTCCTTAGCATGTGCAATGGCTGACGACGACATTTCTATTCCACCCAACATTTGTGCTATTTCCACAATACGCTCATCGTGATTTAACTTCACCAAATTGGTACGAGTAACATCGTCTACATCTTCCTTATAGACTTTAAAATGCGAATGTCCTTTAGCTGCAACCTGCGGTAAATGTGTAATAGAAAACACTTGCATGGTTTTACTCATGTCCTGCATAATATCTCCCATTTTGTTAGAAATCTCACCAGAAACTCCAGTATCAATTTCATCAAACATAATGGTAGGTAATTGTATATAGTTTGATAAAACAGATTTAATAGCAAGCATAATTCGTGATAACTCTCCACCAGAGGCAGCTTTTTTAAGCTCGTTAAATTGACCTCCTTTATTTGCAGAAAATAAAAACGTTAGTTCGTCTTGGCCATTTGCAAAAAAGGCATCTTTTAATGTCGCTTCAATTTTAAACTGAGCATTTGGCATCCCTAAGCTCGCTAAAATAGTTTCTAATTCCTTTTTTAACTGCGGAATTACAGCAACACGTGTTTTATTTATTTCTTTTGAAATCTTATTAATTTGCTTGGTTTTAGTTAAGATTTCATTTTCTTTTTTCTGAATATTTTCATCTAAACTCTCTGTTGCGGAAACCTTTTCTTCTAATGCATTTTTAATTTGAATAAGCTCTGCAACATCTTCCGCAACGTGCTTTTGCATTAAATTATGAATGGCTTTAAGTTTTGAATCTACAACTTCTAACCTAGCCGGATCGGCATCTAATTCCTCTTGCAAAGTATCTACCTCACTGAAAACATCGTCCATTTCAATAAGACTACTGTTAACGCGGTTAAATAAATCTTCGTACTTAGAGGATATACCTGACAACTTCTGAAATACATTCTTCAAATTCGTTAAACTTCCTAAAACTCCAATTTCTTCTTCTGAAAGTAATTGATGTGCTTCCGATAGTTTTTCCTGTATGCCTTCAATATTATTTAAAGTCTCATACTCCTCCTCTAGCGTTTCCATTTCACCATCAACTAAATTAGCTTCTACCAATTCACTTAATAAAAAGGAGTTGTAATCGTGCTCTTTAATGGCTTCCGCCTGAAAGGTTAAAAGTTCTTTTAAATCCTTCTGAAGTTTTTTATAGCTTTTTAATTCAACCTTATAATCTTGTAAAATAGCATCGTTATTAGCTAAAGCATCTATTATTTGAAACTGAAAACCATTATCGGTTAACTGCATGGTTTGATGCTGAGAATGAATATCGATTAACCGTTCGCCCAAAACCTGTAAACCTTTTAAATTCACCGGAGAATCGTTTACAAAAGCTCGTGATTTACCTGAAGGCAAAATTTCTCGACGGATAATAGTTTGCTCTTCATAATCGAAATCTTCCGCTTCAAATAAGCCTTTCAATTTATAGTTTGAAACATTAAAAACAGCTTCAATGATGCATTTTTTTGAAGTATCTTTTAAATTACTTAAATCGGCACGTTTTCCTAAAATTAAAGATAAACCACCAAGAAGAATAGATTTTCCAGCTCCAGTTTCACCTGTAATTATAGAAAAACCATCGTTAAAATTAACCTGTAAATGATCGATTAATGCGTAATTTTTTATAGAAAGCGATGTTAGCATTTTTTGTAGTCTTTTATGTTAGACTTAATGATTAGTTGTTAGTATAAAAGTGTTATTCTAAAACTTAATGTTACTCCATTTAGAACTGTGCATAGGCGCAATACGTTGCAGTGTTTCTTTCAAACTTGCAATATTTACATTTGGTCCGTCACTAAAAATTTGTTCTAACTCGTCGGCTTTTGCGTCAAAAAACGTTCGTAATAAAAAAGAATTAGGTCTACGGCTATTCATATCTTTAAATGTAGAAAGTGCCGATGCAATCTCTTGTTTACCTTTTTTATTATTTTCTGCCATAACATCCATACCTTCTCTATGGTATGTATACATAACCTCGCGAAACTCCTTAAACGTAGGCGACATTATGTTATCGATAAGTGCAAAACGACTTTGTAAACCATCTTCTAACTTCCAACCTGCAGAATTGCTTTGCTGAGAATAATTTGTAATAATTTGTGCTTGCTTAAAATAAGGATCTCCACCTTTTTCGGCAAACGAATCGGCATCTAAACCGAGAACCATATATACATGAAACCCTAACACAGAAACTAAATTAGATTCGTATTGCGTTGGGTTAAATATTAGATTTTGAAATTCTAAATATCTAAAATTAAAATCCTTATCGTTAAAATTATAAATTGGAGAGCTATATGATGAGCCGTAAGTTGGTCGAGAAGATTGTACTTGTAACGTTGCACTAAAAGACTCTCCGCTATACTCAACAATATTAATAAACATACTACAATCTACGCGCTCTTGTGGTGCAAACTTCTGGTTAGTCCATTTTGTTTTATTGACAAACTCGGTAAGTTGTTTTTCTAGAGTTTTAAAAATAGGAAAGTTTTCGTTTCCGGTTTGTTGCGCATTAACAATCACTTTACAGTTTAGTTCTTGCGAAATACCCGTGAAACTTAATACTAACAATAAAACAACTAATATGTTACGCATGTATATTTTCAATAATTTTGTTTAACAAATCTATCGCCACATCGGCTTTTGATTTTAGGCTATTTTCGGTAATATTACCAGCATCATCAATAAAAGTAACTTTATTGGTGTCGCCTTTAAAACCAGCGCCTTTATCATTTAACGAATTTAAAACAATTAAATTTAAATTCTTTCTTTTTAATTTTCCTTTTGCATTTTCGAGCTCGTTGTTAGTTTCTAAAGCAAAACCAACTAAGTATTGACTTGTTTTAATATCGCCTAACGAAGCTAAAATATCTTTAGTACGCCCTAACTCTAACGTTAACGTATCACTTTTCTTTTTTATTTTCTGATTAGAAACTTCTTTTGGAGTAAAATCGGCAACTGCTGCAGAAAGCACTGCAACATCAACAGTATTGAAATGCTCATGAACCGCATTATACATATCAGCAGCACTAACAACCGGCACTACGTTTATTAAAGAATGTGATACTTTTTGATGTGTTGGTCCTGAAATTAAAACCACTTCTGCTCCAAGGTTAGCAGATGCTTTTGCTATTTCAAAACCCATTTTTCCACTAGAATGATTACCAATAAAACGCACAGGATCTATGGCTTCGTAAGTTGGTCCAGCAGTAATTAATATTTTTTTTCCACGTAGCGGTAATTTACCTAAGATATCTTGTTCAATAAAAGACACAATATCTTCCGGCTCTGCCATCCGGCCCTCGCCTACTAAACCACTCGCTAATTCTCCGCTTCCAGCAGGAATCATAATATTCCCAAAACTCTGAAGCTTTTCAAAAGATTCTAATGATGCGGGATGCTTATACATATCTAAATCCATGGCTGGTGCAAAATATACTGGGCATTTGGCTGATAAATATGTAGCTAGAAGTAAGTTATCACTAGCACCGTTCATCATTTTAGATAAGGTATTTGCTGTGGCTGGTGCAACAATAAAAACATCGGCCCAAAGCCCTAAATCTACATGATTATTCCAAGTAGCATTATCATCTTCTTCATTTGTAAAAGTAGAATGTACCGGGTTTTTAGAAAGTGTAGATAAGGTTAACGGTGTAACAAACTCTTTAGCCGCAGGCGTCATTACGACTTTTATGTTTGCTCCAGATTTAACAAATAACCTAACTAATGAAGCCGTTTTATAAGCTGCAATACCTCCCGTAACTCCTAACAGTACATTTTTACCGTTTAAAATACTCATAAAATAGATGCTTCAATTTTAATATTTACCTAATAACCTAAGAAACTCCAAGCCTATTATTATAATTGGTTTGGAGTTTAAATATTGTAAAGAAATTTAAGAATTTACTCTTGAGTATCTTCTTCTGTATTTCTAAAATAAATTTTATCTGTTAACCATTCTTGAACAGCTAATGAATGAGGTTTTGGTAATTTTTCGTAAAATTTAGACACCTCAATTTGCTCCTTATTTTCAAAGATCTCTTCAAGACTATCGTTATAAGTAGCAAATTCTTCTAACTTATCGATTAATTCTTTTTTAATCTCCGTATTAATTTGCTCTGCACGTCTTGATATGATTGAAATTGACTCGTAGATGTTCTCTGTTGGCTCATCTATTTGATTTCTATCATACGTAATCGTATTAACGGGAGCATTGGTTTTCTTTAAATCCATTTTGGTCTTGTTATTTAACTTTTTGTGCTATAATTTTCTAAAGCGCCATTTAATTCTACTGCCATATCATCTGCTTGCGAAATGAACTCAGAGTTTACATAAGCCTTTTTAAAGCTTTCGTAAAATTCTTTAGCCTGATTTAAACGTGCTTCTTTTTTTCGTTCTACACTATTCATTGCTAATTTATAGGCAGAATCTAATCTGTAAAACAAAGCTTTTTCTCTTAAAGAAGATCCTGGGAAATCGAAAATAAAATTATTGAATGATTTTATTGACGCCTCATAATCTGAGATTAAGTTATACTGCTTTGCTATACTATATGCTTTATTCTCTAATTTAAAATCTAACTCTTGTACCAAAGTATTTGCATCGGCAACATATTTAGATTCTGGAAACACATTAATAAATGTTTGCAATTTCTCAATAGCTTCAACCGTTTGCTTTTGATCTTTAGTATAAGCTGGTGAAAGCATTGAATAACTTTTTGCACTTAAAAAAGAAGCTTCTTCTTGCTTTTCACTATTTGGATAACTTGATGCAAAACGCTCGAACTGATATCCTGCTACATAATAATCTCCCATTTCATAGAAAGAATTAGAATATAAATACATCAATTTTTCTGCTTGAGGTTTCCCTCTATAATTAGGTACAATTTGAGCAAATAACCTATTGGCTTTAGCAAACTTACCTTCGTTATATAATTCTTCACCCATTTTAAATTTAGTGGCAATATCTTCAGATTTTAAAACCTTTTGATACTCGCTACAACTACTTAAAACAGTGAATACTAATAAAATGTAAAAAAACTTTTTCATAAATATAAAAGAGGATGCAAAATTAGGTTAATAATATGGATATTAAAAATATTATTTTCAATCCAAACTTTTGCTAAAATAGAGGCTTAAACCCAGTAATCATAAGGTTTAAGTTATATTTAACACTGAGAAAATATTTAATAAGCTTCTACAAAATCTTTAATTTTTTGCTTTAAGGCATCTGTTGCAGGCACTAAAGGCAACCTCACAGTATCTTCACATAAGCCTAAAGCTTGAAAAACAGCTTTAATTCCAGATGGGTTATTCTCCTCAAATATATAATCGATAACATTCATTAATTTAAAATGAAGTTTGTAAGCTGCTTTATTATCTCCTTTTAATCCTAAACGAATCATTTCAGAAAAATCTTTAGGAAATGCTTGCCCTATTACAGAGATAACTCCTGCTCCACCGGCTAAAACAATAGATAATGCTAAATCATCATCCCCAGAAATCACTAAAAAGTCTTCTGGTTTATTCTTTATTAATTGTAAATATTGAGCCACGTTATTTCCTGCTTCTTTTACAGCAATAACATTTTTAAAATCGTTTGCCAACCTTAGCGTTGTACTAACATCCATATTTTTAGATGTTCTTCCTGGCACATTATATAATATAATATCTACAGGCGAAGCTTCTGATATGGCTTTAAAATGTTGATAAATCCCTTCTTGAGTTGGCTTGCTATAATAAGGTGTAACAGATAAAATGGCATCGATACCACTTAAATCTGTTGCTTTAATTTCTTCAATAACCTGCATAGTATTATTACCTCCAATGCCTAAAACTAAAGGTACACGACCATTATTAGCTTTAGCAATAGTGGCAACAATAGCTTTCTTTTCGTCTTTAGTAATTGTTACACTCTCGGCAGTTGTACCGCTAATTACCAAATACTCTGTGCCATTATCAATATTGAAGTTTACAATATTGGTTAATGCTTCATGATTTACTGTTAAATCATCATTAAAAGGCGTTACCAATGCCACTCCAGTTCCAAGAAACTTACTATTCATTCTAAATTTTATTTAATATTTTTAAGTATTTAAAAGTTTCGGTTTTAAATAAATCGAACTCTTTTAAGTTTGTTTTTATAATTAAATCGTTAACCCGCTCGTCACTTTGCAATATTCCAATCTTAAATTTCGCCTTAGATTTTGCAGTAATTAGCTTCAATTCTAAAATATCGGTATCATAATAGCTAACTAAAACATCAAATTTAGTATTTAAAAACCCTTCTAATTCTGGGTTTTTAATTGCACCTCTCCAACCAAAATCTTTAGGATTATAACAATTATCCCAAGTCTTTAAATCTTCTTTCTTACTCTGAGAAAAGGCTATGATTTTCAATTTATTAGACTTTACTTTTAGAGTATTGGCCAACGAATTAAACATCTCAAAATCGTCAATTTCATCTAAATTTAGAATCACCCCTAAACTCTCAACATCACTATCGGTAACCTCCAATTGGCGTTCCAATAATAATTTGTTCAAGTATTTTTTATTAGATTTTTCTTTAAAACCCTTTAAAATCATTTACCTTTATCCTTTGCGCAAAGGTAGCAAAAGTACATTCAAAAAATTAGTTTAATATATGAGGATTACATATTTATTTATTTTGTTAAATATTTTTGTTTTTTCAGGGTGTAAAGATCAAAAATTACATCTCACAAAAATTGAAGGTAAGCAAATTACCATTACAGATTCTTTAGGCGGAAATAGTGAGATTGAAGCTTATATAAAACCTTTTAAAGACAGAATTGAAAAAGATCTTGATAGCGTTTTAGCCTATTCTGCAGACACCTACACTAAAAAAGATGGCGAATACAATACTGCTATTGGTAATTTTATGGCCGATGCCGTTTATAGCGAATCTAACCCTATTTTTAAAAGTAGAACAGGAAAAGATATTGATATGGTTTTACTAAATCATGGTGGTATTCGCTCTATTTTATCTAAAGGAAATGTTTCAAAACGAACCGCTTTTGGCTTAATGCCTTTTGAAAACAGCATTGTTGTTGTGGCGCTAAAAGGCGAACAAGTAGATAGTATAATGCTTTACTTATCTCGAGGAAAACGAGCACATCCGGTTTCTGGAATTAAATTAACATTAGACAAAGATTCTAATATTCTTGAAGCTAAAGTAAATGGTAAAAACATAGAAAAAGATAAAACTTACTATGTTGCAACAAACGATTATCTATACAGTGGAGGCGATAACATGACCTTCTTTAAAACAAACGATAGTCTATATGTTTTAGATTATAAAATAAGAAATGCGCTAATTGATAAGTTTATGAAACTGGACACCATTAACCCGGTTATAGACGATAGATTCACTCAAATTAAATAATATGAAACGTAGAGACTTTATACAACAAGCCACCGCTGGAACTGCATTAGTTACGCTTGGCAGCATGGGACTTCAATCGTTCACTACGCTTGATAAAACATCTAAAATAACAATTTTACATACTAACGATGTACATAGCCACATTGATGCTTTTGGACCTGAAGATGGTCGAAATGCAAACAAGGGTGGTGTTGCACGTAGAGCAAATTTAGTAGATGCTATAAGGAAGGAAAACCCTAACACTTTACTACTAGATGCTGGTGACATTTTTCAAGGCACACCATATTTTAATTATTACGGTGGAGAATTGGAATTTAAACTAATGAGTAAATTAAAATATGATGCCGCAACTATTGGTAATCATGATTTTGATAATGGTATCGATGGTTTATATGCACAATTACCGCATGCTGAGTTTCCTTTTATTACAGCAAACTACGATTTCTCTAACACTATAATGGATACACATACCAAACCTTATAAAACATTTATAAAAGATGGTATTAAAATAGGCGTTTTTGGTTTAGGCATAGAGCTAACTGGCTTGGTAGACAAAAGCATGTTTAAGGAAACAAAGTATTTAGATCCCGTTGAAACAAGCCAAGAAATGACGCGTATTTTAAAAGAAGATGAACACTGCGATTTAATTATCTGTTTATCTCACTTAGGGTATCATTATAAAAACAACCCAGATAAAATAGACGATTTAAAACTTGCTGGAGCAACAAAAGATATCGATTTAATTATTGGTGGCCACACGCATACATTTTTAAAGAAACCAACTGTTGTAAACAATATAGATGGTAAAAACACACTTGTTAACCAAGTAGGCTGCTATGGTATTAATCTAGGTAAAATAGATTTCTATTTCGATTCCGATAAAAACAAATCGGCTAACGGAACTTCGATTATTGTCTAATGCTATACTTATCCATGAACTGAAATTAAGAATACCTTTAAAAAGAGTATCACATGTTTAGACATCAAGGCAAAAGCAGAACTTTAAAACATAACCTGCAAATTGCCACTGTTTTGTCTTTAGCTGCTGGAATAATAAATGTTACCGGATTTTTATCATTTAAGCAATTAACCACAAATGTAACAGGGCATTTTGCGCTCTTTATATACGATCTTGCTAATTTTGAATTTTGGAAAGGCACCATCTATTTTCTATATATTTTTTCCTTTCTTCTTGGTTCTTTTGCTTCAAGCTTTTTAATTGAAAAATATAGGGTTAATAAAAAACTCAACGTTTTTGTTATACCTACTTTAATAGAAAGCTTAATTTTAATTTCTATTGCGATAACAAGCAACTTTATAGAAATAGCTTATCCTAATTTTATAGTCTGTGCAATGCTTTTTGCAATGGGCCTACAAAACTCATTTGTTACTAAAATTTCAAACGCAGTAGTAAGAACAACACACCTCACAGGGCTTTTTACAGATTTAGGTATAGATTTGTCCCATTTATTATTCCCAGAATCTCATCCTGACCGAGCCAAGTTAAAAGAGAATATTAAGTTACGTATATATATAATTTCTTCTTTCTTTATAGGAGGTTTGATAGGCGGATTTTTTTATTCTGAAGTTCATTTAAAATTAAATACCCTAATACTTGCGGCATTAATTTTGCTATCAAGTTTATTTTACGACGACTTTAGATATCAACTCATAAAAACAAAAAGAAAGTACAACCAACGAAAAAACCCTAATTAAGGTTTAAAGTGTGGATAATATTTATCTTCTCTTGGGCTAACGTTCGATAATTGAGATTGCTCGTAGAAAAAGTAAAAAGCTCCTAAAACTAATGTTGTAGCCAAAAAGTTTAATAAGCTACTTTGAGAAATATAAATATTAGCAATATCTATTACTTCGGAAAAAACAAGGCATAACACTCCAAAAAACAAGAAAAGTGATTTTTCATTATCGCGGTAAAAATAATTTAGCAGCGATAAAGACAAAACTAATAGAATGATAATATTGTAAGTATTCTCTAAAAAATAAATACTATTTGTTCGAAGATTAGGCTGCTCAATAGCATATAATACATAAATTAAGTAGACATCTAGCACTATTAAAACAAACAAATGAACCTTCAAGTTTTTAAACACATATTTAAAATTTATAGACTGACACATTTTAAAAAACAGCATAAAATAAGCCAAAACATATAAGCTATTCCCCAGATAATAGGCATATTGATAGTAACTAGAATTTACATCTGGGTAGGCAATTTTATCAAAAATAGCCAACAAATCCGATGCAGCAAAAATCACAAAAAACAGCAAAAACAACTTGTTTTTTGGTTTAACCGAAACCACATAGCGAGCAACCACTAGTGGCACAATAAGCGATTCGAAGTAAAATGCTAAGTCTGGATTTCCGTTAAACTCGAAAACAACATAAAAAACATAAACAGCTGCAATTAATATTATAAAGATTTTTGACTTGTACATATTTGCTTCTAAAATCGAAACAAATATAAACAAATAGCTCAATTTGATAGAGTTAAAATGCTTTTAATCGATTATTTTTATTCAAAACCTATCTTTTGCAAGAATTCAGCCTCACTAATCAATTCTACGTTTAACTTCTCTGCTTTCTCTTTTTTACTAGGCCCCATTTTATCTCCAGCAACTATAAAACTTGTTTTAGATGAGATAGAACTACTAACTTTCCCTCCATTATCCTCAATAAGCTTCTTCAATTCATTTCTAGAAACAGTTTCAAAAACTCCAGTAACAACTATAGATTGTCCGGTAAGTAAACTCGTTTTACCAACCAATTCTTCTGCCGACATTTCTAACTGAACACCAAAAGATTTTAATCGGTTTATAATATTATTATTTTCTTCGGAAGCAAAAAACAAACAAACGCTCTCTGCTATTTTAATTCCTATTTCATCAACATTAACAAGAGCTTCTTGTGATGCTTCTCGAACCGCATCAATACTTTTATAATGCCTCGCTAACTTTTTAGCCACCGTTTCACCAACATAGCGAATACCTAAAGCAAAAAGAACACGCTCGAAAGGTATGTTTTTAGATTGTTCTACGCCTTGAATCAATTTTTCGGCACTTTTATCTGCCATACGTTCCAGCGGAATAACTTGCTCCTTAGTCAATTCATATAAATCGGAATAATTAGTAATTAAACCTTCATTAACTAAAAGCGCAACCGTTTCTCCTCCCAAACCATCAATATCCATCGCTTTACGCGAAATATAATGCTGAATTCTTCCAATAATTTGAGGATTACATCCATTATAATTCGGGCAATAATGCTGTGCCTCGCCAACTTTACGCTCTAAAGGTGTATCACATTCCGGACAATTCGTTATATATACGGTAGACGCAGAATTTGCTGGCCTTTCAGCCAAATCCACCCCTAATATTTTAGGAATAATCTCTCCACCTTTTTCAACATAAACCATATCACCAACACGAATATCAAGCTTCTCTATTTGATCTGCATTATGTAAAGATGCACGCTTAACCGTTGTTCCTGCTAATTCTACAGGCTCTAAATTTGCCACAGGTGTAATGGCTCCCGTTCTACCAACTTGGTAAGATATACTGTTTAATCGTGTAGAAACTTGCTCGGCTTTAAATTTATAAGCCATAGCCCAACGTGGTGCTTTGGATGTAAAACCAAGCTCCTCTTGCTGCTGTAAGCTATTCACTTTTACAACAACACCATCAGTTTCAAAAGGAAGATCATGACGATGTATATCCCAATAATTTATAAAGTCTAAAACTTCGTCTATAGAATTTGCCAGTTTAGCAACTTCAGGAACTTTAAAACCCCATTGACGTGCTTTTTCTAAACTCTCAAACTGATTAGAAACACCTAAATTTCCGCCTGTTAAATTATACAATAAACACTCCAAAGGGCGCTTAGCAACTTCTGCACTATCTTGCAACTTCAAACTTCCTGACGCTGTATTTCTCGGATTTCTATAAGGCTCTTCCCCTATTTCAATCCGGTCTTCGTTCATTTTATTAAACCCTTCAAAAGGCAATACAATTTCTCCTCGAATATCAAATATTGGAGGAAAATCACCTTTCAATTTTAAAGGTACAGACTTTATAGTTTTTACATTAGCCGTAACATTATCCCCCTGAAAACCATCACCACGAGTTACCGCTTTTTCCAATACACCATTAACATAAGTTAAACTAATAGATGCACCATCATATTTTAACTCACAAGTGTATTGAACATCACCATCTATCATTTTTTTAATTCGCGCTTCCCAATCGAGCAAATCTTCTTTAGAATACGAATTATCTAATGAATACATACGCTGCGCATGCTTAATGGTCTCAAAATTTTTAGTAACGGCACCACCTACACGTTGCGTTGGCGAATTAGCATCTGTAAACTCAGGATGTTTAGCTTCTAATTCTTGAAGTTCTTTTAATTTTATATCGAAATCGTAATCGGAAATAGTCGCATTATCCAACACATAATAATTATGGTTGTGCATACGTAATTCGTCACTTAATTCCTGAATTTGCTTTTTAATGTTGCTCATTGATGTGGGTATACTTTGCTTGAATTTATGTTCTATTGAAATGATTCAGCACTTTTTATTTTACGCTTCAAATTTAGGAAATACTATCTGAATAGAAAACTACTGAAAATCATCAATTTCTTATTTCTTTAAATGAAAATAGAATTATTTATTGATATAATTATAATGTTTCTTGCTCCGTAAAAACACCATTAATCATTCTATCTTTTCTAAACATATCTTGTTTTAAATGGATGTCTTTAAAATGATTTCCTTTTAATAATTGAATCATCTCGTTTCCTAAATATTCATTTATTTCAAAAAACAGAAGCCCGTTTCCCTTTAAATTATGGCTTGCAAATTCGGTAATAGCTTTGTAGAATTCCAACGGATTTTCATCATCAACAAAAAGTGCCAAATGCGGTTCGTTTTCCAACACGTTAGTTTGCATTAACTTTTTCTCTAAATGACGCACGTAAGGCGGATTAGAAACAATGATATCAAATTTAGCATCTTCTAATAATTGCTCACCTTCAACCGATAATATATCTTGATTGATAAAAGTAACAGCTACCTGGTTCAACTCGGCATTTTCTCTAGCAACCTTTAAAGCTTCACCACTAACATCTAATGCAAAAACCTTTGCATTTGGTAAGTTTTTGGCAATAGAAATAGCGATACAACCACTGCCAGTACCTATATCTAAAATATTTATGCTTTTATTTTCTTCTACCGATTTTAACACCCAACTTACCAACTCTTCAGTTTCAGGCCTTGGAATTAAAGTGTTATCGTTTACTTTAAACGTTAATCCGTAAAATTCGGTTTCACCTAAAATATATTGAATAGGTATTTGTTGCTCTAACAACATTAATGCTTCTAAAATAAGCGCCTCGTTTTCGACCTCTAAATCACGATCCATTGCTAATTGTAAACGTGTTACTTTATAATAGGTTTCAATTAAAATATAAAAGAAACTATCGACTTCTTCTAATTGAAAAAATGGCTCTAACTTGTCGTGAAATATTTTCTGAATGTCTTTTAACTTCATTTTTTCAATAATTAGAAATACTTAGTGCATTTACTCTTGTTAATTTTGATTCAAACTAAAAAACTATAAATCTTTTAGCATCCAAACACCACAAGAAAAGTGCCCAGTATCACCCAGAGCCCTGTCTAGATGTTTAAATCCATGAGTTTCATAAATATGAATAGCCGCTTTTAACTGTGTAGACGATTCAATATAACATTGTTTATATCCCAAAGATTTAGCAGCTTCTAAACATTTAGAAAACAAAAGTTTTCCGTACCCTTTACCTCTAATTTTAGATGAAAAATACATTTTCTGAATTTCACAAACCGTAGTTTCAAAACCGCTTAAAGGCTTTAAACCACCGCCTCCTAAAATTTCACCATCTACTTCAATAACAAAATAAACATCATTTGTATTTTGGTAAGCCTGAAAAATTTGTTTGGTTTCTGGATCGGTGTAAGCCGTACCTTCTAAAGGAATATTAAACTCATGAAAACACGCCCTGATAACTTGCTCGATTCCTGCGTTGTCATTAGGCCCAATTTCTCGAATAACTATATTATCTTTGTTCACTATAAAACTTTGCTTTTTGTCTGGTGAAGATACAGTAAATCCGAAAAAAACGTAATGAAGAAACTCATAATTTTATCAACACTACTCATCTCTTTTCTAAGTTGTACTGTAACCGAAAAACCGACTTTTATAGGTGTACAAAACATTAAAATCTTAGAGTCAACATCTAAAAACGTAACGTTTACAGCCGATGCCCTGTTTTTAAACCCTAACGATATTGGAGGCGAATTGCAAACCGATGCCATTAAAATATTTGTTAACGATAATGAAATGGGACATATATCGGCAGAACATTTTGGTGTTCCGGCAAAAAAAGAATTTACAATTCCGTTAAAAGCTCAAATTCCAACAGACAGTATTTTTAGCAATAAAAACCTAAGTGGATTATTAGGAAGCTTATTTAGCAAAAAGGTTAAAATTCAATACACAGGAGAAATCAATTATAAAACCTTTGGTTTTTCGCATAGTTATGCTGTTGACGAAACCCAAAACGTTAAAATAAAATTTTAATATTGAATACACACGAAACCTACATAACACGCTGTTTAGAAATTGCCAAAAACGGACTAGGAAGCACACGCCCAAACCCAATGGTTGGTAGTGTAATTGTTTGCAATAACAAAATTATTGGCGAAGGATATACAAGTACATACGGTGGAAATCACGCCGAAGTAAACGCCATGAATTCTGTAAACGATAAAACGCTTTTAAAACAAGCCACCATATATGTTACACTAGAACCTTGCGCACATTATGGAAAAACACCTCCTTGTAGCGACTTAATTATTAAACACCAAATACCCAATGTAGTAATTGGTTGTGTAGACGATTTTGAAAAAGTAGCAGGCTTAGGTATAAAACGACTAAAAGCAGCTGGATGCAACGTAGTTGTTGGTATTTTAGAAAAAAAATGTCGAGCGCACCACAAACGCTTTTTTACATTTCATAATAAAAAAAGACCTTATATTATTTTGAAATGGGCAGAAACTAGCGATGGTTTTATTGCTCCAATAAGTAAAGATGAACAAAAACCAGTTTGGATTACCAACACCTACTCTAGGCAATTGGTGCACAAATGGCGCGCAGAAGAACAAGCCATTTTAGTGGGCACACAAACAGCACTAGCGGATAATCCATCTTTAACAACTCGAGATTTTACAGGAAAAAACCCTATTAGAATTGTTTTAGACAAAACAGAAAGACTCCCTGATAATTTAACTATTTTTAATGATGCCGCTCAAACTATCAGGATTACCGAAAAAAACATCAATAAAAACTCCGAAAACATAGATTGGGAGTCAAAAACCGACATAGCAAAACAGATAAGCATTATACTTTATAATAATAACATAAATTCTGTAATTATTGAAGGTGGCGCACAAACATTACAAACATTTATAGACGAAAATCTTTGGGACGAAGCTCGAGTTTTTACTGGACAGACAACATTTAAAACTGGTGTTAAAGCACCACATATTTCAGGACAATTAGTTCATGAAGAATACATACTTACAGATCTTTTAAAAATATATAAAAATGATTAGAACATTAATTTTCGATTTCGGAAACGTATTTATAAACCTTGATATCGATGGCGCTGCTAAATATGCTTTTGAAACCTTAGAAATTGATTCTTTTTCTGAGGAAATTACGGCGTTTAATAGTTTTTACGAACAAGGCTTAATTTCAACAGAAGAATTTTTAAGTTTTTATAAAGAAAACTTCCCTAAACTTTCGGAAGAAGATTTGATTTACACATGGAATTACATGCTAAAACACTTCCCTAAAGAAAGATTAGAGTTTATAAAAAACCTTAAAGCATCTGGAGAATATAAACTTATTTTGTTGAGTAACACCAACGAACTCCATATAGATTCTATTAAAGAAAGTCTTTCTTTCTACGATGAATTTAAAAACTGTTTCGATGCTTTTTACTTATCTCACGAAATAAATTTAAGAAAACCTAATGCCGATATTTTTGAATTTGTTTTAAACGAAAATAAATTAAATGCTGATGAGTGCTTGTTTATTGATGATAATCAAGATAACATTGAAACTGCAAAAGGATTAAAGTTTGCTACTTGGCACATAAATCCAGAAACCGAAGACGTTTGCACTTTATTTGAAACCAAAAGCGACTTATTTTAATTTGACTGAAAAAGACACTTATAAAACGATTACCAAAGCTATAGAACCTGTTTTGTTTAAAGATAAAAACAGTAAATTCTTTGGCTATGCCTTTCCTATTTTAAATGAAGACGATGTAAAGCTTCATATAGAAGGATTAAAAAAAGAGCATCATTCTGCTAGACATTGGTGTTACGCCTATCAAATAGGTGCCGAAACCATAAGTTACCGCGCAAATGATGATGGCGAACCCAACAACAGCGCTGGGATGCCTATTTACGGACAAATTCAATCTTTTGATGTTACCAACATCTTAATTGTAGTTG
Organism: Algibacter lectus; assembly: GCF_004368925.1. Classification (NCBI taxonomy): domain Bacteria; kingdom Pseudomonadati; phylum Bacteroidota; class Flavobacteriia; order Flavobacteriales; family Flavobacteriaceae; genus Algibacter; species Algibacter lectus. Next base: position 1,432,410 of record NZ_SORL01000007.1, read on the forward strand.
TTCGCTATTTTGGAGGCGTTAAACTAGGCGTTGGTGGTTTAATAAACGCATACAAAACCACCGCGCAACTTGCTTTAGAAGCTTCCCAAATTATTGAGAAAACAATTAATATAGATTACCTCATTACTTTCGATTATAAAAACATGAATAAAGTAATGCGTGTTATTAAAGAGCGTAACTTAAATATCACGAATCAAAAACTAGAATTAGACTGTCAGATTACAATTTCCGTTAGAAAAAAAGAATCTGAAGCCGTTTTTGAAAAATTTAACCATCTTTTCGAAATACAAATCAAGCAAATTTAGATCCGTTCAAAAAAAATAAAAAATTTTTATCCCTCAAGAATATCTAAAATATATTGAGGTGCTTTTGTTGGACGCTTCGTTTTCATGTCTACAAACACTAAAATCGTGCTTGCTGTAGACAAAAGCTCACCTTGCTCATTTGTAATTTCGTACTCAAATTCTATTTTGGCAGTGGGTCTTTTTTTGAGTTGTGTTTTTACATTAATTAGGTCATCGTAACCTGCTGGTTTTTTATAATTTACATTTAAAGAAACCACTGGCAACATAATTCCATTTTCTTCCATAGTTTTATATGAAATGCCTAGTTTTCTTAGCCATTCAATACGGCCCATTTCTAAATATAATGCATAATTTCCGTGATAAACGACTCCCATTTGGTCTGTTTCACCGTATCTCACTCTTATTTGTATTTCATCGGATTTCACGACCATATTTGAATAATTTTTTGTAGTTTCGACATGTGCTTAAACTTGAGGAAAAAATTCCAATTATTCAATAGTAATTCATTTTTTTTTTAAGAATTTTGTTCACATCTTTGCCAAGCACAAAATGGAGGGATATGGAAATTCGTTTTTTCATCCATAAAATTAACAAACAACAAGAGTCTTTAAAATGAGTATAACTGCGCAAACGGTATGGAATAATTGTCTAGAATTCATAAAGGATAATATTCAACCGCAAGCTTATAAAACCTGGTTTGAACCAATAATAGCAGTTAAACTAACTGATAATGCTTTAAGCATTCAGGTGCCCAGTAAGTTCTTCTACGAATGGTTAGAAGAGCACTATGTTAAGATTTTAAAAGTATCCCTAACTAAAGAATTAGGTGAAAAAGCCAAGCTAGTTTACATTATTAAAATGGAAAACACATATGGCAACAAACAACCTTTTACAGAAAGAATTCCGAGTTCTAACAGAAGTGGTTTAAAATCACAAGATGTAGACATTCCTTTAAACAATAAAAACCCCGAATTACGTAATCCGTTTGTAATTCCAGGAATTAGAAATGTAAAAATAGAGTCGCAATTAAACCCTAATTACAGTTTCGAAAACTTTTTAGAAGGTGATTCTAACCGTTTAGCTAGAAGTGCAGGATTAGCTGTAGCGGCTAAGCCAGGTGGCACATCTTTTAATCCATTATTAATTTTTGGAGGTGTTGGTCTAGGTAAAACGCATTTGGCGCACGCTATTGGTGTTGATATTAAAGATAAATATCCTGAAAAAACGGTTTTATATATTTCTGCTGAAAAATTTACGCAACAATATATAGATTCTGTTAAGAAAAATAATAGAAACGATTTTATTCATTTCTATCAAATTATAGATGTTTTAATTATTGATGATGTGCAATTCCTAACAGGAAAAACAGGAACACAAGATGTTTTCTTTCACATTTTTAATCATTTACATCAAAATGGAAAACAAGTGATATTAACAAGTGATAAAGCACCTGTTGATATGCAAGATATTGAACAACGCTTATTATCTCGTTTTAAATGGGGGCTTTCAGCAGAGTTACAACATCCTGATTTTGAAACACGCGTTTCTATTTTAAAGAATAAATTATATCGCGATGGTGTTGAAATGCCAGAAGACATTATAGATTATGTTGCTAAAAACATAAAAACTAACGTCCGCGAATTAGAAGGCGCTATTATTTCGTTAATAGCACAATCCTCTTTCAACAAAAAAGAAATCACTATTGATTTAGCGAGAACTATTGTTGAGAAGTTTGTGAAAAACACAAAACGCGAAGTTTCTATAGATTACATTCAAAAAGTAGTATCGGATTATTTCCAAATGGATATCGATACACTGCAATCTAAAACTAGAAAACGCCATATTGTACAAGCCAGACAATTAGCTATGTTTTTTGCTAAGAAATTAACAAAAGCATCGTTAGCAAGTATTGGTTCTCAAATAGGAAAACGCGACCACGCAACGGTTTTACACGCATGTAAAACGGTAGACAACTTATCTTCAACAGATAAACAATTTAAAAAATACGTTGAAGATATTTCGAAAAAACTTTCTGTTTAAAACTGTTTTAAAATGACTAAAATTCTGATGGTATGCTTGGGAAACATTTGTCGTTCCCCACTTGCCGAAGGTATTTTAAGAGCAAAACTACCAAAACACTTTATTGTAGATTCTGCAGGAACCGCAAATTACCACACCGGTAATGCACCAGATCCGCGTTCTATTGCTGTAGCTAAAAAGTATGGCATAAATATTTCAAACTTAAGAGGAAGGCAATTTTCGGTTTCCGATTTTGATACCTTCGATCTTATTTATGTTATGGACGACTCTAACTACAACAATGTTATAAAACTAGCGAGAAACAATGAAGACGTTTCTAAAGTAAATTTCATTTTAAACGAAGTTTACCCAGCTCAAGATTTTAATGTGCCAGATCCTTATTACGGAGGAACCAATGGATTTGAAAACATTTACAACATGCTAAATGAAGCATGCATAACTATTGCCCATAATTTAACTTCGGAATAAAATGACATCTGCTATAGGCCAACTTTACTTAATACCAACCACTTTAGGAGACAATAATCCACTTGATGTTTTGCCTATAACTGTAAAAAATACTATAGATAAAATTGATGTTTTTATTGTTGAAAATGAAAAAACAGCACGTCGATTTATAAAGAAGATATGTCCGGCAAAATCACAACCCGCTTTACAATTGTTTCTTTTAAACAAACGTACAGAAGCTAGCGAATTACCAGCCTTTTTAAATCCTTGTTTAACAGGTATTAACGTAGGCCTTTTATCTGAAGCAGGTTGCCCTGGTGTAGCAGATCCAGGAGCTGATGTTGTAAAAATAGCTCATGAAAAAAACATAAAGGTAGTACCACTTGTTGGACCATCGTCTATTTTAATGGCTATGATGAGTTCTGGCATGAACGGACAGAGCTTTGCTTTTAACGGCTACTTACCTATTGATAAAGCTGAGCGTAAAGCCGAAATTAAACGCTTAGAACGCTTATCTTTCGAACATAATCAATCTCAATTGTTTATTGAAACTCCTTATAGAAATAACAAAATGCTAGAAGATTTAAGCAGCATTTTAGAGAAAAACACAGATATCTGTGTGGCTTGCGATATTACTTTAGACACGGAGTTTATAAAAACTAAAAATGCCGCAGCTTGGCAAAAAAATAGCGTTGACCTTCATAAAAGACCAACGCTATTCATTATACATAAAAGCTAATTTAAACCCCTTTTAGATGGCTTTTGCTCGTCTATCTGGTTTTACAAACGAAGTGTCGTAACCAGAAAATCGCTTCATGTAATACTGTACTGTGGTTCCAAAACCATCAGCGAAGTTATCTAAACCATAACTCCTTAAATAAGTTTTAACACTACCAGGACCAGCTAAATGTGCCGCTGCTAGAATACCAGATTCTGTAACTAACACACCGTTAATGCGGCGCCCTACAAAGTTTTTAATGTCACGTCGCAAAATCCATTTGTTTCTTGCAGCGTTGGCAATAAATGCCTTTTCTTGTAATTTAGGACTTTTTAAAAATGCCTCCGGATTATTAATCCCAATCATCTTTAAAGTTTCTGTCCCAAATTGATATTTGCCTAAATAACCAAAAGTATTTACAATAGCGTAATTACCTCTAGATTCTTTAAAGCCTATAGCTTCTTTAAATCCTACAAATGATTTTCCCAAAAATGGAGAAAATTCATTGTCCTCGTCGTTTGACAGTAAAATATCATCTTTGATACCTTCGTCCAGACTTACAGTATAATTTAACTCTAAGCCTGCTGTTGAATATTTACTTAAATCTACGATCGAATCATTTGATGAAAACGACACACTTAACACAATTACTGTAAAAAGTACCAAGACTAAGTAACTTGCAATATTCTTTGTCATAATGTCTAAATTCTTCAGTGAAATTACAATTTAAATTCACCTGAAATTTTGAGCGTGCAAAAGTACGGCTTTTTCTAAAACTAACAAAATTAATCGTTTAACGACACAAATCAAATGTACAATAGATGAAATACACAGCCTTTTTTACCAAATTCGAGAGTTGGAAATGGTAATTTTATCATGTTAAAAACACTAAAAACAGTTTTTAGAAAGGCTGAATTTGTTTTTATATGTTCTAAATCAAGATCAAGGCTTAAAAAGACCTGCCTGTGCCGTAAATCACTAATTAACAAATAATTAACATTACTACTTACACCAGCCAACATGCCCTCTCCACCGTAACCCACAGCTAGATTGAGCCATTTTGGAATCTTACTATCCTTAAAGAACGCATGCATGTTAGCACTAAGCCAATAGGTTTGCCCATTATAATCCTTTAACACCTCTTCTAATAGCCCGTTTCCAAGCTTATCTGGGTTTTGTTTAGCATATTTTGTTTGATGAAAACTGTATTTAAGCGCAATTCGTTGCTCTTTCCACAATAATTCTTGCCCAATATACAAACTTGTACCCGATGCATTTGCTAAAATATCACCCCAAGAAAAACCCCATTCATCAGAATAACCATCCAGCATTTCTACAGCTGTAAGAAATCCAAAGCCTAAAGTAGCACCATATAAAATTTGACCTTTTTCACTTACACCACTCCAATTTAAAAGCTGTGCACCATGCTTCCCCATTTGATAAGCTGAAAAGGCATGGCCAAATTTATCCATTTGCAACCACTCATCATTATCATTTAAGGTATGGAATTTTGAACGCTCGTAATCGGCATACCACAGTTGGTTTAACCCAATTAAAGTAATACTTGCAAGTGCAGCTTCACTATAAACCACAACATTACGCCGCGAGGTATTTAAAGAATCACTAGGTATAAAAAAAGAATTAAATTCTTTTTGAGAAAAGGCAACCGACGACACTAAAAGTAAAAATAGCGCGTACTTCACTTTAAAAGCCATCACTATTTATTAATACCTTGAGCAGATAAAAAGCGTTGATATTCTCTAGCGTTTACATTATGCTGCGCTAAAGTTTTAGCAAACTTATGGAAGCCAAACTTTTTAGCATTTGCAGCAAAGTAAAGATATTGATGCTTTTGGTAATTTAAAACCGCATCTATAGCCGAGATATCAGGCATGGCAATTAAACCTGGTGGCAAACCACGATTTTGATATGTATTATAAGGTGAATCTATATCTTTATGCACATTTAAAACACGCTTAATTACTGTGTTTTTATACTTAGGTAATTGATATGCAGCAAATTTTAAAGTAGGATCGGCTTGTAAAGGCATACCAATTCTTAACCTATTCATGTACACACCTGCAATGGTTGGTTGCTCGCTAGCTTGCTTCGATTCCTCGTAAACAATAGAGGCCAATGCAATCACTTCATTAGGCTCTAAACCAATGGCTTCAGCTTTTTTTGTTCTAGTAGCATTCCAAAAGCGCTTATATTCTTTAAGCATTCTATTTCTAAAACCTTCTGCATCGGTGTTCCAAAAAACCTCATAACTATTAGGTAAATACATTCCTAAAGCTGTGGCTTCATTGAATTTATTTTCGGCTAAAAACGTTTTATCCGTCATAGCTTTCAACAAAGACAAACTATCTGCTTCGATTTCTTTAGAAACACGTCCTGCCAGTTTTTCTAAAGTAGATTGATTATTAAAAGATACCTTAATAGCTATATTACCACTTCTAATAGAATTAATAATATCGTTATTAGTCATTCCCTTTTTTATAGCAAACTTCCCTGCTCTAATATTAGAGGTGTATTTTTTTTGTTCAGCTAAATCATCAAACGACTCAATATCATCAAGTAAAGGCTCTAACTGACTTCTAACCTCGCTATAAGTTGCATTACTAGATATATAAACATAAGCCGTTTCATTATTAAAAGCCGTATTTGGCCTTAGCATTGCTTTGTAAACAAAGTTTGCAAAAAATGCGGCTACAAGAAGCCCAATAACAGCAATAGCAATAAGTATTTTTTTTATGTACATTTAATTTTTAATAAGCTGAAATAAATATTCGTTTTTATAAGAACCATTAATATAGTTCCAATCTTTTTTTAATCCAATTTGTTCAAAACCCTGATTGGTAAACAGTTTGATACTTGTAGTATTTTCTTCGGAAATATTACAATAAAGCTGATGAAGATCCAAATGAGTGAAACTGTAGTTTATCAATAAAGCCAAAGCTTCCTTACCTGCCCCTTTGCTTCTATTTTCTTCATCTTTAATTAATATTCCAATACCAGCACGTCCATTTTTAAAATCGAAATCAAACAAATCAATTAGGCCAATAGCTTTATCTTCATTTGTAGAAATCACTAAACGGAGTTGCTTTACATCGTAAATATCTCGGTGAGCCTCCTCTAAATATTGCTTAATTAAAAACTTAGAATATGGCGTTTGTGTATTACTAATTTCCCAAACAGCCTCGTCGTTTTCAACAGCATGAATAAATTCTAAATCTTCAGGCTCTAAAGCGCGCAAATAGATATGTTCGCCTTTTAGAGTTATCATATTTCGCCTTTAAATACAAATTTTGCAGGACCAATAAGCCAAACATTTTTGTAAACACCATTGTCAACATCGAAACTTACTTTCAATTTTCCACCTTGAACGTTTAATTTAATCAAGGTTTCCGTAGTTTCATTTATAGCATGCATAGCAATAGCAACGGCCGTTACACCTGTTCCACAAGATAATGTTTCATCTTCTACACCACGCTCGTAAGTGCGCACTCTAAAAACTTCATCATTTACCTTTTTTACAAAATTCACGTTTGTACCTTCTGTAAAATAAGGTTCACCATTTCTAATTTTAGAACCTTTTTCCTTAATATCAAAATACTCAATAGCATCTTCAAATTGAACATGGTGCGGCGATCCGGTGTTTAAAAACACATGATTATCAAACTTTTCCACAACATCAACATCCAACATTTGTAACTTCACAATATCTCCTTCAATTTCAGCATGATGTAAACCATCGATAGCTTCAAAAACAGCTTTATCTTCAATAACACCCAAATGTTTTGCAAAAGCAACCAAACAGCGACCTCCGTTTCCACACATGGTACTTTCGTTACCATCGGCATTATAATACACCATTTTAAAATCTAGCGTATCGTGATTTTCTAGAAGAATAAGTCCATCTGCTCCTATCCCAAAACGTCTATCGCACAAAAAAGCAATATTTTTGGTATCTCTTTTATTGAACGCTTGCTGACGGTTATCAACCATCACAAAATCGTTCCCTGTTCCTTGATATTTATAAAAAGTCTGTTGCATAATATGTCAACAAATATATGAATAAAGAATGTAATTTTCTGTTGAGAAAATGAGGAAATAATGCATAAAAACACAAAATAAAAGTAACAAACAGCTTTTAACTTCGTAATACATTTTAACTATAAAAACCTATATTAAAGCATTAATTACAAATATCTTAATAATACAATCCAAGATAAAAATGCGCTTTACACCTCTGTTAAACAGGCGTTAAAGTGTACGTTAAAAATCGTTAAAAATAAATTTCATGTTCTGTAAATAATTAATTTTAATTGTTCAAAAGATGGAACACGATTTTAAACACTCAAAATTATAGATTATATGAAGAAGATTTTAACCTTAGTAATGGTATCCGTATTAGGAGGTGTTATAACTCTTGGTACGTACAAAGTTTTTTTAGAAAAAGATAACACCGTAGTTGTTGCAGCAAATAGCGAACAACCTACTTTTTTACCAACAAATAATTTAAACATGGCGCTTAATGCTGCCGAAAATACCGATTTTACTACTGCCGCAGATAATACAGTTCATGCTGTGGTACACGTAAAAAACGTAACTATTAGCTCTGGACAAATGACCTTGCAAGATTTCTTTTCAGGAAGAAGTCCTCAACGCGCGCAAATGGGTACAGGTTCTGGGGTAATTATTAATGCCGATGGATACATTGTTACCAATAACCACGTTATTAAAAACGCCAGCGAACTTTCGGTAACATTAAACAACAATAAAACGTATACTGCTGAAGTTGTTGGAACCGATCCAAAAACGGATATCGCGCTGTTAAAAATTGACGCTGATGAAGATTTACCATATGTTACTTTTGGAGATTCAGATAGCGTGCAAATTGGCGAATGGGTTTTAGCCGTTGGTAACCCGTTCAACTTAACCTCTACGGTAACAGCAGGAATTATAAGTGCAAAATCTAGAGATTTAACAGGGCAAAGTTCTCAATCCTTTTTACAAACCGATGCAGCCGTAAACCCAGGAAACTCTGGTGGAGCACTAGTTAATACTAATGGAGAATTAATTGGAATTAACACGGCAATTTCATCTCAAACTGGTTCTTACGTTGGGTATTCTTTTGCTGTACCAAGTAATATTGCACGTAAAGTTATTGAAGATATTATGGAATTTGGTAACGTACAAAATGGCGTGTTAGGAATTCAAGGCGGAACTTTTAATAGCGCTGTAGCGGAAGAAATGGGTGTAAATTACGCCGAAGGTGTTTACGTTGCCGAAGTAATTAAAAACTCTGGAGCCGAAAAAGCAGGTATTAAAAAAGGAGATGTTATTAAGAAATTAGACAATATCGAGATTTCTAAATTTGAAGATTTAAGCGGGTACATTAAAACAAAGCGCCCGAATGATGTAGTAAATGTAGAATTATACAGAAAGAACGATTTAAAATCGGTGTCGGTAACCTTAACAAAAACTGAAATGTTTACCGTTAATTTCATGAAAATGGACTTACAAGATTTATCAGATTCTTTTAAAGAGAAGTACCAAATAGATTACGGTGTAATTGTTAAGAACACAGAGAATAAATGGTTGTATTCTAACTTAGGAATTTCCGAAGGCTATATTATTACCGGAATTAACGACACTAAAATTGAAAGTATAGATGATATTTCAAAACTAAAGGAAAAATATGGTGAAGATATTTTAGATAACATTAAAAAGCTAGAATATATAAACACACGAAAAGAAAGAAAAGAAGTTCTTTTTAAATAAAACTTGTTTGAATTTGTGTTAGTGAAACCTCTTTAAGGCGTAAAGTTTTAAAGAGGTTTCTTTTTTGCCATACCTTATATATTTGAGTGTAAAAACTAAGGAAATAACAATAAGATTTCAGTAGAAAAAAAAGTCATCAAACAATCTACGAAAACGTTTGAAATATGGTATTTTTGCAAAAAAACTACAACTAAACTTTTTAAATTATGTCCTTTAACAAAACTTATGAAAAGGAATTAGCATTTCAGGCCGACAGACGTCGAGCAACTGTAGAATTCATTAAAATTATTAGTGATCTCTGGTACGATAAATCTATAGAATTGGTTCTTTTTAGAAACCAACTTATAGACCGTAATGTGAGTCAGATTTTAAATCTTCATGAATATGCGGGTAAATTTGTACAAAAGCCAATTTCCGTTTTCGATTCTGTAGAAATTGCACAAGCCATTAAAACGCTCGATGTGCCACCAGCCAAGCTCGACATTGGTAAATTAACTTTCGAGTTTCAATCAGAAGACAACAAGTATAATAACGCCACAGCATTTGTTGCTTCAAAATTGAAAGATGCTCACAAAAACGGAAGTATTGATCCTAAAAACGTGATACTTTATGGTTTTGGTAGAATTGGTCGTTTGGTAGCCCGAGAACTTATGGCCAAAACAGGCCAAGGTAGTCAAATGCGTTTACGCGCTATTGTAACACGAGGAACTATAGATGCACAAATTTTAGAAAAACGTGCTGCGCTTTTACGTAACGATTCTGTACATGGAGATTTTTCTGGAACCGTTTCTATTGATGTTAAAAAAGAAGCTTTAATTATTAATGGCACTACTGTAAAAATTATTTCGGCTAATAACCCAGAAGATATTGACTACACCGAATTTGGTATAGACAACGCTTTAGTTATTGATAACACTGGTGCTTTTAGAGATAAAGAAGCTTTAAGCAGACATTTAAAATCTAAAGGTGTCGATAAAGTATTGCTTACTGCACCAGGAAAAGGAATACCAAATATTGTATACGGTGTAAACCATAAAGAGAATAACCCAGACAAGCATGCTATTTTCTCAGCCGCATCGTGCACAACCAATGCCATTACGCCTATTTTAAAAGTTATGGAAGATTCTTTTGGTATAAAAAGTGGCCACTTAGAAACTATTCATGCCTATACAAACGATCAAAATTTAGTCGACAATTTTCACGGAAAATACCGTCGTGGTCGTGCAGCCGCATTAAATATGGTAATTACAGAAACTGGTGCTGGCACCGCAGTTTCTAAAGCTTTACCAAGCTTAGAAGGCAAGCTAACATCGAACGCCATCCGTGTGCCTGTACCTAACGGATCGTTAGCAATTTTAAATTTAGAACTTGAAAAAGAAACATCTCTTCAGGCTGTAAATACTATTTTAAAGAAATATGCTTTGGAAGGTGATTTAGTTGAACAAATAAAATATGAGTTAAGCGACGAGCTAGTATCTAGCGATATTGTGGGTTGTTCTGCCCCTTCAATTTACGATAGTAAAGCCACTATTGTTAGAAAAGATGGCAAAAACATTCTACTATATATATGGTATGATAATGAATATGGTTATAGCCATCAAGTTATTAGATTGGCCAAATATGTTTCTAAAGTTAGAAGGTTTACCTATTATTAGTTTAAAACATCTAAAATAAAATGTTACCCGTATATAAATTAGCCTCATTTTAATGAGGCTTTTTAACTAATTATAAGCATATTTTCATAACTTCGTAAACCGAATTCAACCCATAAAAAAATTATTCTTAGAAATGAATTTTACTAAACAACTGTTCTTCATAGCTTGCGCGTTTTTATTGACGCTTTCGTCTTTTTCTCAAACCAATGCAACACAAGAAGAAGATAAATTATCTTTAAATAGTGGTTCAATAGATAACCAGTTTGAATTTGTTATTCGTCGTTCTAACAGCTGGCAAGATTATAAAACCGTAAAGAAAACATGGCTTTACACGCTTAAAGCACATACTTTAGATTCTCTAAAAGCAGTGCATAAAGATTTAGTAGACACCCAATTGGTAGTTAAAAATCAAGCAAAAGAAATTGCTGATTTAAAACTAAACCTTTCTAATACACAAACAGACTTAGAAAAAACAAATACCGAAAAAAACAACATGGCTTTATTTGGTTTACAAATGAGTAAATCGAGTTACAACGTGCTTATGTGGTCTATTATTGGTGGGTTATTAGTATTTCTACTTTTCTTTATCTACAAGTTTAATAACAGTAATGCGATTACTCGTGCTGCAAAGAAAAACTTAGAAGAAACAGAAGAAGAGTTTGAAGAGCACAGAAAAACAGCTCTAGAACGTGAGCAAAAAGTACGTCGCCAATTGCAAGACGAAATAAATAAGCAGAAAAAAGCTTAAACGCTTCAGTATACAATATTTAAAATCCGTAATCTTTATTACGGATTTTTTTTGTACTGAACTTTAATTATGATGCTCTAAAACTTAATTAAAAATACCAAACAATTCATTTATCTTTGTGGCAGATAAAAACAAGCCATGCGTATAGATATTATTACCGTTTTACCAGAATTATTAAAAAGTCCGTTTGAAGCTTCTATTCTAAAACGTGCCATTGAAGCCGATTTAGTAGAAGTGCATTTTCATAATTTACGCGATTATACTACCGATAACTATAAATCTATTGATGATACTCAGTTTGGTGGTGGCGCAGGTATGGTAATGATGGTAGAACCTATTGATAAGTGTATTTCGGCATTAAAAGAGCAACGTGAATACGACGAGGTGATTTACATGACACCCGATGGTGAAACCTTAAAGCAAGGTATTGCTAACCAATTATCGATGCATGAAAATATTATTATTTTATGCGGACATTATAAAGGTGTAGACCAACGTGTGCGTGATCAATTTATTACGCGCGAAATTTCTATTGGAGATTATGTGCTTTCTGGTGGAGAACTAGGAGCAGCTGTGCTTTGTGATGCAATAATTAGATTAATACCTGGGGTTTTGGGTAATGAAACTTCTGCCCTAACCGATTCTTTTCAAGATAATTTATTAGCGCCTCCTATTTATACAAAACCTAGAGAATATAAAGGGTGGAAAGTTCCTGAATTACTATTTAGTGGCAATTTCCCTAAAATTGAAAAATGGAGAGAAGAGCAAGCTTACGAGCGTACTAAAAAATTGAGACCCGATTTATTGGATGAATAAAAAGGTGGTGGTCATAATTAGTTTAGTTAGAGAATAATTCAAAAAAATCAAACCGATAAAAATTGAGAGAAGAAATTTTAACAGATAGTATTGAGAAAGAAATTTTCAATACTACATCGGAATTAACTCAAGATTACGCTGAAATAGCATTAGACACATTAACGAATGAAAGTCTTTTAAGCGAAATTCCTGTTGTCAAATCTTTGGTTTCCTTTTATAAAATTACATCTTCAATTGTTGACAGACATAATGTAAAAAAAATACTGACTTTTTTAGAAGAATTTCACTCAAAAAAAATCGATGAAAACAAACTAAAAATATTTAAAGAGAACTTTAAAAAAGACACAAATCATCGAAATCACGTTTTAGAAACAATCTTATTGTTAAACGAAAAATTTTTAGACACAAAAAAATCAAAAATATTAGCTAATTTATTTTCAGCACATATTGAAGATAATTTAACTTGGAAAGAGTTTTTTAAATTGTCATTTATTTTGAGCAATCTTAATCCTGCTGGATATAAATTTCTGGAAAGGTCCGTAGAAAAAAATATCAAAATGGAAATATTTGAGGTGATTGAAGGAGAAGCTTTACTGATGGCTTGTGGAATTGGAACTAAATTTGAAGAACGGTTTAAACCTACAAAAACAGGAATTAACCTTTATGAATTTGGAATTAAACCTCTGAAAAAATAAATAATCTGCCCAACACCTTATAAAAATAATTACTATTTTAGGTTTAATGAAAGGCCGTTGTATTTTTGATACATCTGATTTTCATTAAGCCTTATAGCCAATTAAAAAGCTCACCTTGCAATCAGAAATAACAAACCCAAGAATAACATGTTACAAGTGCATGAGACCTTCAAGTACATGTATTTGTGAGCACATTAGTCCTTTAAAGACTAAAACTCGTTTTATTATTCTTATGCATCCTAAGGAATATAAAAAGGAAAAAAGCGGAACAGGACATATAACAAATCTTCAACTTGAAAATTCAGAAATTATAGTTGGTGTTGATTTCACCAATAATAAGCGTGTAAACGACATACTGGCTAAAGAAAACAGTTCTTCTTTTTTACTTTACCCTGGGAAAGATAATTTCAACTTATCAATAAGAGAAAGTTTAGAAATAAATTCTTTTATGGGCAATAATGCAAACCTATTTCTTATTGATGGCACCTGGCCTTGCGCTCGTAAAATGCTTAAACTAAGCAGAAACTTGCAGAAATTAAAAAGAGTGAGTTTTGATAATACAATAAAATCAAAATTTATTATCAAGCAGCAACCAGAATCTCTTTGCCTTAGTACTATTGAGTCGGTTTACACGGTATTAAATTTACTTAAGGATAGTGATTTAGAAGAATGTGACACAAAAGACTTTCTTATTCCTTTTGAAAAAATGATTGAGCATCAACTAGAGTATATGCTAAACCCAAATAATAAAAACTATTGCACTACTGCGAATAAAGCGATTACTCCTAAAACCATGTATAAGAAGAATACGGAAAGGAATATTATTTTTGAACAAAAATAGATACAATATCTCTATTGATAGTTTTAGACCTTTCGGGTAGCCAAATGTTTGTAGGTAGTTGTGTTAAGGATAGCAGCGGCATCCTTTTTGAGAAACTTAAAATAGACTGAATTTATTATTGATAACTATACTTTTAAAAAGAAGAAAACCATAGCACCATAGCTAAAACCTTCTCAAAAAGATATAGCGGATAGCCTGACCTGCAAGGGAACACCCTAATTGGTGTTTTAAATTTAATATTTTAATTGTGGGTTTTAAAATATTAAGTATCTTTGCAGCCAATTTCGGGTTAACCTCTGGCGAGAATCGTGAATGTTGTTCTGAATTAATAATTAAATAAATATAAAGATATGGAATCTTTAGTAAAATTTGTTCAAGACGAGTTTGTAACAAAAAAAGATTTTCCAGAGTTTGGAGCTGGAGACACAATTACTGTATACTACGAAATTAAAGAGGGTACTAAAACACGTACACAGTTCTTTAGAGGTGTAGTTATTCAAAGAAGAGGATCAGGTTCTTCTGAAACTTTTACAATTAGAAAAATGTCTGGTACTATTGGGGTAGAACGTATTTTCCCTGTTAATTTACCTGCATTACAAAAGATAGAAGTTAACAAACGTGGTAAAGTACGTAGAGCTAGAATCTACTACTTCAGAGGTTTAACTGGTAAGAAAGCTAGAATTACTGAGCGTAGACGTTAATTACAAAACACTGTTTTACAGTAAGTTAAAAGCCTTAAGATTTATCTTAAGGCTTTTTTTATTAACAAATGTTAATAACCTAAGCTCATAAATTGTTGATAACTAGAGTCTTAAAAATTTTTAAATTTAGTATTGTGGTTGTATCTTAGCTGTAAGGATAATGACAATGAAAGTTGGTTTCACTTCAACACTGAATTTACATTTAATTCTAAATAAGATAACGTTCTTACAAATTATTGTTTTTTAAGATTTTGTTACTTCAGGTGTATGCGTGAGTAGCAAAAAAAAAGGACATTGTAAAACACCAAATGCCACATGGCAAGCGGTTTTAATAATGGACTACTTATAATAAGGCATGGAAACGAAGGTTTAAATGAATTTTATAAGTTGTGTTAATTGTGAAATACCAGCGAAAGCAAACCATCACCTTTTAACATCGAGAAAAACAATTACCACGATATATTAGTGTAATAGGTCAATACATTTTGAAATTACAGTAGTATATCAATTGAAATAGCAAACTTGAATTGAATAGGTTTTGATGAAAATTCGAATCGACTTAGTGAAATATTACTAAATTCAAGAAAACAAGAAAACTATTTCAAAAAAGCCATATCAAAGGAGATTAAGTTCTGCAGTGATATGGCTTTTGTTTTTTATAGCTTTTGGGGCTTATACCTCTACTCTAGTTTATGCAACCCGATCTAAGTGTTCTTAATACTATATAAAAAGAAAAAGCGCTCATTTAAAAATGAACGCTTTTTAATAATCTTATATGTTTCTCTATGAGAAATACACGTAAATACCAATTACTATAACGCAGATAGCAATACCAACGGTTTTTAAATGTTTCCATGGTGTAATATCTACTTGTTTTGTAAACTCTAATACAAAAGCTTCTTTACGCGGATATAGTTTACCAATGATTAACATGATAATTACATTAAGAACAAACAAAATTGCCATTACATGTAAAAAATGCGGATAGTTATCGGCACCTACTACAAATGGTTTTACTACAAACTGACTTAAACTATATAGCACAACACCTGAAATAATAGCCACTTTTGCAGCAATTGCTGGCACATACTTTGTTAAATACCCAACCACAATAATAGTTAAGATAGGGATACTGTAACAACCGTTTACTTCTTGCAAGTATCCAAATAATCCGTCGGGAGCATTTGCAATTAAAGGCGCAATACACATGGATAGAATAGCTAAAACCATCCCAAAAGATTTTCCTGCAAATACGGTTTGCTTTTCGGTTGCTTCTTTATTAATGTGAGATTTGTAAATATCGATTCCGAATAATGTTACTGAACTATTTAATGCCGAATTGAACGAACTTAAAATAGCCCCAAACAAAACAGCCGCAAAGAAACCTACTGAGCCCGCTGGCAATACCTCGGTTACTAATCTTGGATAAGCTTCATCTGGATTCTCTAAAGTATCACCAAACATATGGAAAGCAATAATACCTGGTAAAACAACAATTAATGGCCCGAGTATTTTTATTCCCGATGCTAATAACAATCCTTTCTGGCCTTCTTTTAAGTTTTTAGCTCCTAAAGCACGCTGGATAATAGCTTGATTGGTTCCCCAATAGAACAACTGCACCAACATCATCCCTGTAAAAATTGTTCCAAAAGGAATAGCCGACTCCGGACCTCCTAAAGCTTTAAATTTATCAGGATTAATTTCCATTAAAGTTGATACACCATCACCTATACTTCCTTCTCCAATAGCTAACAATCCAAAAAATGGAATTAATAGCCCACCAATTAACAAACCGACAGCATTTATAGTATCAGACACGGCAACTGCTTTTAAACCACCAAATATGGCATAAACAGAACCTATAATACCAATACCCCAAACGGTAATCCAAAGTGCCGCAGTTTTAGAAACTCCCAACATATCTGGCACATTAAACATCGAATTGATGGCCAAAGCTCCAGAATAAAGTACAATAGGTAATAATACAACTACGTAACCACTTAAAAATAAACCAGATGTTATGGTTTTGGTCATTTTATCGTAACGTTTTTCTAAAAACTGAGGCACAGTTGTTATACCGCCTTTTAAATATCTTGGCAATAAAAATACAGCTGTTACCACCATAGCAATCGCTGCTAACGTTTCCCAAGCCATAACTAAAATTCCTTCTTTAAAAGCCGATCCGTTTAAACCAACTATTTGCTCTGTAGATAAATTGGTTAGTAATAAAGATCCAGCAATTACAACGCCTGTTAAACTTCTTCCTCCTAAAAAATATCCATCCGAGGAATCTTCGTTAGATTTTCGTGTTGCTAAATAAGATATAATAGCAACCAAGGCAGTAAAGCCTAAAAATGATATAATTTGCATCATATGTTTGTGTGGTTTAGTTTAATTTAAAATTCAAATATATCTAAAAATAAGAACATAAATCATTATTAATTGTAAAAAATACATTTATTTTTAATAAATCACTTGTATTTGTGAGTCTAGTTCCTATATTTGTAAAACCAATTACCTTAAACAAAACATTTTGTACAGTATAAAACACAGTCATTCAGCACTTGAAATAGAAAATTCAAGCAAAACCATTTTCGCCAAAATTTGCTTAAACGATGGTGCGAGCCTTCAAGAATTAAAACTTTTTGGACAAACTTTAATAAAAAACCTGGGTCCTTTAGAGTATAAAAACACCTATGCATCGTCCATTCTTTTTCCTTTTGCAAATAGAATAAAAGACGGCACTTACACATACAACAATGAAACGTATAAGTTTCCTGTTAATGAAGTACCAAATAATAATGCCTTGCACGGCTTAGTTTTTGATAAGACGTTTGATGTTATAGATGAAACAACTACAGAGAATAGCGCTTCTGTAAAACTACTATATAAGGAAGATAAAAAATCTGAAGGTTTTCCTTTTACCTACTCTATTCAGTTAGAATATAGAATTACCGAAACCACACTAGACTTAAACGTAGAGGTAAAAAATACAGATAGTGAAACCTTTCCGTTTACCTTAGGCTGGCATCCTTATTTTTTAAGTAGTAATTTATCTGAAAGCTTACTATCTTTTGAAAGTACTAAAAAAATGGTTTTTAGCGAACGTATGATTACGACAGAAACCACTAACAATCCAGATCCGTCTGAAATGTTATTAAAAGACAAACAACTAGATGATTGTTGGGAGCTAGATAAAACCGAAGTTGAATTTGCAACGCCTAATTATAATTTAAGCATAAACTCTTCCGAAGAAAATTGCTTTTTACAAGCTTATACTCCACCCCTAGTTAATGTAATTGCAATAGAACCAACAACAGGAGTTTCCGATAGTTTTAACAATAAAATTGGCCTAAAAACCTTAGCGCCAAATGCCACATACCAATTAGATTGGAGCCTAAAACTAAACTAACATAATACTAAGAAATTATGAACACAACTTTAGTAAACCAAATTAAACAGGAGTTTCTAGATAAATTTAACGAAGAGCCTTTAATGGTTTTCTCGCCTGGAAGAATAAATATAATTGGTGAACATACTGATTATAACGATGGTTTTGTATTTCCAGCAGCTGTAAATAAAGGTATTATTGCTGCTATTAATAAAACGCAGAATAGCACATCGTCTGTTTCTGCATCCGATTTTAAGGACACCATTTCTTTTTCAATAGATTCTATTGCTCCTATGGTAAAAGAAAGTTGGGGAAATTATGTTTTAGGTGTTATTGCAGAAATACAGAAATTAGGTAAAACCATCGAAAATTTTAATATGGTTTTTGGAGGCGATATTCCGTCGGGTTCAGGCATGTCATCATCTGCTGCTTTAGAAAATAGTGTTGTTTTTGGTTTAAATGAATTGTTTAATCTTGGTTTAAGTAAAACCGAAATGATTTTTATTTCGCAAAAAGCAGAACACAATTACGTGGGTGTTAATTGCGGTATTATGGATCAATACGCGAGTATGTTTGGTATCAAAAACCATGCATTACTTTTGGATTGCCGTTCGATTGAAGCTAAACCTTTTGAAATTAATTTTGAAAATTATGAGCTCATGCTTATCAACACTAACGTGAAGCATAGCTTATCTGATAGTGCTTACAATGATCGCCGATCTGTTTGCGAGAGTATTTCTAAAATGCTTAACATAAAAGCCTTAAGAGATGCTAATGAAGCTGATCTCGAAAAAGTAAAAAATAAAGTTACAGACGAAGATTACCAAAAAGCCTTATTTGTAATACAAGAAAATGAGCGTGCAGAACAAGCCTCTGCAGCCATGCAAAATGGTGATTTAGAAATGCTGGGGAAATTAATTTACGGATCGCACCACGGTTTACAATACCAATATAAAGTGAGTTGTGACGAATTGGATTTTCTAGTTGAAAGCGCAAAAAAGAATAACAATATTTTAGGCGCACGTATGATGGGTGGTGGCTTCGGTGGTTGCACGATAAATTTAATAGCTAAAAATGCCGTAGAAGATTTTAAAACTTCGGTAGCACCAGCCTATAAAAAAGCGTTCGATAAAGATTGTTCTATTTACACCGTAGAACTTTCAGACGGGACATACCTTATAAAATAATTCAAAATTAAAAAGACATTATAATGACTACCGATTTACAAGATTTTTCGCATAAACGCTATAATATATTAACCGGTGAATGGGTTTTAGTTTCTCCACACCGTGCAAAACGCCCTTGGCAAGGACAAAACGAAGCTGTAAACAATGAAGTACGCCCATCTTATGATGAAAGCTGTTATTTATGTGCTGGAAATGCTAGAATAAGCGGAGAGAAAAACCCTAATTATGAGGATGTTTTTATTTTTACTAACGATTTTGGAGCCTTACAAACCGACTCTAAAGTTTTTAAAGTTGAGGATGGTTTATTAAAAGCGCAAAGCGAACAAGGTATATGTAAAGTGATTTGTTTTAGTCCAGACCACTCCAAAAGTTTAGCAGACATGACACCTAGCGAAATTGAAAAGGTAGTTTTTGCTTGGCAACATGAATACAATGAACTTGCTGAAAACGATTTAATAAATTACGTTCAAATTTTTGAAAACAAAGGAGCGGTAATGGGCTGTAGTAACCCACATCCGCATGGCCAAATATGGAGTCAGACTACGTTACCAAACGAAGTTGACAAAAAAAACACACAACAATTAAACTACTTTAACAAAAATAAAAGTAGTCTTTTAGGCGATTATTTAGCTCAGGAACTAGAAAAGCAAGAGCGTATTATTTTTGAAAACGATGCTTTTGTTGTGCTTATTCCGTTTTGGGCTGTTTGGCCGTTTGAAGCTATGATTGCTCCTAAAAAGCAGCAAAGAAACATATCTGAATTATCAGGAAATGAAACTTTACTATATGCTGAAGCTATTTCGGTAATAACTAAAGCTTACGATAAGCTGTTTAATACATCATTTCCATACTCTAGTGGTATCCATCAATCTCCTACAGACGGAGAAGCTAACGATCATTGGCATTGGCATATGAGTTTCTATCCACCATTATTACGTAGTGCAACGGTTAAGAAATTTATGGTTGGTTACGAAATGTTTGGCTCACCTCAACGCGATATTACCGCAGAGAGTGCCGTTAAAATGCTTCGCGATTTGCTTTAAATCATTAAAATATTTTCAAAAAAAAAGCCTTTACAATCAAAATTGTAAAGGCTTTTTTATGCCTTAAAGTTAAAATCTATTAACAGTTTTCTTCAAATTTAATCTACTTTATTCTACTCTTCATTTAAACAGTTATTCAATATATCGAATTGATATTTTACAAAAAACAGCAATTATATGTAAAAAATTCATTGTTTATATTTTTGTTTTCTACATGAAATCTAGCTCAAAAAGACTCATAAACGAGTATTTTTCCTTACAAAAATGTATTTCAACGATTAATTAATGTATTTCAACGTTTTAATTAGAATGTTTTATATGTTTGCAGTAAGAAATAAAATACGAACTAAAAACCGATATAAAAATGATCTAAAAAGAATCATTGGGTAACATAGCAAAAACTATTTTTTTACAATTCCCAAATTTCAATTAACCCAAAAGATATTTCATCAAAAATAACAGAAGAAGCAAAATAGAAATAACCTATAAGAAGTTCCCCCTAACTTCTTTCAAAATTCTCCCTAAGGATTTATAGCGTTAACTAAAACCTCACCTACTTATGAGCACTACATACAAATATAGCTGGCTTAAAAAATTCACATTAACCCTAATCGTAATTTATAGTTTTACGATACCTTTAAATTTAAGTGCATATAACTTAATTGCAAAAGTTTCGGAGACTAGTAAAATAGCTTTATTAGAAACAAGCCTTACTGTTGGAGATTCTTCTATAAACGTAAACGGAAAGTATGAACTTTATTTTGATGGTTTGGATGATTATGCTGAAGAGCCTTATGTAATAGATTCTTGGGAAGAAGTATCAATTATGGCATGGATTAAACTTGATAGTTTATCTGAAGATGTTCAAATTATTGCTGGTCAGCGAGCTTTTTACCTTCAACTTAATGCTAATAAAAGTATTAGTGCTTTTGCAAATTCAAAAACATTAACAAGTAAAACATTATTAAACACAAATCAATGGTATCAAATTACAGTAACGCACAAGCCAAACGATTTTAAGTTATACATTAATGGTGAAGCAGAAGCTACAAGATCAACTGCTTCTAGAAACATACAACACGATACATCAAACTTTACAATTGGTAAATACCCAAGTAATAGCAGTAACTACTTTAATGGCTCTATAGATGAATTTCGTTTATTTAATAAAGCCCTTTCTAGTAATGAACTTCGTAAAATAATCTATCAAGAAATTGAAGATAATAATGGTATAGTAAAAGGGAGTGTTTTACCTAAAAACATCACTGATTTTAATGAAGAAACCAACACATCAACTGTTTTACCTTGGGAAAACTTAAAAAGGTATTACCGTATGGACGTTATTGAAGATAATGTGCTATATGATTCTGCTAACGTAATAAGTGATAATACCATACATGCAAAAATTCATAATATTGAAACCGTTAAAGAGCAATCTGCACCAATGCCATTTGTTACTACAAAATCGGGATCTTTAGAAAATGCTTTAAATAATATTGAAAAAGGTATAGATGGATCGGATGCTGTAAAATACAATTGGTCTATAGTAAACATTAAACACAACGATGTATATTATTCTAATACTCAAAAACACTTGGGATTAATTGTAGACAATACTGATGCAGATTTAACCCCAATTACCTACGTGGTTAGAAACGATTCTGAATTAAACGTGAGCTGGTATTTAAACCTAAATGGCATTATTGATTTAAAAGGAAAGTCTCAATTAATACAAGGTTTAGAAAGTACTCTTGCTAATACTAGCCAAGGTAAAATAATACAAAACAGAAATCTTGAAGGAGACATATATACATACAATTACTGGTCTTCTCCTGTAGGACAAACTAATAATGTAACAAACAATAATAATTATAAGTTAACCGATGTTATTAAAAACATAAGCTTTTTGAGATCGGGTTACAATGGAACACAAACTGCAGTTGCGGATTATTGGATTTGGAAATATTGTAACTTAATGAACAACAACATCCCAATTTGGCAACACGTTAGAAGTACTGGTACTTTAAAGCCAGGTGAAGGTTTTACGATGAAAGGTACTGGAACTGGTAGTGAAAAAGTTGTACAAGACTATCTAATTGAAGGGAAACCAAATAATGGAGATATAAACATACCAGTTTATGCCGGAAACGAATATTTAGTGGGCAACCCATATCCATCTCCTATTGATGCTCAACAATTTATTTTGGACAACAGCGAAGAGCATTCTGGGGTTACAACAGGTATTATTTATTACAAAGAACATTATAGTGGCGGTACGCATAGCCTTGGTGATTTTCAAGGTGGTTATGCAACATACTCACTTGCTGGTAGTGTTCCTGCTGTTTGGCTAGGTGAAACTGCTCCCGTAACAACAGAAAACGGTTTAAGTTTAGAAGCCTCAAGACAGTATATTCCCGTTGGTCAGGCATTTTTTATGATGGCAAAAACTTCTGGTGATATTAAATTTAATAACGGACAACGCGCTTTTCATACCCATAACAAGGTCGCTGCCAAATCATCTCATACTAAAATAGCTGCGGAAGATGATAACAGACCAAAGCTTAGATTAGGTTTTAACTCTGTAAACCAAATACATAGACAACTTCTAGTAACTGCAGATGAGCATGCTACTTCAGGTTACGATTCAGGGTTTGATGCTCAAGATATTGATCAATTATCCGATGATATGTATTGGCTCATTAATAATGAAAAATTCAGCATTCAAGGTATTGATATTATAGATAAAACTACAAAAATCCCTTTAGGTATTCACACAAAAACCAATGGAGCGAATACTATTAGTCTTGATGAGATAGAGCATTTTCCAGAAGATTTAAATATCTACCTATATGATAAAGAATTAAATATTAGTCATAATTTAAAAGAAAGCGATTATACTATTTATTTAGCGGCAGGTTCTTATTTAAATAGATTCGAAATTACGTTCATCGAGCAAGCAACTTTAGCTAATACAGAATTTGAAAATAATAAAATCGATATGTACTTTTCAAATTCAGAAAACAGCATCGCAATTAACAACCCATCTTCGATTTATATCGAATCAATTCAAATGTATAATTTGGTTGGCCAATCGGTTTTCAATCTTGAAACTAAAACAAAAAAAAGTAATTTCTCACATAGGGCAGAGAAAACACATCCAGGCGTATATATTTTGAAAATAAAAACAAGTCATGGTGTCTTAAGTAAAGAAGTATTGAAAAAATAAATAACTCCCTCATTTAAAAACTATTACACTTAAAATAGTTTTCTATAAAACTAAAAAAACCAAAATAAACCCCCATAAAAACACATTTATCTAGATAAACAGATTTGTTTATAGGAATTTATTTCCATAATATTGACGCTCCCTCCCTCTAGTCTCTCAAGAATTATGATAATAGCGTCTTAATGAAACAACCAGATCTGATTAAATCTCGAAGGTTTTTTATGCCTTCGTTTTTAGAAAAACTGTCTTTAAAAAACAATAAATACAATCCATTGTTTTTGATAAAATCTTTATCTCAGTTATCTAAAAACCATTCAAATTATTTTCTAAAATCATTACAGCCAAAAAAAGCATCACCCATATTCTTTTTAATATGTTGCCTATATTCTGTTGTCGCTTTTTCTCAAGTGCCTGTTAATAATGATTTAATAGATGCCACAACTGTTACGCATAGTTCAAGTTGGTGTTCTCCCGATGGCGCTTACACTACACTTAATGCAACAGCCGATGGCCCGAAAGGAATAGCATGGGCAAATGGACCTAACTTTAATGTCTGGTTTAAATTTCAAGCTACAGCTGAACAAGTAAAGATTAACTTGAATCTCGGTAGTATGCGCAACCCGTATTTAGCACTCTGGGATCATACCACAGCTGAAATTAAAAGTGCGCGTTATACCGATGCTTCTAGTTCAATTTATGTACAATCCAATAGTTTAACTATTGGCCAATGGTATTATATTTCTGTGGATAACTACAGTGCTCTGGGTAATCGAGGCACTTTTAGTTTATGTATTGAAGATAAAGTTGGTTTTGACTATAAAGAAGGCGCTATTGAAGTTCCGCATACAGGAAATTGGTGCTCTTCGGATGCCGAATACACTACAGATAATGGCTCTCCAGATGGGCCTAAAGGTTCAGCATGGTCTAGTGATCCTAATGCCAATGTATGGTTTAAATTTAAAGCAACAACAACCCAAATAAATGCCGAAGTAAAACATGGCGGCGTATTGGGTGATATTCGCTACCCGTTGTTAGCGCTTTGGGATGCATCTGGATTAGAAATTAATAGTACAAATTTCAACTATACTGGCAATATTAATAATATACAATCCAATAATTTAACCATTGGAGATTGGTACTATGTATCGGTAGATAATTATAGTGCTTCTAGCAACCGTGGTAACTTCACCTTTTGTGTTGATGATAAAGTTAATTTTGATTACAACGAAGGTGCTATCGAAATACCACATATTGGAAATTGGTGCTCTGCCGATGCTGAATACACTACAGTTAACGCCTCTCCAGATAGAGCTAAAGGCTCAGCATGGTCTAGCGAACCTAGCGCAAATGTTTGGTTTAAATTTCAAGCCACAACAACACAAATAAATACTGAAGTAAAATATGGAGGAACCTTAGGTGATGGTCGATACCCATTATTAGCACTCTGGGATGCATCTGGAACTGAAATTAATAGTACAAATTTCAATTATACGGGAGACTACGTTAATGTTCAATCTCCGAATTTAACTATTGGCAATTGGTACTTTATATCGGTAGACACTTACGGCTCTACAGGTCACCGTGGTAGTTTTACTCTATGCGTTGATGATAAGGTTAATTTCGATTATAAAGAAGGTGCTATTGAAGTACCACATACTGCGGACTGGTGCTCTGTTGATGCTAAATATTCAACAGTACACGCATCTCCCGATGGAGTTAAAGGTTCTGCATGGGCTAACGGACCAAATTTTAATGTATGGTTTAAGTTTAAAGCCACATCTACACAAGTAAATGCTGAAGTAAAAAAAGACGGTACCTCAGGAGATATGCGCTATTCTTACGTAGCGCTTTGGGAGGAAGATGGTACTGAAATTACGAGCAAAAATTACAATAATGCGCTTAACACCAGAAATGTTCAATCTAACAATTTAACTATTGGAAATTGGTACTATATATCTGTCGATAACCACAGTTCTACAAATTATACTGGTAGTTTTACTTTGTGTGTTGATGATGAAGTAAATTTCGATTATAAAGAAGGTGCTATTGAAGTACCACACACCACAAGTTGGTGTTCTGGCGATGATGAATATAATACCTACAACGCCTCTCCCGATGGCACCAAAGGCTCTAATTGGTTTGATGGACCTAATTTCAATGTCTGGTTTAAATTTCAGGCCACGGCAGCTCAAGTAAACGCACAAGTAAAAACAGGAGACCCGTCTAAAAACATACGCTATGCCTCTATGGCGCTTTGGGATCAATCTGGAAATGAGGTAAAAAGTGCTCGTTATTACAGCGTTGATAGCTCAATTAATGTGCAAACCAATAATTTAACCATTGGAGACTGGTATTATATTTCTGTAGACCACAGAAACAGCATCTATTATATGGGGGATTTCACGTTGTGTATTGAAGACAAAGTAGGTCACGATTATAAAGAAGGAGCTATTGAAGTCCCTCACACAACCTCTTGGTGTTCCGGAGATGAAGAATATACAACATTCAATGCGTCGCCAGATGAAGCTAAAGGCAGCAACTGGTACGATGGACCTAATTACAATGTCTGGTTTAAGTTTCAAGCTACAGCACAACAAATAAGTGCGCAACTAAAAATAGGCGGTACATACGGAGATATTGTCTACCCCTTTATTGCAATTTGGGATAATGCTGGAACAGAAATTAAAAGCACTAATTATTACAGCAGTTACAGTTCTATTAAAGTACAATCAAACAATTTAATTGTTGGAGATTGGTATTACATATCGGTAGATAATCGCGACAATATTAATTATCGTGGTACATTTAGTTTATGCATCGAAGATAAAGTCGATTTCGATTATAAAGAAGGAGCAGTTGAAGTTCCTCATACCGACTCTTGGTGTTCTGCAGATGCTGAGTATTCTACAGTCCATGCTTCACCCGACAGCAATAAAGGTACCGCATGGTTTGATGGCCCTAACTATAACGTTTGGTTTAAGTTTCAAGCTACTTCAACACAATTAAGAGCAGATGTGAAAATTGGTGGAACTAACGGTGACGTAGATTTCCCTTTTATTGCACTTTGGGATGTTGCGGGAACCGAAATTAAAAGCACGAATTACTATAACAATGAATCCATAAACCTACAAACCAATAATTTAACTATTGGAGACTGGTATTACATATCAGTAGATCATAGAAATAGTATTTATTACCGTGGTACTTTTACTTTATGTATTGAAAACAAAGTAGGTTATGATTATAAAGAAGGTGCATTAGAAGTACCGCATACCACAAATTGGTGTTCCGGAGATGCTGAGTATTCTACAATTCATGCAACAGCAGATCGAGATAAAGGTAGTGCTTGGTTCGATGGCCCGAATTACAACGTCTGGTTTAAATTTCAAGCCACAACAACACAACTAAAAGCAGATTTAAAAATTGGCGGTTCATACGGTAATATGGATTACCCATATATAGCACTTTGGGATGTTGCAGGAACCGAAATTAAAAGCGAGAATTACTTCAATAGCACGGACTCCATCAATCTACAATCTAACAATTTAACTATTGGCGATTGGTATTATATCTCAGTAGATCATAGAAACGCGGCCTATTACCGTGGTGCATTTAGCTTATGTATTGAAAATACAATAGATTATGATTATTATGAAGCCGCTATAGATATCACTTCATTAATAAACTCTTGTTCTGCAGATGCCATTTACACAACACGAGGAGCTTCGCCAGATTTAAATAGCGGAACGGCTTGGAATAATAGTGGGCCTAAATACAACCGATGGTTCAAATTTATTGCTCCTCCAGTTTCAGGTCAATTTAATATTCTAATTGATAGAGGTGACGAAAAAGGTACACAGAGAGGAACTCAAGTGGCCTTATGGAAAGATGGCGGAACTATAGAAGTCAACAGTGCTAGATATTCATCTTCAAATGATGATGTTACATTATCGGCTACTAATTTAACACCAGGAGATACCTATTATATCTCGGTAGACACATACTCAAGTAATAGCTATACCGGTACATTCACAATCTGTTTAGAAAACACATTTATAGATTTTAATGGTACGGATTATTATATAGACTTTGGCAGAAACCATAATTTTACAAGTCAATTTTCATTAGAATCTTGGGTACTTCAAAAAACCAATTCCGGAACGGCAGCAATAATTTCAAAAGGAGAAACCCAAACAGGTAACCTTAGAGGTTATCATTTAACTATAAAAAATGGTTACCCTAATCTGTCTTGGTATGACAACTCAGGAAATGCTATTTTAGATCTCTCTTCACCTTTCGAAATTACCAACAATACTTGGCACCATGTGGCAACATCGTTTAACGGAAGTATAGCATCACTATACCTCGATGGAGTTTTAGTTGCAAGCCAGAGCACAGCAAGACCTATAAGTAATACTCAATCTTTTTTAATAGGGGCTAGTTATGATAGTAGTTTGGCTTCTTCGGTAAAAAATCACTTCAATGGTTTTATAGATGAAGTTCGTGTATGGAATGTCGGCTTAACACAACAGCAGATTCAAGATATGATGAATCAGGAAATAGCTCAATCTGGAACTGTTGTAAACGGTAAAATTACTAATCAAGATGTTCATTCTGGTTTACGCTGGTCTAATTTAAGAGGATATTACCCTATGACAGATAACACCGCCACCGACCATTCAAACTATAATATAGATGGTACATCAAAAAACAATACCACTACCATTCAAGCACAAACCGCACCCTTACCATATAAATCTGCTGTAAACGGAAACTGGGAAGATGCAACAACATGGCTAAATAACAATGTACAATATGCACCAAACACCGCTATGTATGGTACGCACATAAATTGGAATATTACGGAAATAAATCATGATATTACAAATAACACCGGACATAGCGTTTCTGCTTTAATAATAGATAGCCCTGCGACATTAACAGTAAAAGCTTCCGATAGTTTAAATGTTTCTAGATACTTAAAATTAAATGGAGCCCTTACTTTAGAAGAAGACTCTCAACTTATACAAGGTGTAGACAGTGAACTAGATGTTACGAGTTCGGGGATTTTACACAAAAACCAACAAGGAAGCGCTGATACCTTTACTTATAATTACTGGTCTTCTCCTGTTGGTCCGCAAAACACAACTTCAAACAATAACAGCTATACATTACCAGAAATTTTTGATGGTGTTAACTTTTTAACATCAGGTTACAACGGAACTGTATCGCCTTTAGGTATTTCTACTGCTTGGATTTGGAAATTCAACAATAGAACATTAGGTAATTATGCAGAATGGCAACACGTAGGAAACACTGGCTCTATGTTACCTGGTGAAGGATTTTCAATGAAAGGTCCGGGATCTGGAGTTCCATCAGATTTGCAAAATTATCTCTTAAAAGGAAAACCTAATAATGGAGATATTAACTTACCTATTAATTCTGGTAACGAATATTTGGTTGGTAACCCTTACCCGTCTGCAATTGATGCTAAAGCTTTTATATTAGATAATGGTACTACTATCGCTGGACCAGGATCTACAACAGGAACACTTTATTTTTGGGAACACTGGGGAGGAAATTCACATAACCTAAGTAGCTACCAAGGCGGTTATGCTTCGTATTCTCTATCAGGTGGTGTACCAGCTGCAGCAAAAGCTACAAGTGATCCTAATGTTGATCAAGGTGGTGTATCTACTAAAACACCAGGCAGATACATTCCCGTTGCTCAAGGATTTTTTGTTACTGCAGAAGCAACAGGAACTATAAAATTTAACAACTCACAACGTGTTTTTCAAACCGAAGATGGCACTAATTCTGTTTTCCTAAAATCTACTAATAGTAAAAACACAAACACTTCTCCAAATAATCATGACGATTTACGAGAGAAGTTAAGAATTGGTTTTTACTCTACAAATAAGATAAAAAGACAACTATTAACTACCGTAGACCCAAGTGCATCTATTGGTTACGATTGGGGTTATGATGGACCAAACATCGACTATCAAATTGATGATATGTATTGGTTAATTGATCATAACACCTACGTTATACAAGGTATAAATGAAATTACCGAAACAACCGTTTTACCTTTAGGTATTCACTTAAAAAACGAAGGTGTAAATATTATTTCTATCGATGAGATAGAGAACGAAGTAACGCCTTACAACATCTATCTTCATGATAAAGAATTAAACCTTTATCACAATTTAAGAGAAAGTAATTACTATGTTACTTTAATTGCAGGTAAATACCTCGATCGTTTTGAAATTACGTTTACAAACAGTTCGGAAACTTTAGGAACAAAACCTTTAGAGTTGATAAACCGACCTGTATTAGTTTCCTTTTCTAACGATAATGAAAGTGTTGTTATTAGCAATCCGAATGCACTTTACATAAAGTCTACAGAAATCTTTAATATGTTAGGTCAGTCTGTTTATAACTTCAACACTCAATCGAATCAAACGTCTATAATTCAAGCTACTGAAAATCTTAGTTCAGGATCATATATTATAAAACTAAACACCGATAATGGTATTGTTACCAATAAGGTATTAATAGAATAGATAAACACTCAACATAGTATTTATATGAAAAAAAAGCGTCCTGAAATTAATTTTCAGGACGCTTTTTTTTTAGTAATATACTTTATATTTTATGCTTACTTTATTTGTTTTATCAAATCAGGTAGCGATACATTTAGTTGTTCACCCGACACCATATTTTTTAAAGTGTAAGTATCAGATTCCATTTCGTTATCACCAACTAAAACTACAAAAGGAATAGCACGTTTATTAGCGTGATTCATTTGTTTTTTCATCTTAGCAGCATCAGGGTAAAGTTCTGCATTAATATCATTTTTACGTAACACCTTAATAGCTTTTAAACTAAATAAAGCCTCTTTATCTCCAAAGTTGATAAATAACACTTCAATGTTTTTTGATACCGTTTCAGGGAACAAACCAAGTTCTTCTAAAACTAAATAAATACGATCTAAACCAAAACTAATACCAACACCACTCATATCTTTCATACCGAAAATACCAGTTAAATCGTCGTAACGACCACCGCCACCAATAGAACCCATGCTCACCGTTTTTGGTGCTGCGACTTCAAAAATAGCACCAGTGTAATAATTTAAACCTCTGGCTAAAGTAACATCGAGTTGCAATGCTGCTGTTTTTAAACCTAATTCTAAAATAGCTTCGTTAATAAAAGCCAATTCTTCAATACCTTTTTTTCCTTCTTCGGACGTGTTTAAAATGGATTTTAAGCTTTCTATTTGAGATTCAAAATCGCCAGAAAGTGTAAATAACGGTTGAAGTTTTGAAATGCCTTCTTCTGAAATTCCTTTAGAACGCATTTCTTCTTTTACCTTCTCCTCGCCTATTTTATCAAGCTTATCTAAAGCCACCGTGAAATCGATTAATTTATCGCTTGCTCCAATAACTTCTGCAATACCAGAAAGTATTTTTCGGTTATTAATTTTAATAGTAACTCCTTCTAGTTTTAATGCTGAAAAAACAGTGTCGTAAAGCTGAATAAACTCTACTTCTTGCCAAAGTGATTTAGATCCAACGACATCGGCATCACATTGAAAAAACTCTCTAAAACGGCCTTTTTGTGGTCTATCAGCACGCCAAACTGGCTGTATTTGATAGCGTTTAAAAGGAAATTCTATTTCGTTTTGGTGCTGTACTACGTAACGTGCAAAAGGTACAGTTAAATCGTAGCGGAGTGCTTTTTCTGAAATACTAGATGTTAATTTGGTAGAGTCTTTTTCAGTGTAAGCTTGCTCGTTAGCCTTGTTTAAATAATCACCTGAATTCAAAATTTTAAAAATCAAACGATCGCCTTCTTCTCCATATTTCCCCATTAAGGTATCGGAGTTTTCAAAACTTGGTGTTTCTATAGGTTGAAATCCAAAGGTTTGAAAAGCGCCACGAATACTATTAAAAATATAGTTTCGTTTTGCAACTTGTTCTGGGTTAAAATCTCTAGTTCCTTTTGGAATACTTGGTTTTTGAGCCATATATAAACACCCTACTCACGTAGGGTTTTCTTTTTAATTAGTACTTTTTTAATTTCCGCGTAAGCGAATCCTTAATTAATCAGCTTATAAAAATACTTGTACAATTCACCTTTAGTAATAGAAGCGCCTTGTTCAATCATTTTAAATTTATCTAAATTTTTATCATCAGAATAAGCTTTATCTGCTTGCAAAAACTCAACACTTTCATCCATTAAGTTTTCACGAAGCCAATCGTATCCTTCCTGTGTTGTAATATCAACATCGTTTTTTATGTTAACTACAATGGCATGCATTTGATCTTCCTTTAAATGAAATAAATACATGTGTTTTGGAGCAAAATGCTCAAGATATTCCGCTTTATTTAGAGCGCCTTCCCAAATTAAATCACTAAACACATCCAATTCCATTTCTGCTAAATCGGGTTTATTAGCTTTTAAGTTGGTCCACTCATCGGCAGTTATAGATTGGGTTGCCAAAAAGTTTATAAATTCTTGGTGTAATTCTTCGAACTGTTCTTTTGTTAATCTTGAATACTTCATTCTTATATGTTTTTCTCGAAATTAAGAGAATTGTATATTTTATTTTTTAATATTTAAACTTGCAGCCGCTGAAAAAGGCCTATCGGTTGCAATAACGTCAACACCTAAATCAACCCATTTTTTGTAAAGATGATCACCTTTAGCTTGAGCTTGTTTATCTAAGTTTCCTAAAGTACCGAGCATACAAGTAATACCTAAATCGTGTAGTTTTTTATAAAATGCTTCAGGAGACAATCTTGTTCCGGTAAAAGCAATCATATTTTCAGTAGGAATTTCAGAATGTAACAACCAATCTAATTCCTTATCATTTCTAGCAGATACAGATAACAACAATTCTGGAGCTGCTTTATAGGCTGCGCTGGCTTGTTTCATATCATAAGTAATAATTATAGAAATATTTTCAGCACCAGTTTCTTTAACCAAAGCGACAACTTGATCTACAGAAACACTCTTTTTTATATCGATAGTTAATATCACATTATTTTCTTTAGCCCAAATAAGAACATCTTTAAACAATGGAATTTTAAAAGTGGTTTCGTTACCAAAATCGTCTTCTAAATTATACTGTAATAATTCTTGATAGGTATAATTTGTAATATCACCTTCGCCCGTAGAAGTTCTACCTAAGCTATTATCGTGCATTAAAACAAGTACATTATCTTTAGTTTTAGCGATATCAATTTCATAAACGGCAGGAATACTATCGTTTATATACTTTAAGGTTTCTAAACAATTTTCTGGGTAATTCTCAATAGACTTCCCTCCTCTGTGCACACTAATAACAGGAGTTTTATTAGCCTGATAAGCCAATCGATCAATTAAAACCGATTTTGTAGATGCTTCTTGTTTTTTAGGTTCTTCTTTACACGAAAAACTCACTACAAAAAGACAAAGTATAACTATATATTTCATATTATTTATAAAAAAAGCGCCCCTTAGTTAAGGAGCGCCAAATTTAAGAATATATCTGTTATTATCTTAGAAAATATAACGTAAACCTACTTGAGCTTGCCATCTAGAAGCTAAACTAGAATCAAAACCAAAGGTTTGAGTTTGATTTCCGTTAAAAGAGTAAGTTGGCACTCCTGTATCGTCAACAGAAACTCCTATTGGTTGTACATTATTTGGTTGTTGTATAATTCCCCAATCTGAATTTAATAAGTTACCAAAGTTTAAAATATCTAAACTAAATTGGATGGTATTTGTTTTATCTTCAGATACTTTAATTCTATAATCTTGCATGAACTTTACATCCCATTTACCTCTCCAAGGCGCTAATGCTCCGTAACGTTCTGCATATTGTCCTCTATTGTCATTTAAGTAATCGTCTTGAGCTATATAAGACTCTAGTGCAGCAGCATCTCCAGTTCCAGCAAATTGCATTTGACCAATTTCACTAGAAGTAGGAATATAAATTAAATCGTTTATTCCAGAACCATCTCCATTTAT
The DNA here is from genome assembly GCF_004368925.1 of Algibacter lectus. NCBI lineage: Bacteria > Pseudomonadati > Bacteroidota > Flavobacteriia > Flavobacteriales > Flavobacteriaceae > Algibacter > Algibacter lectus. The sequence continues at coordinate 1,466,030 of NZ_SORL01000007.1, forward strand.
ATCTCCACCATAGGTATAGTTAAAACGAGCACCTTGTGCATATTCAAAAAATGTAGATATTGTGGTAGACCATTTATCGTTTCCGTAATCCCATTTTTTACTAGCTACACCAATAAAACGATGCTTATCTCCATATTTAGAATGCGAAAGCACATCGTTATTTACGTTACCTAATGCAGGGTTACCGTTAAAGGCGTCTCCTGTAATTTCAGCCTCAATAGAGTTTACATCCCTAGCATCTAAATAACTATATGCTAGCATAGAATATATACCGTTAGCAAAGGTTTTTTGAGCTTTTAAAGATGCATTCCAAATACGACCTTTATTCGAGTTTGTCATTACAAAAGCATTGCCATTAATAACTTCTCCCCAAGGTAATGTTGCTTTGGCATGATCACCATCTCCATAAATGGCTCTATTATCTACACCTTGTAACTGACTTGTAGGTTTATTTAACCCCCAGTTTTGAACGTGAATTCCATTTACATCTTTAGTATATGATAAATCTGCTGTTAATATAATACCGTTTTCAAGTTTTCTATCTAAACCTAAGTTTGTTCTCCAAACTTGTGGAAATTTAAAATCTGGATCTACAGCTTGGTAGAAAAATGCATCTACACCACTTACTTGGTTTCCTACCCAAACAAAAGGAAAACGCCCTGTAAATAAACCTGTACCACCTCTTAATTGAAAAGAGCTATCGCCATTAGCATCATAATTAAAACCAACTCTAGGCGATACTAACCAATCATTATTAGGCATTCTTGTTGAATCTATTAGTAAAGGTTCTCCTGTATTAGGATCTATATATTCTACATCTGGCAAATAGATTTCTCCATTTTCTGTATCTATAAATTCTTGCGCATTATCTGCTGTATCAAAAAACAAAGGCTTATCAAAACGAACACCATATGTTAATTTTAGTTTTTCAGAAACATTCCATTCATCTTGAGCATAAAAAGCCAACTGACCAACGTTTGTTTCTGCTAATAACCAGCCATTATCTACTCCATCAGCCAAACTATTTCTAGAGTTGAATGTTGCTTGTGCTCCTGCAAAATCATAATCAGCAGCATTAAAATCTGCAATATCCACGCTTCCAAAAACATCAAAACCATATCCTTTTAAATTAAAAGAGTTATCGAATTCAAATTTCTCGAAAGATGTTCCGATAGTAAAGGTGTGATCGCCTTGAAAGAAGTTTAAATTATCTGTAAATTGAAATACTTTTTGATCTAACTTGTTATTAATTGAAAAAGGTTCGTGACCCGCTATAATATATGGAGAACCATCTTTATAAATATTAATAACTGGAGCAGGTGTAGAAAACGGTGTTCTAAAATCGTCGAAATGTGTATACCCAATTTGTAATTTATTAGTTGATGTTTCGGATAAAGTAGAATTTAACTCAACCTGTATAGATTTTAAATTATTATTAATTTCGTAACCCGAATTTTGAAATTGTAACGTTGTTGCATCTGGACCACGTGGATTAATAGCCGAAGGATGGGCTGGTTTTTCTTGAGAAGCATTTAAAAAATTGTAAATAACAGCTAAACGGTTGCTATCATTAATATTCCAATCTATTTTAAAAATACCTTTTGTAGATTCCGAAGCATGTGTAAATCCTTGGTAAGCCCCTGGATCGTAACCTTGAGCTCTTAACGCTGTTTGCACAGCAATTAAATCACTTTCTAAAACTCTAGACTCGGTAATACCGCCGGTACCCGTGTTTGGTGTCCAGCCGTTAGTTCCTAAATCGTCACGTTCATCCTTTTCAAAATTCGCAAAAAAGAATAATTTATCTTTAATAATTGGTCCTCCAATACTCACACCATATTGTGTTTGGTTTAAGTCCGGTCTCGCCACATCTTCTCCTTTAATTTTTTTCCCAGTCATGGTTTCATCTCTATAAAACCCATAAACCGTACCATGAAATTGGTTTGTTCCACTTTTAGTAACTGCATTTACTGAAGCTCCAGTAAATCCAGATTGTGTAACATCATAAGGTGCTGTAGATACTTGAATTTGCTCTATAGCATCTAAAGAAACGGGTTGAGAACCTGTTTGCCCACCTGGAGTTGCTGCATCTAATCCAAAAGGATTATTAAAAATGGCACCATCTAAGGAGAAATTGTTAAACTGATCGTTTCTACCTCCAAAAGATCCACCACTAGCAGTTGGCTCTAATCTGGTAAAATCAGATTGCGATCTAGAAATAGTTGGTAAACGTGTTAACTCTCTACGACCAACACTAGTTTCTGCTCCAGTTCTATCACTACCAAAAGTACCTGTACCTCCTGTACCTTGTATAACCACAGCATCTAGTTGTTCGCTATCTTCAGATAAAGTAACATCTACATTTTGAGTTTTCCCTAATGTTAGGTAAACATTATTAAAGGTTTGCTCTTTGTAACCTACATAGCTCACTGTAATAGTGTATGGCCCACCTACTCTTAAATTTAGTAAATTAAAACGGCCATCAAAATTAGTTGCTGCTCCATATTTTGTACCTGTTGGTGTATGGATAGCTAAAACATTAGCTCCTGGTAAGGGAACTGAACCTTGATCTAAAACGAGTCCTTTAATATTAGAAGTGGTGACTTGTGCAAAAGCCATTACTCCAATAAACATAAAGAAAAATAATAATGTAATTTTTTTCATTGTTTGAAGATTGAGTTAAAGTATTAAGTTTGAAAAATTATGCATGCATAACGCTAGTAAAAATAGACCAAAAAAAAACCACTCCAAAGGAGTGGTTAATTATATTTAAAACTTTTATTAACTTTATGTTAACAAATTAGTTTGCTTGAGCAATAACGTCGAATTCTAAATCAACATTTACATCTCTGTGTAAACGAATTGCGGCAGTATATTTACCTAAACGTTTAACAGTTGTAAGCGTAATATATTTCTTATCAATTGCTTGACCCTCTTTTTCTAAAGCCGCTGCTAAATCGATGTTGTTTACAGAACCAAATAATTTATCTCCTGTTCCAACTTTAGCTTGGATTTTAATTTCTAATGCTTTTAAAGCTTCTGCAACTACATTAGCTTCATCAACTATTCTCTTTTCTTTAAAGGCACGTTGCTTTAAATTTTCTGCTAATACTTTTTTAGCTGAAACAGTTGCTATAATAGCTTGTTTCTGAGGAATTAAAAAATTTCTACCATAACCGTTCTTAACTGTTACAACATCGTCTTTAAATCCTAAATTTTCAACGTCTTGTTTTAATATAAGTTCCATTGTTATCAGTATTTTATTTTAATAAATCAGCTACATACGGCATTAAAGCTAAGTGACGCGCTCTTTTTACAGCAACAGACACTTTTCTTTGATACTTTAATGAAGTTCCTGTTAAACGACGAGGTAAAATTTTACCTTGCTCATTTACAAATCTTAGTAACCAGTCTGCATCTTTATAATCTACATACTTGATACCTGATTTTTTGAAACGACAATATTTCTTTTGCTTATTAGTTTCAATATTTAGAGGCGTTAAATATCTAATTTCGCCGTCTTTTTTTCCTTTAGATTGTTGTTCTATTGATGACATAATTAAGCTTTTTGTTTAAGTTTCTCTCTTCTTCTTTCTGCCCAAGAAATAGCATGTTTATCTAACGCTACTGTTAAATAACGCATAAAACGCTCGTCACGTCTAAACTCTACTTCTAAAGGATTGATAACCTCTCCGGCTACTTGATACTCAAATAAGTGATAAAATCCACTTTTTTTGTTTTGAATAGGGTAAGCTAACTTCTTAAGCCCCCAGTTTTCTTTTGATACCATCTTAGCGCCGTTAGAAACAAGAAAATCTTCGTATTTCTTTACTGTCTCCTTTATCTGATCTTCAGATAAAACGGGATTTAAGATGAAAACAGTTTCATAATGATTCATAAAAATCTATTTTTATTGTTAAAAATTGGCTGCAAAAGTAATTAATATTTATATCTTACACAACTTAATCTTATTTATTTTATGCGAACAGCATATTATTTCAGTGTTAAAAAAATGTTAAAATCTACAGTTTGCCGATGATTTTTGGTTTTTAGCCGAATTTTTCGTACTATTGTCGATATCTTAACCGAAATAAAAGAAATGTTATGACATTAAACTGTGTAGTAGTAGACGATTCAGCCATACAACGCCTCTCTATTGTGAAATTAGTAGAGAACCATCCCTCATTAAATTTAATAGCAGAGTACAGTAGTGCGTTGGAAACCAAAAATGGTTTAAATACACATCAAGTAGATTTAATCTTTTTAGATATTGAAATGCCAGTACTAAACGGATTTGAGCTTTTAGATGTATTAAATAATAAACCTCAAATTATATTTGTAACAGGTAAAACGGAATATGCATTTAAAGCATTTAATTATGATGCTACCGATTATTTACATAAACCAATTACAAGAGAGCGCTTTAATACTTCTGTAGATAAAGCTTTAGAGCAACATAGATTAACTCTAGACTTTAACGAAGAAGATGGCGAACATATATTTGTAAAAAGTAACCTTAAAAAACGTAAAGTTTACATTAAAGACATTAAGTGGATTGAAGCCCTTGGTGATTACGTTAAACTAGTAACTGAAGAAAATAGCTTAGTAGTTTTATCGACTATGAAATCTTTTGAAGCAGAATTACCAGAAGGTAAATTTTTAAGAATTCATAAATCTTACATCGTTAATTTGGATAAAATTGACAGATTTAATAGCAAAAACGTTGAAGTTGGTGCTTATGAAATTCCTTTAAGTAGAAATAAGAAAACGCAACTTGTTGATGCGTTAAATAATATTTAATAACGCTCTCCTTTAAAAAAAAGGAAAATTCTACTAAAATAATTATTACCCCATTTTTATTTTAGCTGAACTAGTAATTATCCACATTAAGGATAACACGAACCGAGCGAAAATCTTTTACATTCAAGAAGCTATTGTTAATTTTAATGATAGCTTCTTTTGTTTTTGCTAAAGAGTGTTCCTTCGGTATTTTTACCAAAATATTTTTATGATATTGATTTCTAATTCGTGATACAGGCGGGAATTCTGGCCCTAAAACATGTTCTTTAAACACTTGCCTTAACGACGTAGCATACCAATCTGCTGCGATTTCCACACGACTATAATCTTTATGTTTTAGCGTAATTTTAATTTGCTTATAAATTGGCGGGTACTTAAAATTATACCGCTCGTTCATTTGTTCTTTAAACATATCGATATAATTATTAGTAGACACCTGCTGTAAAATATTGTGGTACGGATTGTAAGTCTGTATTAAAACCTTGCCGCGCTCTTCCGTTCTACCTGCCCTACCCGATACCTGCAACATAAGCTGAAAGCTACGCTCGTGCGCTCTAAAGTCAGGAAAATTAAGCATATTATCGGCATTCATAATACCAACTAGCTTTACGTTTCTAAAATCTAGACCCTTAGTAAGCATTTGTGTACCAACCAAAATATCGATTTCTTGCTGTTCTAATGCCGTTATAATCTTCTCGTAACCATATTTACCCCGCGTAGTATCCAAATCCATACGCGCCACGTTATGCTCAGGAAACAACACCTTTACCTCAGCTTCAATCTGTTCTGTTCCAAAACCTTTGTTATCCAGTTCTGGACTACCACAAGCTGCACATTTTCTAAGCATAGCCACAACATACCCACAATAATGACAACGTAACTGGTCTCGATATTGGTGGTACGTTAAACTAACATCACAATTAGGGCATTGTGGTGCCTCACCACAAGTACTGCACTCTACAATAGGCGAAAAGCCTCTGCGGTTTTGAAACAAAATAATTTGATGCCCTTCCGCTAATGTTTCTGTCATTTCAGCAATAAGTCTATCACTAAAATGACCTTTCATGCGCTTTTTCTTCTGCTTTTCTTTAATATCAACCAACTCCACTTCTGGCATCAATACATCATTAAAGCGATGCATAAGCTCTACAAAGCCATATTTGTTTTGCTGTGCATTAAAATAACTTTCTAAACTTGGTGTTGCCGAGCCCAAAAGCACTTTAGCCTTATGTAAATGAGCCAAAACTACAGCTGTGTCTCTTGCATGGTAGCGTGGTGCTGGATCAAATTGTTTAAACGATTGCTCATGCTCTTCATCAACAATTATTAATCCTAAATTATCAAAAGGTAAAAATATCGATGAACGCGCACCTAACACTATTTTCGCTTTCGCGGAAAGTTCTAAAACCTGATTCCAAACCTCAACACGTTCATGAGATGAATATTTAGAATGAAATACCGCGACTTGATCTCCAAAATAATTCTGAAGTCTATTAACCAACTGTGTGGTTAAAGCTATTTCTGGTAACAAATACAATACTTGCTGCCCAGAATTTAGAATATCTTCAATTAACTTAACATACACTTCCGTTTTTCCTGAAGAAGTAACGCCATGTAATAAAGTAACCTGATGCTTTTCGAAAGTGTCTTTTATTTCTGATAAAGCCGTCTCTTGGTAACTATTTAGTTTTTTAGAGTTTTCATTTTCTTCACCAGAATACTGAACACGGTCTGTTTGAATAAAATATTCTTCTAAAACACTTTTATCTATTAAAGATTTTATAATTGAAGTTGAAGCGCCACTCTCTTCCGATAACTCAGAAACTTTTACAGGTTTTCTCGTTTTTGCAGAAATAGAAAACAACGTCATCACGACATCACGCTGCTTTGGAGCGCGACTTAAATCGTTCATTAACTCATGAAATTCTTTTTCCGTAGAATAAAACGTATGCAACTTAACATAGCGCACTAATTTTGGTTTATACTTTTCGTAAACCTCTTCTTCAACAGAAATAGCTTCTTTTTCAATTAAGCGCTTAATAACAGATAGCACATTCTTCTTACTCAAGATATTAGAAATATCCTGAATTTTTAAAGACGATTGATGGTGCAAAGCTTCGTAAACCAAAAACTCATCATCTTTTAAAGTAGATTCGTCTATAGTGGTTTTATTATTCTTAGAAATTACAGTTTCACTTTCTAAAATAAATGCACTTGGCAATGAGGCACGCATAACATCTCCCATGGTGCACATATAATAACTAGAAACCCAATCCCAGAGCTTCAATTGCTTTTGATTAACAACAGGAGTTTCGTCTAAAATTTGCTGAATTTCTTTAGCTTCATAAGCCGTTGGTGCATCATGATGCACACGATAAACAATACCCGTATAAATTTTAGATTTCCCAAAAGGAACAGCAACACGCATACCTGGCTTTATAAAATCGAACTCCGAAGCTGTAATGCTATAGGTGAATAATTTTTGAAGCGGAATGGGTATTATAACGTCTATATAGTGCAAAGCAATAATCCTTAAATTGAATAATTATTTATGTCGAATCCAATATTGCGTAAGGTATAAAAATGCAATATAGCCTCGAACTTGTAGCTTACCTGTTTCTTTATCTAACACAATTCTACATTTGTACTCTTTACCATTTTCAGCATCGAAAATAGTTCCATTTTTATAATGCTCTCCATGTTTTTCGAGCTCATTAATAATAACCATACCAAGGATAGGCTTGTCTTTTTTATCACCTTCGCAATCTTGACACAAGGTGTTTTTATCAAAGGGTTCAAGAATTTCTATAACCTTACCGTACACTTTACCATTTTCTTCATAAATATCGATAATACATTTGTGCGCTCCTGTTTCATCATCAACTGTTTTCCATTGTCCTAAAATGTCTTGAGATTGAACTGATATCGACAGCATGCAAATTGTAATTAACCAAATGTATTTCTTCATAATTAAAAGCTTTTTCTAAGTTTATTTAATGAGGCGTTCAACTCGTAACCAAGCAACAAAATATTAGAGTTGAGCCATAAGTAAAACATTAATATTAATAACGCGCCAATAGACCCGTATAGTTTATTGTATTGTCCGAAGTTTTCGATATACAAACCGAAAAAATAAGACGTTAATATAATAAGTAAGGTTGTAAAAAGAGCACCTATTGAGAAAAAATTAGAATATTTCCCTTCTTTTGTGCCAAAATAATATAAGGTTGCCGTTGCTAAATACACCATAAGTACAAAAAATAAATACTTTACAACATCGGTCCAGAACAAGCCTTGGCTCGCTACCTCGTAACCACGATGCTCTAAGGCATCAAACAAGCCTTGCACCACGTACAACTGAAAATAACCTAACACCACAATGGTAATAATAAGTAAAAATGCCAATATTAATGCAATACCTAATGCATACAGATATTGTTTAAACACATTTCGGGTAAGTTGCTCGTGATACGAGTTCTCGAACCCCGAAAACACTGCATTTACACCATTTGCCATTAAACCAATGGATAAAACAAACACAGAGGATAATAGACCGCCACGCTGCGATTGGTCGATGTTTTCAAAAATATTTTCAAAGAAAAAATCTGATGTATTTGGTGGTAAAAACGATTCTAGAAACACTAAAAATTCTATTTTAAAATCATCTATAGGTACATATGGAATAATGATAAGCACAAATAATAGAAACGGAAAAATAGCCATAAAAAAACTAAAAGCGATGGCACTAGCTCGTGTAGCTAAAGCACCTTTTGCAATCCCGATAACATAAAGCTCTACTAAATCGTAAAATGAAAGACCTTCTAATCCTGGTAATTTTAATTTTTTTAAAAACCGAACCAAGATATTAATTACAGGAATTTTATCTAGCTTGTCTTCAATGGGTTTTGTCATTAATAAAAAATTAAACAGAATAAATACAAAGTTAATAAAGTAATTACTGAAAGCAAGGTATAAAAAAAGAGTGTCTATATAGACACTCTTTTATATATTTTATGAAATTAAAAACTATTTCATCGCTTTTAAACTTAAATCCATATTGTGTACAGAATGCGTTAACGCTCCACAAGAAATAAAATTAACTCCACATTCGGCATAATGACGAATTGTTGCTTCGTTAATATTTCCAGAAGATTCTGTTAAACACTTATTACCAATTAATTTTACCGCTTTTCTAGTATCTTCATAATCGAAATTATCTATTAAAATACGATAAACACCTTCTGATTGTAAAATCTCTTCAACTTCACTTAAATCGCGAGCTTCTACCATAATTTGTAAATCTCTACCAGTTTCTGTTAAATATTCTTTAGCCATAGTAATGGCTTTAGTAATACCTCCTGCGAAATCGATATGATTATCTTTAAGCATAATCATGTCGTAAAGTGCAAATCTGTGATTTTCTCCACCACCAATTTTTACAGCCCATTTTTCTAACACACGAATTCCTGGTGTAGTTTTTCTAGTATCTAAAATTTTAGTTTTAGTACCTTCCACCAAATCCACAAACATTCTCGTTTTAGTAGCAATAGCACTCATACGTTGCATTGCGTTTAAAACCGTACGCTCTGCTTTTAAAATAGATTGAGAAGAACCTTCTACATACATAACAATATCTCCGTATGTTACCTCTGTTCCATCTTCAATACGTACGTCTAATTTTAAATTTTTATCTACGTAAGCAAAAACTTTTTTAGCAAAATTAACACCGCCAATAATACCTTTATCTTTAACTAAAAGTTTAGCTTTCCCTCTTGCATTTTCAGGGATACAAGCTAAAGAACTATGATCACCATCACCAACATCTTCACGTATAGCGTTAGAAATTATCATTTTCACTTCTGTATCAAATTGCTCCTGTGTAATCATAATTTATTTTTGGTTTGCAACAAAAGTAAGAAATTGATTTACGAAAATAAATTTTACTTTTACGAAATTTAAGAATTTTTCTTATTTAAATACATTATTCATAAATACTAAATAGTAATTTTGCTTATATGACTATCAAACTTATTGCCATAGGAAAAACAGACAACAAACAACTTTTAGCGTTAATAGCTGATTATCAGAAGCGTTTAGGTTTTTACATTAAGTTCTCGTTAGAAATTATTCCGGATATAAAAAATTCTAAAAATTTAAGTGAAGATTTACAAAAACAAAAAGAAGGCGAACTTATTTTGAAGAAATTAAGCAATACCGACACCTTAATATTACTTGACGAGAACGGAAAACAGTTTAATTCTGTAGGTTTTTCTGATTACTTACAGAAACACATGAACTCTGGAATTAAGCAATTGGTTTTTGTTATTGGTGGACCTTACGGATTTTCGGATGAGATTTACGCCGTAGCAAAAGGTAAAATATCTTTATCTAAAATGACATTTTCGCACCAAATGATTCGCCTGTTTTTTATTGAACAACTTTATCGGGGTTTTACTATTTTAAGAAATGAGCCTTACCACCACCGTTAGGTTAAAATTATAATTTTTAAACTTTTAGTAAAACAGATTTTAATCTAAGATTTTATTAAAACCTTATTCAAAAGCAAAAAAGAGGGCTAAAATAAAATTTCAGCCCTCTTTCTAACTTGTATATGATACTCTTAAATTCTAGTGCGTTTTATAAACTTCTTTACGTTTTTTAAGTTGTTTTTCTAAATCGTTAACTGTTTCTCTAACCGAAACCTCAAAATTACGCTCGTTTGATGTTGCAAATATTCTTGGTCCTGGTAAGCTTAATTCAATATTACATATTTTACCAGCATCATGAGCCTTTTCATCTTGTTTAAAATGAACCGTTGCGCTTATTAAAAACTCATAACGATTAAATAATTTCTCTAATTTCTCTTCTGTGAAAGCTGTTAATGTTTCGCTTACATCTACTCCTACGTATTCAAAATTTACTATCATAACTTATATTTTATATTATCAAATATAGCTTTGGGAATTCTGATTTTAAATGATTTTCGTCATATATAAAACGGTTTTAGCCCAACTAACTCATACTCAACAGCTCTCTAATTACTTTCTTTTATTAATTGTTCCATTATGCTTTTAAGCTTCCCTGGCTCAATAGGTTTTATAATATAATCTGATATATCACTAATTCTTTTAGCCTTTTCAATATCTACAGGATCTACAGATGAAGACACCATATATATTACTGTTTTCTTACCAAGCTTAGATTTAATTTTAACATACTCTTCCATAAATTGATAGCCATCCATAATAGGCATATTAATATCTAGAAAAATAACATCTGGAAGCTCATCATTTTGGTTTAGATTGCTTAACAGAAACTCTAAGGCTTCTTCTCCATCAGAAAAAACTTTTATATTTTTTTCAAACTCTAATAACTCCAGTGTTTTTACTACAGTAAATTGATAAATATCATCATCATCAACTATGCAAATATTAACAGGTGTATTCATCATAACTCAATTAATTAAAATTAATATAAAACGTAGTACCCTCGTTTACTTTACTTGTTGCATATATTGTACCATTCAATGCTTCTACTTGTGTTTTAACCATAAATAAACCAACACCCTTTGCTTCTGGATGCCTATGAAATACTTTGTTAAGGCCAAATAATTTATGACCGTGCTTTTCTAAATCAATTCCTAAGCCATTATCTTGAAAGAACAATCTAACTTTTCCATCGATAATCTCAGATTTAATAAATATTTCTGGAACACGATTTTTAGAGCGATACTTAATAGAATTCCCTACTAAGTTAAGAAAAATACTTTCTAAATAAATTCTATCGTATTTTATTTTTGATATTTCGGAGAAATCGCTAGTAATAATAGCCTCATTCTTCATGATTTGCCCTGTTAAAATTTCTTTTGTTTTATTTAAAACATCATTAAATTTAAGTTTTTCAAATTCTTTAGGTGTGTTGTTTTTAATTTTAACAGCATCTACTAAAGTATTTAATGTCACCGTAAGGTGATTTATTACTTTTTCAAATTTCTCGAACAAAAATGCTTTATCATCTTCACTAACTGAAGCGTTATACAGACCTAGAAGCGAATTAAGATTACTTACTGGAGCTCTTAAATTATGCGATGTAATGTGTGCAAAATCGGCTAATTGATTATTATTTTTAATTAATTTTTGAGCTAGAATCTCTAGATCATTTTTAGCTTTAATTATTTTATTTTGAGCCGTTTTTTGATCCGTAACATCCCTTATTACAGCAGATATTAACATCCCTTCTTCTGTTTTCAAGGGGCTTAAGCTCATTTGTATAGGGAATTCCCTTCCATTTTTATTAATGGCGAACATATCTCTACCTTCAGACAGTTCGGTTGTTTTCGGTTTATTAAGAAACGATTTTCTCTGAAACTCATGATCTTCTAAAGATCGAATTGGCAAGAGTAAATCTATAGGTTTATTATAAATTTCGTCTATTTTATATCCAAAAAGTAATTCTGCCTGCTTGTTTATAATTTGAATTAAGGAGTCTTCATTAGTAATTACCATAGCATCTGGCGCAGACTCTAGTAAGCCTCTAAACTTATTCTCAGCCATTTTCTGGGCTGTTACATCTTGGCAAGTTCCTGTCATTTCAATAACTTCACCATTAGCATCTGTAGCCACCTCTGCTAAGAGTTGAATTGTTTTTAAAGAACCATCTGGCAACGAAATACGATGTGTTAAATCTAAAAAGTCTTTATCAGCAATAGCCTGCTCTACATGCTTTGAAACAAGTTCTTTATCATCCTCATAAACAGAACTAAAATAGGTATCATAAGCCAACTCAGTATCTTTATCCAATCCAAAAATTTTATAAAGATTAGCAGACCATTTTACCTCATTTGTGATAAGGTCCCACTGCCAATTACCCATCATGGTAATTTTCTCAGCAAAAGTTAACAATTGATTTTTACGTAGCAACTCTGCCTTAGCTAATTTTTGCGCCGTAATATCCCTTATTGCCGCAGAAACTAAAACACCATCTTCCGTTTCTAATGGACTTAAAGTTATTTGAACGGGAAATTCTTTTCCCTCCTTATTCATAGCTGCTAAATCTTCTTCCCCCGAAGATTCAGTTCCTACTAAATCTCCTAATAACGTATCAACTTTAGCTTCGCAGCCCGTTAAAAAACGTTTAGGCAATAGTAAATCGACAGATTTATTATATAATTCTTCAATTTTATAACCAAACATTTTCTCTGCTTGCTTATTAATCATTTGAATTTTGGAAGCCTCATCAGTAATCACCATAGCATCTGGCGCAGATTCTAACAAGCCTCTAAACTTATTTTCCTCCATTTTTTGTTCGGTAACATCTTGGCAAGTTCCTATCATTTCAAAAATTTCTCCTTGATCATCAAGAATTACCTCACCTAAGAAATGAACTGTTTTTATTTTTCCTCTACTTGTAACTATGCGGTGTATAAAATTATCCGGAAACTTCTTTTCTAAAAAAGCATCTTCTATAAAACGCGTAATAAATGCTTTATCGTCGGGATGCACATAACTAAAAAACGTATTATAATTTAAATTCTCATCCGTTACATCATGCTCAAAAATACCATACAAATTAGCCGACCACTTTAGGGTATCTGTAACAACATCCCATTGCCAATTCCCCATCTTTGTTATTCTTTCAGCAAAATTTAGAAAATGATTCTTACGCAAAAGTTCGGCTTCAGCCATTTTATGTTCCGTAATATCTTGGGTGGTTCCAATCATTTCGATAATTTCACCTTGATCATCAAGAATAACCTTACCTAAAGAATGTACGGTTTTCAATTCACCATCTGTAGTAATAATGCGGTGTATAAAATTACTCGGGAACTTTTTTTCTCTGTAAGCCTCATCTATATATTTAGTAACCAAGTCTTGGTCTTCTGGGTGAACAAAATTAAAAAACGTATAATAATTTAAATCTGTTTCGTTTTTATCACTTCCGTAGATACCATGCATATTGTCCGACCATTCTAATGTATCAGCAACTACATTCCATTGCCAATTCCCCATCTTGGCTATTCTTTCAGCAAAACTTAAAAAATGGTTTTTACGCAATAACTCACTTTTAGCCAATTTTTGGGCTGTAATATCTCGTATTGCTGCTGACACCAATACACCTTGCTCCGTTTCAAGAGGGCTAAGACTTATTTGTATTGGAATTTCTTTTCCTTCTTTATTAATGGCATACAATTCTTTTTCTTCTCCTATAGATCGAACGTGAGGTTTTTCAAAATAGTTTTCTCTATGCCCCTGATGAGGTCCTGAGAATCTTTGAGGAATTAGTATTTCTACAGATTGCCCTAATAATTCGTCTATGTTATAGCCAAATAATTTTTCAGCTTGTTTATTTATAAGTTGAATTTCTCCTTTTTCATTAGTTATTACCATGGCATCTGGAGCAGATTCTAATAAGCCTCTAAACTTATTTTCTGACATTTTCTGTACGGTAATATCTTGGCATGTTCCAATAATTTCAATAACGTCTCCTACTTCATTTGTAATTACCTCACCTAATAGCTGAACTATTTTCACATTTCCTTTAGCAGTAATTATACGGTGTACAAAGTTGTTTTCAAATACTTTGTTTTCTAATGAAGCTTTAGCATGAAGTCCCACTTTCTCCTTATCCTCTGGGTGAACAAACTTAAAAAAATCATCAAACCCCATAGTAGTCACATTAAGGTCTACCTCATAAATCTCATACATTCCACCCGATAATTTCCCTGTATTATTGACAACATCCCACTGCCAATTTCCCATTTTGGTAATTTTCTCAGCAAATGTTAATAATTGATTTTTTCTTAAAAGTTCGTTTTGAGCAATTCTTCTTTCCGACACATCGGTTGATACTCCTAAATACCCAATAAGCTCACCTTCTTCATCTTTTATAGAAGTTAAGGTTAATTGTACCGGCAGCGTTGTTCCGTCTTTTCTTAAATACGTCCATTCACGAGTATCATAAGCATTATTTTTGGAGAGTTCTAACTGCGCATTAAAGCCTTCGGAATCTTTTCCATATAAATCAGCTATATCTGTTCTAAACCTATCGAGTTCTTCTTGTAAATGATACGAGCTTGGTCTTTTTAGACCAATCATTTCAGATGCAGAATATCCTGTTAGAAGTTCAGCTCCATGATTAAAATGATTAATAATACCATCTGCATTAGTAGAAACAATGGCTATTGTTCCAGAATTAAAAATAGCTTTCAATTCTGTATGCGCTTTACTTAAAGCAAGCTCAGAACTTTTTATCTTATCAATATCTTGAAAAACCCCATAAATACGAACACATTCGCCATTTACTAATTCAGCCTGACCAATGGCCCGCGTCCAAACCGTTTTTCCATTAGCTGTTACTAATTCCAGTTCTACATCGTAAGACGTACCATGCTCCATTGCCTTTCTAACGGCTTCTTGTATAGTAGCTCTACTTTCTCCTTCTTTATAAAAATTAATAGCCGTTTCTAAATCTGGCTCATAATCTAAAGGTAATTCATGTATTTCAAAAACAACTTTACTCCAAAATATGGTGCCTTTTATTAAATCAACATCCCAAGTTCCAATACGAGCAATTTCAGTTGTTTTTTCTAATATTTTTTCTATCCTATCTTTTTCTTCCTCTTTCTGTTTAATATGCGTAATATCACCGGTATGCATAATTAAGCCTCCAACAACACCTTCGGAAATATACCAAGGCCTCACATCCCAATAAATCCATTGCACTGTGCCATCCAAACGCACAAAAGGAGCTTCATCACAAACATCTATCGCTCCATTTAAGCATTTTTGATGGTTGGCTTTCCACTCGTCTCCAATTTCAGGAAAAAGATCATAATGGCAGCGACCAACAATCTCTTCATGTTCCATTTTATAATCTGAAATCCATTTTTTAGAAGCTGCTATATAGCACATATTAGTATCTAACATAGCAATAGCTGTTGGAGCCTGCTCTATAAATATTTTATTATTGGCTTCTTTAAGTTCCAAATCTGTTTTAAGCTTTCTAAGCTCGGAAAGGTTTATTTTTATTTCAGCTCTTGACGCTTCTAACTCATAGTTAGAAGATTTTATTTCTTTTAAATTGAACAAAAATTTCTTGAATGCTGGGCGTATCACTGTTAAAAAACCACCTAGTAACAATAAAAAGGTTCCTATAGCAAGAGAATAAATAACAGTTTTTAAAGTTTTTAGGTTTTTCTCTCCTTCTTTTTGATATTCAGAAATTAAAGTATCAATATTTTCAAAGTAAGGCTTCTCGAATTCTGCAATATTTTCTAATTCTGCTTTTAATAATTCAAAATCAGATTGACCAATAACATTTTTACCAAAAGCTGATAATTTATTTAAATAGGATTTATTTTTTTCTAGAAGAACAGCTACAGTTTCGCTATTTTCCTTTTTGTTATTAATAGCCTGCTGATATGCCTGTAAACTATCCCATTGTTTTGTAACATTCGATAAATTGTCTAGTAAGTTTATATTGGCCTCCTGCTTGTCGTCATACCCAATACTAAACGCAATTTTAGAGATACGCTGAGCCAAAACACGTTGTTTTCCAGCAACACTAATTAATTTAGAATCTAAAATCTGTGAGCTGATACTACTTTGAACAATAAACAAGGCAGTTAAAGTGATTATTATAATAGAAGAGACAAATAGTAGATATCTTTTCTTTATAGATTTTTCTAATTTTTCCATTAATAGCTTTTAGCAATCAATATTAATTGACTTTACTTAACAAAAATTATTTTTATTTTAATTCTAATATTTAAAAATAGAATGCTATTATTACACTTAAGCCCACAATTGGAATAAGAAAAACACGAAACAGAGGGATATATGTATTATTATTCGGGGCTACAAATATTAACAAAACTATGCCAAAATATGAAATTATATATAATTATGTACGTTTTTTTCACAATAAGTTAAACTAAATAAGACTTTTACAGTCATAAAAACCCCACATTACGAATGAGACTAGTTTTTGCTACAAATAATATGAATAAAATAAAAGAAGTACAATCTTTAATTCCGAGTGAAATTGAACTTCTTAGTTTAAAAGATATTGGCTGCTTTGAAGATGTGCCTGAAACTCAAAATACAATTGAAGGTAATGCCAAGCAAAAAGCCGAATACATAAAAACGAATTATAATTACGACTGTTTTGCCGACGATACAGGCTTAGAAGTTAATGCTTTAAACGGTGAACCAGGAGTTTATTCGGCACGTTATGCAGGAGAACAGCGTAATGCAGAAGATAACACCAACAAACTTTTAACCGAATTACACAATGAAACCGATAGATCTGCCCAATTTAAAACGGTAATCGCACTACATCTAAATGGAGAACTGTATACATTTACAGGTATTTGTAAAGGTGAAATTACAACACAAAAGCATGGTGAAAAAGGTTTTGGTTACGATCCCGTTTTTAAACCCAATAACCATAACAATACCTTTGCCGAAATGGACTTAAGTGTAAAAAACAGTATTGGCCATCGAGGTAAAGCTGTTAAGCAGTTAGTTGATTTTTTAAATGAAAAAAATTAAGCATAACGCATTAAAAAAAAATCTTTTTGGGGTTGGCTATTAAAATTGTTTTATTACATTTAGTCTATGACAGAGGAATACTTAGAAAAAGAGAATGCGGCCATAAAAAAAGCGTATAAAGAACTGCTAAAGGTTAGTTACACTACGCTTTCTGATGATGATAAAAAACTAATTCGTAGGGCTTTTGAAGTTGCCGTAGACGGACATAAAGACCAACGCCGTAAATCTGGAGAAGCTTACATTTTCCATCCCATTGCTGTGGCCAAAATTGTAGCTCAAGAAATTGGCTTGGACGGTACCTCTATTGCCGCTGCTTTACTGCATGATGTTGTTGAAGATAGCCCAGATTATACCATAGAAGATATTGAAAAACAATTTGGCAAAACCATTGCAACAATTGTTGCTGGATTAACCAAAATTTCTTCTTTAAGTAAAGATCAAGATATGGATGTTTCGCTCCAAGCGGAAAACTTTCGTAAAATGTTACTTACTCTAAATGATGATGTTCGCGTTATTATTATAAAAATTGCCGATAGGTTGCACAACATGCAAACTATGGATTCCATGAGGCCGGATAAACAAATTAAAATTGCCTCGGAAACCCTTTATATTTATGCTCCTTTAGCCCACCGTATTGGACTTTATAATATAAAAACAGAATTAGAAGATTTAGGCTTAAAATATCTAGAGCCTGTAGATTACAACGATATTTTAAACAAAACTAAAGAAAGCAAAAAAGACCAAGATCTTTATATTGAACAATTTAGTGAAGTTATTAAACACTCTCTAGACAAAGAAAAACTAAACTACACGATAAAAGGACGTCCGAAATCTATTTTCTCTATTAGGAAGAAGATGATTAACCAAGGGGTATCTTTCGATGAAGTTTATGATAAGTTTGCAATTAGAATTATATATAAATGTGATGCCGACCCGCAGAACGAAAAATTTCTTGCTTGGAAAATATATTCTATAGTTACCGATCACTTTAGGCCAAACCCTATTCGTCTTCGCGATTGGATTTCTTCACCTAAAAGTACAGGCTACGAGGCGCTACATATTACAGTAATGGGGCCAAAAGGCCGTTGGGTAGAAGTGCAAATACGTAGTGAGCGTATGAATGAAATCGCCGAAAAAGGTTATGCAGCACACTATAAATATAAACAAGGAAGCGAAAAAGAAGATAATTTAGAAAGTTGGATAAATAGATTGCAGGAAGCCTTAGAGAATCCGCATACCAATGCTGTAGATTTTGTAGAGCAATTCAAACTAAATCTATATTCAAAAGAAATATTTGTCTTTACTCCTAAAGGAGATTTAAAATCTTTACCAAAAGGTGCCACAACTCTCGATTTTGCATTTAGCATACATACTGAAGTTGGTATGAAAACGAGAGGCGCTAAAGTTAACGGCAAGCTGGTACCGCTTAGTTACGAGCTAAAAAGTGGAGACCAAGTCGATATTTTAACTTCAGAAAATGCCAAACCTAATCCAAACTGGTTAGATTACTCTACCACGGCGCGCTCACGAAGTAAAATTAAATCTGCCTTAAAAGAAGACAGAAAACTTATAGGAGAAGATGGTAAAGAAATTTTACGCAGAAAATTAAAACAACTTAAAATTAACCTTAACGAAGCTTCTGTTAACGAAATGGTTAACTACTTTAAGCTTAAAACAAGTTTAGATTTATTTTACAGAGTTGGCCTTGGCACTATAGATAACACTATGCTTAAGGCATATGCGGCATCGAGAAGTAATGCTTTAATGAGTTTCCTTAAAAGTAAAATAACTCGTAAAGCCAATATTAATACCGACGAATTAGAAAAAGATGAAATTACAGCAAAATACGATGCTGTTGTTTTTAATAAAGAAGAAGAAAAGCTAGATTATAAATTAGCCACCTGTTGCCACCCGATACCTGGTGATGATGTTTTTGGGTTTTTAACTGTTTCCGATGGTTTGAAAGTTCATAAAATGAATTGCCCCAATGCATTGAGTTTACAATCTAATTACGCCTACCGGATCATGCCTGCCAAATGGATCGATTCTTCTCAGCAAGAATTCTTGGCACATATTTCTTTAACCGGAATTGATCATATTGGGTTAGTCAACGACATTACCACCATAATTTCTGAGAACATGAGTGTTAATATGAAAAGTATTAGTTTTCAAAGTGACGATGGGCTTTTCTCAGGAAAAATTGATGTTGTGGTGAAGAATAAAACCCTTTTGAAAAAACTTTTAGACCGTCTTAAAAAAATTAATGGTATAGATAAGGTTACTAGAGTGTAAAAAAAGTGTAAATTTGCGATGAAATTATGGATACAAAAGTAGATACAAAAAATCAAGACATAGTTAAAAGCGTTTTTACAAGCTTTTTAGAGAATAAGGGACACCGTAAAACCCCCGAACGCTATGCTATACTTCAAGAAATTTATAATAACAACGAACATTTCGATATAGAATCTCTGTATCTTAATATGAAAAACAAAAAGTATCGTGTTTCGAGAGCTACACTTTACAATACTATAGAACTACTTCTAGAGTGCGGTTTGGTTAGAAAACACCAATTTGGCCAAAATCAAGCACATTACGAAAAATCTTATTTTGACAGGCAACACGACCATGTTATCTTAACAGATACAGGAGAAGTTATCGAGTTTTGCGATCCTCGAATTCAATCTATTAAAAAAACTATCGAAGAAGTTTTCGATATTGAGATAAATAATCATTCACTCTATTTCTACGGGAAAAAAAAATCTCCCGATAGCAAAAAGGACAACTAACTAATTTTACAATGGCAGTAGATTTACTACTTGGATTACAATGGGGAGACGAAGGCAAAGGGAAAATTGTTGACGTACTAACCTCTAACTACAACATTATTGCACGTTTTCAAGGTGGACCAAACGCAGGACACACTTTGGTTTTCAACGGAAAAAAACACGTTTTACACACTATTCCATCGGGTATTTTTCATGATGATGCTACCAATTTAGTAGGAAACGGTGTTGTTATAGACCCAGTAATTTTTAAAGGTGAACTTGACAAACTTGAAGAACAAGGCGTAGATTACAGAAAATCGCTAGTTATTTCAAGAAAAGCACACATCATTTTACCAACACATAGATTACTAGATGCAGCTAGCGAAACCTCTAAAGGAAAAGCTAAAATTGGATCTACATTAAAAGGTATTGGCCCAACTTACATGGATAAAACCGGAAGAAATGGTTTACGTGTTGGCGATTTAGAATTAAGCGATTGGAAAGAAAAGTATAGAGCTTTAGCTAATAAGCATCAGTCTATGATTTCTTTTTACAATGTTGAAATTGAATACGATTTAGACGAGCTTGAAAAAGAATTCTTTGAAGCTGTTAAAGTTTTAAAATCTCTTAAATTTATAGATTCTGAAGAATATGTTTACCAAGCACAAAAATCTGGTAAAACAATTTTAGCCGAAGGCGCACAAGGATCTTTATTAGATATTGACTTTGGAACATATCCATTTGTAACATCTAGTAACACCACTGCAGCCGGTGCTTGTACTGGTTTAGGTGTTGCTCCAGGACAAATTGGTGAGGTATTCGGGATTTTCAAAGCTTACACAACTCGTGTTGGTTCTGGCCCATTCCCTACTGAATTATTTGACGAAGATGGTGCTCAAATGGCAAAAGTCGGTAACGAATTTGGTGCAACTACAGGTCGTCCACGTCGTTGTGGATGGTTAGATTTAATTGCGCTTAAATATGCTTGCCAAGTAAATGGTGTTACTCAATTAATGATGATGAAAGGTGATGTGCTTTCTGGTTTTAAAACCTTAAAAGTATGTACAGCTTACAAATATAAAGGAGACGTTATAGAGCATTTCCCTTACAACATCGAACCAGAAAATGTTGAACCAGTTTATACAGATTTTAGCGGTTGGGAAGAAGATTTAACAGAAATGTCTGAAGCATCTCAACTTCCAAAAGCTTTAAATGAATATATTGAGTTTTTAGAAAAAGAATTAGAAATTCCTATTACTATCGTTTCTGTTGGACCAGATAGAAAACAGACAATTTTCAGAAATAAATAAAACCTATTTCTAAATAATATTTTAAGACCTGATATGTTTCTCGAAACTGTCAGGTCTTTTTTTTGTTGCTTATTTCTTAACTATTAGTTAAACTAAATGCTTTCAATAAAATTCATTTTACAGTTACATTTGTTTGTATGCTGTAATTATGAAACGACCTCTCAAAAACTCTTCTAACGAACAACTTCAAATCCTTCTAAAAAAAGGTAATGAGAGTGCTTTCAACGAAATATACATTCGCTATTGGAAAATTTTATATACCTATGCATACCGAATTTATACTGAAGAAAAAATTTGCGAAGATATTGTTCAAGAGGTATTTATAAGCCTCTGGCACAAATCTAAAACCATAGAAATAGTAAATCTTGAGGGATATCTTTTTAGAGCCATTAAGTACAAAATAACAACCTATATCCGCGATTTAAAATTTACTTCTACCCATTTTGAAGCACTAGAAAATATTTTCATTTCTAGTCCGTCAGAAAAAAACCTAGAGTACCAAGAGCTAGAAGAAAGCCTGTTCTTAGAAATTGACAAACTAACTCCTAAATGCAAAAGAGTATTTATTTTAAGTAGGGTTGAACAATTATCTAATACCGAAATTTCTCAAAAACTAGACATCTCTATTCGAACGGTAGAAAAGCATATTAGCGATGCGCTTAAAAAATTAAAATCTTCTCTAAAAACAAATCATATTATTGGTTTTGTTATCACAATGTTTCTATAAAGTAAACATGGGGCTACTTATATTAAGAAACCTTTAACCTCCACTTTTCTTCTACGTGTTATACTTAAAAATTGAGACTTGTAAATAAACAAGACCATTTTGAAAGACAAACATTTTATTCACATAGCTAAAAAATACATTAATAACGTTGCCACTAAAGATGAAAAAAGGCAAGTCGATAATTTTTACGATGCCATGCAAGAAAAGCATAAATCGATCCCCATTAATTTAAGCTTTCGAAAAGAAAGAAAAATAAAAAATGCTATAGACAGCGTTATTCATAAAAAAGCACATCCATTTAACTACAAAAATCTTTCCATTGCTGCTTCCATTTTACTCATTATAGGTATCACCTTTTCATATTCACTTCTTAGTATAAACCCCATAACTATTAAAACTCAAATGGGTGAACGAAGAGAAGTATTACTTCCAGATAGCAGCCGCGTGTTCTTAAACTCAAACAGTAGTATAACTTATCATGATAATTTTACAGATGAAAGACATATTACATTAACAGGTGAAGCTTTTTTCAAAGTAACCAAAAACCTAAAGAAGCCTTTTATTATATCTTCAAATAATACAGAAACTAAGGTTTTAGGAACATCCTTTAATATTAACGCTACCAACAACAATAAAACTATCGTTAGTGTAAATACCGGTAAAGTACTTGTTCGCTCCAAAGTATCTCCTAAAAATAAAGTGATTTTAAC
The DNA here is from genome assembly GCF_004368925.1 of Algibacter lectus. Classification (NCBI taxonomy): domain Bacteria; kingdom Pseudomonadati; phylum Bacteroidota; class Flavobacteriia; order Flavobacteriales; family Flavobacteriaceae; genus Algibacter; species Algibacter lectus. The sequence goes on from NZ_SORL01000007.1 coordinate 1,488,893, forward strand.
CAAAAATCAACAAGTTACCTTTTTAAATCAAACACCTATTATTCTGAATAATACCAATAGTGATGATTTAATTGCTTGGACCAAAAACATTATTGTTTTGAATAACGAAACACTCGAAAACACAGCTAAGATTTTGGAAAACTGGTATAATGTTTCAATAGAATTTAAAGATGAAAAAACGAAACAAGAAACCATTACCGGAAAATTTAATAATGAAACCTTAAAAAACGTCATGACAAGTATCGAGCTACTTAAAGATTTAAAAATAGATTACTTAACACCAAACCATATTATTATAAGAAAGAACCCATAGAAAAATTAATAATAAAAAAACCCATTTCCGCTGCAACGAAAATGGGCTGAATAACAAATAACATTAAATTAATTAACGTTAATCATTGAAAATGAATACTAAATTACACTTTTTTAAAAATTATTTAACTCTTAAAAATTTTTATTTAATATGTATGCTATTAACAACAACGATAGCCACTGCAAAATCTAATAACATAACCAATACTCAAGTCTCTTTAAATTTAAAAAATGCTTTAGTCACAGATGTGTTTTCCGCCATTGAAAACCAAACTGCTTATACTTTTATTTTTGATAATTCAATAACAGAAATACCTCAAAAAGTTTCTATTAATTCTACAAATGAAGATTTACAAACTATTTTAAAGAAAATAACAAAACAAAGCGGATTTCAATTTAAAATCTTAAACCATACCATTACCGTTTTAAATTCTAGAGAACAAAAACTTGTTAAAGGTAAAATTATGGATGAAGCAGGATTACCGTTACCTGGCGCCACTGTAATGGAAAAAGGAACTAAAAATGGCACCTCAACTAATTTTGATGGTATGTTTAGTTTAGCGTTAACTGAAGAAAATGCAGAACTAACTATTTCTTTTATGGGCTATATTTCTAAAACCATAAAAGCAAAACCTGGCACTTTATTAGAAATTGTTTTACAAGAAAACATAAATAGCCTAAACGAAGTCGTTGTTACCGCTTTAGGTATAAAACGAGAAGAAAAAAAACTAGGTTTCTCGCAAGCCACCGTTGAAAGTGAAAGTTTAGCACAAACAGCACCTAACAACTGGTCGTCTGGATTAAAAGGAAAAGTTGCAGGCTTAAATATTGTATCGTCGGGTTCTGGCCCAATGAATTCACAGCAAATAACACTTAGAGGTAACAACTCTTTAAATGCTAACGGCAACAATGCACTTATTGTGGTTGATGGCGTACCTGTGAACAGTGAAATGACAACTTCAGGATCATCAAATGCTTATATAGGCGAAGATTCTCCAATAGATTACGGGAATGGAATATCAGATCTGAATTTAAATGATATTGAAAACGTAACTGTTTTAAAAGGCCCAGGCGCAACAGCACTTTACGGAAGTCGTGCTGCTAATGGTGCTTTAATTATTACTACAAAATCTGGTAAAAAAACAAAAGGGTTGGGTGTAACCTATAACTCAAGTATAAGCTTAGATGTTATACAACGTTGGCCAGATTGGCAATATAAATATGGGCAAGGAACAGGTAAAAGTTTTAATACTGAAGGCATTCCTTATTATTCTTATGGTTCTTCGGAAGATGGTAATAGTACTGGCGGAACAAGTAGTGCTTGGGGGCCTGAATTTAACAATCAATATTACTACCAATACGATCCGAATTTAGAAGGCCAATCTGCTCAGAGAGAGGTTTGGCAGCCTTACGAAGATAATAGGAAAGACTACTGGCGTACCGGTGTAACAACCACCAATAATATATCTATTCAAGGAGGAAATCAAGAAGGCTCAATGCGACTTTCTGTTGGACATTCTAAAAACGAATGGATTATGCCTAACACTGGTTTTGAAAGAGTAACAGCGTCTCTAAACGCTAATTATCAAGTTTCAGATCATGTAAAAATAGGCTCTGTTGTAAACTATAATAATAGAACTAGTGACAATTTACCAAGTACAGGCTACAACAACGGCTCTATAGCTTACTTTATGATTTTTCAAAACCCTAATGTTAATTTAGATTGGTACCGTAATATTTGGAAACAAGGTCAGGATCAAATTCAACAAATTCAACCATTTAGTTCTTACATAGACAATCCATACGCCATAGCTTATGAAGCAACAAATGCGCTAGCAAGTAATCAAATCGTAGGAAATATTTTTAGTGACATTCAATTAGCTCCACAATTAAAATTAATGCTAAGAACATCATTAAACACCTATTACCAAGAAAGAGAACAAAAAAGACCATACAGTATCAACCGATACAAACAAGGCTTTTACGAAACACAAGACGTTTGGAAGCAAGAAGTTAATACCGATTTCCTGCTAAGCTATGACAATGAACTTAGTGATAAATTTTCATTTTCTGCTTCTTTAGGAGGAAACTCTATGGATTATAAATATAGAAGAACAGATGCTTCTGTTGATGGTTTAGTTGTTCCAGGCGTTTATAAATTAGCTAACGGCGTAAACAATCCGCTAATTCAAACCTATGACAAAAACAAAAGAGTAAACAGCTTATATGGTTTGTTTTCAGTGGCTTTCGACAATAAAATATTTTTAGATTTAACTGGAAGAAACGATTGGTCTAGCACCTTACCCATAGAAAATAATTCATTTTTCTACCCATCGGCAAATGCTAGTTTTATCATGTCTGAAATATTCGATTTACCCGATGCGATGGATTACTTAAAATATCGTTTTTCATACGCGCAAGTTGGTAACGACACCGATCCTTATAAAACGAGTAAATATTATAGTCAAAGTGCGTTTGCTAGTTCGGCATCTGTAGCTACCAACTTGTTCAATGCCAATTTCAAACCTGAAATAACAACAAGTTATGAAACAGGTATCGAAGCTCGTTTATTAAACAACAGAATAAACTTAGACGCCACTGTTTACGAAACAACCACTAAAAACCAAATTATTTCAGTGCCTTTAGATATCACTACAGGTTATAGCTCTGGGGTTTTAAACTCTGGTGAAGTGCGTAACCGAGGGGTAGAATTGACACTTAGCGGAAAAATAATAAAAAGAGAGAAGTTTAATTGGAAAAGCACACTAACGTGGTCTAAAAACTGGAATAAAGTTTTAAAACTTGCTGATGGAGTTGATGGTCAACAAGAAATAGGCTCTGGTGGTAATGCCACATTATTAGCTAAAATAGGCGGTACAACAACCGCTATTTACGGGTTTGGTTTTGTACGTTCGCCAGAAGGTGCAATTGTTTATGATAATGCAGGGCTACCAGCCTACCCAGACGAAATTCAATACATAGGAGACGCTAGTCCAGATTGGAAAGCTGGTTTAAATAACAGTTTTAGCTTTGGAAATATAACGCTTAATGTTATGGTCGACGGCCAGTACGGTGGCATTGTTTACTCTCAGTCTAATCACAAACTTATTCAACAAGGTAAATTAACATCTACTTATGAAGGACGAGAAACAGGTTTTATAACAGGAGACGGTGTGGTATTAAATACAGATGGCACATATTCTCCAAATACTACTGCTGCAATAACTCCAGACTGGTACAATCGTTACTACCGTCGTGCCAATGTAGAATCGAACTCTTTTGATGCTTCATTCTTAAAATTAAGAGAAGTGAGTTTGCAATACAACTTTCCTAAAAAATCTTTAAAAAATACAGGAATTACAAGTTTAAGCATTTCCGCCTTTGGAAGAAATTTAGCAACCGTTTCTGATTTTCCAATCTACGACCCTGAAACAGCTGCCTTAAATGGAGACACTATTTTACCAGGAATTGAAATGGGACAAATGCCTTCACCAGCCAACTATGGTTTTAACTTAAAAGTAAATTTATAAAATCTATAAAAATGAAAACACTAAAATATTTATTTTGTACACTACTTTGCTTTACTATTGTAGTATCATGTACAAATGATTTTGCAGAAATTAACGAAGATCCAAATCGTATTAATGAAATTAGTCCGGGCACGTTAATAAACCCAATTATCTATGGGTTAGCAGCCCATAACGCCGGCAGAAGTGCCAGTGTTACATTCGATTTAATGCAAGTATCTGTACCACTACCTAGTGTTTCTGGTGGTTTACATCGTTATGATGTAAGTCAGAGTGCCGGTAATTCATCATGGAATAATTATTACAAATGGCTTAATAATATCAAGGAAATGCATGCTGCAGCCCTAATATTAGAAGACAAAAATTACGAAGCCATCGCTTTAACACTTAACGCTATGGTCTATGCCAACCTTACCGATATATTTGGGCCTGTACCAATGACAGAGGCAGTAAAAGGTGATGAAGGAAACTTCTACCCTGCTTTCGACTCTCAAGAGCTTATTTATGAAACCATTCTTGCAGACCTTGAAAAAGCCAATAGCATTTATGATGTTAGTAAAGGTATGGCTTACGCCGATGACATTCTCTTTTTTAATGATATTAAAAAGTGGCAAAAATTCACAAACTCATTACACTTAAGGTTATTGCTTCGTATTTCCAATAGAACAGAAACCAACGCGTTTCAAAAAATGACGGCTATAGTCAACAATCCTATAATCTACCCTGTATTTGAAAACAATGAAGAGTCTGCTATTTTACAAGTTACTGGTGTTACTCCAAATGTATCTCCTTGGGGTAGGCCACAAGATTTTAGTTTATTTACTAAAATAGCTTCTTTTTTTATTGATAATTTAAATGATTTTGAAGACCCAAGACGCGCTTATATATCAACCATTGCTAGAGACTTGAATAATGTAGAAATAGGATATAAAGGAATACCTAGTGCTTTCGACGGTCCAGAATCTCAGTTTACCTATAACGCTTCTGCGCTCAATACAGCCCAAGCAAACAACCCTATGCAAATTTTCCTATTGACTTATGCAGAGGTTGAGTTTATTAAAGCAGAATTAGCACAGCGTGGCTATACTTCTAATGCAGAAACACATTATAACAATGGTGTTACAGCTGCAATTGAACAGTTTAATATTGAAATGCCGTCAACTTATTTTGATAATTCCAATACAAAATATGATGGTACCTTAGATAAAATCATGCTACAAAAATATTATGCCCTTTATTTTGTCGATTATCAACAATGGTTTGAATATAGACGTACTGGGTTGCCAGTATTACCAACTACAGAAGCCATGTTAAATGATAAAATAATGCCTGTTCGTTTTTACTATCCAACCGACGTACAGATTAACAATGCTTCTAATTACAAAAAAGCAGTTGAAATGTTAGGTGGCCCAGATGATATAAACACACCTGTTTGGTGGGAAAACAAATAATTGAGATACCATGAAAAAAACAACATTTATTCTAACATGTGCCACCTTATTAACATTAGGTGTAACAGCACAAAACAAGGTAACAGGTTATGTTTACAACGACCTGAACCAAAACAATAAAAAAGAAAGAAAAGAACAAGGCATTAAAGATGTAGCCGTTAGTAACGGAGAACAAGTGGTTTTAACCGATAAAAATGGAAAATACGAACTCCCAATTGGTACCGATCATATTATTTCTATTATAAAACCTTCTGGGTACAACGTTACTACAGATGCCAATAACCTACCCCAATTCTTCTACAACCACAAACCTCAAGGTTCTCCAGAATTAGAGTTTAAAGGCGTAGCATCTACTGGTAAACTTCCTAAATCGATTAATTTCGGATTAATTAAAACAGAAGAAACCACTAAATTTACAGCACTGGTATTTGGAGACCCGCAAGCTTATACTTTAGAAGAAATAGAATACTTTAAAAGAGGTATCGTTTCTGAAGTTGAAGCCATCAAAAATGTACCTTTTGGATTAAGTTTGGGCGATTTAGTCGGTGATGATTTAAGTTTATTTAATCCATATATTGATGCTGTAAAAGAAATTGGAGTGCCTTGGTATAATGTTATGGGAAACCATGATATGAACTTTGATGCTAAAACAGATACTATTAGCGATGAAACATACGAAGCTCATTTTGGCCCAGCAAATTATGCTTTTAACTTTGGTAAAGTGCACTTTATAATTTTAGATAATATTCTTTATCCAGATCCAAGAGATGGCAAAGGCTATTGGGGTGGATTTCGAGAAGATCAATTAAATTTTGTAGCCAACGATTTAAAATTTGTTCCAAAAGATCATCTTATCGTTTTGGCTTTTCATATTCCTCTAAGCGAACCAAATGGCGATGCTTTTAAAGATGAAGATCGTGAAAAGCTATTTAGTCTATTAAAAGATTATCCTAATACACTATCACTTTCAGCTCATACACACATTCAAAAACAAACCTTTTTTGATGCTTCACAAGGTTGGTTAAGAGCAAAACCACATCATGAATATAATGTAGGTACTACTTCTGGCGATTGGTATTCAGGCAAATTAAACGAAGCCGGCATCCCTATTTCAACCATGAGAGATGGTACGCCAAAAGGTTACGCTTTTTTACATTTTGATGAAAACAAATACAACATAGAATATAAAGTAGCTGGAAAACCAAAAGATTTTCAGATAGAAATTTTTGCTCCAAAAGTAGTTGGGCAAGGAAGAAAAACAAGAGCGGGAATTTATGCCAACTTCTTTATGGGTAGTGAAAAAGACACGGTTTTATATCGTATTGATAGTGGTGAATGGCAACCTATGAAGCATGTTCAAGATTACGATCCCTCCTACGTATCACAGGTTAATGAATGGGATACCAAAACCGAATTAATGGCTGGGAGACGGTCGTCAAATCCAATTATCAGCAATCATTTATGGCGTGGTTCCATACCGACTAAATTAGAAATTGGAGTCCATAAAATTGAAATTAAAGCTACGGATATGTTTGGAAACGAGTATACCGAAACGAGTTCTTACAGATTAGAAACTCCAAAACAATAAATTTAAACCAAAAGCTTGTTTGTCCGTAAAATGATAAACAAGCTTTTTAATTGTAAACAGATGAAAATAGTGAAAACCTTAATAGTTATCTTACTCATATTAACCGTGAGTTGTAAATCAGAAACTAAAGAACCAATTACAAAACATAACATTGAAGTTCAAGGACATCGTGGTGACCGTGGCAACTTTCCAGAAAACTCAATTGAAGGTTTTTTAAGCGCACTTCATAAAGGCGCAAATGTTCTTGAGCTAGACCTAATTATATCAAAAGACAATCAAGTCGTGGTATCGCATGAGCCTTACATGTCTTCTTTGTATATGTCTAAACCTTCAGGTGAACCTATTTTAAAATCCGAAGAGAAAAATTATAATTTATACCAAATGACGTATGATAGCATTAAAACATTTGATGGAGGTTCTAGAGGAAATCAAAATTTCCCGAATCAAAAAAAAATAAAAACTTACAAACCCTTGTTAAGCGAAGTGTTTGATGTTATCGAAAAAGAAATTAAAGAGCAGAAATTACCTTCCGTAAAATACAATATAGAAATAAAATCAATTGCGGAGGTTTATGGAATCTATCAGCCCCAACCAGATATCTTTGTTGACTTAGTAATGCAAATTATTCAAGAAAAACAAATGGAAGATAAAGTGAATATTCAATCTTTCGATACTACCCCCCTTAATGTTTTACATCAAAAATATCCCAAAATTGAAATCGCTTATTTGGTTTCAAAGGGAAGCATTCAAAGTAATTTGAACCAATTAGATTTTAAACCTCAAATTTATGGAGCAAATTTCAAACTCATAGAAAACAAAACAACCGTCGATTCTCTAAGAGATTTAAATATAAAATTAATTCCATGGACTGTTAATAACGAGGAGGACATAAAACGAATGATTGAATTACAAGTAGATGGCATCATTACCGATTACCCAGAACGTGTACTAAATTTGTTAGATTAATTATTAAAAATAAAGTCAAATATTTTAATGCTTGAGAAACGCTTCAAAAATTATTGAAGCGTTTTTTACATCAATACAATTATACTGTTTAATAATCGTTATTTTTGTCACAAACATTTTCATTTTGATAAGAACAAAATTTATATACACTTTCATCATTTTCTTTCTTGGAATTTCGACAATTTTAACAGCACAAGACAAAAAGAAAATAAGCATTGAATATGCTGGGCGATTAAATGTAGATGAAGAAAATTATCCAGGAGCAAAAGTACTAACACGTAACAGCATGCAGCAGGTACATATTGCCCATGCTGGTAGTAATATGTGGTGCGATAAGGCCATTTACTACAGTGGTGAAAACTTCGTTGAAGCTTACGGAAATGTTATTGTAAAGCAAGGTGATACCATAACCATGACATCTAAATATGTTGAATATAGTGGAACCTCTCAACTAGCCTTCGCTAGTGGTGAAGTTGTTTTAAAAAGTCCAAATTCAACTATTTCTTCAGATACTTTATATTTCGATAGAATAAAACAACAATCTTTTTATAAAAGTGGTGGTAATGTTGTTAAAGATTCATCAGGAACTATTACAAGTAAAATTGGTCGTTATTATATGACTGATAAAAAATTCCAGTTTGTTGACGATGTTGTTTTAACAGGTGACGGCACTGTGGTAAATTCAAATTATTTCGATTTTTATGAAGATACAGGACTTGCTTATTTATTCGGCCCATCAACCATAACAACAGAAGATAGTAAAACCTACTGTGAAAAAGGCTTTTATGACACAAAAAACAAGACTGGGTATGCACTGAAAGATTCTAAGATATATTATGATGATCGTATTATAGAAGGTGATAGTCTATATTTTGATAACACTAAAAGTTTTGCTTCAGCAACCAACAATATTAAAATTACTGACACCATAAATAAGAGTATTGTAACGGGGCATTACGCCGAAGTTTTTAGAGCTAAAGATTCTCTTTTTATAACTAAACGCGCCTTAGTAACAACGGTTCAAGAAAAAGATTCTGTCTATTTACATGCCGATAAAATAATGGTTACCGGTAAACCTGAAAATAGAATTACCCGAGCCTATTACAATGCTAAACTCTTTAAAACAGACATTAGTGCAAAAGCCGATTCTATTCATGCTGATCAAAAAACAGGTATTACCGAATTAATAAATCTAGACCGCTTTGCTCCTACCGATGCTTTTTCAACAAAGCGACGCCCCATCCTATGGAATAACGCAAACCAAATGACAGGTGACACTATTCATTTAATCTCAAATTCAAAAACAGAAAAACTAGATTCACTTCGTGTTTTTAATAACGCTTTTATAATTAGTAAAGATACTATTAGTGAAAATGGATATAATCAAATTTTTGGAATAACCTTAGTTGGTTTATTTAATGACGCGAATGAATTACGAGAAGTAAATATTAATAAAAATGCAGAATCTATATTTTATACACGTGATGAAAATCAAGAATTAATAGGTATAGACAAAGCTAAATCTGGTAGTATAAAGATGTTATTTGCAAATAGTGACATTGAAGAATATACGCGATTAAATACTGTTGATGGCACACTATTCCCTGAAAAAGATTATCAAGAAAAAGATAAATTCCTAAAAGGTTTTGATTGGAGGGAAGATGAGCGTCCTCTAAGTGTTGACGATTTATTTAAAGAAGACAAGCCTTTTGAATTAACTGTTATTAAAGGCTTGGAAGATTATGTGCCACAAGAGAACTTTTTTGATGAGGAGTTATTGGAGCGGATGAGTCAAGTGGGTAGAAAAGAAAAAGCTAAATACACCATTAAACTTAGCGACTTAACTTTGAGAGGAGGAAAACCTTTCTCTTTAAAAGAAATTAGTAAAACTAAATTTAATATAACCAAAGTTGTAGGCAAACCAAACGCTGTTGTTATGGGAATATATATCGAATTCAGCTATAAGAACTTAAAAGATTTAGATAGAACTTATGTTTTAGATTTACAAAAAAAACCAAAAAGTGATAATTTAAATCAACTCCGAATACTAAAAGGCATTACGGATTGGAATCCAATAAACAACCCTATTTATTTAACCTATAAAGATGGAGAAACCATAATAAATCTTTATGAAGAAATAATGAAATCATCACAAAAAAATATTGAATATTATTCAGGCGTAAATTCATTACAGCTTTTAGTTGGTTATTTTAAAAGTTTCGATTTATCTGCAAGTACAAATACTGTATTAGATTACAATATGTCAATGTATCTAAAATAAAAGGCTTTATAAATATCAAAATTTAGAAAAAACAGCATCTGACAACAATTATTATTGTATGAAACCAGACTTTCTCTCCCACCAAGCACAAACCTCTCCTCACCCATTAGCTATGGAAATTTCTCATGCCAATGGTTCATATATTTACGATACAAACAACAAAGCTTACCTCGATTTTGTAGCCGGAGTTTCAGCATGTCCATTGGGTCATCAACATCCTAAAGTTAATTCTGCCATAAAAAACCAACTCGATCAATATTCACACGTTATGGTTTATGGTGAATACATACAAAAACCAGCAGTAGAACTCACTAAACTTTTAGCAAAACATTTACCAACATCATTACAATCCACATATTTAACTAATTCAGGAACAGAAGCTATAGAAGGTGCACTAAAATTAGCAAAACGTGCTACTGGAAGAAGTGAAATAATAGCAGCAAACCATGCCTACCACGGTAACACCATGGGAGCTTTGAGCGTAATGGGATATGAAGATAGAAAACAAGCCTTTAGGCCATTACTTCCTGATGTTAAATTTATAGAATTTAATAACGAGGATAATCTCTCTAAAATAACAACAAAGAGTGCTTGTGTTATTTTAGAAACCATACAAGGTGGAGCCGGCTTTATAGAACCAAAAAACAATTACTTAGAAAAAGTAAGAAAACAATGTGATGCCGTTGGAGCTCTTTTAATTTTAGATGAAATTCAACCAGGTATTGGAAGAACAGGTAAGCTTTTTGGGTTTGAACATTACAATTGTATTCCTGATATTTTAGTTACTGGCAAAGGACTTGGAGGCGGTATGCCTATTGGTGCATTTACAGCATCTCTTGAATTAATGAATCTTTTACAAGATAACCCCAAACTTGGTCATATTACTACTTTTGGAGGCCATCCCGTAATTGCAGCTTCTGCATTAGCAACTCTAACTGAAATTACAAAAAGTAACTTGATAGAACAGACCCTTAAAAAAGAACAACTCTTTAGAAAACTATTAGTTCACCCTTTAATAAAAGAAATTCGTGGTAGAGGTTTAATGTTAGCCATAATAACACCTTCTGCGGATATAACAAATGCACTTATTTTAAAATGTCAAGATGCCGGATTAATACTATTTTGGCTACTTTTTGAGTCAAAAGCCGTTAGAATCACCCCTCCATTAACAATTTCTAATGCTGAAATAAAGGAAGGTTGCTCTAAAATCCTCAAAATTTTAGACGAAATTAAAAACACCTAAAAACCTAACCAACAGAGTATTATGTTTTTAATTTCAAATAAAAAACAAAAATGTTCATTACTTTGTTAAAAACATTTTCGTCGGTTTTGGTGTAAACCAAAAATAGAATACTAACTTTAATAAAGTAGAAAACACACAAAAGTGCTTATGGAGTATGGTCACGACCACAATAATAGCTTACCTCTAACTAAATTTGAGTCGATGCTTAAAACAAATCATGTTTTATTTTTCGATTCAGAAGAGTTTGAAAATATCATTCATCATTATCTTAACTTAGGAAAAATTGCTTTAGCAAAAAAAGCGATTAAACTAGGTTTGGATCAGCACCCTACATCCATTAATTTAAAATTATTCAGAGTTGAAGTCTTTGTTTTTGAAGATAAGCTTGAAGAAGCAGACCTTTTATTAGATCGACTTTACAGCCTAGATCCTCAAAACGAAGAAATATACATTCAAAAAGCCAATATTTTTTCTAAAAAAGATAATCACGAAAAAGCAATAGAAGTCTTAAAACAAGCTCTAAAATTAGCTGACGATGTAGTTGACCTATACTCGTTAATAGGAATGGAATACTTGTTTTTGGATAAATTTGAAGAGGCAAAAATCAATTTCATGAAATGCTTAGAAAGTGATATTGAAGACTATTCATCACTTTACAATATTATATATTGCTTCGAATATTTAAATCAAAATGAAGAGGCTATCACTTATTTAAACACCTTTTTAGATAAAAATCCGTATTGCGAAGTCGCATGGCACCAATTAGGTATTCAATATTTTGCACTAAAAAAACTAAAAAAAGCATTAGCAGCGTTTGATTTTGCAATTATCTCCGACGATACTTTTATTGGAGCATACATTGAACGTGGTAAAGTATTAGAGAAATTAGGGCGCTATGAAGACGCCATCGAAAATTACTCAATCACTTTAAAACTAGACGACCCTACCTCATTTGCTCTATTACATATTGGTAACTGCTACGAAAAATTAAAAAAGGACGATTTAGCCCTCCAATATTATGATAGAACTGTACACGAAGATCCTTTATTAGATAAAGGATGGATAGCTATTACTAAGTTTTATAATAAACGAAAAAACTATCAGCGTGCTCTCTATTTTATAAATAAAGCTATCAATATAGACTCAGAAAACGTGATGTATTGGAAGCTTTATGCGCAAATAAACGAGCGTTTAAATTTTTATGAAGAAGCAGAACGCGGATACAAAAAAACGCTAGAACTTGGCAATTACGAGCTAAACACTTGGTTAACCCGAGGCGATTTACTTATTAAATTAGGTGAAACAGAAGCAGCTATTGATAATTTTGAACAAGCTGTAGAGTTTTACTCAGATAGCGCAGAATTAGAGTACCGCTTAGCTGGATTGTATTTAGCACTTCACGAAACGGATAAAGGGACATTTCATTTAAAGAATGCTCTAAATATTAATGAAGATTATAGCTTTATTATTGAAGAACTTTTCCCTGAAATCTATAAGAAAGTTGCAGTACAAAGCTTGCTAAAACAAAATTCGAAGTAAGTTTTATATTCTATATAAACATTTTCATTAAAATACATACCTTTGGTTTTTTACGTAAAAAATCAAAAGATGCAAAGACATTTAAAAGACTATTTAATTATTTCGCTTAAAGGCCTTGCTATGGGAGCTGCCGATGCTGTCCCTGGTGTTTCTGGTGGAACTATTGCCTTCATTTCAGGTATTTACGAAGAATTAATAAATTCCATTAGCAATATAAATGTCGATTTAATTAAATCACTTTTCACTAAAGGTATAAAACCCTTTTGGCAACAACTGAACGGTAATTTTTTAATAGCGCTATTAGCTGGTATTATGGTCAGTTTTGTATCTGTAATGCGTTTAGCAAAATACTTATTAGAAAATCACCCTGTACTTATTTGGTCTTTCTTTTTTGGTCTTATTGTGGCAAGTATTTTTTTTGTTGGAAAACAAATTCAAAAATGGAACTTAGCCGTAATTATTAGTTTAATTGTTGGTGCCTTTATAGCCTTTTACATTACAACACTTCCTGCTTCATCTAATAATGAAAATCCTTGGTTTCTATTTATCGCCGGAGCTATCGCAATTTGCGCTATGATTTTACCAGGAATTTCGGGAGCCTTCATTCTAATAATTTTAGGCGCATACAAAGCTTTAAGTGATGCTTTTCATGATTTTGATATCAAGAAAATATTAATTTTTGCTACAGGAGCTCTTGTGGGTCTTTTAAGTTTTAGTCATTTATTAAAATGGTTATTCAAACATTATCATAATATCACCTTAGCAGTGCTTACAGGTTTTATTTTTGGATCCCTAAATAAAGTTTGGCCTTGGAAAAAAACATTAACATGGCACACCAATTCCGAAGGAATTAAATCTGCCGTTTTACAAGAAAGTGTTTCACCTTTTTCTTTCGATGGAAATAACCAATTACTTTTTGCTATTATCTTAATGATTCTAGGATTTTTAACTATTTTTATTCTTGAAAAAGTGGGCAATAAAAAACAATAATGGAAAGCACCAGAACACTTACCGATAAAATTTTTCTAATCTTAAAAGGATTAGGAATGGGTGCTGCCAATAAGGTACCTGGGATTTCTGGTGGTGTTGTCGCTTTTGTTGCTGGTTTTTACGAAGAGTTTATTTACTCACTAAAAAAGGTAAACGGTAAAGCTTTTAAACTCCTAATTAATGGGCGCTTTAAGAGTTTCTACAATTACATAAATGGTAGATTTTTAAGTTTACTTTTCTTCGGTATGATAGTTAGTTATTTTAGTATATCTAAAATTCTAGATTATCTTATCAAACAATACGAATTATATGTTTGGAGTGTTTTCTTCGGAATGATTATAGGCTCAATTTACTATATAAATAAAGATTTTAAAGACCGTAATTATCAAACCTATCTATCACTAGCTATTGGTATTTTACTAGGTGTTGGTATTAGCTTTTTAAATCCTGCTAAGGAAAACGATAATCTTTGGTTTGTATTTTTCTGTGGCATTATAAGTGTTTCAGGCATGACCTTACCTGGGTTTTCAGGTTCATTTATTCTCATTTTACTTGGTAACTATGTACTCCTTTTAGTCGATTCTGTAAACGCTCTTTACGATACTTTTTCAGAAATAATTAGAAATGATTTCGGTTTTACCAACAATCCAGAACGTTTAAGAATGCTACAAGTGCTCGCTGTGTTTACTTTAGGCTCAGTAGCAGGTTTAGTAACTTTTTCGCATTTATTAAGCTATATTTTAAAACGTTACAAAAGCATTACCACTTCATCAATATTAGGTTTCATTATAGGTTCTTTAGGCGTTGTTTGGCCTTGGAAAAAAACAATCTACAAACTAGATCAAAATGGTGGTTTTCTATTCGATTCTACAGGATCTAAAGTGGTTCATAATTATCAACGCTTTTTCCCTGAATTAAACACCGATACTTATTTAGCTATTGGCTTTATATTACTAGGCATAGCATTTGTTTTAGGCTTAGAGTGGTACGGACAAAAAACAAGACATATACAAGAATAATATAAAAAATTATCAAGTGAAAAAATTAGGACTTTTAGGCAAAGATATATCATATTCATTTTCAAGAAATTATTTTAAAAATAAATTTGAAAATGAAAATATAACAGATACAAGCTACGAAAATTTCGATTTAGAAAACATCGATCTATTTCCTTCAATTATAAAAAACACAGAAAACATAAAGGGTTTAAACGTGACTATTCCTTATAAAGAAGCGGTTATGCCTTTTCTTGATAAAATAAATAAAAAAGCGAAAGCTATTGGAGCGGTTAACACCATAAAAATCACAAAAAAAGGAAAACTTGTTGGCTATAATACAGACTGTTATGGTTTTAAAAACACACTTAAACCTTTCGTGAAACCGCATCATAAAAAAGCTTTAATTCTAGGTACAGGTGGTGCTAGTAAAGCGGTTGCTTTCAGTTTAAAAGAATTAGGAATAGATTATAAATATGTTTCTAGAAAACACTCTAAAGGTGTCACTTTTACTTACGACGATTTAACAGAAACCATTGTTGCAGAACACGAAGTGATTGTAAACTGCACGCCATTAGGGACATTCCCGAACATTGAAGTTTGCGCAAATATTCCATACAACGGTATAACGGATAAACATATTCTATTCGATTTAATATACAATCCAGATCAAACTAAATTCCTGAAACAAGGTAAGGATAACGGTGCCACAACTATTAACGGATTAAATATGCTTAAATTACAAGCAGAAAAATCGTGGGCCATTTGGGATTTATAAAAAATATCCACACCTAAGCCTTTGTTAATAATAGACTTGTTAGTATCTTTAAAGTCTATAGTAAAAACTACGAACCTAAACATTTTATAATGTCTGACTTAAATAACCCTAACGCAGAAAACGCAGATCATGCTAATCCTGTAAACAGTGAATCTATTACACCAGAAACCGCGGCTCCGGAAGCTGTAACTCCTGATGATTCACAAACTTCTGAAACACCAACCACTGAAGTACAAACAGAAGATACTGTGGCCGCTACACCTGCCCCTGTAAAAGGAGACAGTGAAGATGATGAAGTTCTAAATGAAATCGAAGAATCTAACGCAGAAGATGCCGAAGATGAAGGAAACAAAGATAGGCACACCATTGAAGTTAAGGAATACGATAGCATGTCGCTTGAAGCTTTAGCCATTGAGTTAGAAAAACTTGTTCAGGGACAAAAAGTACAGGCTATAAAATCTCATGTAGATGGTATTAATGCCGAGTTTAAAACAAAGCACCAAGCCTTAGTTGAAGAGAAAAAGGAAGAATTTTTAAATGAAGGAGGAAATGAAATCGATTTCTACTACGCCTCTCCTATTGAAAAACGTTACAAAGCAGCTTACAAAGAATACCGAAATAAGCTTAACGATCACTATAAAAGTTTAGAAAAAAACTTAAAGCAAAACTTAACCGATAAGCTAGAAATAATTGAAGAACTTAAAGGTTTAATTAATGTTGAAGAGAATATAAATACAACCTACAAGCATTTTAAAGAATTACAAGAACGTTGGAGAACAACCGGACCAATTCCGAGAGATAAATACAATAACGCGTGGAATAGCTACCATCACCATGTGGAGTTATTTTACGATTTTTTACACCTTAACAGAGATTTACGCGATCTAGATTTTAAACATAATTTAGAGAAGAAATTATTAATTATTGAGCGCGCTGAAGAGTTAGCCCAAGATGATAATGTAATGCGATCGTTTAGAGAACTTCAAGAATTACACAAAATGTGGAAAGAAGAGCTCGGCCCTGTTGGTAAAGAACATCGTGAAGAAATTTGGGATCGTTTTAAAGCTGCAACAAAAATTATAAACGATAAACGCCAAGTTTATTACAAAGAAATTGATAAGGTTTACGATAAAAACCTAGAAACTAAATTAGAAATAATTGCTAATATTGAATTTGTTGCTGCACAACCTGCAGGCTCGCATAGTGAATGGCAAAAGCGTATTAAAATTATTGAAGATTTAAGAAATCAATTTTTTAATGCCGGAAAAGTACCTTTAAAAGTTAACGAAGATACTTGGGCTAAGTTTAAAGATGCTGTTAGAACTTTTAACAGAAACAAAAACGCTTATTACAAAGATTTAAAAAAGGAACAATACACTAATTTACAGAAAAAATTAGAGTTAATAAAAATTGCTGAAGACAACAAAGAAAGCGAAGATACTGCGGTAACAACGCCTTTGATGAAAAAAATTCAGAACGATTGGAAAAAAATTGGTCATGTTCCAAGAAAAGACAGCGACAAAATTTGGAAACAATTTAAAGCTGCCTGTAATCACTATTTCGATAAAGTGCATGCAAAAAGAAATGCTGTAAGTCAAGAACACGTTGATGCTTTCAATAAAAAATCTGAATTACTAGAAACTCTTAAAGCTGTGACACCTACAGATGATAAAGACAAAGATGTTGAAATCATTAAAGGACATATTAATACTTGGAAAGATTTAGGACGTGTACCAAACGACAAACGTTTTATTGAAGATAAATTCCAGAAAACCATTGACGATTTATTATCTAGTTTAAAAATGGATAAAACAGAAATCGAAATGATTAAGTACGAGAACAAACTTGATAGCTTAACTTCTTCTGATGGTGATACAAGAAATTTAGATAACGAACGCTTATTCATTCGTAAAAAAATGGATGAAGTAAAAGCGCAAATTAATCAGTTAGAAAATAATTTACAGTTTTTCACGAATGTAGATGAAGATAATCCGCTAGTTAAAGATGTGCACAACAACATTAAAGGCCACAAAGATTCTCTTGTTCTTTTAAAAGAAAAACTAAGAAAAATTAAAGAGCGTTATTAATTTGTAACACTATTTATTACAATAGAAAAAAGGCAGCTTAGAAAAATTCTAAGCTGCCTTTTTAGTTTCATGTCGTGTTTTCTAAAACACTAAAATATTAAACACGAACATGGCCGTCTCCAAAAACATAATATTTATTGGTAACAAGCTCCTTTAACCCTAATGGTCCGCGATGGTGTAATTTATCTGTACTTATAGCAAGCTCTGCTCCTACACCTATTTGTCCGCCATCGGTAAAACGTGTTGATGCGTTTTGATATACCACAGCACAATCTACTTGTTCCATGAATTTCTTAGCAATATCTGTATTAGTCGTCATGACTGTAGCAGAATGTCCACCAGAGTATTCGTTTATTTTTTCAATAGCATCAAAAACCGAATTTACGGTACCAATACAACATTTCATTTCAAGAAATTCTT
Organism: Algibacter lectus; assembly: GCF_004368925.1. NCBI lineage: Bacteria > Pseudomonadati > Bacteroidota > Flavobacteriia > Flavobacteriales > Flavobacteriaceae > Algibacter > Algibacter lectus. Next base: position 1,507,070 of record NZ_SORL01000007.1, read on the forward strand.
GATACCAAATGGAATCATCTGTTATAAGTTTTTCATCACTTAAAATAGATTTTGTTTCTTCATCAACTAAAACCTCTACACCACTGTCTTTTAAAATTTCATTTAAATTTAAAATTCTACCTGCATAATCAGGAAGTTTTTTACTTACTAAAATTTTATCTAAAGCATTACATGCCGAAATTTTTTGAGTTTTAGCATTTAAAATCACCTCTATGGTTTGTTTCCAATCGGCAGCCTCATCAATGTATAAAAAGTTATTACCACGTCCGCTCACTAAAACAGCACACTTAGCATGCTCTTTTACAAACTTTATAAGCTGCTCGCCACCTCTAGGCACTATTAAATCGAGTTGCTCGGTAGGGTTTCTTAAAAAAGCTTGAGTTTCTGTTCTATTCATGGTTAACATTTGAATATAATCGGTGCTCAGATTATGCTCTTCTAATGCCATATGCCAAAGTTTTACAATAGCTGTGTTACTGTGTACGGCTTCTTTACCTCCTTTAAGCAGTATTTTATTATTAGCTTTAAAAGCAAGCACTGTAGCCTCTACAGTTACATCTGGTCTAGATTCATAAATAATCATAATAGTTCCAAATGGTGCTGTTTTATTCACAACATCCAAACCGTTATCAAACTGTTTTCTGCTAATTATTTTATTCACAGGATCCTCTTGTTCACGCACTACCTGTATTGCGGTAATCATACCATCGACCTTATCTTTATTAAGAATTAAGCGATCGTACATGGCTTGATCTTCTTGATTAAAAGCCGCTATATCTTTTTTGTTTGCATTTAATAAAGTATCCTCATGTTCCTTTAAAAGAACCTCCATACTTTTTAAAACACTATTTTTTATTTCTTCTGATAATAATTCCATTTTCTCTCTTTTTTTAAAGTGACACCTTAGTTCCTACAGCTTTTCCGTCTATAATATCGATAATGGTGTTATCACTTTTTCCATTAGCAATAAAAGTTGGAATGTTGTTGGCTGCAGTTTGTTGCGCATAATCTAATTTAGATCCCATACCACCACGGCCTTCTCCTTCACCTTTATTATTGTCCTGAATATATTTATTAAGATCGTCCCCCGGATCTACATTTTTTATTAAATCGCTACTTTCCGCTTCCGGATGCCCTGTATAAAGACCATCTATATCGGTTAGAATAATAAGCTTATCTGCGTTAATTAGCTGAGCAATTAAACTCGCCAGCTCGTCATTATCAGAAAACATAGACATGGTTACCGATACGGCATCATCCTCATTAGCAATAGGAATAACACCTTCTGAAAGTAAACCTTCACAACAGTTAATCATATTTTGCCTGTGTACTCCTGGGCTAAAATCTCGCTTTGTAGGTAGTACTTGCGCACACTTCATTCCATAATCATGAAAAATATCATAATAAAGACGCATCATTCTTGGTTGCCCAATAGAAGAATATACTTGGCGCCGTACGGTTTTATCTTTAATTTTAGATTTCCCTAAAACTTCTTTTCCTGCAATGGCAGAACCAGAAGAGACTAATATCGTCATGATATCACGCTCGTAAAGCTCTGCTATTTGTTTTACCAATCGTCTTAAAACTGGTCTTACAATTCTATTATCTTTGTTGGTCATTACATTAGTACCAACCTTAATCACTATTCTTTGTTTACACATTTTAGTGTTCTTTTCCCATTTCTACTGCACGACTAAATGCAGCAAAAGCGGCTTCTTTAATTAATTCATTAACATTATTATCTTCCATAGAGTCTAGCGCGGCACGTGTAGTGCCTCCTTTAGAAGCTACTCGATCCATCCACGAGTTTGGAGATAGATTAGATTGATTAAAAAGTTCTACAGCACCTGTAAAAGTTTGACTTACCAATACTGTAGAGTCGTTTTTAGAAAAGCCCATTTGTAAAGCCGCTTCCATCATACTTTGCATAAAATAGAATACATAAGCTGGTCCACTTCCCGAAATACCTGTAGAGGCATCTATAAAGTTTTCGTTAGAAACTCGCATTGATTTACCTGTGGTATCCAATAAACTTTCTACCGTTAGCATTTCTATTCTAGAAATTTCTGGTGATGTTACGTAAGATGTTAAGCCTTTACCTATTTGTGCCGGTAAATTAGGCATAGCACGTACAACTTTTTCTAAACCTGTTAGTTCTTTTATAGAGGCTATTGTTACACCTGCCATAATAGAGACAATAATTTGTTGTGAGTTTACCAATTTGTTGATGGCTTTAAAAACGCCTTCAGCATGGTATGGTTTTACTGCAATAAAAATGATATCTGCTTTTGGCACGCAGTCTTCAAGCTCTTTAAATGCATCAAAATGTGATATTTGGTTGAGCTCCTCCAATTTCTCTTCAGATTTATCCAAAACCATAATATTTCTCTTTTTAAGCAGTCTAGATTTAGACATGCCTTGTGCATAAGTAAGCCCCATGTTTCCTGCTCCAATTACCAGTACTTTCATTTAATATATATTTAAATTAATTATTAAAAATTTGGTTAAACAAAAAGAATACAATCTTTGTAATCTTTAACTTCACCATAATATGTTTCACGATATTTATGAAGCGTTTTTATAGGTAAACCAAACAAGTATTTTCTAATGTGTGTTACTTTACTTGTAAGTTCGCCCATTTTTACGCTATGTATTTTCTCGTAAGATGTTTTTCTCTTTATTTGTATAATCTTCATGTTCTGTGTGTGTTTTTTAAAATGGATTATCGAACTAATCGCATTTCTATATTTCTTGCTTTAAACCCTTGTTTTTCGAATAATTCTATAACTGGGTTATCTTTATTTACGTGTATAGCGATATCGCCATCACAATATTTTATGGTATGTTCTATTAACTTCTGAGCAATCCCTCTACCTCTATACTCGGTTTTAACAGCCATATATACCAATATGTTTTCTGCTAAATACTCGTTCATACCTGTTCTATTAACAACTATGGCTCCTAAAATTTCTTGTTTCTTTTCCATAATAAAAACATAACCGCCAAGTCCTGGAACTTCTTTTGCAGCATACATAATTGATTTTTGGATGGCACTTTTGGTGTCTGTAAACTCACCAGAATATTCATGCAAAAACTTGGAAATACGTGATATATCATTGATTGACAACCTAGAAAAGGCATCAAAAGTCGTAATAGTCATTAAATGATTATTATTTGTGGGTATACCTAAATTTAGGTAAACATAAAAATGAGGTAAACGCAAAAAACTATTCACTTATAAACTAATAAGTAAATAATTAACGTTTAAAAATTGAGTAAGGAGATTGGCTGAATACTAGAATGCAGGAGGAATGAATTTATCCGACTGATTTCTAAAAACTAGAAAGTTGAAGTTAAAGATTCTGATATTTCTTTTCTCATGTATGCCTTTTACCATGATGCAAATTTAAATAAAATGAACCCCAATAGCAAATTAACCATGTTAAGATAAATACAATTCGTAAAAAACGCTTGTTTTATAATATTATAGTTTTTTGGCTTCTTCCCAAAACACATCCATTTCGGCAAGCGTCATGTCTCTCAATGGTTTATTTAAACTTTTAGCTTTTTCTTCTAGATATTGAAAACGTTTAGTAAATTTTTTATTAGTACGTTCTAGAGCATTTTCTGGGTTAATATTTTTAAAACGTGCATAGTTTACCAGCGAGAACAAAACATCTCCAAATTCACTTTCCATAGCATCTTGGTCGTTTACTTCAACTTCTACTTTAAACTCATTAAGCTCTTCTTCTACTTTTTCCCAAACCTGAGAAGGTTCTTCCCAATCGAAACCTACACCAGCTACTTTTTCTTGAATTCGTCCTGCTTTTACAAGTGCAGGCAAACTTTTTGGTACGCCTTCTAAAACACTAGATTTTCCTTCTTTAAGTTTTAAGTTTTCCCAGTTTCTTTTAACATCTTCTTCGTTTTCAACTTTTACATTGCTATAAATATGTGGATGTCTGTGTATCAATTTTTCACAGATAGAATTACAAACATCACCTATATCAAAATCTTTAGTTTCGCTACCAATTTTAGCGTAAAATACAATATGCAAAAGCACATCGCCTAGTTCTTTTTTTACTTCCTCTAAATCTTTATCCAAAATAGCATCACCCAGCTCATACGTTTCTTCTATGGTTAAATGACGAAGCGTTTCCATGGTTTGCTTTTTATCCCATGGGCATTGCTCACGAAGCTCGTCCATAATAGTTAATAATCTATCGAATGCTGTTAGTTGATTTGCTCTAGAATTCATGAGAAATTGAAATTGTATTCTTTTTTGTAAAAATACAGTTTCTACTAATTATAATTTTAATTTACAGGAAGAAAATAATGCTGGGGTTCATATTGATATTAAAAGAATTGGCGGTAACCTAATACTAATATACAATCAAGCTTACAGTTTAATTTTCTCGCAAAATCGATATAAATTATCTTAATAATTAAAATTTACTTCTACTTTTTATAAAACCTCGACAAAAAACATACACGTAGTCGAAAAACCACTATTATTGTCAGAATTTTATTTTATTTTTTATTATTTTAATCGAATCTTTCTCCCGAAGATCAACCAAAACAAAATATCATGAGGAAATTACATGCTATATTCCCTGTATTATTATTCTTACTGTCTACAGTATCATTTGCCCAAGTAGGAATTGGCACCACTAGCCCCGAAGCTATGCTAGATGTAAATGGTACACTTAAAGTAAGAAGTACTGTAAACGAAAACGATATAGAAGTTATACAAGATTCTATTTTAGTTATTTCTAAATCAGGCATTGTTAACACGGTACTTGCCAACGATATTATAGATGCTGCATTACCAACAATAGTTAAGGCTTCATTTTCTAGTGGAGGCCCTCAAACCTTATCACTTACTCTTGGAAGCTCTAAAATAACATTTGATAGTGAAGAAGTAGACAATAACGATGAATTCGATTTAACTACAAATACATTTACAGCTAAGCAAGATGGTATTTATATCGTAAATGCACAAATAAAAATTGGCAACATAATATCTGCTAACACAAACTTTGGATTAAGCATTGAAAAAAACGGAATTTTAATTGCTGAGGAAAATTACCTTAGCGTAGCAGTTGCATTTATAAATGTATCATCTCCTTACAGGCGAATTTCAACCACCGTAGATTTAGCAAAAGATGATACTATTACATTTGCAGTTACCTCCGGTTTATTAAATGTTGACATTTTAGGAGATAAAAAAGACAGTTATTGTTCCATCTACCAAATAAGGTAGTCCACAACAATATTTAAGTTCTTTTTAAAGAAACTTTTTAAACCATTTTAATATAACTATCGGAGCCAGAACTAAATCTACAAATAAGGTTATAATCACAATAAGCCCTACTAATAAACCGAGTATAAAAATTTCTAACGATCCTGAACTCATTAAAATAAAAAAGCCACCAACCAGAATAATACTGGTAGCCAAAATAGCTTTTCCGCACTCTAAAACCGCCGTTTTTATAGCATAGTCTACAGAGCCACCCTTTTTACGTTCCCATTGAAATTTACTTAAAAGGTGAATGGTATCATCTACAGCAATAACAAAACCAACTGTAAAAATTAGTGCAATTTCTGCTCTTAAATCGACTTTAAAAAACCCCATAATTCCAGCCGTTATAATCAACGGGATTAAATTAAGGAATACAGCCAAAATACCTAAAGCCAAATTTTTATAAACTATTCCTAAAGTAATAGACACAATTATTATGGCAATCAAAAGTCCGAAAAATGTATTTTCTATACTTTTCTCTTGAGATATATCGATAAGCATATCGATACCAGATAGCCTTGCTTCTATTGGTTTATTAGCAATTAAACTATTTACATGTGCCAAAATATCAGTATGGATGGCATCAATATCATGCTTTCCAAAATCTTTCATTTGGGCATTAAATTTAAAAATAGTTCGGTTTTTATTAGCTAAATAATCTTTCTTTAAAAGTGAAGCTAGTTGTTTTTCATATTTTTTAATAGTCTTAATATCTAGAGGTAACGGTCGTTCTTTATAGGTATTTGGATAATACGCCTGACTCATAATTTGATAATAATTTACAGGTGATTTTACATCGTTTAAATTAGGATGTTCCGCTAGGTAATTATCAATAGCATAAACCGTTTCTAAAAGTTCAGGCTCATTTAATTTCTTTTCATTTTTAGATGAAAGCACAAGCTCGAACGTACGAGAACCTCCAAAATTATTTTCGAAGAATTTATAACTGCTGTATAAATCTGTTTTTTCAGGAAACGAATAATGACTCCCATTTGTACTAATTAAAGTCATTCCATAACAACTCAGAGCAAGAACTACAGCAAACCCAACAAGTACCGTATTTTGATATTTATAAATTAAATCTAGCTTTTTAAACAGCTTCGTAGATAATGCCGTAAACGGTTTACTGATGGTAAATAGATTTCCCTTTTTTAGACCGCTAAAAAATATAGGTAAAAAGATAAGCGTTAAAACAAAGGTTAAAATCACTAAAATTGCCGACTCAACTCCAAAATTTCGCATTGCCTGCATGGGAGACATATACAATACTAAAAAACCAACTGCTGTTGTAAACGATGTGATTAAGGTTGTAAACCCAATTTCGCTTAACGCATTTTTGGTTGCTTGCTTAGATGATAATCCTTTTTTAGCTTCAATATCATATTTTATGCACAAATGAATAACATCGGAAACCGCTACAATTAAAATAATAGTTGGAAATAAATTAGACATGGTACTTATAGGTCTCCCCAAAGTAACCATACCTCCCAAAAACAAAATAATAACCACAACAACCAACACTATGGGAAATAAAATAGCTGCTGGTTTTTTAAATATGAAAATTAAACTCAGACATAAAAAAATAGAAATCCAAAAACTAAACGTCAGTATCTCTTTAATAAGAATGTTTTTAAACGAAACATCAATAACTTCTCTTCCCCATAAAAACGTGGTAAGTTCGCCGTAATCGGTTCTTAACGCATTAATATCGCCTATTAATTTATCTAAGGGTTTAGTCTCTAAGTTTGGCTCGGTTTCTATCCATAAAAACAACGCATCGCCTTGTCTATTAATAAAGCTTTTAGGTAACTCATCGCCTAAAATTTTCTTTTTATTATAGGCTAATTTACCGCTATCTTCAATTTTTAAATACGGTACCCCAATAATACCAAACATACTTTTTATTGGGTAAGACAGCGTTAGCAAGCTATTTACCTTTTTTATATTCGGAATCTGTTTTAAGCTATCGGCTAGCGCTTCTATTTTATTAAGAAATTCCAAATTGAAAACAGAATCTTGATGTTTAACGCCTAATAGAATTAAATTATCCTGACTAGAGAATTCCGATTTCATGTCTTGATAAAAAGTGTAATCGGCATCATCTTCATGAAAAAACTGAGATATATCGGTATCTACCTCAATATTTGGCGCTTTTATTGCTGCAAATACTACAAGTAAAATTAATATGACTATGTAGATATATCTGTATTTTAAGAGTTTTTCAATCATATGTAATTGCCTCTATTTAGCTTAGAGCATACAAGATACGAAGCACAATTTTACTTTAATAGCCTTTTACTCTATTCTACTTAAAATAGCAGAAGTTTTGTTGAAAAGAAACCAATAGATTGTTCTAATTTTGAAGCTTAAATTTAAATCATGTTATCAAGCAAATGGATATTTTTCTATAACAAGCTTGCAACAAATAAATAATAGTAAAATGATAGAATTATTATTCATAATTAAATTATTAGTGGCTATCGCCTTTGTTATCGGCTTATCAATACTAGCTGAAAATGTAAGCCCTAAAGTGGCTGGTATTTTATCGGGATACCCAACGGGATCTGCTATCACTTTATTTTTCTTTGGCTTAGAAGTTAGTCCTGATTTTGCTGCAAAAAGCGCTGTTTATAATATGATGGGCTTAACGGCTGCTTTAACTTTTGTTTATGTGTATTACATAGCCTCTAGATACTTTAAAAGGTTTAATATTTTGCTATCTTCTTTATCGGCTATAACGGCTTACTTTGCTGTAGTTTCGCTATTACACCTTATAGAAATTAATAAATATATAGCCATATTAATCCCAATTACTTTCTCATTTTTGTTTATTCGTCTTTTTAAAAGTATTGAAAATATTAACATAAAAACTAAGGCTAAACTTAATTATAAAATTCTTTTTGTGCGCGCCTTTTTTGCTGCTTTAATTATTTTAGTAATTACGAGTGTCCCCAAATTTGTTGGTCCAACTTGGGCAGGACTTTTCTCTGCATTTCCGACAACCTTGTTTCCGCTTATGCTAATTATTCATTTTACATATTCTAAAGAACATGTGCATACGGTGATAAAAAATGTTCCTATTGGTATGTTTTCATTAATAATTTATTCGCTTGTTATTTCTATAGTTTATCCACTTTATGGAATTTATGTTGGTACTCTTATTTCGTTTGGAGCAGCTACAGTTTATCTTCTTGTTTATAAGAAAATAAGAAGTGTTTTGGATAAGCGTGAATTGAATTAATATTAAATTTTTAAAGTATGATATTTTAGTGATAAACTTTAATTCATTAAATTTAATACATAACTAAATATTTCTAACAAATTATCGTGGAGAAAAAAGAATACTATGTTTACGGATTAATCGACCCAAGAAATAATGAATATTTTTATATTGGTAAAGGAAAAGGTAGTAGATATGACTCTCATTTTAAAGAACTCCCTAAAGACATAAAAAATATTTTCAAATATAATAGAATAAAAGAAATCGAATCCGAAAACCTACAAGTTAAAGTTGATTTTTTATTTTTACACCTAACAGAAAGCACTGCATTTCATCTTGAAAAAATAATTATTTATAAAATTGGTCGAGAATCCTTTAAAGAAGGAAATCTATTAAACTTCACACCTGGAGGTCTCTGGAGTCCTGGTAAAAGTCTGTTTTATGAAACTAAACCTAATATAGATTTTGATTTAACTTCCTTAGATTTTTTAGCTCAAGTAAAATTCAATTCAATAAAAAAAACGTCTTCTATTATTCATCTTGATGAAATAACACCTAAGTATCTTATACACAAATATGACTTGGATGGGGTTCTTGTTTTTATTAAACCTATTATTGATTTTTATAAAGACAAAAATATGATAGACTTATTTTTCGAAATTAATAATGAAAATATTCCTATCTACTATGCTGGCTTCATATATAGTAAAAAACCTATCGTAGATTTTTATTTCTCACTGGGTTTTATATCCTTGAATAACAACATCTCTGACTCTTTTTTTTTGGAAGAAGTAAAAGATAAACTTTCTAAAAAAAATGATTTCTCCTTAACTTTAAAACAAAATGGTTTTTCTAAAATCAAAGTAATCTTTGAAAATAAAATATTAAAAATAGAAACCTTTTTTCCAAATAACAATATACAAAACATCCAATACCTAAAAAACGGAAAACCATTAGGGAAATGGATTGAATACTATGAAAATAGTAAAACAAAAACACTAAAAAAATATAACACAAATGGCTCCATTTCTTTCTCTAAAAGTTATAGCCTAAACGGTTCAATATCATTAAAAAGCAAATATTATGAAAACGGTATAATTAAAAAAAACTGGAGTTTTTATAATGATAATTCAACATACTATTTAGAAGAACATAGTAAAGACTCAAAAAAGGTTTCAAAAAAACTTTATTATGCAAATGGTCAGAAAAAATATTCTTACAATAATTTCAACAATACCATTGAATACTCGTATTATCATGAATGTGGTAGATTAATTGAAGAATTTATTACCAATAAAGGATTTATCAAATATAATTTGGAAGGGGAAATAATTAGTATAAGTAGCTCTAAACACATGGAGTTTGTAGATACACTTAATGTTTTATCAACAAAAAAGTCTGATAAAAATATAATCAGTCAAGAAAAAAAAGATGCAGATAAAGATTGGGAATTTTATACTAAATTTTTAAATGACCATCAATAATTTCCTGATTTAAATTATAAACTGACTAACGAACCAAATATTATCAAAAAGCAATATTTATCCAAATACGCCCGCGTTAGGGATTGTAGAGAAAAGCCCACAGCCTGACGAAGGAAGTGCCAGGACTTGCAACGGAAAGCCCGACCTAGGTCCTGTTTTTTTTTCAGGACCTAGGTAACGCCCAAATACAAATTCTAAAACAGGAAACCGTTTTAAAACAAAAAATCCAGCTCGAAAGCCGGATTTTAATTATTATGATTTTAGAAAACTATGCTCCGTTTTCTTTTTTAATTAAGTTTAAGGCAGAACCTTCGTTATACCATTCAATTTGCGCATCGTTGTAGGTGTGATTCAATTTAATAACATCTTTACTGCCATCGGCATGAACTACCTCTAAGGTTAATTGCTTGTCTGGTGCAAAGGCATTTAAATCTGTGAAGTTGAACGTATCATCTTCTTGAATTAAATCGTAATCGCTTTCGTTAGCAAATGTTAAACCTAGCATCCCTTGTTTTTTAAGGTTTGTTTCGTGAATACGCGCAAACGATTTTACAATTACAGCGGCAACACCTAAATGCCTTGGCTCCATGGCTGCATGCTCACGAGAGGATCCTTCTCCGTAATTATGGTCGCCCACAACAACAGTTTTAATTCCTGCGGCTTTGTAAGCACGTGCTGTATCTGGCACGCCACCATAATCTCCTGTTATTTGATTTTTCACAAAGTTTGTTTTTTGACCAAATGCGTTAACGGCTCCAATTAAGCAGTTGTTTGAAATATTATCTAAGTGCCCACGGAAACGTAACCATGGCCCTGCCATAGAAATATGGTCGGTGGTACATTTTCCAAAGGCTTTTATTAATAGTTTTGCACCTGAAATATCGTTACCAAGCGGTGTAAATGGCGTTAATAATTGTAAACGCTCCGAATCTTCGGCTACTTTTACTTGTACGTGGCTACCATCGGCTTCTGGAGCTAAGTATCCGTTATCTTTTACTTCGAATCCTTTTGGTGGTAATTCCCATCCTGTTGGCTCATCGAACATCACTTCTTCACCATTCTCATTAATCAACTTATCTGTCATTGGATTGAAGTCTAAACGACCTGCAATGGCGATGGCTGCAGTAATTTCTGGAGAAGCTACAAAGGCGTGTGTATTTGGATTTCCATCGGCACGTTTAGCAAAGTTTCGGTTAAACGAATGTACAATGCTGTTTTTTGGTGCGTTTTTTGGATCGCTATATCTTGCCCATTGTCCAATACATGGTCCGCAGGCATTTGTAAATATTTTTGCATCTAGATTTTCGAAAATCCCTAAAATACCATCACGATCTGCTGTGTAGCGTACTTGCTCTGATCCTGGATTAATACCTAGTTCCGATTTCATTTTTAAACCTTGATCTAAGGCTTGTTGTGCTATGGATGATGCACGAGATAAATCTTCGTAAGATGAGTTGGTACAAGAACCAATTAAACCCCATTCTACTTTTAAAGGCCACTCGTTAGCGGTTGCTTTCTCATTCATATCCTTACCAACTGGCGTAGATAAATCTGGCGTGAAAGGTCCGTTTAATAATGGACTTAATTCTGATAAATTAATTTCAATAAGTTCATCGAAATATTGTTCTGGGTTTGCGTATACTTCAGCATCTCCCGTTAAATGTTCTTTAACGGCGTTTGCAGCATCTGCAACATCGCTTCTATCGGTTGCACGTAAATAACGCTCCATAGACTCATCGTACCCAAAAGTAGAGGTTGTAGCGCCTATTTCGGCTCCCATATTACAAATAGTTCCTTTACCTGTACACGACATTGATGTTGCTCCAGGTCCAAAGTATTCTACAATAGCTCCAGTTCCTCCTTTTGCAGTAAGAATTCCGGCTACTTTTAAAATCACATCCTTTGGCGCTGTCCATCCTGATAATTTACCAGTTAACTTAACACCAATTAATTTAGGGAATTTAAGTTCCCAAGCCATTCCGGCCATAACGTCTACCGCATCGGCTCCACCAACACCAATTGCGACCATACCTAAACCACCAGCATTTACTGTGTGGGAATCGGTACCAATCATCATTCCTCCTGGGAATGCATAATTTTCTAAAACGACTTGATGAATAATACCTGCGCCTGGTTTCCAAAAACCAATACCGTATTTATTTGATACAGATTCTAAGAAATTAAAAACTTCGCTACTCACAGAGTTGGCGTGTTTTAAATCGGTTGCTGCACCATCTTTAGCTTGTATTAAGTGATCGCAATGCACCGTTGTTGGTACAGCGACTTTAGTTTTTCCGGCTTGCATAAATTGCAAAAGAGCCATTTGTGCTGTTGCATCTTGGCAAGCAATTCTATCTGGCGCAAAATCTACATAATCCTTACCTCGCGAGAATGGTTTGGTAGGGTTTCCGTCCCACAAGTGAGAATATAAAATCTTTTCAGAAAGTGTTAATGGTTTACCTACAATGCTTCGTGCTTTGTCTACACGTTGAGCCATTTTGGTATAAACCTCCTTAATCATGTCGATGTCAAATGCCATAAAATATTTGTTTTTTTGTTATTTGAATTTTAATTACTACAATGTACAAAATATTGAATTATTACAATCATATTTTCACATTTTGATAACGTTTAATAATTTCTAAGACCATCATCGCTTTTCGAATACTTAACTTCAAGAATTAATAAATACAAGGTGATGTACGTCTTTTGATATAATTTCGAAATTACCACTTTTACGCTTTTGAACTTAACTTGAAAAAAAATATAATTAACTGTATTAAACAAAAAAATCCCGAGTCTAAAGACTCGGGATTTTAAGATATTATAATAAAACCTTTTAATTAGCTTACTAGTTGCTTTGTAGAAGGTTTAAACTTCGTTAATACAATACCGTCAACCGCAGCTTCATACTCTGCCATAGTTGGTGTTCTACCTAAAATTGTAGATAGTACTACAACTGGTGTAGATGATAATAAAGATTCACCTTTTTTCTCACCAGTATCTTTTACAACACGACCTTGGAATAAACGCGTAGATGTCGCCATTACCGTATCTCCTGGTTCTGCTTTTTCTTGGTTACCCATACAAAGGTTACAACCTGGACGCTCTAAATACAACATGTTTTCGTATTTAGTACGTGCTAAACCTTTTGGTGCGCTATCGTCAAACTCAAATCCTGAGTATTTAACTAAAACATCCCAATCGCCTTCAGCTTTCAACTCATCAACAATATTATATGTTGGAGGTGCCACTACTAAAGGTGCTTTAAATTCAACTTTACCGTGTTGTGCTTCAATGTTTTTCAACATTTGAGCTAATATTTTCATATCCCCTTTGTGTACCATACAAGACCCTACGAAACCTAAATCTACTTTTTTAGTTCCTCCGTAGAAAGATAATGGACGAATAGTATCGTGTGTATAACGTTTCGATACATCATCATTATTTACATCTGGATCGGCAATCATTGGTTCAGCAATTTCGTCTAAATCAATAACAACATCAGCATAATAGTTTGCATCAGCATCTGGTTTTAAAGCTGGTTTAATACCTGTCTTTAATTCCTGTATTCTAGCATTTGCTTTATCAACTAAACCTTGAAGTACTTTATTGTCATTATCCATACCCTTATCAATCATGATTTGGATACGACCTTTTGAAATTTCTAATGATTCAATCAATGTTTCTTCTTCAGAGATACAAATAGAAGCCTTAGCTTTCATCTCAGCAGTCCAATCTGTAAATGTAAAAGCTTGATCGGCAGTAAGCGTTCCAATATGAACCTCAATGATTCTTCCTTGGAATACGTTTTCTCCACCAAACTGCTTTAACATTTGTTGTTGTGTAGCGTGTACCACATCACGGAAATCCATGAAGCTTCTCATTTCACCTTTAAAAGTAACCTTTACAGATTCTGGAATTGGCATAGTAGCCTCACCTGTAGCTAATGCTAAGGCAACAGTTCCTGAATCGGCTCCAAAAGCAACACCTTTAGACATACGTGTATGAGAATCTCCACCAATAATAATATCCCAATCATCAACAGTAATATCATTTAATACTTTATGAATAACATCGGTCATCGCGTGATATTGTCCTTTAGGATCACGTGCAGTAATTAAACCAAAATCGTTCATAAAACTCATTAATCTTGGAATGTTAGCCTTAGATCTATCATCCCAAACAGAAGCTGTATGACAACCCGATTGGTAACCCGCATCAACAATTGGAGAAATGATAGTCGCTGCCATCATCTCTAATTCTTGAGACGTCATTAAACCTGTAGTATCTTGAGACCCTACAATGTTTACTTCAACACGCACATTAGAACCTGCATGTAATGTTTTACCTGGAGTATTTCCAACGGCATTTTTGTTGAATATTTTTTCAACAGCTGTTAAACCTTGTCCTTCAACAGATACTTCTTTAGAAGGTGCATATACTTGAGGAATATCGATTTCTAATATTTTACAAGCTAAAGTTTGTAATTTTTTACCAAAAACAACAGCGTAAGATCCTCCTGCTTTGATAAACTCCATTTTTGGTGGCGTTAATGCAGCTGAGATATCTTTTAACTCTTTATCTCCGTTATATAATTTTTTTGTTTTTGTATTAATCGTTAATACCGTACCTGTAGCTACAGAATACACTTCTTCTAAAACTGGTTCTCCATCAGCATCTACAACAGTATTACCTTCTGCATCTTTCTTTTGTACCCAGTTTTTTAAATCGATACCAATACCTCCAGTTACTCCAACAGTTGTTAAAAAAATTGGCGCAATACCATTTGTACCAGCAATTACTGGCGCAAAATTGATAAATGGCACGTAAGGGCTAAAAGGAACACCAGTCCATAACGCTACGTTATTTACACCAGACATTCTTGAAGATCCAACTCCCATAGTACCTTTTTCGGCGATTAACATCACACGTTTATCTGGGTGTTGCTCTTTTAAAGCTAACAATTCGTTTTGCATGTCTTTGTTATGCTCAAACATACATTGACCGTGTAATTCACGATCTGATCTTGAGTGTGCATCTGCACCAGGAGATAATAAATCTGTAGAAATATCACCTACACCTGCGATGTAAGTTACTATTTCTATTTTTTCTTCAACATCTGGTAGTTTTGTAAAAAACTCAGCTTGCGAATAACTTTCTAATAATTCTTTGGCAATTGGGTTTCCTGCTTTGTAAGCATTCTCTAAAAGCGCCATATCTGCCTCGTATAAAAACACTTGTGTCTTTAAAACTTTTGCAGCATCTGTAGCAATAGCAGCATCTTCACCTAAAGCTAAATCAAGTAAAACTTCAATAGAAGGTCCACCTTTCATGTGTGATAATTGTTCAAAAGCAAAAGCCGGTGTAATTTCTTCTACAACAGATTCACCAAGAATAATTTCTTTTAAAAACTTAGCTTTTACAGCAGCAGCACTCGTGGTTCCAGGTAAAACATTATAAATAAAGAAATTTAGAGAATCTTCTCTATATTCATTATTTACATCTTTAATTTGCGCAATAATTTCGCTAAGTAATTCAGCGCCATCTATTGGCTGTGGGTTAAGCCCTTGACCTTTTCGTTCTTCGATCTGCTTAATGTAATCCTTATAAGTATTCATGAAAGAAATATTTACGGTGTTAGTTTAGGCTCGAATTACCAAATTCAGAGCCGGATAGTTTATTTAAGTTTATTTTTTTAAGTCTTGCAAACTTAAAAAATTTAAAGCAAAGTTTTAAAAAGAAACAGCGTAATACAACAACTAATTATAGTTAATTATTATAATACCATTTTAAATTAATATGACTATTTATTTTTCACGTATTTAATAAAAAAAATAGCAATATCTTAAGTAATTAACAAAAATACTTATTAATAAATCGTGAATTCCTAAAAGTCATTATCGGTTTTTCGAAATACGCATAAAGTAAGTAAGAAAAAAAGAATGATACACCCCAGTAGAACACTAAAATCATCACTTTTTCAATGCTTGAAAAGGTTTCAACATTAAATATTCGCTGTAGCGGAAGTAAAATTAACGAGTAATTTAAAAGATAGAGCGCGTAGGAAATTAAACTTATAAAAGTAATTTGTTCTTTGAGTAAGAGACCTTTTTCCCAATTAGAAAAAACAGGAAATAATAAGAGTAAGCTTATAGATAAAAACGGTAAGTAAAAAACCGTATAAAATAATGGATGCGTTTGTGGTTCACTATTAAAAATAAAGATAAAGCCATGCATAGAAAAAAACAAAATAAGCCCACAAATAAAGGCGCTTGTTTTATACCGATTCCATAATAAACGCCCTTTAGTGAAAAAATAAGCCGCTAAAAACCCGTAGTAAATACTATCAATTCTATAAATAACAACCTTTCTAACTTGATGGCTCCATGTTTTATAAGATGTTATATCATTATCAAAATAAAATAACAAACGCGCTAAAAATACGGCAAAAATAACGCCCAAAGTTACTAGGACAAACAATTTAATTTTCGAAGCCGTTTTACTAAAATGAATAGCCGCTAAAAGTAAAACAGGCACCAAAAGATATGCAAACTCTTCTATAGATAAACTCCACGATTCTGTAAAAAAGTCGGGCATTTCTGTTTTAAAATTTTGAATAAAAACAAAAAAATCGCCTATACCATCTATAATTTCTTTATTAAAAAGATAAAACACGCTGATGTTTAACAGAAGGACTAGAAAATAATTTGGCAACGTTTTAAACCAACGCCTAACCCAAAATTGAATAAAATCTCTCGGTGTAGTTTTATTATTATCTATGTTTTTGATAATAATACCTCCTATAAGAAATCCACTTAATACAAAAAATAAATCGACACCAATAGCCCCAAAAAATTGGACTATGGTAATAATAAAATGAGATTCATTTGGAAATAATAACAGCGTGGAATGCGAGCATAACACGAGTAATATGGCTGTAGCCCTAACAACGTCTAATCCAAAAATTCTATGCTTTGCATTTATAGACATGGGTTAGAATTCTTGTATAAAACGTTTAGAACAAACTCTTAATAATATCTGTCTCTGAAATACCTTCGGCTTCGGCCTTGTAATTTTTGATAATACGGTGTCTTAATATACCTTCTGCAACGGCTTGTACATTTTCTATATCTGGAGAAAATTTACCATTTACAGCTGCATGTGTTTTGGCTGCCAAAATTAAATTTTGAGAAGCTCTTGGACCTGCTCCCCAGTCTAAATAATTTTTAACTATTTCTGGAGCCTGATCGCTATTTGGTCTTGTTTTACCAACCATAGCAACCGCGTATTCAATAACATTGTCTGCAACAGGAATACGACGAATTAGATGTTGAAAATCGACAATTTGCTTTGCCGAGAACAAAGCATTTACCTTAACCTTATTATCATTTGTAGTCGATTTTACAACCTGTACTTCTTCTTCAAAAGTTGGGTAATCTAAATTAATAGCAAACATAAAACGGTCTAACTGAGCTTCAGGTAACGGGTAAGTTCCCTCCTGTTCAATTGGGTTTTGAGTTGCTAATACAAAATAAGGTAAATCTAGTTTATAATGATGCCCTGCAACAGTAACAGCACGCTCTTGCATAGCCTCTAAGAGTGCGGCTTGCGTTTTTGGAGGTGTTCTATTTATTTCATCTGCTAAAATAATATTAGCAAAAATAGGTCCTTTTATAAATTTAAAACGACGATCTTCATCTAGAATTTCACTACCTAAAATATCACTAGGCATTAAATCCGGAGTAAACTGAATACGTTTAAAATCTAGACCTAACGCTTGTGCAATAGTATTTACCATTAAGGTTTTTGCTAATCCAGGCACACCAATAAGTAAGGCGTGACCTCCAGAAAACACAGAAATTAAAATTTGGTTTACAACAGCATCTTGACCAACAATTACCTTGGCAACTTCGGTTTTTAATGCTTTAAATTGTTTTACAAATTGTTCAATGGCAGCTACATCGGACATAGATTTATTTTTTTAACCAGTTACCAGAAAAATCGCAATCTCTATATTTAGATCCAATCTTGATATAAGTATCTTCAATTTTCTCTGTTTGCCAATCTTCGATCGCTTTAATTTTCTTTTCATCTAGAGCAAGTTCTCTAATTTTTAAGTAATCGCGAGCATAATTTGCTTCATGCTCATTGATTCTATCGGTTACTCTTAATATTTTAAACTTAACATTTCCGGTTCTGTCTTGCTCTGTTAAAACTAAACTAACTTCTCCTTCTTTTAAATCTTGAATTTGAGAATATAATTCTGTGTCTAATTTAGTTAATTCGAAGTTGTAATCTTGAGTCGCTGGGTTAATTAATTGCCCACCATCATTTCTAGTTTCTTTTTCATCACTAGCCTCACGAGCAGCATCTGCAAAAGTAATTGCACCACTTTCAATACGTTCTCTTACTTTTTCAAGGCGTTCTTTAGCTTCTGCTATAGCTTCACTTGACACTTTAGGCGTTAGTAAAATATGACTTACATCGTACTCTTGACCTCTAATTTTATCTACAGTAATAATATGGTAACCAAAGTCTGATTTAAATGGCTCTGAAATCTCTCCTTCTTGAAGTGCAAAAGCCACTTGACGGAACTCTTTAACCATTCTTGGTTTCTTCTTATTTAGCGTATATTTTCCTCCACGACTCGCAGAACCAGGATCTTCAGAATACAATACCGCCTTAGAACGGAAACTTGCACCTTTCTCTATAATATCTGCTTTAAACTGTTTCAATCTATCTATAACGCGTTGTTCTTCTTCTTCAGAAACTTTAGGTTCCGAAACAATTTGTGCTACTTTAAGCTCCGTTCCAAATGTTGGACGATCTTCTTTAGGTATTTTAGAGAAAAATAAACGAACTTCCTCGGGAGTCACTTCAATTTCCGAAACAATTTTAGCTTGCATTTCTTGAGCTAACTTATTCTTTTTATTAATTTCGAACATTTCTTCACGAACTGCTTTCTCTGTATCCTTTTCATAAAGCGCTAATAAACGTTTCATATCACCATTTAGTTCAGCTAAAAACTGTTCCATTTGGTAATCTACCATACTACGAATTTCAGCATCTGAAACTATAATACTATCCTGTATAGCGTGATGCGCATACAATTTGTCCTCTAGTAACTTACCAAATAATTGGCAAGGTTCAATATCTTTGACATTAACACCTTGTGCTTCTAATTGTAAATAGGTTTTATCCACATCAGATTCTAACACAATAAAATCACCAACTACAGCAGCAACTGCATCTACTTTTTGCTTTTTGTAATTGCTTGGCACATCACTTTTAGTGTTTTGTACTAAGGTTGTAGAGTCTACTTTTGCAACAACATCCTCTTCAATAATTTCTTGTGCAAATGCTGCGTTTCCTAAACATAGTAAAGCAACAGTAGTAAATTTTAGGTTATTTATAAATTTCAAATTCTTTATTTTTAATAGCATCCTTAGTAATGTCTTTTTCTAATTTTTTAATAAGTTCTAATTTACGCTTATTTCTAACAATTTGATTAATTGTTGGCGTTACAAATTCTAGCGGCGCCGTATCATTTCGTAATAAAACATCATTAATTTGCATCAAATATACTCCTAATGAATCTTTGAGCTGTACAAAATTAGATTTTTTTAACAGTTGATTTTTATTTTCGGGCGTAATCGCAGGAATTTTACTAATAACTTGGCTTGCTTTTATCCAAATAGAGTCGTTTAAAGAATAAGATTTAAACTGAATAGACATAGAATCTAGTTCTCTTTTATCCTTTTCATTAAAACGCTTAAATTTTTTCTCAATACCACTGTAGTCAATAATGTTTTCGTCTACATGAATATATCGAAACTGCAACAACTCTTCATTCAACTTAAAAACGTCCTTATTTTTATCATAATATGCCTCTGCCATGCTTCGATTAACAACCGTATCTAGATTTCTACTTACTAAGGCTTCAATATAAGCCTTTGTGTATAAATCTGTTTTATACTGTGCTACCAACTTATCGAATCCTGCTTGTTTTTCTTCACTTAAATTAAGCAATGCACCATCTAAAAACAACTGTTTTGATGCCCAATTATTGATATAGTTTTGCACTAAAACAGCACTATCTTCTTTTGTAACTGCTTCAGAAACCAATTCCGACACATCCTCTTTGTATAAGTAAGAATTATTCACCCTAGCAATGGGTTCGAGATTCCCCTCTTCTTTTAACGAGAAATCGCAAGACACCATAATTGATGATAAAAGAACTAAAATTATAATTTTCTGCATCTATTGTTTTTCTATTTCAGACTTCACCTTTTTCAAGATATCTTTATTAACCACTACTTTGTATTTATCGGCTAGTGATTTAACCCATTTGGCTTCTTTTTCATTTTGATAATCTGAAATTACAGCCCCTTTTGCTTCTTCTAAAGTTTTTTCAGTTTCCGGAAGAATATCTTTTACCTGAACCACTTCGAAAGCATCATGATGTTTAAAAATTTTAGAAATACCTTTCTTGAACTTAAATCCTTTTGGAAGTACTTGATGTTCGGCATCCATAATACCTGATGTGAAAATAACTTCTACACTATCGTTACTATTCACTAAGTTTTTAATACGATCTAAAGACATATTTTCCTCTAGCAATTTAGAAACCTTTTTTAGCGTTTTTTGTTTAGTTGAAGAAGCAACAACAGCATCAATTCTTTCGGGTAAAATATATTCTTTTTTATTCGAATTATAGAACTCCTGAATATCTAAAGAATCTGTTTTTGAAGCATTCCAAATGGTATTTTCCATTAAATCGAAAAGCAACAAACCATCTCTATACTCGTTAATAACATTTGCAAATTCTGAATTTACTTCTTCTAAATGCGCTTCGTGATACTCCACTAAACTTTTATTAAAAAACTCAGTATATTTTTCTGAAACAATATGATTAAACGGTACACTATCACGAAGATTACGTTGTGTTTTCACTAGATAATTCCCGAAATCTTTATAAGTATAATTTGTTTCACCAATAGTAAACAATATCTTATCGGCTTCAAAATTTGATGGCAATTTCCATTTACGCTTGTAGTAATCAGCCTTTAAAACCGAAACAAAATAGTCGAGATTAGGTTCCTCATTATTTAAATTATACATTTTCTTTAGCTTACTATACAAAGCATCATCAATGCGTTTAGAGCGCTCATCGCGCTGAACTTTTTGAACCAATTCCGTTTTAATATCTTTAAAATCTGCAACTGGCTTTTTATTATATAGTTTAACTATATGCCAGCCGTACTGTGTTTTAAATGGTTTTGAAACCGCCCCAACATGCTCCAAACTAAAAGCAACATCTTCAAATTTTGCAGCACTTAACTGTCCTCCAGAAAACGGAGGCATCACCCCACCTTTTGAAGCAGAACTTTTATCATCTGAAAACTGTTTAGCCAAAGCCTCAAAATCTTCACCTTGGTTTATTTTTTTATAAATATCTTGAATTCTAGTTTCCGGATTCTCGGCAGTAGCATCATCTTCCTTATCTACAACCATAATATGGGCCACTGTACGCTCGCCACGTGATTCACGTTTATCTTGTACGTTAACAATATGGTATCCAAAACGTGTTCTAAAAGGTTGAGATGTTTCGCCTACTGCAGTATTAAAAGCAGCATTCTCAAAAGCATAAACCATTTTAAAGCCATTAAACCAACCGAGTTGTTCTGCTATTATTGTTTTACCATCGGCTTTTTGCGTCATTACGTTTCCAAAACCCTCAATTAAAGTAGTTTCGCGCAATTTGGTTATTTTATTAAAAGCCGCTAAAGTATCTGCCGCAGCAGCATCTTCAGATAATAAAACTAAAATATGCTGTGCTTTTACATCATTAGAAATACGATAGTAAGCCTCTTCAACTAAAGCTTCGGTAACCGTATTATCGGTCATGAAATTTTTAGCCAATTGTTTTCTATAAGTTAATAATTCGCGATTATAACTGGGCTTTTTATCTAAGCCAAGTGTTTTTGCCTCTTTTAACTTTAGTTTGTAATTTGTAAAAAGTTCTAAATAAGCATCGACATCTTTTTGAGATTCATCTTGAACTAAATCTAAGTTCTTATTATAAACATTCATAAATTCAGATACATAAACCGGATCGCCACCAACTTCTAGTAACACCTCTTTATCTACTGTTTGAGCATTTAAAAACAAACAAAAAAAGAACGGAATTTGAATAAAAAAATATTTAAACCTCATTTGAAAATATCAATTTTTAATAAAAACAAAAATAGTAATATAAAGCTATAAAGCAAGTTGCTTTAACAAACGTTTAAAAAACATAAATATTACAGTTTTTGAAGTATATTTGAACCAGAAAACCACAACAATAAGCATGCGCAAACTTAAACTTATCTGGGATTTTAGAGGGCCAAACGGACAAAGAACAGCAGAACACCACCTTATTCATTTAAAAGAATACATTAGTATAGAAAAACTAGATATTACAATAACTGGTGTTGAAATTTTAAGCGAAATGCACGCTATTGCCTTTTTAGTTGTTGATGAGGCCGATATGAAACCCATTCGCGATGCCCTAAAACCGCACCGAGGACAAGTTTACACAGCTTGATAAAACCTTCTAATTATTGTAAAACCCTTTTGGATTAACATTCTCGTAATTGTGGGTTAAAAATCTAAGCGTATTTTTTAAAATATCACCCATATTCTTACAGTTTTTAAACTCAATATCTTGAGTATAATCGAATATTTTCGACTTTAATAAAGCAATATTCTCTTCGTTGGAAATAGTATCTTCATACATACAGTTTAGCAACTCTTCTATTCTATCTTTAAAACTTTTTAGTCGTTTTACTAAAATAGAACGCTCTTCAATTTTATATTGATCGATAGAGAATTTCTGTACGCGCTCGGTAACTAACTCTACCATTTTAAAATTCTCTTTAAAAAACTGAGGCCTGTATATATTTAACTTTCCTTCGTAAGATTGCTGATCGAAATCGATGGCACGAATTTTATACACCACATGGTCAAAATCGTGCGTAGGCACAATAACGTAATTGTAAGATCGCATATCTCCTAAAAGCCTAATCATACAACGTTCATTAAACTTTACAAACTCTTTAGCAATCTGTGTTTTTTCTGAATTACTACATTTTGGTAAAAAGTTTTTTATAAACTCATCTCCAGGAATTCCGGCAATATGCTCTTCTATTAATGTGTTCTCGTAAACTAAAAAATTCAAATTATATGGCGAAAGCATATGCTCCAATTCTAAACCATAAACACGAGAGGCATCGGCAGTTTTAATATAAAAATAAGTATAATTATCGTTTAAAATATTACGAATTTTAATCCGAAAAGGCTTCGAATTTCCGAAGGTGCAAAAATCTATAGCATCAACACTAAGGAATTGAAAAATATTTTCATTTCCATCAGAATGCAGAATGGTATATACTTTCTTTAGAGATTGCTCAATTTCCTGACGCTCAAACTCATTATAATATACGCGAATCCATAACGTATCATTATCATCCTTATCATAAACTACTATCGAACCTTGAAAACGTAACAAATCATCATAAAAAATTGGAATTTTTGTGTTTCTATTATATTCCAAAAGATAATTATGTAATTTTTCAGTAATCGGAAACGATGGTTTCCTCTTCGATATTTTTAAATCTTCCATAGCATGTAAATATATCTAAAAATAAAATATTTTCGGCTAATTAAAATAATCTCCTCATTTTATTATTTATTCATCTTAAAAATAATCAAAATTAATATTGACAATACTATTCCTTATATATTAATCTTTTATTTCTTTTCTTGTAACAAATTAGAAAACGGGTCGTCGTACTAAAAAACTAACACATGCCGGCGTTTAAAAAAATGCAGGCTTTAAAAACTACATAGTTTGGAATCTATATTAACCATCAAGAATCTCACCAAAAAATTCGGTTATTTAACAGCCGTTAAAGATTTATCTTTCACCATTAACAAAGGCAATGTTTACGGCATTTTAGGACCAAATGGCAGCGGGAAATCGACCACTTTAGGTATTGTTTTAAACGTAGTAAATAAAACGGAGGGAAGCTTCCATTGGTTTGATGGTAACACCTCAACACACGATGCTTTAAAAAAGGTAGGCGCCATTATTGAACGCCCAAATTTTTATCCGTACATGACGGCTGAACAAAATTTAAAACTGGTTTGTAAAATAAAAGGTGTTGGTTTAAATAAAATTGAAGAAAAACTAGAAGTTGTTGGACTTTTAGATCGAAAAAATCATAAATTCAGCACCTATTCTTTAGGTATGAAACAGCGTTTAGCCATTGCCTCTGCTCTGTTAAACGATCCTGAAATATTAATTTTAGACGAACCTACAAATGGTTTAGACCCACAAGGTATTCACCAAATTAGAGAAATTATAAAGCAAATTGCTGCTAAAGGCACTACTATTTTATTGGCTTCGCATTTATTAGATGAAGTTGAAAAAGTTTGCTCGCACGTTGTTGTTTTGCGTAAAGGTGTGAAATTATATTCTGGCCGTGTAGATGAAATGATTTCTAGCCATGGCTTTTTTGAATTGAAATGTAATAAAGAAACTGAACTGCTTGCTTTTATTGAAAACCATCCATCATTCTCGAATACAAAAACCGATAGTGGTTTAATAACAGCTTTTCTTAAAGAACCATTGAGCTCGGAAGATTTTAATAAACAACTTTTTGAAAACGGTATAATTCTTACCCATCTAGTGCAGCGTAAAGAAAGTTTAGAAGAGCAATTTTTACAATTAACAGATAATAACTAATACAACTAAAAGCAAAACTCATGTTCAGACTTTTAAACCTAGAATTACAAAAGCTTTTACTAAATAGAACCAGCAAAGTTTTAATTTTTGTGTCGTTTATTTTACCGTTTTTCGTTATTCTTTTATCCTCTATAAAAATTAATGTTTTTGGCTTTTTCACTTTAGAACTTGGTGAATTAGGCGTTTTCAACTTTCCTATAATTTGGCATTTAACCACATTTTTTGCTTCGCAATTTAAATTCTTTTTCGCGATTGTTGTGGTAAGCATGATTGGGAACGAATACAGCAACAAAACCATAAAACAAAACCTAATTGACGGCTTAAGTAAAAAGGAGTTTATTTTATCTAAATTCTATGCTATTGCTTTCTTTTCGCTTATTTCCACTGTGCTTATTGGTCTTATTTCATTCTGTATTGGCATGTATTATTCAAGCTATGACCAGATTGACATTATCTTTAGAGAAACAAATTTTTTATTAGCTTATTTCGTGAAATTATTAGGCTTTTTTAGCTTGTGTTTATTTTTCGGAATGCTTGTAAAACGTTCTGCTTTTGCATTGGCTTTCTTATTTATTTTATTTATTTCTGAATGGATTATTTTCGGATTAATTACCTGGCAATTCGATCATCATGTGGCTACTAAAATTCAAAATTTCTTTCCGCTACAGTCTATGTACAATTTAATAGAACAACCTTTTCAACGTGTGGCCATGTCCAAATTCCCTGAAAAGGCAGAATTAACATACGATTATTTAGTGCATTGGTATGAAATTGCCATTGTTCTTGGCTGGACCGCTCTATTTGTATTTTTATCGTTTAAATTATTAAAAAAGCGCGATTTGTAATATATTTGATAGCTATTGCTATTATTTAGATGAAAAAAAATATACTACTCGCTTTATTCTTGTTAATTGGATTTAATATCTATGCTCAAAGTGAAGCATCTACCTGGTATTTTGGTTATAACAGCGGCATTAAATTCGATTTAGCATCTAACAGTATTACCACGCTTACTGATGGAAATTTAAATACTTTTGAAGGTTGCGCAACCATTTCGGATGAATTCGGCGATTTACTTTTCTATACCGATGGTACAACCGTTTGGAATAGAAACCACGACATCATGAACAACGGTAGTGGTTTATTTGGAGATCCTTCTAGTACGCAATCGGCTATTATTGTCCCAAAACCTAACGACGAAAATATCTTTTTCATCTTCACCGTAGACGACCACAATAATAATGAATCCCATTTTGGATTAAACTATTCTGAAGTTGATATTACTCTAGATGGTGGCTTAGGTGAAGTAACTACTAAAAACGTTAATTTATTAAACGATTGTTCTGAAAAGATCACCGCTGTTTTAAAAGATTGTATCACCAATTCTATTTGGGTAATTGCCTATGCATCAATCGATGGAAACCCAGGAGATTTAGACACCTTTTATGCCTATGAAGTTGATAGTGCTGGTGTACAAAACAAACCAATTAAATCTACTTTTAAATTACCATCTTCCATTTTTATAGATTATCGAGGCTATTTAAAACTATCGCCAGATGGCACCAAGGTAGCCATTAGCCATGTATCAAATGGTATGTATTTATACGATTTTGATGTAGCTACAGGTATTGTTAGCAACCAATTGCCTATACCCATTACTGGTTTTGCAAACAAAGCTTACGGACTAGAATTCTCACCAAATAGTGAGTTACTTTATGTAAGCACATACAACGACTTCTCGGATAACAGCAATCCACAAGCTAGCGAAGACCCAAGCAATCACGAGTCTAAACTTATACAATACAACTTACTTGCAACAGATATTGTGAATTCCGCGATAACGCTAGACGACAGGCGTCTTTTTAGAGGTGGTTTACAGCTTGCTCCAAACGGAAAAATATACAGAGCATTAAGTGCCACATACAGACAAGGCTTACCATATTTAGGTGTAATAAATAACCCAAACGAATTAGGCCCGGCTAGTAACTATCAGCATAATGCTGTAAACTTATCCCCTAATTTATCCTCGCAAGGTTTACCTCCATTTATTCAGTCTTTTTTCAATACAAAAATTGATATTATAAAGAATTCAAAAAGTACTATTAATTTAGATTTATGCGAAAACGACACCTATACCCTTGCTGCAGATGATATTGCCGGGGCCACCTATACTTGGTCTATGAATGGCTTACCACTTGCAGAAACAAGTGCTAGCCTATTTATTAATGCCAGCGGACATTATGAAGTTTACATAGACCCGAATAATGGCGATTGTGCTTTAGAGGGAGAAGCTTACGTTAATTTTAACGAAAACCCCGAAGCCTTCGATTACACGCTACTACAATGTGATGAAGATGGATTAAAAGATGATAGAACAACGTTTGTTTTAACTCAAGCCAATGAAGCCTTAACAGGAAATGTAGCCGACTTAGAAACTCGTTTTTATTCAGATAGTGCGAGAACTTTAGAAATAGATGGCACAAGCTACAACAACACCTCAAACCCTCAAATTATTTATGTTGAAGTTTACAATCCAACAACCACTTGTTTTGACAATTCTGAATTAACTATTGCCGTAAGCTCCACCGACTCTAAAGATGCAGAATTAATTTTATGTGATGATGATGGCACTGAAGATGGTTTTCAATCCTTTGATTTAAATAATGCAGATGCACAACTTACAGATGGATTACCTGCTGGTTTAACCATTTTGTATTTTGAAAATTACAACGATGCCTTATTAGAACAAAATGCTTTAAATAACATTTACACTAATACAACGGCTTACTCACAAACACTTTTTGCACGTATAGAAAATGCTAATAATTGTTACGGCATAAGCGAAATTAAACTTACGGTTAATGAACTGCCACAAATAGAAACCGAAGCTTTATTTTACTATTGCATTAATAAATTCCCGGAAACTATTGCTATAAACGCTGCCTTAACAAACGGTTTCTCTAGTAATTACACATATAACTGGTCTACATCAGAGAACACATACAGCATAGACATTAACGAAATTGGCACTTATACTGTTACCGTTACCAACGCCGTTGGATGTTCTAAAACTAGAACCATAACTATTGAAGGCGCCAATATTGCCACCATAGATAACATTGAAATTAAAGATGTATCTACAAATAATAGCATAACCGTTATGGCTTCGGGTGAAGGCGAGTATGAGTATAGATTATTAAACAGCAATAATGTGGTAATTGCTCCATACCAAAGCGAGCCGGTTTTCGAAAATGTATTCCCTGGGGTTTACACGGTTTCTGTTAACGATACAAAAAACGATTGTGGTGCTGTTAATCAAAAAGCCCATGTTATAGGGTTTCCAAAGTTTTTCACACCTAATAATGATGGTTTTCATGACACATGGAAAATCTACGGCATATCAAGTGACAATCAACCTAATTCGGAAATTTTAATTTATAACCGCTACGGAAAATTATTAAAAACATTAAGTCCAAAAGATACCGGATGGAACGGTCGCTTCAATGGCGCATTATTACCTGCCGATGATTATTGGTTTGTTATTCAACTGGAAGATGGTCGTATACATAAAGATCATTTTACTTTAAAATATTAACTTTTGAAAATAAAATTACTATCCCTTTCTATCTTGATGAGCCTTGCTTTTCAACTAGATACCTATGCCCAAAACCCAACCGATTGTAGCGACGCTGTAATAGTATGTGGAAACTCTAATATTAATTTAAATGTTAATGGAATTGGTCGACAAGAACTCGGCTTCGGTCAAAACTGTAGCAGTCAAGAAAATAATAGTGTTTGGTTAAAAGTAACTCCAGTAACCGATGGTACACTCGGCTTTACCCTTAAACCATCTAGTAGTTCTATAAACGAAGATTACGATTTTTTTGTTTTTGGTCCAAATGCCGATTGTAATAATTTAGGTTTAGCTATTAGATGCTCTACCACCAACCCGTCTTCTTCTGGAGCCAGCAATAATCATACAGGTATGAATGGTACTGCTAATGATACTTCTGAAGGGCCTGGCGCAAATGGTAACAGTTTTGTAAGCTGGCTTAATGTATCGGCCGGAGACACCTATTTTATTGTTATAGATAGACCTATTGGAAACAGTGCCTTTAATTTAGAATGGACTGGAACTGCTGAGTTTTCAGACCCTCCAACAGATGCTTCTATAACAAGTTCGACCTCAAAGAACCTTGAAAATTGCGATGTCACCTTACCTTATAATGACGGCTTTACGTTTTTTAATTTAGAAGAAAATACGCCTATAATTACGGGTAGCCAAACCGATGCCGCAATTACTTATCACGCCTCAGAAAGTGATGCGATAATAGGTATTACCCCAATTAGTTCGCCATATACCAACATTGCCAATCCGCAAACCATATATGCTAGAATCACAAACAACTCTACGGGCTGTTTCGAAATATCAGAATTTAATCTTGTTGTAAACACAGGTCCTGATTTTTTACAACCTGCAGATTATGAACTTTGTGATAATATGGATGATGGCAATGACAAAAACGGACGCACCACTTTCACCTTATCTTCAAAAAACAGCGAAATATTAGATGGTCAAGATCTAAATGATTTGAATATCACTTATTATGAATCTTCAGCAGATGCTGAATCAAAAAATAATCCACACCCTGATTTATACTATAACACTACTGCTTTTAACGAAGTTGTATTTGTGCGTATTGAAGATAAAATAAATTCTCTATGTAGAAGCATAACGTCTTTCAATTTAGTTACAAATCCTAATCCGGAAGCGTTTGACACTACTTTGCTTCAATGTGATGAAGATGGCATAAGCGATGGTTTTACAAATTTTAATTTAACTGAAGCCGAAGCTAATTTAACAGGTAAAACGCCAGATAGATCGGTACGTTATTTTACTGATAATGCCAGAACGATAGAAGTGAATGGTGATGCTTTTTTAAACAGCCAAAATCCACAAATTATTTATACCGAAATCACGAACACGGTAACAGGATGCTTTAGCTTTGCTGAATTAACATTAGCGGTAAGCACAACCAACTCGAACAATGCAACACTTACTTTATGCGATAATGATGGTGTTGAAGATGGCTTAGAAACCTTTAATTTAAACAATGCCGATAGCCAAGTTGTTAACGGGCTTCCTGTTGGTTTAAATATCTATTATTATGAAACTTACAATGATGCGTTGCTAGAAACAAATGAATTAAACTCAGACTACACCAACACGATACCCTATAACCAAACTATTTTTGCAAGAGTTGAAAATGCTAATGATTGTTATGGTATTAGCGAAGTTGAACTTACAGTGGCGAAATTACCCGAAATAGATTCAGTTGCTCTATTATACTATTGCTTAAACACCTATCCGGAATTCATAGAACTTAATGCAGGTATAGTAAACGACTTACCAAGTAATTACAGCTATAGTTGGTCTACTGGAGCAACTACCTATGCCATAAACGTAAACGAACCTGGGATTCACATGGTTACCGTAACAAACACTACAGGTTGTTCTAAAACAAAAACAATTACAGTTGAAGCGTCCGGCATTGCTGAAATTAACGATATAAAAGTAGACGATGTCTCTAACAATAACACCATTACTGTATTAACTTCTGGAGAAGGTGTTTATGAGTATCGATTAATTAACAGCAATAACGTGGTTGTTGCACCATACCAAAGTGAGGTTTTATTTGAGAACGTCCGCCCTGGAGATTATACCGTATCTGTTAAAGACACCAAAAACGATTGCGGTGTAATAAATAAAAAAGTATACGTTATTGGGTTTCCTAAATTTTTCACACCAAACAATGATGGCTTTCATGATACTTGGCAAGTTTATGGCATTTCGAGCTCAAACCAACCAAACTCAGAAATCACCATTTACAACCGCTTTGGTAAGTTAATTAAGACATTAAAAGCTACTGAAGATGGTTGGAACGGTTTATTTAATGGAGAGAAATTACCAAGTGACGATTATTGGTTTTCAATTAAACTTGAAGATGGCAGAATATTTAAAGATCATTTTACGTTAAAGTACTAATCTGGTGGCCTAAAAACCTTATTAAATGGTATTTTACCTTAATTTTTTAAATTTCAATTGAAAAACAAATACTTTTAGCACATTAATAGCGACAATTCAAACACTGATAATAGCCTACGAACCATGAGATTTTTCTATTCATTCTTAATTGCTCTCTTATGTTGTAGCCAATTTACTAATGCACAAAAAATATCGGTAGACAGTAGTGTACCTGTACAATCTTTAGTTGAAGATAACCTTGTAGATGGTTGTGTAGATATTTCTAATGTTGAGTCGGCCATAAATGGAACACCACACGGTTTTAATAGTTTTGGTTATTTTGAACGTGCGAGTTCTAACTTTCCTTTTGCAAGTGGTATCATGCTTTCTACAGGAGCTGCAAATTCTGGAGGAAACTCTCTTATTACACCTACATTAAGCGAAGGATCTTCCGTTTGGGGAACAGATCCCGATTTAGAAACCGCTCTTGGTACAACCAATACCTTAAATGCAACTTCAATAGAGTTCGATATTGTTTCAATTTCAGGACAATTTCAATTTAATTATTTATTTGCTTCCGAAGATTACGATGGTATTAATCCTTGTCAAGTTTCCGATGGTTTCGTATTTCTTATAAAAGAAACAGGAAGCACTGCACCTTATCAAAACATAGCTCTTCTCCCAGGCACAACAACACCGGTAAATACTAGAACAGTTCACCCTAACTTATTACCCGCATGTGCTGCAGAAAACGAGCAATATTTTGCAGGCTATAATATTGGAGACACCAACTACATTGGTAGAACAACTGTTTTAACAGCTGCTACAACTATTACGCCTTATGTATCTTATCACGTAAAGCTAATTATTGCAGATCAAACCGATGGCACTTACGATTCTGCTGTTTTTATAGAAGGTGATAGTTTTAAAATATTAGATTTAGGTGAAGATATTACAAGTTGTGAAAGTTCTGCACTGTTAGATGGAGATATCAATAACAGCTTTGCTTCTTACAAATGGTTTAAAGATAACGTTGAAATTACAGGAGCTATTACTCCAACATACACAGCCATTGAAAGTGGAACCTATAGAATTGAAGTAAGCGTTTCTTTAAATGGAAATACTTGTATAGAAGAAGATGAAATTGTTGTGGTATTAAATACCGAAGAACAAATTACACCAATTACAGATTATCAATTATGTGATGACACCAGTGGTGATGAAATTGAAATTTTCGATTTATCCACAAAAACCGCCGAGTTAATTGCTAATATTCCGTTTACAAACTACACCTTTTCGTATCACTACAATGAAACAGAAGCACGTACAAACGTAAACCGAATATTAACCCCAATACCAAATGCAGCATCTAATCCTCAAAACATTTTTGTTCGTATTGAAGATTCAGATTCTGGTTGTTTCGCCTATACTAATTTCGACTTAATTGTTAATCCGTTACCTGTTATAAACACACCTACGGTACTAGAAATTTGTGATACTGATAATTTACCTGATGGTTATGCCATAATAGATTTAACTCAAAAAGACTCCGAAATTAGTGCAGGAGACAGCATGCTTATAGTAACTTATCACTATAGCCAAGCGGATGCTGATACTGGAGCTAACCCAATACCAACTCCATACCAGAACTTGAATACACCAAACGAGCGTGTTTATGTTAGAGTCCTCAACCCTGCTACAGGTTGTATAAGCCAAACGCAACTTGATATTGAAATAACAATTAGCCCAATTGTAAATCGAGACACTCAATATTTGGATGCCTGTGATAGTGATCAAGATGGATCAGCTAATTTCGATTTAACAGAAGCAATAGACGATATTATACAAGGCTTAACAGGTGTTACAGCAACTTTCCATGAAAGTATAGACGATGCACAAACAGGCAGCAACCCTATTGCAAACGAAACCAATTACCAATACACAAATGCTGCAGGAGAACCTGGATTCCGTATTCTTTATGTACGTATTGTAGACGATTCTACTGGTTGCCCTACCATTGTGCCTTTAGAAGTTCACACGAACTTGCTTTTAACAGGTACAGACACTGGCTTTTTTGCTCTTTGTGACACCAATGAAGATCCAGACGATTTACTTCAATTTAATTTAAACTCTGTTGAAACTTTTATTGCTAACGAGTTACCAAACCCGATTAGTGTAAATTTTTTCGAAGATGAATCAGACCGAGATGCAAACATAAACAGGCTAGATAAATCTGTTTTATATACAGCAGAAAACCCAACAACGTTATTTATTAGGATAGAAGATACAGATAGCGGATGTTCAGAATTATCAGATATTACACTTGTCATTAATCCGGTATTATTATTTAACCCTGCCGTACCACTTCCCTATTGTGATTCTGATGATGATGGTTTTGTTAGCATTGATTTACACTCATTAGACAGTACAGTATTAAACGGTAATCCCGATTTTGAAGTTACTTATTTCGGAGAACTTACCGATGCAGAAAATAACACCAATCAGTTACCGCCTTTCTATACTAACACCAATAGCTTAGAAACTATTTATGCGCGTATACAACATGTTGCAACAGGTTGCGCAACTATTAATCCTTTTGAAATTGAAATTCTTTTAGCTCCTGCCGCTACAACTCCTTCAGATTTTGTGGTCTGTGATAATGATGACGATGGATTCTCTATTATTAATTTAGAAGATAAAAATTCCGAAATTGTAGCAGATCCTTCCGTTAATGTATTCAGTTATTACACCAATGTTGACGATGCTAATAACTTTATAAACTCAATAGACACACCCACCGCTTACAATGCAAACACGCAAACCGTATATGTAAGAGTAGAAAGTAGCGCTAACACTTCGGGGTGCTATAATATAGTAGAACAACAAATTATTGTAAATACGCTGCCAACCCCACCTACTATTACCAACTACCAAATATGCGAAGTTGATGGAGATAGAACAGCCGATTTTTTATTATCGGAAAAAGATACTGAAATTTTAAATGGCCAAACAGGTAAAGAGGTTTACTATTTTGAAGATGTAGCACTTACAATGCCAATCGACAAAACCAATATTTACAACAACACAACACCCAGCCAAACCATATATGTACGTGTTGAAAACATTACGGACGCTAACTGTTTTGCTGAAACCTCGTTTACTATACAAGTAGCTCCAGACCCTATTTACAATACGCCCGCACAATATTTAATTTGTGATGATATTAGTAATGATGAAATAGCTGTTTTTGACTTAGATACAAAAACACAAGAAATCACAAACGGATCTCCCGATGATTTAAATATTTCTTATCATACAACGCAATTAGATGCGCAAGACAACACAAACCCTATTACAGATTCTAATTATACCAATATTGTAAACCCACAAACTTTATTTGTTCGTATTGAAAGTGATGATTCTTTATGCTATGTAGTTGAAACCTTAAGTTTAAACATTATTTCGGCACCAGACATATCGCAAGTTACAGGTCCATTAATTAGTTGTGATGCCGATTATGATGGTATTACAAATTTCAACCTCGAGGATGCGCAGTTTGATATATATGATAGAATTCAATCTAACATAGCTATCAATTACTTTGAAAATCTAGATGATATTAGTGATGATGGTTTCGATAATACCAATGAAATTACAACCCCAACCGCTTTCAATTCTCCAGCGCAAACAGTATATATAAAAGTAACCAATACACTAACAGGGTGTTTTAGTGTTATACCACAAGAATTAGAGGTTAACTTACCACCAGAAACCTTAACGGTTGGTACTATCGCCATTTGTGATAATGATACTGATACTTACGATTTATCTCAAGTAGACCTTCGATTAGTTGATGATACTAGTGCTGTAACCATTTCTTACCATGAAACAGAAATGCAAGCCGAGAACAACACGGATCCGTTAGACCCAATGTACAATTACACCAATCTAAATCAAACCTTTTATGCTAGAGTAACAAATATTGATAATACCTGCCACATTGTGACTTCGTTTAACTTAAGAGTTTACATTAACCCGCGTGCTTCTAGTACTCCTGCAGATTTAACAGAATGTGACGACGACGACGATGGCTTGTTAGAGTTCGATTTAACCAATGCCAACACCATTATTCTTGGAGGTTTAAATCCAAATACACACAGTATTACTTATTACAATAACGTTACCGATGCGGATGAAAAAATAAATCCTTTAAGTAATTTATACGTTGCTGAAAACGGCGAAACTATTTACGCTAGATTAGAGTCTACAGCCACCACATGTTACGATATTACACAATTTAACACCTACATAAACGCTTTACCAATTATTGATTTAGAAGAAATAATCCCGATTTGTAATGGCATGCCTATTACTGTTAGCGCAGAAACAGGTGTAGCTGGGGATACGTATTTATGGTCTACAGGAGCAACAACTCCAGAAATTACAATTCAACCAGAAAACCCAGGAAATTATAGTGTTACCGTAACTAGAGATTACGCTTCCGCAAATTCTTGTTCGAGTTCGGCCAATTTTGAGGTTGTTCTATCTGATGCTGCAATAATAGACATTGCACCTCCAACAACAAACTTTACCGATCCAAATAGTATTATCGTAAATATTCGCTCTGGCGGAACAGGAGATTATGTTTATATCTTAGATGATGGAGAACCACAAACTTCTAATATTTTCACAAATGTTCCTTATGGGGAACATTTGGTTACTGTTAGAGATTTAAATGGCTGTATGGACGAAACCCGCCCTGTGTTTATATTTGATATCCCTAAGTACTTCACACCTAACAACGACTTGTTTAACGACACTTGGCATGTTGTTGGCGCTGCTCAATTACCAGGAACAGTAGTATATATTTATAATAGATATGGAAAACTATTAAAAACACTTACTCATGAATCAGATGGTTGGGATGGCACCTTTAACGGACAACATCTTCCTGCTGATGATTATTGGTATTTAGCACAAATTATTCAAGATGGAAATGCCTTCGATTTAAGAGGACACTTCGCTTTGAAGCGTTAAAACGAAGGCATTTCAACTTAAATATTTAACTCTTTAAAGTTTTCTTTTTAACTAATAACCTTTAGGTTTTTACCCACTTTAATAAAAGCATTAACGGCTTTATCAATGTGCGCTTTAGTATGCGCAGCAGATAGTTGTACTCTAATTCTAGCTTTATCTTTTGGTACTACAGGGTAGAAGAAACCAATAACGTAAATCCCTTCATCTAAAAGTTGATTTGCCATATCTTGAGAAAGCTTAGCATCATAAAGCATAACTGGCACAATTGCTGCATCTGCCCCTACTAAATCGAAACCAGCAGCTTCCATTTTACTCCTAAAATATTTTGTATTTTCTTCTAACTTATCTCGAAGCGAAGTATCTTTTTCTAACATTTCAAACACTTTTAAAGAAGCACCAACTATAGCTGGAGCTAAAGAGTTTGAAAACAAATACGGACGCGAACGTTGGCGTAACATATCGATAATTTCTTTTTTACCCGTTGTAAAACCACCCATCGCGCCACCTAAAGCTTTACCAAGCGTACCTGTGATAATATCTACACGGCCTAATACATTTTTAAGCTCAATAGTACCACGACCCGTTTTACCAATAAAACCAGAGGCATGGCATTCATCAACCATAACTAAAGCATCATACTTATCGGCTAAATCACAAATTTTATCCAATTCTGCAACTACGCCATCCATAGAAAATACACCATCGGTTACAATAATTTTAAAACGATGATTTTGTTTATTAGCTTCAATAAGTTTAGCTTCTAAATCCGTCATGTCATTATTAGCATAACGATATCTTGCAGCCTTACATAAACGTACACCATCGATAATAGAAGCATGATTTAATGAATCGGAAATAATAGCATCTTCATGATTTAGAAGTGGTTCGAAAACCCCTCCATTGGCATCAAAAGCAGCAGCATATAGAATAGTATCTTCACAATGAAAAAACTCGGCTATTTTAGCTTCTAATTCTTTATGAATATCTTGAGTTCCACATATAAAACGCACTGAAGACATACCAAATCCGTGCGTATCCAAAGTATCTTTAGCTGCCTGAATCACGTCTTTATTGTTTGATAATCCTAAATAATTATTCGCACAAAAATTAATAACCTCATCGCCTGTTGATACTTTAATAACGGCATCTTGAGAACTTGTAATAATGCGCTCTTCTTTGTACAAACCTTCATTTTTAATGGCTTGTAACTCTTCTTGTAATTTGTCTTTTATGCCTCCGTACATCGCTTTATTTTTATGCTATTAATTTATTATTATAATATATTCTCAACTTTTCAATCATAACTTCCGTCATGTTTTCCAAGTTGTATTTTGGTTGCCAACCCCAATCTTTTTTGGCCTGAGTATCATCGATACTATTAGGCCATGAGTCTGCAATACCTTGTCTGAAATCGGGTTTATAAGTTATTTCAAAATTAGGAATTGTTTTTTTAATAACACCGAACACCTCTTGTGGCGCAAAACTCATTCCTGATAAGTTATAAGATGTTCTCACTGAAATTTCTTCGGCAGGCGCATCCATTAACTCTATAGTTGCTCTAATGGCATCGTCTATAAAAATCATTGGTAAATGAGTTGAAGCTTCTAAAAAACACTCGAAAGATTCATTTTTAACAGCCTTATGATAAATATCTACAGCATAATCTGTTGTACCTCCGCCTGGCATAGATTGATATCCAATAACTCCTGGATACCTTAAAGAACGGACATCTAAACCATATCTTTTATGATAATAATTCGCCCAGTTTTCACCAGCTACTTTACTCATACCATAAACAGTTGAAGGCGTTAAATTAGGATTTTGAGGTGTGTTATCTTTTTCTACATCTTCGCCAAAAACAGCTATGGAACTTGGGTAAAACACTTTATTAATACCGTGTAACCTTGAAACTTCTAAAACATTAAATAAAGATTTCATGTTAATATCCCAAGTATTTAAAGGGAACTTCTCACCATTAGCAGATAAAATAGCCACTAAATGAAATATTTGAGTGATCTTATATTTTAAGACTACACTTTTGAGCGCTTCGAAATCGGTAGCATCCAAAACCTCAAAATGTCCCATAAAATCTGGGTTTAATTTTAAATCTGAAGCGATAACATTATCCGCTCCATATTTTTTCTGTAATTCAACTGTTAATACGGTACCAAGTTGGCCACCTGCTCCAGTAATTAAAATCCTTTCGTGTTTCATAACTCAATGTATTACAGAACAAAATTACTAAAAACAACAATTAACCCATTAATTAATCTCTACATAAGCAATAAATAAGTATTTTTATCTTTTAAAAAAAAACAACACCATATTATTAACTAAATCAACTCCTTTTAATCTTTTTAAACAGTAAAATTATCTGCACAAATGGAAAAATTAGACGACGTAGACCTTCATATTTTAAGAATTTTACAAAAAGATTCTAAAAAAACAACTAAAGAAATTGCCAAAATACTCAATTTAACAGCCTCACCAGTTTACGAGCGTATTAGACGTTTAGAAAACAAAGGCTACATAAAAAAGTACGTTGCCTTACTTAACAAAACACATTTAAACAAAGCTGTAACAGCGGTGTGTATGGTTTCTCTTCGTTACCACAACGAAGGTTTTATAGAAAAGTTTGAAAGCCAAATTAAAGCTCTAAAAGAAGTACAAGAGTGTTACCATATGGCTGGAAAGGTTGATTTTTTCCTGAAGATAAATCTTGAAAGTCTTACTGATTATCATGAATTTGTTCGGCTTAAACTTTCTAAAATTGAAAACATTGGCGTACTAGAAAGTTATTTTGTTTTAAAAGAAATACACTCTACTACAGAGTTTTACATTTAAACTAATTTCAGAAAAAGATAAAGCCTCTGATTATCTCAAAGGCTCTACCAACAACTTAACTAAAAAATTAACTTCAAACTACTGATGTATAGTCAAAACTGGGTTGTTATGAAGTTTCTCTAAAGTTGAAATAACTCTAGATTTACACAACCCAATTTTTCGAAGTAGATCTGGTTTCTTGTCTACCACACACATAATGCTACTTAAATGAGAAATAGCATAAGTTTTTAAATTATCAGATTTTGCTGTAAACTCTAAGGCCACAGTTTTATCCGTTTGATTTTCTAAATGATTACATAGTAATTTAATATGTCTACTAGTTTCATCTGGCATGTCTTTCTCGTTTGTGAGAGCTAAGACAGTAATGATGAAATTGGTGTTTTTAAAGATTTCTAAAAAGCTATCAATTTCATTAGTTCTTACTTCTTCAGTAAAATATGACGCTATAGCTAAATTTATTTTTTTGTTCATGGAAGCATACGGTGGAACAATTAAAACGGGGCAGGTTCTAATTTTACCAACAATAGATTCTATGTTTTTACTAATTTTAGCATTGCCTTTTAGCACAATTAAATCGACATCGATACTTTCTATATGTTTTTCCATAGCCTTTACCAGACTTAAACCTTCGGAAATAACATGATACTCGTGCTTTTCATTATTTTTATTTACAGCGTACTCATCGAGTAAATCTCCCAAGTGTAGTAAAGATTCTTCTTTAGGTTTTTCAAACCATTCATCATCGGCCTGCAACATTTCAATAGCGCTTAAACCACCTGTTCCGTAATTATAAACATTAAGAAAGTAAAACGCACAGGCTTCATTTTTAAAGAGCTCTGTAATGTAATCTATAGCTTTATAGCTATTTGTAGAGAAATCTGTGGGAATTAAAATCTTTTTCATGTTTTCTAATTATTTAAGTTTATATCGCATTAACAATTTATAAATATGCGTTTCAAAAGCTGTACATTCCTGTAAAAGGAGTTTGTATTGTTCTCGCTTTTTTTCGTGCAATTTTGATCTTACTTCATTGTACTCTGTTTTACCGTATTCAAATTCAATTTTTAAATCTTGGCTATACTTGCAAAAAGTGGCCATAACCAAAACATTTTTTCGTCGGAGTGCTTTAATCAGATTTTCAACCGATGGACTTTTAATAAGCCGTTTTTCTAAAACACTAAAGCAATCTAATTTGTTATTAAACTGCTCGAGTGTATAGAGCCAAAGATTTAATTCTTTTAAATCTTTTTGAATGCAAAGTCGCCTTTGATTATCTATTCTATGTAATAAAATATGGTCCAAAAAATTATATAAATTAAGTACTATTACCCGTTTACAAAGTTAGTTTGGCTTGTATTACACTATATACCTCATCTTTCAATCTTCGATATTTATCAATATGGTAGAGGTAAGTTCTTCTATAACTTTCGTGTTCTGTTATGTACACCATATCGCATTGCATATCATCACACTCAATTAAATTAGAGCGTAATAGTACATACTTATTAAGTGCATTTAGCAAGATTTGGTTTTCTGCTTGCTTTTTAGAAAGCTTATTTAAAACTCCATCCTCTTCTACGGTTTGGCTTATTGCACTATATATACTAGTTAAATTATCCAATTCTTTTTGAATGTATTTAATATGGCTTATCCAATTATCGAGTTCTGTGGTGTTGATTTTATGTGTAATATCAACATCAGAATCATGGTCGTAAATTTCTAAATATTCTGTTTTCATTTTTAAAGATTTTTTAAATTACTAGATTTAAACCTTTAACGGTTTCTTCCTGATTTACATGGGCTATTTTTAAATGATGCCTTCCTCCCGGAAAATCCCAAATAATAGTATCGCCTTCAGCATACCCAATTAACGCTGCACCCATAGGCGCTAAAATTGAAACTTTATTCTTGTTTACATCCCTTTCGGTTGGAATCACCAATTGCAATGTTTTTTCTATGCCATTCTCAAAAATTAAAGTCGCCTTACTATTAAAGCGAATAATGTCGCTTGGCATTTTTTCATTATCCACTATTTGAGCTTCCTTTAACTCTTCACTTAGTTTTTGCAAAGACTTTTGAATTTCAAAATCTCCGGCATAACTAGACACATTAAGTATACGTTTTAAATACACGTATTCTCTTTTCTCTAATATTAGGCTTCCGTATTTCATTTTTATTCTGTTTTATCAATTCTATTTATGGAAATATCCCTCTTAACACATAAGCTTTCTCAATGCGTTCTATGGCAATACAGTAGGCGGCTGTGCGCATATCCATAGATTCTTTTATAGAATATTCATAAACTTTATTAAACGATTCTTTTAATTTTTTATCAAGTTTTGCAACCACCTCTTCTAACTGCCAAAGCTCGCCGTTTCGGTTTTGTAACCATTCAAAATAACTTCCAATAACACCACCCGAATTACATAAAATATCGGGTATTATGGTTACGCCATTTTCAACTAAAATTTGTTCACCTTCTACATTTATTGGTCCGTTTGCACCTTCGGCAATAAGGGTCGCTTTAATATCGTGCGCATTATCTTTTGTAATTTGATTACCCAATGCCGCAGGAATTAAAATATCGCAATCTATTCCAAAAAACGTATCATTCGAAGTATCATTAGCTATTGGGAAACCAACAATGCTCCCTGCGTTAGATTTTGTATAATTAAACAGGCTTTCAACGTCAATCCCTTTTTGGTTTTCAATGCTACCAAACGCATCTTGCACAGCAACAAGCACAGCGCCTTCTTTTTCTAAAAAATAAGATGCCCAGTACCCAACATTACCAAAACCCTGTACTATAAACTTTTTATTTTCTAGGTTGATTTTATTTTTATCGGCCCAAAACTTAATGGTTAAAAACACACCGTAACCCGTTGCGCGATCTCTGCCTTCCAAGCCACCGCTTCCTGCGGGCTTACCTGTTACTACGTGTAAATTAGCCGAACGTTCTGCTGGCGGACGCGTACTCATGTACGTATCTGAAATCCATGCCATCGTCTGGCTATTCGTGTTCACATCTGGGGCAGGAATATCGTGTTCTGGCCCAATATTATCGGCTAAAGCAAAGGTGAAACGTCTTGTAATACGTTCTAATTCTGAGGTAGAATATTTAGAAGGATCTATTTGAATACCTCCTTTACCTCCACCATAAGGCAAACCAGCCAAAGAGGTTTTCCACGTCATCCACATCGCCAATGCTCTTGCGGCATCAATATCAACTGTTGGATGATAACGCAAACCGCCTTTATAAGGTCCTAACGCATTATTATGCTGTACGCGATATCCAGTAAATATTTCTACTTCGCCATTATCCATCTTAACCGGAAAATGCACAATAATTTCGTTATTGGTTATGCTCAGTATTTTACGAATATTAGGATGTAAA
Source organism: Algibacter lectus (assembly GCF_004368925.1). NCBI lineage: Bacteria > Pseudomonadati > Bacteroidota > Flavobacteriia > Flavobacteriales > Flavobacteriaceae > Algibacter > Algibacter lectus. The sequence continues at coordinate 1,549,170 of NZ_SORL01000007.1, forward strand.
TTAATTATATCAGCAGCATGATTAAACTGATTCATGACGTTCTCCATCATGCCTTTTAACGGTTTCTTATGTGCTTTCTTATTTAATTCTGCTACTTCTACCATTACCTTCGATTTTTAATGAGATTAGGTACTATATTTTAATTTCGTTAGCCTCTATAGCTTTTTCTAAACTTATAGAAACGTTGGATACTGTATTAAAAAAACGTCGACCATCCTTACGCTTTACGCTAATTCTAGTATCACCTTCTTTAAGCGTTTCTACTTCTGTTACAACAACTTCTTCGCCTAAAGCGCTTTTATAATCTGCAACGCCATTTCTTTTAATGATGAAATTTGCACGCGGAAACTTAATGTGTTTGTATTTACTTGTTGAAGGATTTCCGATTTCAATAACATCGCCTACTTTTAAAGTTGCCGATGCATTTACATCATCTTGAGCATTGATGCTTAAACTTCCTAAAACTATAAAACTTGCTAATACATACTTTTTCATGGATACTTACTTTTAAAATTAAAACTATTTAAATTCTTTTTTTGGATATTCTGTTTTTATCAATTACTAACAACACCAACTTAAGCCAGCGTCATTAAAGATTTTTTACTTCTATTTTTATCTATTCGATTTGCTAATGAAAAACTCGGTTCTAAGACTTCTTCTTCGTACTCGCTACAAGACCAAACTTTATCCTTTTGAGACGTTAATACACATGTTTTACAATGCACACAACTCGGACAGATATTAAATTGATTGACACTCATTTCTATTACATTTAGTATTCTTAAACCATAAAAGGCAACGTTTGTGCCATTTGGAATTACGTAACACGTAGAAACACCAAAACCCTTTACGAATAAAGGGTTTTGGTGATATTTCAATAAAAGACTTATATTTTAAACTGGTACAAAATTACCCAGTTGGGAGAAAATGCCTCAGTAAAAAGGCGTTATTCTGATAGTTTTTGGCGAATAGTTTTTCTATCTATTTGAAGAATTTCTGCGGCCTTCGTTTTATTATTACCTGTGGCACGCAATACTTTTTCTATATATTTTTTTTCAATAACTTTTAGAGGTTCAAAATTGGCATCACTAAACTCCAAAGTGTATTTTAAATGCTCTGGCAAATGCGCCACATCTATAATTTTATCGCACATAATTACAGCGCGCTGCACAACGTTTTCTAACTCTCTAATATTCCCTGGCCAATTATAGCGGTTTAAAATAGCCAAAGCTTCGGGTGTTATTTTTATAAATCGATCTTTATATTCTACGCCATATTTAAACAGGAACTTATCCACCAAAACCGGAATATCCTCTTTGCGTTCTCGGAGTGGCGCTACATGTATTTCTACAACGGTTAATCTGTAAAACAAATCTTCTCGAAAGGTTTGTTTCTGGATCATGTCGCGCAAATCGCTATTGGTTGCCGCTATAATTCGAATATCAATTTTTTCGGGCTTTTGTGCACCAACTTTAATCACTTCCTTTTCTTGCAACACACGCAATAAACGCAATTGCACAGATAAAGGCGCATTACCTATTTCATCTAAAAAAATAGTACCACCATTTGCCGCCTGAAAAAAGCCATCTCTATTTGTATCGGCACCTGTAAAAGCACCCTTTACGTAACCAAACAATTCGGCTTCCAATAAATTTTCGGGTATAGCACCGCAGTTAACCACAATAAATGGCGCTCTAGCAAATTTACCTTGGTAATGTATCGCACGTGCTACAAGTTCTTTTCCTGTACCACTTTCTCCGTTAATAAATACAGTGGCTTTGTTATCTTTTATCCGTTCGATAATTTGAATAACACTCTGTATTTTTTCAGATTCTCCAATAATATCGCCGTAAGCTTTATTTTTTTCTTCGGAAGGTTTAATCGCTTTTTGATTGTTTTCATTAGAAATCGCCAACGATTTATTCACCGCATTTTGAAGTTCCTCTCTCGTGAATGGTTTCGTTAAATAATCGACCACACGTGATTTTATAAACGACAGCGAATCTTGAACCGAAGGATAACCTGTAACGACTAATTTTGGCAATTTAGGATAATGCTCGGAAACAAATTTGATGAGTTCTGCCCCATCAATTTCAGGCATTTTTAAATCTGTAATTAGTAAATCTATTTTAGTATCGCGCAAAATAGTAACCGCTTCTTTTACAGAAACCGCTTTGTAGGTATGATAATTCCATGACTGCAAATGCCTTTGCAAGAGCTCTAGAATATCAACATCATCGTCAACAATTAATATGTTTTCTTTACGTAATAGCATGCCTTAATTTTTTGGTAAAGTAATTGTAAATATAGCACCTTTACGTGTTCTATTTTCTGCTTTTATGATGCCTTTGTGAGATGCCACAATACCATGCACCACGCTTAACCCTAGACCAGAACCATCTTCCATAGGTTTTGTGGTAAAAAATGGTTGAAATACTTTTTCTAATGCTTCGGATGTAAAGCCAGAACCTTCATCTAGAATTTTTAGAATAATATCGGTTTCTGTTTGTAGAGCTTCCATGGTTACCAATCCATCTTTTGGAGAGAAGTAAATAGCATTCATCAATAAATTGAATATTATTTGAGTCAGTTGAATAGGATCTGCTTTTAACCACAGCGTTTCATCTTCAATCTTCACAACATATTTAACCTGTTCTTTTCTAAAAGAAGCATCGAGTAAATCGATAGCACTTTTAATAATAGGCACGAGATTAACACGTTTCATTTCTTGAGGCATTTCGCAAGCAAAAAACATTAATTTCTTTAAAACCTCTCTAGAAAAAATGGCATTATCAATAATTTTATTTAAATCGCCCGATATCTTTTTATCATCTTCAAAATCAGATTTCAGTAATTCGGCAAAGCCTAAAATATTGGCTAATGGTGTATTGAGTTCGTGAGCAATCCCTGCTGTTATTTCACCAAGAATTCCTAATCGATCCGCATGTTCCATACGTTTTTTTAAAGCGGCTTCACTGTTTTGAATTTCAATACGCTCCAACAAATCGCCAACTTTTAAAGCGACATTATCTAACAAGAGTTGTTCTTCATTTAAAAAATCGTCCACCTTAAAAGAATCTGCATTTAAACTACAAACAATATGACCTTTAACCACATTAAAAATTTTGATTTCAGATTGAATTGAAACCACATCTTCAGGGTCTGTTCCGGTATGTATCTCTAAACGATTCACTAGAATACGAATGCCTATTTTTTTAGGATATAAAAATGCTTTTTGCAGGCTTTTAGCAATAGCCTCTAAAGTGGCTTCAATATGTTCGGGATCGGCATTACTAATGCTCGACGACACCTCGTAAAGGCAGGTAAGCTCTTTAATACGTTCTTTTAATGCCTTATCGGTTACTTTGCTCATCGCTACTTTTTCTTTAGAAAACCTTTGTAATTCTTCTTATTTACAAACTTTATTTTAATCTATTAAAATACGAAATTTAAAACCTATTGTAAAATAATATCGACCTGAAATTTGCTTTAATTATTTCACTTTAATCAAAATTATTAAAATGAATTTTCAACTAAAAAACAAAACCTTAGCCACACTTTTAAACAAAAAAAAGACTGCTTTTTCAAGCAGTCTTTTCTTCATATTAAAAAATATTTTATAATACTCTTAGTTATAGTTTGAAGTGCTTACCTCAAAAGAAGAGTCTTTAGCAGCTAAATAACGCTCTGCATCTAAAGCAGCCATACATCCCGTACCTGCAGCTGTAACAGCTTGGCGGTATACGTGATCTGCAGCATCTCCACAAACAAATACGCCTTCAACATTTGTTAAAGCACGACCTGGTACATTTTTAATGTATCCTGTTTCGTCCATATCAATAAAGCCTTTAAAGATATCTGTATTTGGTTTATGCCCAATAGCTACAAAAAATCCTGTAGCAGGAATATCTTGAGTTTCTTTCGTTTTATTATTTGATACTCTTACTCCTGTAACAACTTGACCGTCACCTAAAACTTCTTCTGTTTCCGTATTGAATAAAATTTCAATATTTTCTGTGTTTTTAACACGAGTAGCCATTATTTTAGACGCTCTAAATTCGTCTCTACGCACTAACATGGTAACTTTTTTACAAAGTTTAGATAAATAGTGAGCTTCTTCACAAGCAGAATCTCCTGCTCCTACAATAACAACCTCATGGTTTCTATAGAAAAAGCCGTCGCAAACTGCACAAGCAGAAACACCACCACCTAGTTTTAAATATTTTTGTTCAGATTCTATACCTAGATATTTAGCAGAAGCTCCTGTTGAAATAATTACAGTATCACAGTGAATTTCTTTAGTATCATTTACCCAAACTTTATGTACATCACCAGAGAAATCAACTTTAGTAATCCAACCGTCGCGTACATCAGTTTCAAAACGTTCTGCTTGCTTTTGTAATTCCATCATCATTTGAGGTCCTGTAACACCTTCTGGATAACCTGGAAAATTCTCTACTTCATTGGTTGTAGTTAATTGTCCGCCTGGCTGTATTCCTTGATATAACACCGGATTCATGTTGGCTCTAGCCGCATAAATTGCTGCTGTATAACCTGCAGGTCCTGACCCTATAATTAAGCATTTTAACTTTTCAATTGTATCAGACATAATTGCTATTAAATTTTATTAAGACCAATTTAACTATGAAATTGGTATAACAAAAGTAGAATTTTTGATTGAATCCTTACATAGAAGTTATCAACAGTTTTTATAGTTCAATAGTTAGTCGCTATAAACCGGCTTTCATTGTTATTTATAAAAAGGCTATGGTAAACCTAATAGATTTTTAATTATTATCAACAATTAGCCCATTTAATAGCACATTAACCAACTCTAGTTTCTGCTTAAAATCACAATTAACAAAACAATAGCAATATTATTTTTGCCGGATTAAACCTTTTTCGTTATTTTATGTCTATTAACCACCACCTATACTAACTTTAATAATGAAACTGCACCTTTTAGATCGTAGTAACCTCACCAACAGTTCGTTTACCACTAAAATTAACGAATATCCTTATTTTTTAAAAATATGGCATTACCATCCCGAGCTGGAGCTTGTGGTGGTTTTAAAGAGTGAAGGCACCTGCTTTATTGGCGATAGTGTAGAAAAGTTTGGTATTGGCGATGTGGTACTTATTGGTAAAAACTTGCCGCACATGTGGTTGAACGACGACGGGTATTTCGAGCAAACCTCGGAACAAACAGCCAAAGCCATTGCTATTCATTTTAAAGAAAACTATTTAGGACCTAAGTTTTTCGAAACGCCCGAAATGATTCATATTTTAGAATTATTTAAACGTGCTAGCTACGGACTCAAGTTTTTAAATGTTAACAAAAAACTGATTAACAGTATTAAAAGCATGCTAGAACTGGAAGGTTTTGAAAAAACCATGGCCTTTTTACATATTCTACACGCTCTAGCTAAGCATACCGACACTAAAAAATTATCGAGCCAAGGCTTTATAAACTCCTTTAATTCCTCTAAAAGTGATACCCAAGATAATGTGCAAGCTTATATTTTTAAAAATTTCAACTTAGATATTTCACTTAATAAAGCTGCCGAAATTGCACATATGAATCCTTCGGCCTTTAGCCGCTACTTTAAGCGTGTTAACAAAAAAACGTTTTCTAGATACGTTACCGAAATCCGCATTGGCTATGCTTGTAAGCTGCTCTTAGAGAACAGATTCAACATTTCAAAAATATGTTACGAGTCTGGTTTTAATAACATTTCTAACTTTAATAGGCAGTTTAAAATCGTGATGAATTACACACCCTCAGAGTATTTGGAGAAGCACAAAACAAAGCACGATTAATTGCATTTTTTAAGTAAAGAATCAATACAAGGCAAAAAAAGTATCACACACGATCAAAAATTAGGCAGACTGGTATACTATTTCCTTCTAATTTTGTCCTGCGCTGTAAAACGGTTTTAAAACTTCATTTTAAACCATTTTAGAAGCCCAAGTCATTTAAATTAGAAATTTTATGAAAGTAGGTTTATTTATTCCTTGTTACATCAATCAACTCTATCCGCAAGTTGGTAAAGCAACTTTAGAACTTTTAGAAAAACTAAAGGTTGATGTTGCCTATCCGTCGGGACAAACCTGTTGCGGACAACCCATGGCCAATTCGGGTTACGAGTACGAATCGGTTGGTGCTTGCAATAATTTTGTAGATAATTTTAAAGACTTCGATTACATTGTTACGCCTTCTGGAAGTTGTGCTTATCATGTAAAAAAGCATTACAACATTATTCCTCAAACCGACGAGGTTACTAAGGTTAGAAACAATGTTTACGAGTTGTGCGACTTCATATTAAATATTTTAAAAGTTAAAGATTTAGGCGCATCATTCCCCTTTAAGGTTGGTGTACATAAAAGCTGCCACGGTTTACGAGGCCTACGTTTAGGTTCTTGCTCGGAAGTGGTAGGACCGCGTTTTTCTTACATTGAAGAATTACTACAAGAAGTAAAAGGCGTAGAATTAATGCCTGTAAAACGAAGTGATGAATGTTGCGGATTTGGTGGCACATTTGCCGTTACCGAAGAAGCCATTTCCGTTAAAATGGGGAAAGATAAAATTAAAGATCATTTAGAAAGTGGTGTTGAAGTTATGACGGCCACCGACACCTCCTGTTTAATGCATTTAGAAGGTTTGGTTAACCGAAACCAACAGCCTTTAAAAATCTTGCATATTGCCGAAATTTTAAACAGTAGTCTTTAATTTTAACCGCCAACAGGTGTTGTAAAACAAAACATTATGAGTCATCCAAAACTAGCTAGCATATTTAATAAAGACGAAAAAAAAGTCGATTGGCATGATAAAGCCTTGTGGTTTGTGCGCCATAAACGCGACAAATCTGTACACCATGTGCAAGGTTGGGAAGAACTGAGAAATTTAGGGCATGGCATTAAAGCGCACATGCTTTCTAATCTCGATATTTACTTACGTGAGTTTGAAGCCAATGCCAACAAAAACGGTGTAGAAGTACACTGGGCAGCCAATGCCGAAGAGCACAACCAAATAGTACATAAAATTTTAAAAGATAACAACGCTAAAAAAGTTGTAAAAAGTAAGTCGATGCTCACTGAAGAATGCCATTTAAATCCACATTTGGAAGCCGATGGTATAGAAGTTATCGATACCGATTTAGGTGAACGCATTGTGCAATTGGCCAAAGAGCCACCTAGTCACATTGTATTGCCAGCCATACATAAAAACAAACATGAGGTAGACGAGTTGTTTCAAGAACATTTAGGCACTAAACCTTGTGATGGCGATCCGCAATATTTAACTGGAGAAGCGAGAAAACATTTAAGACAAAAATTTATTGAAGCCGATGCTGCAATTACCGGTGTAAATTTCGCCATTGCAGAAACTGGAGGCTTTGTAGTTTGTACCAACGAAGGTAATGCCGATATGGGCGCACATTTAGCGCCTGTACATATTGCCTGCATGGGTGTCGAGAAAATAATACCAAAGCAAGAACATTTAGGTGTGTTTTTACGCTTATTGGCAAGGTCGGCTACTGGACAACCGGTAACTACCTACTCATCGCATTTTAAAAAACCTAGCGATGGTAGAAAAATGCACATTGTAATTGTAGACAACGGCAGATCGGAGCAATTAAGTCGTCCGGATTTTAGAGCCTCTTTACACTGTATTCGTTGTGGTGCTTGTATGAATACTTGTCCAATTTACAGACGTAGTGGTGGCCACAGTTACGATGCTACAATACCAGGACCAATTGGTTCTATACTATCGCCTGGTAAAGATTTAACAAAACACAGCAGCTTACCCTTTGCCTCTACCCTTTGCGGATCTTGTTCGGATGTGTGTCCGGTGAAAATAGACATCCATGCGCAACTTTATAAATGGCGACAAATTATTACTAAAGAAACGCCACAGCCTTTTATAAAAAAGAAGTCTATGCAAGTTATGGGAAGCATTTTTGCCAAACCTAAACAATTTGAAAAGGTTGGAAAAATTGCGCGTTGGAGTTTAAGAACCTTACCAAAAGCGGTAATAAATTCTAAACCCAATGCCTGGGGAAAAGCCCGTGATTTACCAACAGGTCCAAAAGAAAGTTTTGATGATTGGTACAAAAAAAGAGAAGAAAATAAAGGTAAAAACAACTAAGCTATGAGCAGTAGAGATAAAATATTAAGCCGAATAGAAGCTAATAAACCAGACGCTCTAGCGTTACCAAATATCGATTTATCGCTTTTTGATGAAGGTTTAGACTTAGTACAGGAGTTTACCAAGAAAGCTGAAGTTGTTGGTGCTAACGTTATCGATATGGTGTCTAACGATGTTGTTACGCAGGTTGAAAACTTGTTTCCGGATGCTAAAATTAAATATTCGGCTATAGAGAACACCAGTGCTTTTAACACTATAGATTTAGCAAACATTGAAAAACCACAAGATTTAGAAGATTTAGATATTTTAATTCTTGAAAGTGAATTGGCTGTAGCCGAAAACGGATCGGTTTGGGTAACCGATAAGCAATTACCTATGCGTGTTTTACCCTTTATTACAAAACACCTTGTTATTGTAACCAGTAAAGACAATATTGTGTCTTATATGCACCAAGCGTACCACAAAATAAATGCTGGCAATGCTAACGATTTTGGAGTATTTATTGCTGGCCCGTCTAAAACAGCCGATATCGAACAATCGCTTGTTATTGGCGCACATGGCGCTTTAAGTTTAACTTTATTATTGAAATAAAATAAAAAAGCTCAAAAGAAAATATCTTTTGAGCTTTTTAAATATATCTTTTACCAAGTTACTATCTTGGTTTGTAAATAGCGCCTGTTGCAAAATCTACTATTACGCTAGGTGCAAAAATGATAATATCGGCTACTAAAGCCACAACTCTTATTTGGCGTTGTTGTTCGCCTCCAGCTGGTTTTCTTTTTTGAGATGCCGTTACAGGGCCTCCAAATAGAGTGGCACAACTAGACATCATAATCGCTACTAATACTAAAGCTACTGCATTTTTCATTTTCTTCATCGTGAGAATTATTAGAGTGTTAAACAAACAATTTAAGCAATATTTACTTAAAAGCAAATTTTTAAAACATGAGCTTTAATTAGCTTGTACTTTAATAGAAAACTAAATACCTACTCTAAACCAATTTCATCGATCATTACATCGGTTTTTGGCTTGTTCTTCTCCCACGTTTTCTCTAAATATTTGTACAGTAAATAGGTGCTTAAAAGTCCAAAAGGAAGCATCATAATACCTAACAACGTGTCGTTAACACCATCTATAGCGCCTGGAGCTACAAGTTCTGCTATTATGCCTAAAGCGAACGCAAAAACGACTATACCTGCGTAATATACTACTATGCCTAAAATTGCAAAGCCCCATTGGCTTTTATTGTAGACTTCTGCCAATTTGTAAAAATACTTTCCTATCCAATACAGTAATACTAATCCTAACATGTTTTTCGGTTTTAATTGATTTGGTTAATGGTTTTAATATTTTAACAATTTAGGTAAAATATTTATAATGGGGTTTGGGGCTGAAAAAGTTGGTGATTTTATACAGTGTTACCTTTAGTTTTTTTCAGACGAATTCTATTTCTTTAATTTCAGAAAACTCAAATGCTTTTAAAGAACTTTTCTCAATAATTTCCTTTAAGTCTTGACTTAAGTAGGTTTTAAACCCATATTTGCTTGGTAATCTAAATATTAATTCATTATTTAATTTTTCTTTAAAGAAAGAATATTTTGAAATTCCATTCAGCCAACCTTCTTCTTTATCTAGCCAATCAAATATTGAGTTTTGGTCATTAAGAGCATCTTCAATTATGTTGGTACAGTGATATCCAATATAATTATCATTTGGCGAGTTAAAAGGCAAAAATTCACCATATTCATTTAATATATTTCTCAGTAATTCATAAGCCTTTTTACTTAAAATATATAGAGGTGATGTTGCTACACAAATATCAAAATTCCTTTTTCCATTATCCACATAATCAATATCAATTATTTTCCAATCATTTAATATTGATTTGCCTTTAAAATCCATAGCATAACCTCTTAATTCAATTTTATCAGACCAAATCCAATCAAATCCTTCTGCTGCTTTTAAGGTGTAAAATTTCATTTTTTTTCAAATTAAAGGTAACGGTTTTGTGTATGGTTAGTTGCGTATAAAAAGACACTAACTTTTCGGATTAACACAGAGCCAAATTTTTATATTTTATTTTTAATTTTTCTCATTTTAATAGCCAAATTAAAAATTTGGCGGACTTTATAAAATATATACAAACCTTTAGATTTAGTACTTATTAGCTATGTTTTATACACCGTGTTGGCAACAGTTTATTAAGTGAAATATGTTAAAATTTCCTTCGCATTTTCAGTTATTTCCTTTCCCAGGTTTTGATTCCCTGCAATTGATTTTAGGATATTAAGATATTCATTTCGTTTGGAGTTTGTTTTATCATTCATTAATCTATGTAATAAATGAATGGTATATTCAGTTGGTTTTCTATTAAGAGAATCTACTAAAATATCTTCATACCCTTTCTTATAATGCTGTTCGATAAAACTTCCTAAAGGTCCTGGACCACCAAAATCAATGTTTGGACTTTTTTCAATTAGTTTTAAAATTGGCTCAACAAAATCATGATTGTTTTCGTGTTCTTCAATTTCATCTGTTAAATCATAAGCTTCGTCAATAAAATCATATTTATCACCACTTTTATGAGCTTTTAAAATCAAATCCTCCAGTTTATCTAGAATTTCTTCTTTTGTCATTATGTCTTTTTTCCAATAATTGTTGATTCTTCTATATACAAACAACTAAAATTAAATTCCCTCAATCTTGTTGCCGTTTCATCAGAACACATCAGCCAAGTGTGTCTCCAATTTGATTTTCCTTTATTTTCTCTGTAAACCACATAAAAGTCAGTTTTTTCAGGTTTTGGATTTCGTACATCAATATATTGGTCAGAATATAAATGAACAATGTCTGCTTCTTTTTCAGGTAGCCATTTTGCCTTTTTGGCTCTTAGTTTTCCCGATTTAAGTTTTTTTTCTAAAGGGTTTTCGTGCCAGATTAATTCATTGTATTTTAAACCACTAAATTTTTCTATTAATAATTCGGCAATATTTCTATGCGTAAATATTCCTTCTTGTAACGAAGAGCTTTCTCCATAACAACCAATAAAATCGCCAACTTTTGAGCCAACAACTCCATAAGCACTTTCGTGTGACCACATCACTTGCGTTTTATCATTTTCAGTTGGTATTTCCAAATTTTCCTTCCCTTTCCAAGTAACTCCAATTGTCACATATGAATAGTCATCTCCAACTACTGATTTTACTTGGATTTGATTTGCTGTAATTGAATTCATATTGTTCTTTGTATCGATGTTTTTTCAGCTTGTTGCCAACGGTCTCGTAACAAAATAGCACTAAGCTTTGATTAAGCACCTAATTTAGCATTATTTTTATGCATTGTTGGCAACAGTTTTTTCTTTTCCGTTTCCACTTTTATTCAACCATTTTAAGCTCAATTTTATTCCGATTAATAGACTGATTCCAGCAAAAAATAAATTAGCACTTTCTCCGTCAAATTGTTGATTAAAAATTCCAACAAATAAAGTATTAATAAATCCCGAACTTATAAACCAAAAAGCCATAAAATGAAAAAAGTTTAAACTCTTTGAGAATTTAAAAGTTATAGGATTTTCATTCCAATTCGGTCTTTTAAACTTAAACCCAAGTAAACTCAAAAACTTGGTGATTAATAGAAGAAATGCAACAAAGAATAAAAAAATCAGAATAATAATTCCGATATAAAAGTCATTTTTAAATTCCGTTTTTCCGCTAAAATCAACAAGCGTTAATGATAAAATACAAAGAATCAAAATCACTAAACTTTTTATTTTTCCGATTTTATTCCAATTTTTCATTCTTTGGGTGTGATTGGTAATTGTTGCCAACGTCTCGGCTATGGTTAGTACGGGAATTAAAATTACTGAATTTCCGAATAAGCACTTAGCCAAAACTTTTTATTTTGTTTATCTTTTTTGTTCTAAAGCCAAATCAAAAGATTTGGCGGACTTGGTTTTAAACACTAATCTTTGTGTTAAGAACTAAAACCCGTATTAATTATAGCCATTGTTGGGCAATCGTGCTTGTTTTATCTCCATCTTAGTACCGTTGGATGATTTCTTAATGAGCGAATAAATGTTCTTAAATTCTCTTTACTTACTTCAATTTCACCTTTGTCAATTTTTTCGCAAAACTTTATTGTTTCATCTGGATTAAATCCAGCTTTGTGATAGTCAGAAATTAAGAATACCCAATGAGATTCTCTATCTCTTATTCTTGGTTCTACTCCATGTTCATGTAAATCAACTGTCTCTCCGTTTATTATCGCATAACCATTTAGCCTTTCGTTTTCACTTACTATTGTCCCATCTGTCAATATTCCAACATTATGAGATTCCCCACCAATATCTGATTCAATTTTGAAAGGTGGAAGTAATTCTGAATGAATCAAGAAAAATTCATTTTGTGGTTCCGTATTTTTTGAAACCCACATTGTCGATATTTTAATTTCCCAATTAAAAGCTGAGATTAACCAATTTCCAGTTGGTAACTGCCTAATACGCTCAACATAAAAATCTCCTGCTGATTTTTTATACCAAAATTTTCTTAAAAAATCAGCTCTACCAAGTTCTTTCATCAACTTAGTTTGAGTTTGTACATCTTTTATTTCATGAATACCATCGTCATGAGCTGGTATTGACTTTCTAATAATATGGTCAAAAGGGATAAGATTTTTTTCAAAGCATTCATTCCATTCATTAACTTCTAGAGGAATTTCTTCTTCTTTTTTTTCTTCAGTAGGTTCTTTATTTTGCGTTTCTTTTAAGAATTCTTCAATATGCTCATGAACCAATTCTAAATTAAAAGTTGGATTTAGTTCTGTTTTATTATCATTTATAAATTTAAGAATGTCTTTTTTATCACCAATTTTTAAGCCTAATCTATTTAAATCTAAAAAACCTAGTTGATTAAAATTAATTTCGGGTAGTAGAATTGGAATCACATTTGTTTTTTCAAGAGAAGCCCAAGCAGCACCAACTTCATTCAAACAGATTTCACTTTTTTTGTAATTATCTGAAATGAACAGTAAGGCAAGAGAAGCTAATTGAATTTCGGTTTTCAATCTATCAGGAATATATTCTCCACTTCTAATTCCGTGTCCTTCCATACTGGTGCAGAAAATTCTACTTGCAGGAATGTCTAATCCAAGTCTTAAAATATGTTTAACAAAAGATTCGACTAACAGAATATCTTTTGAAGAGTGGCTTATAAAAATTTTTATTTTATCCATCAAATTTTAACGGTATTGTGTTTTTTCGCATGTTGCCCAACTAAGGGATATGAATAGTCATCATAAACTAAAACACATATCCCTCCTAATTGACCTCTAATTTAATACATCGATTTTACATAACATTACGGGTTTCCGTAAAAGCAAAAATTTATTTCTCTCGCTTCAGTTTTACCCATTGCATTATTTGCCAAGTAAATCCCCAAATTACGAGTATGAGTATTGTGCTATTTACAATGATATGCCATACAAAGTTAGAGGTGTTAAGTTGTAATTGGTTTTCGGTTGCGTATTTATCTTGTAGTTTGCTATGGTGCCAGACATAAATAGAATCGTTTTTGGGAAGATAAAATGGTGTGGCATCGTAGATTTTATAAAAGTGGTTAAAATCGGCTGCCTCTTGTTTAGATACTATCATATTATTTTTAGGAGAAATAACCGTAACTATATCTTTAAAGTTGTTGTAGTGCAGGTGGTAGCCATAAAACGAACTGCTTCCCGTATTATGAGTTCCAGTTTCTATTACCTCTACGGAATCTACTTTTACTTTCTGTTTTACAAACTCTGTTTTATGTTTTAAGTACAGAAATTTATCTTTTACAGAAAAAAAGGCAAATGGTGAATACATAAATAAAAACAGAAATAGGAATACTAAAACAACGTTTAGTATTTTATTTATGCCACTTTTAGGCTTGTTGACTCCCATGTATTTTCAATTCTTTTAAGCTTAATTAAAAACGGAATTAATAATGCTAACTCTAAACGAAACGTTATGTTGAAACCGTTTTGAAAAAAGGGCAAAACAATCATTGAAATTAAGCATAAAACGATGCCGATTATAGCATCTATTTTTCCAATTTTTATGGCATAATCTTTTTCAAACCAAAGCGAGAATGCTGTAAAACCTTTTAAAACACCTATGGAAACTACCATTAAACCAAACAGCGAGAAGGGTTCGTTTGTTTCAAATCCATAAAACGCCAAATTTGGTTTTATATCTGTGAAGCCTAACATTAAACACACAACAGCCATAAACCCGAATAACATAAAAATCCAACAGAATACTTTAATCCACCATGGCAGTAGTTTTCTTCTTCGTTCTGTAATAGTTTCGAATTCCTCGAATGCACTTTCGTTTAAATTGCTTTCTACTTCTTTCAATTTCAAATCTGTTTAAATTACCTACAACTAAAATATAACAAACATACCAACCGAACTAAAAACAGATTGATAAAGTTGTAGATTTTTTTAATCTTGTTTTATTCTCAATTATAAAATTAAATTGAACACGTAACCCGAGATGATAATGCATAATGTTACCACTCCAAAAAATATAGCAATGAGTTTAAGCGTCATAACTTTTTTTAAAAGCATGGCTTCTGGTAACGACAGGCCAACAACACCCATCATGAAAGCAATTGCGGTTCCTAAGGGAATGCCCTTTGCTACCAATACCTGCACCACCGGAAGTATGCCCGATGCGTTTGAGTACATAGGCACTGCCAAAATGGTTGCAATAGGTACAGCAAACAGATTGTCTTTATCCATATATTTTTCGAAAAACCCTTCTGGAATATAGCCGTGCATGAGCCCGCCAATGGCGATACCTGCCAGCACATAAGGGATGATGCCTTTTATAATTTTAAGAACTTCGGCCCAAATAATTGGTAAGCGTTGTTTAAAGGTTTGTTTTTCTGCCTGAAACACATCTTGATCTCTTTGTGCATGTGCTAAAACATCTTTCACCCATGGTGTTAAATAAGGTTCTAGTTTTAATTTTTGAAGTATAACGCCAGATATTGTACCTAAAAGCACACCACTAATTACGTAGATTATAGTTGTTTTTACACCAAACAAGCCCATAAAGAGACCAATGGCAACCTCATTAACCAAAGGTGAGGTTATTAAAAATGCAAAGGTGACACCTAAAGGAATTCCGCCACGCACAAAACCAATAAATAAAGGTACTGATGAGCAGGAACAAAACGGTGTTACAACTCCAAAAAGGCTAGCCATAAGATATTCTAAACCAAATAATTTATTTCTGGAGAGATAGTTTTTAACCTTATCTATAGGGAAGTAACTATTTACGATTCCCATAAAAAAGATAACTACAAAGAGTAGAATTAAAATCTTTATAGTGTCGTAAATAAAGAAGTTTAAGGCTTCTGCTATATGTTGTTCTTTATTTAAATTTAGAAGGTTGTAAACAAACCAATCGGCTATATTTTGTACCCAGTTAAACATGTGCTTTAGCACTAACAGTACCAGAAATGGAGCACGATAATTTTACTGTGTTGTAGATGGTGCCGAACTTTTCGATGTTCTTTTTAAGTAAATCTGTATTCAGTTTTTTATCGTTGGTATAGATGGTTACATTGTAAATAAGATGTTCCATCCTTGGCGGATTTTCAAGTCGGGTGGCATTAACTTCAATGGTGGCTTTTGTATAAGAGAACTTCATCATGCCCGAAAAACGTTCTACATTTTTTAATACGCAAGATGCGAAAGCCCCCAAGAATAATTCAGCAGGATTTGGTAAGGTTTCGGCCGTTTTTGGCGTTGTACCGAAATCTATATCAGATTGTTTGATATGAATAACAGCATCTTGATTTGAAACAGACGATGCTTTAATATGATATTCCATAACCGTTTGGTGTATTAATTAAATAGCGCTAGCACTTCGTCTTTTGAAGGTACGCGCCCTTTTATTGTCACCACATTATCGATTACCAATGCTGGCGTTGTCATGACATCAAATTTCATAATTTCAATAATATCCTCAACTTTTTCGATAGTTGCCTCAATGTTGTTTTCTGAAACGACCTCTCGAACAACGGTTGTCATTGTTTTACATTTTGGACATCCGGTGCCTAATATTTTAATTGTAGTCATAATATTCGGGTTTCTTATACCAAAGATAAGCACCCAAAATATTTAAAAAGGTGATTTATGTTACACTAAAATTGAATTGTTTTGTGTATTGTTTATGTACTACACGACGTATTACTGAAGTAAATTTAGAAGAAAAAACCTGTTTATTCCCACTTTTTAATTAATTGAAGTACACCGCTTTTAATTCCTGCATAAAATGCTTCATTTTTAAATTCGGGTATCATTTTTTCATCAATGATTTCTTTACAAATTTGGTCGGTTAAAATCAGCTCGGTTCCAGTTCCTGTTGCAATCCCAATTTCTCTACAAGGCTTGCATAATACTATGGTAAGTCCGTTGTTTTTTTCAGCCGTTCCAACGCCCCAACTTTGTCCTAAATTGGTTGCATATTTTTGAATGTTTTGATAAGGTTTTATACTGTCGATGGTGACCACCACAACTTGCCTTGTTGTTTCCATATCATAATCATAAAGGATTTTCGATAATTCTGCCCGTTGAGATTCTGTAAACACCTGTCCGTAATCATTTATTATACCTATCGGTTTTGGAAACGCACTATTTTCTATTCCCAAATATTCATATTTCGGCGTCAATTTTCCAGTTTCGGTATCTTGAGCATTTCCTTTGCAAGAGCATACATTTAAAGCCAAGAAAATCAATACTATTTTTGTACTTATTTTCATTTTATGCAATACTGACGTTAGTAACTTTAATTTGGTTTTCTCTTTTTTCATGGCTTGAAAGTAAAGTTAATATATTAATTTTCTGGAAACCACCATCCATTTTGTTGTTTCCTGTATTCCTTTCCATTATCATCTAAAATTGTTATTTCGCAAACGTATGGATTTTCAATAAACTGTTTGTCGTGAGAACACACTCTGCTTAAAGCTAAATCAAATTCAATTATCATTTTTGCCGATTTTACATACTCCATGGAAGAACCACTATTTTCAACTAATTTTGGAAATGATTTGTTCCAATAACCAATAGATTTTAGAATTTTCAATGTGAGCAATTCTTTTGGATACGATTTATCATTCAAAATATCTACGTCAAGTCGGTTTAGTTTTGTTTTTCGCATTTCTTTAAGTAAAAGCCCCAAGAAATAATCTGTTTCTATAAAATTCATCAAACTCACAAATGAATGTCCAAAATTATGAGAAACGCTTTTCAAGGTTTTACGACTAGCCATTTTTTTGTGCTGTTTAATAAATTGTATCCACCTAATATATAATAATCATATTACACATCCCAAAAAAACAATTCAAAAATAAAAAGACCATTGCAGCCCAACTCTACCCTTCCAAACTATTTAAATGATTAGCCAAAGCGACACCCATACTAAAACAACCTTGTAATAAATAACCACCAGTGGGCGCATACCAATCTAGCATTTCGCCAATGGCGTAGGTGTTTTTTATTTTTTTACATTGAAAATTGGCGTCAACTTCATCTAAAGCGATACCGCCTAAAGACGAAATAGCTTCATCTAAAGGACCTGCCAAGGTAATAACCACCGGAACGGCTTTAATAGTTTGCACCAACACATCGGGATTTGAAAAGGTGTGTTTATCTGTAAATTGTTTTAACAAACCAATAGCTGTTCTATCGAGATTTAAATCATTTTTAAGAATATCGGTAACTTTAGAACGTCGTGCATTTTTATACTTACTACGTATTTGATTAACCGTCATTTTAGGTTTTAAATCTAAGTAGATAATCACTTCTTTTTCTGTAAGTAACCGATCTTGTATTTTTTGACTAAGCGCATAAATAGCGTTGCCTTCCAACCCGAATTTAGATATTACCAACTCACCTTTTGCTAATACATTATTAAAAGTAAGTGCTATATTTTTTAAAGGTTTCCCTTCGTGAATGTTTATAAAATCGGTTTGCCAATTAACACCAAAAGCACAATTTGCAGCTCTAAAAGGCAGAACATTTATATGGCGTTTTTCAAACTTAGATTTCCATGAACCTGTGGAACCTGTAACTTTCCAACTTGCACCTCCTAATGCAAAAACTACAATATCTGAAGTTACTGCAGCTTCATTCTCAAAAGTTAAATCGCCTTGCGTATTCCAGCCCGTCCATTTTGTATTAAATTTAAATTGAACGCCATGTGCTGCAACATAATCTACAATGGTTTTAAGCACTTCTATGGGCTTTACGCCTTGCTTTGGAAACACACGATTACTAGAGCCTACAAAGGTTGAAATACCGAGTTGATTGAGCCAATTTATAAAATCTTGATTATTAAACTCACGGATAATGGGCGCCATAAATCCACTAGGGTGATATTGCTGTATTAGCGCATCTTCCGAAGTACTAAACGTGAGGTTTAAACCACCTTCTCCAGCTACAAGGAACTTACGTCCGGCCGTTTTTTTCTTTTCGTAAATAGTTACGCTATATTTTGCAGTATCTATTTGTGCCGCAAGCATAAGTGCTGCTGGACCTCCGCCAATAATGGATACCTGTTTCATCTAAAAAAAATAAAAGGTTTTAAATGAAATGCCCCGTTTGGGAATATGGTGTTATGCTGTGTCATATTTCGAAAATCTCAAACTGAAAGCCGAAACTTAAGCATATAAATTGACTCTTAAAAATTTAGATAGTTGAATCATGTATTAATTTCAGATTTAGCGATAATTATTCATGTGTAGTTCTCTCCAAATTCATAAAAAAAGCAAAGCTCAAAAACAATGATGCTTTTGAGCTTTTACAATATTATTTTTATGCTTCCGTGCAAACGAAAACAAAGACATCTACTATATTCTACAACTGAAATATTTTTTCCATAAGCATCCACTTCTCGCCTTCTTTGGCCATTGGTAGTGCTTGTTGGTAGTTCCACATTAATGTTTCCCATTCTTGAACTTTAGGATTATTAGCATCCATAGCGTTCTTCTGTTCGAATGAAAAACTATCGTTTACCACCATAATCATGAATAAACGATTTCCTACTAAATAAATTTCTAAATCTTCTATACCAGAATCTTTAATACTCTTTATAATTTCTGGCCACACCTTTTGATGGGCCACTTTATAATCTTCTATTAATTTAGCATCATCTACTAAATCTAAAGCGAAACAATGTTTTTTCATATTATAATTTTTCAACTCAATTTAAGCAACAGTTCCTTCGTGGTTCTTAAAAACATGCATACCATACCAAGCGATGTAAACAAAGCATACTAGAGGTAATATAAACGAGAAATTAACCTCGGCAACACCCATAATTGTAGTATCGGCAACACCGCTTCCGCCGGCATCGATAATCATACCTTGTAACATTGGTAATAAGGCACCACCAACAATGGCCATTACTAATCCTGCAGAACCTACTTTAGATTGCTCTTCGGTTAAATCGTTTAATGCAATACCATAAATAGTTGGGAACATTAAAGACATACAAAATGAAATACCTACTACACAATACAAGCCAAAAATGCCTTCTACAAATATAGCGCCTGCAACACATGCCATAGCTAAAAGTGCAAACATCATTAATAATTTTCCTGGACTCATAACACGCAACATGGCTGTACCTACAATTCTACCTACTGTAAATAAAACAAAGGCGATAAATTGATAAGCAAATACATCTATTTTCTCGTAACCAGGAACATCGGCATTCGATAAATCGATAGCTTCGGCGTATTGGTAAATGTACGTCCACGTCATAATTTGTGCACCAACATATAATATTTGTGCTACAACACCCAAAACATATTTACTGTTAGACCCTAATTTTTTAAAGGTTTGCCCTAAACTTGGCATAACACCTTCTTCTTTAGACTGTGGCATTTTGCTCACTAAAAACAACACAAATACAGCCGTAATTACTAAACCTAAAACAACGTAAGGATCGCGAATAACTGCTAAATCGGCTACTTTTATCATGGCTCTTTTAGCTTCGTCTAATGCGCTAAAATCTGCAATATCATCAGATTGAAGTTTATCGTAAACAAAATATTTTGCCACTAGCAAACCTGCTATTAAACCTACTGGGTTTACCGATTGTGCTAAATTTAAACGTTGGGTTGCTGTTTCTTTAGCTCCCATTGCTAAAATATATGGATTGGCAGCCGTTTCTAAAAAGGCTAAACCAAATGTTAATACATATAAACCTAAACAGAAAAACCAAAATTGCTCTGTAATAGCCGCTGGATAAAACAATAATGCACCACCAGCATATAAACCTAAACCTATTAAAACTCCAACTTTATACGAGTACTTACGCATAAACATAGCTGCAGGTAAGGCCATACAGAAGTAACCACCGTAAAAAGCCATTTGTACCCAAGAGGCTTGTGTGTTGGTTAATTCTAATACTTTTTTAAAGGCATTTACCATGGGATCGGTAACGGCATTTGCAAATCCCCAAAGGGCAAACAATGACGTTACAAGTATAAATGGAATAAGTACTTTTTTTGATACTACAGGTATTTTTGGTGTGGTATTCATATAAATTAGTTAGGATAGCTTATTAATTTTTAATTGAAAAAATGACGTATTATATAGAACGATCGAGGTGTGTGTACCCGCCGTCTACATAAAGTAATTGCCCCGTGGTATGGCTAGATTTACTAGATAATAAAAAAGCAACCGTATCTCCAATTTCTTCAGCCGTTGTCATACGATTTTCAAAAGGAATATTTTTAGTAATGGCTTCTAGCTTTTCTTCTTTATCTGGGAATGTACTAATCCATTTTTCGTATAATGGTGTGTAACATTCGGCAACAATTAATGCGTTTACACGAATGCTATATGGCAATAACTCTACGGCCCATTCTCTGGTTAAAGCATTTCGCCCACCGTTTGATGCAGCATAACCCGAAGTACCACCTTGGCCTGTATCGGCTGTTTTAGAACCAATATTTACAATAGCACCTTTGCTCCTTTTAAGCTCTGGTAATGCGTAGTGTGCCATTAGGTAATAATGTACAACATTACGTTTTAAAGACTCCATGAAACCTTCGTAATTACCGCTTTCTAAGCCAACACCATCGTTAACGCCTGCGTTATTTACTAAGCCATCAATTTGGCCATATTTTTCTACTACAGCTGCCACTGCTTTTTCGCATTGTACAGGATCGGTAAGTTCTGCTAATGCATAAAATATATCGATACCTTGTTTAGAAAACACGTCGATAACCTCATCTACACTGGCTTTATTTCTAGTTATAATTACTGGCTTAGCACCTTCACGAATTAAGGATTCTACAATCCCTAAGCCGATACCTTTGGAGCCTCCGGTAACTATAATAACTTTATCTTTTAAATTTAAATCCATAATTTGAATTTTAGTTTTAGTTGTAGTTCTACGTTTATAAATTGTAAATCTTTATGGCATTTTCGCCCATAATTTGGCATTGTTCTTCTTCTGAGAAATCGATAAAATAGTTTTCAATAATTTGTAAAACACTTTTATATTCCGCAGCTAAAAGACATACAGGCCAATCGGATCCAAATAGTAATCTATCGGTTCCAAAAGCATCGACCATTGTATCTAAAAATGGCGTAAAATCTTCTGGTTGAAAATTAAAATCTTCCGTTTCGGTAACCATACCCGAAATTTTACAAGCCACATTTTTAAATGTGCCTAATTTCTTAATATGCTTTACCCAATCGGGATCTAATCCTTTTGAAATTTGTGGTTTCGCGATATGATCGATCACAAATTGTTGGTTCGGAAATTTCTCGACCAACTTGACCACATTTGCCAAATATTTTGGAAAAATTAAAACATCGTAAGCTAAGTTGAATTGACTTAATTTACTAATGCCTTGCTGAAAATCTTCGCGTAAAACAAAGTCTTCGTTTTCTACTTGTAATAAATAGCGAACGCCTTTAAACATCTTGTTTTCAGAAAAATGTTTTAAGCGCGCTTCTGCATTATCTGCACATAAATCGACCCAGCCAACAACACCTTTTATAAAAGGATTTTTATGGGCTAAATCTAATAAAAATAGGGTTTCAGCTTCCGACGGATTGGCCTCTACCACAATGCAACCATCAATAGCATTGGCATCTAAAATAGGTTTTAGATTTTTAGGAAGAAAATCTTTTCTTATCACTTCCATAGAAGCATCAATCCAGCTATCTCTAACTGGATTGTAACTCCAAAAATGCTGATGCGCATCTATTTTCATTATTTTTTGTATGCTTTTACCGATTGCTTAGAAACACCTAAACCTTCAATACCTAATTCCATAACATCGCCAGGTTTTAAGTATGTTGGAGGTGTTAAACCTAAACCAACACCAAATGGCGTACCTGTAGAAATAATATCTCCAGGAAGTAAGGTCATGAATTGACTAATATGACTTACTACGTGTTGTACATTAAAAATAAAATCGGATGTTGAGCTATTTTGCATCATTTCTCCGTTAATTTTTAACCAAAGATTTAAGTTATTCGGATCTTTAATTTCGTCTGTTGTAGCAATAAAAGGTCCAACTGGTGCGAATGTATCACAACCTTTACCTTTACACCATTGTCCAGATTTTTCTATTTGAAAAGCACGCTCACTTACATCGTTATGTAAAACGTAACCTGCAATATGATCGAAAGCATCTGCCTCTTCTACATAAGATGCTTTTTTACCAATAACGATAGCTAATTCTACTTCCCAATCAGATTTTTCACTGTTTTTCGGAATAATAACATCATCATTAGGTCCCACTAAAGCGGTAGTCGATTTAAAAAACAATACCGGTTCTTTAGGAATATCCATACCAGCTTCTGCTGCGTGTTGTGCATAGTTTAAGCCCACACAAACAATTTTTGATGGTCTTGTTAATGGCACACCTAAACGTACATCGTCTGCTACGGTTGGGCAACTATCTTGGTTATCTTTTAACCAAGCTTTTAGTTTTCCAATACCATCGTTTCCAAAAAATTCTTCATTATAATCTGTTCCAAATGCCGATACATCGATTATTGTCCCATCTTCTAATTGAACACCTGGTTGCTCGCTTCCTACTGCTCCAAATCTTATTAATTTCATCTGTATAAGTTATTTTATGTTTATAAATATATATTTTTAATTACCGTTTAGTGTTACAAAACCACCATCGATAGCATAATTAGATCCTGTGATAAAGCCAGCTTCATCAGAACATAAAAACAGCACTAAATCTGCCATTTCTTGAGGTTTTCCCATACGCCCAATAGGTTGAGTTGCCGATAATTTTTCGAACATTTCCTCTTCTTTACCTGGGTAATTATTTTTAATAAAACCATCTACAAAAGGTGTATGTACACGTCCGGGTGCAATACAATTACAACGAATACCATCTTTTATAAAATCTTTTGCAATAGAATACGTCATCGTTAACACCGCGCCTTTTGTCATAGAATATGCAAAACGATCGTTAATACCAACTGTAGATGCAATAGATGCTAGGTTTAAAATTACGCCGTTCCCTGTTTTCTTTAAAGCTGGTAAACATGCTTTAATGCAATTGTAAACTCCTTTGATATTTACGTTGTAAAGACGATCTAAATCGGCTTCCTCACATCCTTCAATATTACCAACATGGGCAATACCTGCATTGTTAATTAAAATATCAATCGTTCCGTTTTCCGAAATCGTTTTTACAATACTATCCACATTAGCTTGGTTTGCAACATCACATTTATGAGCCGCTGCTTTTTCACCTAAAGCTTCAATTTCTTTCACTGTTTGTTCCGCAGCTTCAAGATTAAAATCTAGAATATGCACTTCTGCACCTTGCTCAGCAAACGTTAAAGATATGGCTTTACCAATTCCGCTACCGCCACCTGTTACAAGGGCTACTTTATTTTTTAAACTGAATTTTGTCATTTTTCTATGTTTAATTTATGTTTTATAATTATTAAAGAGACATACCACGTTTCCACGGAATAAAATCGTCTTGTCTTAATTGTCTTGCTTTTGTTTGTTTACCACTAGCCACCTCGATAACAAAGTCTAAAAGTTCTTCGCCAGCTTGTTCAATGGTTTTAGAACCTTCGATTATTGATCCCGTATTGAAATCAATAATATCACCCATTTTATTAAAAAGTGTTGAGTTGGTAGATACTTTTACAACCGGTGTTATTGGGTTTCCTGTAGGCGTACCTAAACCTGTAGTAAACAGAATAACGTTACAGCCAGAACCTGCTAAACCTGTTGTAGACTCTACATCGTTACCTGGTGTGCATAATAAATTTAAACCAGAAGTTACAACCTGCTCCGTATAATCTAAAACATCTTGCACTGGTGATGTACCACCTTTTTTGGCAGCTCCTGCAGATTTTATAGCATCGGTAATTAAACCATCTTTTATATTTCCTGGTGAAGGATTCATTGAAAATGCCGCACCTAAAGCTTCTGCTTTTGAGTTGTAAGTAGACATTATATGCGAGAATTTTTTAGCCTTTTCTGTACTTGTACAACGGTTAATTAACTCCTGCTCTACACCATTAAGTTCTGGAAATTCTGATAAAACCGTTGCTCCGCCTAATCCTACGATTAAATCGGAAACATAACCTAAAGTTGGGTTTGCTGAAATTCCAGAGAATCCATCCGATCCACCACATTCTAAACCAATTACTAATTTAGATAGGTTTGCTGGTTTACGTTCAATTTTATTAGCTTCCATTAAACCAACAAAGGTTTTCTTAACAGCTTCGGCCAATAATTCTTTTTCAGATACACTTTGTTGTTGCTCTAAAATATAAACGGGCTTGTTATTAGCATCCGCCATTTTACCTAAAGCATCTTGTAAGATACTTGCTTGTGCATGTTGACAACCTAAACTTAAAACCGTTGCTCCTGCAACATTCGGGTTGTTAATATAACCTGCTAAAAGATTACAAAGCGTTATAGCATCTGATGTTGCACCGCCACACCCACCATCGTGAGTTAAAAACTTAACACCATCTACATTCGGGAATAACAAGTTTTTGCTTGTGTCTTCGCCGTCTTTCAATATATTTTTATCTAGCATCGCTTCCGCGGAAACGCCAGACTTATAATCATTAATTAAGGCATCTACATCTAATCCTAAATGTTGTTTTTTACCATACCCTAATTTTTCAACTAGAGCTTGTTTTAAAACTTCAACATTTCTGTTTTGGCAGAATACCAAAGGAATAATTAACCAATTATTCTCAGTCCCAACTTTCCGATCGGCTCTGTGATAACCGTTAAATGTTTTATTTACAAACTTTGAAACATCTGGTGCTTGCCAAACTTCTTTTTCTTCGGAAGAATTAACGCCGTACTTTTCCGTATCATGAATAAGGTTAGTGGTACTAATGATATCGCCTTTTAAAATCTCCTTTTTAGCTTTTCCAACCAACACACCGTACATATAAACGGGATCGCCTTCTGCTAGAGTTTCAGTTACAAATTTATGCTTTGCTGAAATATCATTTTGAAGTTCATACACGTGATTTTCAAAGGTGATTTTATCTCCCTTTTTTAAATCTGTTAGTGCGACAATTACATTGTCTTTTTCATGTATTTTAAGTACGTTTTGTTTTGTTTCCATAAATACTGGTAAAATAAAGTGCAGCTCTACTGCTATAAAGAATTATGAATACAATAGTACTATAAGCAACCATTGAAATCTTCCAAATATTTGACCAATACTAATACTATTATTGCATTTGAAACAGAATAAAGTTTCAAAATGCAATTTTAAGACCTAATTAGCTCTTTTTTAGAGATTCACAATATGTTCTAAACTCACACTACTTGTATTCTAAAAATAACGTTAATCGTTTACAGATTCTACTGTAAAAGTTTCTTTCAATTTAATATCTACTGAAGAGGCTCCAATTAAAACCTCAAAATCTCCAGGTTCTACCGTCCAATTCATGTTTATATCAAGCAATTCCAAATCACTCGGTGTTAAAGTAAAATGGATGATTTTAGTTTCATTTGGTTTTAAATGCACACGATCGAAACCACGTAACATAGACTCGTAAGTGGTTACACTACTCACTTTATCTTTCAAATACATTTGCACCACCTCATCACCTTCGCGTTTTCCTGTATTTTTTATTTTGAATGACACTTCAATATTCGCCTGAGCTTTTAAAGATGTTCTAGAAATAACTAAATCGCTATATTCAAAAGACGTGTAACTTAAACCGTAACCAAAAGGATATAAAGGTCCTAACACACGTGTGTTACCGTAACCATTTGGTCCTGCTCCGGGTTGCCCTGCTTGAGAACCTGGTTTGTACGGAAAGTTTAAAGGAATTTGCCCTACCGATTTCGGGAAAGTTACCGATAGCTTCCCTCCCGGATTATAATCTCCAAATAAGGTTTCTGCAATAACTTCGCCGGCTGCTGTACTCGGGAACCATGCTTCTAAAATGGCAGGTAAAAATTTATTTTCCCAATTAATGGTTAGTGGTTGCCCGTTAATTAGAACTAAAACTACAGGTTTCCCTGTTGCATAAAGCGCTTGTACAAGTTGAAACTGACGCCCAGGAAGTCCTAAACTAGTTCTCGATTTGGTTTCGCCAACACGTTTTTCATCTTCGCCAACTACGGCAATAATAATATCAGATTTTTTAGCTTGTTCTACAGCAGCATCAATATCTGCTTGTTCTTTTACAGATAATGGCGTTGGAATAATTTCGCTTCCTGGCCAATCGGGGTCTACAATATCACAACCTTTTACAAAGCTAACATTGGCTTTATTTCCTGCATAATCTTTCACTCCTTTAAACACCGAAGTAGACGGATTAAAAGCCGGACCATATCTACTAAAAGTAAAACTAACCTCATCGGCTAATGGACCTGTCACTAAAATATTATCGATTTTATCGACATCTAAAGGCAATAGATTATTTTCATTCTTCAAAAGCACTAAAGACTCTCTATTTATTTGTTTTGAAAACGCCTCGTCTGCAGCGGTATGTACTGTTTTATCCGCCTCATCAGGGTTTTCAACATAAGGACTATCAAAAAGGCCTAATCTAAATTTTACTCTTAAAACATCAGCAACTCTAGAATCAATAGTTTGCATTGAAATTTTTCCTTCTGCAATTAATTCTCTTAAAGGTTCTACAAAAGATTCTGGAGTTCTAAACGTGGTTCTAACATTTAAACCAGCCTCAATAACTTGGCGTACCGCTTCTTTATAATCGGCCGCCACATGGTGTTTTTCCGAAACATATTCTACCGCTTCACTATCTGAAACCACATAACCGTTAAAGCCAAATTGTTCACGAAGTAATTCGGTTAAAAAATAAGGGCTAGCCGTAACTGGAACACCATCGTAATCATTATAACTACTCATAATTCCCATAGGCGCAGCTTCTTTAATCACTTTTTTGAAAGGATATAAATGCAGTTGAAACATTTCACGAGGCGCCACATGTGGGTCTGTTCTCGCATCACCATCTCTTGCTCCTTTTGGTACACTGTAAACAGCAAAATGTTTTAAAGTTGATGCTACGCCTTCCGATTGAATACCTAAAACCATTTGTTTTCCCATTTCTGAAATATGAAACGGTTCTTCACCATAACATTCCAAAACACGTCCCCAGCGTTGATCGCGAGCTACATCTAAAATAGGTGCGTAAACATTGGTATACCCTAAAGCTTTAGCTTCACGGCCCACAATAGTTCCGGCTTTGTAAACCAAATCTTTATTCCATGTGCTACCAATACCAATAGGTGCTGGCAGTGGCGTTGCTTTCTCATGACATAAACCGTGTACACCTTCATTAGTAAAATCTACAGGAATTCCCATTCTGGTTTCTTCAATAAACCACTTTTGAACGGTATTTATAGCTTCTGCATGCGTACTATATGGAAATGCATATTTGGTATGCGTTTTTTCCTGATTCCAAATGGTATTTAAATGCTCATCAATATTTGCAATACCGTCTTTCCAAACTCTATTTTTCCATTTATCGTTTGGCATTTCATCTTCTAAAACACGAGAATAGCCATATAATGTTACTAACTGACAGGTTTTCTCATTAACATTCATCAACGAAATTAAGTTGTTAACCCTAGCTTCTAATGGTGCTTTAGAATCTTCAAAAACATCTTTAGCGCCATTTTTATTAAAATCTATCCAACCTTTATGATAAATATCTTTATTATCAGGTTTCATGCCCGTAAATAGAAATGAAACAGCAAGTGCTAGCGTTATTTTGTAATACTTCATTCGTAAATTATATTAGGTCTTCTATTATTCTGAAATTAACTGGTATACTCTAAAATTATCTGCTGTCATGTGGTTTTTCACGGTTCTAAATCCGAAATACCCCGAAGTATATGGATTAGCATCTACAAAATCGGACACCAATTGATTGTCTCTGTAATACTGCACAATACCATGGTTTGCTATTATTTTAATATGATATGTTTTGTTAGGTTCCAACATAAATTTAGAATCGCTCAAATCGTGTTCTGGTAGTAAAGGACGTTCGCCATTACCAACATAACGTCTAAATCTTGTGGTTTTATTGTGGTTACCGCCAAGTCCCATATAATACAACTTCAAGCTATCGTAATTTGAAAATTTACCACCACGCTTATCAGAATTCGCAAATAAGTTGGTTGGGTTTTCAGGATCGTTTGCCATCCAAAAACAGTTAAGATCTGAAACGCGATCGTTTGCACCACCATCTTGAATTACAAAAACATCATATTCGATAACTATCGGGCCTTCAAACTTCTGTTTCAACCAAACGGTACAACCAGAAACATCGTTAATTTCCAGTTTGCTATTTTTAACCTCTACAGTACCTTCTGGCATTTGCTCCACTTGCCAATTATCTAATCCTTTATCAAAATTTTCTTTAAAAAGTAATTTCGTTTTAAACGTTTCTCCTTTTATTTCTATGTTTTTATTAATATTGAAACATGATACTACCACTAGAATAGAAAGCGCTACTAGCCCTACAGAAAGTCGTTTTTTGTTATATTTAAAGTTCTTCATTTATATTATTTTTTTAATTAACCTGTTTAATTAAAACTAAACTCCATGGTGTAATCTCGTGGTTAATTTTTAAGGTTCCGTTTTTATCAGCTTTTACAAATTCCGTTTTCATGGTGTTTGCGTATGCCTTCATGACTTTAATTTCCTCACGTGTTGGCGGTTCTGGTTTACCCATAGACTCCCAGAAATTATGAATATTTCCATGATCTTTATCCAAAATCTCAATTTCAAACATGGTATTTGCATCTAAACCTGTTAATTTAAAATCTAATTTTTTTGAAGTTCCAGACTCACGTTTATCTGTTCCAAACGGTACAGCATCCTCATATTCTACGGGATAATTGTAAGCTAAAGCTACTACGTTTCCTGTTAAAGCATCCTTACTTACAAACAGATAATCATCTTTATACAATTTCTCGTTTCCTAATTCATGAAGCATTCTATACGCGTGATACGATGGTTTTACTAAACCTTGAAAATTTATCATTCCGAAACCACCATGAAAAATACTTGATGCACCACCTTTTTCTTCAAAAATATCGGTAAACGTCCAAAACGCTAAAGAGTTTGTTAAGCCAATACAATCTAAATTAGATTTTACAATATAAGCGGCCGCAGGTAAACGATCGTGCATTTCATCGCGACTACTTGGGCTGGTATTCCACTCTGTTAAATGAATTTCAACATCTGGATAATGACTTTTTTCTATGGTTTCGTTCAGCCATTCTAAATCTAATTTAAGCGACTTCGCAAAACGTGTTAAACCCTTTCCTTTACCTGTTTCTGGGTTAAAAGCATAATCGGTTGGGTAAGGATGTGTGGTTACAAAATCTACAGGTAATTTCTCTTTATGGCAATACGCTAAAAAATCTTCAATCCATACGCCATGCCACTGCAAGCTATTAATATCCTTTGCATTAAATACAGCGTCAGATGCTTTATCATCTGTAGTTTCACCATCAAAACGGGTATCTGGCACAAAATTACTCGTTGATGGTCCGCCAACTTTTAAACGTTCGTCCACAGATTTCACAGCTAAAGCAGATTGCTTATACAATTCAAAATACTGAGATTTCGTTCCGTCCCAAAATAATGGGTATAAGTTTGGCTCGTTCCATACTTCAAAATACCAAGTAAGTACCTCTTCCGTTCCGTAACGATCTACACAATGTTGTGTAAAGGCTTTAACTAAATCGTGCCATTTCTCGAAAGAATCATCGGCTGGTGTAATATTAGCTTTCCACCAAAATACTGTTTTAGAATTTTCGGCTGCCATACTCGTTGGCAAAAACGCTAATTCTACAAATGGCTTTACGTTTAAATCTAACATACGATCGAATAAATCGTCGATATATTGCCAGTTATAAACCGTTTTACCTTTTTCTATAATAACAGGAAACATATCGTCGTGAAACAATCCGTGAAAACGCACATATTCAAATCCACAATTTTCTTGAACTTGCCCTAGCTGTTCTAACCATCCGGCTCTTAAACCTTCGTTAGCACGACCTGCTCCTACCATTTTACTCCAATAATGATCGAATTGTTCGCCAGTATCGTTTACGTTAACCGAAATTTTTTGTTGTGCATTTAGAGACAAAACGCCTCCCAAAATAAATGCAACAATGGCTTGTTTTAGTTTTTTCATTTTTTATATATTATCTTATATTTTCGATTATTTACTAGTAATTATTTCGTGATTATTATAGTATTAATAGACTTGGCCTCGACGGAAACCGTAATGGTATTGGTGCCTAATTCTAAATTTACATTTTGTTTTTTGTCTTCGGGATTATTCAGTAAAACCAAAGTTCTTCCATCTTTTAACCGAAATGCTAAATGATTTTTTCCTTCGGAAGATTTTAAATAATGATCACCCGGCTGAACAAAATGAGATAAATGTTTAAACAAATAAAACTCATCAGTATAAGTAACTTTTTTAGTTTGCTTATCGATAACCACCATAGAATTTTGTGGCCATCCCCAGGCACTTTTTCCTGTTTCGTCTAAAACCATATTCCAATACATATGAGAACCAGCTTTATTATTAAAAAAGTGCACTAAAGTTTCCCAAGAGCGATCAAACGACGTCCAATCATTCTCGCCTTCACCACACTTATTCTCGGTTTGCATGTATTTTAAATCTGGATATTCTTTATTTATAGCAGGTATAGCGTTAGATCCTCCCCATTGAAAACCAACACCTTTAATATATTTAGCTGCTTTTTTGTTATCCAAAATAGTGCGCACATAATCTGGCTTACTCCAGTTAATGGTACCTAACCAAATTTCGGTATCCAAACCATCTTCTTCTAATTTCGGACCTAAATAATCGCCTATAAATATTGAGAAATCTTCGGCTCTCCACGTGCAACTTGGCCAGTTTGGCGCATAGGCAATTTCGTTTTGTGGTTGAATTGAAAACAAATCGACCCCTTCTTTTTTATAAGCTTGAATAAATTTTGAAAAATATAGTGCATAAGCTTTTAGATACTGATCTTGCATTTTAAATGCTGTTGCATTACTCAGTATTTGAGCACCCGGATCCATTCTATTTCCGTTGGCACGATTATTCCAATCGCCGGCACGCAGAGAATAATGTTCGTTAACCTTCATCCAAGCTGGAGGCGTCCATGGTGAAGCCCAAATTTTTAAATCTGGACGAGCCTTTAAAGCCGCTTTTAAATATGGGATTAAAATATAACGATCTCTATCAATATTAAAATCGCGCATTACAAAATCTTCTGGAACATCATTATGTGAATAATAACTTAACGCATAATCTGAAGCTCCAATTGGAATACGGCACATAGAAAAATTACAGCCCTCTTTAGAAAATAAAGCATTAATAACGTCCTTCCCGCTATCGGCATCTAGCGTATTAATAGCTTCCCAACCTAACTCGTTAAACGCGCCGCCAATACCATCAACTTCTTGCAATAAACTATCTGCATAAATTTTAATATTTGCACTCGTATTTTCATTTGTTTTTTGCAAAAACTTTTTAGCCTTAACCCAACGCTTAGAAGCTGTGGTATAAGTTAGTTCTA
The DNA here is from genome assembly GCF_004368925.1 of Algibacter lectus. NCBI lineage: Bacteria > Pseudomonadati > Bacteroidota > Flavobacteriia > Flavobacteriales > Flavobacteriaceae > Algibacter > Algibacter lectus. The sequence continues at coordinate 1,581,438 of NZ_SORL01000007.1, forward strand.
CGTTCTGTGCAAAATGAGTCTGGCTCAATAAAACAAACACTAAAATGATTAAATAAGAACTTGATAACTTGATAGACTGAAGGGATTTCATAATTAATGATATTTAAATATTACTCCGTTAAAAACACAGAAGCCGGAAGCCCGTGATTATTATACAAGTTTGCACCTTCCGGATTTGATGACCAAGCATAACGAACAGCCACAGGCATCAAGCATTCTTCACTCCAAACTTCAACTTTATTTTTTGAAATTATTTTTGCTTGAGCAGGATACCATTCGCCATCTTTTCCTTTTATTTCAAACCATTTTAAAGGTTGATTTTTAACTTCGGAAACAGGATTTAACAAGTGCTTATGACCTACAATCAAACCTTCTCCAACCTCTGAGAATGTAATTTGTATTTTGTTTCTTTTTATTTTATGTGAATGATATAACGGTCCACTAACAGCAGAAACCTCTACATTGTAATCGTTTTTTAAAGCCCATAAAGCCAAGCGCTTTCCTGCATCCATTTTATTATGTGGGTGCACATCTTTAGCTTCACCAATATCATAAAGAACAGCCATACCGGTATGCGGTAATTTTAAACTTTGCCTTAATTGATTGTTAACCGATGCCCAACCTAAATCGGAACGTTTATCTGGTACTTCATAATTTGCCAATTGCATCCAGTAAAAAGGTAAATCTTCTTGGTTCCAATCTGCTCTCCAACTTTTTATTAACGCAGTAAAATAATCTCTATACTCTTCTTCTAAAAAATGCGAATTGCTTTCACCTTGATACCACAAAACCCCTTTTATTTTAAACGGCATAATAGCAGACAACATACCATTATAAAGTGTTGCCGGCAATTGTTTATCTAGTGATGGATGTGTAGAAGGATAAGGTTTAGGTGTTTTCTTTCCGCCAGCTTCCCAAGCTTTAAACTTTGCTGTGAAAGTGGTATCTACATAATTTTCTACAGATACTCTTTCTATAATTTCATTAGATTTTTTTCGGCTAGCTTCAAAATAAGCTTTCATATTTGGGTCGGCCATATAAGTCGCTTCCGAAAGCCATGGCTGAATACGTGTACCTCCCAAAGCACATTCTAACAAACCAATAGGCACATTAACCTGCTCGCGAACTGCTTTAGCAAAAAAGTAACCTGTTGCAGATATTTTACCGATTTGTTCTGGTTTTGCTTTTCTCCATTGATCGTCAAAATTTAATTTCTTTTCGGAAAGTGAGGATGTTGGCTGCACTTCTATATGGCGAATCCAATCGTCGTTTACTGTTGCAACTTCATTTCGAATATACTCAACTAAAGGCTGGTCTTTTGGATCTCTAGAGTTTTTAACAAATTTCGACATAGAGAAATCCATATTCGATTGCCCTGCACATAACCAAATATCTCCCGACAATACATCTGTAATTTCAATTGTATTTTTTCCGGAAACGGTAATTTTATGCGGACCTCCAGCTTTGGGGGTTTTGATATCCAAACGCCAAGTTCCATCTGTATTTGTTATCGCTGTAGCATGTTCTCCCCAACTTGTCAAAACCTCAACTTTTTCATTTGGATCTGCCCAACCCCAAATAGGAATTTCGGCATTACGTTGAATGACCATACGGTTAGAAAACAAACTATTTAATTCTACATCTGCAAACCCAAATTTTGGTATGAAAACAATTAGAATTACGATAATTTTAATACTGATTTTCATCTTAAATATTATTCAAAAATAAACAGCAAAGCCTGTTGCTCTACATACTGCAATTTGAAAAAAAAAACAGAAATAGACTATAACTCCATACCCTTAGACTATAAACAATGATTCATATTGGGTATTTACACGTTAAAAGCCAAGGTTTTCGGTGTAATTCATGAAATTATCACACTAAAATCACAACTCAAATGCTATTGCTTTTTTAAGTCAAAAACTCTAAAAATTCATCTTTTAAGATTAAAAACAGATTAAGAAAAATGGTTTAATTTGAGGCGAAAAAACATGAATTACACTCTTTTCTAACGCGTAATTATTTTAAGAATTTTTCCATAGGAATAACCTCTGAAAATTCTTTAATTTCTATATTTTGATAGAATATTTCGGCTGTTTCAGATTGAAAACCAATGATACCTTCGCTAGGGTTTAAATTGAAAGCCATATTAACGATTTCTCCATTTAATTTATGAATAGTATATGCACTGCCCATGACTATAATTTCGCAATGATTCCATTCACCGTTTAAGGCGTTATAATTTTCGGTAGGAGAAGCAAAGTGTAACCAGCTTTTTGTTTCATCCAAAACACCACCTGCTTTTGGATTTAAGTAAGAGTCGCCGTTTGGATCAGAATACCAATCGTATTTTACACCTTTCGGACGAATTAAATCGCCTGTATGGTTTTTATTAGTTACTTGGTTGTAACGCACTTGATACTCAATACCGGTTGGCCAAATTTTATCATCTGTAACGTGATAATACACGCCTGCATCATATTGCCACCTCTCAAAATTATTGGCTATTTTTTCACCCCATTTATAATCAAATTTCAGAATGTATTTACTGTATTTCTTTTTGGTATAAAATAAGCCGTGCGTCCCATTTTCGCCTGTTCCTAAATCTAAACTATCTGGTGCATCTTTAAAAACGTGTACCATTTCATTTTCAATAGCAAAAACCTCTTTAGCCATTTCCGCATCGTCATTTCTTAATTTAAGATACCAACCATCCCAATTTTCACCATTAAATACTTTAACAAAACCTGCATTATCTGTTGCATCATTTTGAGCCGTTCCTTTGGTTGAATATAAACTAAATGCAATTATAAAAAAGACGCATAATGTAATTTTAGAAAGTTTCATATTGTATATTATTATTGAATGATTACCAGTAAAAACAGGACACAAAAAGTTACTGTATTTGCTTTTAGCTAAATTATTTATACGCTTTTTTATTTCTTATAAAGCATCGTTTTTTTGATGTAAATTATAGTTCATTTACTATTAAAGCATAAAAAAACAGCATTAAGAATCATCTTAATGCTGCTGTATTCAATCTATATAAAACCTATTATTGTTTTACAATACGCTTAATAAACTCATTATTTCCTACCTTAACTTTAAGTAAATAAATTCCCGAAGAAAGTTTGGAAACATTGATTTCTGAGGATGTTCCACTAATATTTTTCGTTAACAAAACTCTTCCGTTTAAATCGTAAACATTAACGCTTGCTTGGTTAAGTTGTTTACTTTTTATTGCTATTAATCCGTTAGTTGGGTTTGGATATATATTAAAATCTAACGTTTGTTCTATATTGTTTACGTTTAATGTTACGGATACCATAATAGTACCGAACTCCTTCCAAACATCAGCCGCTTCATAAGCCGCTTTAGCTTCTTCACTTGGCACAAACAACGTCGCATCCGCAAGATTTACACCGGAAAACTCAGAAGCTGTTATTGCAGCTGGAACTGGGTTTAAAACTTTTACAGTACTTAAATTATTAAGGTTTAAAAATGCGCTAGCACCAATAGAAGTTACATTTTCGGGAAGAATTATAGATGTTATACCCGTGGCATCTCTAAAAGTTTGCGACGGAATTTCGGTTAACAAAGTTGAAGCCGATAAGTCTACCGTTTCTAAATTTGTCATTCCTCTAAAAACACTTGTTCCCATAGTTGATAATGTACTCGGTGTTGTTAAAGAAGTTACACTTGAGTTACCGTTAAACGCTCCGCTACCTAAAGATTCTGCACTACTCATAATATCAGTTATCTCAAGAAGTGTAGTAGCAACAAAAAAGCCTCTGCCATCAATTACCGTGATACCATTTGTTGTTGTAAATGTTACCCCTGTTAAACTTCCACCTCTAAACGCTTGATAGCCTATTGATGTAACTGTACTTGGTAATTTAATAGTTTCTGTGCTACTGCCGTTGAAAGCATTATCTCCTATTCTAGTAACCGTAAATGGCGTTTCTGTTTCTGGGCTTGTTGCTGTACTTGGCACAACCACATTAACTAACGAGCTAGATATAACCTCGGCTTCGTAAGGGTCTAAATTCGTTACTTTATATTCTATATCTTCAACTATAAATGTATCACCAATAGTATTTTGCTCTGGTTCTACAACTACAATATTATCACAGTCAGATACCGTATTAATAGTATTTCCTGTACCATTATCTGTAACTGTACCGGTGGTATTAATAATGCAAGAGCTTACTGTAGATAAAATTTCAACAGGCATATCTGTACAAGTATTTAAAACGGTTCCAGAAGTTGATGTACTTCCTAATGGTGAAAATGGATTAGCTCCCGATGGTCTGGTAGCTCCTAATAAAATAGGATGCACTTGCGGGCGAGTAACATCATTCCACTTTTTAAGTGTTACGTCATGGTTATCCCCTCCAATAGTTGCAATAGCATGTAACGTAGTTGTTGCCACATTTGCCATTAAAGAAAGCTCTACGGTTGAAGCACCACCGTTAAGGTATAATAACGGTCCATTAACAGCATCACCTCTACTATTTTCAATAGTTACTTCTTCCACTTGATAACCTGCTTCGCAACCTGTAGCTTCACAGTTTTGCATTAATACATCGCCTCCATATCTAGTAAAAGCAAAACCTGAACGTGTGTTTTTGGCAACGCAATTAATAAGTGTAATAGCGCCTGTAGTATGCCCATCAACGCCACCTGCACCGTATGAACGATATCCAACTTCACTTAATGATTTTGTATAACCCGGCGTAATAACTTTATTCCCCTCATAATTAGTATAAACTGCTGCAAAATCTCTATCGAAAGCTGGTCCTGATGTTTCAGCTAACATATCATCGGTTGTTCTCGTTGTTGATTCCGCATGGCAATCTTCAAAAAGCACATTTCTTCCGCCTTGAATAAAGAATAAATGTCCAAATGCCTGCGAGTAAATAGAGCAGCCTTTAATAGTAATATTTAATCCCTCAACCAGTAAACCACTATGCTTACGTAAGCTAACTAGGTTACCGTCTCCTTTCCCTAAAAGATCTCCATAACCGTAAGGATAAGAACCATTTATATTTAATGTAACACCTTCCATGATATTGTTTTCTCCTGCAATAGTCACAGATTGCATGCCAGGGCTTGAAGGTGCCGAATTCCCAATATCGGTTACTGTTAAGCCTTTAATGTTTACAAAATCCCCTGTAACATATAACTCAATAATACGAGTGCCATAATCATTTAAAAGCTCTGAATTTATTTCAATAGTAACACCTGTTAAATCGAAATTGTTATTACTTCCGCTAAATTCAATCATAGCGTGCCTATTGTTCGCATCAGGAACCGTATTCTCAATAACCTCAGGCGTTAAGTAATCTTCCATTTGATAAACACCTGGAGCCATAACTATATTTTGGTTTGAATTGCCAGCCGCATTAGCAAGCTCAGCAACACTAGAAATTGTTGTTTGCCCAATTGCTCCAAAAGTGGCAAAAAGCGTTAATGATAAAACGAATAACATTTTATTCATTTTAAATAATTGTAATGTTGTTTTCATACGTTTAGTTTATGGTTATTTAGTTGATAGTAAACTTACCATTAACCATAGTTTAATTCTATAAATTATTACTTCATCACTTTAAATTATTGCTTTTTAAAGACTTGAAATCCTATAAACTAAAAAAAGTCTTACATAAAAAAAGTTCTACCAAATAAATTTGATAGAACTTCTCACTTTAAATAATGATTGAATTGGTTGGTTAATACGAATTACAACTTCACTATTTTTCTTGTTATATTTTTCGATGTATCGGAAATCATAAGCATATAAATACCGCTGTTTAATTGATACACATCTAGTTTTATGTTATTCGATTTTGGTTTAGTTTCCAAAACTTTCTGACCACTTAAAGCAAAAACCTTAATACTAGTTTTATTTAAATTTAAGTTAGCTGAACCTAATGAAATATTAAGCGCATTTGAAACTGGATTTGGATACATACTGATAATAGTATCTTCGGCATTAACATTTAACGATGTTCCAGCATATTCGATAACCAATTCCGGGACTGTTTCGCCAAGTTCTTTTGTGTAAAAATCGATACCAACACCACTATTCGCAGGGTCTTTAACAGCAAACGTGATCACCTTATCTCCGTTAGCTTCTTGAGCTACATAAGATGATACATCCCATTCACACCATGTACTTGCAGCTGTTGTAATTTCAGATCTCGCATTAGAATAGTCCGGTTTATTATTCCATGTTATTCCTGTTTCCGTCCAACTATCATCAGCCACATCATACACTGTTCTTAAGTCTCTATATCGTGTTCTTTGATATAACCTAAGCTTTGCTGAAATCACATCTCCAAGAAGTGTGCTTAAATTGAATTTTAAAATAGCATAACGCGCATCTACTTTTGTAACCATCGATGTTGCTTCTCCAAAATTATCATTTGCTTTTCCTTCATGCACATACGTATCGGCATTGGCACCTAAACTCAAAGTACCAGCAACCATAGACACAACGGTTAATTCTTGTGAAACGCTAGGCGCTTCATTAAAAACAGCATCACCTTCTTGTGTTGCAGTGATAGTGGTTTTTCCCAATCCAACAATATGAACCATACCATCTACAATTGTTGCAACTGATGTGTTTGAACTTGAATAGCTCACACTTAAATCTGAAGTAGCTGTAGCTTCTGGATCAAAATCGTCCCCATCTAATAGTTTATTTGATATTGTAAAAAACTGAATAGTTTGATCTTGTTTTACAATTCCTGTTTCAGTTAAAGTAAAATTATCTAATTTGAAAGCATTAGAAACTCCTGAAAAATAAATTTTTAAACTTTGAACACCTTTTTCTAATTGAATATCTTCTGCAATAACATAATCTTTCCAATCGGAATCTCCCTCAGAATGAGGTGCTCCAAATGGCACGGCTTGTTCTATTGTTTTTTCTTCACCTCCAAAACTAAATTTAACAGCACCTCCTTCTTGAGAAGCAGCATATTTAATACTAATACTGTAAATAGCAGTCTCTGGCACCGAAACCGTATAGGTTAACCATTCTCCAGCTTCTATGTCTGTTAAATTATATCCTCCAGTTGCTATAGTTTCAACATCTACGTTGTCCATCATTCGGTATGCTCCACCTGAATTCCCAACGCTTAAATCGTTATAAATTCGACCTTCACCATGTTGTAATGGATCGTAATCAAAGTTTTCCGCTTCAATAACTTCTGCTATAGTATGTACTGCATAATCGGGCAAACCATTAACATCAAAACCTATTATTGGATCTCCAAAACATTCTACGGGTCTACGAAACGTAAGTGCCCCCCAACCAATGGCATCATTACTCCATCCTGCTTTTTCGTAACCTCCTAATTCAATCGATTTATCTCTTGCACGTTGGGTCCATTTAGCTTCTTCTTCAGTTTTAAAACCTCTACCAATGTAATGTGCAGTAGACATTTCCCAATTTGGACGAATGGACGTAAAACCACCAATACCATCAGGACTCATAGATTTAGAATACCATCTCCCGGTTCTATCAAATCCTGTTATAAAGTTATCAGGTTCCCAAGCAGTGGTTTGATCTGGGTAAGACGCTAAAGCCGATACATTATATTTCAATGAAAATTCTAGACCTTTTAAAAATCGATCACCCTCATGACTATATAAATCATCACCTTGATTCCACGCCATTTCTGCCATAGAACCTAATAAACCTAGACCAAACATAACGTGGGCTTGATCTCTAGAAGATTCTTGACATTGTCCGTTTTCGTATATATAATTAGTCATCACCTCGTTATATCCATAATTCGCTTCGGTATAACCACGATCAATACCGTAAGTATCTGAGTGTTCTCCAACTGCGGTAGGCACTTCACTACTTGTATTTGGTCCGGCAGGATATGCTAAATCTCCTGTGTGCTCATCTAAAGTACCTTTAATATAGTGATATGCACGATTGTACATAGTTTCGTTATCTAAAAAGATACCCATAGCCATTACAGTACGCCAGCCTGAAAGACCTTGATTTCCATGTCTTACAGGGTCTCCTAAATAAGATTTCCAGTAAAAGGTTGCATTATTTCTAATATCTGCAGGCTCTGTAGTAGTAGAATATCCTGGGTACACCAACATATCTTTAAAAGCTTGTACATCTGCAGCTTCCCAACCTGGGTAAGTACTTTTGATAATTTCCGCTGCTTCTACCATAATGTATGCCACTCCTCCACTTAAAGCCTCAGTTCCTCCACTAGTTACCGATGTTAAATTAGACCAAGCTTTAAAAATTTCAACGGCTTTATCGGCATGTCTTGTGTCTCCTGTAATATACCAACGGATGGCATTGTAATAAGCCGCTCGAATATCACTATTCCAAGCGCCATAGTTTACACCAGAGTCTCTACCTAATTCGGTAAAAGTTTCATCACCTTGTACTACATAATCATAACTCGATTTAGAATCTAAAACCATATCTTGATACGAGGCGTACCAAGGATCAACTTCTGCTTCAACCATATATTTCATACGGTCTAAATCTGATTTTTTATGAGAAATACCTGGATGAATAAATTGAGCGCGAGCCACAGTAGGCACCGTTGGTAATGCATAAGTTGCTGGATCGTTCTGGAAATTTTTAGAATCGACATCGGTTACCTTTAACCAATACCAATATTGCGTTCCGTTTTCCACGGAAGTATCTGTATAACTCGTTCCTGTTAAACCGTTTTTAATCAATTGGCGTCCACTAGCATTATCATCAGTATCTCTAAAAACACCTACATTTTGAATATCTATATTTTCAATATCCCAATCTAAAGTTACAAAACCATCTCCTGCTGTTGCAGAAAGCTCAACGCTTGGTTCTCCAGATGATGGATTAGCACTCGCCGCATTAGAATTTATAGTGTTTTCTGAAATATCGCTCGCTTTAATCCAGTACCAGTAATCTGTACCTCCAACAACCGAATTATCGGTATACGTTGTTCCAGACACATTACTCGCAATTAAAGTACGTCCGCTAGCATCAGCATCTGTATCTCTAAAAACATCTTGTCTAACGGTTGTTACGTTATCTAAAGTCCAATTCAATTCCACAGTATTAATACCTGATGTAGCACTAAGTAAAATACGAGTTTGATTGGTTTGATAAGCACAGTTAACACTTGCATCAGAAATATTACCAGATTCGTTTACACCACCTGGCAAGCTATAGTCTGCACTATCATCATCCGTATCATTTCCGTAGGCATTATTATCAGTTACAATTCCGGTAACACCGTTAACACCACTTATACCTTCTAATGTATTATTTGAAACACAGTTTCTTCTAATATCAATATTTGTTGTTGGCACACCTTCGGAATTAGCTAAAATCCCCACATTACCATTATTTTGCACAATACAATCGTACACTAAGTAACCATCGGTATTTGCTGCTCGAACACCTCTAAAATAGTTGCCCGACATCTCACAGTTGTAAATTTTAATATCCTCACTGTAAGAAATATTAATACCATTTGCCGATGTAGAATTTAAAAACCGACTATCTCTAACTTCTGCACCATATACACGACGTAAGTACATGTTATGTGCAAAACCTTCTTGTCCTGCCGTTCCGTTTTCATCAAACAAACAATCTTTTACTAACAAGTTTTTTGTTCCTTTAATATGAACACCCCAACCCGTTTTTGTACAATGCACATTTAAAATCTGGACATTATCATGTTCCACATCATCATTAGCTGTAATTTCTATTCCTCCACCATTTGCGGCATTGGTACCTTCTATAGCCAAATTTTGAATAATGAGATTCACTAAATTTTCTGAATCTGCAATAATCATTTTCATGTTTACCGTAGTTTTAAGTAAACTAGCCCACTGGCCTTCACCTTGTAAAGTGACATTACTTTTCATTCTAACAGGTACAGTAATATTATGTGTTCCTGAAGCAAGGGTTACAATACCTCCTCCACTAGCAGCGACATTATCTATTGCGGCTTGAATATCGCCTCCTGGAGCTACAGTTTCATCGGTTGCCCAAATAGATAGGGATAAAAAAAAGAAACAAACGAAACACATCGAATGTTTAAAAAAATAATAGTTCTTCATTCTTTAATTAGTTTAGAAAGAAGGCCTTACTCTGGTAACATTTGGGGTATTAAGAATAAATAGGCTACCTGCGTAGCATACTTAAAATGGTTATGTAATGATATTATTTTGAAAGCAGAACTCTTATAAATTATAGTTCTTTGCCTATAAACTAAAGTTCTTTTTTGAAGATTAATTCGTACAGCAACTGGTATAAACAAAAAAGCCCGCTTATAGAAAAGCAGACTTTAGTATTTTATTTTTTGAGCATTTTACTTTTGAAAAGTAATCCGCTTATAAAAAGTGTGATTTTATAACACAATAAACTTTAATGCTTCACTGTTTTAGATTCGTAGAATTCGTAAAAGTAACTCCAACTAAATGTTTCTCCTGGCGTTACCTTAATATCGATATAAGTTTCCGGACATATGGTTCTTGCCGTTCCCCAAAGTCGGAATCTAGAAAGTGGTTGATCTCCAGTAATTTTAACGCCTGCTCCTGTTTTAGAATTATGTATACTAACATCAAAATTATCGACATTGTTATTCAAACCATTCAAGTGTTTAATAGCAATAGATTCATCGCCAATAATATCTCTTTTAAAAACTAAACGTTTGTCTTCAATTTCAAAAATATCACCTAAACCACGGCCAATCCCTGAAACTTCAACAGGAAAAATCATTTCGAAATCTTTACCAATTGTTTCATTATCGATCACCAAAAAATTATGATTGAAGCCGAAAGTTTTAATCTGATGTTTCCCTGTGTTTTTTAAAACATGAGAAATCACCATTTTTTGTTCATGTTCTATAAGCTTAATAATTTTGGTATATTGATATGAAACCTTGTCGGTGTTTAGAATATGAATAAATTCAACTTCGTTACCTTTAACTTTTATGCTGCGTTTTCCCGGATTTACAATCTCGTAATTTTTAAAATCACTATAATTTTCATTTGAAGTTTTTTTAAGCGCACCAACTCCAATTTTCACGAAACTTTCTCCAATTACGACATCATTATAATTTAAAGGCGCATAAGCCTCGACAGGCCCCATAATGGTGGCGAATGCTGGCGGATTATCAGCATCGAACCATTGGCCAAAATAAGTATGCCCATTAAATTCTAAGCTAGAAATAACGCCAGACCAATCAAACCGAGTGCCTTTGTAATAACCATTTTCAGCATCTGGTAAATACAAATTAGCTTTAATAATCCCGTTGCTAATTTCAACCTCTGGGTATTTTATATCCTGACTATTTCCATGGAAAACACCGAATAATATAGCAAAAAGAATATGAAGACCTTTCATTTTAAAATACCTCGTTTAATTTCTATCTTTTAAATATTTCTTTTATTCTGAATTATATATAGCCTAATTAGTCTCTCCTAAATGAGAAAGCATAAAACTGCTGCAACGCTCGGCAATACCTTCAAAAGACGGAGATATATTTTTACCAGACATGCTATGCCCAGCATTTTTAACAGCTAGCAATTGTACATCGGCATTTTTTTCTTTGGCAACTTCCATCATGTAAAGAGAGTTAATAATAGGAAGCGTAGTATCCTTTTCGCCGTGTACCAATAAAATAGGCAAACTGTTTTCATCTAAAAACTCAGTAGGACTCATCAAGCGTGCTAGCTCTGGTTTTTCTTCTAAAGTTCCACCCAATAAACGATTGAAAAGTTTACCATTTTCAAAAATAGAATTTGGTCTAATATCAGGATTTAGGCATGATGTAAACGGGAAAAAAGAAGTTACAAACTTATATTTTGGATGAATATCTGCCAAACTCGGGTCGCCAGGAAAAGGAGCATCGGGAGCTAAAGCTGTTACCAAACTTAAGTGTCCTCCGGCAGAACCACCCCAAATACCATATTGTTCTTTATCTAGTTTAAATGCATCAGCATTTTGTAAAAGAAATCTAGTAGCATCTTTACAATCTACTACAGACTCGTAAGATGTTACAGGTTTTCTTGCTAATCTATAATCTATGGTTGCACAAACCACACCGCTTGCTATAAGTGTTTTTAATGTTCCTAAAAAAGAATCTCTAAAAATATTTTCTTTTACACCACCAGCCCAACCACCGCCATGTACAAACACAACCCATGGGTTTTCTTTTTGAAGCACATCGGCATTTGGATAAAAAACATCCATAATTACTGGTTTTCCATCAACTGTTTTATAAACCACATCTTTTTTATAGTTCTCTCCTTCTACAAAACCGAAATCGGCTGGTACCTGAGCATGAAGCACAGATATACTTGAAAGAAAAAAAGTAAGCAGAATAGATATTTTTATTGATTTCATATAACTTGAATTAAAGTAAAAAAGTCTCAACTTTATTTATGTTGAGACTTTTGTAAATATTATGATTTTTGATTCCAAAGACGGTAAGGATCATCATTAGCAACCATTTGCTCTAGTAATAAAGCTTCCATTTCGGCTAATTTATCAGCATATTTTGGGTTTTCGGCTAAATCCGTTTCCATTTCACCTGCTTTATTATGCTCAGGTAAATATTCATTTGGGTTTTCAGCTAAGTTAAAAAGTTGAGTTTCTCTAACCTTACCATCCATTACATCGTACTTAATTAATTTCCAATCACCTTTTTTAACAGATCTCATACCTGGTTTTGTTCCTCCTGCATAAACACCGTACATCACGTCGCGAACCGTTTCCTTTTCTCCTTTAAAAACAGGTACCATACTTTTACCTTCTACAGTTTCTGGAGCAGTAATTCCTGCTAAATCGCATAAGGTTGGCAACACATCTAAAAGATACATATTTCCTTTTACACGTTTTCCTGAAGGAATCCCAGGGCCTTTAACTATAAATGGTACTCTCCAAGTATGCTCATATAAGTTTTGTTTTCCTTGTAAACCATGACGACCTATAGCCATACCGTGATCTGAAGTATAAACAATATAAGTATTATCTAGTTCGCCCATAGCTTCAAGCTTAGCTAAAACTTTCTCTAATTGATTATCTACATTCTCTGAACAAGCATATTCTCTACCTAATTCATTTCTAATCGTTCTTTCATCTCTATTTTTCCAAACACCACTTACACGTTCCTCATCTCTAAGTTGTGGATGTCCATGAAAAAATGGGTGTGCCGCTAAATAATTATCCTGAAGTTCTGGTTGCTTATCATTTGCAGCAGGTAATGAATTTTGATCTTTATGATTGGTTGCTCCATACTTTTCTAACAATTCCGGCGTACCATTTCGAGTATCATGTGGATGAGAAAACCCGAAATAGATAAAAAACGGATCTTCTTCTTTCGTAACTTCTCTATCTCCTAAATATTCTAGCACTTGCTTTGCATGCCAAGCACTTCCTGTTTCTTCTGTACCGCCACGTTTTGTTGCATCGTGAACCACAGTAAATTGTTTATTTGCTCCTGGATAAGAGTTTCCTTTTTTACAAGTTCTCATGGTTTTATAACCCGCACGATTAAAAACAGCTCCAATAGTTTGGTCGTCTATCTCGTTTGGATCGGTTTGCTTTTGAAATTCTGCACTTGGTGGTAAATGCCATAACGTTCTTCCAGACATAATCATGTGGCGCGATGGCGTACAAACAGCTCCATTCATAGACCCCATGTGGCGCGCTTGCTCTACAACAACACCTTGGCTAGCTAACTTACTAATGGTTGGCGTTTCTAAAATTGAATTTGGATCGTAGGTTTGCAAATCAAACGGCGATTGATCGTCTACCAATACAAATAGAAAATTTGGTCTTTTTGGAGCTTCTGCAACTTCCGCTTTGGTTTCTGCTTTGTCTTTACAACTTGTAAACGCTAGCACTAAAATTCCGGCTAAAAGAGTGTGTTTAAAAAATTTATGCATATTGATTATTGTTTGGTTTTTTAATTTTTGATATTTCTATTTAAATGATTATTCAGATATATTTTCTTTGTTTTTCAACTTAATGAAAATGCGGTTTATTTAGCTATTAATGTAAATATTTATTACAAAACCTCATCAATAATTCGAGCCACTTCTTCTCCTTGCTTATTAAAACCTAAAGCTTTATAATGCACATTTCCGGGTGCTTGCTCCCAAGCTTCGCGATGTGGTTGGGTAAAAGTGTACAAATCGTTAATTATAATATCCGGATGATTTGCTAAAACTTCTAAAGCTCCTTTATTGTATTTAATACTATCGCCTTTAAAGCGACCTTTTGCATTTTCGGGAACCGGTGTTGTGGTTGCAAAAATTAATTTTGCCTTCGGAAATTTCGTTTTTAGATATTGACAAATACCCTCTAAATTTTCTTTATATGTTTCAATAGACGACACTTGCTTACCATCTTTCTTATTTAGGTTTTTTCCTTTTAGGTATTTTAAATCGTGTAAACCCACATTGAAATGAATAACATCCCAATCAAATTTCCAGCCTTGCTCCAATCCTGGTTGAAACATACTTTGCTCCAATTTATCCATATTCGGGATAAACTGATCACTAGATCCTCCATTTTTAAACAAGCGATAAACATTAGCCTTTTCCCTTAAAAGCTTCATCACGGTTGATGAATACGCAATTGAAATAGAGTCGCCATAAATAAACACATTTGGCACTCTTTTTCTAGGATGAACATACACAAATGCATCCGTTTTATAGGCTTTACCTATTTTTCCACACAAGGCATCCCAAGTGAGTTTACAAATGGCTTCGTTTGTTTTTTTATAAGTATTTTTAGCAAAGGCCATTGGAGCTAAACCGATACCTAAAGCACCAAAACCTAAAATTTTTATAAACTTTTTACGTTGCATATTTTTAATGTTTCAAACTTAATTACTCCAAACTTTAATTCTATTTTCTCCTATTTTTAAATTCTGAAATGGGCCAACCAATGGTTGTTCCGTGGTTCGTTCGTTTCCAAAATAATCTTCATTAATGGTGAGTGCAGAGCCATCAGGATTTTCATAAGGTGTTTCCGATTGAAAAGCAGCACCTAAAATAGTAGTATTTACAAACTGTGTTTTAACATGTCTAAAACTAGCGTCTGCAGTAATATTTAAGTAATAACCATCGTCCGATTTAGTTAAACGAATAGCTGGATTTAAAGTTTTATTTTCAACAAGATTAGTTTCTATATTCGATGGTTTAGCTTTATTTAAATACAAATTAGCATCTATAAAAACGGGAAACTTCTGCGCATTATAGTTGTTTAAACTACCAGGTGATTTCCATTGATATGAAGCTGAAGGAAAATCGTTGTAAGCATCCAAACCATAATATTGACTCTTCTCTAACGACTCGTTATTGGCAGCAAAAATATTATTATAATAACGATCGTCACCAAGTATAACCGTCATCATCCCCAAAACTTCCGTAGAATGCGGAAAATGATAATGGGTAAACCTATTTGTTGCCGTTCTCATGTGTATATTTCCAGCAACTAAATTATTGACAAATGCGGTTCCTTGAGACGCATTAAGAATCCCTCTTTCGGAAAGTAAAATATTGTTATCGATTATCATAGGTCCATGATTCACTTCTACAAACAAATCTTGATCTTCATTATTAACTAAAAGATTACCCGATACCCGAGCACCTTGTGCTTGCCAATCTAACCAAATACCTCTGTGGTTATCGTGTATAAAATTATTTTTTATAAGAACATCAATAGCTGCGTGCAGTTTAATTCCGGCAATTTCCCATCCATCAAACTGTTTTTTCACATTTATATTATAAATATGATTGTTAGATATTTCACTAAAAACGCAACCAAGATGACCGATAATTCCGCCTTGTTCACAATCTTTTATGGTATTGTTTCTTATAACATGAGAACCAATTGTTTCCTTAGACCATCCCATTTGTAAAGCTTTAAAAACAACTTCGCGCTCGCGTTGGGTACCATGCTTCTTTTTATCGCGACGCCATGCATTTTGGCCAGAACCACGCTCCTTCCCTATCACTATTCCGGCGCATTTAGAGTCGGTGATGAGGTTGTTTTCGATAACCCAGCCTTTACTCCAATTTGGACCTATTAAACCTTGTTGTTCTGCTGTTGGTGGTGCCCATTGGGTTGCAGCGTGTGCCATTTTAAATCCACGAACAGTAATATAATTAATTCCTGTTTTCTTCGGAAAAAAGACAGTAGGCCTCACATTGATTTCTACTAACTCTTTATTAGGGTTTTTATCTTGAAAATTGGCGTATATCGTTGTCGTTTCATTATTTGTTTCACAATACCATTTGTATTTAGAACCTTCAACATCTATTGCTCTTTTTAAAGGATTTAAAGACGCTACTTTAGATAGACTATCAATTTCATACAAAGCCTTTCCATTTATGTAAACCTCGCCTAAATGATGATCTCTGCCGTAAGTTTTTGTTAACCAGTCGCCATAAAGAATTTCTTGATACGGATTAAAATCTCCGAAAAAAACATTATCAATCACGACTTTCCAAACAGAGCCTTTATATTTTTTCCAAGTATTAATAACTTCAGAACCTTTAATCCAAACCTCTTCGTTCTCGGCAGCCTTGTAAACAATTCGGTTTCTATCATTTCTTCCTCCATAAAAAGGATCTATGCGTTCTCGATAAACACCTTTGTGAACGATAATAACATCGCCTGGCTGAGCTAATTTGGCTGCTTTGGAAATGGTTTTAAACGGAGCGCTTTGGCTTCCTTCATTAAAATCGTTTCCTTCTTTTGATACGTGAAAATCTTTTGCTTGAACGATAAAAGAACAAACAAAAAGTAAGATTGTGAAAACGTTGACTTTTGCTCTCATTCTATTTATTTTTAGAATCAAATTCTATCATTATTTTATAAATAATTTTACAAGCCAACATCACGAACTTCAAATTTAAAAATTCACTTTATGCCTAATTAATTTAAGCTCATCCAAGTTAATTGCTCCCAATTTTCTGTAACATAAGGTTGAGGTAATCCTTCTGTTGATCGACCTGTTTTTATAATATCGGTAATTTTAGCTGTTAGCCTACTAACCACTTCTGATTCTTCAAAATAAAGATTTGTAGTTTCCCCAGGATCGTTTTCTATATCGTAAAGTTCAAACGGCGCTTCGCCTTCTTTTGGTTCTATAATCACAGGTTTTAAAGAACCACCAGAACCTCTAAGCATATTTAATTTCCATTTTCCTTCGCGAATAGCAAAATGCCCAGTGAATGAATGATGAATTACCGGTCTATCTGCTTTTTGTTTAACAGCGTCATCCTGCATCATTGGCCATAAGCTGTAACTATCTTCTCCTGCATTATCAGGTATTTTAGCTCCAACAATATCAGCAATAGTTGCTAAATAATCGGTTTGACAAACCGGATCGTTTACTTGACTTCCTGCTTTAATAGCATTTGGCCAACGCATTAAAAACGGTACTCGGTGTCCGCCTTCATAAACATCACGTTTTCCTCCTTTAAAATTCATACAACTATAATGTCCGTAAGTATCTCTTTGATAAGCGTAATTAGATTCCGCACCATTATCCGATGAAAAAATAACCAAAGTATTTTCATCTAAACCATTCGCTTTTAAAGCATCAAGCACTTGCCCGATACGATAATCTGTTTCTTCCATAAAATCGCCATAATTTCCGCAATTACTTTTTCCTTGAAAATCAGGATGTGTACAATGTGGTAAATGTGGACTTGTAAGTGGTAAATATAAAAAGAAAGGTTTTCCAGATTTAGATTCATCGGCAGCATTACCGATATATTCAACGGCTTTATCGGCAAAAGTTTTAAGAACCAATTCATCATTAAATGAAGGCGCTACCTCAACATAGCCTTTCGCTTGTTCTTCCTGATAAGGAGGCGTCATTCTATAAGTACGCGGCGTAACATCCAATTTCTTTTTTGTGTAAAGCGTTGGAGGATCAAGCACTCTATCGTTTTCTAAATAAGTTAATATACCATAATTCATAGAAGCAGGAATTCCGAAGAAATAATCGAAACCTTTTTCTATTGGACCATCTGTAAAAGGTTTAGACCAATCGCGACCACCCTTTTTCACATCACCTTCAAACTCCATTTGAAGGTGCCATTTACCAATCATGGCTGTACTATAACCTTGCTCACGAAGTAACGAAGCAATCGTCATTCTATCTTTTTCAATTAAACACGGACCATCTGCACGTAAAACGTTTTTCTTTAAACTTGTTCTCCAACTGTAACGCCCTGTTAACAAGCTGTATCTAGAAGGTGTACAAACCGCATCACTACTATGTCCATCGGTAAAAGTAACACCTTCGTTAACTAACTTATCCATATTTGGCGTTCTAAATTTCGCCTCTGAGTTAAGTGCACTTACATCTCCATAACCTTGATCGTCGGTGTAAATAATAACAATATTAGGTTTTGTTTCTTGTGTTACTTTTACTGCCTGTGCTTTATTTTGCTGGCCGCAAGAGACTAACAAGACAAGATTCAAACAGGCTACTAATCTTAATACTAATTTCATTTTGATATTTTAAAATTCCGCTAAAGAGCGTTTCTAATTTATTCTTTCAACATATACATAATATGCAGGGTGTACACGACCTAACTCATCTATAAGTTGTGCTTCCATATCGTATTTTCCCGCTGGAATCTTCCCTGTAAAGGTTACTTCATCCTGATCTGCTTTAATGTCTAAAGTTTTAGAAATATTAGCTACATATAAGAAAGCTTCTTTAAAATCTGATTTTTCTCCAGCTGGCGATGTTTTATCATATTCAATAGCCTTTTCTTGAGCTGGAAACGTCGCGTTGATAGCTAAGTTACTTTCTCTTGGAAACCTACGTAAACTGATTTTATAATCGCCATCTTCAACAAATTCAATTTTCCACTTACCACCAGCACGAGCTCCAGTAATAGCTCCATTTTGGTGCCAAGCTCCACTAAATTTCCCCACAATCATATCGTGAGCTGAAATTCTACTCGGGTTTTCTTTTGGAGAACCTACTTTAATGTAAGCATAACGCTCGTTAACTTCTTCGTCTACAAAAGATTGCCACCAAGTTTCGTACCCCACACCTAAACGTGCTGCCACTTCTGGGTGTGTAGAAATGATGTTATTTTGCTGACCTAAATCGTTGTTTATATTATACAGTTCTTTACCATCAACTAAACGCCAATCTTTGTCCATAACTGTATATTTTCTATACTTGATCAGATTTTGTTCTCTTTGGGTATCCATATATAAAATTCGGTTTTCCCAAGTATCATTCTTAGCCTCTAATAAAGGCGTTAAACTTTTACCATCTAGTTTTTTAACTGGATTAAAATCTAAACCTAATAAATCTACAAACGTTGGTAATAAATCGTAATGCGCTACTAACTCATCAATATCCTTACCGCCTGTCAATTTTCCATCTGGCCATCTAATGTAAAGTGGTACACGGTGTCCACCTTCATACTGGCTACCTTTACCGCCTTTTAAGCCTGCGTTGTAAACACTTCTACCTGCTGCCGTTCCATTATCTGTAGTAAAAATTACGATGGTATTATCGGAGATACCTAAATCGTCTAATTTATCTTCTAACTTTTTGAAATTGTCGTCAATATTGGTAATCATTCCATAAAAACGCAAGGTTCTCTCATTGATATCTTTATACTTTTTACCCTGATATAAATCGAAATAATCTTTTGGAAGATTATACGGTGAATGCGGTGCATTGGTAGAAATATAACAGAAAAAAGGTTTGTCTTTATTGGTTTCAATAAAATCTAAAGCACCATTGAAAAACACATCTGAGCAATATCCTTCGTACTTTTCCATTTTGCTATTGTGCCAGTACGTATCATCGAAATAATCGTTACCCCAATAATCTGGACCTTGACCTACACCTCCGCCACCATGACGAATAACTTCATGAAAACCTCTATCTTCAGGACGGTATGGATAATTATCACCTAAATGCCATTTTCCAAACATGGCATTAGTATAGCCGTTTTGAGCAAAAATTTGTGGTAAAGTCACTTCATCTTCAAAAAGAATAGAGCGCCCATTAATAGTATGAAACACATTAACACGATTACTATGGCGTCCCGTCATGATTGCTCCACGTGTTGGTGCACAGGTGGTTGACACGTGGTAATTTGTAAAACGAACCGCATCGGAATAAAACTTATCGATATTTGGTGTTTTAATAAACTTATTTCCTTCGCAAGCTAAATCTCCTTTTCCTTGATCGTCAGTGATTACAATTATAACATTTGGTTTTTGTTTCGATTGTGCCGAAAGCCCATCAAAACTCGAAAACATGGCAATTAAGACTAAAAATAGTAATGAAATTCTTTTTCTCATTATGGTAAAAGTTAGGTTATTAATTCCTAAAAGTAAAAATTTATAAAGTCCAACTTACATTTTTTCGACGAGCGTATAATATGCTCCCAATTCTTTTCCTGAATCTAAAGTAAACCAAGTTTGAAGCTGTGTTTCTCCAGCTTTAAGATTTACTGTGAATTCTACAAACTCTGCATTAGGATCTACAGTAACAGACTGCTCTTCATCTTGGATTTTAATTCTAGCATTTTTGATAGTTAACGCTTTACTTTTCACACTTTCTCTAACCGTTGTGCCTTCCAGAGTTGGACGCACCGGAGCCACGCCATTTAAAGGTAAACCTGTTTCTATTGGCCAACGACGTAATTTTAAGTTGTATGTTCCACTTTCAGCAACCTTTACTAACCAGTAGCCATTATCGATATAACCTTGTCTAATATGGCGTTGATGCCATGGACTTGCTGCCGCTGTAGTGTGCCAATCATGACCGTGTAACGTTGTTGGATTTTCATTTGGAGTACCTACAATAATATAAGGTTGATCGGCATAACTTGGAGAAATTTCTTTCCACCAAGCATCATACTCTGCTTTAAAAGCATCCATTTTTTCTGGAAACTGATCAGCAACGTTTGTACGTTGCTCAGGATCTTTGCTTAAATCGTAAAGTTCAGTACCATTAACAAGTCTCCAATCGCCTTTCATAAAAGCGGTTCTTCTCCAAGGTTCTGGTACTTCAGTACGTTGTGAATTCGTGATAACCGCACGATCTACAAATTCTTCATTATGCCCATCGATTAATGGCTTTAAACTTTTTCCGTCGAATTTTAAATCTCCTTTAACTTCTAAACCACATAAATCCACCAAAGTTGGTGCGATATCGTAATGTGCCGTAAGTTCGTTAATATCTTTTCCGGTAGTAATTCCACCATCTTTCCAGTGAATGAATAGTGGTACGCGGTGTCCACCTTCATACATACTCGCTTTAATACCACGCATACCAGCATTGAATCCTTTATCTGTAAAACCATCTAAACGATCGCCACCTTTTTCAATTTTTGCTCCTGCTGAAGTTCCGTTATCCGTAGAGAAAATTAAAATCGTGTTATCCATTAAATCGATTTCTTTTAAATACTCTACCAATTTCCCAATATTTTCATCGACATTAGAAATTAAACCATAAAAGGCTGCGTTCGGTATGTTTTCATTATTTTCATAAGGATCAGAATATTTCTTTTCTACAAAATATGGCGTGTGCGCTGCGTTGGTAGATAAATAGCAGAAGAATGGTTTATTATTCTTTTGATTTTCTGCCATATATTTTTTAGCGTTATCGAACCAAATATCGGTACAAAAACCTTCAAACTTCTTTAACTCACCATTGTGCTTGTAGGTATCATTGAAATAATCATTATCCCAATAATCCAAAGCTTGCTCAATACCGCCACCACTGTGTACTAAAACTTCTTCGAAGCCTTTGTCTTCCGGACGAAATGGGTAATTATCACCTAAGTGCCATTTTCCAAAAATTCCGGTTGCATAACCATTATCTTTAAAAACCTGAGCAATGGTTGTCTCTCTATCTAAAATTAACGAACGCCCGTTTACAGTATGCCAAACACCAGCTCTGTTAGAGTGATGCCCCGTCATTAAAGCAGCTCTTGTTGGCGCACAAGTTGGAGATACGTGGTATTGTGTAAAACGTGCACTTACATCGTAAAGATTATCGATGTTTGGTGTTTTAATTTCCTTGTTGCCAAGGCGTCCAATATCACCATAACCCTGATCGTCTACAACAAGTAAAATGACGTTTGGTTTTTCTTTCTTTACCTCAGTCTTTTTTTCTTCCGATTTACAAGACACCATAAATAAGGCGCATAAAATTACAGCAATAAGACCTCTACTTTTTTTCATAAGAATTAATTTATCTGAATAGATGTTTAGTATTTTGAATTGAAATATCCGCGCTTTAGAAAACGGACATTTAAGAGCATAAAAATATCACTTCCTTAGAAATATGGATATAAACTATCATTCAAATACTATAAATTATAGGCTTATATTGAAAAAACTTCGATGTTTAGAGGGATTAACTACTTTTTTTCTTCGGAAACAGGATAGGTTTTCACAAGATTAGCTGTTCCATAATCGGTTACTTTACCGCTACTTTTCACTTGATTTTCTTCGGATAAATGACCTAAAATAACCGGATAATTAGTACCATTTTTTATTGAAATATTTGTCGCACTATACGTTTTATTTCCAAAATGCTTCTTAAAATTTTCCTCATACCCTTTAGGTACATTTGGATAATCTGTAGTTAAAAACTGAAAGCGAGCAGGATAACCAACCACAATGGGTCTAAGTGTATTATCGATAGTTTCTGAAGGATTAGCTGCTGTTAATTTTATATTATGCCCATGCCCTTTTATAGCAGCAAACACATGATTTCCGACAGCGTGTGGAGCCGGTAAAACAGTTAAATCTATATTTTGATTTGATACTTTATCGAAATGCATGTAAAGTAACGGCCCGTAAGCAGCATTGCCTTTACAGTTAATCATTTCTCCTCCATTATTTAAAGAATAGCCTTCTACGACACAATCTAAAACCGTGCTATTTTTAACAATTACTTTCCCTTTAGCCATGTACAGTTTAATACCACCTCTGCATTTTTTAACCACACAATTCTCGACGGTTACAGCCCCTGGAATATTATAAGCGCGAATACCATCTTCCGTAAGGTTAAACATTACATCACGGGGAATAGGAAGTCCTTCCATTTCACCAAGTGGCATTTTGTAATTAAATCGTTTTGGTAAATCACCATCATTGGTTTCTGCGTAAGCATCGTTACTTGGGCGCACATCACCTTCAATGTAGGTGTTTTTAATTAGGGTTTTATCAGCGTTTTTCTGCATGTAAATAACATGTCCAAATGCTCTATGTTGAAATTCGCAATTATCAACCGTATTCCCCACGCCTGTAATTAACAAAGCGCAACGTTTGTCTAAACCGGTAGCATTACCTCTGCCAATACCGTACATATTGCCATAGCCATAAGGAAACGAACCTCTTACGGTTAGCTTTATGCCTTCCACAGTATTATTATTTCCTGAAACGCGAATATTTGCACCTCCTTTTAAGCCTTTCGCCAAAGTTTTTCGGTTTTGATTGTAGCTACCAAAATCGGTTACTTTCTCCATACCGTTTTGGTAAGTATCTTCGAAATCGCCACCTCTTAAAATATTATTAGAACCTGTAATATCGAAATGAGCATCTTTACATGTTCCGACAGGGAAATTGATATAAACCTCATTCAGTTCAATAATATTGTTAGAACCGGAACATGGGAAACCTCTAGATTCTGTTGGTAAATTGGTAATATTATATTTTCCTGGATTAAGAATAATGTGCTGATTACTTTCTTGAACTGCTTCCCGTAACCCTGATAAGCTAGACACTTTAATTTGATTTAACTGAAGTCCTTTTTCAACTGTTTTACTTTTGTTTTGGGCATAACTAAACTGCGCAACGACAAACATAAGTACTACTGCAATATTTATAAACTTAAGCTGCTTCATTTAAAAAGGTATCTTATCTATTATTTTGATTGAATAGTATTATTTGTGCCTAAATCTTCTATAGTTCCAGACGTTCTACCTGTAACACCTAAACTTTTATTCGAAAGATATAATGGATAATCGGTAAGATTATTAATTTCAAAATCGGATCCTTTAAAGTCGTTTTGATGCGGAAAATTTCCATTTAATAAACGAATGTTATTTTTTAAACCACCAACCTTAATTTGTAATCCGTGTTCGACACCTTCATTACTTCCACGTAAAGTGATATTATGACCACGACCACCTATGTAGGCTACATTTCCAGAACCATTCATGTACGGATTACTCGCAGGAATGATAGTGATATCAGCATTAAAATTCTTGTCATTTTCATAAGTCGATGAATATACTGGTCCATAACTGCAATCGGCTCTACAATTAATCACATCGCCAGAACCTAATGAAAACCCATTTTCACTACCTATAACTGTACAATTTTCGACATATTTTTTACCAGTGGCATGCGCTAAAGTAACACCTGTTCTCATATTTTTAACCGTACAATTTAATATGGTTGGGTTCGATGTGCCACGCTTAATAAGTTTACCATCAATAATAGTTTCGCCTGCATTATAAGCACGAATACCTGCTTCGCCAGTACTTAACATGTAGCCTTTGGGAAGTTCGTAACCCCAAACCGTCATGAAATCAACTTTATCGGCAGGAGAGCCTGTACCTTTTTCTAATAACATATCGTCGGTACTACGCATTTCGCCTTCTACATAGCAACCTTCTATTGTTGGGTTACTTGCAGCTTGCATAAATAAACAATGTCCGTAACTTCTATGGATAAACGTCGAGTTTTTTAAGTGATTAGATTCCCCACGAATTAAACAAGAACTGTGTTTTTGGTGTCTAATAACGTTTTTTCCACCTTTACCAAAGGCATCGCCATAACCATAAGGAAACGATCCTTTAGCCGCTACATAGAAGCCTTCAACAAGATTCTCTTTTCCATCGATACAAACATTTAACGCACCTTTTGTTGGCCCATCATAAACCGATCCGTCATCTATTAATGTTAGGTTTTTAAGCACGTTATTATTACCAACAATTTGAATTTCGTTAATTCTAATATTTCCATAAGATTGAAACACTTTTGTATCAACCTTAATGGTAACTCCTGAAAAATCGTAAGTACTTTTGCTTCCTTCAAAAAGCAATAATACTTTACACTCTTTACCTACAAAAGAAGATTTTGGATATAAACCATTTTTTACATCGGCTGCCGTTATAGAGTACACACCAGGGGTCATTTTCACATGCACTTCATTCTGACTTAAATAAGGTATTAATTCACTTAAAGAATTCACCTTAATTTGTGCGCTAGCAGTGATGCTTAATAGGAAACACATCCCGAAAAGAAACATCGAATTTTTAAGTACTGAACTGGTATTGATAAGTTTACTCATTATTAATCTTATTTTTATTTTAATACTTTTATTTGGTCTAAAACTGAACTTCTTTAATTTTTATTTCTCTATAAATTAATTCTGAATACTCAGCCTGAAGAGCTATAAATCCAGATTTAAGCGATAAGCCTCCATATGTTGCATTGGTGATTTCGTTGATTAAAACCTCATTTAAATAGTATTTTGCGCTATCACCTCTAACTTGCAACAAGACTTGATTCCATCCTGGCTTTTCTTCATTAGTCCATTTTTTTGAACTACTATAGCTTCTTTTTTCAATTTTCTGAATTTCGCCATCTTTTAAAACATCGCAATGTGCTCCGAGAATATTCCATAGATCGCCACAATCGTCTTCTTGAATTTGATATTCTAAACTTGATGGCCAAGCATAACTTCCCACAGGACAATGATATAATAAACCGGCATCACGTATTTTATCGAGTCGTGGCTCAAATTTACGTTCACCCCATTTAAACTCAAACTTCAAATCATAAGAGCTGTAAGCTTTTTTGGTAATCGCAACCCCGTAAGGCGCGGCAGTTTTCTTCCATTTATACATGGCTTTAAGCTCCTTTCCATTATACTCAAACATAGTGTTTGCTTCTTGCTCAGTCGCATCTCCGTTTACAATAAAATCATAATTGGGTCCCGTTTTTTCTGAATTTTCAAAAAGATCCACCCAAGTATTCAGTTTGGTTTCTCTTGTATTATCTAATTTTCTAATTAGAATATTTCTAAAAGCAATACTTCCATGATCGCCCTGTAACCTTAATGGAGCAAAAGCAACCTCAGCAGCATCTAAACCTTCACGAGTAGCTCCCGTTACTTCTTTGTTTTCATGAATAATTTGTCCGTTAAGAACTACCTTTTCGAACATGGCATTTTTTATTTTATTTCCGTTTTGATCAAACTTCGGCGCTCTAAAAATAATATCGTAAGTCTGCCATTCTCCTAACGGTAATGTTGCATTAACTCTTGGCGAGATACCTTCGTAACCTTTTTCTCCTTTAGGTTTACTTTCATCCCAACGCTGATAAATACCTCCACAATCAGAATACGCCACATCATCTTTTCCGTAACTATCAAAAATTTGGATTTCGTATCTACTCTGAAAATAAATTCCTGAATTGGAACCTTTTGGCAATAGAAATTCAATATGCAATTCTACATCTCCATAAGACTCCTGAGTTTCTATATGTTCCGTTTTGCCTATTTCTCCATTTACAAAAACACCTGCACCTTTTTTAAAATTTAAAAACTGGTAGTTAACCGAATCAACCTCAACCGATTTCACTTCGAACCAATCGCCTTGAGGAGTTCGAAAATCTTCAAGACCTTTTAGTTTTATTTGACTGAAGGATAAGTTAATTCCTGTCAATATTGTTAAGACTAAAACGCTAAGTTTTAAATTATTCATTTTAATGTTGTTTAAATTAATCAAACTATAAAAATCTAAAACTGAATAGTAGTTTCTTCACCTTGAAAATAAATTCTTTCTGCTCGACCTTGATCTACAGTGTGTATTAGGAATTCTTTGGGCAAATCTTCAAACACAACATAATTATCCACACCTTTAGTTATTTTTAGTGTTTTATCGGCATCGGAATAAGTAAAAACCACTTCAGAATAGGTTTTATCCTCATAATTATACGATTCGTTATCATCAAAATAGACTACATATTCCCCATCGGCTCCAGGATACACCACAATTTCAATAGGATCTTTTGTTAATTCTGTAGCAAACTGAACTTTTGGACCTATTGGCAAGATACTTCCTGCTTTTACGAAAATTGGAGTTTCATCTAAAGGCGTTTCAATAGTAATTTTCCCGGTAGCTTTTACTTTTTTACCTGTCCAGAAATTATACCAAATACCTTCTGGCAAATAAATTTCTTTTTGACGTTGTTGATATTCGGTAACATTACAAATCATTAACGATTCTCCAAAAAAGAATTGATCTTTAATACCCCAAGTATTTTTATCCTTTGGGTAATGATACACAAGCGGCGACATCATTAATTTACCTTGAGTTGTTACTTTCCAAGCTTCAGAATAAATATATGGCATCAATTTATATCTGGTATCTATAAATTTGCGAGCTGTAGTTTCAAAATCTTTGTTATATCTCCAAATTTCAGTTTCTGAAACATAACCATGAATTCTAAAAATAGGACTAAACGCGCCAAACTGAAACCAACGCGTTAACAATTCTATATATTCCGGATTAGTATACTGACTATCGTAAATAGGATTTAACGACTTAGAATCTCTAAAGAAACCACCAATATCATGTGTCCAATACGGTACACCCGCCATAGTAAAATTCAGCCCTGCAGGGATTTGTTCCGCAAACTGCTCCCAAGTTCCAGCGACATCGCCAGACCAAGATGTTGCTCCGTAACGTTGTTGTCCGGCATAAGCCGATCTTGTTAAGTTAAAAACACGCTCGTTAGGAAACTCTTCTCTTCGACCTTCATACATGGCTCTTGTTACTTCTAAAGAATAAGGGTTTTGAACTTCTTCATAAGGTCCAACGGCAGTACTTACTTTTGTATCTCTTACTCCCTCTGGTTCTGTACCATCTAACCAAATAGATTTTACACCTTTATGAAACATAGAATCACTTAAAGCGCGATAAAATTGTTCACTTACTTTTTTATCATAAATATCGATATAATTACTACTTTCTATTTTAGTAAGCCCATACTTTTCCTCTAAAGGTTTATTTTTAACCTCTGGCCAAACAGAAACCATTAAATTTAAATTCAGTTTGGTTAGCTCATCTACCATAGCATCTGGATCTGGATATTTAGCTCTATCCCACTCTGGTCCTTTAGTCCCTTTTGGCCAGTAAAACCAATCTTGAACAATGTTATCGACAGGGATATTTCGATCTCTCATTTCGCGAGCATTTTCTAACAATTCCTCTTGATTATGATAACGTTCTCTACATTGCCAAAAACCATAAGATTTTTTTGAAAACATAGGCGCCTTACCCGTTAACTCTTGATAGTTTGATATCACTTCACCCGGATTAGCTCCATAAACGAAATAATAATCGATGGCATTGCCTTTAGTACTGCTAAAAACGGTTTTGTTAAAATCCGGTTCATTATAAAATAATTTCCCTGGTATTTTTGCTCCTGTATTTTGGAATATTACCTTATATTCCTTGCCAGCTTCTAAATGTTTTTTACCTGAATATCGCCTAGGCATCCATATGGTTGAATAGTTGATAACAGAATCGCCATCGATGGATACATTAATATTCCCTCGCATACGGCCGTTATTATCACTTAAAGCTAAAAAGGTATATTCTCCAGTTTTTGTTGGTGTAAATGTAGTTTCGCGTATGTTTTTTTCTGCCGCCTCTTTAGCAGCATAAGCTGCTACATTTTCCTTTTCACCATCAACAGGAGCTACTGTTTCTTCACTGCTATTGTTAACTTCAGCTTTAGAATCAAATACGATCTCATTTTCAGGATTATTAAAATCGGTAAGACTATAATTATGCCAATAAATACCATAACCTTTAGTTGAAACCAAAAACGGAATAGCGATTTCCTGATTATACTGCTGTAAACGAATTGGTACATTTTTCCAATTCATGATACCACTTTGAAACTGCCCTAAACCGTACAAACCTTCATCTCCCGCTTGAAACCCTTGTGAAACATTATGTTGCTTTCCTTCTTCTTCGGAATTAATAAAAGTACGCTCATTGGTTTCGGCTAATAAACCTTTACCATCCTTTGTTTCAAAAGTAATAACACCATCACTATTTACAAATAGTTTTACCAATTTGGTGCTAATTGTTATTCTATCTGACGTTTCTTTCAACTCCCATTCTACGCTTTGAGGCTCTAAAACCGTAACATAATCTGGAATTGTTGACGGTGTACTTGTATTCAGTATTTTATTGACATGAATAATGGCATCGTCAATAATTTCAACATTAATATTTAAGCTATCCTGCTGGATGGTAAGGCCATGTTCCGATTTCTCAATATTGTATTTATATTTTGAGTTACAGCTTGCTAGAAAAAGAAGCGTTATACTTAGAAAGCAAATGTTTTTTGTCATTATAATTTTGGTTTTTAGTTGGTGATTTTTTAATGAATAATTTTCGGTATCATTTCTGATAAATTATTCATTCGGAAAATTCTTTGGTAATGGAGGTACGTTTAATGCTTCTTTTTCATCTGGAACTCTATTAGATGTGGTTTGTTTATCACCATACCAATACATGCCTACGCCATATCCCATTTCACAATCGGTCCAGCTCCAAACTTCCATGTCTAATTTTAAAGAACTACTAAAAGGCATAACATCTAAGGCACGAGTTCTAGTTTCTGTGCTATAACCAGAGGTGTTTTTACCCTTAAAATCTTTAGTTTTTTTATTTAACTTATTGAATATATAACTTCTTGGTTGTGCATGAAAAGGATGCTCGTAAAACTCGTTACTTTTCCCTCCCCAAGAATAGGCATAGTAATCTTCTGTTCCTGTTCCAAAAATGGATGGAAAATCTTCACCATCTACATAAATTCTTTCATCGCCTTCCCCCCACCATTTCGCAACAGGGTTCATAACAGTTAAAGCATCTCCCACATATACACCTCTTCCTTTTATTGTAATATAATTCCAATCAGAAAAAGGTCTAGTAGCTACAGGGTATTGCCCTTTCCAAGCTGCATTAAAATACATACTTTCACTATCCCAATTCCATTTACCAACAGTTGCTTTCAAGTCTACATTTACTGTAGTTTCCCCTATATTAACAATCGATATTTTTCCTGTTTTTTGATATGGCATTACCCATCTACATGTCATTATTCCATCTTCACTAACCGTTCTATACCAACCTTGAAATGGGTGTAACCCTATTCCGTTACCAAAGAAATCACCTAATGGACACCAAACAGTTGATTCACCATCAAATTCAATTTTTAAAATTACAGTACGAGTTACATCAGGATTTTTGTAATCATCTAATTTTATACTAAGCTCTCTTACAGCTGCATGTCCTTCTGGTAATTTTATAGATTTTTCTTTTTTAGATTTTAATTTTGCACTAAAAGAAACATCTTCACCTTTCATTGTATTTTTTGGAGCTAACAATAACTCACCTACCTCTTTAGTTAAAGGCATTGCATTATCAAAATCCTCTTTAGTAAAGGTTTTTATAGGTGTATAATCATCATATTCTCTATAAGTAAATTGATAGAAAAAAGGCCTCTGTGTTGTAGTAATTTTACAACTCTTAGCATAAGGAATAGGAAAAAAAGATACTGCTGAACGCAATGACTGATGTGCCAATGGAAAAGGAATCAAACCTGTTCCATCAAGCAAGCCTAACATATTACCTTGCAATGCAGGCTCTTCACTTCCATCTAAATAAATTTTGATCTCAATGTCTGTGTCTGGTTTATTTGCACTCAAAAAAGGCATCCAAGTGCGTACAATAGCTCCAGGCCCTACATGATCCATTAATACCCATTCTTTTTGACCATTTTTTTCTTCTGTTCTTATAAAATTATGATCGCCATCTTTACTGTTGAAATCATGATTATTAAACCAACCAATAGAATCTTGAGGTATTGTAGAAGCTCTATTATAACTACTTTCTTGTTTTAATCTAAAATTAGTTGAAGGAAAACGAGCGACAACATCTCTATCCACCATATCTTTTAACAAAGATTCTATACTCACTTCATTCTTGTTTTGAGTAAATCCTAAAACTGTAGTGAATAAAAAAAGAATACTTAGAATGTGTTTCATGGGCTTTAGTCTAGTTTAGTTTATGGTTTTTAGTTGTTTTTATTGAGAGCTACTTGATACATCTCCTCTGTTTTTGCTCTTAATTTTTCTAAAACAGCAGTATACTCTGGATTATTAACCAAATTATTTTGTTCAGAAGGATCCTTAATCACATCATAAAGTTCCTCAATTTTAGGTGTATGTTCGTAGTAAACAATATATTTCCATTGCTCTGTACGCACGCCTCTGCTTCTATATGATTTGTTATTTTCTATTAAATTTTGGTTTAATTCATCAACATTATCTTTATAGCGTTCTTGAAACATAGCGGCCAAAAACAAATCTTCCATAAACACGGTATCTCGCCATTGCGACATGTCTTCAGTTTTACTTAAAACCCTACTAATATCTCGACCTTGCATACTTTTTGGTACTTGTAAACCTGCCATAGAAACAATTGTAGGCGCCATATCTACTGAAGAAATTAAAGCCTTTTCACGTCTCTGACGTTTAGATTCCGACATACGTCCGTCATAAATAATAAGAGGAGCCTTAACAGATTCGTCATACAAAAGGCATTTATCAAAAAGCCCGTGAGAGCCTTGAAAACGACCGTTATCACTGGTATAGATAATAACGGTATTTTCTAACATGTTTTTTTCTTTTAGTTTTTCAACCAAAAAGCCAACTTGTTCATCTACAGTATAACCCTGTGTTGCAAAACGACGTACAAGCCTTTGATACATTTCGGGTGTAGATGAGCGTTTTTTATGCAAATACACACCTCTTGCATTTTCTTTAACCACTGTTGGTAAAACAGGATTATCGCCCTCTACCCAATTGTCTGGCGCTTCCATTTCTGCCTTTTTAAATTGCTCGAAATGCGGCATATATACATCCTTATCGTTATCATGCTTTACTGCATAAAAGCTAACCGACAAACAAAATGGTTGATCCTCTGGTTGTGTGTCTATAAAACGCATCATGGCTTCTCCCGTTCTTAAGGTTCTTCCTGAGTTTTGTCGCCCTTCTTTATAAATATTTTTCAATTCTACATCGTCTTCTGGCCAGGTAACATGCCCTTTTCTATCACGTGTTTCACTTCCTGCAAAAAAATCAAAAACACCACCCATATGTTCTTTATAGAATTGCTCTTTTGGCATACTTGGTCGTGTAGCTTCATCTGTTACTGTAAATCCGACCTTACCGATAAAACCCGTTCTATAACCCGCATTTTTAAGTAATGCGGGGTAACTTTTACTAAAATCATTTTGCGATAACGTATAATCGTCTGGAGCTACAAAACTTACTCTATGATTTGAATTATACCTTCCCGTTAACATAGTTACTCGACTCGGCATACAAATAGCCACAGCATAAAACGCCTGATCGAACACCACACCTTCGGCTGCCAATTTATCTATATTAGGCGTATTAAATTCCGGTTTCCCGTAAACTCCCATATTATCCCAACGTTGATCATCAGTCATTAAAAAAATAATATTGGGTTTAGGTTTAGCTTCCGAAGCTTTATTAATTTTTGATTGACCACTCGTCATTAAAGACAAAAGCATCACTAAAGCAATGGATGAAATTTGTTTTAAACTATGCATAATTTATTTTCCTAATATTAATATTTAGTTCTCAACTCGTTAATTTTTTTATCAGCATTATTAGAAATGTGGCGATCGTATTTTTGGGTATAAAGTGTCGCTACCGACAGATATTGCTGCGGAAGTTTATTGTAATGCCTCCAAGCTTTATCATAAGCTTTAATCCATTTTTTAACAGCCTTGGCATCACCTTGTTTTTCAGCATCGGCCATGTTAACAATAATTCGGTATATTTTATAAAGTCTTAATCCATATTCCGAAGAACCTATAGCATGATTTTTAGTCGCTTCACTATCCCATTTAATAGATTTTGCCAGCTTAACAATCGTTTTCCATTTGGCAACAGATTCATCTTTTTGCTCTAAATTTCGCTTACGCTCCACTTCTCCTTTTACAGCATCCGGCCAAGCAATTCCCTGATCTCTTGTCCACCAAGGATTCATATCTCTAAACGTACTATTTCTACCTCGCACTACAGCTTCAGCAGAAAGCAAACACAGTTCTCTAAATTTAGCAACATCTTCACCTTCCAACTTTAAACGTTCGGTAGCATATCTATTAAAAATAAACTCCTCACTTTTATTGGTATTTTGCCCCCATTGTGCCATAACCCATGCGTTTAAATCGCACCACATTTCACTTTTAATATAAGGACCTTCCCAGCCACCGCCACGAGACCACGTCCAAATACCGGCATACAAATTGGGTCTTTTTTCAACAAACTCGCTAATACTATTTATTTGTTCTTTAGGCATCGATGCATGTTCCTCAAAACCATCTATAACACCGTTTGCGATGTAATTAGGGTAAGCACCTTTCCCCTCATATTCACGTGCTGACTGAACTTCTATAATTTGACGATGACGTCCCTGACCAATCACCTTACTAAATGCGTTAGATCTATGAAAATCGCCCTCACAATGTTTTATACTAATTACCAAATTATCGTGAGGCTCAATGGCATCACTAACTTCCAAATAATCTTTTATATTTTTATCGAAGGCAATCCATGTTCGAAAAATAAGCTGCTTGTTTCGTTTCTCGCAAATCTCCTCCTTAAGAATTTTCATTAAAGGAATAATAGTCTTTTCGGGGCTTTTTTTATTTTCGATAGCACCTTGATGATAGGGTGCATCATGCAAATAAGTTTCCCCAATACGCACCACCAAACCATCCAAATCTGGAAATTGATCGAACATTTCGTTAATTTGAGCTCGAATAAATTTTTCCGTTAAGGCATTATTTGGATCTCCAAAAGTGTTTTCTATACCAAATTTTTCTATTAAACGCTTCGGAAATAAAACCAAATCAGACATGGCATAAATAGCCATATCTTGTGCTTTACTCTTCGCATGCATCTCTTTAATTTGTGCAGCCTTAGCATCTACCCATGCGCGTTCCTCTGAACCTTTTGGTAAAATGTCTGGGTCTACAGATTCCCAATTTATCGCTAATGCTGGAGATTCAAACAGAAAATAAACCTTACCATTATAACCCATTTCTTTTATAACCGCAGGATCATTATAGGCCGATTGATAAGGTGCTTCACCAGGATTATGATGAACCATATCTAATATTAAAGGTGAAGCAACATCAATCTGAGCCAAAACATTCGTGCTAAAAACACTCACCAACACTAAAAATGTTAAACTGAAATAATTTTTTAAACTTAATTTTTTCATTGATATAAAATTTATTTAAAAGAGATCTTAAATGATTCTCAGGTACTCAAACATAGAAATTTATAGTTCGTTTCGATTATTAATTCGACCAATAACTTCTGTTTTCACACAATCAACACCTCTTTTTAACACCTAATTCTAAACATTTTATTTTCCAACCAAAATAATCTCCTCACCTACTTTTGTTTCTATATCAAACAAGTACGATTTTTTCAAAGTCACCCCCTCTAATTTAGCTTCTTTAGAAACTAATGGTTGTTTAATTTCTGGTACGCTATAAAATGTATTTGAGTTTGTTCCTAATGCCGTTTTAAGCATTTTACCTCCTTCTAAAATCAGTTTATTATAAGCTCTAATACGTAAGTTTCCTCCTAAATTAGATTTTATCACAGCCTTTACTATTTCTCCATTTTCCCATTCTAAATTTGTGATTTCAAAACCACCTCTTGCACGTAATCCTTTCACTCTGCCATCTTTCCAAACATCTGGAAGTGCAGGAATTAAATGAATTGCGCCGTCATGGCTTTGTACTAACATTTCGGTTAAACCGGAAGTAAAACCAAAATTTCCGTCAATTTGAAACGGTGGATGTGCATCGAGCATGTTAGCATAAGTACCACCACCTTTTGGTGAATCTGGACGGCCAACTAACTTTATTTGATCCCCCATAAGTTTATAAGCATGATTGCCATCTAATAAACGTGCCCATAAATTTATTTTCCAGTTCATAGACCATCCTGTTGATGGATCACCTCTTTGGATTAGCGTGTTTTTAGCACCTTCAAATAATTCTGAATTTCTATAAGGTGAAATTAGGTTAGAAGGATACAATCCGTATAAATGTGATACATGACGGTGTTTATCTTCCGGGTCGTCTAAATCTTCCATCCATTCTTGGAGCTGATTGTATTTACCAACTTGCATTGGTGGTAATTTAGAAAGTGCCACCTCCATTTTTGGAATTAAATTAGAATCGACATCTAATAATTTTGCAGCAGCAATAGTTTTAGTTAAAATATCGTAAACCAATTGATTATCCATGGTTGTACCAGCTTCAATATTCACGCCTTTATCACGTCCTTTTGGCCCGTGTTCCGGCGAAATAGTTGGCAACATAATTAACCATCCATTATCGGGCTCTTCTGTTAAAAAACTCAAGCAAAACTCCGAGGCACCTTTCATTGCAGGATATACAGAACGTAAATACTCCAAATCGCCATTAAACATAAATTTCTCCCATAAATGCTGACTTAACCATGTACCTCCTGTTGGCCACATGCCCCAAGTTGCGCCATCTACAGGCCCTGCAATACGCCATAAATCGGTATTGTGGTGCGTTACCCAACCATCGGCTCCGTACATAACTTCTGCGGTTTCTTTACCTGCTTCAGAAAGTTCTCGAACCATTTGAATAAGCGGCTCATGCATTTCGGATAAGTTAGTCACCTCAGCCGGCCAATAATTCATTTGAGTGTTAATATTTACCGTGTAAGCACTTTTCCATGGTGGTGTTAATTGATTACACCATAAGCCTTGTAAATTTCCAGGTTGCCCTCCTGGTTGCGATGAAGAAATTAATAAATAACGTCCAAATTGAAAATATAAAGCTGCCAATGCAGGATCGTTACCTGTACTGAATTCTTTAATTCTAACATCTGTTGTGTTATTTATAGAATCTGTAACACCTAAATCTAACTCAACTCTTTTAAAATATTTTTGATAGAAAGCTGTATGATCTTTTAGTAATTGATGGTAAGCTTTATTTTCCGCTTTAGCGATATAATCCGCAGCTCGTTTATGTGGATCTGCACTTATATCTTGATAATTAACAAAGTTAGTAGCTATTGAAATAAATAGCGTTACACTGTTCGCTCTAGAAACTACCAAGTGTTCAGCTTTCGCAGATGTTTTCCCGCCTTCTTGTAAAATCTTTAAACGAGATTCAAATTCTACCTGTCCTTTTGTTGGTGTTCCATCTTTTATACGTTTGCTAATACGGTCGCTACTAAGCCCTGTCATTTTTAAAATATTGTTATCCTCAGTAGATATTGAAACCATTGCAGGTTTTGGTCGGTCCATACTAGCAGAAAAACTAATCTTTCCGTTTTCGCTAGCCGATAATTTTATTACAATAACCTGATCGGTAAACGATGTAAAAATTTCACGTTTATAGTTTACATCACCAACAGTATAGGTGGTTGTATTAACAGCGTTTTCAATATCGAGCTCGCGGTGGTAATTAGAAAAATTATCATGGTTTTCAAAATTCAACCTTAAATTACCAACCGTTTCGTAAGGCATACCATGAGATTTTTTCGAAATAAAATCTTTATCAGCCAAACGGTGCGCTTCCGTATATTTTTTATCAAAAAGTAATGTTCGTATTTCAGACAAAGACGTTTTAGCTGCTGCATTATCATTTCTATGCGGACCACCAGCCCAAAGTGTATTTTCGTTAAGTTGAATATTTTCGTTTACCGGATTCCCAAAAACCATAGCACCTAATCGGCCATTTCCTAATGGTAAAGCTTCATTCCAATCTGCAGCCGGAGCATTGTACCAAAGTTTGTTTTTATTATTATTTTGAGCAACACAAGTTCCAATTCCGATACAAATTAAAATAAAAGTATTTAATATAATTTTCATCCGTTTTACTTTTAGCTATGGTTTAGTTGTAATTTTTAACGAAAATAATATTTACAGGATTTTATAGTATAAACTATGGTTTCATCCATATAAACTATAACTTATTAATCGTAATTAGCTAAATAAACAGATGAATATTAAACTTTAAATAAAAATAAAATAGTAAGATTACGGTTAGAATTTATTGTAAACAAAACAGCCATCTTTTAAATAAAAGATGGCTGTTTTTATAAAATTATAAAATGCGTTTTATTCTAAAATCGCTTTCATTTCTTGTTGAAGTATTTCTGCACTTTTAGCAGCGGCTTCTGCAAAATCTTCGTTTTGAGATGCATAAATAATGCCTCTCGAAGAATTAATTAATAAGCCAACATTGTCCGTCATACCATATTTACAAACGTCTTGCAAGTTTCCGCCTTGAGCGCCAACACCAGGGACGAGTAAAAAACTGTTTGGAATAATTTTTCTAATATCAGCAAAGTATTCTGCTTTGGTTGCTCCAACAACATACATTAAATTCTCGGCGTTTGTCCACGTTTTAGACGTTTCTAAAACCTGTTTATAAAGCTCTTTTCCATCAACCGTTTTCGTTTGAAAATCGAAAGCTCCAGCATTAGAGGTTAAAGCCAACATAATAGTATGTTTATCTTTAAAAGCTAAAAACGGCTCCACAGAATCTTTTCCCATATATGGTGCTACAGTAACCGAATCGAATGCTAAATCTTCAAAAAATGCTTTAGCATACATAGTACTTGTGTTACCAATATCGCCACGTTTTGCATCGGCAATAGTGAAAATCTCAGGATACTTTTCATTTAAATATTTAATAGTTTTCTCTAAAGATTTCCAGCCTTTAATACCATAAGCCTCGTAGAAAGCCGTGTTTGGTTTATAGGCAACACACAAATGATGTGTGGCATCGATAATAGCCTTATTGAAAGCAAAAATAGGATCTTCTTCTTTTAAAAGGTGTTGAGGTATTTTGTTTAAATCCACATCTAAACCTATACATAAAAAAGTTTTTTTCTTCTGAATTTGTTCAATAAGCTGCTTTGTTGTCATCCTAACTTAATATTCCTTAAAAGGAAATTACTATTTAATATTAAACTCGACGTACTGTAAATTTCATGTTAGTTTTAACACCAACATAGCAGTACATATTCTAAATGATATCGGTATTTGCTTTTAATTTCTCTGTGTTTTCAGCTAACATTAATTCGTCAAGAATTTTTTGAATATCACCGTTTACAATATTTGATAGATCGTAAAGCGTTAATCCAATTCTATGATCGGTTACACGACCTTGCGAGTAATTGTACGTTCTAATTTTAGCAGATCTATCTCCCGAAGATACCATACTACCACGTTTAGCAGCATCGGCTTCGTTCTTTTTAGCCAATTCCATTTCGTAAAGACGAGAACGTAATACTTTAAAGGCTTTTTCTTTATTTTTATGTTGCGATTTTTGATCCTGACATTGCGCCACTAACCCTGTAGGTATGTGAGTTAAACGTACCGCAGAATAAGTTGTATTTACCGATTGCCCACCTGGTCCAGATGAACAGAAAAAGTCGATTCGAACTTCTTTTGGGTTAATTTCAACATCAAATTCTTCCGCTTCTGGAAACACCATAACCGTTGCTGCACTAGTGTGTACACGACCTTGAGTTTCTGTTTGCGGCACACGTTGTACACGGTGTACTCCGGCTTCAAACTTTAAGGTTCCATAAACATCTTCACCCGAAACTTCGAACTGAATCTCTTTAAAACCGCCATTTGTACCTTCACTAAAATCTACAGTATCTACACGCCAGCCTCTACTTTCGCAATACTTGCTGTACATTCTAAATAAATCTCCTGCAAAAATACTCGCTTCATCACCACCGGTTCCGGCACGTAATTCTACTACAGCATTTTTAGAGTCTTCAGGATCTTTAGGAATTAAGAGAACTTTTATTTCTTCTTCTAACTTAGGGATACCAACTTTAGCTTCTTCCAACTGCATTTTGGCCATATCAACCATTTCGGCATCACTACCGTCTGCAATTATTTCTTCAGCTTCAGCTAAATTATTAGTAAACTCTATATATTCCTCACGTTTATCCATAAGGATACGTAAATCTTTGTATTCTTTATTAAGCTCTACATAACGCTTTTGATCGGTGATGATATCTGGTTGGATAATTAAATCGCTAACCTCATCAAAACGTTGTTTTACTATTTGTAACTTCTCTAACATCTGCCTTATTTAATTGGAAATCAAAAATACAATAAATTATGAATTTTCAATGACTACATGACATGGAACTAACGTAACTTTAAAAATAATTTATGTTTTTTCACGTTATAGGCCATACTATGCAACAATTATCTGCTTTATTTATATTTTACCGGCCATATATGTTATGGTCTTTTGGTGTGAATATTCTTTTTGCTATTATGGGCTATAGTCTAATTCCTATATTTATAATAAAATTAATTCTGATTGCTTTTTTGTGGTATTTAATGAATGAAACCAACGCTAAACGCAAATTGACATTCTATAAAAACTTGGGCCTTTCAACTTTAAAACTCTTTGGTTGTGTATTTATTATCGATTTAATTTTAAGTCTGCCTTTTCTTTTAATTTTGAAAGAATTTATATGATTTTTGAAATTGATAATATTGAATTATCCTTTAAAGAAAAACGTATTTTAAACGGTATTTATCTTAAAGCTGAAACCAATAACATCACAGGATTATTAGGAAGTAATGGTTGCGGAAAAACGTGTTTGCTAAATATATTGTTTGGGAGTTTAAAGCCTAAATACAAACTAATTCGCGTTGATAATAAACCTGTTTTAAAACCTCTTTACAAAACAAAACTGGTTGGCTATTTACCACAGCATCATTTTATTCCTAGTCATTTAAAAGTGAAAAGAATTTTTAAACTTTTTAAAATATCTTGGAAAACATTCACACATCATTTTGAAGTGTTCGGACATTATAAGAAAATTAAAATCGGAAAATTATCGGGAGGAGAACGCCGCTTAATTGAAACATACATTGTTTTAAAAAGCAACACTAAATTGATTTTATTAGATGAACCCTTTTCTCATCTATCTCCATTAAATATTGAAATTATAAAAAATGTGATTACAGCTGAAAAAGAGCATAAAGCTATTATAATTACAGATCATTTATATAAAGAGATTATTGATATTGCTGATAATCTTTACTTTATAAAAAATGGTAATTCAAGACACATTGAAAATGTAAAAGAATTAGAGGATTTGAAGTACTTAAACACCTCTAACCTTAACTAATTTAAATGCTTTATCGTTTTTATTTTCTAAAACAGAGAATAAAACACAAAAGCTTAACCCAAATAAGAATAAAAAATACTCCAAATAACATAGTGCCATTAATTGAAGATAGTGAGCAATAACACTAGTAACTTCGGCTAAAGTTAAAAACACGACTACTAAAGCAAAATATTTAGATCTAGAATCTTTTATTAAGCGATACCGAATAGCAAAAGCCGCAACTATAATTAGAGCACACCCTAAAAGAAAGTACAAATTAACCAAATATTCTAAAATAATAAAAGGTTCTATTATTGCGATAACAGCTCGAACTACATAAGTATTAAGAAAAATAAGCAATCCATAAATTAGATATTCAATATAACTAATACGCAATGTTTTTTGTTTGAAAAAACCACAGAGACAAAGCATAACATAACCAAATAATTTAAAAAGGGTTGGCCATATGGTGTTGAGTGGGTTTTCAGAAAAAACAAGGAAAGTTTCAGATAAAATAAAGCACAACCAAAAAAGTGCTATAGTCCATTCCGAATAAATTTTGTACTTCAAAACAAATACAAAAAGCACTAGTTCTGTAACCAATACAACATTTAAGCTATAACTTAAAAATAATGTAATACAACTCAATACAAAAAAAATGCTGGTTATTAAGTACACCCTATTTTTAATACTTAACATGCACTGTTTATTTTTGAGTAGCTGTAAACCAAGAGATTTCTATTTAAGCGTGTAATTTAAAAATATTATAAGAAATACAATACATGTAAGCAGATAAATATCTTTTTAAGATAATATCTAAAAGATATACGGTAAAAACAAACGAATAGACGTCTGATCTACCTACACTTAAAAAACTCTAAATACTGCCTGTTTTTATTAATTTATGTACACTATCACTAACGTTTTCATCAATAAAAGCAATGACTCCAAAACTTAATCCAAATAGAAAGAAAAAATATTCTAGATAATACATGAAGGTATAATCTAAAAAGAAACCAACAATCCCGAAGACTTCAGCTGTTATTAAAAAGGCTATTAAAAACAAGAAATACCTAGAACGCGAATCGTGTAACAAGCGATATCTATAGGCACTTATACTGAGTAAAATAAGAACGATGCCATACACAAAAAACACGACCGTCATATATTGTTCTTCAACCAAATCTGCAACTAATTCAACTATTTTATAAACCACATATACATTGATCAAAAAAACGAGTGAATAAACACAAATATCCATGCTGTTATTCTTTACTTTTTTCTGTTTAGGATATACATAAATAAGTAGCATAACATACCCAATAAGCTTTAGGGAAGTGGTTATCGGGCCATAAGCAATATTATTATTAAAATATATAGCTGTTGCCGCTAAAATAAAAAAGAGCCAAAACAAAGGAATAGTTCGCTCTTTAATTTTTTTAAACTTCAGAAAAATAGTAAAGAAAATAATGTCTGCTAAAAGGTTAATTGTAAATACACCACTTAATTTGTGATAGTATTGACAACAACAGCATAAAATAAAGAAAACAGAAGTAACTAAGTATATTTTATTCTTGAGCGTTAACATTTCCGGGCATTTTGTTTACAGCCGAGGCTGTATCTTTTACAGTGAAAATTAAC
The DNA here is from genome assembly GCF_004368925.1 of Algibacter lectus. Classification (NCBI taxonomy): domain Bacteria; kingdom Pseudomonadati; phylum Bacteroidota; class Flavobacteriia; order Flavobacteriales; family Flavobacteriaceae; genus Algibacter; species Algibacter lectus. The sequence goes on from NZ_SORL01000007.1 coordinate 1,623,428, forward strand.
GCAATTTAACTATATCATTTAAAATCTGCTAGTTAAGAATACTGAAATTTTATTTTATGCAAATATTTCTATTTTCAATAGTTTAAAAATCAATTTCATAAAATAACACGTAATTTTGTAGTAAATTGAAAACAAAATATCAATTAAAACACCTTACTAATAAAAGGTCTGAGTTCTCGATTTAAAAATCTACAGCAAAACCAACACCTAAAAACTGTTTCCACTGCACTTTTGCTCCAGCTTCTTCAGTTTCACCTTCAACATCTGTTTCTATAGTGGTCTTAACGTCATCATCATATCTTAAATGTGAACCTAAAGTTGCTCTAATAAAACTATTCACTTTAAAGTCAAAATCTACACGCCAATCAACATCTACATTTCCGAAGTTATTAATATAATCCGAATACATACTTAATTGATTTTTCACACTTATATTTTCAACTAACTCCATCTCATAACTGTTAGTAATTAAAACACCAACCTCTCTTCGTGTTTGTTCTCCTTCACGAATTAATAAACCCTCAGAGTCGTAAACAGCTGGTGTAACACCAAAAGCTCCTGCGTTTGCCAAATCTTCATCTAAAACAAAGGTGGCTTTTAAGGTTAGTGGTGAAAAGTAAAATGACATTTTCTCAATATTTTTACCGTATTCCATACCTCCACCAAAAAATAAATAACCTGGAGCCATTAATCTAGATATAGGATTGTCTGTATTTGGGTAACTGTACCCATTTGTTAATTGTGTTCTAAAATTTAATTGTGCAGAATAAAACCAGTTAGACTTTAAATCTGGTTTAAACCCCATGCTAGAATTGATTTCGATTAAATCGTCTGTTTTTCTAAGCTCTCTAGATTGTTGCTTATTTATACCGTAACGCATACGCGCATCGTTTCTCCATGAAAAATACTTATCGCTATAATTAGCACTAGTTTCAAAACCTATTAAACCTGAAATAGAATTACTACCACCCGAATTCCAATTAACAAAAGCCACTTCACTTAAATCGAAAGTTGCTTTATTTTTTTGCTGCCATTGCGGACCATCATATTTTGGTTTAGCAACCTTTAAAAATAAAGAATCAGGCTGAGCATGAATACATTGAAAAAGAAGACAGGCAATAATTAAGAAAGAATTTTTCATGATTATATTAGGGTATTTTTTAAAATTACACAAAGCATCAATAATTGTACCATTTTAACGAATATTTAAGAATTATATTTCAATTGGCTTAATAATTTTAAATTCGGCCACACTATAAACAACCATAGATCCTAACCCCAAAACGTACAAAGGTCTAGAAATGTAAAACACAAAATCTAAACTTAAAAAGTATCCTGCCGAAGTTAAAATATTAGAAATAGCAATTCCGTATACAAAAAACAAATAATACCTCGCTTTTACAGTTGAATAACCATAGCTATACATAAATGCAAGTATCGTTAAAAATATTTGAAGCCCTCCATTAAACAAGGCTACAGCTGTTAATGAAGGATCTTTTAGCGCAATCTCAGTTAAACTTAATAATTTAAACAGCAAAAACACATGTAATAAGGCTACAACAAAGAGCACCAAAATTGTAGAAACACTATATTTTAAACGAATTATTTTAGGTAAAACATCTAAACAAACACATATAGCTGCAAGCCCCCTAGAAATAAGAACAAGACGAGCGTAATATAAGGTTTCAAAAAAATGTATAAAAAAATCTGCACAAACTAAGCCTACCAGCCCAAGCAGTAGAAATATGTTTTTATAACCTTTAAAAAAAACAAAAAGGACTAAAAAGGAAACGCTACTAATAAGCCGCACGTTGCGCATGCCTTCTAAATCAAAAAAAGTTACCGATAACAAGTTTGCCAAAACGAGCAAAGCTGTAACACAGAAAATAACTTTTCTCGATTCCATGGAAAAAATATTAAATACTAGTTATTAATATACAAACTCTCCAAACTCACTTTTTATGCTTAATTTTTTAGTTTCAGAAGCTTCTACTCTACCTATAATTTTAGCATCGACGTTAAACGATTTAGATATAGCAATAATATCTTCAGCTATTTCTGGTGTTACGTATAATTCCATTCTATGACCACAGTTAAATACTTGGTACATTTCTTTCCAATCTGTTTTAGATTGCTCTTGTATCAACTTGAAAAGCGGTGGAATTGGAAATAAATTATCTTTTACAATATGAAATTGATCTACAAAATGAAGAATTTTAGTTTGTGCGCCACCAGAACAATGCACCATACCATGTACAGTATCACTTTTAAACGTTGATAAAATTTTCTTTATAATAGGCGCATAAGTTCTTGTTGGTGATAATACAAGTTTACCTGCATCTATTGGAGAGTTCTCCACAGCATCTGTTAATTTTACACCACCAGAATACACAAGGTCTTCAGGTACTGCGGCATCAAAACTTTCAGGATATTTTTCGGCTAAATACTTGCTAAACACATCGTGCCTTGCAGAAGTTAACCCATTACTTCCCATACCGCCATTATAGCTTTTCTCGTAAGTGGCTTGTCCAAAACTTTCCAAACCTACAATTACATCACCAGCTTTTATGTTGGCATTGTCTATAACATCACTACGTTTCATACGTGCTGTTACGGTAGAATCTACAATTATAGTTCTTACTAAATCTCCAACATCGGCAGTTTCACCACCTGTAGAATGTATAGTAACTCCAAAAGATTTTAAATCTTCCAAAAGTTCTTCGGTACCGTTTATAATAGCCGAAAGCACTTCTCCTGGAATTAAGCTTTTGTTTCTACCAATAGTAGACGATAACATAATGTTATCTGTAGCACCAATACACAATAAATCGTCAATATTCATTATTAACGCATCTTGAGCAATACCTTTCCAAACCGAAACATCGCCAGTTTCTTTCCAATACATATAAGCCAACGACGATTTTGTACCTGCGCCATCTGCATGCATCACTAAGCAATAATCTTCATCATTAGTTAAATAATCAGGAACTATTTTACAGAACGCCTGTGGAAACAAACCTTTATCTATATTTTTAATAGCGTTGTGAACATCTTCTTTTGATGCTGAAACCCCTCGTTGTGCGTATCGTTTTGAAACTTCTTGACTCATAATATTCTATTGTGTTGCAAATTTACTTTTTTGAATGAAAAAACCCCACTTTTTTAAAGCAGGATTTTAGAAGTTTTAATATTTTATGGGTTAAACCCTTTATTATTTTCAATTCTCTATTCTTTTTTAGTAAAAACTAAATAAAAGAAAAGTTTTAAACCTTGCATTTATCTCTTTTCAACTAAAAAACGAATTGTATTTTAATTATCGCGTAAATAATAATTCGCGATACTTCGTTAATGGCCAAATTTCATCATCAACAAGCATTTCTAATTTATCACAGTGATACCTAATATCATCAAACAGCGGTTTTACTTTTTTCGCATAAGCTAAAGCACGTTTTTCAATATCTTCAATGGCATTTGCTTTTCGACGCTGATCTACCATTTTAGTAACATTTGCGTTAATGCCTTCTATATGATTCGAAATTTCTTCAATTAAAAGCATTTGCTCTTTAGAAACATCGTGATATTTCTCTTCAAAAATCTCTTTTAATCCACGAACGTTTCTAATTAAAATATTTTGATATTTAATTGCGGTTGGCACAATATGGTTTCGAGCAATATCTCCCAAAACTCGACCTTCTATCTGTATATGTTTACTGTAAGCTTCCATCTCAATTTCGTAACGCGCTTGAGTTTCCACTTTACTCATAACATTCATTTCTTCAAACAAATCGATGGTTTGTTGAGATATTTTAGCGGTTAAAGCCTCCGGAGTGGTCTTGTTGTGACTCAACCCACGTTTTTTCGCTTCTATTTCCCAAGGTTTACCATATCCATTTCCTTCAAATAAAATTGCTTTAGTATCCTTTATATATTCTCGCAAAACATTAAAAACAGCTTCATCCTTTTTTAAATCTTTTTTATTGATTAAAGCATCAACTTCAATTTTAAAATCTTTTAATTGTTTTGCTACAATAGTATTTAAAACCGTCATCGGGTTACCACAATTTGCAGTAGATCCCACAGCTCTAAATTCAAATTTATTTCCTGTAAAAGCAAAAGACGATGTTCTGTTTCTATCCGTATTATCAAGTAAAACATCAGGAATTTTACCTATAACATTAAGCTTAAGTTCTGTTTTCTCTTGTGGAGATAATTTTCCTTTTGTAACTCCTTCAAGTTCATCTAAAACCTTAGTAAGTTGCTCGCCAATAAACACCGACATAATAGCTGGTGGCGCTTCACTAGCTCCCAAACGATGATCGTTACTTGCCGATGCCACAGAGGCACGCAAAAGTGCTTCATGTTTATAAACCGCTTTAATAGTATTTATAAAAAAGGTAAGAAACTGTAAATTACTCATTGGTGTTTTTCCTGGCCCCAATAAATTCACTCCAGTATCTGTAGAAAGCGACCAGTTGTTATGCTTTCCAGAACCATTCATTCCCGCAAATGGTTTTTCGTGAAAGAGCACTTTAAAATTATGTCGAGATGCTACACGCCCCATTAAATCCATTAAAAGTGAATTGTGATCGACAGCCAAATTCGCTTCTTCATAAATAGGAGCCAATTCAAATTGATTAGGCGCCACTTCGTTATGCCTTGTTTTCACGGGGATTCCCAAAAGCATACACTCCGTTTCTAACTCACGCATAAAATTTAAGGCTCTGTTAGGTATCGATCCAAAATAGTGGTCGTCTAACTGTTGCCCTTTTGCTGCCGAATGCCCAAGCATAGTGCGCCCAGTAAGTGTAATATCTGGACGGCTAGCAGCCAACATTTTATCTATTAAAAAATACTCCTGCTCCCAACCTAGAGAACTGGTTACTTTTTTTACATTTTTATCAAAATAACGACACACAGCCGTAGCTGCTGTATCTACTGCATTTAGTGCGCGTAAAAGAGGTGTTTTAAAATCTAGCGCTTCACCTGTATAAGCCACAAAAATAGTCGGTATACACAATGTTGTTTGATAAATAAAAGCTGGCGATGTAGGATCCCAAGCCGTATAACCACGCGCTTCAAAAGTGTTTCTAATACCTCCGTTCGGAAAACTAGAAGCATCTGGTTCTTGCTGTACCAATTGGTCGCCACCAAATTTTTCAATAGCCATACCACCACCAATAGTTTCAAAAAAAGCATCGTGTTTTTCGGCAGTCGCTCCTGTTAATGGCTGAAACCAATGCGTGTAATGTGTAACTCCTTTAGATAAAGCCCAATCTTTCATAGAAGACGATACTTGATCGGCAATACTTCTGTCTATTTTTTTACCATGACTTATAGCATTCATAACCCCATTAAAGGCATCTTTGGTTAAATATTGGCGCATCGTGTTTTCGTTAAACACATTTTTACCAAATAAATCCGATCGTCTTTCCTTTTCCTCAATATGCACAGGTTTATAGGCCAACGATTCTTTTACGGCATGAAATCTAAGTGTAGACATTTTCTAAAGCAGTTTTATATTTTCTAATAATTCTTCAATATAACTCATAAAAAATTTAATTCTCAACATCAGTATTAAACTTTCGAGCAAAAATAGGCACCAAAATCAAGAATTCCGTAAAAACCCTAAATATATTATTAACACTTTTTCAGTATTTTCAATAAATAATCAACTTTTTTTAAAATAATCCTCAAAAAAGTAGGGTATAAATAAAAACAAGTCACCTCTTTGTTAAAACACCCCTAATAAATTCGTAGTAAAAACTTAAAAATATATATTTGTGATATTATTATCAATATTTCAATTATAAAATATTCATTATGGCAAAAATTAAATTAGAATACCTTTGGTTAGATGGTTACCACCCTACTCAAAACTTAAGAAGTAAAACTAAAGTTGAAGAGCATGAAGACTTCAAAGGTACATTAGAAGAAATAGGAAATTGGTCTTTTGATGGATCATCTACTAGACAAGCAGAAGGCGGATCGTCAGACTGTTTATTAGTTCCTGTTGCAATCTACCCAGATCCAGATCGTATCAACGGTTATTTAGTTATGACTGAAGTTATGAATGCTGATGGAACGCCACACGTATCTAATGGTAGAGCTACTATTGATGATGATGATAATGATTTCTGGTTCGGTTTCGAGCAAGAGTATTTCATTATGGATAATAAAACACAATTACCTTTAGGTTTCCCTGTAGGTGGTTATCCTGCTCCACAAGGTATGTATTACTGCTCTGTTGGTGGTAAAAACACACACGGTAGAGATTTCGTTGAAGAGCATGCAGATTTATGTATCGCGGCAGGTTTAAACTTCGAAGGTATTAACCAAGAGGTTGCTTCAGGACAATGGGAGTACCAATTATTCGCAAAAGGCGCTAAATTAGCTGGTGACGAACTTTGGATTTCAAGATATTTATTAGATCGTTTAACAGAAAAATATGGTTACTACATCGAGTACCACCCAAAACCATTAGGTAAAGATATGGATTGGAATGGTTCTGGTATGCACGCAAACTTCTCTAACAATGTTTTAAGAACATGTGGAGACAAAGAAGTTTACGCAGCAATTTGCGAGGCTTTCCGCCCAGTAGTAAAAGAACACATTGCTGTTTACGGTGAGTTTAACGACCAACGTTTAACAGGTTTACACGAAACTGCAGCTATTACAGATTTCTCTTGGGGAATTTCAGATAGAGGTGCATCAATCCGTATTCCTTTAATCGCAGTAGAAAAAGGCTGGAAAGGCTGGTTAGAAGACAGACGTCCTGCTTCAAACGCTGATCCATACAAAATTGCAGCAAGAATTGTGAAAACAGTTAAATCTGCAAAGGTATAATTCACATAGCATAACATTTTGTTCATAATACAAGCGCTCGCATTTATTTGTTAGCGCTTTTATTTTATCATAAAGTTAGTTTTTGGGGCGTTACCCACAGGGTCGGGCTTTCCGCTATATCTTTATTTGTGCCACTACAGTTTTTAAACTATTTACAACATCATAGACAAACACAAAACTTCCGCACTGTTTACAACAGTGATGCTCGCACAAAAAAGGATGCCGCATCAATCCCTAACGCGTATTCTCGCTAACGTTTCAGCTTAACAAAAGAGTTCCCCATTCTTGCAACATTATGCTTCTTTCTAATTTCTGCCTGTGTTCGTCTCAAAACAATAAGTTACTCTCATATCTCTATACACATTAATACATATCTATATATTAGTTCTAAATAAGATATTAATATATATTTGCGCGCCCATTTCAGATAGATAACTTCAATTATCTACCAACACCATTAATTGTATGAATAAAGTGCTTATTGTCTTTTTATTATTCTGTTCAAACTTCATGAACGGACAAACCACACCGGAATCATTTGGAGAGCAAACCATTTGGCAAACCTTTAAATACGATATGGGTAGTGTTGGCAGAAGTGTTGGTTATGCTTTTACTAGGCCTACAAAATGGAAAGATAAACAATGGATAGACTTTGCAGGAATAGTGGCTGGAACGGCTTTATTAACACTTGCAGATGATGAAATAGATCATTGGTCTGATGGTTTCCGAAGTGCTATTCCTAACAACGTGCTACATTTTGGCGGAAAAACAGCAAATCCGGAAGGAAACTATAGCCTTAGTGGCGCTGTATATTTTACAGGATTATTCATTAAAAACGAAAAACTTAGAAGAACAGGTGTTTTAATGCTAGCTTCATCTATTACAGGGGGAGTTTTACAGCAAGTAACCGTGCGTGTTTTAGGAAGATCTAGACCATTAACTGGAGATTCAGCGAATAGTTTTGATCCTTTATTACTAAAAAAAGTTAATAATTACGATTCCTTTTTCTCTGGCCATACCGTTTTATCGTTTGGGAATGCCTATGCCATTGCAAAACAATTTAAGAGTCCATGGATAAAAGCAGGTATTTACACAGTAGGCATGATTCCTGGATTTACAAGAATTGTAATCAGTAAACATTGGTTTTCCGATGTCGCCCTTGGGACAGTAATGAGCATTTTAATTGTAGAATCTATAGATAAATATTTAGACTCCAGATACAATCAAAAATATAACAATAAAAAGGTAAATTGGGATTTATCTTTTGCACCAGGGCAAATTGGGCTTAATGTTCGTTTCTAAGTATAAAATTATTTTAAAACTCATCAAGCGCCTCTAAAATCTCAGAAAACGTAGGTCGAGTTTTCACATCTACATCAGTACAATTAGCAATTAATTTCTGCCATTTTTCGAGAAGTTCAGTATTCATGTCATTTTCACGAACAAGACCTAACACATCTTCTACTAAACAAGCATAAGCACGTACTTCTACACGCTCAATGGCACGAGCAAGCTCAGAATTAACATCGTAAAAAGAAGCTGCACCAAAATCACCCAAAAGGCAATCTGCCGATGCATTCACTAATATATTATGCGCATACAAATCACCATGGTTAATACCTTTTTTATGTAACTGCTGGCAAACCAAAGCTATGCTTTTTGCAATTTTCAATAACTCATCTGCATTAAAAACAGAAGTTTCATCAAATACATCTCGTGTACAAGTTTGCAAACTTGGCGGATTTCCTAAATTGACGAAATCTGGAGAAATCAACGTCATTATTAAACCAATTTTATCCTCCGGATGGTTTTTAATTTTTCCTAAAACAGGAATTAAATTCTCATGAGCACCAGCTGCAATGGAAATAGCCATTTCATCATCTGGTAAACCGTCGCTAGTTACATCGCCCTTAAATACTTTAACAGCAATATCTTTATTCTTCGATTTCCAAAAGGCTTTTGAAATAAAACCAGAAGCACCTTCTCCTAATAATTCTTTAACAGAAAAATCGTTCCAATCAAAAGCCTCAAAATCGGGTTGTAATTCTATTTTAGCAGCAGCAGGATTACCTCCAAAAGCTACCCAACTTAATTTTGGCAACTCAAAAAACCAATCTGGAATCGATTTTAATTTATTAGCAGAAAACCTAATGAGTTCAAGATTCACACAAGCTTTCATTTCAACAGGTAATTCTTCAATTAAATTTCCTGCTAAAGCACATTTTTGAAGCAACGTACAATCTCCAATACTTTTCGGAAGTTTTTCAATCTTATTATCAGTTAAAATCAACCAATTTAATAATGGTGGAAATGCTTGCTCTGGCACTGTTTTAATTTGATTTGATTTAAAACCAATCATATTCAAATTAGGGCATTTTGCAAGTATGCTTGGGAATTCCGTAAAGTTATTTCTTGCAAAAAATATAATTCTTAAATGCTTAAGCTGAGTAATACTTTCTGGTAAAGAAGTTAAATTATTATCTGATAAATCTAAAACCTCTAAAGTTTCGGAAAGCGATATAATTTCTTCCGGAAACGTTTCTAAACCACAAGCTAGTTTTAATGTTTTCGATCCTATTAATTGTCCAGATTTTAATGCTTCTAAAGAATGTACCATGTATCGATTTTGAAGTTGCAAATCTAACTATTATAGATGTGTAAAGAGCAAAAAACCTCAGGTTTTTCGGGATGATTTACCGCTTAAAAATTCAAAATAAAGAAAAAAAACTAGTAAGCCTTAAACATAATATGATTAGGATTTGATCGCGTATCGGAAAGTTTAAAATTGTAATCACCAACAATTTTAAACTCATTTTTTGTGTAGAATTTTATGGCTTTCAAATTTTCGACCCAAACAGCCAACCAAATTCCTTGTTGTTTATACTGCTTAGATGTTTCAATAATAGAATTGAAGAATTCTACACCTAGTTTTTTACCATGAAAGGCTTCTAATAAGTAAAACCGATCTAATTTGGTAATAGCGGGCGCATCAACCCAAGGACTTAAAGCATTAACTTCAATTTTTGAAAAACCCGCAATTTCATCTTCAAAAGAAATAATATAGTATTGAACGTTTTCGTTTTTAAATTCTTCAGCTATAGCTTGCTCTTGATAGGTTTTATTAACAAATTTTTTAATATCATCTTCCGAAGCACTATGTCCGTGAGATTCTAAAAAGGTTTTACGTCCAACTTTAGCAATTAATTGAGCGTCTTTAACTGTTGCTTGTACTATTTTAACCATACTACAAAAACTCTATTTTCCGGTAAATACCAAAAACATAAAAACGCCATAACCAACAACTAGCGCAAAGCCTTTTAATCTGCTAATTTGTAAACGTTTTGGTAAAAATATTAACGGAATTAAAATAGCCGAAAAACCAAGCATCCAAAAAATATCTGTACTTAAAATAGAAGGTTCTGTTACCGGAATTGATTTTACCATAGCTGTTAACCCTAAAACCGATGCAATATTAAAAATATTAGAGCCAATTAAATTCCCTAAAGAAATAGCTTTTTCTTGTTTTGCTGCGGCAATAACCGATGCTGCTAACTCTGGTACACTTGTACCAATTGCAATAAGCGACACACCTATTACAGCCTCGGAAACCCCTATAGAAACTGCTATAGCTTTAGCGCCTTCTACTAACCATTCACTACCGAAATAAAGTGATGCTGCTCCAATTAATAGCCATAACACTATTTTAAAGTTAGAAACAGTAGCCAACGTATCATCAACCTCATCTGAAGCTGTATCTTTTTTGGCGCTTCTTATTAAATATATTAAAAACACGATAAGTCCTGCAAACAGAATACCTCCTTCTATTGCCGACAATACATTATCGTTTTTCAGAAAATAATACAATACTACAGAGAACACCATCATCACAGGCCAATTAAGCTTATAAAATGATTTATCTACAGCAATAACGCTTACCATAGCCGTGATACCTAATACCAAACCAATATTGGCAATATTAGATCCCACAACATTAGTTATAGCAATGGCTGGCGATCCAGACAAAGCGGCTTGTAAACTTACGAGTAACTCTGGTGCCGATGTTGCAAAAGAAACCACCGTCATTCCAATTACCATTTTGGAGATATTAAACTTAAAAGATAATGCTACAGATGCACGAACCAAAAATTCGCCACCAACAACCAATAAAATAAAACCAAGGATAACCCAAAGTAAACTCATAACTATATTTTTTTGCGAAGATAATTGAAACTGAAAATTGAAAAGCGAAAAGGGAAAAGTTTTTTTTAAACAATAAGGTAAGTAGATAAATTAAAGACCACCTCTCAGCTAAAATTAAGAACAAACACTTTTGAAAACTTAAAAAATAGTTAAATAACTGCTGTTTTAGTTTTATAACTACAAAAATAGTTATACATTTGAAAACTACTGATAATTAACATTTTAATTCATAATGGAAAAGTTAACCAACAAAGAAGAAGAAATAATGCACATTTTATGGAGGCTAGAAAAGGCTTTTGTAAAAGATGTTTTGGCTGAAATAGAAAATGACAAACCGCATTATAATACGCTTTCTACTATAATTAGAAATTTAGAAGATAAAGGATATGTAGCCTACAATGCCTACGGAAAAACTCACCAATACTACCCTATTGTTTCTAAGGAAGATTATAGAAAAGGTTTTATGAATACAGCCATTAATAACTATTTTAATAACTCTTACAAAAACATGGTGTCCTTTTTTGCTAAGGAGGAAAAGATTAGCGTAGACGAGCTTAAAGAGATTATTAAACTTATTGAAAAAGATAATTAATTATGGAATACCTATTAAAAGTATCTGCTTTATTAGCCATTTTCTATGTAAGTTATAAAGTGTTTTTGCAACGCGACACTTTTTTTAATGAGAATAGATGGTTTTTAATACTCGGTATTGTAACTGCATTTGTGTTGCCTTTTTTAGTGATTCCAATTTATATTGAATACACTCCTGTAGACGTACCAAATTTTAATAATATCCCTACGGAGGTTCCCGAAAATATCGAAGCATCATTTAATATATTAGATTACTTACCTATAACTTATTTACTAGGAGTTATCGGTTTTTCTATTCGGTTTGTAATACAACTTACCTCTTTAAGTTTAGTTATTTCTAAAAGTAAAAAAGAAAAACACGGTAAATACACTTATATTAAAACGGACAAAAACATATCGCCTTTTTCGTTTTTCAACTGGATTGTTTTTAACCCAAATAACTTTAACAACACCGAGTTAGAACAGATTCTAATTCACGAAAAAATTCATTCCAATCAAAAACATTCCATCGATGTTTTACTCACACAACTTAGTTGCATTGCACTATGGTTTAATCCGTTTATATGGTTTTACAACAAAGCTTTAAAACAAAATTTAGAATTTATAGCCGATAATGAAACCCAACATCAAATAGATTGTAAAAAAACGTATCAAATCACTTTATTAAAAACAAGCTTGCCATCTCATCAAATGGCTTTAACCAATAATTTTCACACATCATTAATCAAAAAACGAATCGTTATGTTACACAAATCAAAATCGAAGAAAATCAGTTTATTTAAGTATGCAATAGTATTACCGCTATTAACTCTATTTTTAATGAGTTTCAATACCGAAGAGGTTATTATCAATTCTAAAACAGAGGATGTTTCTAACATTAATAATTTAACAACCTCGGAAGACAAACTAAACCTTTACATTCATAAAGAAACCACAGACAATACTATAGAAAAACTTAAAAGCGATTTAGCGCAAAAAGGATACTCATTAAAAATAGGTAAACTTAGAAGAAATAAAAACAACCTTATTACCGACATTAAAATTTCGGTAAGTTATAAAGCATCTCACAGCACGAACTATAGCTCTAATTCTAGCGCCCCGATAAAAACCATAAATATTATTATTGATAAAAGCAACCATAGTATCACTATAAAAAATAGTAATGATGAAAACTTAAAAATAGGCCTTGAGATAACAAAGGCGCAAGTTCTAACGGACACCGATCGCTTATACATTATCGACGGTAAAATTATAGAAGAAAAAGGTTTTACTTTACAAGAAGACAACGTTAAATCGATAAATGTACTTAAAGGAAAATCTGCTATTGATAAATATGGAGAAAAAGCTAAAAATGGAGCTATAGAAATTACGACTAAGAACAATAATCAAAAAAACTCAGATTCTGTTCAAACAAAAAAAACACAACATAAATTAGAAATAGCGAAAGACAAACAACCTTTGGTGTATGTTGACAACGAAGAAGTAAATTACGAAGACTTAAAAAATCTTGACACAGAAAACATAGAATCAATGAATGTTTTAAAAAATAAAAACGCTACTGATAAATACGGTGATAAAGGTAAAAATGGCGTTATAGAAATTACCACAAAAAAATAAACTCCCAACCCATAAATTCAAAATTAAGGCACTCAGCAATGAGTGTCTTTTTTTGTTTTTTTAAATTTCAAAAAAGACAAAACCATTAAAAACCGTTATGTTTTACACCAAATCCCCCTTGGTTTCTCAAACACACCCTCAAAAACCCCTTGAAAAGTTTTAATTTAAAACCATATTAACACATTTTACACACAATTCAAAACACACGCAAAGCAAGTCACTCAAATATTAAAACAAAAATGATTTTTATACTTACAAATTCGCATTCAATTTCACCGATTTACCTAAAATCACTTGGAGAATACTTCTCTAAAAATATATATTGAAAACTCAATCGAAAAACTGAGTATAACACTAACCCTTTAAAACTAACAATTATGATGACTCTTGCAAAACTTGTAGTAGATTTAATTATCACAATCCTTACAAGTATCTAACCACAAAACATGTAAAACTTAGTCTAGAATAAGTTTTACTATTTTTACAAAAAAAAGAGGTTATAGATGCAAAAGCAAATATTCAAAATTTTAGCAAAGGTGAACAAAGCAGTCTTACCAAGTTACTCTAAAAAACAACTCGATTTATCAAAAGCCAGTAAACTACAATTAGCAATAATAGGTTGGCGTGTTTACGTCACTAAAAACGCGTTAGATTAATTTAAAATTATTGCATAAAAAAAGCTCCCAATTTCTTGGAAGCTTATTTTTTCGTGACCTCGACTGGATTCAAACCAGTAACCTCTTGAGCCGTAATCAAGTGCGCTATTCAGTTGCGCCACGAGGCCGTTTTTATGTGGGTGCAAATATACATCTTTTAATAAAAGCCCACCAAATTTTTTTTAACTTTTTTTATTATTATTTTTGAATATGGAAAAAGCCCTCTTAAAAGAAAAATTCAGCAACGCTCTAGATCAAGATATTATAAACGAAATCTTAGAAGTCGGAAGCTTTAAAACTTTTCAAAAAGATGATATTATAATCGATATCAACCAAAATCTAGAATACATCCCACTACTTTTAAGCGGAAACATAAAAATATTACGTGAAGATAGCGATGGTAACGAACTCTTAATATACTTTCTCGAAGCCGGCGAAACCTGCACCATGTCGCTTACCTGTTGTATGGGCACCTCAAAAAGCAAAATTCGCGCCGTGGCCGAAAGCAACTCAAGCATCGTACTTATACCTGTAGCAAACATGCAAATTTGGTTCCATAGCAACCACAGTTGGCGTAATTTCATACTCGAAAGTTACCAATCACGCTTCAACGAAATGCTCGAAACCATAGACAATCTGGCCTTTTTAAAAATGGACCAACGCCTCTACCACTACCTACTCAACAAAGCAGAACTCAACGGCTCAAAAACCATTATCGTAAAACATCTCGACATATCCGAAGACCTCCACACCTCACGCGTCGTAATTTCTAGACTCTTAAAACAGCTAGAAAACGAAAACAAAATAAAACTAAGCCGTAACAAAATAGAAATTCTATAAAACATTTGGGCGCTACCCGAAAAGGGTCGGGCTATTCACTACAAGTCCTCGTACGCGCAATTGCCATTGCGCATACTGTGGGCTTTTCACTACTATCCCTAGCGCAAGCAAATCCGCCAACAAAAACCTACATCAAATAAACACAGTATTTTTTCTTATTTACGCTCCTATTTCTTCTTGTTTCCATAACCTCTAACCTATTTTCTAAGTCTTACGAATAAAGTAACCTCAGCACACACTTCTAACCGACTCCCTTAAAACAACTTAACCACACACAAAATTCAAAGTAACATTTATTACAAAACATACTACACCAAGACCATACCTTTGCACCAAATAAAAGAATATGGAAATAATTTTGAACCCTTGGCCATGGTATGTATCAGGCCCATTAATAGCCATCGTTATGGCGTTACTACTCTATTTTGGCAAAACTTTTGGTATGTCATCCAACCTGCGCACACTTTGCGCTATTGGAGGAGCTGGTAAATTTGCCGATTTTTTTAAATTCAACTGGAGAGATCAACTCTGGAATCTTACTGTAGTATTAGGCGCTATTATAGGCGGATTCATTGCAACACACTATCTATCAAACGATACACTTATCGATTTAAACCCAGAAACGGTTGTCGAGCTTCAGAATATGGGCTTTCAAAATGCAGGCGCAACACTTTTACCAAACGAGCTTTTCAGTATCGAAGCGCTCAAATCACCTAAAGTATTAATCATATTAATTATTGGGGGCATACTTGTTGGTTTCGGAACCAGATATGCGGGTGGCTGTACTTCAGGCCATGCCATTACAGGGCTAAGCAGCTTGCAAAAACCATCACTAATAGCTGTAATTGGCTTTTTTATCGGTGGATTAATAATGACTAACCTTATTTTACCTCTAATATTTTAACTATGAAATTTATTAAATTCTTATTAGTAGGCATTGTCTTCGGTATTCTATTAGTAAAATCCGAAGCCGTTTCATGGTATCGCATTTACGAAATGTTCCGTTTTCAATCCTTTCACATGTATGGCATTATCGGCACAGCCGTAATATCAGGTATTTTGTTTTTACAAATATCAAAAAGAGGTTATATCAAAAGCATAAAAGGCGCCGATATATTTGTTCCTAAAAAAGACAACGGGATCACTCGCTATATTGTTGGCGGAATTATTTTTGGCTTAGGTTGGGCACTTATAGGTGCATGTCCTGGACCTATGTATATTCTTTTAGGCACAGGCGTTTCTAGCATGCTTATTGTAATTTCGGCAGCCATAGTTGGTACATTTATTTACGGT
The DNA here is from genome assembly GCF_004368925.1 of Algibacter lectus. Lineage (NCBI taxonomy): Bacteria > Pseudomonadati > Bacteroidota > Flavobacteriia > Flavobacteriales > Flavobacteriaceae > Algibacter > Algibacter lectus. The sequence continues at coordinate 1,639,468 of NZ_SORL01000007.1, forward strand.
ATACTAAAAAGTAAACTCCCACACTAAATGGAAAGCTCTCAAATTATAGGTTATGTAGGCGCGCTTATTGTTGGTCTCGTTTTGGGACTTATTGGTGGTGGTGGTTCTATATTAACTGTTCCTTTATTAGTCTACTTATTAGGCTACAACCCTATTGTTGCAACGGCATATTCTTTATTTGTTGTTGGCACAACTTCACTTGTAGGCACTTTACAGAAATTTAAAGAGGGCTTGGTAGATGTAAAAACCGGATTAGCTTTTTCATTTCCATCCTTTATTGCCGTGTATTTATCACGTCGCTATTTAGTGCCAAATATACCAGAAACCTTATTTAACTTTGGCAATTTCACGTTAACCAAAGATATGAGTATCATGGTGTTTTTTGCTATCATTATGCTTATAGCATCCATTTCCATGATTAAAAAAGGAAAAACGGAGGATGTTGTTACAACAACAAGCCAACCTTATTACAAAACCTTTATACAAGGGCTAACTATAGGTACCATAACAGGTTTGATTGGTGCGGGAGGCGGATTTCTATATGTTCCGGCATTAGTACTTTGGGCTAACATCCCTATGAAAAAAGCAGTAGGAACCTCATTAATCATTGTCACTATAAATTCCCTTATAGGGTTTACAGGAGATATGCAAACATTAGAAATCGAATGGACGTTCCTTTTAACATTTACAGGGATATCCATTTTTGGAATTATTCTAGGAAACTATTTTTCTAAATTTATTAGCAGTAGTAAACTCAAAAAAAGCTTCGGTTTTTTTGTTCTACTAATGGCCGTATACATAATGTACAAAGAGCTTAAATAGCTTATGTAATAATTGTAACGTAGCAAACCATTAAAGTTTCTTAATTTTGAATCAAGTAATAAAAAAAGTATCGATTTCACTCCTATTGAAATCATAGAAACCATAAAAAATTAAAACATGAAAATAGAACAAATATATACAGGTTGCTTAGCTCAAGGCGCTTACTACATAGAATCTAACGGTGAAGTTGCTATTATAGATCCATTGCGCGAAACGCAACAATATGTAGACAAAGCAAATAAAGAAAATGCTAAAATAAAATATATTTTTGAAACGCATTTTCATGCCGATTTTGTTTCTGGTCATGTTGATTTAGCTAAAAAAACCGGAGCAACTATTGTTTTTGGACCAAATGCAGAAACCGATTATAACGCTCACATAGCCAAAGACAACGAAACCTTTAAAATTGGAGAAATCACTATTAAAGTATTGCATACACCTGGGCATACGCTAGAATCTTCTACTTATTTGTTGATTGATGAAGATGGAAAAAACCACGCTATTTTCTCTGGAGACACTCTGTTTTTAGGTGATGTTGGCCGACCAGATTTAGCTATAAAATCTGACTTAACAAAAGAAGATTTAGCTGCCATGTTGTTCGATTCGCTTCGTAACAAAATCATGACACTTGCCGACGATGTTATTGTATATCCAGCTCACGGCGCAGGTTCTGCTTGCGGAAAAAACTTAAGCAAAGAAACCGTTGGTATTTTAGGTGAACAGAAAAAAACGAATTACGCTTTACGTGCCGACATGACGCGTGAAGAATTTATAAAAGAAGTTTTAAATGGTATTGCACCACCACCACAATATTTTGCAAAAAATGCCATGATGAATAAATCGGGCTATGATAATTTTGAAACAATTCTTAAAAAAGGCGATACACCACTTTCTCCAGAAGCTTTTGAAGCAATGGCCAATAGTGAAGATGCATTAGTTTTAGACGTAAGACATCAGGACGATTTTGTAAAAGGCCATATTCCTAATTCTATTTCTATTGGTATTCAAGGTGGTTTTGCGCCATGGGTTGGTGCTTTAATAACAGATTTAAAACAACCTATTCTACTTGTAGTTCCTGAAGGAAAGGCACAGGAGACTGTTACAAGACTATCTCGTGTAGGGTATGATAACACTTTAGGTTACTTAGAAGGCGGCATAGAAAGCTGGAAAGCAGCTGGAAAAGATATAGAAACCATTAAGTCTATATCGGTTGATGAGTTCTCTAAGCACTTTAATGCAGAAGACATACAGGTTTTAGATGTTAGAAAAGATGGAGAATATAACTCAGAGCATTTAAAAGGTGACAACGTTAAACATTTTGCGCTAGATTATATTAACGATAATATGAATAGTATTGATAAAAACCAAACTTACTACGTGCATTGCGCTGGTGGTTACCGCTCGGTAATAGCAGCATCTATTTTAAAAGCAAGAGGTTTTGATAACTTAATTGATATTGCTGGAGGATTTGGAGCTATTAAAAACTCCGATTTACCAACCACAGATTTTGTGTGTCCAAGTACGCTTTAAACATTAATATTTAATTTTTTAGTAATGACAAAAAACATAGGAGCTACCGATAAAGCTATTAGAGTACTTGCAGGTATAGCTATTGCTTTACTTTACTATTTTAATATTATCTCAGGAACATTTGCTTTAATATTAATGGCTGTAGCTGTTCTTTTACTTGTAACAAGTTTTATTAACTTTTGCCCGCTTTATGGCATTTTAAAAATAAACTCGATTAAGAAAGTAAAGTAGAAAGAAAAATGACATTAATAGCAAAAAAAAAGACCTCTCATTTTATTGAAAGGTCTTTTTTGATTATTGTATATATGTGTTTTACACGAGCTCTGCACTTAAGCCTGCCTCTAGCAACATAGAGCAACGTGGTTTTAAATCGTCTAATAAGCCTGTTTTAACCGTGCACTTTCCTTTGTAATGCACTAACATAGCACATTGTTCTGCTTGTTCTGGTGTATGCTCACAAGCATAAATTAATGTATCAATAACGTGATCGAAAGTATTTACATCGTCGTTATGCAAAACAATCTCGTTTTGAGTTAAAACTTCTTCTTCTAGTAATAATTCTTCGAATGTTTTTTCTTGTATACTCATAATTTACACTATGTCTTTCTTATGTTTCCTTATCGGAAAACACTTGGTTAACGGTTTAAATATGTTACTAATTTAAAAATTTTAACGATACCCAATTGTTTCTTTCTAACTTTTCTTCAAATTTTAACAAATGTTTTTCACATTCAGCTGTTATTAGCGGAATGTCTTCAGCATAAAATCCGCTTAAAAATAACATACCATTTTTATTTAAACAAGCAGCATAAGTTGCCATATCTTGAAGTAAAATATTGCGGTTAATATTTGCTATAATAACATCGTAACTTTTACCTTTTAAAGCAGAAGCATCGCCTTCTATAACCGTGATATGCTCAGCATTGTTGCGCTCTACATTCTCTAAACTATTAAGGTAACACCAATTGTCATAATCTACAGCATCTAGAGGTTTTGCGCCTTTCATTTCAGCAAGAATCGCTAAAACCCCAGTACCACAGCCCATATCTAAAACCGATTTATCTTTCAAATCTGTTTTTAAAATATGTTGAATCATCATGTGTGTCGTTTCATGATGTCCTGTACCAAAACTCATTTTTGGTTCTATAATAATATCGTAAATTGTATCTGGTTTCTCGTGAAAAGGTGCTCTAACAGAACAGGCATTGTCAACAATAATAGGATTAAAGTTTTTCTCCCATTCCTCGTTCCAGTTGGTTTGTTCTATTTCATTGAATTCGTAAGTAATTTCAAACTCATCAGATTTTAATATTTGAACATCGTCTAAAATATTAGCATTCCATTCTTCTTTTTGAATGTAAGCCGTTGCTCCATCTTCGTTTTCTACAAAACTCTCGAAACCAGCGTAACCAAGTTCTGCTATTAAAATCTCTACGGCTGGCTGTAATGGCGCTACTTTAAAATAGTACCCAATATAAATAATGTTTGACATTTGCTTTTTTATTAAAGTGCAAATTTAAGCGTTATTAACGGAGTTCGTGATAAAAATTTATTAAAACTTAGTTTGAAGCGACTGCTCTATGATGGTTTTAGTCTTTAGAGACGTTTGGAAATCTAACTTGATTTCGTAAACAGAAATTCTAATTGTTTATATTCTCTACACAACCAAGTATGTGTGATTTCTCCTTGCATAGAAATGACAAAAGATTTAAAGGAAAATTCCCTGTTTTTATAAAACAAAAAACACCTTATCAAGTGAATGATAAAGTGTTTTACATTTTTAATACATCATTAAAAAAGCTAACGAATTTAATTTATTTTAAATAGAACTTTGCAAAAAAGGAGAAACCAAAGGGTTGTCTCTACATTTTGCAGGTTAGCCCGCGTTAGGGATTGAGACTTTGTTGGAGCTCTTTTTGTGTGGTTGCACCTATGCAACACAAAAAAGCGACTGCCGAAAGCCCGACCCTTTTCGGGTAACGCCCTAATTATTTTTAACTAATTGTATGTTTTAAAAAGCATTTACAATCGCGAAAAAATCTTCAGCATTTAGAGCTGCTCCTCCAATTAAACCACCATCTACGTCTGGTTTAGAAAAAATTTCTTCAGCATTTGCTGGCTTAACACTACCTCCGTAAAGGATTGAAACCTCATCGGCAACATCGTTTCCGTATTTATCGGCAAGTGTTTTTCTAATAAATGCATGCATATCTTGAGCTTGCTCTGGGCTTGCAGTTTCTCCTGTACCAATGGCCCAAACAGGCTCGTAGGCTAACACAATGTTTTGAAATGCCGCTGCTTCTAAATGAAACAATGCATTTTTAATTTGATTCCCAACTATAGTCTCTTCGTTTCCAGATTTTCTATCAGCTAATTCTTCACCAAAACAGAAAATTACACGAATACCTTTTGCTAGAGCTGCATCGGTTTTTTTAGCAAGTAACTCATCGGTTTCATTGAAATATTCACGACGCTCACTGTGACCTAAAATTACAGTATTAACGCCGATGCTTTTTAACATACTCGCACTAATTTCACCTGTATAGGCTCCATTTTCTGCAAAGTGCATGTTTTGTGCTATAACTTCGATATTAGAAGTTTTTAATGCTTGGTATGCCTGAAATAAATTGGTAAAGGTTGGTGCTACCATTACTTCTGCATTAGAGCTTGTTGTTTGATTTTTTAACGCAGTAATTAACGCTTCGGTTTGCGCTAAATCGTTATTCATTTTCCAGTTTCCTGCTACAATGTTTTTTCTCATAGTTGCCTTTTAACCTTCCCTAAATTGACAAGGATATTTTTTTAAAAAAGTTAGTAATTGTTGTTTTCTACTGCTAAAATAGTTAATTTTTTATAGCTTTTATTAACTTATCGTCATCAGCTTCAATAACATTAAATACAACGATTTCGCCAGCTTTATTTATTACCAAATATCTAGGAATCCAGCTTATATTTAAAAAATCTGCAAAATCACAATCTTTAGCATTTGGCATAAAATAATGGTCGCCATTTACTTGATATTTTGCAATACCTCGATGCCAAGCCCCTTGCTCTCTATCTAAAGATAAAAACACATAGGCTACTTCTGGATTGTTGGCTTGTAGCGTCTTAACTTTAGGCATACCTTTAATACAATCGCTACACCAAGATGCCCAAACATCAATAACTATTGTTTTGCCTTGGTGTTTATCTAATATGCTTTGGAAGGTTACCTCGTCGCCATTTTGAGCAATAAAGGTATCGTTTAAAGCTGCGGCAGAAAATTGTTTTGGCTCGTCTTTACAGCTTAAAAAAGTGATTAATAAAACGAAAATATATTTAATCTTGTTCATATAAAAAGTGTTTGAAATGTTTACGCTTTCGCGGAAATAAATATTTATTTTAATTTAACTTTTGGATCTAACCAAACGTAGATTAAGTCGACAAAAATGTTGATAATTACAAATAACACAGCAATTACCAATACAGCGCCCATAATTACCGGTAAATCTAGAGTATTTAAGGCATTTACAATTTCTTTACCAAGGCCGTTCCACCCAAAAATGTATTCTACAAAAACGGCTCCTGCAAGCATAGATGCAAACCAACCTGATATTGCCGTAACTACCGGATTTAAGGCGTTTTTTACAGCATGTTTTTTTATAATTTGAAATTCACTAAGTCCTTTAGCTCTTGCTGTTCTAATGTAATCTTGATTAAAAACCTCTAGCAAAGAATTTCGCATAAGCTGAATAACCACCGCCAACGGACGAATACCTAAAACAACTGCCGGAAGTATTAAATTTTTCCATTTTATGTGCATAGCCTCTCCAAAATCGTCTAGTTCGTACAAACTCCCCGTCATCTCTAAATTGGTATATTCATGCAGCACAAAACCAAAAAACCAAGCAAATAGTATAGCACTAAAAAAAGAAGGTACGCTCATGCCTAGCGTGCTAAATATTTGAATTGTTTTATCGATCCATTGGTCTTTATACAAAGCAGATACAATACCCAAAATAACACCTAATATCATGGCTATTACAATGGCCGAAACAGCCAACACAAAAGTATTGGGTAAGGTTTCGCCTAATACTTGGCTTACTTTTTTCCCTTGTTTTGTAAAGGATTCTCTCAAATAAGGAAATTTTAAAACCGTGGTTGTATTCCCTATAGTAAATAATTTACTCGCTGTATATTTTCCTTCGCGCAAAAAAGTATAATCATCTTTTTCTTTAGAATGGAATGACAATGGCGACAAATCGTTTAAATAATATAAATACTGCGTTCCTAAAGGCTTATCAAAACCATATTTTTGCTTTACAATAGCGAGTTGTTCGCTATCTTCATTTTGGCCCAACATCATTTGCGCAGGATCTCCGGGAAGCACATTAAATAAAAAGAAAATAACAGTTATAACCCCAAATAATGTTAGGATGGCGTATGCTATTTTATTTATTAAGTAATTCAAAATAATTGCTGGGTATTAATTATTGGTCTAGATAAAATTTCAATAAAGCATGATGCCTTATTTTTTTAGCATCACTTTTACTATCCCTGTATAATTATTAGTATTTGCAGTGTTAATAGAGTCTAGCTCTTCATTTTGATCTTTTAAAACATTTACCGACTCTATCGTGTCTGTATCAAGCGCTTCAACCTCTGCTTTCGTTGCTGTTACACCATCAATTTGATATAAAATATTTTCAACTTTAACAGACTCAGGAGCTCTTTCTACTTTTGGTAATTTAAGGTCGTCTAGATCATTCCAATGTACTTTTTGTTTAATAGTTCCTTTATCCAACTCTATAACTCCAGGGTTAGAACGCACAATGGTTTTTAGAGCTTTCTCATCACATAAATAAAACTTAAAATCAATATCATAAGCTTCTGATATACGTTGTTTTGCTGCTTCTCCAGAGGCCGACAAACCAATAATTTCGTAACCGTTTCTTCTAGCTTCATCTTGCAATCCTTTTAATTTTAAAGCTCCGCCTTGTTCCATACTTTCTAAATTATAAGAAATAACAACAATTAGATTATCTCTATTTAAAAAATAATCCGTTAAATTTTCATCTGCTGTTTCTATTGAAAAATCATAGATTGGCGGCTCGTAACCTGCAGAAATTTCTTTAGTATCTACACTTATAAATTCACCCTCAACAGATGGGTAAGAACCATTGGTAGTTATAATTTTTTCTTCGCCATTTACTTTAAATTTCCAAGCATATTCTGTTACCGGTTTTGCCGCATCTTCAGGCACAGTCATACCCTCTTGTATATTAGCCCCAATGTGGTATGCTCTAAAATCTATAGCTGGTAAATGCATTAATACATGGTAACCAAACCATAAACTTGCAATAAAACTTAGCAGGGCTAAAACGGTTGTGCCTAGCTTTCCGAAAAGTGGTTTTATGTGCTTTACTCCCGCAAACAAAATGAGAATAAAAAACAGCAACACAACATCTTTTGTAAAGCTTTCCCATGGTGTTAGTTTCAAGGCGTCACCAAAGCAACCACAATCTTTTACTTTATCGAAATATGCTGAATAGAAAGTTAAAAATGTGAAGAAAACAATCATTAACAATAAACTCCATACAGTAAATTTAGGTTTATAACCAATGAGTAGAAATACACCTAAAACAACTTCGAACACAACAACTAGCACCGAAATCATTAAAGAATAAGGCTCTAAAAATGGTAAGTTTAAAACATCTTGTCCAAAATATTCGGCTAATTTATATGAAAAACCTAACGGATCGTTAAGCTTAATGAATCCGGAAATAATAAATAGAACTCCTACAAATACTCGGCTTATACCTACTAAAAATTTCATGTGATATGTTTTTATATGAAACTTAAACCCTAAGCTTAAGTTTTAAAATGTGCTTACTATTAAATTAATGGTCTTCACCTAAATGAATCATTGCGAAAATGGCATAATTAATCATGTCTTGATAATTAGCATCAATGCCTTCGCTTACTAACGTTTTACCTTTATTATCTTCTATCTGTTTTACACGAAGTAATTTTTGCAAAATTAAATCGGTTAAACTACTCACGCGCATATCTCGCCATGCTTCTCCGTAATCGTGATTTTTGTTTTCCATTAAGGTTTTGGTAACCAAAATGTGCTTTTCATACAATTCGGTAGCCTCTTCTGTCGATAAATCGGGCTGTTCTACAACACCTAATTCCAACTGAATAAGCGCCATAACAGAGTAATTTATAATACCTATAAATTCGCTTACTTCACCTTCATCTACCTTTCTAACATCGTTTTGCTGTAAACCTCGAATACGTTGGGCTTTTATAAAAATCTGATCGGTTAGCGATGGTAAACGTAAAATTCGCCAAGCACTTCCATAGTCGCTCATTTTTTTAATAAATAAACTTTTACAAGTATTTACAACCGTATCGTATTGTTTTGAAGTATCTGGCATGTATCAATTATATTTTGTGTAAATTTCGCTTAAATTGTTTAAAGTTCAAAAGTTTTTAAGAGGAAGTTTGACGTTACAATTTTAAAGTTTTAGGTTTGATATTTAATATTGAAAATATTGACATTTTAAGAGGTTATGACCATTAATTGCAAAGGAACACTTATTAATTTATCGTCGCCAAAAGTAATGGGGATTTTAAATTTAACACCGGACTCATTTTATGATGGCGGACAGCATAAAGATGAAAAATCTATTCTGAACCACACCGAAAAAATGCTAACAGAAGGCGCTACTTTTATTGATATTGGAGCGTATAGTTCACGCCCAAATGCCGACCATGTAAGCGAAGCCGAAGAGTTAAAACGCATTTTACCTATTGTAGAACTTGTTTTAAAATCATTTCCAGAAACTTTAATTTCTATTGATACGTTTAGAAGTGAAGTCGCCAAACAATCTATTGAAGCTGGCGCTGCCCTAATAAACGATATTTCGGCAGGAAAGCTCGATGACAATATGCTGAAAACGGTTGCCGATTTACACGTGCCATATATAATGATGCATATGCGTGGCACTCCGCAAACCATGCAACAACAAACCAATTACAACAATTTGGTAAAAGATATTATATTTTATTTTTCTGAACGTTTAATGGCCGCAAAAGAACTTGGTATTATAGACCTAATTATAGATCCTGGTTTTGGTTTTGCAAAAACTTTAGAACAAAACTTTCAACTTTTAAACACTTTAGAATTATTGAACATACTCGAAAAACCTTTGCTTGTTGGTGTATCGAGAAAATCGATGATTTACAAAACCCTTAACAACACAGCTAAAGAAGCTCTTAACGGCACATCGGTTCTAAACACGATTGCTTTACAGAAAAACGCATCTATTTTACGCGTGCACGATGTAAAAGAAGCTATGGAAACTATTAAACTTATTGAATCTCTCAATGCTTAAAATGAAACATTTACTTCTCCTTTTTATTACCATCGGATTATTATCTTGTAACAACGAAAAAATACTAGAATTACCAGAAATTAATTATTCTAGCATATCAAAAATAGATGATATCTCGGCCGCATATCTTTTTTACAATTCAGAAAAAGACAGCATCGAATTAAACCGTAAAAATTTAATTAGCACAACCAATTGGCTCGTTAACGTGGATAAACGTTTAAGTTTAAAGTTGGCTATTCCGCAGATTACATTTCTTCAGAATAAAAAGAAAAATGCTGGACATAAAAAAGAAGACGCTAAAAACTACTTTACTTGTAACGATATGAGCTTAAAAACTTTAGGTTTTATTGAGTTTACTGAAACGGTTTATCATCAAAAAACTAGTTTGGAATACTTAGCAAAACTTACAGATTTAAATGAAGGTAAAAACACGATTTCAATAGCGTTCGACACGACTAACACCATTGCTATAACAGAAATTGACAGCAGCTTAACTTCTACAAAAACAAACATAAATAACCTATTGGTTTATCTAAAAAAACAAGATAGTACAGCCCGAAATATTTATTTAAATTTTAATGAAGATTTAAAATTTCAAGATTATATCACCTATAAATCTTTAATTGAAAAAGCCGATTTAAAAGAAAGTAAAATCTCAAACAACGAATTCATTTTTAATTAACCTTTATTTACTAAATTTACAAAAACACTTTTACCATTGGAAATTTTTAATGACCTCTTAAACTTTAAAATTGTTGATATTATTGATGTAATTCTGGTAGCAGTGCTCCTTTATTATGTTTATAAACTAACAAAAGGCACAGTTGCCATCAATATTTTTATTGGTATTATTATTATTTATTTTGTTTGGAAGCTTACCGAATTTCTAGAAATGGAATTGCTTACCGGTATTTTTGGAGGCTTTATGAAAGTGGGGATTATTGCCCTAATTGTAGTCTTTCAGCCAGAAATAAGAAAGTTTTTATTAATGGTGGGTTCAACGAACTTTAACGGACGACGCAAATTTTTACAACAGTTTAAATTCTTAAAAACAGAAACTAGCGATGCTACGGATGTAGACGTTATTGTTTCGGCTTGTAACAAAATGGCCATGTCTAAAACTGGTGCTCTTATTGTTTTTGAACGTAATAACAACTTAGATTTTATTGCAGCTTCGGGTGATGAAATGAATATAAAAGTGACTCAACCAATTATAGAAAGTATCTTCTTTAAAAATAGTCCGTTGCATGATGGAGCGATTATTATAAACGACAATATCGTTAAGGCCACTCGTGTAATTCTTCCTGTTAATAATGATAGAAGCATACCCAAACGTTTTGGACTTCGTCACAGAGCGGCTATTGGTGTTACCGAAAAAACGGATGCCTTAGCACTCGTTGTAAGTGAGGAAACAGGACATATTTCGTATTTTAAAGATGGGGAGTTTGTTGTTTTTGATGATACTAATGCACTTACCGAAATTATAAAAACAGATTTAGCTTAAATGAAATTAGCCTGTAAAAATTGCGGAAATTTACTGCTTGAAAAAAGTAATTTCTGTAATTTATGTGGCGAAAAAACAGCTTACAAACGCCTGACGGTGAAATCTTTTTTTGCTCATTTTATCAATCAGTTTTTAAGTATTGATAATAAGCTCTTAAAAACTTTTATAGATTTATTTACACAGCCTGATTTGGTTATTGATAGTTATATCAAGGGCTTTAGAAAAACATATGTAAATGTCATTTCTTATTTAGGGTTATCGATAACTCTTATGGGACTTCAGTTTTTTATTCTGAAGAAATTCTTCCCAGAATTATTACAATATGGCTCAGGACTTGAACAACCAGAAGGTTTCGATATTAATAGTGTTATGGATTTCATTACAGAATATCAAAGTGTTATTACTTTGGTATCTATTCCTGTATATTCCGTAATCTCAAGATTTGTATTTAAAAAGTCGAAAAAGTATAATGTTGCGGAACATTTCGTGATTATAACTTATACTTCGGCACACTGGTTTATTATATCATTTTTCATGATTTTAATAACTTTACCTTTTGGATTAAACTTCTACAACGCATCGCAATTAATTTCTATTCCAGCCTTGTTTTATATGGCTCATGTTTACAAAAAGCTATATGAGTTTTCGTGGAAATCAACTATATTGAGAACTATTTTATACGTCGTAATGAGCTTCCTTTTTCCGATGATTATAGCATTAATTTTCGGCATACTTTACGCAGCTTTTTATCTAAAAAATTAGTGAGCTAAACAATATCAACTAATAAAGGTTAGGCAACATCTTCCTTTAAAAACTGAACTTCATATAAATTTCTATAATAACCATTTTCTCTTTTAAGAAGTTCATTATGCGTGCCTTGCTCAACAATTTTACCAGAATCCATAACAATAATTTTATCAGCCTTTTTAATAGTTGCTAATCGATGCGCAATAACTATGGAGGTTCTGCCTTTTGTAATTTTATCGGTGGCATTTTGAATAAGTTGTTCTGAATAAGAATCTACAGACGAAGTCGCTTCATCTAAAACCAAAATACTAGGGTTAGTAACATAAGCCCGTAAAAAGGAAATAAGCTGACGCTGACCAGAAGATAGCATCACCCCACGTTCTTTTACATTATAATGATATCCGTTTGGTAACGACATAATAAAATCGTGAATCCCGATATCTTTTGCCGCTTGGTAAACTTGCTCTTCTGTAATTTCTGGATGATTTAAAGTGATATTGTTTAAAATAGTATCGGCAAACAAAAATACATCTTGTAAAACTACAGCTATTTGAGTTCTAAGAGATTCTAAGGTGACATCTTTTATATTAATTCCGTCTACTGAAATAACTCCGTCTTTAATTTCATAAAAACGGTTAAGTAAATTAATTATAGTCGATTTCCCTGCTCCTGTAGCCCCAACTATTGCAACGGTATCTCCAGATTTCACTTTAAAAGAAATTCCTTTTAGTACAGCTTCATCTTCAACATAATTAAAAAACACATTTTTAAAATCAATGTCTCCTCTAAAAGTTTCTGCAATATGCGTTCCGTGATCATCAATTTGCGAAGTAGTATCTAGAACTTTAAATACGCGGTTTGCTGCAACCATTCCCATTTGTAGCGTATTAAATTTATCTGCAATTTGTCGTAGAGGCCTAAATAGCATAGGAATAAACATTATAAAGGCAATTAAATCCCCTTGAGACACATCGCTTCCTTCCAAAACCACATGTAAACCACCATACCAAGCCACTAAACCCATAGCTATAGAACCCGATAAATCTGCCAATGGAAAGAAAATAGAGTTGTACCAAACGGTTTTTAACCATCCTTTTTTATGACGCTCATTTATGGCTTTAAACTTTTTAAACTCGGTATCTTCTCTTGTAAAAAGTTGTAGAATTTTCATTCCTGTTAATCGTTCTTGCACAAAAGAATTCAGGTTTGATACTTCCGTTCTTACTTCTTCAAAAGCCTTTTTCATTACTTTCTGAAATATTCTTGTAGCGTATAATAATAAAGGAAGCATGATAAATACAATAATACTAAGCTTCACATTGATATAAACCATAACAGCGAAAACAACAATCATGGTCAGTAAATCTTTTACAATCATGAACAAACCTTGACCAAAAATATCGGCAATACGTTCCATATCGGTAACCGATCTTGTAATAAGCACTCCAACCGATGAATTATCGTAATACTTCATTTTAAAACGTAGTAAATGATTGAACAATTTAGTTCTTACATCTTTCACTAAATTCTGTCCTAACCATGCCGCGTAATAAATAAAACAAAGCTGTATAACCGTTTGTAGAATTAAAACCACCAACATAATAATAATGTAAAATAGAAAATCTTCTTTCAATTTTACGGCTATACTATTATCTATGGCATATTTCGTTAAATAAGGCGTTGCTGCACTGAAAGCAGCAGATAGAACCACCATAATTAATAAGCCTATAAAAACCAAATTATAAGGTTTTATGTAAGTGAATAACCTTTTAAAAAGGTTAACGTCAAATATTTTCTCTTTGGGTTTACTCATTTATATTTTTATATCTTCTGGATATTCTACTTCTATTAAATACAGACCATGAGCCGGAACAGAAAACCCAGCTTCACTCCTATTTTTAGATTCAATAATATTGTGTAAATGTGCTACCGGATTTTTACCTAAACCAATATTTATTAAAGTACCAACAATGGCGCGCACCATATTACGTAAAAAACGATCGCCTTTAATAATAAAATGCAATTCGTCTTCTACCACTTGCCATTCGGCCTTCATTATATTACACAAAAAGGTGTTTACATTTGTTTTACTCTTAGAAAAACACTCAAAATCGTTGTATTCCAACAATATTTTAGTAGCCTCCTTCATTTTTTCAATATCTAATTTTTGCTTTACATAGTAAGCAGCATCGACATTAAAAACATTTTTCTGTAAAGAAACACGATACAAATATGTTCTACTCACGGCATGAAAACGTGTATGCACATCTTCCTTTACTTTAAATATATCGTGAATAGCAACATCTTTAGGTAAAAACGAATTAAGCTTAAACATTAAATCCACACGATCTATTTCGCCTTCAAAATCAAAATGAGCAAACATTTGCTTGGCATGCACACCAGTATCAGTACGGCCTGCACCCATTATAGAAATTGGCATATTTAATAAAATCGATAAAGCTTTTTCTAAAACTTCTTGTACCGAAATGGCATTGGGTTGTATTTGCCAACCATGATATGCTGCACCGTTATATGAAAGTTCTATAAAATATCGCAATTTGTTTTAATACTTTTGTTGAAAGAACAAATATAGTCAGTTTTAAGGTTCTTGTGAATACTCAAATCTTAATTATATATTAAAAGATTTTAATGAAAAAAATATTACTCCTTTCGGACACCCATAGTTATATAGATGATGATGTTTTAAAATATGTAAAACAAGCAGATGAAGTTTGGCATGCCGGAGATATTGGCGATTTAAAAGTAACAGATGCTATAAAAGAACTTAAACCATTAAGAGGAGTTTACGGCAATATTGATGATGCTAAAACGCGTGGTGAATTTCCGGAACACAATCGTTTTATGTGTGAAGATGTAGATGTTTGGATTACACATATTGGAGGTTACCCACCTAAATATAATTTAAGAGTGATTGAAGAAATTAGAAAAAATCCTCCAAAAATTTTTATTTCTGGGCATTCTCATATTTTAAAAGTCATGCCCGATAAAAAACTAAATGTCCTACATATGAATCCTGGTGCTGTTGGAAAACACGGCTTTCATAAAGTAAGAACCATGCTTCGCTTTACAATTGACGGTAAAAAAATTGATAACCTTGAAGTTGTAGAGTTTCCTGATAGGCATCCAAAAAACTAATTAGTTTTATGCCTTCAACTAAAAACAGAATAAAAATAAAAAACTCCGAAGTTTTTACTTCGGAGTTTTAACGCACTAATACTACTAAGATGTTAGGTCTATCGTAATCGATCTACAGATTTTACGAGGTCTTCATCCTTCTTGATGGCCTTATTAGCTAAAGCTAACAACACGATAGAAACAAGTGGAAGAAGCATCCCAATACCTTTCTCAGAAACCGCCGTCTCTCCAGATAAATTTAGAGATTGATACACAAAAAATCCTAATAAAATAAAGTTTAATATGATGTTAAGCCTCCCCAAAACAAATTGAAGTTGCCTATTTTTGAACATAAATATAGAAATTAAAGATAATACGGCCGATCCTAAAAAGAGACCAAAGTACAACATATCATCTTTAGCAAACACTATTTCATTAGTATTTGTAGTCCATAAATTGAACACAAAAATTAACCCAGCAGAGATTCCTGCTGTCACTAATAAATAAACTGTTTGAATGCGTTGTAACATATTATTTTAACTAACTAGGCAGCAAAAATAACGGTTTCTTTAAAAAAATAGCATAAAAAATTAAAATAAAGTTGTATAATTGCAGTATTAATTCTCAACAACCGCAATAACAGGCGGTTAATTCTTCAGAATAAAAATTCATTTTTTTCAAAAAACTCAATTTTATATTCAATATATAATATTCAAAATATATCAATGTTTGAAATTTCACAATTAAAAGAAAAGAAACTCACTGACCTACAGGAGATTGCTAAAAAACTGAACGTTCCTAAGTACCGTTCTTTAAAAAAACTAGATTTAGTTTATCAAATATTAGATACTCAAGCCGCAGACCCAAAAGCGGTAGATGCAGTAGTTACTCCTGCCAAACCAGTAGCAGAAAAAGCACCTGCAGCTAAACCAAAACCTAGAAAACCTAGGCAACGTGTACAAAAGCCTACTCCAAACGCAACAAATACGCCTGCCGAACAAGTAACAGAAACAAAACCAGTAGCCGAACCTAAACAAGAAAAAGCTAAGGTAGAAAATAAACCAGCCCAACAAACTGAAAAAGTTGAGGCTAAAGTAGAAAACAAACCTAAACCAAGACCGCGCCCTCAAAAGGAACGCAAAAACGATAATCAACCGAATCCAAGACCAAAGCCGCAACAAAAACGCGATCAAAACAAAAACCAGAAAAACGGTAACGTGCATGCTGGAAACAATGGTAATAAAGATAGCCGTAACCGCTACCGTGAACCAGATTTTGAATTCGACGCTATTATTGAAAGTGAAGGAGTTTTAGATATTATGCAAGATGGGTATGGATTTTTACGCTCATCAGATTACAATTACTTATCATCTCCAGATGATATATATGTATCACAATCGCAAATTAGATTATTTGGTTTAAAAGTTGGTGATACTGTTTTAGGACAAGTACGCCCACCAAAAGAAGGCGAAAAATACTTCCCTTTAATAAAAGTTAGTAAAATTAACGGCCAGAACCCAAATGTGGTTAGAGATCGTGTAGCTTTCGAACACTTAACACCGTTATTTCCTCAAGAAAAATTCAACTTAGCAGGACGCCAGAGTACAATTTCTACTAGAATAATGGATTTGTTTGCACCTATTGGTAAAGGACAACGTGGTATGATTGTATCGCAACCAAAAACAGGTAAAACCATGTTACTTAAGGATGTTGCAAATGCTATTGCAGCAAATCATCCTGAAGTTTATCAAATGATTTTACTTATTGATGAACGACCTGAAGAGGTTACCGATATGCAACGTAACGTACGTGGAGAAGTTATTGCTTCTACCTTTGATAAAGAAGCCCATGAACACGTAAAAATTGCAAATATTGTTTTAGAAAAAGCAAAACGCTTAGTAGAATGTGGTCACGATGTTGTGATACTTTTAGATTCTATTACACGTTTAGCACGTGCTTATAATAGTGTACAACCTGCCTCTGGAAAAATATTAAGTGGTGGTGTAGATGCCAATGCTTTACACAAACCAAAACGTTTCTTTGGTGCGGCTCGTAACATAGAAAATGGAGGTTCGCTTACCATTATTGCTACAGCACTTACAGAAACAGGTTCTAAAATGGACGAAGTAATTTTTGAAGAATTTAAAGGAACCGGTAATATGGAATTACAATTAGATAGAAAAATATCTAACCGTAGAATTTTCCCCGCTATCGATCTTACCTCTTCAAGCACACGTCGCGACGATATTTTACTCGATGCTAACACCATACAACGTATGTGGGTAATGCGTAAATACCTTGCAGATATGAATCCGGTAGAAGCCATGGAATTTATAAACGAGCGTTTTAAACAAACCCGAAATAACGAAGAGTTTTTAATCTCAATGAACGGATAAAGCCTTCAAAATATACACAAAGCCTTAATGTAAAAGTTAAGGCTTTTTTTTTTACCATAATTTTGGCGTTACCACAAGGGTCACGCTTTGCGTTACTAGTTTTGGCTCGATGCTCGCCTCGCCAAAAGCTAACCACTACAATCGCTAACGCAAGTTTAGGCCTTAATTATGTTTAATTATTATAAAACAACAAACACTTAAAGCATTAACTTTTAGGTTCTGTTCTTCTTTCTAATTAACACTAAAACAGAACAAAAGCTAACAATTTTCAGTCTAAATCAAATGTAAAGCGGTATTTAGTAGACTTTATTTCATGTTTTATCGAAAAACATGATTATCAATCACTTATTATTCAAATAGTTATTATTTTTGATTCAGCTATTATTAATTAATTAATTTAAATCTAAAACGAATGAAGAACAAAAAACAAAAATTTGTAAATATGATTGGTACGCTTGCAATTGTATTTACTTTAACTTTCTCAACTAACATGAATGCAACCGCAGCTGTTAGTTCTTTAGAAGCCCCTACAAGTGTTGCGCTGACCTCAACTCACTTAACTTCTATTTCATTAACTGGAAATTGGTGGAACATTATTATCAGTTGGACCAAATGCAAAGTATGTGGAGCAAAAAACTGTAAAGTTAAACACACTTCTAAAAAATGCAAAAAATGTCACAGACCACATAGAGGAAAGTGTAATGGAGGTGGTTCTACCCCTTCTGTACCTTTAGACGGAGGACTTGGTTTTTTAATGCTAGGAGCAGCGGCTTTTGGAGTAAAAAAATTACGTGGAGATAAAAAATCTTAATCTAATTTATTTAAGATATAATTTTATTACAAAAGGCTTTTCTTCGGAAAGGCCTTTTAATTTTTTTTTTAAGAATGTATCAACTTAAAGCTTAGTTTTTTTTTAACAAAAAAACTGTAGCAGATAACTTTTATTAATACATATAGCAGTAAATTTATTATATTTTACCAAAAAATTAAATATTCGTAAATATATACTTTAGTAGTGCTTACTTTTGATTAATTGCAAATAAAACAACTCTAATTCGGTTTTGCTTAGATTAATAATACTATCAATACTCCGTTTTTAAAATTTTAACTTGCTTAAAAAAATGACGAATTTTAAATCTTTAGGGAGAGATATTCCTATACCAATAAGACTTTTTTTAGGAAAAGCATTATTAATTTTCTTAATATGGAAAGTTCTCTATTCTGTTTTTTTATATGACTCGGAATACTTGGATCATCCTTTAACAACTCATGTTGCCGAGGCTTCTGCAACTCTTCTAAATAATATAGGAGACATGAGCGGATTCACTACCCGAAGAGAAAACACCAGCTTTATTTTCGAAGGAGGAAAATCTATACATGAGATATCGGCTATATATCATAATGACATCATATCCTTAAATATTGCTAACGCTTGTAATGGCTTAGAAGTTTTCATTCTCTACATTGGTTTTATTATTTGCATGCCTTCCTCCTTTTGGAGAAAAACTAAATATATAATCTTTGGCATTCTATTATTAAATACTATTAATATTTTAAGATGCGTAGGACTCATATATTTAGTCGAATATTTCGAAATATACTTTGATTTTGCTCACCATTACCTTTTTAAAGCTGTAGTATACACAGCGACATTAATAATTTGGGGTTACTTTGCCCGTAAAATTCATTTAAAAAATGAAACTGTATAAATCAGATAAAGTTCGCTTCATTGTTGGGCTTATATTAATTATTATTGTTTACTCTTGGTATTACATCTATTTTGCAGAAAACAAGAACACAGCCTCTATTCCATCGAAAATTAGGCACATTATCACCTTCGCTACAACTCTAGCTGTTTATTTTGTAGGTACTTTTCATTTAGGAAAACTAAAAGACACCTGGATGTCGTCGCTTTGGCATTTTATTCATATCTCTGGTTTATTTATAATTGGAGTCATGGGGCTTTTCGATTGGTTTATTCATGAAATATCACTAAACGCAAGACACTTCGCTGGAGGCATTCAAGAAATGCTTATTTCTCCTGTTTTATATTTTGCAATGGGTTTACTTAACAGAACCTTCAACAAATAAATAAAAGATCTTTGTATTATTTTATTCTAAACTAACACAACTACCCTAACTATACTCAATAAATACTATTTTGTTTTATAGACGGTATAATTAATAACATAAAAAAAGCCCTTGACATTAAAAAATGTCAAGGGCTTTTTTTATGTTCTACAACCTATTACCTAAGTTCTTCTACAGCGTAAAATTTAATAGCGTGCAAAAAGCTCTTTGTACTCTCTTAAATCGGCTATATTACCTTTATTGTTAAGATTTTTAGTTAACGCTATTAAGTATTTTAAACTCTCTACCGGCGTATCTAAATCATTTACCGCTTCTGCGCCTTCTTCCTCATCTTCTAAAGGCTCATCATCAAGTATAGGAATAAGGAATGTACTATTCTCTTCTAAATGCTCGTAAGTTAGCCTTAATACTTTTACCACTAAAGGTATTTGCTCTTCTAAAGCATAAGTTCTTAATTCCTTAATATCGTCGATTAGCGCTTCTTTATTAATACCTGACTCATCAAGATCCTTAAGAATTTTATCGACTAATTTATTTGCTTTTTGATTTTCCAACGGTGCTATTATTATGTGGTTAATAAACTTATTCTATTTGCAAATTTATATTTTTAAATTACTTTTCGCACTATAAAGCGCATTAAAAAAATCCAAAAAAAAAGCTTCTCATTTCTGAGAAGCTTTTAGTATCATAAATTTTAAATCACTCTTAAAGTGCAGCAACAAATTTCGCTAAACCAGATTTAAGGTTTGCAGCTTTGTTTGCGTGAATTACGTTCTTCTTAGCTAATCTATCTAACATAGATACAACTGAAGGATATAAAGTTTCAGCTTCGCTCTTATCAGTTAACTCACGTAATTTCTTGATAGCATTACGAGTTGTTTTATGCTGATATTTGTTAGTTAAACGCTTTGCTTCGTTACTTCTAATTCTTTTTAATGCTGACTTATGATTTGCCATTTTGTTTTTTCTTAATTTTTTAAAATTGTAGCCCGTAGGGGAATCGAACCCCTCTTACCAGGATGAAAACCTGGCGTCCTAGCCGATAGACGAACGGGCCATTATTTTTTGAGTGTGCAAATATAAAACTTTTATTTTAACTTGCAAATTTATTTTTTCAAATAAAATATTTTCTTTTCAAATAACTTAACAATGTTTTCCATTGCGGGTGCAAAGATACATCTTAATTTAAGTTCTGCAAGTTTTTTTAAAAGTTTTTTTGCATTTTTTTTTAATTAATATGCCTTTGCAAATAACACTCTTCCTTTCGATGGTTTCCCTGAATAGACACACACTCCATCTTCTTCCTTGAATTCCAAAGGAATACATCTAATAGTGGCTTTTGTTATCTCTTTTATCTTATCTTCCGTCTCAATTGTACCATCCCAATGCGCAGAAATAAATCCTGTTTTGTTTTCTAAAATATTTTTAAATTCTTCAAAAGAATTCACTTCCGTAATGTGAGAATCTCTAAAATCTAATGCTTTTTTAAACAAACCATCTTGCATTTCTTTTAATAAATCCTCAATAATTTCTGTTAAATCGCTTAAAGCAACAACTTGTTTTGTTAAAGTATCCCGTCTTGCTATCTCAACAGTTCCGTTTGCGAGGTCTCTTGCTCCAATTGCTATACGTAATGGCACACCTTGCAACTCGTGTTGTGCAAATTTAGCTCCTGGTCTATGCGTGGTTCTATTATCAAATTTAACCGTCATGTTTTTACTTCGTAGATCGCCCATTATAGTATTTGCGACTTCCGTAATAGCGTTTAAATCTTCTTCCGTTTTATATATAGGAACAATTACAACTTGGTTTGGGGCTAAACTTGGAGGCAGAACTAATCCAAGATCATCACTATGCGTCATTATTAAAGCGCCCATTAATCGTGTTGAAACTCCCCATGAAGTTGCCCAAACATAATCTTGCTTCCCTTCTTTATTAGCAAACTTAACATCAAATGCTTTTGCAAAGTTTTGCCCTAAAAAGTGAGAGGTTCCTGCTTGCAATGCTTTTCCGTCTTGCATTAAGGCTTCAATACAATAAGTTTCATCGGCACCTGCAAAACGCTCACTTTCTGTTTTTAATCCTTGAATAACTGGTATAGCCATAAACTTTTCAGCAAATGTTGCATATACATTATTCATTGTTTCCGCTTCTGTTAGTGCTTCTGCTTTAGTTTCATGAGCGGTATGCCCTTCTTGCCATAAAAACTCAGCGGTACGTAAAAACAAACGTGTACGCATTTCCCAGCGCACTACATTAGCCCATTGGTTTATTAATAAAGGTAAATCGCGGTAAGATTGTACCCAACCACGAAATGTATTCCATATAATAGCTTCAGACGTTGGCCTAACAATAAGCTCTTCTTCTAACTTAGCTTCCGGATCTACACGTAACTTACCTGGTCTATCAGGATCGTTCTGTAATCTATAATGTGTAACAATAGCACATTCTTTAGCAAAACCTTCAGCATTCTTTTCTTCAGCTTCAAATAAACTTTTCGGTACAAAAAGAGGGAAATAAGCGTTTTGATGTCCTGTTTCTTTAAACATTTTATCTAATTCCGCTTGCATTTTCTCCCAAATAGCATAGCCGTAAGGCTTGATTACCATGCAACCTCTAACAGCAGAGTTCTCCGCTAGGTCGGCTTTTACAACGAGTTCGTTATACCACTTAGAATAATCTTCTGCTCTACTAGTAAGTTTTTTGCTCATATTGATGTTTTGGCACAAAAATTGTGATTATGTTAAATAATAAAATAGTTCAGCAAAACTAACTATTTTTGTAGTGTCCAACAATAAAATTATACAGATATGCAATTAAATAGCTACTTAAAACAAAAAATGCCAAACTTAGTACTGCTTGCTTTGCTAATTGGTGTGTCATCTTGTGGCTCATATCAATACGTAGGTGTTGACAATGATGGAATTTATGGCGAGGAAACTGTTCGCGTTGTTCAAAACGAAGAAACAGAAGTTGCAACTCCAAGCAGCTCAAATAGTAAATATTACGAAAACTATTTTAAAACAGGTGCTTTAGAAACCGAACAAATGATAGTGAATAGCGAGATTTTCACAGATATTGATAGTTACGAAAGTGACAATTATACTGATGAAGAAGCTATTGTAACAGATAATACATACCAAGGTTATGCAGGCTGGGGACAAGCCACCAACAACGTTACTATTAACTATATAGACAATGGAT
Source organism: Algibacter lectus (assembly GCF_004368925.1). NCBI lineage: Bacteria > Pseudomonadati > Bacteroidota > Flavobacteriia > Flavobacteriales > Flavobacteriaceae > Algibacter > Algibacter lectus. The sequence goes on from NZ_SORL01000007.1 coordinate 1,662,279, forward strand.
GGAATAACTACGGATGGAATAATTGGGGTTACAACAGTTGGGAATGGAATAGATATAACAATTGGGGTTGGAACAGATTTAACAACTGGGGCTACTATAATCCATACCGTTATGGAGGTTACAACAATATTTTTTATGGCGGTTATGGCGGCTGGGGTTATTACAACAACTGGAGCTACAATGGTTTTAACGGATACTGGGGTAACAGAGGTGGTTACTACAACTACAATAATAGAAATTACAATAATAACCGAGTAGCATACAATGCTAGTAGAAGAACTAGCTATGGAACTGCAGTAAACACAAATCGTCGTACTAGTGCTTCAACTACTTCAGGACGTAGTAGCTCTACTTCAAAATACAATACTACAACGAGAAGAAGTAGCACATCTAGTTCTACAATCAACGGCAACACAGTTAGAAGAAGCTCAACACCTAGCTCAACAACTTCAAGAAGAACATCTACTGTAACTAGAACGCCGTCTACAAATTCAACATCGAGATCAACATCAACTACAACAAGACGTAGTTCTACATACACGCCATCAACAAGCAGTAGAAGCTCTTCACCTTCAAGCACAAGATCTTCATCTAACTCAAGAAGCTCTACTTACACACCAAGCACAAGAAGCTCATCAAGTTCTAGTGGATCAACCACAAGATCATCAAGTAGCAGTAGTAGCCGAAGTTCAGGTAGCACAAGATCCTCATCTAGCGGAGGAAGACGTCGTTAATTCATTCTAAGAAAAAAAAAGAAAACTATTTATATATGAAAAAGTTAAGTTTACTATTCATAGGTGTATTCTCTATGTCTAATATATACGCTCAAGATATTAGTGACGCCTTACGCTACTCGCAAGATGAAATTCAAGGAAGCGCCAGATTTAGAGCGTTAAGCGGTGCCTTTGGTGCTCTTGGAGGTGATTTGAGTGCAGTAAGTATAAACCCTGCTGGCTCGGCTGTATTCAGTCAAAGTCACGCATCGTTTTCATTAATAAGTGCAGATAAAAACAACACTGCAAACTATTTTGGAAACATTGAAAAAACAAACGATTCTAAATTAGATTTAAACCAAGGTGGAGCCGCTTTTGTTTTTAAAAGTAATAATAATTCGCCATGGAGAAAATTTACTTTAGCCATAGCTTACGACAGAACGAATGACCATAATAATAGTTGGTATGCTGAAGGAATTGGCAACACCTCTATAGATCAATATTTTTTAGACTATACTAGAAATACAGTAATTCCTTTTGGTGTTTTAAAACTACAAGGTGATGAATTCATAGAAAATGCTTATGCTGATATAGGTGCAATTCCAGAAGTTGGTTTTAAATACCAACAAGCTTTTTTAGGATATTGGGGAGGAATCATAGACCCATTAAATACTGACGACACTACAAATAATGATAATATAGATTATGTAAGTATCTTGAGCGGATCTCCATACAACCAAACTTATTCTAAAATATCTACAGGTTATAATGGAAAGATTAGTTTCAACTTTGCAACCCAATATGAAGATAATTTATACTTAGGTATAAATTTGAACTCTCATTTTATAGACTACCAACAATCTAATTTTTTTACTGAAAATAACGACGTCGAATTTGAAAACAATTTAGCTACTACTGGAAATGGGTTTTCATTTCAATTAGGAGCTATTTTAAAAATTACACCAGAACTCCGTATGGGGTTAGCTTACGATTCACCTACTTGGTATACAATTCAAGAAGAAGCAAGTCAGTCGATTTATTCACTTGAAGCAGACGACGAGATTGGTTTTATCTCTAACATTATTAACATTTACCCAGAATACAAACTACAAACACCAGGGGAATTTACAGGGAGTATAGCTTATATTTTTGGACAACAAGGTTTAATTAGTTTCGATTATTCGAATAAAAACTATACCAACACTACATTTAAACCAGAAGTAGATTATACAGATTTAAACGGAGATATTACAAACGTATTAACCTCTGCTTCTACTTACCGTTTTGGTGGTGAGTACAAAGTGAAACAATTAAGTTTTAGAGGTGGTTATAGATTTGAAGAAAGCCCATATACCGATGGTGTTACTGTTGGAGATTTAAATGGATTCTCTTTAGGTTTGGGATATAATTTTGGTAACACAAAATTAGATTTAACCTTCGATCAGGCTAAACGCTCATACCAAACTTCATTATACAATGTTGGACTAATTGATACCGTCGATATCGATAGAGTAAACTCTAATGTTACACTATCTTTAAGCTTCAATATCTAGTAAATATTTCAATTTTAAAACACTTAAAAAGCTTGAACTTTAAAATGTTCGAGCTTTTTTCATTTTAATTGTAATATTTAAAAGAGAAAACAGACCAAGTAGAAACAACAATTATATGTTAAGATAAAACATAACAAAACGGAATTACTTATCTTTGCAGACTTAAAAATAAGATATTTTTCGCAAATGAAAATGGATAATAATATAGAAGAACACGATACTTTGGGCGAAGACCATATTGGAACATCAGCAGATACGCCTTTAAGGAATGATGCTTTTACCCTTTCTGACTCAGAGAAAATAGACATTATTAAAGACGATGTACGTCACATTTTAGAAACATTAGGGTTAGATTTAACCGACGACAGTTTAAGTGGTACACCTAATCGTGTTGCAAAAATGTTTGTAAACGAAATTTTTGGAGGCTTAGACCCTAAGAAAAAACCAAAAGCATCTACTTTTGACAACAAATACAAGTATGGAGAAATGCTTGTTGAAAAAAACATAACAGTATACTCAACATGCGAACACCATTTATTACCAATTGTTGGAAGAGCACACATTGCTTATATCTCTAACGGAACGGTAGTTGGTTTATCTAAAATGAACCGTGTTGTAGATTATTATGCAAAGCGCCCACAAGTTCAAGAGCGTTTAACAATTCAAGTTGTAAAAGCATTACAGGAAGTATTAAACACAGACGATGTTGCTTGCGTTATAGATGCTAAGCACTTATGCGTAAACTCTAGAGGTATTCGCGATATTGAGAGCAGTACTGTAACTTCAGAATTTGGTGGTAAATTTAAAGAAGAATCTACTAGAAGAGAGTTTTTAGATTACATTAAATTAGAAACTAAATTTTAAGTTTTTAATTTATTCACTCTCGATTTTCAATCAACAACATCTCAACCTAACAACATTTAACGCATGCAACTTTTCGAGCATAACCCTATCAAAATATACAATTCTCTTTCAGGAAAAAAAGAAACCTTTACACCTATTGAAACTGGCTATGTTGGTATGTATGTTTGTGGGCCTACGGTTTACAGCAATGTGCACTTAGGTAATGTTAGAACATTTATGTCTTTCGATATGGTGTTTCGTTATTTAAAACATTTAGGTTATAAAGTACGCTACGTACGGAACATCACCGATGCTGGACATTTAGAAAACGATGCAGATGCTGGTGAAGATAAAATTACTAAAAAAGCACGCTTAGAGCAAATAGAACCTATGGAAGTAGTACAACGCTACACTGTAGATTTTCATAATATATTAAACACGTTCAATTTTTTACCGCCAAGTATAGAACCTACGGCAACAGGGCATATTATTGAACAAATTGAATTAATTTCTACCATTATCGAAAATGGTTTTGGTTACGAAGTAAACGGATCTGTATATTTTGATGTTCATAAATTTAATGAAACTCATGAATACGGAAAATTAAGTAAACGTAAACTTGAAGATTTAATTCACAATACAAGAGAACTCGACGGACAAAGTGATAAGAGAAATCCACAAGATTTTGCCCTTTGGAAAAGAGCAGAACCTCAACACATTATGCGTTGGCCTTCGCCTTGGAGCGATGGTTTTCCTGGATGGCATTTAGAATGTACTGCCATGAGTACAAAGTATTTAGGAGAGCAATTTGATATTCACGGTGGTGGAATGGATTTAAAATTTCCACATCACGAATGTGAAATTGCACAAAATGAAGCAGCCAAAGGAAAATCGCCTGTAAACTATTGGATGCACGCCAATATGCTCGAATTAAACGGACAACGTATGTCTAAATCTACCGGAAACACGGTAAATCCAGACGAGTTACTTTCGGGTAATAACGATTTTTTCAGTAAAGCATATGCGCCTAGTGTTATTAGATTTTTTATAGCACAATCGTCATACAGAAGTGTTTTAGATTTAACTAATGATGGTTTATTAGCCAGTGAAAAAGGTTTTTACAGACTAATGGATGCTGTTAATTTATTAGAAAAATTAGAAGTATCAAAAGCATCAACTATAAATATCAATGCTTGGAGACAATCTTGCTATGATGCTATGAACGATGATTTTAACTCGCCGATTTTAATTGCTAATTTATTTGAAGCAGCAAAATATATTAACCAAATAAAAGAAGGTAAAGAAACTATTTCTGCCGAAGATTTAGCAACTTTAACAAATACCATGAACATCTTCGTTTTTGATGTTTTAGGCTTAGAAAACGTAGTTAAAAACGATTCTGGAACCGATAAATTAACTGGTGCTGTAAATGTTTTAATAAAACTAAGACAAGAAGCTCGAGCTAATAAAGATTTTGCTTTATCTGATAAAATTCGTGACGAACTAGCCGAAGCCGGTATCTTGCTAAAAGATGGTAAAGACGGTACAACCTATTCGGTTAACTAACACTTTCTTTTTTGTAGAAATTCAGAAAGCTACTTTATAACTTAAGGTTTTATAATCTTATTTAGATCTTATGCTGAAAAAAATATTAGTAGCACCATTTCTATTCTTAATAAAGGTTTATCAAAAACTGATATCGCCACTCACACCTGCAACCTGTAGGTTCCACCCTACTTGCTCGCAATACTCTAAAGAAGCCTTAGAAAAACATGGCATCCTTAAAGGCGGTTGGTTAGCTATAAAACGTGTTTTTAGCTGTCATCCTTGGGGAGGTTCAGGATACGATCCTGTTCCTGAAAAAGACAAGAAATAAACAGCTTACAAACTAAAGCTCTTCCAGCTCTTTTACGTTTTCATTAAAGAAATAGAACTGATTTTTGTGCCAATATGTATTTTCAAACAACGTAATTCCAGAAGCAGTGTTTCCATTTCTTTGTAAAATATCTTTAGCCTTGTTGTAGTATAATTTGGTATTTGGTAAATCTTTCAACTTATAGTAAGTCATAGCAAGTCCAAGCATAGCATCAAAGTCTAACGAATCAAATTTTAACGCCGTTTCAAAATCCGAAACAGCATTTTTATATTTCCCTAAAAGCAAATGAGTTGTCCCTCTATAGAAATAAGCAAACCCGTTATTTTCATTCAATCGTAATACTGTCGAAAAATCATTTTTTGCTTTCTTATAGTAATTAATACTCAACAAAAACACACCACGATTGTAGTACGTATCTGCCGACGGATCCATGAGTACCGCCACTGTATAATCTTTTAAGGCTTGTTTGTAATTCTCTAAATTCTCAAAAACCAAACCACGCAACGTATACCCTTTTGGATAATATGGCTCCTTACTTAGCAAATCATTAAGCACCTCAATAGTTCCTGTATAATCGCTTAAATCGAAATTAGCACAAGCCAAACTATAAAGCGCATCCAAGAAATTAGGATCTATTTTTACAGCATCTCTATAATCCTGCCTAGCACCTTCAAAATCTTCTAAGCTATATCGAGCATTACCACGATTAAAGTAACTATCGGCATCAGGCTCTGTAATTATTATTTTAGAATAATCGATTATAGCTCCCGAGTAATCACCCAAGTCATTTTTTGCAATTGCACGATAAAAATAAGCATCTAACTTATCCGAGTCTAAACTAATTACCTGAGTTAAAAGCTCAATGCGCTCGCTTAAATCTTCAGTTTTTAAGGCTTGACGAAACAATTTATTTGCCTGACCAAATATCAATATTGGTACAACAACTAAAATTAAAGTAAAATATTTTTTCATATTATATTAATTCAACAATTAATATGCCATTTATATGGCTTCTGCAATTTTTTATGAAAGGTAATTATTTTTTAGATAATACTATACATTTTCTATTCGGCAAAGGCATTCATTTTTTCGGGCGTTTCCCTTCGGGGCAGGCTTTCACTACTCGCTCCCTCCTATGGTCGGGGAGCTCAAACAAGCCGTTCAATCCTTAACGCGGGGCTTTTTATTGATTTATTTATCAATTTCAAACAAAGTTTATGTCATTCACACTAAAATTTCATAAACCAAAAAAGACCATCTAAAAATTTTAGATGGTCTTTTAAAAATATATGTTTTAAGATTTATTCTCCTAAAAATGGGTAACGGTAATCTTTAGGTGTTACAAACGTTTCTTTTATCATTCTTGGTGACACCCAACGTAATAAGTTTTGTGCACTTCCAGCTTTATCATTAGTTCCAGATGCTCTTGCGCCTCCAAATGGTTGCTGTCCTACAACGGCACCGGTTGGTTTATCATTAATATAGAAGTTTCCTGCCGCATTTTGTAAAGCTTCAGTTGCCTGAGTTACTGCATATCTATCGGTAGATAAAATAGCTCCAGTTAATGCATAATCACTTGTTTCATCAACTAACTTTAATGTTTCCGCGTAAGCGTTATCCTCATACACGTAAATAGTAATTACAGGGCCAAATAGCTCTGTACTCATAGTTGTATATTTAGGGTTTGTTGTAAGTATAACAGTTGGCTCTATAAAGTAACCTTTGCTTTTATCATAACCTCCACCAACAATAATTTCTGCATCAGCATCTGCTTTAGCCTGATCAATATATTTAGCTAATTTATCAAAAGAACCCTCGTGAATAACAGCAGTAATAAAGTTACTCATATCTTCTGGAGAACCCATTTTAAAAGAGTTTACATCTTCTATCACAAAATTCTTTACATCACTCCATAAACTTTTTGGAATGTAAGCACGAGATGCCGCACTACATTTTTGACCTTGAAATTCAAATGCTCCACGAACAATTGCCGTTGCAACTTGCTTAGCATTTGCCGATTTGTGAGCTACAATAAAATCTTTCCCTCCTGTTTCTCCAACAATTTTTGGGTACGTTTTATAAGTATGGATGTTATTCCCTATTTGTTTCCAAAGTTCTTTAAATACATAAGTAGAACCTGTAAAGTGTAATCCAGAAAAATCTGGACTAGCCAATACCGTATCTGTAATCATTACCGGATCTCCAAAAACAACGTTAATAACGCCAGCAGGAACACCTGCTTCTTTAAACACATCCATAATAACTTTTGCAGAATACACTTGGCTATCACTAGGTTTCCAAACTACAACGTTCCCCATTAATGCCATACAAGCTGGTAAATTTCCAGCAATTGCAGTAAAGTTAAATGGTGTTACAGCATATGTAAAACCTTCTAGTGGGCGATACTCAACACGGTTCCAGGCATCACTTGTGCTTTCTGGTTGCTCCATGTAAATATCCGACATAAACTGTACGTTAAAACGTAAAAAGTCGATAAGCTCACAAGCTGCATCAATTTCTGCTTGGTATATGTTTTTAGATTGCGCAATCATGGTTGCAGCATTAATTTTAGCTCGGTATGGACCTGCTATTAATTCGGCAGCCTTTAAAAAGATTCCTGCACGTTGCTCCCAAGGTAGTAAACTCCATGTTTTTCTAGCTTCTAAGGCAGTAGCAATAGCATCATCAATATGTTTTTGCTCTGCTACGTGATAAGTTCCAACCACATGTTTGTGATCGTGCGGAGGAGACATTGTTCTGGTGTTACCCGTTTCAACGTCCTCACCGTTTATGTACAAAGGAACGTCCACTTTACTATTAAACATTGTTTTATAAGCCTCTAAAACTTCCGCTCTTTCAGGACTTCCTGGTGCGTAAGATTTTACAGGTTCGTTAATAGCAACTGGCACGTTAAAAAAGCCTTTTCCCATGATTTTCTATTTTTCGTTATTGAATATTCAGTAAATACACGACAAATCTAATAATTTTAAAATGATTTTCAAGATACAAAGACTCATAAAACATCATTAATTTATAATAAATTATTATAACTGCTTTAACTAATTATCCAAATCGTTTGCTCCCCATTCATCTAAACTTCTCAAAATATTTTCTAAAGATTTTCCGCGCTCACTTAATGTATATTCCACTTTGGGTGGCACTACAGGATATACTTTTCTAATAACGAGGCCATCTTTCTCTAATTCGCGAACCGTTTGTGTAAACATTTTATTAGAAATACCAATAATCTGTTTCTGTAAAACCCCAGAACGCAATGCACCTTCTAAAAGATGAAATAATATTAATGGTTTCCATTTTGTACCAATTAAAGTCATGGTATAATTAAGAGGGCAATAATTATTTTTATTCATTTTAAAACATAATCAATTATAAATCATTATTTTACTCCTTTTAGTAACTATACTACTTTTTAGTAAGTTATTGCCAGATTGGCAAATATAACCTTAGTTTGCATAATAAAACTTTGAATTATGACTTTAAATAAAAATTATCCAAAATCGTTTTCACACATCGGAATCACGGTTCCGGATATAAAAAAAGCAGTACAATTCTACTCAGAAGTTATGGGTTGGTACATTATCATGGAACCTTCTGAAGTAAAAAAAGAAAGCGATACAGCCATCGGGCAAATGTGTATTGATGTTTTTGGTGAAGATTGGGAAACCTTTGAAATCGCACATTTATCTACATCTGATGGTATTGGCATCGAACTTTTTTGCTTTCCGCATGGCGTAAAAGAAGCTCCAGAATTTAGTCCTTTCAATACAGGATTGTTTCATTTTTGCATACAAGACCCTGACATTGAAACACTAATAGATAAAATTGTAAAAAACGGCGGTAAACAAAGAATGCCTATTCGCGAATATTATCCAGATGATAAACCTTATAAAATGTGCTATGTAGAAGATCCTTTCGGAATTGTTTTTGAAATATACACACATAGCTACGAATTAACTTATTCTTCGGGAGCTTACTCCAAATAATTTCTAGTTATACAAGGGCGTAAAAGTCTACTTTAGTCTCTAAAACCGATTTTTGACTTTCTAAATTTTAAATTTTGAAACATTTTTTCGTAAGTTGCCAATCGGTTTTCAGACTATAAATTTATGTGTACAGTAACTATTTTCCCAACTGAGAATAACGACTTTGTTCTAACCTCTAATAGAGATGAAGCTCCAAATCGTATTTCTCTTCAACCCGATTTTTATAGCGTTGAAAACACCACCCTTTTATTCCCCAAAGATAAATTGGCTGGCGGAACATGGATTGGCGCAAGTGAAAAAAACCGACTTATTTGCGTACTCAATGGTGGTTTTACAATTCATGAAAGAAGAACGGAATACAGAATAAGCCGTGGTGTAGTTGCTAAAGATTTTTTAGTTGCCGACAATATTGAAATTTGTATTGAAAACTACAACTTCGAGGATATTGAACCTTTTACTATTGCAATTTCCGATTGGAATTCTAATTTAAAATTTTACGAACTCGTTTGGGATGGTAACACTAAACATTTTACACAACTACCTTTAGAGCCAAAAATTTGGTCGTCGGCCACGTTATACAATCCCTCCATGAAAACCGAACGTTTACAATGGTTTAACGACTATAAAAAAGAAAACGTATTAACTTCGGAATCTATTTTAACGTTTCATAAAACGGCGGGTAAAAACAATATGGATTATGGTACCGTAATGGACCGAGGTACAGTAAAAACCACAAGTATTACACAAGTAAAAAAAACAAATAGCAACGTAAGTATGCGTTACGAAAGTTTACAAAACCAAACTATTTCTACCAAAACATTAAAAACACCTCAAATAGTTAATGGATAATACCGGAATTATTTTAACACTCGCCTACCCTGACACCATTGTTATGGTTTCCGATGAATGGTTTTCTCCATTTTTAAGATTTGTAGGGGTTGGAAAAAAGAATTATTTGCGTGCTGGTCATGCTGCTTTAGTTTTAATTGAAAAAGAAACAGGTGTTCTAGAATATCACGATTTTGGACGTTACATAACCCCAGAACCCAACGGACGTGTTCGAGGTAGAGATACTGATAACGAATTACATTTCCCGCTAAAAGCAGAGATTAAAGATGATAAAATATTGAATTTAGACGAAATTTTAAAGTTTTTAGCCACACACCCTAAATTAACTCATGGAGAGGGTAATTTGATTGCCTCGGTTTGTAATGTTATAGACTACAAAAAAGCAAGAACGTTTATTACCAACATGCAAAACGAACATTTTATTCGTTATGCAGCCTTTATTAAAAATGCTAGTAATTGCGCTCGTTTTGTTTGCGATGCTTTAATTGCCTCTGTTACAGAACCAAAAATGCAAAAAAATATAGAAAACTCGAAGTGGTTTACACCAAGTACGGTTGGCAATGTGCTACTAGCTAATACAGGACCGCATGTTTTTAAAGTATCGGAAACTGGTAAAATTTCAGAATTTAAAGGTTCGCAAAAGAGTGAAAATTTACGTTGTTTTTTAGATAAACTTAAAGATCATAAAGTAAACCTCATTGGTACTTTAAATCCCAAACCAGTTAGCTGTACACATCAAAAGGCGCAATGGTTATCTGGCATTGCTGCTGGAGCATGGTTTGAACTGCATGAAACGAAAAATGCTTTAAACTATAGATTTAGGCGTGTTTCTCCTTACGGAAATATAGATGTAGACGCCTTTTTTAAAATTGAAAATGAAGGGTTTAATTTTAATCAAACTTTTGAATTTGTGCCTTATTCTAACTGTAAATTCTTTCATATAAAACAAAATGAAACTATTTATAGATTTAACAGAATAGATGACTAAACAGATAGATTTAAAGTTTTAAAACAGCTTCTTTTTGCTTTTGGAACACCTTAATTTTTGGCAACTCAGCAATTGCTAAATCAATATACTTTAAAGCTTTTTCTTTATTTTTTTGATGGGTTTCTATTTGAGCCAATCGGTAATAAGCCCAAGCTTTTGGCACACCATCTTTCGCAGAATAATGTTGAATATATTGATTTAAACAAGCTTCTCCTTTCTCCAGTTCAACGTTATATTCTGCAGCAACTTTTCCTATTTGGTAGTGTAATGCATTACGCTTATGCTTAGCTTCGGCTTGCTCTATATTTTTTATGGCATCTTCAGGTCTTTTTTCATTTTCATAAAAAGCAGTTAACTTATCAAAACAGTTTAGCGATCCACCTTCGGTTATAGCCATTTTATAAAATTTTTCTGCTAATTTAGGTTCGTCATCATATTCATAAATATAACCTTTAGCCAAATAGCCATCTACTTTAGAAAGCACTTCAAGTTCCTCAGCATATTGTAAAGACTTACTTCTACTTCCGCCTAAAACTCCGGGTAATTGCATGTAGAGCTCTACTAAAGCCCAACGCGTATCAATATGGGTTGCATCTAATTCCGCGGCCTTTAAAAATGCTCCTTTAATATCGCCTATTAATCCTAATGCGGTAAACTTACTTACCGATAGAGCCTTCATACCTAAAGCACCTCCATATTTATAATGATAATTGGCTGTGTTAGGTTTACTTTCAACAAGTTTTTTATAATTATCAATAGCATGATCCCATTGTTTTTGATGTCCATAAACATCTCCTAATAATTCAATCGCTTGCAAATCGTTAGGCGTATTTTCTAAATATTGAATAAGTAAAGGCTCGACTTTTTGATAGTGCTTCTTACGAACGAGCTCTTCAAAATCGGCAATAGGCGATTGAGAAAAGGCCATAATTGGTAATAACAGAAGTATCAAAAATTTATTCATAGATTTTAGTTCGAAAATGCAAAGTTAAACTTTCTGCCTTACTCTAAAAATGGTTAACTTCACTCAATAAACGAAACCGTTCACGCATTGGTATATTTTGGAACGGCTTTTGTTCATATTTTAGAGACAAATTTAATGCAATGAAAAACACACTATCTATATTAATGGTTATATTATTTTCACACTTTTCTTCTGCTCAAAGCCCTAATTACGACAAATTATGGCAAGATGTAGCAAAGTTTGAAGCTGAAGGTTTACCCAAATCGGCTTTAAAAGTGGTTGAAAACATCGAAAAAATTGCCAAAACCAATAAAAACCAAGCCCAAACTATAAAAACTATGCTTTTTAAAAGCAAGTTTGCTATAGTATTAGAAGAAGATGCTCAACTTGATATTATTAACGATTTTAAATCAAACATAGCAACTAGTGAATTTCCTACTAAAAACATCCTAGAGAATGTTTTAGCCAATTTATATTGGCAATATTACAAGCAAAACCGATGGAAATTCTATAACAGAACACAAACCACTGAAAAGGTTGATGCTACAGATTTTAGAACTTGGGATTTACAAACGCTGTTTGATGAAACACACCTACATTTTCAAAATTCGCTAGCAAACGGTTTAATGCTTCAGCAAGAAGATTTAAAACAATTTGCAGCTATTTTAACGGAACAAAAAGATTCTAAAATTTACAGACCAACACTGTTTGATTTTTTAAACCATACAGCTCTAGAGTTTTATAAAACTAATGAAACTCAAATCACCAAACCTGCATATAAATTTGAAGTTAATAACGAAAAACTTCTAAGTGATGCTAAGACTTTCGCTGAATTAACAATAACATCGAAAGATTCTAGCTCGCTACAATTACAGGCTTTAAAAATTTATCAAAACTTAACTCGTTTTCACTTAAAAGACAAATCTCCTTTTGCCTTAGCCGATGTTAATATTGAGCGCTTAAAATTTGTAAACGAACATGCCACTTTTAATAACAAAGAAACCTTACTACTCGATGCTTTAAAAGCAGAAAATAAAGAACATAAAAAACACGAAGTTTCTGGCCTTTATGATTTTGAAATTGCACAAATTTACTACCAACAAAGTAATACCTATAATTCAAAAACAAGCAATACATATAAATGGAAAGCTAAAGAAGCATTAGAAATCTGCGATGCAGTTATCGCTAAGTTTCCCAAAAGTAATGGAGCAGAAAAGTGTGAAGTTTTAAAAGCTATCATTAACCGTACGCAACTTCAGCTAACTAGTGAAGCGTTTTTACCGGTTCAACAAAACGGACGCATTTTTGTACAATACAAAAACTTAAACCATCTTGAATTTAATGCCTATAAAGTAACCGAAAAACAATTTGAAAAATTTCTGACACTTTATAATAGTGACGATCAATGGGATTTTATTAAGCCATTAAAATCTACTAAAACTTGGGAAAGCACATTAAAAAATGAAAACGATTACCAAAGCCACAGCACCGAAGTTTTACTTCCTAAACTAGATAATGGCAGATATCTTCTGGTTGCAACTACTAAAAACGCTAGTGATAAAGATTTTTCATTTTCCAACATTCAAATAACAAACACGGCTTTAATCGAAACCGAATCGCCTGATTTTAAAATTTTTCAATGTATCGATAGAACAAATGGAGCGCCAATAGCCAATGCTTCGGTAGAATTAACATACACAGAAAACTATACAAACAAAATAAAAACCGAGCAACATAAAACAAATAGTTTAGGCCAATTTAAAATTAATAAAAAAAGAGAGCATTGGTACAGAAATGTAAAACTTAAGGTTGAAAGTAATAATGACTTGGCATACTTTGGCGATTATTATATTAATAGAAGTAATACCCAAAACGAAGAAAAAACAACCTATAAATCTTTTTTATTTACAGACAGAAGTATTTACAGACCATCGCAAACCGTATACTTCAAAGCTATTGCTATAAAAAGAGAAAACAATAAATCTGAAGTTTTAGAAAACCAAAACGTCTTGGTTTATCTCTATAACGTTAATGGTGAAAAAGTAAAAGAATTACAACTAAAAACAAACGATTTTGGCTCGGTTGCTGGTGATTTTATTTTACCTAACTCAGGTCTAAATGGCGCTTATTATATTGAAATTAATGCCGCTTCTAACGGCATCAACTTTAGAAACACAGTAGATTTTTCGGTTGAAGAATACAAGCGCCCAAAATTTGAAACTCAATTCACTCCCGTTACAGATACTTATAAAGTAAACGATTTGGTTAAAATAACCGGTAAGGCCTTAGCTTATGCGGGCAGTAATATTACCGATGCCAAAGTAGTTTACACCGTTAAACGCAAAGTGAGATACCCAAGTTGGTATTATTGGTATCGCCCTTATTTTAGCAGCGAAGCTCAAGAAATAACACATGGAGAAACAAAAACTAATGATAAAGGTGAGTTTGAAATTTCTTTTAAAGCACAGCCAGATCAAAGTATTGATAAATCGAGCTTACCAATTTTTAATTATGAAATTACGGCCGATGTTACCGATTTAAATGGAGAAACAAGAAGCGCAACAACAGTTGTTAACGTAGGTTACCATGCTTTAATAGCTAATATTATGGTAAATCCTATTTTAGATAAAACTAAAAAAAACAACCAAATTTCTATAAACACACAAAACCTAAATGGCTCCTTTGTTGACGCCAAAGGTTATATTAAAATTTATAAATTGAATGCTCCAGACTTTGTATTAAGAACAAGGCCTTGGAATGCTCCAGATTATCAGAATTTTACTTTCGAAAATTTTAAAACACTTTTTCCTCACGATGCTTTTCAAGATGAAGATGATTCTAAAAACTGGAAAAAAGGAGATTTAGTTTTTCAAAAGGACTTCAATACAAAAACAGCCAAAACTTTAGAACTAGGAAACATAAAAAAATGGAAATCTGGTCAATATATTATCGTTCTAGAAAGTGAAGATAAATTTGGACAAACCGTTAAAGATGAAGCTAGAACAACCTTATTTAGTGATACTGATAAAACATTAGCCGATAATCAATTATTGAGCGTTTCAGCCAATAAAAATCGATATGACATTGGAGACAAGGCCGTGATAACCTTTGCTTCTTCAGCTAAAAACATCAACCTTACCGTCTCTATTGAAAAGGATGAAAAAATTATTAAAACTGAAATTATACAGCTTAATAACAACAAAAAAAGCATCACAATTCCGGTAACGGAAAATGATTTAGGAGGCTTTACGGTAAACTACAGCTTTGCGGTTTATAATAGCTACCAATCTGGTTCTGTATTTATTTCAGTTCCCTTCCCAAAAACAAATCTAGACATTGAAACCATTACGTTTAGAGATAAACTACAACCTGGCACAGAAGAAAATTGGCAGTTTAAAATTAAAGGTCCAAAAGGCGAAAAAGTAAGTGCCGAAATTTTGGCAAGTATGTATGATGCCTCTTTAGATCAATTTAACTACCATAGTTGGTACTTTAGCCCAATTCAGAATTCTACATACCGAACACGAACTTACAGTCAAGCAAATTCAAGCTTTGGGAATAGCCAATTTAGAGTTTATAACAGCTATACCAATGTTAGATATCCTGTACAATATTATGATCAATTAGATTGGTTTGGCTTTAATTTTGGAAGACAACACCGTAATATATCTATTAGAGGTATGTCTAGCATGGCTAAAAAACGAAGTGGTAGTGTCTCTGGAGTTCACGTCGTTGAAGATCGTATTGAAGCTCCTGAAATGATGATGGAGGAAAGTGAAATGTCTAGTTTAGATGATACCGTTGTTGTTGGGTACGGCACTCAAAAAGAAGTTAATAATACTGAAGCCTCTACCGAGAAACCTAAAGAAATCGATTTTGATGATGTTCAAATTCGTAAAAACCTTCAAGAAACAGCCTTTTTCTTTCCACAGTTAAAAACAGATAAAGACGGAAATATTAGCTTTAATTTCAATACACCAGAAGCTTTAACAAAATGGAAATTACAATTATTAGCGCACACCAAAACCTTAGAAAGCAGCACTAGAACATTAACAACAGTTACCCAAAAGGAATTGATGGTTTCGCCAAATGCACCACGTTTTTTACGCCAAGGCGATGTTATTTCTATCAGTACTAAAATTTCAAACCTTACAGACCAAGTACTTTCTGGTCAGGCTAAGCTAATTTTAACCGATGCCTTAACCGGAAAAGAAATTAACGGAGCATTAGGTATTACTGAAGCTGATAAAACCTTCAATGTAAATGCTGCCGGTAACACACAAGTATCATGGCAACTAAACGTTCCTGATAACATACAGGCTGTGCAATACAAAATTGTTGCTAAAGCGGGCGATTATAGCGATGGCGAGCAAAATGCTTTACCTGTTTTAAGCAATCGCATGTTGGTAACCGAAACTTTACCAATGTGGGTACGTAGCAATGAAACTAAAACATTTGTTTTAGATAAGCTGAAAAACAATAACTCTTCAACTTTAAAAAACCATAAACTTACTCTAGAAGTAACCTCTAATCCTGCTTGGTATGCGGTTCAGGCCTTGCCATACCTTATGGAATATCCATACGAGTGTAACGAGCAAACTTTTAGTCGTTATTATGCCAATGCCCTGGCGAGCCATATTGCAAACTCGAACCCAAGAATTCAGGAGGTTTTTAACCAATGGAAAAATAGCGATGCGTTGCTTTCTAACTTAGAAAAAAATGAAGATTTAAAATCTATTTTAATTCAAGAAACACCTTGGTTACGTGATGCACAAAGCGAAACGGAGCAGAAAAAACGTATTGCTTTATTATTCGATTTAAACAAAATGAATAACGAATTACAATCTGCCGTTAATAAACTAGATGCTAACCAAATGCCGAATGGTGCTTGGTCTTGGTTTAAAGGTGGCCGCGAAAACCGATACATTACACAACATATAATTACAGGTTTTGGCCATTTAAAACAACTTTCTGTTGCAGATGCTAATGAAAAAACTGCCGAAATGGTTTCTAAAGCCATTCAGTTTTTGGATGCTGAATTTATTCAAGAATACAAAGACATTAGAAAGTATGATAAGAATATGGACTTAGATTTAGACCATTTAAGCTATACACAATTGCATTATTTATACATGCGAAGCTTCTTCCCTAATATTAAAAAATCTAAAGAAGTTGAAGAAATCATTAGCTATTATCAAACACAAATTGAGAAATATTGGTTAAGTCGTTCGCTTTATGCAAAAGGTCTAATGTCCTTAATTTCACATAGAAATGATGCGCCTATTATGGCTACCAAAATTTTAAAATCACTCAAAGAAACAAGTATTACTTCGGAAGAACTAGGGATGTACTGGAAAGCTAATACCAACTCTTGGTTCTGGTATCAGGCACCAATTGAAACTCAAGCTTTATTAATTGAAGCCTTTTCGGAAATAGAAAATGATACAGAAACAATTGATAATTTAAAAATCTGGTTACTTAAAAACAAACAAACCAACCGTTGGAAAACCACAAAATCTACAACCGATGCCGTGTATGCATTATTACTGCAAGGTAGCGATTGGTTAAGTGTAACCGATGCTGTTGAAATTGTTTTAGGCGGACAAAAGATTGAACCATCTAAACTTGAAAATGTAAAAGTTGAAGCCGGAACAGGTTACTATAAAACATCGTGGAATACTGCTGAAATTAAACCAGAAATGGGAGACGTTAGTATTTCTAAAAAAGGAGCAGGTATTGCTTGGGGTAGTTTGTATTGGCAGTATTTTGAAGATTTAGATAAAATTACTTCAGCAGAAACACCTTTACAATTGAAAAAGAAATTATTCTTAAAAACAAATACGGATACTGGTGAAAAAATAACGGAAATAACAGAGCAAACCGCTTTAAATGTTGGTGACTTAGTACGTGTACGTATAGAACTTAAAAGCGACAGAGCTATGGAATTTATACATATGAAAGATATGCGAGCAGCAGGTTTTGAGCCCGTAAATGTAATATCTGCTTATAAATGGCAAGATGGTTTAGGCTATTATGAAAGCACGAAAGATGCAAGCACAAACTTCTTTTTTGATTATTTACCTAAAGGCGTTTATGTTTTTGAATACGATTTACGTGTAAATAACTCCGGAAATATGAGCAACGGCATAACCACGATACAAAGTATGTATGCTCCAGAATTTAGTAGCCATAGTGAAGGTGTACGTGTTTTAGTTGACTAGAAGTAATAAAAAAAGTAAGTTAGGTCATTTCGATGTTAGGAGAAATCATATAATGCATATAATCCTAAATTATGTGATGTCTCCATTCGTCGACATGACAACGGAAACTCCAAGTAACTTATAAAACAAAAAAAGCCGCTTCAAGTTTAACACTTAAAGCGGCTTTTATATTATAAATAGAATTATTAATTAAAACTCCAGTTTTTGTAACTACTAGAAGCTTCTAATTTGTTTTCTAAACTATCTTCTAACTCTGGAAAGAAGTCGATTCCTGTAAGTTTTTCAACTTCATCTACAGATACAACAAACTTATATAAGGGTTGTTTAGACTCTACGCTAGGCATTAAAAAAGCAATCATTTTAGTTTTACCCGAATTATTATCGATTAAAACTTTATAAAATTGATTTGGCACTGCTACTTGCTCGTCACCAATGGTTTTCATGTTTCCCTTTAACACTCCTCCTGTTACTACAAAAACGCCATTATATTTACTTGCCCAATATCTAACTTTCTGTTCTAGCGTATTCCATATACCAGCATTAAAATCGTGCTTTTGCGGACTAATATTACTTGTTAAAAACGTTTCATCGTGCGCTTCTTTGCTATAACGTCGGTCTCCAGCAGGACAAAGATGCCCGCGATCGTAACCCGATTTTTTATAATTACGCCAATCTGCTGCGCCTGTTTTTACCGCTTTATCTATTTCAAAATACGGACGTTTAAAATCATTTTTAGATAAATGAGATTTCTTCAATTCATAAGCCACCCATTCAGCTTGTTCATAAGGCTCGCTGTAAGACAGCGAATATCCATCGTGATGCACAATTTGCCCTGTTGTACTGGTTGGCAAAAAGTATTCGTTTGTATCACTCTTAGATGTTCTACCTTCAGTTACAATTTCATTTTTTTCTTCTTCATCTAAAAAATGCTCATATCCATAAATAGCAACCAGAATAACGACGGAAATAACCGATAATAATTTTCTTTTCGTCATTTATTCTAAAATGAATTCTAAAGGCTCTCCAAGTTTAAAATTAGGTGCATTAATATCTAACAACGCTGAAATTGTTGGAGCAATATCTGTAATTTCTGTTCTCTTAACGGTTTTACCATGTTTAATTCCTTTTCCGAAGAATAAAAGCGGCACGTGTGTATCATAATTTAAACCACTACCGTGTGTAGAACCTGTTTTTCCGTAAGATATATATGCTGGGTCTTGAATAACTAAAACATCACCAGAACGTTTTTGATTATACCCATTTTGAAGTAATTTTTCAATACCTATTGTAAAAGAAGCTTTCCCCATTGTTGTTGCTGTGTAAGCTTTGTAAACATTGGTATAATTAATTATTTCGTTAACAATAGCATCTTGCACGTTTTCTAAATCTAAACCTAACGTTTTAATCTTTTCACGATTTAAAAATATTTGATTATTACTTATGTTTTCAATTAAATCATCGGCTTTAAACGTTGTTTTCATAAACGCTTCTAACTCGGTTCTCATAGCTTTATTATTCAAATATCCTGCAGGAATTTTTTTAGACCTCATGTAAGCAGGCACGTTAATAGCCCCGTGATCTGCAGTTAAAAATACGGTGTAATTTCCTTTTCCTACTTCAGCATCTAATCCTTTAAAGAAACGCTCTAAATCTTTATCTAAACGTAAATACGTATCTTCAATTTCTTTAGAATTAACTCCAAAATTATGACCAACATAATCAGTACTAGAAAAACTAACCGTTAAAACATCGGTAAATTCATCTTTACCTAAATCTTCACCAACTAAAGCTGCTAAAGCAAAATCGGCTACTAAACTATTACCATAAGCCGTTGCTTTCAAAATATCATAACCACCATTTTTTCCTTTTAAGGCATCTAAATCGTAAGGAAATGTTGCTGTAGCTTGTCCCTTAAAACCACCTTCAAAATCGTTTAAATCACTACCACTTTCTAAATATGTCTCAATATTATATAATGTATTCCATGGCTTAAGATATGATTTTACAATACCAGATTTATTAAATTTACTTACCCATTTAGGTAATTCATTCATATAAAAAGAACTAGAAATAAAGTTTCCTTCATTTTTTCCTTGAAACCAATATGCTGCATTTGCAGTGTGCCCTGCTGGTAAAATAGCTCCACGGTCTTTTACTGATATTCCTATAGTTTTACCACGCATTTGTGTGAATAACCTATTCTCATCAGCAAATGTTGTGGTTTTCATGCGTTGTGTAGACATTTTTCCTGCATCTGTTTTTGTTCCTATAGAAGAAACAGCATCGTCTTGTGCACAATAGACCATGGTTTTTAATTCTTTATCGTACCAGTTATTAGCGATAATGCCGTGATATTTAGGACTTGTACCCGTAAAAATAGATGCGTGACCAGGCCCTGTATAAGTTGGAATATAATTAAAATGATTGTTTTTACAGTTAAAACCTTCATTCATCATACGCTTAAAGCCGCCTTCTCCATAACGGTCTGCAAATCTTGTTAAATAATCGTAGCGCATTTGATCCACAACAATACCAACCACCAATCTCGGGTTAGTTTCATCAGATTTATTTTGTGCTTTAGAAGATAAACTTAACACAAAAACTACAACTAAAAAGAAAATATTTTTATTCATTATAATGGGTTTAAGCTTCAAAAATACATATTTTAAAAACATGATAATTTAAAATAATCGTTAAATCCCACTAACTTTTTTTACTTTAGCAGTTCAAATTTATATATGACGTACCTACATAATATAGGAGCTTATTTTTTAATGATTGTTGAGATGTTTCGCAAGCCAACCAAATGGAGCGTTATGAAGCAACTAATATTAAAAGATATAGACGATTTAATCATTGGATCTTTAGGCATTGTTGCCTTTATTGCTTTTTTTGTGGGTGGTGTAGTTACCATACAAACCGCATTAAATATTGACAATCCTTTAATTCCAAAATATTTGGTTGGTTTTGCTACCAGACAATCTATTATATTAGAATTCGCCCCCACTTTTATTTCTATTGTAATGGCTGGTAAAGTGGGCTCATTTATTACATCGAGTATTGGTACTATGCGAGTTACCGAACAAATTGATGCTTTGGAAGTTATGGGAATAAACTCATTAAACTATTTAGTATTTCCAAAATTTATTTCTTTAATGTTATATCCGTTTGTAATTTCTATCGCTATGTTTTTAGGAATTCTTGGAGGCATGGCTGCCTGTGTTTACGGTGGTTTTAGCTCATTAGACGATTATATTGTTGGTATACAAATGGATTTTATTCCGTTTCATATTACTTACGCCTTTATAAAAACTTTTGCTTTCGCCTTTATATTAGCAACAATTCCATCTTTTCATGGATATTACATGAAAGGTGGCGCTTTGGAAGTTGGTAAAGCCAGTACAACCGCATTTGTTTGGACTAGCGTTGTTATTATTCTTTTAAATTATTTACTAACCCAAATGTTGTTAAGCGCATGATAGAAGTTAAAGATTTACAGAAATCGTTTGGAGAAGCACATATTTTAAAAGGGATTACAACCACTTTTGAAAAAGGAAAAACAAACTTAATTATTGGGCAAAGTGGTTCTGGTAAAACAGTATTTTTAAAATGCTTATTAGGGCTATTCGATTACGAAGAGGGAAGCATTGCTTACGATGGGCATATATTTTCTAAACTTACAGAAGATGAAAAACGAAACATGCGTGCAAAAATAGGTATGGTTTTTCAAGGAAGTGCCTTGTTTGATTCTATGACTATTGCAGAAAACGTAATGTTCCCGCTACAAATGTTTACCAAACAAAGTAAAAGCGAAATGCAAGATCGTGTAGACTTTGTTTTAAAAAGAGTGAATCTACCAGATGCACATAACAAAATGCCAAGTGAAGCTTCAGGAGGTATGCAAAAACGTGTTGCTATTGCTCGCGCAATTGTAAACAAACCTAGATATTTGTTTTGTGATGAACCCAACTCTGGTTTAGATCCAAAAACAGCTATTGTAATTGATAATTTAATTAAAGAGATTACAGAAGAATATCAAATTACAACCGTAATTAATTCTCATGATATGAATTCTGTGATGGAAATTGGTGAAAAAATTGTGTTCTTAAAAGATGGACTAAAAGCTTGGGAAGGTTCTAAGGAAACCATTTTTAGAACAGATAATGAAGTGGTTACCGACTTTGTATATTCATCTAACTTATTTAAAAAAGTACGTAAAATGTACTTGGAAGAAAATAGCTAAAATCAGTAACCCATTATTTTTATTTTAAAGTTGTTATTCTATCGAATTAATTTCGTTTTAAAATAACACGCTTGGCTTTAAGCTCTTCTTTTAACCAATCGGCAAGTTGCTTTTCTTTTATCACAATCAAACTATCACTTAAAGATTCGTTCCATTTTACAGTGGCAACTTGCAATGTATCTGTGTTTATAAAATCTTTAGACTCTAATGTTTTAGCATAACTAAAATATGTTAAATCGTTAAACCTAACTTTGGCATCACGCGATAAATTGGTGAAAGATATTACGCTACTTCCGCCATTCACTAGGCGAAGTTCTTCTTGTAAAACTTCAATTTCATTTCGTAAACCAGAAATAATATGATCTTTTTCATCTAAATCTCTAATAGCTCTATCATAAGCGTCGGAAATTTTATCAAAACTTCTGTTTTTATTCCCAAAAATCTCTAATTTAAAATCACTGATTTTATCGTATCCTTTAATTTCGTTTAACAAATCGGATTCTGTAGCTTCAGATATTTCACCATTAAAATAAAGTGTGATTTTTTTCTCATCTGAATTTAAGGTTCCGTTTTGAAACCAAAGCTCCTGATTTAGTTTAATTTCATTTGAAATAAAATTATTGTAATCATTCTCAAAACCACTGCTTTTTAAAACTCTTAAGAAAGTAATTGTTGGATAAATCATAACAACCACAGCAACCAACGCTGCAAAACGCGCTGTGCGTCTTCTTTTAGCCGAATTAGCATACTTAAGCATAGGAAATCTAAGAAGCTTAAGCACTATAAATGTTGCCAACGCAATAAAAATAGTATTAATGGTAAACAAGTTCATGGCACCTAAAAAGTAGGTCCAATTTCCGTGTGCTAAACCATAACCCGCCGTACATAAAGGTGGCATTAACGCCGTAGCAATAGCCACACCAAAAATAACCGATGCAATAGTCCCTCTTTTAGTACGTGCAATTATTAATGCTAAACCACCAAAGAAAGCAATAAGCACATCTCGAATATCTGGTTTTACACGACCTAATAACTCTGAGGTTTCTTGATTTCCTAAAGGAAAAAATTTAAAGAATAAAAAAGCCGTTAACAAACTCAAAACAAGCATAGTTGCTAAGTTTATTAACGATTTTCTAAGTGTATCAATATCGTTTATAGCGATGGACATGCCAATACCTAATATTGGCCCCATAAGCGGAGAAATTAACATGGCACCAATTACAACAGCTGTTGAATCGGCATTTAACCCAATGGAAGCGACAAAAATAGAACAAATTAAAATCCATGCTGTAGCTCCTTTAAAAGGAATATCTGCTTTTATAGCCTCAATAGTAGCATCGCGATCGGTATCATCCCTAAAATCTAATAATTCTTTAAAAAACACATAAATGCTTTTAAACAATCCTTCGGCGTCTTTCTTAACGGCCTTTTTTGATTCCTCTACATTTTGATTTTTCTTTGCCTGAACCTCGTCTTCAGAAAAATTGAATTTATTTTCTTCCATTTATATATTAATTAGCAAAACCGCTTAAAATTTAGTTGCTATATTTATCGTTAAGACGCTTTAAAACAAGCTTGATATCTTGCTCTTTACTCTTAGGGTAAATAAGCAAAGCTTCATCATTATCAACAATAATGTAGTCATTTAAACCATCTACAATAACTTGTTTTCCAAGTTTTGTTCTTATCATATTACCTTCAGCATTCTCAACTAAACTATTAGCATTTAAAATAGCATTATTATTACTATCCTTATCTAGTTTATCGTAAAGACTTCCCCAAGTTCCTAAATCGTTCCAGTCAAACTCTGCACCTATCACAAAAACATTTTTAGATTTTTCCATAATGGCGTAATCTACAGATATGTTTTCGGCTTTAGAGTAATTTTCTTTTATAAAATCATCTTCACCATCGGTGTTATAAACAGATATTCCAGACTCAAACAATTGGTATAATTCCGGTTGATTATTTTTAAAAGCATCTACAACGCTTTTTGCACTCCACATAAAAATACCCGCATTCCATAGAAAATTACCTTGACTTATAAAGGCTTTAGCTGTTTCGTAATCTGGTTTTTCTCTAAATTGACTAACAGGTTTAATAACGTTTTCAGAATTTTTATCGAACTCAATATATCCAAAACCTGTGTTTGGAAATGTTGGCTGAATACCAAGCGTCATTAAAGCATCATTTTCTGAGCAATAATTAAATGCTTCTTCTACATTTTTAGAAAAAGTTTGCTCATCTTCAATCCAGTGATCACTTGGTGCCACAATCATTAAAGCATCTGGGTTTTCTTTCTGAATTTTTAAAGATGCATATAAAATACAAGGTGCTGTATTTCTCATTGCAGGCTCTAAAACCACTTGTTTTTGAGTAACTTCTGGAAGTTGTTCTAAAACCAAATCGTTATAACGCTCGTTTGTTAATATGTATATATTTTCCTTTGGAATTAACCTTGATAAACGTTGAAATGTTTTCTGAATAAGCGTATCGCCCGTTCCAAGCATATCATGAAATTGTTTTGGAAAATCACTTGTACTTACTGGCCAAAATCTAGATCCTACTCCGCCTGCCATCAATATGGCATAATAATTATTCTTCATTTCTTAATTTGTTTTTCTAGAAAATCGTAAAATATTCTAGCTTATTATTATTTTGTTTTACTTCTATTTTCAAAAATTAAATAAGTTTAACCTCCGCATTTGGATTAAACAAATATAACCTTCCTGTTTTAATTTCCACACACTCAAATCGTTTTACCCTTTTTTGTCCCATTTTAAAAACCCGACCATTATATAACTCAAACGATTGTCCCAAAGGTATTTCAAAAACATAAGTTTTATCGTTTGGCTCGTCGAATTCCTTTAAAGCTAGGGCTAATACCGTATCTGTGTCGCTAGATGCTTTTGGATTTTTAAAATGTGCTGCTAAAAGTGGTAACAAACTATCCGGAAAAACATCGGGGTTTAAAAAAGGTAACATTAAATTTTTAAACGTACATTTCCATTCTTTCCCATGTGGTTTAATAAATTTTCCGTAACTTTTGTATGTTTCAAAATGGGCTATTTCATGAATAAGGGTAATTAAAAATCGATATTCATTTAGGTTAGAATTTATTGTGATTTGATGCTTACCATGCGGCATTTGTCTATAATCACCGTGGCGTGTTTTACGTTCGTTTTTTATTTTCACCAACAAGTGATCATGCTCTAAAAGTTTTAAAACTCGATTAACAGCATGCTCTGGTATATAACTTTTTAGTAGGTTTTGCATTACGACAAAAATAATAATTGTTAAAACAACACACTTATTAATTACAAGAAAAAAAATAAAACTTAACAATCTAATATCAAACAACCTAAAAGTTTAGATATGTTTTTTTAAGGTTTCCTATATATTAATTCTGCTTTAATTTTACAAAAATGCCAGTGATAGCTCGTCGAGAATAGATAACTTTTATTTTTTTTATTATTTATGTCGCAAATAAATCATATTAAAAAAACAATTACAGTTAAAAAACTATATTTATTTTAACAAATACCAATAAACCGTAAACTTTATTTACTTAAAGTCATAAAACACTAAATATTTTACAACAAAAACTTATATTTGAGCATAACACTTTGTAGCTTATGAAAGACAACAACCTATTCTCTAATTACGAGAAACTTGCTAGTACTTGGGATGAAATGTATAATGACAATGCAGAATTTAGATCGCAGTATGATGGTTTTATTAAATACTTAGAAAACACATCGCCAGAAAAGCTTTCTAAAAAAGAAGACCTTGCAAAACAATTATTTATGAGTCAAGGTGTTACGTTTACAGTTTACAATGATAATGAAGGTATCGAAAAAATATTTCCTTTCGATATTGTCCCTAGAGTTATAACAACCGCTGAATGGCAGAAAATTGAAGCAGGTATTAAACAGCGTCTAAAAGCACTAAACTTATTCATTAAAGATATTTATAATGAACAGTTTATTATTAAAGACGGTATTATTCCAGGTGAATTAATTTACTCTTGCCCTAATTTTTTAAGAGAAATGAAAGGGGTTAAGGTTCCTTACGATGTTTATGTACATATTTCTGGTGTCGATTTAATAAGAAACAACGATGGTGAATTTTACGTTCTTGAAGATAATTTAAGAACACCATCTGGAGTAAGTTACATGCTCGAAAACAGAGAAATCTCTAAACGTTTATTCCCAGGTATTCTACCTAAAAACAATGTTCGCTCCGTTTCAGACTATCCTAATTTGCTATACAAGAAACTTAAAGAACTCTCAAATCTATCCAAACCCAATATAGTATTGCTAACACCAGGCATTTACAATTCGGCCTATTACGAGCATACTACCCTAGCCCGCTTAATGGGCATTGAGTTAGTAGAAGGTAGCGATTTGGTTGTTAAAAACCATTTTGTTTACATGAAAACAACCAACGGATTAAAACAGGTTGATATTATCTACAGACGTGTAGACGACGATTATTTAGACCCACTAGAATTTAATGAGAAGAGTGTTTTAGGCGTTGCCGGAATTATGGCAGCTTACCGAAAAGGGAATGTAAATATTGTAAATGCTCCCGGAACCGGAATTGCCGATGATAAAGCAATTTACATCTATGTACCAGACATGATAAAGTATTATTTAGATGAAGAACCTCTTCTGAAAAATATTGAAACCTACCAATTGGGTCGACCAGATGAGCTGGAATATGTTACCAAAAACATTAAAGACATGGTTATCAAAAAAACCGATGGTAGTGGTGGTTATGGTATGCTTATGGGACATGAAGCTACAGATGAAGAAATTAAAGACTACTTAAATACCGTTAGCAAAAAGCCAGAAAACTTTATTGCACAGCCTATTTTAAGACTATCAACCGCGCCGTGTTACATAGATGGTAAATTATCTCCAAGATGTATCGATTTAAGACCATTTGCCCTTTCTGGCCGAGATGGTATTGATATTTGCCCTGGCGGATTAACCCGTGTTGCACTGAAAAAAGGATCCTTAGTAGTTAACAGTTCGCAAGGGGGCGGCAGTAAAGACACTTGGATTTTAGAATAATTTTACAAAAATAAATATGTATGTTAAGTAGAGTAGCAAATAATCTTATTTGGTTAGATCGATATATGGAACGTGGTAGTGGTATTCTTAGTTTACTAAAAGTAAATTATTATGCCAATCAAGATTCTCCAGAATTATTTTCCTGGACACCCGTTATTAAAAATTTCACAGCATTCGATAATGAATACTATACAGAAGACGCTTTGGAGTGTATTGATTTTATGGTGTTTAACACCAATAACTCTAATTCAATTCTCAATATTGTTACAAAAGCTAGAGAAAACGCACGTAGTGTACAAGAGCATATATCTCGAGAACTTTGGCTGTGTGTAAATAATTACTATCTATATCTAACAGATAAAAATTTACGAAAACGCTTAAAAGAAGAAGATCCTGTTCAGTTTTTAGAAGATTTACGGAAACATCATTTAATTTATAATGGTACAACCGATATTACTCAAGAACGTGGTACATCCTATTATTTCATGAATGTTGGTAAATTCTTAGAACGTGTTAACCTTATTGCAGATTTTACATCGCTTAAGCTTCAAGAAATAGGAAAAACATCGGATAGTTTAGAAAAAAGTTTCTATTGGAAAAATTTACTACTTTCTATAGGTGGTTACCAGTTTTATCTTAAAACGCATAAATCAACCTTCAATCAAGACCACGTAATTACTATGGTTTTTCAGGATAAATTATTCCCTAGATCGGTATATTATTGTGTAAATAAACTAAGTAGACATATTACACGTTTAATCGAAACCAACGAACTAGAAAAAAAGAATTTAGAATTCTTAATTGGTAAATTAGAAAGCTCTATAAAATACACCACCATTGAAAACATTAATGAGCAAGGTTTAAATAACTTTATACATAGTATAAAGGAAGACATCAGTAATATTTCAACAAATATTAATGCGGTTTACAACTCTAATAATTGATTTATAACTATCATGGCTACATTTTTCATTAAACATACAACAAAGTATAACTACAATGCACCCGTAATCGATGGGGCAACATTAACTAGGTTACACCCTATTAATGATGATAATCAAAAAGTGATTTCGCATTTAATATCTATAACAAATAACCCTTTTATAGAAAGTTTTATCGATTTTTATAACAATAGAGTTGGTACGTTTATGGTAATAGAGCCACACGACGAATTAAACATTATTTCTGAAGTTGAAGTGGTAACCTCTCCAAAATTAATTCCGGATGATAGTATTGAAAAAGCTGTACAGTGGGAAGAACTTAAACGTATTAAAAATACCATTGACTTTATAGATTTTACAGCACACAAACCTTTTAAAGGAAGCCAAGAAATCACTGATGTAATTCTAGATTTAATGTTAAAAACCAAGTCGCCATTTCAGGCTGTACTTGCCATATGCGAATATGTTTATGATAATTTTGAATATAAAACAGGAGTTACTAACGTAAAAACATCTTTAGAAGAAGCTTGGGAACTCAAGGCAGGCGTTTGTCAAGATTTTACAAATGTTATGCTGCGCATGGTTAAAATGCTTGGTATACCAGCTAGATATGTAAGTGGTTATATTTGTCCTAATGACGAAATAACACGTGGAACTGGAGCTACACACGCCTGGATAGAGGCTTACATTCCATTTTATGGATGGTTAGGTTTCGACCCTACAAATCACGCTATAGCGAACGAAAACCACGTAAGATTAGCTATAGGAAGAGATTATGGTGATTGCTCACCAGTAAAAGGAGTATTTAAAGGTAGTGTTGAAGCCGAAATGCAAGTTACCGTTTCTGTTAAAACAAATAAAACCGAAAACACAAAGCAGGTAGCTCCTGAAGTTTCTACCGTATATCCATCAAATAGTTACAAACGTAGTTTAGCTGAAAAAGAAAACGGTGGCAGCCAACAACAGCAGCAACAGCAACAATAAAATTTTACTTTATTTTTTTCTATCGATAACGTAGTTAACCATAAGCTCTAATGATTGCTTATATTCCGAATCTGGATACTTTTTAAGTAATTCTAAAGCTTCCGTTTGAAACTGCGTCATCTTTGAAATAGCATAATCTAAACCACCATTATCCTTCACAAAAGCGATAACTTCTTTAACGCGTTTGGTGTCTTTATTATGGTTTTTAATGGAATTAATGAGCCATTTTTTATCCTTTTTAGAAGCCCCATTAAGTACATGAATTAAAGGCAAAGTCATTTTTTGTTCCTTTATGTCAATACCTGTTGGTTTCCCTATTTGTGTATCGCCATAATCGAACAAATCGTCCTTAATTTGAAACGCCATACCAATGAGTTCTCCAAATTTACGCATGGTTTCTACATGTTCCGAATCGGGTTTTACAGATGCAGCACCTAAACTACAACACGCAGCAATAAGAGTTGCTGTTTTCTGTCGAATAATCTCGTAATAAACCGCTTCAGTAATATCTAATTTTCTTGCTTTTTCTATTTGAAGTAATTCACCTTCACTCATTTCTCGAACAGCAACCGAAATAATTTTAAGCAAATCGAAATCATTATTATCGATCGATAATAATAAACCTTTAGAAAGTAAAAAATCGCCAATTAAAACGG
Organism: Algibacter lectus; assembly: GCF_004368925.1. NCBI lineage: Bacteria > Pseudomonadati > Bacteroidota > Flavobacteriia > Flavobacteriales > Flavobacteriaceae > Algibacter > Algibacter lectus. Next base: position 1,692,192 of record NZ_SORL01000007.1, read on the forward strand.
CGATTTTATTTTTCCAAAGCGCGTTTACAGAAAAGAAACCACGACGTCTGTTACTATCATCCACCACATCATCATGCACTAGTGTTGCCGTATGAATAAGTTCTATAACAGAAGCTCCACGATACGTACGCTCGCAAACTTCGCCGTTAGAGACCATTTTAGAGACCAAAAACACAAACATAGGGCGCATTTGCTTCCCTTTGCGATTCACGATATAATGTGTAATACGATTAAGCAATGCCACTTTACTCGACATAGAAAGCAGGAACTTTTGTTCAAAAAGATCCATTTCGTAAGCTATGGGTTGCTTTATTTGTTCTACTATTTTCAAGGTGAGATATTAAAAGAAATTAAATATAAGATTTATGATTTTACACAAAATACCGAGTGCTTAACTTTTGTTAGCCAATTGCCCACAAGCAGCATCAATATCTTTTCCGCGACTGCGACGTACATTAACTACAATTCTATTTTTTTCTAATGCGCTGATGTAATTTTCTAAGGCTTCGTTTGAGGCTTGCTGAAATTCACCATCGTCAATAGGATTGTATTCAATAATATTAACTTTACATGGCACATATTTACAAAACTGAACAAAGGCATCAATATCTGCTTGGCTATCGTTAATATCTTTCCAAACCACATATTCATAACTAATTTTACGATTAGTTTTTAAATACCAATACTCCAAAGATTCTCTTAAATCTTTTAAAGGAAATGTTTCGTTGAAAGGCATTATTCTAGTTCGAACCTCATCTATTGCCGAGTGTAACGATACAGCTAAGTTAAATTTCACTTCATCATCGGCCATTTTCTTGATCATTTTTGGCACTCCAGATGTTGAAACCGTAATTCGTTTTGGAGACATGCCTAAACCATCGGTAGATGTTATTTTATCGATAGCCTTAATAACATTATTATAGTTCATTAGCGGCTCGCCCATACCCATAAACACAATATTACTTAAGGGACGATCGTGATATAAACGACTTTCGTTATCGATGGCTACTACTTGATCGTAAATTTCGTCTGGATTTAAGTTTCGCATACGTTTTAAACGTGAGGTTGCACAAAACTTACAATCTAAACTACAGCCTACTTGACTCGAAACACATGCTGTGGTTCTTGTTTTTGTTGGTATTAAAACCGACTCTACAATTAACCCATCGTGCAAACGCACCGCATTTTTTACCGTACCATCACTACTACGTTGCATGGTATCTACTTTAATGTGATTGATTACAAAATTGTCTTCGAGCATTTGGCGCGTTTCTTTAGATACGTTCGTCATATCCTCAAAAGTGTAAGCCGATTTTTGCCAAAGCCATTCGTAAACTTGATTGCCTCGAAAAGCTTTATCGCCATTTTTCACAAAGAAATCCCGAAGTTGTTCTTTAGTTAAGGCGCGTATGTCTTTTTTATTATCTTTCATTGGTTGCAAAAATAGTGAAAGCTTTTTCTTTTATAGCACTTGTTTTTATAAAGTCGTACTAAATTTAGTGTAAACCTTAAATTTAGCACATGGCTGCATTAGGGATTGCAGCGGCATCCTTTTTGCTGAATTTATAAATTAGTTTTTTGATAAGTCTGCTTCCTCACAAAAACCTAAATTAAAAACAAACATAGGCTATTTTGCAAAAAGATATAGCGAAAAGCCCGACCTGAAAGGGAATGCCCAAATTTTAAAACGCATTATTTTTATTAAATATGAAACAAAAAAAAAGCTTCATCGTTTTTATTGGATGAAGCTTAAGTTTTATTTAGAAGGGATTAGATGATTAACATCGCATCACCATAACTGTAGAATTTATATTTTTCTTTTACAGCTTCTTCGTATGCTTTTTTAGCAAAATCGTGACCTGCAAATGCCGAAATCATCATTAACAATGTAGATTTTGGTGTATGGAAGTTAGTAATCATGCAGTTTGCGATACTAAAATCGTATGGAGGGAAAATAAATTTATTTGTCCAACCTTCTACTTCGTTAAGTTTTCCGCTTGTTGAAACGGCACTCTCTATGGCACGCATAGCTGTAGTTCCTACGGCGCAAATACGACGTTTTTCACTAAGTGCTGTGTTTACAATCTCGACTGCTTTAGCTTCAATTTTAAGCTCTTCGCTATCCATTTTATGCTTAGACAAATCTTCTACTTCTACAGGGTTAAAAGTACCTAAACCTACGTGTAACGTAACCTCTGCAAATTTAACACCTTTAATTTCCAAACGTTTTAATAGGTGTCTAGAAAAGTGAAGTCCGGCAGTTGGTGCCGCTACAGCTCCTTCTGTTTTTGCGTATATAGTTTGGTAACGATCTTGATCTTCTGGTTCTACATCTCGTTTGATGTATTTAGGAAGAGGTGTTTCGCCTAGCTCGTTTAATTTTTTACGGAACTCGGTGTACGATCCATCATATAAAAAACGTAAAGTACGCCCTCTAGATGTTGTGTTATCAATAACTTCAGCTACTAACGTTTCGTCGTCTCCAAAGTATAATTTATTTCCTATTCTTATTTTACGTGCTGGATCTACTAAAACGTCCCAAAGGCGTTGTTCTTCATTTAATTCTCTTAATAAAAAAACTTCGATTCTAGCACCTGTTTTTTCTTTGTTTCCGTATAAACGGGCTGGAAAAACTTTGGTATCATTTAAAATTAAAACATCGTCTTCCTGAAAATAATCAATAATGTCTTTAAACATCTTATGTTCAATAGTCTGCTCTTTTCTGTTAAGCACCATTAAACGTGACTCATCTCTGTTTTCAGCTGGATATTCCGCTAATAATTCATCTGGTAAATTGAAACCAAAATGTGATAATTTCATTCAAAAAGGTTTTAAGTTAATGTGTTTTAATTTATTCTGAGCTTCCCCAGAAAAAATTCTAACCACTGCAAATATACAATCTGAGCATAGGGGTTGTCAAGTAAATGCGTGATTATTATTCGGTTATTTTAAAACCGATAGCTTTTAAGTCGTCCCAAAACGTTGGGTATGATTTAGATACCACGGCAGCATGTTCTATAATTAATGATGTTTTTAGGGCTAAAGGCGCGAATGCCATAGCCATACGGTGATCGTTATAGGTTGCTATTGGTACTAATTCCTTTATTTTAGTTGATGGTGCCAAGTGTAAAGACTTATCTGTGATTTTTACTTCGCCACCTAGTTTTTCAATTTCGGTTTTTAAAGCAACTAATCTATCTGTTTCTTTAATTTTTAGAGTGTGCAAACCTATTAAATCGCAAGGCATACCTAATGCAAAGCATGTTACTGCTATGGTTTGAGCAATATCCGGCGCGTTTTTTAAATCTAAACTTATTGTTGATTCGCTAGCTTTTTCTTTTTTTAATGTGATAGAATTACCGTTAAATGTACTAGTTACTCCAAAGTGTTTGTAAATCTCAACTAACACAGAATCGCCTTGTAAAGAATTCTCTTTGTATGATGATAAAGTGATTTCTGTACCAATATCACTAATAGCTGCAATACTGAAATAATATGATGCCGAAGACCAATCGGACTCAACAACTAATGTTTTTGGTGTTAATGCTTTTGTATTTGGTTTTACGGTAATAACATTACCAACAAACGACGACTCTACACCTATTTCGTCGAGTAAGCTTAACGTCATGTTTATATATGGTACCGATGTAATTTCGCCTTCTAACGTTAACTCCAAACCATTTTCTAGTTTTGAAGCTATTAATAATAAAGCTGAAATATATTGACTACTTACATTTGCTTTTAGAGACACTTTATGATTTGATAGTTTTTTTCCTGTAATTTTTATTGGTGGAAAACCATCGTTATCTACATAACTTATTTCGGCTCCAAGATCTTGAAGGGCTTCAACTAAAATTTTAATTGGACGCTCCGTCATTCTTTTAGACCCCGTAAGTGTTACTTCTCTTCCTTCTTGAATTGAAAAATACGCGGTTAAAAATCGCATGGCTGTTCCGGCATGGTGTATATCTACCACGTTAGATTTCGAGCTTAAAGCATTCGTCATTAAATTACTATCATCGGAGTTTGATACATTTTCAAGTTTAAATTCCGGATAAAGTGCTTGTAATAATAACAAACGGTTAGATTCACTTTTTGAACCTGTAATTATAACTGCCGATTTTTGGTTTTCGAGTTTCGATTTATGAAGAGTAATATTCATTGTAAAATTCTATACGTTTAAAGCCTGCTAATTTACTTTAATTTTTCGTTATTATGGTGTCTATCGTGGTCGCGTTTTCCTTTCTTATACATTCTTTCATCGAAAGCTTTTTGTAAATCGACTCCGGTTTGGTTTGCTAAACAAAGTACAACGAATAAAACATCGGCTAATTCTTCACCTAAATCTTTGTTTTTATCACTTTCTTTTTCGCTTTGCTCGCCGTATCTCCGGGCAATTATTCTAGCTACCTCCCCTACTTCTTCAGTAAGTTGAGCCATATTGGTTAACTCGTTAAAATAACGAACGCCATGTTCTTTTATCCAATTATCTACTTCTTGTTGTGCGTTTTCTATATTCATTATATTCTACTTAAAACTATTTGTTCGTTTTCTTTTTCTATCATTTGTGCAAAATACGACTTTAAAGCTTCGTAATAGGCCGGATTAATAATAGCAGAATTAACCTCATGTAAAACTGATACCTGTATTGTATTTCCAGTACCGCTAACTTGATAAATAAATTTCCCCAAATCATCGGGTAATTCTAAACCTCCAGATTCTGGCAGACTTTCTATTCTATATCCTTCAGGTATTTTTACTACTATTTTACTATTCATTTTAGATGGATACCCAAAATCTACAGGAAATTCTCTTTTACTTAATTTAAAAGGGTTATCTGTGGTTTTCAAAAAAAACAATGGCGAAAAATACATTTTATCCCCAATAATATCTGCTTGACTTTCTTTTACAAATTTATAAGACTCAACAATAGGCTTACTTAAATCTAATTCATTTTTAACATTGTAATCCGAAATTTCTAGCCCACCATAATTATTTTCTAATCGAGCTATAAAATCATCACGATCCACATCAATATAACGTTCTCTGAACGACAATGCTTTATGACTCTTTTTTATACTCCTGTATCCACCAGACAAATCTCCATTTTCCGATAAACTAGCCATAAAAAACACTGAATTCTGAGAGGTTTGTTTTGGGTATAAATCTATTAACGTAGAACCACCTGCTTCCGCTATAACACGTCCTTGCCAATTTAGTGTTCTAAAAGGTAAAACATTAGGCCTACTAAATCTACTTGTACCATCTAAAAGCATACCTCCATCATTTATCTTTACATAACTCACAACATAATTATAGCCTTCTAAGGTTGGAAATAATGGTACGCCATGTTGCCTTGTGCTTACCAAAACAGGATAAGCTCTAAGTCCGGCATGTTGTAACATAGCAGTAAGCATTAAATTAATTTCCGCTACATTACCTACTTGCTCTTTATACGCTTTCTTCACACCATCATTGGTTCCATAACCGTAATAACCGTTCCATTTCACTTTGTTTTTCACGTAGTTAAATATTAACGTAGTACGCTGTATAGGGTCGGATACTGTAGATATTAATGCATCTATTTCTTCTTCAAAATAGCCTTTTTTATTTAATTCTGGTCCAAAATTTGAGTTGTCGTAAATAGTATTTACAACATCCGACCACGATGTAGTATAGGATTTTATAGGCGCATCCGGGTACTTAGTGTAAGATAATTCATATTTAACCGAAGACTTATAATTATTAATATTATTAACATAAGGTTCATCTTTTAACGCTGGTACATTATTCAAATCAAACTCTGTAATATTTTTTTTAAAATTTAAATCTTCGGAATAAGACCTTCCTATACTCGTTCTACTCGTAAGTTTTATTTTATCAGCTTGACTACTCTTTTTAGGCGTAATACTTAAATAACCTCTAGTACTTTCTTTAAAAGTAAAATATTCAGGAGCCTCAAATCTCGCTTGTATTTTTTTAACAGGTATATCATACTGAAATACAAATTGATCTACATTATATATAAATGGGGAGTTCACCCTATACTTATACTCTACAATACATCCAGGTTTTATATCCGGCATGGTAAATTTATACTCGTTGGTATATTTTGATAATTCTGTTTTAAAAATACCATCTTTCGATAATTTAGTTTCTTCAACTTTACCATTTACCAAATGATAAGTGTAGGCTTTTAGATTCCTAATTTCCTCGTCAGAACCTCCACTTGTACTCAATCTATTAGTTTTCGTTGCATAATCGAATCCTTCTTGATTGTAAATCTTAATACGCTCATGTACCTCAGTCACCAACCTAAAGCCACTTGGCTCAACATACTCATAAAAAGATTTTCTATATTTATATAAATAGGTTGCACTTGCAGAAGAATCTAAAGGATTAAATTTTTCTTGTAGTTCTTCTTTAGATACTTTCCCAAAATGATAATCTTGGGCAAATACAGTTAAGGAAAAACAAAGAGTTAATAATAGTGAGGTTAGTTTCATAGTATAATTTTACTTTTTAATTAATGCGACTTTAGCGTTATCGAGTTTTGAGACTTGTTTATAAAAGGTTCTAAACGCAGCATAATCTTCTTTAGGGAATTCACCATCGTTTATAATAAAAGTTCTTTTATATTTTATTTTAGAATTATCAATAACTGAAATTTCTGTGGTATAGCTACCAAAATCGGTTTCCAGCGACTGTCCCTTTGGTAATGATTCTATATTATAATCTGGTGGTAAATTAATCTCTACCTCATCTACATCTTTAAAACCTCTGTTTATTTTTAACGGAAGTTTTCTACTTCTATATCTATCAGGAATATGTGTATTTCTATTTAAAACATTTAAATTAACAAGCATACGCTCACCTACTTTTTTGGTGTAATTAACAGCTTGAAAATTGATGTTTTCAATTAATTCTATGGTGTTTTTATCATTTTCAATACTCATGCTATTTATAGACATGTTGTTTATGTATTTCCAACGCCTTTTGTAATACACATCTAAATCACGTTCTGTCTCTGTTTCTAACCAATATTTATTATCGTATTGAATACCTTTTGAATTTACATTTACCATAGCCTTAATCGAACCATCATTTGATATATCACAAATTCCCTTTATGGTTTGTAAACTTTCCTCTGGAATATATTTTTTGGTATGTTGTATTTTTCCGCCTTCTGGAGTAATCACCAAAACATCTCTATCGTCTGTAAAATCACCAATAAAACCGAAAGGCAATTTCTGACTTGTACACTCTAACCAGATATCCTCATCGTTATTCGGGATATTCAGAATAACATGATTGCCTTGCATAGCTGCAAAATCTTTTTCTAAACTACGTTGAGAATCTCCAGCGAAGACTACAGAATAGTTAGATTCTATACCAACGGCATTAAGCAAAGCCATGGTATAATTTGTTAGACCTTTACAATCGCCATAGCCCAACCTATCTACTTCTGATGCATTAAAAGGTTGCCAACCTCCAATACCAACTTGCACACTTATATAACGTACTTTATCTTGAACGTATTGATATATTTTTTTCGCTTTTGCTATATTATCAGGTTCGTTTTTAACCAATTCCTGAATTTTAATTATAGTCCCTTCCGATAGGTCGTGTGTGCTTTTTATTAAATCGTGATACATCCAAGTTCCAAATTCGTTCCAATTTTCAACTTCAGAATTAACTCCTTTTAAAGAAAACTGTTTTGAAGCAAACATCACTTTTGGAACAATATCGGAAAAATTAGGACTATAGTCTTCTGGCTTAATTCCAGAAACATTTTTTATACTGTAATGTATTTTCGTTGAAGTAAGGTCTACACTAATTTTATAACCTTCAATATTCTTTTCCTTTTTTCTAATAGTAAGTTCTTCAGGGAAACTTAAGGTATAACTGCTATTTTCAACACTTAAAAAATATTCGGTTACTGGAAAAAACGAATTAATAAACGCGGTATTATTAGTTTCGTATTCCGAATTAAACTCAATAGTATATGGATATTTTATGGGAGTATATTCTAGATATTTTACTCGAGAATCGGAGTATAATGTACCGCCATCCACAGCACTTACATCTCTAAAATCTTTCTCTTTAATCTTCTTAATAACCTTACCGAAGTTATCGTAAACCAGAACCTCTAATGTTTTAATATTTACGTTTTTATCATAATGCAAATACGCATTAACAGCATCGTTACCTTCTTTATTTAATACAGTTACAATTCGTTTTTCGGTAACCAACATACTTTGTGAAGACTCTAAAACAATAGAAGTAACATCATCTCTAACAACGGCATTAGCATTTTGCTTTAAATTATCGGGAATACTAAAACTAGTGTATAAATTTTGTTGAGAAAAACTAAAAAGTGTTGCGAATAAAAATAGAGTATTGAGAATACGCTTTATAATCATGAAAAAGGGGTTATGTTTATTTTACAGCGCTTAGTTATTTAAACTAAAGTAAAACGAATTAATTTGTTCCCTTTTTAAATTTTACAACTAAAAACCTGACAGCTAATATAATAAAACACGGTAAAAATATGTATTTAAATTCGCTTAAAATTACCTGAATTCCACGTTCGGATATAAACTTACCGATACCAATAGGTGAAACGCGTATATCTTGAAAAGGAAAGAAAAATCGATCGTTATTGAAAGGAATAAAAAAGCCCACACCTTTTCCTCCGGAAGTCATAGCATCTAAAATACCATGAGACATTGTTGAAATAAAAATGACTAAAAACCAAATTACTTTATTATTCCGACCTAAAGTAAACATTAAACTCAGTGCCCAAATTAAAGCAAACACTATAGAATGCGTAAAGCCTCTATGCCCTAACGGGTCGCCATAAGCAATACCTAAATTGAAACTAAGAACATCAAAATCGGGCAAAATTGTAGAAAACACCGCAGCCCATAGCAACCACTTTAAATTTTGCTTATTGGCTACTTTCACTAAAGTGTACCCAACCATGCCATGCCCAAAAATGGATGCCATTACTCTTTATTTTTTGTATCTATAATTATGGTAACTGGGCCATCGTTTAGTAACTCTACCTTCATATCGGCTCCAAATTGTCCGGTTTGCACGGTTTTCCCTAAATCTTGTTCAATTTGTTTTACAAACGCTTCATACAATGGTATAGCAACATCAGGCCTCGCTGCTTTTATATAGCTTGGGCGATTGCCTTTTTTAGTAGAAGCTTGAAGTGTAAATTGACTTACCACAATAACATCACCACAAGTATCTTTTAAGGAATGATTCATCACATCATTATCATCAGAAAAAATTCGAAGATTCACAATTTTATTCGAAAGCCAAACAATATCACCATGCTCATCCTCATTTACAATTCCTAAAAGAATTAAAAGTCCACTTTCTATATTGGCTACTTTTTCACCTTCAATAGTTACGCTAGCTTTTGTAACGCGCTGTATAACTGCTTTCATCTATTTAACTGCATTTTATAAAACCTAACAAATGTATTTTTAATGTTTAAGTAAATTACCCTTACGGGGAAATGCCTCATTGATTAAAATTAGTACTATTCCCAAATATCTGTTCTGTAATGCTCATCTTCCCCCTCTACAAGTTGAATATAACTTCGGTAACGAGAATACTCAATATCCCCTTCATCTAAAGCTTCTTTAACAGCGCACTTTGGTTCTTTGATATGCAAGCAATTATTGAATTTACAATCTTGTTTTAAAGCGAAAAACTCAGGAAAATAATCCCCAATTTCTTCCTTTTCCATATCAACAACACCAAAACCTTTAATTCCTGGTGTGTCTATAATTTGAGCACCAAAACTTAAATCGAACATCTCGGCAAAAGTTGTAGTATGTTGCCCTTGCATATGTTGCGTAGAAATTGCCTTGGTTTTTATATTTAAATCTGGTTCAATAGCATTTACAAGTGTAGATTTCCCAACTCCAGAATGCCCAGAAAACAAACTAACCTTACCATGCATTAAAGCCTTTACTTTGTCTACATTTTTACATGTAACGGCAGATACACCAATACACTCGTAACCTATTTTTCTATAAATATGCGCCAAATATTTTACTTCGTCTAGTGTTTCTTGATCGTAAGTATCAATTTTATTGAACAATAAAATCGTTTTAATTGAATAAGCATTTGCCGTTACCAAAAACCTGTCGATAAAACTGGTTAATGTTGGCGGATTATTAATAGTTATCATTAAAAAAACCTGATCTATATTGGCCGAAATGATGTGTGTTTGCTTTGATAGATTTACAGATTTACGTACAATGTAATTAAACCTATCGTGTATGTTATGTATAATCCCGGATTCTTGATTATTATCGGTTTCTATTTCGAAATCTACAATGTCGCCCACAGCAATTGGGTTGGTACTTTTAATGCCTTTAATTCTAAATTTCCCCTTTATCCGGCATTCGTAAGTATCACCCAATTCGGTTTTTACGGTATACCAACTTCCTGTAGATTTATAAACGCGTCCTGTCATAGTTTTCAAAAATAATCTAAATTAATTATTTATTGATTAAGAGTTTATATTTATATTAGCTTCTTAACACAAAAACCCCAAAAACACATGAAAAAAATTTTATTTGTATTGAGTATTTCTTTATTCTCTTTAATTGAAGTAAATGCTCAAGTTGAGTACAAGGTTGTAACAAGTATAGAATCTATTGTACCTAATGGTTTAGGTCGCTCTAGAATGATTAGTGCGAACGAGAAAAAAGATTACAAAGAGTTTACTACAACACAAACCGAAGACGATAATTCTAGAAACAAATCTAAACGTGATGAAATACGCGTCAAAGGTTATGACGAAACCAAATTATTAAACTTCTACAACGTTGGAGGTATTCGTTTTCAAAACATAGCTGCTAATGATGCTATTATTACATCTAAAATCAATACAATGATTGAAGAAGGATGGGAATTAGCATTTGTAAATAGTGCTGTTGAAAGCGAAGGAGGTAAAGGTGATGGAAAAGGCATCTTTATTACTCGTTATCTTTTTAAAAGAAATATATAAATTCTTTTTATTCTAAAAATAAAAAGCCTCGTTTCTAAAATTAAAGAAACGAGGCTTTTTTTATTCATCAAGAAATAACAGTTACTATCCGTTAATCACTTTTTCTTGGTGATTGATAGATTCTTGGTGTACTGCTTTAAACATTTTTAAGATAAATTCTTCACTTAAACCATGTTGCTCACCTTCTAATACCATTTTACCTAAAATTTCGTTCCAACGTTTAGATTGTAAAACGGCAACGTTCTTTTGTTTTTTAAGCGCTCCGATACTATCAGAAGTTTTCATTCTCTTTCCTAATAAATCAAGAATTTGATTATCTACAACATCAATTTGTGCTCTTAAATTATCTAAAGAACTATTGTATTCTTCTTCAGTATTAGATTCTTTTCTAATTTTTAAATCTCTCATTATTTGCACTAAAGTAGATGGTGTTACTTGTTGCGCAGCATCACTCCATGCATTTTCTGGATCGTAATGAGTTTCAATCATTAATCCATCAAAGTTTAAATCTAAAGCTGTTTGAGATACATCAAAAATCATATCTCTTTTTCCTGTAATATGCGATGGATCGTTTATTAATGGAATATCTGGATATTTGTTTTGAAATTCAATAGCTAATTGCCATTCTGGAGTATTTCTATATTTTGATTTTTCATAAGTAGAAAAACCTCTATGGATTGCTCCAATATTTTTAACACCAGCTTTGTAAATTCTTTCGATACCACCTAACCATAAAGCTAAATCTGGATTTACTGGGTTTTTAATTAACACAGGCTTATCTGTACCTTGTAAAGCATCTGCAATTTCTTGCATAATAAAAGGAGATACTGTAGAACGTGCACCAATCCATAATAAATCGATATCATGCTCTAAAGCTAATTTTACGTGAGCAGCATTTGCTACTTCCGTACAAACTTTCATACCTGTTTCAGCTTTTACTTTTTGTAACCATTTTAAACCTAAAGCACCAACACCTTCAAACATTCCCGGGCGTGTTCTTGGTTTCCAAATACCAGCTCTAAAATAGCTTACATCGGTATCTTTTAGCTCATGAGCTATTTTTAATACTTGTTCTTCTGTTTCAGCACTGCAAGGTCCAGCAATTACTAATGGATGATCTAAGTTTAAATCATCTAACCAGGTTCTCATTTCTTTTGTGTTTTCCATAATCTTAATCAAATTTCAAAATGAAATTCCAATTTCCGTGCTTTTTATTGTTTAGTGTAGTGTCGAAATTGGATATTCAATTTTTTTTCAGGTTTAATGTATTCCGTTTAATATATCTTTTATATAATTTGTGCTTTCCATCTCTTTATAAATAGCTTCGAAATCATCTTGTTTCATAAGCTCTTTAAAGTGAGACAGGTTGTTAATATACTCTTCTAATGTTTCAATAACATTGGCTTTATTCTGTTTAAAAATTGGTGTCCACATGGCTGGTGAACTTTTTGCTAAACGCACTGTTGAAGCAAATCCACTGCCTGCCATATCAAAAATATCGCGTTCGTTTCTTTCTTTATCAATAACCGTTTTTCCTAACATAAAAGAACTAATGTGCGACAGGTGCGATACATAAGCAATATGCTTATCATGAGCTTCCGGATTCATATATCGAATTCTCATGCCAATATCACTAAACAATTTTAAAGCCTTTTCTTGTAGCTTAAACGTTGTTTTTTCAACCTCACAAACAATATTTGTTTTCCCTTGAAACAAACCGCTAATAGCAGCTGCCGGTCCAGAATGCTCTGTTCCTGCAATAGGATGCATTGCTAAAAAATTACGGCGTTTAGGGTGGTTTTCTACCACTTTACAAATATCAACTTTTGTTGAGCCCGCATCGACTACTAAGCCTGTTTCTGGAATTAAATCTAAAATAGTTGGCAACAATTTTACAGTTGCATCTACGGGTATAGAAATAATAACTAAATCGGCATTTTTTAAATCGTCTAGCGTTGCTTTTTTATCAATTAAATTTAAAGCCAAAGCTTCTTCAAGCGTACTGTCTTTACGGCTAATACCATGGATAATAACATCTGGTCTAAGGGCTTTTATATCCTTAGCTAAACTACCACCTATTAACCCTATGCCTATTGAATATATATTTTTCATTTTGCTCCCTAACCTTCTCCTCTTGGAGAACGAACTGTTACGGGTTTTACTTTATTACTATTTACTTTTTTATAATGTCTAAAATTCTAAATGGCAACTAACTATTAACTTACTCGAGCTATGGCTTCTTGTAAATCTTCGGTTTGTGCACATAAAGAAAACCTAATATAACCTTCACCTTGAGAACCAAAAATAGTTCCCGGAGTTAAGAATATACTTTTCTCTTTCAATATTAAATCGATATACGCCTCTGCTTTTACATCTGCAGGCAGTTTTGCCCAAACAAAAAGTCCTGTTGCATTTTCATCGTACGTGCAATTTAATGCTTCGGCTAATTTCCAAACTAAATCACGACGTTCTTTATAAACGCTATTTAAGGTCGAAAACCATTCGCTAGAACATTTTAAAGCTTCAATCGCACCTTTTTGAATACCGTAAAACATTCCGGAATCCATGTTGCTTTTCACTTTTAAAATATCGTTTATATACTTATTATCACCAACAACCATCCCAACTCGCCATCCGGCCATATTGAAGGTTTTACTTAATGAGTTAAGTTCTAAACAAACATCTTTAGCGCCTTCTACATTTAAAATACTCGTAGGATTTTCATTTAAAATGAAACTATACGGATTATCATTTACTATTAAAATATCATGCTTTTTAGCAAAAGCCACTAAATCTTCAAACAACGTTTCAGATGGTTGAGTTCCTGTTGGCATATGCGGATAATTTACCCACATTAGTTTTACTTTACTTAAATCTTGTTGCTCTAAAGCTTCTAAATCTGGTTGCCAGTTATTAGCAGCGTCTAACTCATAAAAAATTGGTTCTGCCTCTAACAATTTAGTTACCGATTGATAGGTTGGATAACCTGGATTTGGTATTAAAACAGCATCACCTTTATTTAAATATGCCATTGAAATATGCATAATACCTTCTTTACTTCCCATTAATGGAAGCACTTCGGCATTCGGGTTTAAATCAACATTGTAATGCGTTTTATAAAATCCTGAAATAGCTTGGCGCAACTCTGGCAAGCCCTGATAACTTTGATATTTATGTGCATTCGGACTCAACAACCCTTCGGTTAAAGCATCTACTACTTTTTGCGATGGTTGCAAATCTGGACTACCAATACCTAAATTTATTACAGGTTTTCCACTTGCTATTAGTGCGTTTACTTCTTTCAATTTTCTTGAGAAGTAGTATTCTTCAACACTATGCAATCTATCGGCTACTTCAATCATAATTTTGCATTTTTATATTCACCTAAAACTTTAAAATCATCTCCCATTATTTCTATTAATGATTTTGCTTTCTGAAAATTAGCATAATCATCAAAGGTAACATCAACAAAAAAGGCGTACTTCCATGGTGTTTCTATAATTGGAAGACTCTGTATTTTTGTTAAATTCAACTTGCAATCGCTCATTACATTTAAAATAGTCGCTAAACTGCCTCGTTTGTGGTTCGCTTCAAACTTTATAGAGGCCTTACTAATTTCGGACTCTAAAAGATCTGTTTTTGTACGTTGTACAATAGCAAAACGAGTTTCGTTGTTTTTAATGGTTTGTATACTTTTTGCTAAAACATTGAGCTCGAAAATTTCGGCTGCAAATTCACTAGCAATGGCTGCAACACCTTTTAATTTTTTATTCTGAATACGCTCTGCCACTTCGGCCGTATCTTTATCTTCAATTAATTTAATATGTGGATAATCTCTAAAAAACTCTTTACATTGTAATAGCGCCATAGGATGTGAATACACCTCTTCAATATCTAAAATACTTTGGTTTGGTAACGCCATTAAACTATGCTGAATATCTAAATAATGCTCTCCAACGACATGAAGATTATACTTATCGATTAATGCATAATTAGGAATAATAGACCCCGCAATCGAATTTTCGAGTGCCATAATTCCTGCATCACATTCTTCTGTAATTAACGAATCTACTACCCTATCGAATGATAAACAATCGATAGTAGCCACAGGAGTTTCAAAAAATTGTTTTGACACAATATGATGATATGATCCTTTTATACCTTGTATAGCTACTGTTTTTATCAATTTTATTGTTTTTTATTAATGTTCAATAGATTGTTAAACAAAAAAAAGTCTCGATTTTCATCGAGACTCATATTAAATTTATAGTTTTAAATTATACATACAACGCCTCGTTCTTTTCGCTAAAAAAGAAATAAAACCAGTTGTTAAAATATGTAAAATATACTGTCATAGTGATAATTGAGTGGCTAAAGTAATTATTTTATTAAGAAATCAAAATACAATAAAACTTTTTTTTACATTTTATTCAAAAAAATAAAGATTCCACATAAAACCTACCATTATTATGCACAATTTTAAATTATATATGGAATACACTAAAACATCTTAAAAAAGGGAATCAGCAAGATTTTTACATTCATATTCATTATTTTTGAACAAACAATTAATTTATGTCGATAGAAGTTACAGGAATATCAAAGCTTTACGGAAATCAGAAAGCTTTAAACAATATTTCGTTTACCGTAAAAAAACCTGAAATTGTTGGATTTCTTGGTCCGAATGGTGCAGGAAAATCGACCATGATGAAAATTTTAACCACATATACTCAGCCTTCTGAAGGTACAGCCAAAGTAAATGGGCATGATATAGATGAAGAAAAGCAACAGGTACAAAAAAGCGTAGGGTATTTACCAGAGCACAACCCGCTTTATTTAGATATGTTTGTAAAAGAGTATTTAAAATTTAATGCCGATATATATAAGGTTGATAAAAACCGTATTAGCGAAGTTATAGAACTTACGGGCTTAACTCCAGAAATGCATAAAAAAATAGGACAACTATCTAAAGGGTATCGCCAACGTGTTGGGTTAGCCAATGCCCTACTCCATGATCCTGAAGTTTTAATTTTAGATGAACCTACTACTGGATTAGACCCTAACCAATTAGTAGAAATTAGAAATTTAATTAAACATATAGGCGAAACAAAAACCGTTTTTCTTTCTACACACATTATGCAAGAGGTGGAAGCCATGTGCGAACGCGTGATTATAATTAACAAAGGAGAGATTGTAGCCGACAAAAAACTTAACGAACTACGAGACGAAAAAGAACAAACAGTAATTGTAGAATTCGATTTTAGGGTTGAAGATGCTTTTCTAATTAGGTTGCCAAAAGTGAAAAGTGTAAAAAACACCTATGGCTTTGTTTACGAAATTACATTTAAAACTTCCGAAGATATGCGATCTCATGTTTTTGATTTTGCACACGATAATCAATTAAAAATTCTTCAACTTAATCAGAAAAATGCAAGTTTAGAATCTCTTTTTAGAGAATTAACCGCTTAAGCCCGTTTTTAAAATAGAAAAGCATGATATAAATCATCTTTACCCACACTCAAACCTAATAAATTTGCAATATTACTTAGCTAAAAATAAGTAATATCTCTATATTTATAACGTAACAAATATATTACGATGAGCAAAGGAATTTATGTGGCTACTATAGAGCCCAACAGCGGAAAATCGGTTATTGTGTTAGGCCTAATGCGTATGCTTTTAGGAAAAACAGCAAAGGTTGGTTATTTTAGACCTATTATTGAAGACCTCGAAGTAGGTGAAATGGACAACCATATTAACACCGTAGTTTCTCATTTTGAAATAGACATTAATTATAAAAACACTTTCGCTTTTACCCGAAACGAAGTCTTAGATTTATACAACCAAGGCAAATCTGGGAAGGTTATTGACGAAATTATAAAGAAATACAAATACTTAGAATCTAGGTTCGATTTTGTTTTAGTTGAAGGCACCGATTTTTCACATGAAAACTCTAGCCTAGAATTAGACATTAATATCTTAATTTCTAAAAACCTAAGTCTTCCCGTTATTATAGTTTCTCAAGGAGATAAAAAAGATTTAAAATCTATTGTAGATAGCGTACAATTAGCTCACGACACTTTTAAAGGTGAAGTAGATGTGCTTTCTCTAGTAACCAATAAAGTAGATGTAGACCAAATTTCTATCTTAAAAGAAAAACTACAAAAACGTATCAATACAGATACAGACACCAATATTACAGTAATTCCGAAAATAAAAAGCTTAGCTAGTCCAACCATTAAAGAAATTGTAAAAAACCTAAATGGTAATGTACTTTTCGGTAAGGATATGGTTAATAACCAAGCCGAGAACTTTAGTGTTGGTGCCATGCAGTTAAGAAATTACTTAACACACCTAAAAGAAAACGCATTAGTTATTACTCCTGGAGATCGTGCCGACATAATTCTTGGTGCTTTACAAGCTCACATCTCTAAAAACTACCCTAAAATATCAGGAATTGTTTTAACAGGAGGCTTAATCCCTGAGGAATCGATTTTAAAATTAATTGAAGGTCTTTCTAGCGTAGTACCTATTATTAGCGTTAAATCTGGCACTTTTTCTGTTACAAATACTATCGGAAAAATAAAATCTAAAATTTATGCCGATAATATTGAAAAGATTGAAATGTCTATCGCAACATTCGAAAAACATGTAGATACCGATAAATTATCTAATGATTTAATCACTTTTCAATCGGATATATTCACGCCTCGCATGTTTCAGTATAACTTATTGCAACGCGCACTAAACAATAAAAAACATATTGTTTTACCTGAAGGTGATGATGAGCGTGTATTAAGAGCTGCAGCCAGACTAATAGATGCTCAGGTTGTAGAACTAACCTTAATTGGCGATGAAGATTTAATAAAAGAGCGCCTTATCACTTTAGATATTGCCCTAGATACAAACAAAATAAATATTGTTTCTCCAACAAAATCGCCTTATTTTGATGATTATGTAAACACATTGTACGAACTAAGAAAACATAAAAATGTAAACTTAGAAATGGCTCGAGATATGATTTCTGATGTATCATATTTTGGAACCATGATGATTTACAAAGGCCATGCAGATGGTATGGTTTCTGGAGCTGTACACACCACGCAACATACCCTTAGACCAGCGCTTCAGTTTATAAAAACGAAACCAGATGTTAATATTGTGTCTTCTGTTTTCTTTATGTGTTTAGAAGATCGCATTTCTGTTTTTGGAGATTGCGCCATCAACCCGAACCCAAATGCAGAACAGTTAGCCGAAATCGCTATATCATCTGCTGAAACTGCTAAAAACTTTGGAATTGAACCAAAAGTAGCCATGTTATCTTATTCTTCTGGAGCCTCTGGAAAAGGAGCTGATGTAGAAAAAGTGCGTGAAGCTACCGAAATAGTTAAAAAATTATCCCCAAGTTTAAAAATTGAAGGTCCAATTCAATATGATGCCGCTGTAGACATGCGTATTGGTAAAAGCAAATTACCAGACTCAGAAGTTGCAGGTAGCGCTAGTGTTTTAATCTTCCCCGATTTAAACACAGGTAACAACACTTACAAAGCCGTTCAAAGAGAAACCGGAGCATTAGCCATTGGTCCTGTTCTACAAGGATTAAACAAACCTGTAAACGATTTAAGCCGTGGCTGTACTGCCGACGATATTTACAGCACAGTAATAATTACAGCCATTCAAGCACAAGATTTATAAAATATGCAAGTACTCGTTTTAAACTCAGGAAGTTCATCTCTAAAATTTCAATTATTTTCAATGCCAGCAGAAACTATTTTATGTTCAGGTTTAATTGAACGTATTGGAATGGACGATGCGAAATTTATTTACAAAACTGAAAAAGATACCATAGAGCACGTCACTGCTATTTACAACCATAAACAAGGGTTAGAGCTACTATCTCATCAACTTTTAGATAGTGAAACCGGCATCATTAAATCGGCTTCAGATATTGATATTGTTGGGCACCGTGTAGTACAAGGTGGTGCTAGATTTAAAGAAACCACCGAAATTAACCAATGGGCAAAAGACAACATAAAAGATCTTTTTAGCTTAGCACCTTTACACAATCCTGCAAATTTTGAAGGTATTGAAGTGGCCGAAGCTATTTTCCCTTCAGCTAAGCAAGTCGCGGTTTTCGATACGGCATTCCACCAATCTATCCCCGAGCATGCTTACAGATATGCCATACCGAATAATCTTTTAACCGAACATAAAATTAGAATGTATGGTTTTCATGGTACCAGTCATAAATACGTATCAGAACAAGCTATTCATTATTTAGGTAAGAAAGAATCTAAAATAATTTCAATCCATTTAGGTAATGGTTGTAGTATAACAGCTATTAAAAACGGAAAAGCTGTAGATCACTCTATGGGATTAACACCTTTAGACGGCTTAATTATGGGTACGCGAAGTGGTGATATCGATCCTTCTGTAATTTTTCATTTGGCAAGTAAATTAAATTACTCTTTAGATGAAATTAACACTCTCTTACAAAAGAAAAGTGGTATGCTTGGCTTAACCGGTTTTAGCGACCTAAGAGAAATAGAAACAGAAGCTGCCAAAGGCAATAGAGATTGCTTGCTTGCTCTACAAATGAACACCTACCGCATTAAAAAATACATTGGTAGTTACGCAGCAGTTTTAAACGGATTGGATGCTATTGTGTTTACCGCAGGAATAGGAGAAAACTCAGAATTAATGCGTAAAATGGTTTGTGAAGATTTAGATTTTCTAGGCATTAATATAGATGCAGAGAAAAACAAAGAAAAATCGAAGCTCTTAAGAGCCATAAACACTATTGAATCTAAGGTGAAAATATTAGTTATTCCAACCAATGAAGAGTTGGAAATAGCGAAACAATCGGTTCAATTATTCGAAAATTAATCGACCTGTATAAAGTTCTTCCACAGTAATAATATCTGGAGTATTAACCGAAATAACATCTCCGGGCCCAGAAATTTTCCCCGTAAGGGATTGCTGTGGATTTACAACCATATCGTTAGAACTTCTATTTGATACAGTAACGAATTGTGCTATTAAATCTCTACCTTCAAAACGAGACGTTCCTGCAGCAAAAATAATGCGTAAATTTTCGGTTTTACCAGAAACAAAGCAATTGGAGAGATTATTAAAAACAAGAGAAAAACTGGTGTTATCAATTTCTAAATCAAAGTTACCACTAGTAAACGAATCTTCTGCTCCAAAATCCTCAGATAAAATTGATAAACTTGGATAGCTTAAAACACCATTAGAGCTAACGGTGTATTGCGTAGAACTTCTAATTTCGGTAATATTAGGCGCTGTTACATAAACTTTAGTAATACCATAATCACGCACATAATTACAAGTATTATTATCGGTTAATGTTAATTTACCATCGACTACAATAGCTTCAACATCATTCATTAAATTCTCACCCGTTTCAATAGTCACCTTTTGAGTTTCACCATCGGTGATTATTAATTCAATATCACGATTTACTAATATTTTAGTAAAAACATCAACACTAAATTCTTGCTGTATTATAGCACCTGTTTTCTGAAAACAATCGCCTGCATTTTCACTATCACAACCAAAAATAAGGCTAAAAACGAATATATATATTAACTTTTTCATAATCGAACACCAATTCCAAATTCAACAGCTTCCGCTTTAGCTCCGTGAGACTTCAAAGTCATGGCTCCAAACCATTTTCGCTGTTTACCAACGTAACGTTTTAAACCAATTCTTAAATACGTTTGGCCTTCAAAATCGTATGGATAATACACATAATAACCAAACTGCGTAAGTAGCGATGTTCTATTAATAAACAACTCGTGCCCTACAAAAACACCAACACGTTTATAATCCTCATCACCAGATACATCTAGCTCAGGGAAAGCAACACTTCGGTAATAAATAAGTTCCTTTAAAAAATTAGAAAAGAAAACATCGGCACCAAATTGCAACGCACTTTTACGGTTAATACGCTTATCTGCATAAGCAGAAAGTACATAAAACGCATACTGACCACTATCTACAATATCACTTTCGTTTATACCCGATCTAAAAACAAAATTATACTTTATAGGCTGTGTAAATTGTCTGTCATTATCTGCTAAAGTATGCTGATATTCTAACTCTTTTTTATCTAAATTATAGGTTAACCCAACATTAAGGGCTAAAGTATTTGTACTCGCATTAGGTGCTTTAACATTGGCATTAGAATAATGTATTAAAGAAAAACCAGCTGTTAAACCAAAGCGATCAAAAATGCGTTCTTTTTTATAATTAAGCATCACCATGGTGCTACTCATTAATTTAGAACCGTAGGCAATATTTCTATAATTATCAACCTTATCATAAGGCGTTTCGGTATACCCCAAACCTTGCCCAATTCTAAATTGCAGATTTCTATTAAAAAAGTAAAAATTAAAATGCGCATAAAGGGATGTTACATTACCTAAAACATCATTTTTCATGTTTTGATAAGCATAAGTAACACCATAATCTGGATAATTAAAACGTTGTTCCCAATCGTTAAAACCGTATGTTTTTTTGTTCCAACTTAAAAGATAACCTTCCGGATGCCCTTTAATTAAATGAAGTATATCGTTATTATGAAGCGCAATATTCCCCTTAAAATAACTTAAATCGAGGTAAGATGTATGTGTTTTATCTTGTGAAAAGCTACTAAAAAATAGGACACAAAATATGCAGGTATAAAGTAATTTCATTATCGGGTTTCTGTGCAGCAAATGTACTTAAATTTCAACGTAAACCTTAAAACTTAAGTACAAACCACACGATTTACTAAAACAAGGCTTCGGCAATAGCCTTAACATTATCACTTTTTCCCATAGAGTAATAATGCAATACAGGTACACCTGCCGCCTTCAACTCTTTAGATTGCTGTATAGCAAATTCAATACCTACTTGTCTAACGGCTTTATTATCCTTACAACCTTCAACAGCATCGATTAAATTTTGAGGTAAATCAATTTTAAAAACCTGAGGTAAAATTTGTAAATGCCTTTTAACAGCTATAGGTTTAATTCCCGGAATAATAGGCACATTAATTCCTGCTTCTCGAGCCTTATCTACAAACTCAAAATATTTATTATTATCAAAAAACATCTGGGTAACTACATAATCGGCACCTGCATCTACCTTCTCTTTTAAACGACGTAAATCGTTAACCAGCGATGGCGCTTCCATGTGTTTCTCTGGGTAACCAGCCACACCTATGCAAAAGTCCGAATTATGCTCAACCTTAAAATCATCGTGTAAATACTTCCCTTTATTAAGGTTTGTAATTTGTTGCACTAAGTCGCTTGCAAATGCATTTCCTCCTGCTACAGGTTTAAAATA
Organism: Algibacter lectus; assembly: GCF_004368925.1. Taxonomy (NCBI): domain Bacteria; kingdom Pseudomonadati; phylum Bacteroidota; class Flavobacteriia; order Flavobacteriales; family Flavobacteriaceae; genus Algibacter; species Algibacter lectus. Next base: position 1,714,582 of record NZ_SORL01000007.1, read on the forward strand.
TGGCTCATCTTTCATCGAATCACCACGCAAAGCCATTACGTTATCCAGACCTAAATAGTGGCAGTCTACCAAAACATATTCAGTTTCTTCTTTTGTAAAGCCACCACACAACAAGTGCGGAATAGCATCTACCTGATATTTATGCATAATAGATGCACAAATACCCACCGTACCAGGGCGCATACGCGTAATACGCTTATCCAACAAACCATTGCCTTTATCAATATATACATACTCCTCACGAGATGTGGTTACATCAATAAATGGTGGATTAAACTCCATTAAAGGATCGATATTATTATATAAATCCTGAATATTTGTACCTTTCTTTGGCGGAATTACCTCAAAAGAAAACAACGTTTTTCCGTTGGCTTGTTTAATATGGTCTGTTACTTTCATTACTTATTTTTTGTCATCCTCACAAAACGAGAATTTTATCTATATTTTAGTTTAATTTTTGGGCGTTACCACAAGGGTCGCGCTTTACACTATATCTTTTTTTGCCTTTGGCGGAAACAAAAAAAGGATGCCGTTGCAATCGCTAACGCGGGTTCACCAGCTTATTTTTTACCTCATCAAAAGTTTCTGCGTACTCCCAATAAATCCATCTTCCATCCAAATAATCTGTAAGAATATATTTTTCACTCAACGATTTTATTCGAGATACGGCAACCACTTTGTTATCTGTATCGTAACCATGAGAAATCATGTGGCTTCCTAAGGTTACCTCTATAAATGCCATGCTATTCTTCTGCTAAATTAGGATGCAACCATTTTCTAGCTGTTTTCTTATCGATGCCTTTACGTTCAGAATAATCAGTTAACTGATCGTCAGTTATTTTACCTAAACCAAAATACTTCGCTTCTGGATTACCGAAGTAATACCCCGAAACTGCAGCAGCTGGCCACATCGCTAAACTTTCCGTTAAGGTTACACCAATTAGTTTTTCAACCTCTAGCAATTCCCAAATTGTTTCCTTTTCTAAATGATCAGGACATGCAGGATATCCTGGAGCCGGACGAATACCTTTATAACTTTCCTTAATTAAATCGGTATTACTTAAATCTTCATCGGCAGCATAACCCCAATGTGTTAATCTTATTTTTTTATGTAAATATTCAGCGAAAGCTTCAGCAAATCTATCAGCAATAGCTTGTGCCATAATACCATTATAATCGTCGTCCTTGGCTCTATAACTATCGGCTAATTCTTGAGCGCCAAAAATAGCAACACAAAATGCCCCCATATAATCTGTTCTACCAGAATCTTTTGGAGCTATAAAATCAGACAAAGCATGATTTGGAATCCCTTCACGTTTTTTTAATTGTTGACGCAAGGTTCTAAAAATCGCGATTTCCTTACCGTTTTTTTGAACCGAAATATCATCATCGTTAATAGTATTAGCTTCAAACAAACCAAAAACAGCTTTTGGCTTTAAAAGTTGCTTGGCAATAATTTCTTTAATCATCTCCTGAGCTTCAGCATACATAATAGTAGCCTGTTCCCCCACAACCTCATCGGTTAAAATATCAGGGAATTTCCCGTGTAAATCCCAACTTCTAAAAAACGGACTCCAATCTATAAACGGTTCTAGTTCTTTTAAACTTAACTGTTTTAAAATTTGAACACCTAGTTCTCTTGGTTTAGAAATATTAGACGTTTCCCAGTCTATTTTATATTTTCTCTTACGTGCTTCTTCAATAGAAATATAAGATTTCTCTTTACCACGCTTTAAAAATTTGTTTCTAAAATCATCATAATCCGCTTTTAACTTCGCTACGTAAGCATTGTTGGTTTTCTTGTTTAATAAATCTCCAACCACGGTAACCGCACGAGATGCATCATTAACATGCACCACTGCGTTTTTATACTGTGTATCGATTTTTACAGCTGTATGTGCTTTAGATGTTGTTGCACCACCAATAAGTAAAGGCACTTCAAAGTTTTGAAGTTGCATTTCTTTAGCTAAATACACCATTTCATCTAATGATGGCGTAATTAACCCTGATAAACCAATAGCATCAACACGTTCGCTGATGGCCATTTCTATAATTTTTTCAGGCGGTACCATAACCCCTAAATCTACAATTTCGTAGTTATTACAAGCCAAAACAACACTTACAATATTTTTACCAATATCGTGCACATCACCTTTTACGGTAGCCATTAATATTTTCCCAACAGGTTCTTGCTTGTCCCCTTTTTCTGCTTCAATAAACGGGTTTAAATAACCAACGGCTTTTTTCATTACACGCGCCGATTTTACCACCTGAGGTAAAAACATTTTACCTGCTCCGAATAAATCTCCAACCACATTCATCCCAATCATTAAATGACCTTCGATGACTTCAATAGGCTTAGCTGCTTCTTGTCTAGCTATTTCAACATCCTCAATAATAAAAGCATCAATACCTTTTACTAAAGCATGTGTAATACGCTCTTGTACTGGGTTTTCTCGCCAAGATAAATCGACACCTTTTTCAACTTTAGAACCTTTTACCGTTTCTGCAAAGTCTAATAAACGTTCGGTAGCATCGTCTCTTCTATCTAAAATTACATCTTCAACGTGTTCTAATAAATCCTTTGGAATATCATCATAAACCTCCAAAAGAGAAGGGTTTACAATCCCCATGTTCATACCCGCCTGGATGGCATAATATAAAAACACCGAATGCATAGCTTCGCGAACACCGTTGTTTCCTCTAAAAGAAAACGATACGTTACTCACACCTCCACTTACACTTACATTTTCTAAATTCTCACGAACCCAACGCGTTGCTTCAATAAAATCGATAGCATTTCTTCGGTGTTCGTCCATTCCAGTTGCTACCGGAAATATATTTAAATCGAAAATAATATCTTCTGAAGGAAACCCCACTTTATCAACTAAAACACGATACGAGCGTTCGGCAATTTCTATTCTTCGTTGGTAGGTATCTGCCTGTCCAACTTCATCAAAAGCCATAACAATAACTGCAGCACCGTAGCGTTTAATTTGCTTGGCTTGCCAAATAAAGTTTTCTTCACCTTCCTTTAAGGAAATAGAATTCACCACACACTTTCCTTGCACAACTTGCAAACCAGCATTGATAATTTCCCACTTAGAACTATCGATCATGATAGGCACACGGCAAATATCTGGTTCGGCAGCAATAAGGTTTAAAAAGCGTACCATCGATGCTTTACCATCAATAAGTCCGTCGTCCATATTAATGTCGATAATTTGCGCTCCACCATCTACTTGGTGACGTGCAATATCCAAAGCTTCATCGAACTTCTCTTCATTAATTAATCGTAAAAACTTACGAGACCCCGCTACATTAGTACGTTCTCCTACATTTATAAAATTGGTGTTTTCGCTTAGAACTAAAGGTTCTAAACCAGACAATTTCATGTATTTAGTTTGCTTTATTTTCATTATCTATAATGTTCTACTGTTGGAAAAGGTTCGTAAAATGAATGTAACAACGTTTTCCATTCTTGATATTCTTGTGATTTACGGAAACCAATTTCATGATCTTCAATGGTTTCCCAATGCACTAATAATATATATTTATCATCTTGTTCAACACACTTTTTTAAATCGTGTGAGATATAGCCTTTCATTGAAGAAATGATTTTCTGAGCGATTTTAAATGTATTTTCAAAGTCACTTGATAATCCTTTCTTAATATTCAATATGGCTACTTCAAGAATCATAATTTATAATTTTAAAAATTATACCAATTCACCATGGGTTCTAGGCTTATACTTGGCTGCAAGATCTGCTATAACACGAATATGCTCCGGACTAGTACCACAACAACCACCTATAATATTTATTAAATTACGCTTTAAATATTCTTCTATTTGTTCTCCCATTTCTTCAGGACTTTCGTCGTACTCACCAAAAGCATTTGGTAATCCTGCATTTGGGTGTGCTGATATAGCAAAATCTGTTTTAGATGCAATAGCTTCTAGGTGAGGTTGCAATAAATTGGCTCCTAAAGCACAGTTAAACCCTACTGAAAGTAAAGGAATATGAGATACTGAAATCAAGAAAGCTTCAGCTGTTTGTCCTGATAATGTTCGTCCTGAAGCATCGGTAATAGTACCACTTAACATAATTGGCATATCGATACCACGCTCGTCTTTTACTTCTTCTATAGCAAATAAAGCAGCTTTGGCGTTTAAAGTATCAAATACGGTTTCAACTAAAAGTAAATCTACACCTCCATCAATAAGCGCTTCTACTTGTTGTTTGTATGCAATACGTAACTCATCGAAAGTAACAGCTCTGTATCCTGGGTCGTTAACATCGGGAGACATACTTGCTGTACGGTTTGTTGGCCCTATTGAACCCGCTACAAAACGCGGTTTATGTGGTTCTTTTGCAGTAAACTCATCAGCGACTTCTTTTGCTATTCTTGCAGACTCGTAATTTAGTTCGTAAACCAAATCTTCCATTTGGTAATCTGCCATAGCAATTGTAGTTCCAGAAAAAGTATTGGTTTCTACAATATCAGCACCTACTGCAAAGTACTTACCGTGTATCGTTTTAATAGCTTCTGGTTGGGTAAGCGATAGTAAATCGTTATTTCCCTGTAAAGGTGTTGGATAATCTTTAAAGCGTTCGCCTCTAAAATCTTCTTCTTGAAATTTGTAAGCTTGTAGCATCGTACCCATGGCACCATCTAAAACCAAAATTCGCTCTTTTAATGCTTCTCTGATATTCGACATGTTTTCTTTTCTTTTTACGTTTTAAATTATTTTCGTTTACAGTAATTAAAGATACTGATGAACGAGAAACTTAGCTAAAACGCTGTATTCTATTATAAATTTTATCAAGAAAAGTTAAAGAAACACTTTTCGTTATCTGTCTAATAATTTTAAAAATTACTAAGTAGAATGTAGCACCTTCTTTAATTCCTTGATAGTTATCTCGGTTCTTAAAGGGTTGCCAAGGTTTCAACGGGTCTATTCCCTCTGCCTTTCTTGATAACACAATTACATTTATGAACTGTTACCACCATTGTGGATTTGCTCCTGCAAAAATAACAACTATATTGCTGTTATCCTTGTGATATTGCGAAAATTATTAGACTATTCAAATAGACTAGACGACAAATAACGATCGCCACGGTCGCAAATAATAGCAACTACAACTCCGCTTTCTAAAGACTCTGCAATTTGCAAAGCACAGAAAACAGAACCACCACTACTCATACCTGCAAAAACGCCTTCTTCTTTTGCTAAACGTTGTGTTATATTTTTAGCATCTTCTTCGGTTACATCTATAACAACATCTACTTTTGAACGATCAAAAAACTTAGGTACATACTCTGGAGACCATTTTCTGATCCCAGGTATTTTTGCACCATCAGCCGGTTGCGCTCCAACTATTGTAATATTCGGATTTTTTTCTTTAAGAAATGTAGAGGTTCCCATAATGGTTCCTGTTGTTCCCATAGTGGCAACAAAATGTGTTATTTCTCCTTCTGTATCTCTCCATATTTCCGGACCTGTTGTTTTATAATGCGCTTTCCAGTTATCATCATTTTCAAACTGATTTAGAACGGTATACCCTTTTTCATCACGTAGTTTAAAAGCAACATCTCTAGAACCTTCAATTCCGATATCCGCTGGCGTTAAAATTACCTCAGCACCATAAGCCCGCATGGTTTTAACACGTTCTACTGTAGAATTTTCAGGCATAATTAATACCATGTTCAATCCTAAAAGTTGTGCTATAAAAGCTAAAGCAATTCCTGTATTTCCACTGGTTGCTTCAACTAAAGTACCTCCCTTTTTAATATCGCCACGTTTTAAAGCTTCAGAAATCATATTGAAAGCAGCACGATCTTTTACGCTTCCGCCAGGATTATTTCCTTCTAACTTCAAAAATAAACGCACACCTTCTTTATTAATTAAATGCGTTGCTTCAACTAAAGGTGTATTTCCTATTTCGTCTAATATTGTTTTACCGTATGCCATTTTTCTTCGGTCTAATTTTAATTTCTGTTTGATATGTTACTAATGAATCTTCGGGTACCGATTGGGTAATCCAAACATTAGCTCCAATAATACTATTTTTACCAATTACAATATCGCCTCCTAAAATGGTTGCGTTGGCGTAAATGGTAACATTATCATCTATAGTTGGGTGTCTTTTAGTAGAAGCCAAGTCTTTTGAAACTTGAATACCACCTAAAGTAACTCCTTGATATATTTTTACTTGCTCTCCAATTATAGAAGTTTCACCAATTACAATTCCTGTACCGTGATCGATATAAAACGATTCGCCAATAGTAGCACCCGGATGAATATCGATACCTGTAATACCGTGAATATATTCACTCATCATTCTAGGTAAAATATAAACACCTAGTTTATAAAGCGCATGACTTAATCTATAAATTGAAATAGCATGAAAACCAGGATAAGCCATGTAAATTTCGGCTAAACAATGCGATGCAGGATCGTTATTTTCGAAAGCAATAGCATCTAAATCTAGTTTTCTTCTAATTTCTGGAAGTTCCGCTTTAAAGGTTTCCCATATTTTTTCGCCATTTTCAATTTCTAATTTATCTAGAATTTGCAAGAATGTTTTCTCTAAATATTCGGCGTGTTCTGCTTCGTGATCACAATCGAACAAAGAATAAAACACTTTTTTGGTAAAGGCTTTAACTGTGTCTTTTAAACAAACATTATAACTTTTCATTTGCTGCTATATGTGTAATACCATTGTGTTAAATGGTGTATTTAATCAGTTTATAAAAATAAAACTAATCCTTTTAAAAAGCTTCTTTTTTTAAACATTAAATCCTGCAAGATTTTAGAAACCTTGCAGGATAGTCATGCCTTGTGTTTAGTTTAGACCTTTTTAATGAAAACACTAAAAAGATTTATCGTTTACTAGGTTATAGCTTGAACTACGGCCTTAGGAGCTTCTTTACGAGTACCATCAAAACCATCTACACCAGAAACTGTAGTATATTTTAAAACATTTTTCTTTCCTGGATGTATAATTTGATATGCCGCTTGGCACATGATAGTTGCTTCATGGAAACCACAAAGTATTAATTTTAATTTACCAGGATAGAAATTACCATCACCAATAGCAAATATACCTGGGATATTAGTTTGATAATCTAAAGCATTATTAACTTTAATTGCATTTTTTTCAATCTCTAATCCCCAATTTGCAATAGGTCCTAATTTAGGAGAAAGCCCAAATAAAGGAATAAAGTGATCGGTTTCTAAAGTAAAAGGCTCTTCGTCCTTTTTAGTTATTTCTATCGCTTCAACTTTACCGTCTCCTAAGATATCGGTAACTTCTGCTGGTGTAATAAGATTTATTTTTCCAGCATCTTTTAGTTCTTGAACTTTTTCAACTGAATCTAAATGGCCTCTAAATTCATTACGTCTATGTATTAAAGTAACACTTTCTGCTATATCGGCTAAAAATATAGACCAATCTAATGCAGAATCTCCACCACCAGCAATAATCACTTTTTTACCGCGATACACTTCTGGTTCTTTAATCATATACTCAACACCTTTATCTTCAAACTTCGAAAGGTTTTCAAGTTGTGGTTTTCTAGGCTCAAAACTACCTAAACCACTAGCAATAGCAACCACTGGTGCTTGGTGTTTTGTTCCTTTATTTGTAGTTACTATAAACGTACCGTCTTCTTGCTTTTCAACAGTATCGGCGCGTTCTCCTAAAGTAAAACCAGGTTCAAATTGTTTTGCCTGTTCTAATAAATTTTTAGTTAAATCTCCAGCTAAAATCTCTGGAAATCCAGGGATATCATAAATTGGTTTTTTAGGATACAATTCTGAACATTGTCCACCAGGTTGTGGCAACGCGTCAATTAAATGACATTTTAACTTTAATAATCCAGCTTCGAATACTGTAAATAAACCTGTTGGCCCAGCGCCAATTATTAGTATATCTGTTTTAATCATTTTACTATGCTTTATATATAATTACTCTTTTTTTTCTATTAGTCCTTTTGTGAATTCGTTTAACGTTTCCACTTTTTGTTCAAAATCACCTTTAATAGTTTTTCTAAACTCGTTTAAATTTTTAACTAAATCGTCTACGTTTTCAGGAATAACATCCTCAAAAAATTGACGCAAACGTTTTGCTGTAGTTGGTGATTTTCCATTAGTAGAAATCGCCACTTTCACATTACCTTTAGTTACAATACCACCCATATAAAAATCGCAATACGGCGGATTATCGGCAACGTTAACTAATTTAGATTCTGCTCTACAGTCTTTCCAAACTTCTACATTTACTTCCGGTATATCTGTCGTAGCAACTACCATATGCTTGCCAATAATATACTTTTTTTTATAACTATCTTCAACTAATGTTACACAACCTGTTTTTGCAAGTTTTATAGTGCCTTCGCGAAACATTGGCGACACCACGGTAACATGAGCATCTGGACTCGATTTTAATAAGAAGGTTAATTTTTCTTCAGCAACATGTCCGCCACCAACAATAAGTACATTTAAACTTTTTGTTTTTAAAAAAATAGGATATAAATTATTCCTTTCCTTTTCTACTAAACTCGACGTCTTTATTTTATCCGCTTCATCTAGCATATTACTTATTTTTATTAACCGTTTCTAAGACCGATGATAATACTGCGCGTTCCTTTACCACATCGCCAATAACAATAATAGCAGGGTTTGCTAATTGTTTTTCTGCCACTATACTTTCAATAGAACTTATAGTACCAATCCCTACGTTTTCATTATCTCTGGTGCCATTTTGAATAATAGCTACGGCCACATCTTGTTTATTTTCTTCTGAAAAAATGCGAACAATTTCACTCAATTTCCCCATGCCCATTAAAATAACAACTGTTGCCGACGATTTTGCAGCCAATGCCACATCGCCAGATAACTGATGCTTTTTAGTGGTTCCGGTAATGACCCAGAAACTCTCTGAAGATCCTCGTTTTGTTAACGGAATACCTTGATAAGCTGGCACGGCCATGGATGACGAAATACCAGGAACAACATAAGTTTCTAATCCAAATTGTCTCACATAATCAATCTCTTCTGCACCTCGACCAAAAATAAAAGGATCGCCGCCTTTTAAGCGTACCACATGCCCTTTCTCTTTAGCTTTAGATACAATAAGATCGTTTATTTGATCTTGTTGAAAAGCATAACACCCTCTACGTTTACCTACAAAAATAAGTTCGGCATCTGCCGAAGCATATTTTAATAAGGCCTCATTAATAAGTGCATCATAAAGGATAACATCTGCAGATTCGATAGCCTTAATAGCTTTAAGGGTAATTAAATCTACGTCTCCTGGACCTGCACCTACTATGGTTAATATTGGGTTTTTAGAACTCATTGTTGCTTTTTAGTATTCTTATGCTTTAGCTTGTTCAGCTTCTCTGTAAGCTCTAACTGCTGCTAAAAACTTATCGGCATTTGCGATATAACTTAATGCAAAATCTTTAGTTGGTGCATTTTTATTGATTTCGTAAATTAATTCTGAAAACGATGTTCCTAAATCAATTTTACCTCCTTCAATAAAAAACTCATCAAACTGAGAAACGATTCCAGCATGCGTATTAGTCTTTTTATTTTCAGCTAATAATAACGCTTTCGCGGAATTAACTAGCGATTGGTAAGCGTAATATATAGCACTAGAATACACCTCATCTTCAAAAGAAGCTTTAGCATTATCTATTTTCTCTTCACTTTCAAAGAATAATGTTGCAATTAAATCGATAACAACACCAGCACATTCTCCAATTCCAATTTCTTTAACGTATTTTTCTTCTTCACCCCAATCGATAAAATCTTCTTGAGTTAAGTTAGTGACGTCTTGTAAATCGTTTAATAAATCATAAAAATAACGTTCTCCTGTTACTTTATAGTAATCTACGAATGATTTTCCGTTAGCATTTGCTTCAAAATCGTTTAAAATTCTGCGTAATGCTTCCGGACCTCTTTTACTTGGTACTTTTACTACTTTATCAGCAAAAAGGGCGTTTCCATTTCCTAAATTCCCACCACCTAATAAAACTTGTAACGCAGGCGCTACTAATTTTTCAGGCGTTCTAACTGTCATCCCTTGGAAACCAATGTTTGCCATATTATGCTGACCACAAGCATTCATACAACCACTAATTTTAATTACAAGATCTTCATTTTGTAAATATTGTGGATACTCTGCCGTAATCATACGTTCTAATTCTACCGAAATACCAGTACTACTTGCTATACCTAAGTTACAGGTATCTGTACCAGGACAAGCTGTAATATCTACGGCTTTATTATAACCCGCTTCTACAAAACCTAATTTCTCAAGTTCTTGATAGAAAAACGGTACTAATTCTTCCTTTACAAAAGGAATAACTATGTTTTGACGTAATGTTAAACGTACTTCACCAGCAGCATAATTATCAATTAAATTGGCTAATAAACGTGCTTTATCAGTATAAAAATCGCCCAATAAAACTTTAACACCAATAGCCACATATCCATCTTGTTTTTGAGGGATAAGATTAGTCGATTTCCATAAATCGAAAGCCGCTTGATCTTTAATTTCAACTTGTGGTGCTTCAACAGAAACCGGTTGTGATGCTACATAAGCATCAGCATCAATAGCTACAGTTTTAAATTCAATCGCTTTTTGTTCTTCAGCAATTAACCCTTTAAAAGCCTCTAATCCAATATCCTTTAAAAGGAATTTCATACGTGCTTTCGCTCTACTTTTACGTTCACCGTAACGATCGAAAACTCTTAAAACCCCTTCCATTACTGGAATAATTTTATCTGCAGGTAAAAAGCTGTAAAGCTCTTCTGCATGACGAGGTTGAGAACCTAATCCACCAGCAACCATAACTTTAAACCCACGAACACCGTTTTCTACTTTAGCAATAAAACCAATATCATGTAAATACGATAATCCCGTATCTTCGTCTGTATTAGAGAAAGACACTTTAAATTTACGTCCCATTTCTTGACAAATTGGGTTACGTAAAAAGAATTTAAAAATCGCATCTGCATAAGGCGATACATCGAAAAGTTCGTTAACATCAATACCCGCAGTTTCGGAAGCCGTTACGTTTCTTACTACGTTTCCGCAGGCCTCACGTACAGTAACCTCATCTTTTTCAAGTTCGGCCCAAAGTTCTGGCGTTCTTTGTAAATCCACATAGTGAATTTGGATATCTTGACGGGTTGTAATGTGTAAACGACCACGAGAATATTCATCTGAAACATCAGCAATTCTACGTAATTGGTTACTTTTCATTTTTCCGTAAGGAATCTTGATACGAATCATTTGAACCCCTTCTTGACGTTGGCCATAAACGCCACGAGCCAAACGAAGACTTCTAAATTTTTCTTCATCAATTTTACCATTGTTAAATAGCTCAATTTTATTGGCTAATTCAATGATATCCTTTTGTACTATTGGATTTTCTATTTCTGTTTCAAAACTTTGCATGATATACCTGACCTTTTTCTTATTAGAAAAATATTTTTTATTATTTGTTACTGGATAAAACCAGCTCCAACCGTGTTATTTGATTGTGGATCAATTAAAATAAACGAACCGTTTGTTCTATGGTTTTTGAATTGATCAAAAAAGATAGGTTTGTTTAATTTAAATGAAACCGAAGCAATATCATTAACACCTAAAGATGTTGCTTCTTTATCTATTCCTGAATAATCAGGATTAATTTTGTGGTTAATTCTATCAACCTTCGCTAATACTTTATTAACACCGTGCTGCACAATGTATTTACCTCCAACAGTTAAGTTTTCAGAATCCATCCAACATACATTGGCTGTAAATTGTTTATCGATAGTAGGCAAATCGTTTTCTTTAACAATCATGTCTCCACGAGATACGTTAATATCGTTTTCTAAAGTAATAGTTACAGAAGAACGTCTAGAAGCGGTTTCGTATTTCTCGTCGTAGAAATAAATATCTTTAATTTTAGATCTTGTTTTAGATGGTAAAACAATAATATCATCTCCAACGCTTAATTCACCACCGTAAACTTTTCCTGCATACCCTCTAAAATCATGAAAATCTTCAGTTTTAGGACGGATAACATACTGTACAGGGAAACGTGGTGTTCCCACATTGTAGATATCTTTTTTATCCAAATCTTCTAAGTGCTGTAATAAAGCATCACCTGTATACCAAGGCATTTTATCAGATTTGTTTACAACATTATCACCTTGTAATGCACTTACAGGAATGAATGTTATTTTTTGATCTTGGTAATCTCTTTTGCTCATTAATTCAGAAAAATCGGCCTTAATTTTATTATAAGTCTCTTCTGAATAATCAACTAAATCCATTTTGTTAATAGCAACCACTACATCTTTAACTCTAAGTAAGTTGTTGATGAAAAAGTGACGATTAGTTTGCTCTATAACACCTTTACGTGCATCGATTAAAATAATAGACGCTTGAGATGTTGATGCTCCAGTAACCATGTTACGCGTATATTCTACGTGGCCAGGAGTATCTGCTATAATGTAACTTTTCTTCTTAGTTGAAAAATATATATGTGCTACATCAATAGTAATACCTTGTTCTCTCTCGGCCATTAAACCATCTGTCGCTAATGAAAAATCTAGGTAATCATATCCTAATTGTTCACTTTTGTCTTCAATCGCTTTTAACTTATCTGAAGTTAATGATTTTGTATCGTAAAGGATGCGACCGATTAAGGTACTTTTACCGTCATCTACACTTCCTGCTGTTGCAATTTTTAATACTTCCATTGTTATTATAATGTTGGCTAAAAGCCTAATTTGTATTCATTTTAAAAGATTTCCGTTTTCACGGAAATAACAAAACCGATATTCTAAAAATACCCTTGTTGTTTACGTTTTTCCATAGCACCTTCAGATCGTTTATCATCGATTCTAGCACCACGCTCAGAAATAGTAGAATCTCTAATTTCTTCTACGACTTTAGAAATTGAAACCGCATCTGAATATACCGCTGCAGTACAACTCATATCTCCAACCGTTCTAAAACGAACCATTTTTTCTAATACTTCTTCATTTTCATCTCTGTAAACAACATCGTCTTCTGCAGACCAAATCATGCCATCTCTTAAGAATACTTTACGTTTGTGAGCAAAATATATTGAAGGAATTTCAATATTTTCTTGTTCTATATAAGACCATACATCCAATTCTGTCCAGTTAGAAATAGGGAATACACGTACGTTTTGTCCGTGCTCAATATCACCATTCAACATATCGAATAATTCAGGACGTTGGTTTTTCTCATCCCATTGACCAAAATCGTCACGAACAGAAAAAATACGTTCTTTAGCTCTTGCTTTTTCTTCATCACGACGCGCACCACCAATACAAGCATCAAACTTAAATTCTTCGATAGCGTCAAGAAGCGTAGTAGTTTGCAACATATTTCTACTTGCATAACGACCAGACTCTTCTTTCACTTTACCTTCATCAATAGAATCTTGAACGTTACGTACAATTAGCTCTAAACCTAATTCTTTACATAAACGATCTCTAAATTCAATAGTTTCAGGGAAATTGTGTCCCGTGTCTATATGCATTAAAGGAAAAGGAATTTTTGCTGGATAAAAAGCTTTAACAGCCAATCTAACCAAAGTAATAGAATCTTTTCCTCCAGAAAATAACAACACAGGTTTTTCAAATTGTGCTGCCACTTCTCTCATAATGTATATAGCCTCGTTTTCTAACGAATTTATATTTGATGTGTCTTTATTCATAATCTTTATTATTGTTATTGGTTATTGGAAGTAAACACCAATAACCATTTACTCTATTTTATTTTAAGCGTGTAAACCACACTCTCTATTCTCTAATGCTTTTGTTGGATCGAAATACTTAAATTCATTTGGTAAATTATTTTCTTCCAAATATTTATCTAATTTTTCATCACTCCAATAATAGAAAGGACTCACCTTTAACACTCCAGCTTTACTTACGCTAAAAATACCAATACTATCTCTAAAAGCTGTTTGCCCTTGACGTAAGTTTGTAAACCAAACTTTTGGATTATGCTCGTCCATAGCGCGTTTAAAAGGCTCTAACTTTACTTGTTCTGTAAACAAAGCATGTTCCGGAGCATCTACACTAGGAATTCCCATAACCACATCTCTATGAGACGATGTTTGTTTTGGCACATATAAAAACACGTTTAAGTCTAAGTCTTTGATAACTTGCTCGGCATGCTTATAAGTTTGTGGTGTATTATAACCGGTATCACACCAAACTACAGGTGTTTTAGCTTTAACCGTATTTACAGCGTGCAAAATAGCAGCCTCATAAGGTCTAAAGTTTGTAGTTACTACAGCTTCATCACTTAATTCGAAAGCTTTCGCAATTATTTCTGATGGTGAAGCATTTTTAAAAGCTTCATTTAATGTATTTAATTCTGATTGTTCTATCATTATTTTCCCCATTTAACTGAATTCCAAATACGCTCGTGAAAAAAGTACAATACCATTTTCGTGATAAAATCGACAGAAGCAATAGATGCTGCTACCGAAAGTTCACCTGTTAAAAAATAAGAAACTATTAAAGTATCTAACGTTCCAATAAGTCTCCAGCTTAAAGCTTTTGCTACACTTCTAATTGGTTTTTCTCCAACTGCATCTTCTTGATAAGTAGACTTTTCTTTATTTTTTAATAACATTTGCGCTATCATTTTCTTAATCTTATATTAATCCTACCGTTTTAGTAGGGATTACAAATGTAATATATTTTTGTACATAACAAATAGCTTTTATGAATTTTTTAGGATAATGAAATATTTTCGGGTTAAACTGAAGAAAATTTATAGAAAACCGAAAATTTCTCATGATTTTATCAAGATTTAGTATTTGATAAATCGGCTAACGTATTGTTTCGGAGTACTTTTAGTGTATTGTCGCGTACCATAATCATGAGTTTATGCACACTACATGCATGCTCATCTGGGCAATCGTCACATTTTTCATAAAAGTTAAGACTCACACATGGCACCATGGCAATTGGCCCTTCTAGAACACGCATTACATCGGTCATTTTAATTTCCGAAGGATCTTGCCTTAAATAATAACCACCATGCTTTCCTTTTTTAGACCCAAGAATACCAGACTTCCTTAAGGTTAACAAAATTCCTTCTAAAAATTTCTGAGGAATATTTTCACTTTTAGCAATAGTACCAACTTGCACTGGCGCATCGCCTTCTGCTCTAGCAAGAAACGTTAGTGCTTTTAGTCCGTATTTAGTTTTTTTAGATAGCATGTGGTAAATATAGTTATTTAAAACACTTTGCTAATATAATTATTTTGAAGAAGTTTTATAATTAGTGGCATCTTGTTTTTGTAAAGTGCTAAAACAAAATGCATCAATATTATATATGTAAAAATTACTATCCTTATTATTTATCGCCTTAAAGCTTCTTTAAACTGATAGAAAAAACGTTCTATTAAACGTAAATCTTCGGTAATAATTTCAGCAGAACCACGCATTTCTTGTTTAAAATCAATGGTTTTCCCGTAAGAAGTCACTAGTACTTTAGGCAATTCTACATCTATAACATATAAGCCATTTACATCAGGCACTATTGAAATGTTTTTAACAACTCCGTTAAGCACACCAAACTCTGTATCAGGATAATTTTCTATTTTTAAATTCACTTTTTGACCAATTTTAATTTTTCCAGAATTTTGACCGGGTGCTTTTAACTTAGCTATAAACGAGGAATTTCCGCTAGGAATAATTGTAAAAACCAAATCGCCTTGATTAACGGTTTGATTAGAATTCCAAAAATTTAAAAATGATACTTTACCATTAATATTAGATTGCAAAACATACTGATATTCCCAATCTCTAATTGCTTTTTTTAATTGATTAAAAGATTGAATAACATTTTTAAGCAATACCATTTCTTCTTTCACCCTATTAATTTCAGTGCCTTTAGAGGTTTGCTTTGCATTACTTATTCCTTCTCTAATTTGAGATATTGAAGATTCGAAATTCTTATAATTACGTTGTGCCTGAGCCGCTTCTAGTTGTTTATTCTCGAAGTCTTGAGCAGAAATAATACCTTTATCAAACAATAATACATGCCGTTGTAAATCCTTCTTTTTAAAGTCTAATTCCGTTTTATTAATTTCTTTTTGAGACTGAAGACTTCGTAATCTTCTATTTAATTCTGAAATGGAATATCTATTTGCTACGGCCTCATTAGAAAAGGGTTTTAATTCTTTATTTAATTGATACTGTATATAGCTATTTTCAAATAAAGCATATTGAGATTCAATATTCCCTAAAAATAAAAGAGGTAAACTATCTATTGGAAACTTAAAATATTGTCTATTTAAAGTTATAGTATCTATAATCGATTTAAGCTTAAATACATCTTTATAATTAGCCGTGTTTTCTAATATAGCCAAACGCTGCCCACTACTAACCTCTTGATTGTCTTTTATTAAAATAGCTTCTAACTTACCTGTAATTTTAGCATACTCTTTTTGTGGCGGAATTTTAGTCGTTATTAAAGCTTCTGATGCAATTATATCTGGATATTTTACTAACCAAGACAAAAACAACAACAATATTATTAATACAAGAAATAATACATTCCCCCAACGTATCATCCAATGTGGTACTTTGCTAAGTATTTCTTGCACCTCTTCGCTCCTTAAATCTATGTCTTCTAGTTTGTCTGGCATACTATTTCCCTAATTCTAATTGGTTTTTAACCAAATTATAATAATTCCCTTTTTGCTTTACCAAAACTTCATGATTACCAACTTCTACAATTTTGCCTTGATCTAAGACAACAATTTGATCTGCATTTTTTACAGTACTCAATCTGTGCGCAATAACCACTACCGTTTTATTTTCAAAAAAAGTATTCAGCTTCTCCATAATCACTTTTTCATTGTTTGCATCTAAAGCTGAGGTTGCTTCATCAAAAAACAAGAAATCAGGGTTTTTATAAACCGCTCTTGCAATAAGAAGACGTTGCTTTTGCCCAGTACTTAAACCCACACCTTCCATGCCTATTTTAGTGTTGTACGATAATGGTAAAACTTCTATAAAGTCTTTAATGTTAGCAACATCTACCGCATGCGCCAATTTATCTTTATCTATATAATCTTCGCCAACTGCAATATTGTTAGCAATGGTATCGCTAAAAATATAGCCTTCCTGCATCACTACACCACATTGGTTTCTCCAAGCTTTTTGAGATACATGTTGTAAATCGTAATTACCAAGTTTTATAGTTCCAGCATTAGGTTCGTAAAATTTTAAGAGCAATTTCATTAAGGTGGTTTTACCACTACCACTAGTGCCGACAATAGCCGTGATTTTATTTGAAGGAATAGTCAAATCGAGATTTTTTAAAACCATTTGATCTGACCCTGTATAACTAAAGTAAACCTTTTCGAGGCTTAAATCTGCATCTAGAGAAAGGTCTGTTATTTTATTAGCACCTTGCTGCTCTTCATCTTCTTTATTATGAATTTCTGCCAAGCGCTCTAACGATATTTTAGCATCTTGCACTTCTCTAATAAAGCCAATAAGTTGTGCTATTGGTGAGTTTAACTGCCCTACTATATATGTAATAGCCAACATCATCCCTAAGGTAATATCACCATCAATTACTAATTTAGCAGAGAGTACGGTGATTAAAATATTTTTTACTTCATTTATAAAACCAGAACCCACAGTTTGGTATTGTTCGAGTGCTAACCCCTCTATGGATACTTTAAATAGTTTAGCTTGTAAAAACTCCCAACCCCATCGCTTTTGTTTTTCAGCATTATGTAGTTTTATTTCCTGCATTCCATTTATAAGCTCAATAACTTTACTTTGCTCCTGACTTACTTGAGAAAAACGCTTGTAATCTAAATCTCTACGCTTTTTTAAGAAAATAATAATCCATAAGAAATAAAGAAAACTTCCTATAAAAAACACACCAAAAACCTGTAAACTATAGTATGCCAAAACAATACTAAAAATAACAAGATTCACCATAGAAAAGAGCACGTTTAACGACGATGTTGTTAAAATACTTTCTATACGTTTATGGTCGTTTATACGTTGTAAAATATCGCCTGTCATTCTCGTGTCGAAAAAGGCTATTGGCAAATTCATGAGTTTTACAAAAAAATCTGAAACAAGCGATATATTTATTCTCGCACTTAAGTGTAAAAGAATCCAGCTTCTAATAACCTCAATAGCTGTGCGCCCAATAAACAAAGCTAATTGGGCAAATAAAATAAGATATATAAAGTGTACATCTTGATTTTTTATACCAACATCGACAACACTTTGCGTTAGAAAAGGAAAAACAAGCTGAAGTAAACTAGCCGCAATTAGCCCTATAACTAATTGCCATAAAAACTGCTTATATTTTAATACATATTTTGATATAAACGAAAAACTAAAATCCTTATCGGCCTCATTAGTTGTTGTAGTATATTCTTTTAAATTAGGTGTTGTTTCTAATAATAAAACAATACCTTCTTCGGTTTCTGAGCTCGCGTTATTACCAATCCAATGTTCTAAAAGGTCGAGTAGGTTATATTTAAGCAATCCATGAGCTGGATCTGAAATGTGATATATGCCATTTTTTATTTCATATAAAACAACATAATGGTTTTTATTCCAATGCAAAATACAAGGTAACGGTGCTTCTTCTAATTGCTTCGAAGTAATTTTGACTCCAAGTGTTCTAAACCCAATACTTTCTGCCGCATCACTTAATCCTGCCAAACTGCTTCCTGATCTCGTAGTTTCACTTAAGGTACGTAACTCTTGTAAAGGGATTATTTTATTATAGTGCTTTGCTATTATTTTTAAACAGGTGGCACCACAATCTTTAAAATCGAGCTGTTTATAAAAAGGAAACTTTTTAATCATTTATATTGATAAGATAGAATATTCTATAGTTTTTTTACTTCTGCATTTACAGAGTTTTTGCTCTAACTCTCACTTTTCTGGTATAGTATGAAATTCTCTGTTTTTTAATTAAACAACCCAATTCTAGCAAGAATTGGGTTATTTAATTACTTTAATTTAAAGTTATTGAAATTAATAACCATCAGTAGTTTTCTCTTAGATGACCATAGCGTATATTATCTATTCATGGCAAATACCAACTACTGACATCCACATACTTCTATTGAACTTGGATAATCATAACGACCATCTTCTACCCAATTACCTGGAGTACTTGCTCCTCCTGGAGCATGCCATACTAGATAATATGATGAAGGCGAAACTTTCCCGCCTTGGATTTGTTCTAAATCTATCTTATTATCTTTAAAATTCGATAATTTTTTCATAATCTAAAATTTAATAAAATACCTACTCTATTATTAATAAGCTTTTCGGTTTACGCTTTTACTTGTTATGAGTTTAACTTTTTTTATGTATTCCACGAATTAGTTACACTATTATCTTCAATACAACCTTTAACTATATTTTTCACTTTAACTAAAAATTAAAAACTAGTGTAATCATTTCAAAATATTAAACTTATTAAAACATTCATGTCTGCTTGTATTATATTAACCTTGTGGTTACTTCTGCTTTTAAAAGCTAATGTCAAAACAAAATTTACTTTACAACATGGCTTTCTATATACTTAGATACCTTTAAAAAAAATAATAACACATTTTCTTTAAAATTTTAGTAATTATAAAAAATTCGCACTTCAAATCGTAGCATCCTTTCCTCCTTTTACAATAAGAAATAAATTACAACTATTTAATAGCAAGAAAAGTTGTTCTTTATTTAATATTAAGATAAGACATAGCATAATGCTCTATTGCTTTTACTTTTAATGGGTTTGTACTCCAATCTTCCCACTCGTTTGTATAAGGACTATAACCACATTTTAAAGGCTTTGAGAAATCGTTATCCGGGTCTTCTTTATAAGCTCTACAATCTGTACAGATATATCTGAATTCGCAGTCTTTACAAACCTCGATTTCGTCTTTAGAAACATTCCAATATTTTTTAAAATCTTTAACCTTTAAAGCTTGTTGAAAAGATGTATTTTCTATATTTCCAAAACTTTTAGACATACTTGGGCAGTTTTTAATATCCCCATTAACATCGATCGAAATTTTCTTATTTAGACAGGTATTATGATTTTGAGCTTCTGTAAAAACAGCTATTGTAGACACAAAATAACCTTGATTAATTACACCACAACAGGTATTATCTAGAATTACCGCTTTAGTTTGTTTTATAAAATCGTCTTCATAATCGTTTGGAGCACTATGCAAAAGAACGCGACCTATTAAAGGAGAATTTAATACTAAAGTTTTAACCTGCTCTACATAATTTTTTTCATTAGAATACTGAGCTATAAAATCAACATTTTTAAAGTAGCCTTTAGAACAATACTCTAAAATACCCTCCATTTTCTCTAAGCATAAAGTAGTGTAAGCTCGAACTTCTAAATATTTACATTGAACATCTGTAAGATTATTAATTACTTTTTTAATATCATAATCCGATTTTTCATCTAAATCGATTATAGCATTATTAATAACTTCTGATGTATCATATTCTAAAGGAAAATCTGGAAAACTATCAGGAGAGCTTGTATAAAAACCTATACCCTCGTCTATAAAATAGTTTATGTATTCCATAAGCGTTTCTTGGGTCTCTAGATCTAATTTATTTTTAACCTGAATTAGAGGTGTGTTTTTTAGCTCAATTAGAATATCATATAATTCATTGGGTATAAAAAAAAGTTTGTTTTCTTGTAAATCACTTATCACGGTTCTAGTTGCACCTATAGTTAGCGTGCAGTTCGAAAAAATTAAGAAATATTTCATTTAAAAAAATTAAAGCTTTTAGTTACGGGTTTAGGAGCTCCACCTGTAGGTGTTTTAACAGATTCGTAAACCTCCATTTTTATCACTCGGTTTGGACGCCTTGAAACGACTGGTTGGATAGGTTCACTTCCACCAATTTCTTCGACTTCAGAAAGCTGATATAATAAAGGCAAATTTTCTACCCCTTGTTTAATGTTTTTTTTCATGTAATGTTTTTAAGTGTAACGCTATCTTTTTCTCTAAAAAGTAATTACAAGGTTCTGATACCATAGAAAATTGACCAATAGGATTAACTTCTAGAAAATAGATAAGATTATCTTGCCCTAACATAAAATCTAGAGAGCCCGTTTCTAAATTTAAGGTTTCCATTAAAAGGTGAATTTTATCTTCAACTTCCTTTGTAAGTTGATATGGTACCTTCCGTAAATCTTTACTATATTTTCTATGATCCACCTCTGAATTGGGCGTCATTATAGCCATAGAAAAAATTTCCTTATTGAAATAAAATGTTCTAATTTCGAGTGTTTTGGGTATAAATTTTTGAATAAATGAACTTGGAAATGTAGAAGAAACAGCCTCTATATTAGTAACTTCTTTTGTATAAAACATAGTAAAGCACTCTCTACTAGATAAAGGAAATGTATTCCCCAAGCTTTTTGTTATTACTCTACCGTGTTCTTCTTTGAAATTTTGAAGTTGCTTTTTACTATTTATAATTTTATATTCAGGAATATTAAACCCCACAGCTTTTGCTTCATCTAAAACAATTAATTTATTAACATCAATAGAACTGGGGTGAGATAGCCAATTTTTAGATTTAAGCAAATACATAAAATATTGAGATAGCATTTTATTTTCATCTCTAATATTATCATTTAAGGTAATTATATTTTTTTCATTATCAACAACGGTGGCTTGAGGAAGCCCTTTAACGAAACCCCATCTCCAAAACCAAACGGTACTCACTTTTTTTATATTTTTAAGATCCCAATTAGAATAATTTTCTGCATGAAGCCTTTTAAAGTCCTGTTTATAATATGACAACCAATCCATTACACTTTCTGGTGTGGTATCATGTTGGCTATTTGTTAGTAGTAAAACCATAAGTAGAAATATGCCCAACCTTGTTAAGGGTTGAGCATTTTTAATATTAACTAATTATTAATAAAATGACCCCTCACTAATATCGCCATGAACCAATGATTGAGTATTCCCTGCTGTAGAAGCTCCTCCAGGCATCTCCCAAACTACCCATCCTGATATTTTTGGAGAAGGATTACCATAAGAACCACCTTGAATTTCTTCTAAATCTATTTTGCTACTTTTAAAATTTGATAATTTTTTCATAATTTATTATTTTATTAAATACATGCTTTATTTTTATCGACTTACAGGTGCTAATAAAACCTCTAAAAAGTATTCTATTAAAATACTTTTAATAAACAATTTGCGAGTTTATGGTCTAGGAGCTGGAGCAAAATCGTTTGGTCCATAATCAGTCCAAACCCAATTTCCGTTTATATCAGTACCAATAGTGGCTATGTAGTTTCCCGGAGTAGATGCGCCTCCTGGATATTCATTTATAGCAGATAAAGACATACTTGGAAAACTTCTACCTCCATTAACATCATTTAACTCTACCTTGTTTTCTTTAAAATCTGATAATTTTTTCATGTTTTTAGATATTTAATTATTAAACCTACTCTATTTTTATAAGCTTTTCGGCTACCGCTTTTAAGTATTATAATCCTAATTTCTTTCTTATTTCATCACCTATAGGATCTGGTGTACAATTCCCATTCATTATTCCGTTATCTCCAGTTCCTCCAAAAACGGTTTTTGTTGCTTTAGTTTGCAATTGAAAATCACGGTAATCATTTAAATTTTTCATTTTTTAATATGTTTTAAAGTTTATTTATTCATCTAAAAGAAGCCTAGATAAAATATTATTATCTAGTAACAATTTACTACCCTAAATATCTCGGTGTTATTGAAGAATCAAGTGGTGCCATTTCAAGGTGAGACCAAACCCCATTGACATCATGACTTGCACTAGCAATATAGTTTCCTGGGTCAGATAGTGGTCCTGGGTGAGCCTTTATAAAGCGAGAAGAAAATGTTGTTCCCCCTTTTACATTTTTTAACTCTACTTTGTTTTCTTGAAAATCTGATAATTTTTTCATTTTAAAATTTATTTAAACACCTACTCTATTTGTATAAGCTTTTCGGCTACCGCTTTTTTTGAGAAACTATTTTATAGTTCCAAGTTTTTATTAAAAAGAAGAAAAGGCTATTACCATAGCTTCCCACGTATATGATGTAGATTAAAAAAATAATAACAAGTTTTTTTTATTTCCCCCTCAGAACTGAAAGAAATTCAGAAAGGCAGATATCTTTATTTTTAGTATCATTGTGGTTCCCTATGACAGAAATTAATATCAAAAAAATAATTGATAGCGCCGTTAATGGAAATGAATTTCCTTTTAATAGATTTTTTGAAGATACTTTCAAAAAATTATTACCCAAACTAACCGCTCTCACGAACTCAAAGGACGATGCACAAGACGTTTTTATAACATCTATGCATAAATTTTGGGAACGCTTTGTTATTAAACAAGAAGAACTGCCTCTTAATAGTATAGCCTATATTTATATGATGTGCCGAAATGCATGGCTACATAAAAAAAGACAGCCATGGAACTCTGTTATTTTAGTAGATAATAATGCGTACAGTCTTAATAAAGCTAAGAATGATGTTTTAATAACAGAGCAGGAAAAAACAGATATAGAAAACGATATTTCACTAAAGCACAAAGCTTTATCTATTGCCATTAATGAGTTATGTGATAAATGCAAAAAACTTATTGAAGCAGAGCTAGATAACAATATAAAATTAAAAGATTTACAGCAAGAAATGGGGTATAATAATTACCAAGCTTTAGTACAAGCAAAATATAATTGTAAAAAAAGACTAGTTAAAAAAGTTACTGAAGCTTTAATTAACTTGAAAAAAAATAATTCTTAATAATGATTCCAGAAAAAGATTTAGACTTAATTACACGTTTTTTCGACTTAGACCTTTCTTATGAAGAATTAAAGGAATTTGAAAAAAGAATATTACTCGACATAAAATTTCGCGAAAGATGCGAAGCTTATAAGTCAGCCAATGATATAGTAAACACTACTTATCCAGATAAAGATAAACTGGTACGAGCAGAAAAATGGAAGACCTTATTGAAGGATAAGGAAACAACAATAGCTACAAAAAAAACGCCGTGGAAATGGGTTGGTGCTATTGCAGCAGGTTTTATTATAACATTTTTTATTTGGCAACTTAATTCCACATTTCAAGAACCAGACTTAAATAAATTAATTGCTAGTTCTTGGAATAAAAAAATTGGTTTAGATTTTAACACCATTCGTAGTACTAAAAAAGATTCTTTAAAAAGCCTCGTTAGCAGTGCGTACAGCACTTATAGCGACATGAATTACCAATCTACCATTAACTTACTTAGTGATTATAAAGCAGACACTATTTATTATGAAGATGTTTTACTGCTTAGAGCCTTATCTTTCTATAAAAAAGAGGATTCGGATACTGCTTTAAAAACATTAGACACGCTTTCTAAATACCATACAGGTAAAAAATCTAAAGTAGCAAATTGGTATAAAGGCCTTATTTATCTTGAACAAGGCGATATAAAAACTGCCGAAAAATTTATAGAACTACCTAAACATAAAACTAAAGAATTGAAACTAAGAGAGTGAAATGTTATAATATCTATTAACAAATACTTTCAACGTTTTCAATACTCATGATAATGAATAAACATCTATCTTTCTTTTGGATCTTAGTTAGTTTTCTTTTTATACCTAGCTTGTATGCTCAAAAAAAAGCTGACACTTTAGCTGCTTCAATAAATTACAAAACTGCAGATTCACTTTTAAAAAAAAGAGATTTTAATACATCTGTTCTTTTATTTAATGAAGCCCTTAATGTATATGAAAAAACAAGTGCTTTCAAAAAAATAGCAGATTGCTATTATAAATTAGGCAAATGCTACGAGGAATCTTTAGATTATAATAAAGCACAAAAATTTTACGAGAAAAGTTTAAAGCTAAAAAAAGAAAAGCTACCATCAAACCATGAGAGTATCTCGATATCGCTCTCCAGTTTAGGACGTTTAAATTTTATTCAATCTAACTACAAAACGGCTTTAAGTTTTTTTGAAGAAGCCTTAAAGGTTTCATTGAAGGCACATAAAGAGACCGATCAAGTTATAGGAAATAGGTACAATAATATAGGCCTCTGTTATTATAATTTAGGAGACTTACACACCTCATTAAAATACCTAGAGAAAAGCTTAAATATTGATATAAAATCGCTAGAAGAAAACCATATCAATATTGGCTTTAGCTACATTAACATCGGGCTTATTTATTTTGATCTTATGCAGGATGAAAAGGCCATGATGTATTACCAAAAATCTTTACCTTATTTTGTTAAAAACGACTATAACAAAGGCCTTTTAGGTGTTTACAACAACACAGGAAACATATTGAAATCTCAAGGAGAATTAAATAAAGCTTTAAATTACTATCAAAAAAGCTTAGCCATAACCCTTGAGTACTTTAAAGAAGATGTTTCTTTACTGTCATTAATTTACATGAATATTGGCAATACTTACGGCATGTTGGGAGCTTATGATGACGCTCTAATATATTTAAACAAATCTTTAGAGTATTACAAAACCATTTTGGATAAAAACCATGATAAAATAGCAAAACTATATGACAATATTGGATCGCTATATTCATCTAAAGGAGATTACAATACAGCTCTCAAATATTCTAAAAAAGGATTAACTATTCAAGAAAAACTAGGTAATCATCTTGAAACAGCATATTCACTAAAGCTATTAGGAGAACTCAAGTATAAATATGAGTTTTATGATGAAGCCTTATTTTACAATAAAAAAGGATTAAAATTAACTCAAAAAATATATGGAGCTACGCATTTATTAACTTCAAATCTCCACTACAATATGGGTATTACCCATTATAAAAAAGAAAACTACAAAACTGCCTTAAAATATTTAGATAGCGCCATTATTTCCAATTCTAAAAATGCAGCTGCAAATAAAAGTAAAGCGCTTAACCTTAATAATTATTTTGATCACCAATTATTATTAAAAACGATACATAAAAAGGCACAAACATTACAGCTACAATCTATTCAAAATAAAGACAATAAGCAGCTAGAACAAAGTGCAACGCTATATTATCAAGCAGATTATATTATAGATTATATTCGCGAATCTATAAACAATCATCAAGATAAATTAGTTTTAGCAGAACAAGCTAAAGCAATTTATGCAGATGCTATTACAACACATTTACTACAATATAAAAATACAACAGAGAAAAAACATCTAATAAACGCATGGCACTTTACTGAAAAAAGCAGATCTAATACTTTAAAAGATTTACTCAATGATACTAATGCTAAAAACTTCTCAAACCTACCAAGTGAACTCCTAGATTTTGAAAAAAGCATCAAATCAGACATAGCCTACTATCAATCACAAATTGTTGCAGAACAATCTGAAAACACTTTAGATACAGATAAAATTAAAAGCTTTGAAAACGAATTATTTACTATTAATCAAAAGAAAGATTCTTTAATAAAAGTACTTAAAAAGGACTATCCCAAATATTATCAATTAAAGCATAAAACAGAGTCCTTTTCTGTTAAGGATATTCAAGATAAAATAAATAATAGAACGACGGTATTAGAGTTTTTCTCTACTAAAAGTAAAATCTACGCCTTTACAATTTCAAAAAATGATGTTTCAATAAAAGAATTAACAATTTCTGAATTAGATAAAAAAATAGAACGCTTTAATATATCAATTACTTCGGAAAATTTAAATGATTACAAAAAAATAGCATCCGTTTTATATCAAGAACTTATTAAACCCTTAGATAAAAAACTGATAGGAGATGAATTAATAATTATTCCAGATGACATATTATGGTATTTAAATTTTGATTTATTACTCACAAATAACAACAATAAAAACAGTAGAGAACTTCCCTATTTATTAAAAAAGCACGCTATTTCTTATTCCAATTCAGCAGATTTATTATTCAATCCTATAATAAAAAACACTTCAGAATCTAAAACCTTAAAAAAGTGTCTCGCCTTTTCATATTCAAACGCACCAAGTACTAAAAAACCGAATAAAAACAGCGTTTCTCCTGCTAATGATATTAAAGAAGATTTACCAGGTGCGAGAAAAGAAATTGACATGATATCTAAAATTATAGATGGTCAATATTATTATGGAGTTAACGCCATAGAATCTACCTTTAAACAAAATGTAGAAAAATATAACATTTTACATTTAGCCTTACATGGAGAGGTTGATAATGAAAATCCAGAAAACTCAAAATTGTTCTTCACAAAAAGCAAAGACACTATAGAGGATGATATTTTATACAATCATGAACTTTTTGCTTTAAATATTCCCGCAGATCTTGTTGTACTAAGTGCTTGTAATACTGGTATAGGCGAAATTGCTAACGGGGAAGGTATAATGAGTTTAGGAAACGCTTTTCAATATGCAGGAGCCAAAAGCTTACTATTAAGCAAATGGGAAGTACATGACAAAAGCACCCCCGAATTAATGAAATGTTTTTATTCAAACCTAAAAAAAGGCATGAATAAGCCTAAAGCGCTACAGCAAGCTAAATTAAAATATCTAGCAAATACAGAAGCCTTTTACACCAACCCATTTTATTGGGGAAGTTTTTATATTATAGGGAATACAGATGCTATAAGTTTAAAAAACAATTCAAATAACACCTATTATTGGATTGCTGGAGTTCTTTTTATCTTATCTCTAGTATACTTATTAAAAAAATATAAGTCTAAAAATTAATTATTTGTATGGCTTTTTTCAAGTGAATAAAAAGTAGCTTGAACATAATCATCAGCATCCCCAGTATTGTTCTGGTTGTAAACACCAGCCTTAAAATACATGTACTGTCCGCCTTTATCATAACCACTGTTCACCATATCAATAGTTTTTATAATATCGGCTTTACCTTCTCTAGAAATAGTAACGGTTAAAGCATTACCAACCACTTTAATTTTATACGAAAACTTTTCACCTAAAGCAATACCATCTTCTGGGTTAGAAGCAGAACTACTTCTAGAACCAATTAAATCGTACCATTGTTCACTACCAAAACCATCCATAGGTTCGTGAGCAAAATAAATACCTCCTAAGGCATTATTTTTTAACTTTCTGTAATAAATACGAATAGGCTCATCATCATTGGCATGAATTTGTCCAACAATAACACGGCCAACTTGGCTATCATCTCCAGTTGTAGTTACATAGTTTACAGCCAAAGTAGCACTCATTTCCCCATCGAAACTAGCCGCTGCATTTATATCTGCGGTAGGTGCCGATCCAAAAACCCAATTGTTTTTATTTACACCTTGAGTTTTAATACTTGTATTAGTGCCACGCAACATTTCGCGTAATTCTACTCGAGTATAACTTGTATTTAGAGAGGTTTTAAAACCAGCCACAGGGCATTTAAAAACCATACCACCATCGGTATTCATATAAAAATATTTACTGTTTTGGTAATCCGCATTTATTTGAGCAACCGTTACTGTAACCGCTGTACCATCACCCTTATTTTCCGGAATACTTAAATTCCAAGTCGATAAATCGAAATTTTTAGAAGGCGCTAAATTAGCGTCTAAAACTCCTGTACTTTCAGCTTTTGCTGCCTGTGTAATTGTTATATTTTTTGAAATATCACCTCCAATAACGTTTACAGAACCTGTACGCACGGTAGTGTTTGGGTTTGCTGTTACAGAGATATTTATAGAACCATTATTAGTTCCATTTGTAGGAGACAAAGTAATCCAATCATTATTATTAGCTGTGTACCAATACAAATTAGCCGTTACTGTTATTAATTTAGTTTCTTCACTTGCTGAAAACTCAGAAACTGTAGATACATCTAAGATATCAACCTGCTCTTCCTCTCCAGAATCACTAGAATTACAGCTAAACCCAACAGTTAAAAACAAAAACGCACAAACAATATTTAATAATTTCATGATGTAAATAATTTTTATAAAAATAGCATGTTAAATCATGAGAAACTAAAAAACAATGGCTATTCAGTAAACTAAATGTAAAATTTAAGCAAGTGCTTGCTCTATATCGGCAATAATATCATCAATATGTTCCAACCCTAAAGAACAACGCACCATACCATCTGTAATACCAGCAGCAGCCTTTACCGATGCTTCAACTTTAGCATGCGTGGTACTTGCTGGGTGTGTTACAATAGTTCTGGTATCTCCTAAATTAGCCGATAGCGAACACATTTTTATACTATCAAAAAACGACTTTCCACCTTCTATACCGCCTTCAACTTCAAAAGCCACAATGCTTCCTCCCATTTTCATTTGTTTTTTAGCAATGTCATGTTTAGGATGCGACTTTAAAAACGGATATTTTACCCATGTCACTTTAGGGTGAGCCTCTAAAAATATAGCCAATTTTAAGGCATTTTCACAATGTCTTTCAACTCTAATCGCTAAAGTTTCTAAAGATTTAGACAATACCCAAGCATTAAACGGACTCATAGACGGCCCTGTTAATCTCGAAAATAAGTAAATTTCTCTAATTAATTCCTTTTTACCTACCGTTACGCCACCTAACACACGCCCTTGGCCATCCATTAATTTAGTAGCAGAATGAATTACTAAATCTGCACCAAATTTTATAGGTTGCTGTAAATACGGCGTCGCAAAGCAGTTATCGATAACAAGCAATAAATTATGCTTTTTACAAATAGCACTTAAAAACTCCAAATCCAACACATCAACGCCCGGGTTTGTAGGCGTTTCAGCATAAATAAATTTCGTGTTTGGCTGTATTAAACTTTCTATGGTTTCAACTTCATTGATATTGAAATACGAACATTCAATATTCCATTTCGGAAAATACTTAGTAAACAAACCATGCGTAGCACCAAAAACAGAACTACAAGACACCACATGGTCTCCAGCATCCAACAACGTTGCAAATGTAGAAAACACAGCAGCCATGCCACTTGCAAAAGCAAAACCAGCCTCTGCACCTTCCATTTTACAAACCTTATCTACAAATTCGTTTACATTAGGATTGCTATATCTACTATATAAATCACGTTGTTTCTCTTCGGCAAAAGACGCGCGCATCTCCTCAGAATCTTCAAACACAAATCCGGACGTTAAGTACAAAGGTACCGAATGCTCCGAAAATTGCGTGTTTTCACTCTGTGTGCGTATCGCTTCGGTTTCAAAATGTTTTTTCTTCTCGCTCATTGTTTTTTCACTATTCAATAAAGGTAAAAAACCCTCAAAGATTTATTTTTAATATTTTTATTTGGGCATTTCCCTATCGGGTCGGGCTTTCCGCTATATCTTTTTTGAGAAAAACAAAAAAGGATACCGCATCAATCCCTAATGCACTTACCTGCTTTGGTTTGTTTTAAACCGACAGGTTTTTGGTTTGTTCAGGTGTTCTAGGTTTTAGATTTCCGCCTTCGCGGAAATGAAAAATAACACTAGTTTATATGCTTAGATAATCGTAAAATATCACCAAACACACCACGCGCTGTAACCTCTGCTCCAGCACCTGCACCTTGAATCACGATAGGTTGCTCACCATAACTCTCAGTAAATATTTCAAAAATAGCATCCGAACCTTTTATTTGCCCTAAAGTACTATCATTTGGTATAGATACGAGCTTAACTTCCAAAACGCCTTTATCTTGAGATAAATCTCCCGATAAATCACCAATATAACGCAATACATGCCCTGGTTCTTGCTTATCTTTTATAGCTTGGTATTGTTCATTTAAAACATCCAACTGCTCTAAAAACGATTCTACCGATATATTTTGATACGCTTCCGGAATTAAATTCTGTACCGAAACATCTTCAAACTCATTATACAAATCTAACTCTCTAGCTAAAATTAATAACTTTCTGGCCACATCATTTCCTGAGAAATCTTCTCTCGGATCAGGTTCTGTAAAACCTTTGTCGATAGTTTCCTGAATAATTTCACTAAACGGTTTATTTTCAACAGAAAAATTATTGAATAAATAACTTAACGTTCCAGAGAATACTCCACGGATTCTAGTAATATTCTCTCCCGATTCGTGTAACAGTTTAATAGTATCAATTAACGGTAAACCTGCGCCAACCGTAGTTTCATATAAATATTGTTTCTTATTCTCTTTTAACTGAACACGTAAATCTTTATAAAACTCGTGCGAAATGGTGTTTGCTATTTTATTAGAAGATACCAAATCGAAACCAGCCTCTATTAAAGGGATGTAGTTTTCATAAAAATTAGGACTTGCCGTATTATCCACAGCAATTAAATTTTCTAAATGGTTTTCTTTTGCAAAAGCAATAATATCTTCAATAGAACTTGCTGTGTCTACCGTTTTAATAGCATCTTCCCAATTAGTATCAACACCATTTTTGTTTAAAAGTTGCTTTTTAGAATTCGCAATAGCAAATACATTTAAGTTAATAGCTTTACGTTTTTCAATATCGCTTCTCGATTTTAAAATTTGATTAATCAATGCACCTCCAACACCTCCATGTCCGAAAATGGCAATGTTTATCTTTTTAGAAATTCCGAAAATCTCACCATGAATCACGTTCATAGCTTTATGTAATTGCGATTTTTTAAGCACTAAACTTATATTTCTTCCGGTAACGGTATTGTTAAATAACAACGGCGTAATTTGGTTTTTTATAAGCGCATTAAACGGTTTATGGAACGAACTCAACTCGATACCAATAATTGAGATAACAGACACATCGTCCACCACATCAATTTTATTTACATCCTGAGAATAGAAATCATTTTCAAACTCACGCTCTAAAGCAATAACCGCTTGTGTGGCTTCGCTAGCATTAATAATTAAACCAATACCACGTTCCGATGAGCCTTGCGAAATAATACTCACACTAATATCATGAATACTTAAAGCTCTAAAAATTCGAGCATCTACCCCACTCTTTCCTAATAACCCACGACCTTCAAGGTTTAGCAACGCTACGTTATCTAAAACAGACAACGATGTTACTTCTTTAGCACTTGGTTTCGCTGTAATTAAAGTTCCTTCATCCTCTGGATTAAAGGTGTTTAAAATACGTAAGTTGATATTTTTTTCAACTAAAGGAATTATAGTTTTAGCGTGTAAAATAGTGGTTCCAAAGTTGGCCAACTCATTCGCTTCGCTAAATGATAATTCTCTAATTTTTTGAGCATCGGCAACCAAATCTGGGTTTGCCGTATAAATACCGTTTACGTGTGTATAATTCTGTAACTCTTCAGCATCTAAATAATTTGCAATTAAGGCGGCAGTATAATTACTTCCATTTCTACCTAAAGTCGTGGTTTCATCTTTTAAGTTAGACGCAATAAAACCGGTAATCACGTTTACCGCATCTTTATGTGCTTTAAAAAAAGCAGTGACATTATCCTTAGACACTTTGGCAATAGGAATAGCATTCCCAAAGTTTTCATCGGTTTTTATAAGGGTTCTAGAATCGACAGCATTAGATTTTACACCTTTTTCATTCAGTAATTCCGACACCATTTTAATAGACAATAATTCACCTTGTGCTAAAATGGTATCTTTAATTTTTCCACTAAAATCACCAAGTAAACTTACCCCTTCAAACAATTTATCAAGCAGTGTAAACTCTGCTGTAAAATCGATGGTTTTTAATGGTTCGGTTTGGTAGTTTTTAAAGGTCTCTAATTGTGCTTTATAGTCTATACCTTTTGCAGCAATATTTAAAATGGCTTCCAATTCATCGGTAGCATTTCCACGTGCCGAAACCACAACCGAAATTTTATCACCATTATTAATTTTATTTTCAATAATGCTAATTACATTATTCAATCCTTCGCCATTGCCTAAAGATTTGCCTCCAAACTTTAATACTTTCATTCTTTTCTTTTTTGAATCTGGCACAAAAATGCCTTCTATAATTTTTTCTAACTGCTCGTATTCCATTAAAAACGCATCATGACCGTGTACCGAGTGAATTTCGTTGTACGTAACATTCGGGTTGGTTAATGCTAATTGTTTGTGCGTTTCTCTATTCTCTTCTGCTGTGAAAAACAAATCGGAATCGACACCTACAATATGGATATTCGCTTCTATATTTTCTAAAACATTAAAGTCTTCTGGTCTATTTTTGGTAACATCAATTGTTCTAAGCAACTGATTCATTAACTTATAAGCTGAAAGCTGAAAACGTTCTTGTAGCTTTTTACCGTGATGCAACAACCAACTTTCTACATTAAAAATCTCTAAATCTACATTTTTAGAACGATGAAAACGTTCTTTAAAAGATTCTGGAGTTCGGTAACACAGCATGGCGTGCATTCGCGCATCGTGCACCGGATTTTTTGAATTTATTAAAAACTGTTCTTGAATCTGGCAGTTTGCTATAAGCCAATCTGTAGATTTCCAATCGGTTGCGATAACCACCAAATTTTCGGCAAAATCGGGTTGTAAAACCGCCATTTCCCAAGCAATTCCGCCACCTAAAGAACCTCCAACGGCTGCAAACAGTTTTCCTGTTTTTAATTCTTTTAATCCTAGTAAAAATATTTTTGCGACATCGCGTGCTATAAAATCCTTGTAATTTTCAACAACAAAGCCGTCGTAACTATTTCCAGGGATATTGAATGCTAAAACGCTGTATAGTTTTGTGTCGATTACTTTATCATCGCCAACTAAATCTAACCACCAGCCATTTTCGCCAGCAACATCACTATTTCCGGTTAAGGCATGATTTATTAAAACAATAGGTGCGCTACCCAGTGGTTTTCCAAACACTTGATAACTTAAATTAAGTTCAGCATTAAGCACATCGCTTTCCGTGCGATAATTTTTAATGGTAATATGTTGCAATGGGTGCTTCAATTCTTTATGTTTTTAAAACCGACTAAGTTTTTATTTAACCGACACCATTTTTAAAATCGTGTCGGTTTATTTTGTTTCCTGTAAGATCGTAAAACCTTACAGGATGTTGTATTATTTTACTAATTATATCGTTGCAAAAGCCGCTGTTAAATCTGCTTTTAAATCTTCGATATCTTCAAGACCAATAGATAAACGTACTAAATCGCTAGATACTCCAGCAGATTCTTGTGCCGCTTCATCCAATTGTTGGTGTGTTGTACTTGCTGGGTGAATAATTAAAGATTTTGTATCTCCAATATTAGCAAGTAAAGAAAATAATTTGGTGTTATCTGCAATTTTCTTAGCCGCTTCAAAACCACCTTTATGCCCGAAAGTAACTAATCCACTTTGTCCTTTTGGTAAATATTTATCGGCTAAAGTTTTGTATTTACTACTTTCTAAACCAGGATAGTTTACCCAAGCAATCTCCTCTTGAGCCTCTAACCATTTAGCAATCTCTAATGCATTTGCACTGTGTTGCTTAATTCTTACGGGTAAAGTCTCTAAACCTTGAATAATTTGAAAGGCGTTAAACGGACTTAAAGCACCACCAAAATCACGTAATCCTTCTAATATTAATTTAAAAACATAAGAAGCCGCACCTAAAGTTTCGTAGTATTTTAATCCGTGGTAACCTGCAGAAGGCTCCGTAAATTCAGGAAATTTTCCGTTGGCCCAATTAAAAGTTCCACCGTCTACAATAGCACCACCTAAAGATGTTCCTTGTCCGCCAATATATTTTGTTAAAGAATGGATCACGATATCTGCACCGTGTTTTAGCGGATTTAATAATACCGGCGTAGCCACTGTATTATCTACAATAAAAGGAACTCCTGCCGCTTTAGACTGTACTGCAATAGCTTCTAAATCTAAAACATCTAATTTCGGGTTCCCTAAAGATTCTACAAAAAACGCTCTTGTATTATCTTGCACTGCTGCTTTAAAATTCTCTGGGTTAGAAGCATCTACAAACGTCGTTGTAATACCAAAACGAGGTAAAGTTACACTCAACAAATTGTAAGTACCACCATATAAACTACTAGACGCTACAATATGGTCGCCAGCTTTTAAAAGCGTTAATAACCCTGTAGAAATAGCCGCAGTTCCCGATGCGAAAACAACAGCACCAACACCACCTTCTACAGCCGCTAAACGATCTTGTAAAATTTGATTGGTTGGGTTGTTTAAACGTGTATAAATAAAACCTAGTTCTTTTAATGAAAAAAGGTTTGCCGCATGATCTGAATCGTTAAAAACATACGATGATGTTTGGTAAATTGGCACGGCTTGCGTTCCTCCGTTTGCTTTAACGTCGTGTCCGGCGTGTAATGCGTTTGTTGATAATTTGTGATCGCTCATTTTTCTTATTTTTTTAGTTAATTGGTTGCCGCTTTTTGCGATTAAATAAAAAGTCAAATTCACTTTAAAAAAGTGTACTTAATAGAAAAATGTTATAAGAAAAATTAAAATTGCAGAAAGCAATTCTTGTTAGTTATCTATCCAAACACCAATAAATGAATTGGTAATTTAAGTAGAATTTAGCACCTTCATTACTAAGTGTAAAGGGTTGCTAAGGCTTCAGCGGGTCTATCCCTCCACCTTTCTTGATAACATTTCAGTAAGTTTATTGAACTTTGTGAATGCAAATATTCAATTAATAAACGCTAATATCCAAATTTTTAACAGAAATTTTTAAAGATTTACCAATATCGCAATGTTTTGTTGTTTTAAGGCCTAGCTTCTTTGAAATATTGAATATTATGAGATTTGTGGGATTTTTACATTAAAACTTACTTGGTATTTCGTAAAAAAGAATAACTTCGTTTTTAGGTCTGATAATCAACTGCTCAAACCTCATTCAAGCAACAAACCCAACAAATTAAGATAGATTATGAAATTAGAAAAGATATTAGATAAACTTGGCTCCCTAGAAAAAAACTCATTTATAAAAGCTATTGATAATATCATTTCGAAAAACCCCAAAAACATTAAAGAAATAAACACGATTTTAAGCTCATCTAACAAAGGATTAAAATCTGTTGACAATCAAAATATCTCTAAAGTTTTCGCCTTAACTTCTAACGAATTTCAACAAAACGTAAAATGTGAATTTCAAGAAATCACTTCGCAACTTGATATTTTAATTGATATTATAATTCGTGACGGTAACTGTATAATGAAACAAGATTGGTTTTCAAGGTTATACGAAATTGAAATAAAGCAGATAAAAAATAAAATAAAAACATTAAACGCCAATTTTGAAAACGATAAATCAGATTTAAGTGAATCTCGAAAAAGAGA
Source organism: Algibacter lectus (assembly GCF_004368925.1). Lineage (NCBI taxonomy): Bacteria > Pseudomonadati > Bacteroidota > Flavobacteriia > Flavobacteriales > Flavobacteriaceae > Algibacter > Algibacter lectus. The sequence continues at coordinate 1,750,810 of NZ_SORL01000007.1, forward strand.
TTACAAAATATATAAATCTTGCTTGCACACAGCATATTATAACGACCAAGATAATAATCGTGAAGCAAAAATATCTTCGGATGAACTATCAATAATGCTTACACTTTCAAAACAACTTGGTCTTTCTCAAGAAGAAATTAAGCTCATAAATTATTCTATATTACCCGTCATAAAGCTAGACATTCAAGACGTTATAAAAAGCCTTAAAAACATCGGTGTAATATTTTATTCAAACAAAGAAAACACAATTTATATTGCAGATGAAATGGTTCGACTTTTACGCAAAATTCGCGAAAAAGAAATAGCCGAAAAATTCTATCGAAGAACTTTAAAGCTTTTACGAGAACCAATAATTAATCAGATTTCAAAAGACCATAATATCGATAGAAAACTATCATATTCACAGAAAATAGAGGAAATAATAAAAGAAGGCGTTTCGTTTACTGATTTATTACTATCGGATATATATAAGCCAGGAAGTACAGTAACAGACAAAAAGAAAACGTTAAATGAACTTTGTGAAAAAGGACTTAATATTAGTAACTTAAAAGGAAGTACGCTAGATGATAAAATTAGTAGTCTAATTGAATATTTTGAAAATATTGAACGAGATGAAAAAGTAGGCATCTCCCTTGATGGATTTGATAAGCTCTTAACCGAATTAAACCTCTCTCTTCCCGACTTAAACAAACAGATAAGAGTTCAATTTGAACTTCAAGATGAATTTGTTTTAAAGGCAGATTTCCTACTTGATTATAATATTAAACCTAGAGATATATTAGACTTAATAACTAAGGAGGATAGAACTAAGTTTATTAAAGACAATTCTATAAAGCAAAGAGGAGATGATATTTTAAATATCCTTGAACACTACAAGGATGTAGAAAACCTATATCTCGAAAACTATGAAAACGTAGGATATAGAAATTTAAACTTACTTAAAGAAAATGGTATTATTATAAAAGAAAGCGAACTCGGTTTAAAATTTGAAGAACTTACAGGTATCATTTTAAAAGGAATAGGTTTTAACGTAGATGATGTATTAAAAAGTCAACTAAACACAAAGAAGGATATGATGGATATTCTTTTAAACTTAGGTAATCAAGAAATTATTATTGTAGAATGTAAGACAAGTAAGGAAAGAGGTTATAATAAGTTTAGCTCTGTTTCAAGGCAATTAAAATCTTACCAAAACTTAGCTCTAAAAAACAATTTAAGAATTGTAAAAATATTGCTTGTGGCACCGGAATTTAGTGATGATTTTGTAACAGATTGCGAAATGGATACTGAAATGAATTTATCCCTTATAACATCTTCTACCCTATCTAATATTTATGATGCATTTAAATCGTCTAAATACACCGAATTTCCTCATGTATTATTTAGAGATATTGTTATAAACGAGGAAAGAATACTTAAAGCCTTAAGTAAATAAGAAAAACTAATAGCTAACAACAATAAATCCTTTGCCCAATAGCATAAAATGAAAAACACTATAATTACACTTTTACTTTTATTTCCAATATTTTCATGGGCTGATGCATGGGATAATTTAACCTTGCAACAAGCTGAACAAGTCTGTGAATTTTTAAATACAGATCCATATATTTTGGATTATTGCGATTGTTGTGACTATGAAGGTGAATACGCTACAAAAATCTACTTAATGAAAGTAAAATCTACAGAAATTATTAGTTGCGACTGGAATTCGGAATACTATAGCGTAAGAGCAGATGTTGATGTTTTAGCTGAAATTCCATATATAAAAGAAGGACCCGACATTAATTATGCTCACCGATACAAATCGAAAGAAGCGCTAGTAATAACTATGAATTATACATGGGCATATAACGAACAAAAGAAAAAGGCTACACCTATATACACAATTATTCCTTACAATATCTATGGAGAAACTAACCAAAATTCGGGTTCTTGCAAAGCGTTTACAAGCTTCCCTAATCCAAAACAGATAAAGAATAGAAAATATAAAAAGTGGTATAATAAAAAATTTCAAATCTAAAAAACGCGATTACTACCCTACTTAAAAAAATAACCATAAACGAACCCCCTTAAACCAAGCAATAGCTCGCGTTAGGGATTGAACGGCATGTTTGAAATCCTGTTTGTTTTTCCTTAAAAAAAACAAACAGATTGAGTAGTGAAAGCCCGACCCTTTTCGGGTAACGCCCATATTTTAGTTGGCTACTTCGCTAATAAATTTTATACGATATAATCGAAGTTCTTCATCGTCGTAATCACCATCAAATTCTTCAATAGCATCAGAGATACTATCAGTGTTAGACTCCATGAAATAATCGTGAATTTCTTCTTGTTGATCTTCATCGAGAATATCGTCTACCCAGTACGTAATATTTAATTTAGTACCAGAATACACAATGGCTTCCATTTCTTTTATAAAATCGCTCATAGACATTCCTTTCGACGATGCAATATCGTCTAGAGGAAGTTTACGGTCTACGTTTTGAATAATGTATAGCTTGTTTGCGGAGTTGCTTCCGGTAGATTTTACAACTAAATCGTCAGGACGCGTAATATCATTATCTTCTACATATTGCGCTATAAGTGCCACGAAATCTTTACCGTACTTCTTAGCTTTTCCGTCTCCTACACCGTGTACATTACCAAGTTCAACAATGGTTACAGGGTATTTAAGCGCCATATCTTCTAAAGATGGATCTTGAAAAACCACAAATGGTGGTACGCCTAATTTTTTAGCATTCTTTTTACGTAAATCTTTTAGCATACGCATTAAAGTAGCATCGGCAACGGCATTTGCTCCTTTTGCTGCTGTAACTACAGAGCCATCTTCTTGTGCTCCATCAAAAATATGATCTTCCGTCATCATGAAAGATTCTGGATTTGCTATAAAATCACGACCGGCGTCTTTTAATTTTATAACACCATAGGTTTCAATATCTTTTTTAAGAAACCCGGATACTAATACTTGGCGCAAAAGTGCCATCCAGTATTTATTATCTCTAGCTTTTCCTTTTCCAAAAAAGTCTTGTTCGTTGGTTTTATGAGAATTTATGAGTGCGTTTTCTTTACCTATAATAACGTTTACCAAATCTTTAGATTTGTACTTTTCATTTGTTTTAGAAATGGTTTCCAGTAGAATTTTAACTTCGTCTTTGGCTTCCACTTTCTTTTTAGGGTGCCTAACGTTGTCGTCCATATCGCCACCTTCTCCAGTTTCGGTATCAAATTCCTCACCAAAATAATGAAGAATAAATTTACGTCGCGAAATAGAAGTTTCTGCGAAAGCAACAACTTCTTGTAGTAAGGCGTGCCCAATTTCTTGCTCGGCCACAGGCTTACCAGACATGAATTTTTCTAATTTCTCTATGTCTTTATACGCATAATAAGCTAAGCAATGCCCCTCACCGCCATCGCGACCTGCACGACCGGTTTCTTGGTAATAACTTTCTATACTTTTTGGAATATCGTGATGGATTACAAAGCGTACATCGGGTTTATCGATTCCCATACCAAAGGCTATGGTTGCTACAATAACATCGCAATCTTCCATTAAGAATTTATCTTGGTGGCTCGATCTTGTTTTTGCATCTAAACCGGCATGGTAAGGTAGTGCGTTTATACCGTTTACTTGTAAAACTTGCGCCAACTCTTCTACCCGCTTACGACTTAAACAATAGATAATACCCGATTTACCATCGTTTTGCTTTACAAAGCGAATAATATCGGCATCTACATTTTTAGTTTTTGAGCGTACTTCGTAATATAAATTGGGTCTATTAAAAGAAGCCTTAAAAGTTGTAGCTCCCGAAATACCTAAGTTTTTAATAATATCTTCTTGTACTTTAGGTGTTGCCGTTGCGGTTAAACCAATAATTGGAATATTATCGCCTATACGTCCGATAATATGTCTTAAATTTCTATATTCTGGTCTAAAATCGTGTCCCCATTCACTAATACAGTGCGCCTCATCGACGGCCATGAATGATATTTTTACAGTACGTAAAAACTCAACATTTTCCTCTTTTGTTAACGACTCCGGAGCCACATAAAGTAATTTGGTTACCCCATTTACAATATCTTCCTTTACCCGCTTAACTTCGGTTTTGTTTAGAGATGAATTTAATACATGCGCAACGCCTTCTTCATTCGAAATCCCTCGAATAGCATCAACTTGATTTTTCATTAAAGCAATTAGTGGCGATACCACAATTGCTGTACCTTCTTGCATTAACGCAGGTAGTTGGTAACATAGCGATTTACCACCACCTGTAGGCATGATCACGAATGTGTGATTGCCCGAAATAATACTTGTTACTACATCTTCTTGCAGTCCTTTGAATTGATTGAATCCAAAATATTTTTTTAAGGCACTGTGTATTTCTTTTTTAACTGTCAACATGAATTGTATAAATTATTTCTTACTTGCAAATTGTAAACACACAAAAGCCTATTAATTGCTTTCAATTTCATTGCGTATTTAGAGAGTCTCAATCTTTTTTTCGTTAGTTTTGCAACGAAAAAAACAAGTTAAAATAAAATTAATTTGGTTATCAAGTTTAAAGATAATAAAATCTTTAATGCTTCAACTATAAAAAATAATAAATTTTGAGTACAGAAAATTCTATTATTGAAACTGCTAAGCAAACAATTGAAATGGAAAGTAAAGCCATTTTAAACTTATCTAGCTTAGTAACAGAAGATTTTGCAGCTGCTGTAAATCTTATATATAACTCCAAAGGTCGCGTTATTATTACAGGTATTGGCAAAAGCGCCATTATTGGTAATAAAATAGTAGCCACTTTAAACTCTACCGGAACGCCTGCCATTTTTATGCATGCAGCCGATGCCATACATGGTGATTTGGGTTTAATTTTAAACGATGATGTGGTAATCTGTTTATCGAAAAGTGGTAACACGCCAGAAATAAAAGTTATAATTCCGTTGATAAAACGCGCAAACAATAAAATGATTGCTATTACCGGAAATACAAATTCATTTTTAGCGCAACATGCTGATTATGTTTTAAATGCTTACGTAGAAAAAGAGGCTTGCCCAAACAATTTAGCACCAACAACAAGCACAACGGCACAACTAGTAATTGGTGATGCTCTTGCCGTTTGTTTGTTAAATTTACGTGGTTTTTCGAGTACAGATTTTGCTAAATACCATCCTGGTGGCGCATTAGGTAAAAAACTATATTTAAGGGTTGAAGATATCTCTTCTACCAACGAAAAACCTGCAGTTAATGGTGACGCGAGTATTAAAGAAGTTATTGTTGAAATTACGGCTAAAATGCTAGGTGTTACTGCTGTTGTAGATAACAACGAAATTATAGGCATAATTACCGATGGTGATTTACGTAGAATGCTTACCAAAGTAGACGATTTTTCTAACCTTACCGCTAAAGATATTATGGGTGCCAACCCTAAACGTATTCAGGCAAACGCCATGGCTATTGAGGCTTTAGAAATTATGGAAGCCAACGATATTTCGCAACTTTTAGTTGAGCACGAAGGCAAATATGCAGGTGTTGTGCACTTACACGATTTAATAAAAGAAGGTATTATATAATGGCAAAAAAGGATATTAATGAGATGTCTTTTTTAGACCATCTCGAAGATTTACGCTGGCACCTAATTAGAATTTGCTCGGCCGTAATGATTGTGGCCACGTTAGCATATATTTTTAGTCGTTTTATTTTCGACGAAATTATTTTTGCGCCACTACATATGGATTTCCCAACGTACGATTTCTTGTGTAAAGCGGCTCAATTTCTTGATGTTACCACCACGTTTTGTGCCGACAAAATTCCGTTAATTTTACAAAACCGAACCATGGCAGGGCAATTTTCTGCCGATATTTGGACAGCTATTTTGGGCGGTTTCATTATCTCATTTCCTTACGTAATTTACCAATTATGGAGTTTTATTAGTCCGGGTTTGCATAAAGAAGAACGTAAGCATTCGCGTGGTTTTATTATTATTTGCTCACTCCTATTCTTTATAGGTGTCCTTTTTGGTTACTATATCATCACACCGCTATCTATTAATTTCTTGGCAAACTATAGCATATCGTCTATGGTAGATAACCAAATAGATATTAGCTCTTATATTGCCTTAGTTCGTGCTTCAGCATTAGCTTCGGGATTAATTTTCGAGTTACCAATCATTATTTATTTTCTAACAAAAATAGGTTTGGTTACGCCAGAGTTCTTAAAAACTTATCGAAAATACGCTATGGTAATTGTATTAATTTTATCTGCAATTATTACGCCTCCAGATATTGCCAGTCAGGTTATTGTGGCAATTCCTATTATAATTTTGTACCAAGTAAGTATCACTATTTCTAAAATAGTGATTAGAAATCAAAAACGAAAAGAGAAAAAAAATGTCAGAGTCAGTTAAAGAATTCAACGATTACCGTTCTAAAATGAACGATAAAATTTTAGGTGATAACAATAAAATTATAAAACGTATTTTTAATTTAGATACTAACGCTTTCGCGGAAGGCGCTCTAGATGTAAAAACTAAAGAGTTACTTGGTTTGGTAGCTTCTACTGTTTTACGCTGCGACGATTGTGTAAAATACCACTTAGAAACCAGTTATAAAATTGGACTAAAAAAAGAAGAAGTTGTAGAAGCTTTAGGTATTGCAACCCTAGTAGGCGGAACTATTGTAATTCCACATTTACGTCGTGCTTATGAGTTTTGGGATGCCTTGGAAGAAGATAGCAAAACCCAATAAAAACATAAAAAACCAACAACTGTTAAAGAAGTGTATATGATTTCACTATTTTTAACGTTCATAATAAAGATATGATTTTAAAAGCCGAAAATTTAATGAAGTCCTATAGCGGACGAAAAGTTGTAAAAGATATTTCTCTTGAAGTTAACCAAGGCGAAATTGTTGGACTTTTAGGCCCTAATGGTGCCGGAAAAACAACATCTTTTTACATGATTGTTGGTTTAGTAAAACCTAACGGTGGACATATCTTTCTTGATAATAAAGAGATTACCAATTACCCAATGTACAAGCGTGCACAAAACGGTATTGGTTACTTAGCTCAAGAAGCTTCGGTATTTAGAAAACTAAGTATTGAAGATAATATTTTAAGTGTATTACAACTTACCAAATTAAGCAAGAAAGAACAAGTCCATAAAATGGAATCTCTTATTGATGAGTTTGGTTTAGGACATATTAGAAAATCTCGTGGTGATTTATTGTCTGGTGGTGAGCGTCGTAGAACAGAAATTGCTCGCGCCCTTGCAACCGACCCTAGTTTTATTCTACTCGACGAACCTTTTGCAGGTGTAGATCCTGTAGCTGTAGAAGATATTCAGCGTATTGTGGCACAACTTACTAAAAAGAATATTGGTATCTTAATTACCGATCATAACGTGCAAGAAACACTAGCCATTACCGATAGAACGTACTTAATGTTTGAAGGTAGTATTTTAAAAGCTGGTGAACCAGAAGAACTTGCTAGTGATGAAATGGTACGTAAAGTATATTTAGGTCAGAACTTTGAGTTGCGTAGAAAAAAGATTAGAGAGTAAAACATTACCTCACACAATACTATAAAAAAGCCGTTAGTAATAAACTTATTACTAACGGCTTTTATTATTTCTAGTTATTCTTAAAGGAATCGAAAAGCCAAACACCTCTCCAAAATTAAAAACAACATAGTAAATTAATTATCCTTTTCTTCTTTCTAACAATACCATCATCATTAAACCCAAAAGAATACGGTATTCATCGTCATTATCAATTTCTTGTAATTTAGAAACACTAAACTTTCTTCCAAAAAACGATCCCTCTTTTTTAAGCTTAACTACAGCTTTATTATTCAAATCGATTACACTATAACTCGGATTGAAAAAATATCCTGTAAACATCCCTAAAATTGGTATTTCACCAAACATGGAGTCGAATACTTTTACCCAAGCATTATCTTCACGAATATGATATTGTAATTTTTGATTTTGATCAATAAGTTCATATTGCGCTTTCCAAATGGATCTCCACCCTTTTCTTGCAATTTTACCAAGCTCATTACCTTCTTTATCTTTAAAACTGTAGGCCGCAGAAAAATCGATCCATCTATCTGCTTGTATTCTATAATTTACTTCAGTCTTGTTTTCATTATTATAGATAAGAATATCTTCTTTAAGCTTAAACATTTTTTGCCTAACATATGCAACGGTAGCTCCAGAAGCATCGGTTGCAACAAAATCGTTAGCAAAAGTCGAAATGTTAAACTTAAAATTTAATGGAAATGAAATATTTTGCATATCGATAAACTATTTATTTTTAGCAGCTTGTTCTTTTAATAATTTCTTTTGGTAACGCCCTTGCACCACATCTACAATAACTAAAACCGCTAATACAAAATAGAACGTTGTTTTACTCATTGGCACAATATTTTCACCAAATATATTGATATGCGCTAAGTGACCACCTTCGGTAACTAACATAATACCAACTATAAAAAGAATGAATAAGCCAAGCACTTCGTACATTCTATTTTTAGCTAAGAATGAAGAAATTTTATCGGCTAATACCAACATTAATAATCCACTTGCAACAATAGCAATGGCCATAATTATAAACGCTGCAGTTGTATTTTCTAAATGACTAGTAAGTCCAATTGCGGCCAGAATAGAATCGAAAGAGAATACTAAATTCATAATTACAATACTCGTAATTACAGCATTAGCAGACTTTAAACGCTTGCCATCACCACCTTCTACATTATGCTCTAAATCATGATTAGAAATCATGTGCCAAATTTCCTTAATAGCTGTGTAAATTATAAATCCGCCACCAACTAACACAATAATACTATGCCCATTGAAGGCAAAATGAAGAATATCACCAATACCACCTGTTAAGAATGAAAACGGTTCTTTAAAAAACCCAATAATGGAAACTAAAACAAATAGAAGTACTATTCTTAAAACAATGGCGATTAAAATACCAACCTTACGTACGCGTTTTTGCTCGCTTTCCGGAGCTTTTTTACTTTCTAATGAAATGTATAATAAGTTATCGAATCCTAAAACAGCTTGTAAAAGAACTAGCATTAATAGCGTGAAAATGTTTTCTAACATTGGTAAATTATTTGGAGTTTAGATTATCTATAACAGATAAAAATATATAAAGAATTATTATTAAAGGTATGGCTGCAAACTGTAAAACAATTAAAAGTACAACGCACAAAATTAGAAAAATATAGCGCATTACATTATCCTTAAAACCATAATTTTTAAATTTTAAGGCGAATAATTTTATATTGGCATTTAATATGTAGCAACTAAGTAGCGTAAGGCCTATTAAAAACCACTTATTCAAAATAATAGAATTTATAAGGTCACTATTTTGAAATTCTAGAATAAGAGGTAACGATAGTATTAAAAGTGCATTTGCAGGTGTTGGCAAGCCTTTAAAGTAGGTTTGTTGATCTTCATCAATATTAAATTTTGCTAATCGATATGCCGATCCTAAAGTGACCAACAATCCCATTAATGGCAAAATTTGCAATTCAGTACCAATCCAACTAGAATGCTCTTGCCAATGCGAAGCTTCAGAATAATCTACAAAACCACCCGTAGCTAACATTAATAGTTTATACATTATAATTCCAGGAACCAAACCACTGGTTACCATATCTGCCAGAGAATCTAACTGTAATCCCAATGGGCTAGATACATTTAGTTTTCTTGCTGCAAGACCATCAAAGAAATCGAAAAATATGCCTAAAAACACAAATAATGCTGCTGCAACAAAATCATCATTTACCGCTAAAATAACAGCAATACATCCGCTTAACAAATTTAAAAGCGTAATGGCATTAGGTATGTGTTTCTTCATATTTAGTCTTTTAAGTTTGTAAAAATAGCAAACAAATTTCGTCTAAAACAATATCTATCGTAAATTCAAGTTTATAGACTTAAATATTACGCCATTAGACAGCAAATAAGTTGAAGTTTCAATTTGAAATTTTATGATTAAATAGGTATTATGTGCATCTTTGTAAAAAATTTACGATTGAAACTTAACCTGACCACCTTATTCTTTATATTATCTATTTCGGTATTTAGCCAAACGGTTAGAAAATACTCGAACGAATTTATGAATATTGGTGTAGATGCGGCGGCATTAGGTATGAGTAACGCCGTAACTTCGCATTCTGCCGATGTTAATTCTGGTTATTGGAATCCGGCAGGGCTTTTAAAATTAGAAGACAATCAGCTTTCATTGATGCACTCGAGCTACTTTGCAAATATTGCGAATTATGATTATGCGGCTTATGCCATGCCTTTAGACGATAGAAGTGCCATTGGAATCTCGTTAATACGATTTGCTGTTGACGATATTTTGAACACCACACAATTAATTGACGATCAAGGCAATATTAACTACGACAGAATTAGCCTATTTTCTACAGCAGATTATGGATTAACCTTTTCTTATGCAAGAGCATTGCCTGTACAAGGCTTAAATTATGGTATAAATGCTAAAGTGATCCGCCGTGTTATTGGTGATTTTGCATCTTCATGGGGGTTTGGTTTCGATTTAGGTGTTCAGTTTGAAACCGAAAACGATTGGAAATTTGGTGTTATGGCTCGAGATATTACCACAACTTTTAATGCTTGGGCCATTGATGAAGAAGAATTTGCAACCGTGCAAGATGCTGTTGAAGGACAAAACCAAGAGTTACCTGAAACTACCGAAATTACTATTCCTAAATTACAAATAGGAATTTCTAAACTTGTAGATTTTAATTACGATTACACCTTATTAACGGCTGTAAACCTGAATGTGAGATTTGAAGAAAATAATGATATTATTTCGTCTTCCGTAGCCAGTATCAATCCTGCCTTAGGTTTTGAATTTGGCTATATCGATATGGTTTATTTACGTGCCGGAATGGGGAATTTTCAGAATGAATTACAGCTCGATAATACAGAGCAACTTAGTTTTCAACCAAGTTTTGGTGTTGGTTTTAAATACAACGGCATTCAGGTAGATTATGCTTTTACCGATATTGGCGACCAAAGTGTTGCGCTCTACTCTAATGTGTTTTCGTTAAAAATTGACTTAAGCGTTTTTAGATAATTTCTACTATTTATGAAAAAAATATATTTTCTACTTATACTTTTATTTTCGTTTGAAGCTATACAAGCACAAGACCATTTACTATCTGAAAACGCAGAAATAAGCGTACTTACCGTTGGCCCAGGAAACGAATTAAATGATGCTTTTGGACATAGTGCTTTTAGAATAAAAGATACTTCTCGCGGCTTAGATGTGGTTTATGGTTATGGTCAATACGATTTTGACTCACCTAATTTTTATTTAAAATTTGCTCAGGGAAAATTGGATTACCTGATAAACAAATCGGAATTCAATAAATTTTATCAATACTATATTTATTTTAACAGAAGTATAAAAGCACAGATTTTAAATTTATCTCAAGTTGAAAAGCAAAAACTTTACGATTTTCTAATTAATAACTACAAACCAGAAAACCGTAGATATCTCTATGAGTTCTTCTTTGATAATTGTGCTACCAAAATAAAAGAAGTCACTAATACCTCAGTAAACAATAGCATAATTTTTAATAAGCCAAAAGATTTTGAAAATGCTACTTTTAGAACATTAATTTACCAAAATGTCAAGAAAAATTCATGGGGAAGTTTTGGTATAGATTTAGCCTTAGGTTCTGTAATTGATAGACAAGCCACTCCTGAAGAACACATGTTTTTACCAGAAAACATCTATCGCTTTTTTGAAGTTGCAACTATTGGAGATGGAAACAAACCTTTAGTATCTCAAAACCATATTCTATTTAATAAGAAGGAAAAATATGTATCGACTTCATTTTTAACGAGTCCGTTATTTATAATTGGCCTTATTGGATGTTTTATAATTTTTATCACTTATAAAGATTATAAAAAAGGAAAACGAAGTAATTGGTTAGATGTTAGTTTATTTTCTATCACAGGTATTATTGGTATCGTTATTTTACTACTTTGGTTTGCGACCGACCACACAGGAACACATCAAAACTACAACCTACTTTGGGCATTTGTTTTAAACATTTTTGTAATCGGACAACTTTTTAGAAAAACACCAAGCGCTTGGTTTTCAAAATATATAAAATTCTTAATGATTATGCTATGCCTACTCACTTTACATTGGTGTATTGGCGTGCAAGTATTTGCTATTGGATTAATCCCGCTATTAGTAGCCTTATTTATTCGCTACCTATACCTAATACAACACTTTAACAGAAAGTAAAGACCGGTGTTTTGAGCTGAATTAAAAGCTTCGTTCTAAGATTGATTAAGGAATGTTAGGTTGTTCAGAATATCGAGTTAAAATCAGCTTATTGCCCTCTAAAGAATATCATAGTGCTTATTGTTTTTACTAGTATATTTATATCTAAGAAAAAACTACGGTGCTTGATATAATAAAGATCGTATTGAAGTTTAAGCAAACTATCGTCTACCGAACTCCCATATCTCGTTTTCACTTGTGCCCAACCTGTAAGTCCGGGTTTAACAATATGTCGAGTTTCATAAAACGGCAATACGCTAGACAGCTCAGACACAAAACGTGGTCGTTCGGGCCTAGGCCCAATTAAACTCATGTCTCCTTTTAAAATATTGATAAACTGAGGGATTTCGTCTAATCTAGAATGCCTTAGAAATTTACCAAACGGTGTTATTCTGGTGTCGTTTTTTTGAGCCCAAACTGCACCATTCTTTTCAGCATCTTCTACCATACTTCTGTATTTTATAATCTGAAAAGGTACTCCATTTTTCCCAATACGTTCTTGTGTGTAAAAAAGTGAACCTCTGTTTCCTATTAAATTCCCAATAAAAATTAAAGGCAGAAAAACCAAACTAACCACCAAACCAATTACTGAAATTGAAACATCAAAAATTCTTCTAAAAAACAAATACAACTTGTTATGATTGCTTCGACTAAAAGGGAAATACTTATAAAAATCCTTACCTACAAATTGAACTGGAACACGCTGAGTCATTTCCTCGTAAGCTTGTGTATATTCCTTTATAGGAAAACCACTTTCTAACAAGGTAATTAAATCACGATAGATCTCAGGGGTTATAGAATCTGAATCATAACTTGCAATTACAATTTCCGATATATTTTCATCCTTAATAACCTGATGAATTTCAGTTGGACTAAATTCCTTTGCTCCTGTAAATTTTATATTATCAACTTGTTTTGTTTCACAATTAATAAAACCAACGATTTTGTAATTAGGATCGGAATTTTTAAAAGCTTCAACTATAGATTGAATACTTGAGATTTCGCCAACAATTAAAGCTTTTTTATGAAACCTAGGCGATGTTATAAAAGTAACATAAAACCACCTCCAAACAAACAAGGCCGACACAATAGAAAAATAAAAATATAAAATCTGTAACCTATTATCTGGTAAAACGGGTGTAAAAAGTGGTGTTAGAAAATAAAATAACACGGTGGTCGATGCCGTAAAAACAATATTAGCGAATGTTTTATCTAGCTTGCTAGACTTTTGTAAATCGTAGAGTTCGAAAATTGTTCCGAATATAGACATGTATAACACAAGCACAAATACCCATTTCCAATTTTCTTTATTGATGATAAAATAATTAAAATCGAAAAAATTACTAACCGCGTATAAAATGGTAAGCACCGCAAAAACGTCTATAATCCGTAATAAAACTTTACGTTCTGAAATATTAAAATGAATGCTACTTTTAAACATTTTGCACTAGTTAGAGAGTTGTAAAGATATAAAAGTTAACTAGACTGCCCTTATTTAACTTAAGAGATTATACCATTGCTGTTTAACTTTATTCCAAGCATAACCTTCTACTTTTTGTCTTGCTCGGTTTACCATTTCTTGGGTTTTGTTAACGTCGGAAATTAATACTTTTATAGCAGATACAAAAGCCTCAATATTATTAGATGCCACAAGCACCCCGTCTTTATTATTCTCTATTAAAAATGGCATTCCTCCTACGTTTGTAGAAACTACAGGCAAGCCCAAAGCCATAGCTTCGATAACACTTACCGGTGTATTATCAATGGTGGTTGTGTTTATAAAAACATTAAAACCATCAGCTTTTTTATGCCAATCATTTTTAGACAATAAGCCTGTAAACTCAACTTCTACATTCAAACTTTTCGCTAATGATTTAGTCGATTCTAAACTTCCATCTTTCTCAGGACCAATCATGCACAACTCAGCGTCTATATTTTCATTTTTTAGAGCTTTTAAAATATGAATTGCTAACCACGGATTATATATTTCTGAAAAAGAACGTACCCACAATAATTTTATTGATTTATAGGTTTTCTTTTGAAATTTATAATCTTCTATTTTTATTGAGTTCGGGATGTAAACTATATTATTGAAATTATTGGCCTCAAAATGAGATTTTAAGTATAATGATGGCGCCACATTTTTAAATGCATGTTTAAATACTGCTTTCGATAATTTAGGTGATTTCAATAATCGTTTAGGCAATTCGCCTCCGTGCAATATGGGAATGTAATTTATTTTAAAAAATCTGCAAAGCTGACTAACAAAGTAGGCATAGTAAAAATTTAAGGTACTATAAGTATCGATTAATACATAATCGACTGTTTTCCTATGTTTAAAAACAGTCCAAAGCATATCTAGAAAACGAAATATTATTGACTTATAGCTTGAAACAGAATTAACCTGAAATCCCAAACTTTTTAGACCAGTCTCTAAGGTATCAATTGTAGATTCTGTTTTACCTTTTTTCGATAACTTGTTTCCTATGTAGAGGATTTTTTTCATCAACTATGTGTAATAAACTTAAAGCATAAATAAACGCAGGCGCCGCAATACGCATGGCTGAGTGATTTATAGTAAGTAGCCAAAATAGATAAAAAGAATAAAATAGCACGTTACTTCGGTTACCTATTCTAAAAAATAATGGGGCCAATAACAATATTAAGAATGCAAAAACTCCAAACATACCATGTTCTGCAATAATACGACTAACTTCGTTGTGTGATGCCGCATGAATTCCGGTTTTTTGAAATCTAATTTCTTTGGCCCTACCAACTCCAATACCAAAAAACGGATTATTTCTAAACTCTTCAAATTCTAATAAAAACAAACTCCCCCTACCCGTAGTAACATCATTTTTTTCTTGTCCTGCTGCATTTTCATTAGCATAGCGTTTTTCGATCATACCATTTGTTTGACTAGCCGAAATACCCCATGTAACAATGCCTATTATTAAAAACAATATTATAGATAGACGCATTTTACTTTTATTTCTTTTATCCATCACTTTGTATAGAATGAATATAAACGCAACAATCATAAAAATCGCAGTAAATACACCTCCTCGACTAAACGTAACAATAGCCCTAAAAGCAAATAACAATACAAATATCAAATCTAAATATCGAAAAATTTTACTTTTACTAAAATAAAAAAAACGAACCGTCATTAAGAAAAAACCTAAACCTAAAACGGTCGCCATTTGATTAGGTCCAAATCCTCCAGAAGCCGCAAAGTTTGACCCCGTACCCGTTGATACTGCAGATACATCTGGATTATACATAAAAACATAAACAAGTGTACTTACTAAAGGAAATAAGATAAAATTAACTATGGACTCCAGTTGTTTTCTTGAAACTTTTAATCCAAAACAAAATAAGGCAGAAACACCTAAAGTAACTGGACCACTTAAGTTAAAAGCAATTGCCTTTCTAATGTTCTGATCAACTTCCAAGAGATACAAAGAGACATAAATACTCGGAATCATAAGGCATATATACAATAAATAAGGTGTCGCTTTTTTATTAAATCCATTATAAAACAAACCAAAAACAGAAAAAACTATAACCATATATTTGCTAGCCTCATAAAAAGGTCCACTGTTAGTCATTCGCAAAATAACCTCTGCCCCTAAAACATAAGCACAAGCTCTAACAATCTCAAATGTTTTTAATTGCCTTTTGGCACTAATAATTCTAATTAAAAAATAAATAAAAATTCCATAAAAATAAAAATTACCCAAAGGTCTTAAGAGGTAAATCAAAGCACCTATTAAAATATGTATCCCTAAAAGTTTTAAATAATTATTTTGCATTTATTTTAAAATAGCGTGTAAGTATTTACAATAGTTTGTAACGCTCTCGTTTCAGAAAAATCTGTATTAATTAACTGGGTTAACTGTTTAGCGTGTGCGCGTCTTAAATTAAGATCCTCTATACTAGACATAATAGCGCTACCTAAAGCATTACTATCTTCAGCACTAACTAACAGACCCGTATTTTTATTTTTTATAATTTGGTTACACTCGCCTACATTAGTAGCTACAACTGCCAAATTAGCCAAACCATATTCTAATAAAGCCAAAGGTAAGCCTTCTGACTGAGACGATAAAACACCTATATCGCAAGCTAAAAGTATTGCAGAAACATCTTCACAACTCCCATAAAAAAAGACATGATCCTCCAATGTTTCGCTTTTAATATATTCAAACACTTGCTTAGAATAATCATCCTCAAAATCTTTACCTATCAAATGCAAGGTCCATTCTGGATTTTTTTTAGCTACTAATTTAAATGCTTTAAGTAAATTTAAATGATCCTTTTGCGGTCTTAAATTTGCCAAACAAACAATACGCTTACCTTCTGTACCTTTTAATCGTGTAGACAATACTGTATCTCCAACCACAGCATAATTAGGTAAATAACTAACTGTTTTTGCTTTTAATTGTGATGATGCCCAATCTTTTAATTTGGAATTGACACTAAATATGTGATCAAAATATTTAGAGCAGTATTGCAGAATACGTTTAGGACGTTGCTCTAAAAATTCACTTTTACCATAGTGATCATGCCACACCAATTTTAATTTAGGATTTAAAATAGTGATCAGCGTAGCTAAAAAATAAGACGACGAATGTGCGTGTATTACTGTTATGTTTTCTTTTTTTATAAAACGATACAATCGCCAAATCGCCGAAACATCTATTGTTGCTTTTTTATTTAAAAACAAATAACCAACCGCCTTGTTTACACTAGCTTTTAAAAGACCTCCTGCTCTAGTCACACACAAATAACTACCGTCTACTTGACTAATCATACCATTTGCATAATTAACAGCCACCCGCTCTGCACCTCCTGCTTCTAGACTATCTATAAGTTGCAATACTCTCATCTTAAGACTTTAATAGTTTTTTAATTTCACTTTCAAATACATCTAAAGTATAATGTTGTGACCAATCCGACGCCAATCTAGACACCGACACTAATGCTTGTTTAGATTCTAAAGCTAGTACTATTTTGGATACTGCCTCTTCTAAATTAGGCGCTATAAGTATACCTCGTTTACCATAGTCTAACATATTTGGCACACAAGATATAGACGTTGCAATGGGTATGACTCCAAAAAACATAGCTTCTGCCAAGGCTTTAGGCCAACCTTCGGACTTAGAAGCTAATATTGTAAAATGAGCAGATTGTAACGCTGTTTTTACTGTTTCACTAGTTTTATTACCATGCAGAACAATAGAATCCCCTAACTGTTTATCATCTATGTACTGTTGCAGTTTCGGTTTTAAAACACCATCTCCAAACACTTGTAATTTACATGTAACACCCAGACTTAGTAATTGTTCCACTATTTGGATAGCTAATAACGGACGCTTACCAGTTACCAGACTCCCTATAAATACAAACTCTAATGCTTTTGTATAATCACGAATAACAGGTACAACCCGATCTTGATTTCTATAAGTTGCTGTAAAAAATGATTTAATGTTTTTAGTTTGATTGGGCCACTCTCCATATACTAGAGCAGTCATCTTTTTTGTGTATTTTGTATTACTCAAAATTGTTTTTTGAAAACGATAACTTAAAGGCTGTTTTGCATTTGGATCCCAATTACCTGCATATTTTGCAGTTTTCACCTTATTTGGAAAAAAAACCTGTATTAAACTCCCTAATAACCCAATATTACCAGGACATCTTAAATGAATATGATCTGCACGCTTACAAGCTTTCCAAAGTTTTAAAAAAATATATGGCAACGCCAATAATGACTTTATTCCAAGACTAATATTAATAAAGGCTATTGCTGGTATCTGAGTTAATGTAATATGATCATGACTATAAGCTATGTCTATCTCGGAAAGAGGCATACTAGTTACCGGAGCAACAATCTCAACCTCATCTACATGTTTCAACCACAAATTCATCTCGCGCACATAGGGTGCATAAGCATACCATTTGAGGCCATTTGATTTATGCAAGACATGAGTTATTATTAAAAAACGCATTATTAAAATTTTAATTTACGAAACATTAGTTTAAAAGGGTTTCCACAATATATTTAGCTTGACTACTTGGTGAGCAATACTGATCAAAATATGCTTTCCCTGCTCTTGATATCTTTTCGTGATATTTATTATCTGTTAATACTTTATCGAAAACAGTAGAATAGTCTGATGAATCATTAACATAATACAAATCTTTCGAATGTATTAGGGCAATTGGCAATTCAATTTTAAAAGGAAAAGACAAAATAAAAACACCTTGATTTAAATACTCTGCTAATCTCCAACTAACCGCTCCACCAACAGCGGGATTATTTAATACCATTTTTGACTTAGCACTTAATTTAGAAAACAGTTTTGGTGTATACTTTTTACTATTAAGCTCTTGATCAAACCCCTGATTATCATTATCTGACCTAGGTACAAAACCTCCTTCAAAGACAACCCTTTTATCTGATTTACAAAACCGAATAAAATCCGCACGTATTAGATTAGCTTCTGATTCTTTTTTCCAAATATTTGATGAGAAAAACATAAAATTACTCAAATTAACTTTATACTTATACTCCTTATAAACAGGCCTTCTTAATAAAGTGTAAATCTGTTTTAATAAAGGCTTCCAAGGTAAATATTTTAATAATTTGAAATTATATAAACCTAAATATAATTTTATATTATTTATTGGGTAATGCGGAAATAATGGCTCAACTTTTTCTTGATTATACGAAGCACTTCCTATTAGTTTATTAGTTGCAAAATAACGAGTAGACAGTTCATATAATTCTGTAATTACTTTGGCGGGATCATCATTATCTATTACACCAATTTCGTTATTAATTTTAAAAATAAGTACAGATCTATTATTATATTTTAAAAATCGTGGATCCATTTCAAACTTAATATTGAATACACTATTTAAACCAGATAAATAATAAGAGGAATAAAAATTAGGAATATTTAAGATATATACTGTTTCCATAAATTAGAGTTGAATTCTAGGTTTATTAAAAATTAACGAAATTAAACCCACAAATCGACCTAAGGTTTCAGTTAAAGCTTTGTGTTTTTCTTGAGAAGTAATAGAATTAGTCCCGCGAATAGTCATTAACAATATAGTCGTAGCATAAAACTTAAAACGTGCTTTAAAACTAGGTTTAGCATATTTTACACGCCAAACATACCAACTGTTTCTTACTACCATTTTACCATAATTGTATTGATTTGGGCGCCCAGAACCATCATGATAATGTGCTAACCGCGCTCTAGTATTTATATATATTGGTCCTAACTTAGCTAATCTAATTGAAAAATCCGCATCTTCATAAAGACCATACCCTTCAAAATACGTCGAAAAACTTAAGGAATCAAACACCTCTTTTTTATAACTAGCAACACCACCCATAATTTGTTCAACGTTATACGTTTTTCCTGATGGTGGTAAAAACCCTATAGAACGTCCATGTGCAAACGTGGGTAAATAGCCTGGTTTAGCATCTGGTTCTAAACCAAAGACTGCTCTCATTTTAAATCTAGAAGACTCATTACGCATCCAACCATCGTAATAAAAATTATTTTTACTGTTCGTATTATCGGAAAGCTTCCAATCTACTTCATTAGTAATATAACCCCCCACAGCTAACGCTTTAGGATAAATACTATAAGTGTTTACTATTTGCTCAAAATAACTGGGCTCTAAAATAACATCATCATCCAAAAAACAAACAATATTTGAGGTATTTGAGACTTTTGAAAGACCTATATTCCGTTGTTTAGTTAATCCTCTATCAATAGCATCAACATTATAATATTTTAAATTATTAAATGTATTTATTTTTAAAACTGCTTGAGTCAAGGTATCAGTAGAACCATCAATTACAATAATCTCATTTGGATACAATGTTTGATTATTAACCGATTCCAAAAGCTTAATTATCGCTTTTGGGCGCATATACGTGCAAATTATTAGAGAAAACTTCATGTTAAATGGTCTTGTTTTGCAATTTATTAGCCCAAGCCTGACTCATTGCCCAGCGTTCTTTAAACATCCAATAATACTTAAAAGGTTGTTTTACAGATTGTCTTTTATAAAATTTAAAAAACAATGTCAATTTATAACTATTTACTTGTTGTCTTGTTTTATATTTTAAATTATACAGCATGACTGTCGGAGATGGTTTAGGAGGTACAACTTGATTCTCCCAAGCATGGATATATTTTGTTCTAAAACCACCAATGGGTGCTTTTAGATGTTTTAATTGTACATAAGGTAAGTAGATCACATCAACACCTTTATTTCTAAGCTGCATTCCAAAATCTGAATCCTCGCCAAATCCGTGCTCAAAAGCCATATCAAAACTAATAGCCTGTATTACATCCGTTTTGACTATACTGCAACCTGAACCAAAAGCAGCCCATTGTACCGGTGTTTTACGTTTTTCTGTTTCATTTTCCCTTAGACAACTTAGGGTTACTGCTTTAAAATCGTATGCTTGCATGAATCTTAAAGCTTCATTTAATGTGTTTTCCTTAAATCGGATATCATCGTCTGCCAGAAAAACATAATCTGATGTCACTAATTCCAAACCAATATTTCTGGCATTACACGCTCCTGTTTGGGATATGAGTTTATGAACTATTTTAAATGGCCACTCCTCGGTTTTAATATAGTTTAATTCAGATTTTATAATTTCATTATCATCTTGCTCAATAATTACAACCTCATTAGGCATTAATGTTTGCTTTGCTAAATCTTTTAAAACATCGTGTAAATATTTTGCTCTTCCTAATGTTGGTATTAATACCGAAACTGATGTGTTTACCTTTAACGCTTTACTATTGGCTTCTGAAGTTATTTCGTTATTAAAAGTCTTCTGCTTATATAACAGACTTTTTATTAAAGGAAGCACTAAAATTTTCTTTTCAAAAATTAATAAATTCAAAAATAATAACAAGATCCATCGTGCTCTAAAATGTTCTTTTACAAACTGAAATAATTCAGTTGCACTTGCATTTTCATCTGTGTAGACTTCATTATTTTCTTCTATGATTTCTGAATAAAAATAGCAAAGTAAACCATGTTCCATTCCTAGTTTTGCAATACTATTCAGGTTATAATCTAAACTATCCTTGTGACTTATGGAGTCTTTAAACATTAAAAGATTTTCGCCATAAATTGCGCCACAATTACTAGACATTAGCCAAGTAGGAAACTTTGTTTTTCTATTTACATTAATAAAAAGTGAATCTTCAACATAACCAATGGCATCGGTTAAATAGTTAGTGTGACCATTAGAAACCATTATATTATTTGACGTAAAACAAGATTGTAATACTTCTATATTTATGTTTTTCTTATTTAAAATATGACACCAAGCAATAATAGAATTACTATACTTTGACGCTAAAACAAACAATGCCTTTGTCGGTTCTTTTTCTTCAATTACTATAACCTTATTAGTTATAGTGTCGAGAACCTCAACAACTATATTGTTTTTATGAAAAAGAATTAGCATCTATAGTTTTTTTATAAAATTCGACAGACTGCTTTGCAACAATTTCTGAACTAAATTTTGATATAATCTTCTTTCTTGCTGCAATAGAAAACGCGTCTCTTAAAGTTGCATTCTCTAAAAGCGCGTTAATTTTATTTGCATATCTATCGTGTGCTTCTGGATGCACTAAAAAGCCATCTTCTCCATCATCTACAATTTCTTTTGCCCAACCCACATTTGAGGCGACTATTGGTTTTTTTAAGGCCATCGCTTCTAACCAAGAGACTGGTAATGCTTCCGCAAAAGTAGGAAACACACAGAGTGTTGCTTTTTCTATATGCAATCTCATTTTAGAATAGGGCACTACGCCCACGTAATTTACTCTTTTAAGCGCTGCTTCTGTAAATAACGGTTGCATTAATTGCCAAGTAGATTGCGTTTGCGTTTTAATATCTGGACTATCTTTACCAACTAATATTAATGTTGCTTCTGGATAGTGCTCATTAACTTTATTAAAAATATAGGGTAATTCTAGCAGCCCTTTTTTTCTAATTAATGTACCAAAGTACAATATGGTCTGATTTTTTTCTTCTAAAAGACTCTCTGTAGGCTCAAAATCTTCAATATTAACAGCATTTGGAATTACGGTAAATGGTTTGTTTAGATTGAAAAGCTTATTAGTTAACTCTCCTGTAAATTGACTTACCGAAATAATACCATCAACAGATTTTAAAGCCTGCTTTTCATGAAAGCGATTAATGGCTTTAACTGGTCTGTGATCTAAATGACAGAAATAAGTATCGGACCCATTTTCCCTAATTATCAATGGGCAATTAATATTAATAAACGATGCTATACCAGTCCAATCTGGAGCTTCTACTATGTCTATTTTTTGCGCTTTATGTAATCTATTTATTAGCTTTTGAATTTTTTTACGTGTTAAAAACCACGACAAACCTTTTAGCTTGGGGTTTTTAATTTTATAAAAAGCAATACCATTATCGCTAAACGTTACATCTTCTTCCTGACCATAAATAAGTAAAGATACCTCATGTCCTTGTTTTTGTAAAGCAACAGCAAGATGTTTTATACTAGTACCAATACCTCCAGAATGACCGATACGCTCATGTGGATATTCTGGTGTTAAGAATGCTATTTTCATAGATTTATTGTATTAAAGACTTGAGTATTTATTAAATATAAAGTATTACACATAATCTTTTGAACCGTTGTAAGATATGATTTGTGAAGGTTGTGGAGCAACCACAGCGTTAGCTTTTACATTAAAATTAACCAAACTATTGGCACCAATTAAAACATCGTCCTCAATTGTAATACCACCAACTATAACAGCATTTGGACCAATAAAAACGCTATTTCCTATTTTCGGAATACCTTTATTTTTTCCACGATTTAATACACCAATCGTTATTCCTTGAGAAATATTACAATACTCGCCAATAATAGAATCACCATGTATTACCACTCCTCCAAAATGACCTATATATAAACCTTTACCAATATTTGTACGATACGATATATCAAAACCATATTTATATTTTATACGCCTTAAATACAAAAAGAAGAAATAAAACAACACCTTATTTTTTCCTCTATAATATTGGCAACTTCTAAAAACAACAGAAAATTTAACGCCTGGAGCACTATTAAAAAGAAGTAATTTTAACTTTCTTGCAAAAGAAGGCTTAGTATTAATACCATAGCGCTTTAAATCTTCTCCTAAAGTATGTGTTAGATTATTATTATTATCCATATTGTTCATAATTAACGCTCAGAAATAATAGTCTCAATAGCTTCAATTATCCTATTCGAGGATTGGTTTTGAGGTGATTGACAAATTACATCAAACCAAAGATTTGCTTTCTCAACTGTCTGAGAATTATCATCTAAAACCCCTTTAATTTTTGCCTCAATATCCGATGAACTATTAAAATAGACGACTGCTTTATCTGGCATTGATCGAAAGTGAACGTAATTATAAATTTTATTTATATCCCATGAAGGGTTTTCTTGAGTTTTCTGATTATATCTAAAATAACAGCAAGGTTTATTTAATGCTGCATAATCAAAAACCATTGAAGAGCCTATATTTACAACAAATAAAGAATGTTTTATTGTATTACTCAACAATATTGTATCCGCTTTAGTAGGTAGTATTGTATTCCATGAATTATTCACATTACTCCATTTTGGAGCTATTTCGATAATTAGATCATCAAACTCAGATATAACTCCATCAAAACGATTAGAAAAATCAACAGGACATTTTCTTAGTATTATTCCTAATGAAAAACCTTTATTATTTAAAGTTGTTATAGCATTTGCTAAGTCTCTCAAATACTTTGGGTCATCCGGAGATGTTGTAATGTCATCACCTGAAAAGCATATGTAATCTTTAGAAAAATCCAACCTATATGTTTTATAAAACTCTTGTTTTGAGACCAAAATATTTTCGTTAAAATGAGATTCAAACTGAGGTGTTCCAGTACTAATGATATTATTTTGATTTATGAGTGGATAATATTTTTCCATCTCCTGCTTCATAAATAAACTCCAAACAAAATAATAATCAGAATCAACAACAAGAGTGGCTTTTGGTAAGTTATCCCAAGAAAATATAAAGGCAGCTGTAGGAATATTCATTTCTTTTGCTGCTAATAGTGGTGCTACTGCATTAATAATTCTTTGGTTAGCACAAAATACAAAATCAGGTTTTTCTTTTGCTAATGTTTCTAAACAATGTTTGTAATAATCAGTACTTACTTCTAATGTATTTATCTTATTTTTCAAGTAAGACAAACCTCTATTTGATTTTAAAAAGTATGCTAAAACACCTATTATACTGTTTTTTAAAAATGCTTTAAATGAATTGTTTTTTCTTTTAAATTTGTACGCATTATAAACATAATCTTTATTATTTTCGATATTAAGATTAAGTTCCACTTCTTTCCTAACATTTTTAAGAATATCTGTAAACCAATGAATCTTAATATTTTTAAGCTTTACCTCTTCATATCCTAAATTTGATAATTCAAAAGGTGTTCCATTCCAAAAGACTATATTTAAATTTCTAGACTTAGCTAAAGCATAAAAATCAGTAAAAGCAAAATTACGTAATGCAACACCTGAAGGTATCAACAAAAAAACTTTCTTTTTTATCATTGTATAATTATTAATTATTACGAATCTACAAACTGTTTTTGATGATTAGTATTCCAAAATTCTTCCAACATTAATGATTCCAAAAAAGCTTTTGCACTATTTCCGTTACCAAAAAAATCAGTTTTCACATCTTTTACTTTATTGATGTTTTTTATAGCCTCCACTATTGCTTCTGATGTATAATTAGTATTTATAATAGAACCTAACACAACTCTATTAGCTTGTCGGGAACCAATATTAATAGTAGGAATACAATAATATGGAGCTTCTCGGACACCAGCACTACTATTACCAATTATAAATTGAGCCATTTTTAATAAAGTCAAAAAATATTCAAATCTAATTGATGGAAAAATCCTGAAATTTGGATGATTTTGTATTTTTTTATAAGCTTTAAGTATAATTTTACTCCCTAAATCGTTATTTGGAAAGATAACAACATAATTTGTTTTACTATTAATTAGAGCTTGAACAAATTGCTCTGCATACAATTCCATTTGATCATGCTCTGTGGTTACCGGATGAAACATAGCTACCGCATAGCTATCAAAATTAATGTTGTAATATTCTTTGACAGTTTCTAAGCTTGGTAAATTTTTGGAAAACATAATATCGACATCTGGAGATCCAATAGTATAAATAGATTTTGACAACTCACCCATTTGCTCTAAACGATCTTTAGCCATATTATTTGCGACAAAATGAATATGACTCATCTTACTAGTAGAATGACGAATAAGCTCGTCTATTGTACCTGACAACTCACCTCCTTCAATGTGAGCAACTAAGATATTATTTAAGCTTCCAACAATTGCTCCTGCAAGAGCTTCAACTCTATCACCATGAATAACAATTAGATCGGGATTGGCTGTTTTTATAAAAGTTGAAAAGCCTGAAATGGTTTTTGCTAAAGTCAAATCCATTGTTGCTTCATCCGTGTGATTATTAAATGTTGATATATTATTAAACCCACAACGCTCTACTTCTATTAGTGTATATCCGTACTCTTCCAACATATGCATACCAGTAACAAAAACATGTGCCTGAAACTCTTCTTGTTTTTCAACAATTTCTATTAGTGATTTTATTTTACCAAAATCCGCTCTTGTCCCAGTTAAAAATACTATTTTTTTCATATTCTAAAATTTATCTGGCTTGTTCAATATAAAATTAATAGAAAATAAAAAACGTTTAAAAGCATAAAACAAATCAGAAAAAGAATTGCTGATAATATTTAAAATAGACCTTATTAAACTTTTACAAATTGAAATTAAATTATAGTCTGTATGCCAAAGCTGATAGCTGCCAATCAATTCGTTTTTAAATCTAAAGTATAACTGAGATTTACTCCTTTTTATGTCATAACAAAATATTGAAGGAACAAATTCTATATCAAACCCTGCATTTAATACGCGTTTGGACCATTCTTTATCTTCCATCGTTCTTATATCATTTTTAAAACTATGTTCTTTCCATACTTTTTTACTGAACGCTGAACCACAAAAAATAACACCAGCTGCTTTTGGGTTGTCTTTTGCCGAAACATTATTAATGTAATGTTTAAAATCATTTTTATTGTGTAAACATCGCAATCCTGCCAAATTTGGGTTTTGCGAAAATTTAATTTTTATCAACTTAAAAAAATCATGACTTACAGGATAAGCGTGTGCACTAAAAATAACTACAATAGTATTAATTGCTTCTGCTGCTGCTAAATTAGCACTACTACCATAGCCAAACTGCTCTATTGTTACGACCCTTGCTTTATATTTCTCACAAACAGAGACACTTCTGTCAGTTGACAAGTTATCTAAGACTATAATTTCACTAATATCTTCACTATACCTTTCCGTTAAATTTTTAAGCAAAAAACTTAACGCGTTAGCCTGGTTTTTATTACGAATGACAACAGAAATCTTATGCATAAACTGAGTTTTATAGAAAATCTTTATATTCTAATTGGATATCATTTAATAAATCTCTGGTTGCTACTTTACCTAAAATAGATTCAAATTTGTCAGCAAGAATAGATCCGGTCCCTGGTCTTTTAACCCATAAATTTTCTTTTGTAAAAACATCACCTTTTTTTATTGACTTAATTGTACAAACCGTTGCGAAAGCAAAATCAATAGTTACTTGTTCTTCTTTAGCAGGCTCCTTTACACCACCTCGCATTAATGCCATTTCTGCACTATTAATAATAAGTTCGCGACAAGCTTGCTCGTCCATACTACAAACAATATCTGGGCCTGTACGTTGCATGTGGTCTGTAAAATGACGCTCTAATATAGAACCGCCTAATGCTACAGCTCCTAAACAGGCATTATTATTTAGTGTGTGATCACTTAAACCAAAAACTTTATCTGGAAACGCTTCGTGTAATTGAATCATGGCTCCAAAACGTACCAAATGAATTGGTGTTGGATATAAATTTGTGGTATGTAATAGCGCAACAGGCACTTTATGTTTATCGAAAATAGCGACTGCTTTACTTACACTTTCTATGGTATTCATTCCTGTACTTAATATTACAGGCTTACCAAACTGAGCAATATGCTCTAAAAGCGGATAGTTATTACACTCACCAGATCCTATTTTATAAGCTGGTATATCGAACTTTTTTAAACGTTCTGCTGCTGCTCGAGAGAAAGGTGTAGAAATAAAAATCATGCCTTTAGACTCTACATAATTTTTAAGTGCAAGCTCATCTTCTTCGTTAAGCGAACAACGCTCCATAATATCATAAATAGACACCTCTGCATTACCAGGAATCACCTGTTTTGCTGCACCACTCATTTCGTCTGCAACAATATGCGTTTGGTGTTTTACAACTTCAACACCAACTCTATGTGCTGCATCAACCATTTCTTTAGCAACTGCTAAAGAGCCTTCGTGGTTTATACCAATTTCGGCAATGACTAAAGGTGGAAAATCTTTACCAATTTTACGTCCAGCTATTTCTATATATGGATTCATATATTGTATTCTCTATATTATATTAATTTACCTTTTTTCTTTTACTTAAATAACTCTTTATTTTACTTCTAGCTGGCTTTTCGATGTATAAATAACTTAAAACAGATAAGCCAATGAGTATAAACAGCCTTAAAAAGAAGCAAAATAAGAAATCTTCTGCTTTATCTAAGCCTAAATACTTATTCAATCTATAATCACTTATATACATCCAAACAATAAATTGAAGAATATATAAACCGTAACTTATTTCGCCTAAAAAAACAAAAGTTTTTTTATTAAACAGTTTAGTTAAAAACCCATTATTAAGTGACAACAATATAATTATTGGAATAAACAAAACTGCTAAAAGACCATTGTGATAACTAAATCCTATTGGAAATTTTAAGGCTATTAGAGATAGAATAACTAGAGCGATTATATGCACATCGTAATTTTTAGTTACACTACTTTTTTTAACGAAATAAAGACCTGCTAGGTTACCAATAATAAATTCATTAAGGTGAAAAATGGGATGATACATTACATCTTCCGAACTATAAAATAAATCTGTAAACGTTGTTTGATTAATTAAATAATGAAATAAAACTTGACTAATTAACCAAAATAAAATAATCGGAACAATTAATTTATTGAAACTAATTTTAGAGTAAAACCTATTGTATAAAAATGGGAACAATGCATAAAACACTAACTCTACTGATAATGACCAAGCGGGAATATTAAAAACTAAAGCTTGACCAGGCACCCATGTTTGAACCATAAATAGATTCAAAATAAACTCGGTAAAATTAAATTGACCTGAAACAACTATTAGAAACAAAAGGCAAAGAATGGCTAGGAGATATACAGGATAAATTCTAGCAAATCTATTTACCATATAGTCCATAAAATTAACCTTCGCTTTTTTATGGTAGGCAATTATCATTACAAAACCAGACAAGATAAAAAAGTAACTTACTCCAATATTAGCTTGTTTAAATAAAAACTGAGTATACTCGTTAGTAAAATGCATTGATCCGCTACCAAAGTGGAACACAACAATTAAAAGTGCCGCAACAAATCGAGTAAAAGTAAGTTGTTCTATTCTCATTACTGGCTTACTTAAATTAAGTTAAGATTAGACTTCTCTAAAATATAATTTGCATAGTCTAAATCTGCTTGTGTATCAATATCTATAGTTGAAAACTCGTGATTTATTTTAAAAGGAAATCCGTTAGTAGTCATTATTTCATTGTTTAATACACTTGTTGCATTTGTTATATACAATAATCCATTTTCAAAAAATAAGGGTTCTAAATCTTGACTGCGTTGTCCTGGTGTATAATTAAAAGGCTTAAACTTATCATTCTCTATTTTTCCTAATTTATGGTGACTTTGAGATACTGTAAACACACTGTCACAAGCTTTTTCATTGTAAGCATTTATACAATCTTCTAACAATGTTTTTGGTCTTAATGGATTTGTAGGCTGCAATAGGATTACTGTTTCTACAGTTTCATTAATTGATTCTAAAACATGCTTAACCGCAGAAACTGTCGGTTCAAGATCTCCAGAAATCTCCGAAGGTCTATCTATAACATTTACGCCATAAGACAATGCTATTTCTTTTATTGTGGCATCATCTGTTGTAATATAAATAGCATCAGCTAAATGTAAATTTGCTTTAGCATACAAAATACTGTGTGCTATTAAAGGCAAATCACCTAATGCTAAAACATTTTTATTTGGCAACCTTTTAGAGCCTCCACGTGCTGGTATAACTATTATTGTTTTCAATTTTAGTAGTGTTTATATTTTTATATCAAGGCCAATTTAATTGATCTGGTGCTTTTATATATACTCCCATTTTGTTATTAAAACGGTTATAAGCAAAAGCAGTTACCAACTGTGTTGCCTCTGCAATATAATCTTCGGAAATTTTATCTAAAACCGTAGTTCTTTGCTTGTAAAAGGCGTTTAACACCTCTAAGTTGTTAATGTTATTTACAAAAAACTTCATTTTATTTAAGATGTCATTTTCCTTATTTTGATAAGCCGAAACACTCCCATAACTACTAACTACTTTATCCATTATAGAATTGGGATAAGTAATTCCAAAAACAGGAATACCAAAAGACAAAGCTTCTATTAGTTTACCTTTTAACAATTCGCCATGAAAAATAGAATCTACAACAAACATACAGTCCGATTTCTTTACAAGTTCAAGTACTTCTGCTCTCTCTAATTTAAATTTTAAAATAACATTGGGTATTGATGTTTTTAACCAAGTAATAGATTCTTCATCAAACTGAGAAAGCACAAATGTAAAATTTACTTTTTGCGAGACTTCAAGCTTATTAAAGTTAATTAGACTCGTCTTAAACTCTTCAGTAAAAGCACTTTTATAAAAAGTACCTGTGTATAAAAAATTGACTTCCTCTTTCTCTACATTTCTTTTGTAAAGTTTTTCAACTTTTTGCATTGCATGTGGTATTACAAAACAACGTTGCCTATCTAGATTGTAATTATTAGCCATTCTATCTGCTAATTTAGATGAAGGAAACGTCCAAGCCTGCGCAATATCTTTTGTCTTAAAAAAAGTAGTTTGATCTCTATCTAAATTGTTCTGATTAAAGACACCTACATTTATTGGATCGTTTACATTAACTATAAATGGGAATGTTTTTTTTTTATAAACATGTAGTATTGGAACTATTGAAAGGGTTGGCAGTATTCTTGACCAAACAACATCTTCCTGAGTGATAACATCATTTAATATCTTAGCTTGTTTTTTTACCCAAACGGTCTCTACAAGAGTATAATTAGATCTAAACACCATTTTATATAAAGTATTTAAAACCTTATAAGCTAAACTTCCTAAACCTTTGTTTTGTTTTGATGTTTTATAGAGTAGTGCATTTGTTTTATGTTTTTTTATTAGCTTAATTACTCCTGCTTTAAAACTATAATTATTGAATGCAGTAATCACATACAACACACTTCCCTTTTTAGATAAAATATCCAACCAATTTTTATTAACGATAGCTTCGCTAGATTTTTGATCTGGATGAACAGAATAAGCCGACACAATAATTCTATTAACCATCTATTCTGCTTTTACACTGTTATAATTACTAATCATTTGCTTTGGCAATTTTTTCCATGAGTAGAATAATTTCGAAAAACGCTTATTTAGAACCAACTTATAAAACAGTTTGTTTTTTATAAAGTAACTAATACTATTCATTTTTTGTCTATCTGAAAATCCAGAAATAACAACATCTTTATCACTATTATTTATAGTTGCTTCAGACATCCATTCTTCCAAAACATTACCCATATGGAAAGCATAGTTCTCCTGCGTTGTCACTCTCCAATAATCAAATTCTAAAGCTGCAGAATCTAAATAACCTTCAGTGTTCCCTCCTAGTTTATAACCCAAATACGATTTTACAGTCTCAAATTGCTGCTTTTTATAGGTTGCCACAAAATGACCTGAACCTAATAGTACATTTACTTCTTTATTTTCGATACCTAAACCGTACTTTAAAAAATCTTTATTATAAGTCTCATCCCAACCGATACTTTTATAAAATAGGGCTAATGCTTTTGGTGACTTTATAGGAAGAAATTTAAAGTTTTTATTAAATAGGTTATCGTAAATAACATTGCCGCAATGCGATTTAAACATATTAAATTGAGGCACAATACCAACAACGCCAACTTTTGGAAAGGTTTTAAAAACCTTAGCTGTTTCTAATTGCCATCCACTAGCAAAAAGCACATCTGCATCTGTAATGGTTACTAACTCTATAGTATTACCAACCAATCCTTTTAAAATGGCATTTAACTTACCAATGTTTGTGGTATGTATTAACTCTTGAATGCTTCCTTTTTTGTATAAATACTCTAAGTAATCTACAACTGCGTCACAACTTCCATTATTTACAATCGAAAAGAATGTTCTGTTGTGAGCTGTTTTAAATAAAGACTCTAAAGATAATTTTAAAATAGATAAACTGTCTTTAAAATAACCGTCTTGATTTGGTATATAAACAGGCATTATAACCTGATGTGTAAATTCAGATTTTTCTAATACTTGGTCTTTATGTGGATTGTAACCTATTCTCATTTTTAATAATTGGAAGCTAAAAATAAATTACCTAAATCTGCATTAATTATAGATTTTCCTAAAAGTTTATAGTCTTGTAATTCTAAATATTTAACAATCTCAGAAGTCAGATCACTTTTAAGGCTGATATCACTTTCTATAACAATAATTTTTGGCCTATATTTTTTCCAATCGTTGGTTTTTAAAATTTCCAAATCGTATCCTTCTGCATCCACATCAAAAAAGTCTAACCTATCGTTTTCTGTAAGGTGTTTTGCCAATATGTCTTTTAATGAATATACAGGAATATTTATTTTTTTAAGAATCTTATCCTCTAAGTTGTGTTTTTTTATAAACTCTAAACTTACTGTATTCATTGAACTTTCCTCAAGAAAATAATAATCCAAATTGGTATTTGATTCTCCAATAGCTGCATTTATAAAATGGTCTTTAGGCCTAAATGTTTTATACAATGGCTTTAAATCTGGATTAGGATCTATACAAAGTCCTTTCCATCCTCTTAAACTAAAATAATAAGTATTAGATGCTTTTACAGGATGCCAACATCCAATATCTACATAAGTACCAGGTTTGGTTTTGTTTATTAGCTTCATTAATTGGATATCATCTCCAGATTTTGAAAAACTAATATTGTACCGTCTTCTAATTATTGTTTTTAGCGCATTTATTATCATAACATCTAACTTAGATTCAAAATATTATTAATAGTATCTTTAAAATATGCATCACTAAAATAGTCTCCAAACACCTTAGCGTTTTCTTTAGTTTGTATAGTATCTGTAATTAAAGCTTCTAATTTTAGCCTAACAGCATCCAAATCATCTCCACACGCAATAAACTTTTTATTTTTAATCAAATTACTTAATTCACTGCGTTGCGGAGACACACAAAATATAGGTTTATTCAAAGATGCCAAAAAAGGAGCTTTACCTACCAAAATATTACAATAAAAAGGGCCATTTTCCAAAATAACATTAATATCTGCGATATGTTTTTGTTCGTAAGAAGAGTTAGAAAAATTTAGTGTTCCTAGAACTGCAATATTGTTGTTTCCCGCATACTTCTCCCTTAGCCTTTGCACGTCTCCCCCTCCTAAACGCAGAACAAATTCTGTATTATCTTTAATTTGCACATTAGTTCTCACTAATGTATCATAAGCATCCAAAAGCACATCAATCTTTCTTCCAAACTGAATAGACCCATGATAAGCAAGTGTTACTAGTTTTTGCTTTTTACGCACATGCTCTATGTCTGTTAAATCGAACACGGTTTCCGAAAATTGATGCGGTAACGTATAAAATCGTTTTCTAGAACCATACAAAAACTCTAAGTCTTCAGACATCATTTTTGCTGTACTAATACAAACTTTAGCTTGTTGCACTACTTTGAACATATTATGAAAACGATTTAACTCATCTCCAGTCAACTCATTTAAAGAACCCTGATACCAAAAAAATGGATAAGGATCATGAAAATTTATTATTGCTTTCTTTAAAATAGGCAAATCTTTTGCTGCCAAAAGGGTTTCATGCTTTAAACCTGAACTTCTTATAAAAACATGATCGTACTTTTCATGATTGAGAGCATTCATATGCTTACCATAAGACTTATGAATAAATTTATCATACCAAGAAATATTAAATAATCGCCTTGTAACTCTATTAATCCATTTGACAGTAAACGTAGGTTTTAAATTAATTTTATGTGATTGTATTGAGTTTACGGGTAGCAACTCTAGTTGGTCATCATTATTATGGTTTTTAAGATACAAAACATCAATAACAGCATCTGGATACGCCATTCTTAACTTTGCAAGAAAAGACCGTGAAACTACACCTTCGCTTGTACCAGAAACCCTAAGATCTTGTGCTATTACTAGAAAATTCATATTTACAATTTCATTTTTGTTATATAATCTATAATTTAATAACGTTATACTAACTTACTATTAATAAATTACCGGTCTTTAAATTTTAATATTGGTTTTTCTACAATAATCCATGAAAAATAGCTAACTAGAATTATAAAAATAGTTTGAATAAAAAACTCTAAATATGAAAAGTCATAGTGTGTCCCAGGAGTAATTATATTTAGCTTTCGCAAACCCCAAGCCCAATATTTTGGTACTATATTGTGATACAAATATATTCCATAACTAATAGTGCCTATAAAATTAAGAGTTTTATTGCCTAAAATATGTTTTACTAAAAAACTATTAGAATGATATAAACAATATGAAATTATTGACACTGCTATAATTGCAGCTGCTAATCGAGTCGAAAAATATGGAATATTTACAACAAGTTGATGTATTAAAACCATAATTAGCACCGGAAACAAAACAACTTTTATAATTTTAATAAATGTATTTTTATAAATAGGTTTATTAATTTCTATATAAGCAAGTAAAGCTCCTACTGAAAAAGCATTAACACAAGACAATAATAACACCCCAGATTTTCCAGATATTAAAAACGGATAAATTGTACCAATTATAATTAAAACTAACAAAAACATCAAAATTCGTCTTTTAAACATAAATAATAATATTGGCCAAAAGATATAAAATTGCTCTTCTACAGCTAATGACCAAAAATGTGCTAAGGATCCGAACCATTTGTTCTCAAAATAATTTAAGTAATTAGAACCGTAAAATAAGTACCATAATACATTCTCTTTTAATTGATTACCAATAATACCATTAGTTAAATACATAAAAAGTAATAACAAATAGTAAATAGGAAAAATACGCAAGCTTCTGTTATAAAAGAATTGCTTGAAAATCTTTTGTTTTGAAATCTCTCCATTATTATGCGCTATAATTTTATTAAATAGAGAACGTGATATTAAAAAGCCGCTCAATACAAAAAAGATATCTACTCCATAATTTCCTAAGGAAAGTTTATGCACAATATGATCTTGCGGAAAACGATGAGAAACAATTACAAAAAGAACAGCAATAGCTCGAATACCATTTAAACCTGATATATATTTCATAAAAGGTTATCTAATGTGTTTTTTATAGATTCTATAAAAAAACAATCGAAATGGTAAGTGTAAATAAATAGCTGTCCATTTTATTTTTTTTAGATAAGAATAGTCTAATGTATTAAAAATTCTATTAAACAGATTATACTCCTTATAGTCCAAAGAAACTTGAACAAAATAGCGTAATATTTCAGTATTTAATAATTGTTTTTTATGCAAATCTGCAATTACTAAATGTATTGCATCTGCATACGATTTAAGACTTGCTTCATTCTTATTATTAAAATCACCAGTAATTGATTCTTCATGCTTTCTACCGTAATACAAGGCTTTATTTATAGATATTCCTTTATTAACCGATGTAATAATTCGGGAATACACTTCCCATTCTTCAGCGTATCTCAAATGTTCTGTATAGCGATGCTTTTTGTAGCATTCCTTTGTCCACATAACTGCACAAGAATTAAATTGAAGCTCGTTTCTAAGAATTTGATTAATATCTCTTTTGTCTATATAAAAATGTGTGTATTCTTTAGATAAATCGAAATTATATTCAAAATCACCTCTAAAAACGTGCCTTAAATAACGACAAAATGAGATATCGTCCTTAGCAAATTCTTCTAAACAAATTTCTAAATTTTGAGGATGTGCAATATCGTCATCATCAAAAAATATAATATAGTCCCCTTTAGCTAAATCTAATCCATAATTTCTAGAACCAGGTAAACCTTTTGTATAATTATCTGTTCTTTTTAAATAAG
Organism: Algibacter lectus; assembly: GCF_004368925.1. NCBI lineage: Bacteria > Pseudomonadati > Bacteroidota > Flavobacteriia > Flavobacteriales > Flavobacteriaceae > Algibacter > Algibacter lectus. Next base: position 1,786,670 of record NZ_SORL01000007.1, read on the forward strand.
AAAACCTATTATCCTCTATTAAAATTGGGGCTAAAACCTCAGCCGTATTATCTGTTCCGCCATCATCAATTATTAGGCATTCCCAATTCTTAAATGTTTGTGCTTGTATAGACTTAATAGACTCAACAATATATTGAGCTCTATTGTATGTTGCCATTATAATAGTTATAGTTGGTTTCATTATTTTTTAAAAAAAGAATATTTAATTAGTGTTTTTATTGTCTTTGTATCCAATACACTATAAAAATTTAAAATTATAAATGCAGCTCTTGAAATGTTTTGTTTCTCTTTATAATTTAAAACAAAAACATAAGTTATTTTATTCATAAGCAGCTTCTTTAAAGCAATTTTGTTACTGTAGTTCTTTAACTTACTAAGCGTCGTTAGAAACTCAAAAAACATGTTCTTATTTCTTTTAATCCAATCGAACTGTATTTTTTTGTGTATTAAAATATTAGTTTGAAATCTAGCAATAACCTCATGATTGTTTAGCATTATAGATTTAGCAAAACTAGAATACATTAATTCTACATTTTTTATAAAAAGTATATTTTTATCGCTATTAGAAGAAATACTATGTGTTAAACTATCTCTATGAAGCCTATAATTATATAAATTCTCTTTTAACTGAAAAAACTTGCTATGCAAAGAAGCTCTCAGCCAAAAATCGTAATCTTCAACTAAAAAGAGTGATTCATTATAACCATCGTTTTTATTAAAAACTTCCATTTTATACAAAAAACAGGAACCAATAAAATTGCCAAACAATATATTTTCAAAACTTAAAAAAGACACTTCTTTTAGCTCCTTACCATTAGCATCTATTTTTGATATATCACTATACACCAAATCTACTTTATTAATTTTTAAAGTTTTCAATAAGCGCTCAATAGCATTTAAATTATAGATGTTATCGTCACTAGTCCAAGTTACATACTCACCTTTTCCCGCTTTGTGGCCCACATTTAAACTTGCTGGTAGTTTTAGATTTTTATTATTGTTAATAATAACTATTCTATTATCTTTTTTCTGCAGTTTAGTAGCAATTTCTAAGCTTCTGTCGGTTGAACAATCATTTACAATAACTAGCTCAATATTAGTATGTGTCTGGTTTAAGCAACTATCTATTGCTTCTTCAAGAAATTTTTCACCATTATAAACTGGCATAATTATAGAAACTAAATCTTTTATCATAGTTCCGTTTCTATTATGTTACTTTTAACTCTTTTAACAACTTCTAACCACTCTAATCCATAGTTTTTATCAGGCTCTAGATAGTTACCCTCTGCCCATTCGTTCCAAGATTTTATAACAATAAACTTTGGATTATCAACATTGTTTTTAGCCTCGTTTACTGTTACTTCCAAATGTTTTTGCCAAGCCTTGGGTGTCGCGTTTTTAAAGATTAAAGATTTTTTTCCGCTTCTTGGCGAGTTATCCCAATTAGGAAACACGCATGGTATATACTTATTATGTGGTGATTTGATATTAAATTCTGCAACACCTTTTGCATAATCGAAAATTAAAGGCTTTTTTCGTACTCCTATTTTGTAAGATGCCCCAAACTTTGTTTTTAATTTATTTTCAACCTTATTTAATAAACTTCCTGACTTAAAAAAAGAAGGCTTTTGGTAACGCATTTTAAAAAACACATCTAATCCTACTTGACCGTAAACACAAGCATTATCTAATACATTAAAAGATTGAGAAACAACCGTTGCTATAAAATAAACGCCATTAAAACCTGCTTGCTCAGCTAAACTATTAAATGTATCTGTAAATGCTTTAAAATCTGGAATATCCTCAATACGATAAATATGAAACATAGGTTTATTATCTACCAAAATGTATCGTTTATCTTTAAAAAACGGTAATAAATAATTAAAATACGCTTGATACCCTTTTACACCTCTATATTGCTGCTCTATTAATACTTCAGGGTTATCTAAACCGTGCCAAATGCCTTTCCAAGTTTCGTTTGCCCAGCAGAAACAGAATGGAATATCAATATTTTTATTAGCAAGCATAGCTTCTGCGGGCTTTTCTAATAGCATCTTATCGGTATCAAACCAATATTGATAATATATAAAACCATCAACACCGTACTCTCGTGCTAATTTAGCTTGCTCTTCTTGTATATTAGGTTGTTTTAATAAATCGTAATACCCTAACTCACCCGGAATTATAGGTTGTTTGTGATCTTTAAATAAAGGCTTTGCTTTTTTTACGTTTGTCCATTCCGTAAAACCTTTTCCCCACCAAGCATCATTTTCAGGAATAGGATGAAATTGTGGCAAATAATAAGCTAGAAATTGAATGTCGTTTTTCTTCATTTATTTAATTTCTATTCTTTTTATATTTTCCAAAAACAGAGAAACCCAAGAATTTACTAAAAAAAACATCTATCACATATTTTTCGCTAGACATTTGTGTTTTATGGGTTTCTTTCAACATTTTTATTTCTCTATCTAAATCTTGGAAAGTACCATAGTGCTTTACAAAAAAATCTGCATGCTTTACATTAAGATGATTTAATAAATAGTCTGCTTTATTTCTATCGATGCTTGTAAGCATGGAGTTTTCTTTTATTCTATAGTAAAAACAAGTATTTTGCAACTTAACTACTTCACCTCCGTTTTTAAGCATTGCTATCCATAATTCCCAATCTTCCCAACCGTAAAGCATATTAACATCGTAACCTCCAATACGTTCCCAATCAGACTTTCTAAATAAAGCAGAACAAAAAATCATATTATTTCTACTCAAATTTCTAAGTGAAAAATCTTTTAAATTCCATTTTCCAGATACTGCTCCAAACTTTTCTGCATTAGCATAAACCACTTTAACGGTTTCATCTGTTTTAAAAGTATTTAAAGCTAACGCAAGATAATTGTCTGCTATTTTATCATCTGCATCTAATGGCAAAACATACATGCCTTTAGCGTTATTTATTCCTTTATTTCTAGCTGCGCTTAAACCAGCATTTTCTTGATATGTGTATGAAAATCTAGAATCTTTATCACACCATGTTTTAGCTACTTCTTTTGTTTGGTCTTTACTACCATCATCAACTATAATACATTCCCAATCTTTGGCTGTTTGATTATAGACACTAGTAAGTGCCTCGTCTAGAAACTGCGATTGATTATAACATGGAACTATTACTGAAACTTTAATATTCATGCCTTATTAATTATAGATTTAAAAAAGCGTTTAAACATTTTTTTTAGTGGCTTGATTTTAAAAAATTTAAGATAATAAACAAATAAAAAAAACCATTCTGAAACAGATAATTTCTTTATATTAGTTTTACCTATTTCATACCTTCTTAAAATAACTAATAGCTCATCTCTACTGAATAAATTATGTTTTTTTGTAATAATATACTTATAAAAACTAAGTTGAGATTTTTGTTTTAATTCTAAATTATCTGTTTTTCCAGATATATTCAAATCAGAAATCCTAACAAAAACTATACTATCATTGATTGAATAAATAGGCTTGTTATTAGAAAAATCTAACCAAGCACAATCATCACTATTCCATGCTAACGGAAAATTTTTAAATCCAAATTCATTATAAATATCTCTTTTAAAAATATGCTCCGACAAAGAACTTCTTGTTAAGGAGTTTACTTTTCTATAGTAGGACGTCTTGGCATCTTCCCATATTGGATGCAAGTAAGCACTTGAAATTGTATTTGTTGTAGTATTCAATAATTTTGATGAATATCTCAATAAATTTGATGATTGTGAAAAAACGTTATAATTATCATAAAAAGAAGCTACTACAGATTCATCCAAATAATCATCATCACCAAGTATCATTAACCATTCTTCGCTTTCACTCAAAGCAATGCATCTTTCCCATTGCTGCACTAATGAAATACTACCTAAATTACTACGAAATCTTTGATATTTATAATCTAGAATAGTTTTATATTTATCTAATAATTGCTTTGGATCTTCAGGACTAGCATCATCCCCAATATAAACTTTAAAGTTCTTATTTGTCTGATTAGATAACGACTGCAAAGTATCATTAAAATAAGTAATTTTAAAATAAGGTATAATTATAGCCAGTTTCATAAAATTATTTTAACCTTAATTTAAAATCGTTAAAAGACATTAAGTTTAAACTTTCTTTTCTATTTGAACTAAAAACTTTATACTCAAAATAAGCATTCTTTATTTTTGTAGGCTCACCAATATTTTTACTTCGGGAGATTATACCAACTCCCCAATCTGTATCTATACAACAACTAAATAAGTTTGGGTTTTGTCTGTATTTGAAAAATGCTTTCCATGTTGTACCGTTCCAAAAATCTTTTGAAGGAGAGAGTCTGTATTCATAAGTCTCACTAGCATGAAACTCTGTTGGTGGATTGCAATCGTGTAAAACGATAAATCCATCATCATTTAAAAATTTTAGAGCATTTTCTATGTCGCGCTCCACCTGTTCTGCCAAATGCAAACCATCAATAAAAATAACGTCAAATTTAGTATTGTTATCTAACAATTTATTAGACTCTAGACCATTAAAAAAAACATCACTTGTTACTTTAAAATCTACTGGATTATCTGAGTTTTCTACACCAGGATCTACACTATACTTTGTATTTGCTTCTATTTTATTAAAATTATCTTCAAGGTATCTCACTCCAATTTCTAGATAAACCGTAGGCCTTTTAAAAGTACTTAAAATATGATTAATAATATCATATCTATAAATTGATTTATTTAACTCTAAGGTATTAATTTCTGCACCTCTTCGATAAAACTCATCTTTAGAATAAGTTAATCCCAATCGATAGAGCTCTAAATGATCCTTATCCTTAAAACAAACAAGTTCATTTTTCAATTTAGTTTGTATTTTTTTAAACTGTTTAATCATAATTCTAAATAAATATAAAATAGTAATCCTTAAAATTATATGTTTCGAACACCCTCTATATTAGAGTCAAAAAAAACATCTCCCCAATCAGAGTTCCATTTAATAATGTAATCGTTATTTTTTGTTTCACTCAAGACTTCAAAACCAATAGCTTCGTATGCATGGTCCAAATCCTCTAAATCAGAAGTGTAAATACTCCCTTTAGATATTGATATATTTAAATAATAATCTCCAACTGCTAAATTATGATTTGTAATACTAAAACCAATTTTCATATTATCACTTTTATCAATATCAAATGGTTTTGTAAAAAAGGAACCTAAAGCAACATCCTTTTTATTACAAATTGTACCACTTAAGGACACTAAACCTTCTATTTTTTTATTCGTTTTTAAAAAAACATCGAATTTTAATTGAGATCGTATATTTACTTCCCTAGCTGTTGATACTATTTTAATTAATTCGACTTCTCCCGACGTTTTCCAACGTCTATTTGACTCGTTTAATACAGATTCAAAACGCGCTATTTTTTTTGTTTTAGAAAGATAAAAACTAACCCCGTCTTTAGTATTTCCCTCAAAAACAATATTACCATGTTCTAAAACGATAGCTCTTGTACATAAAGCTTGAACTGCCATTAAATTATGACTAACAAACAAAACCGTCCGACCTTCTCCTCTTGAGATATCCTGCATTTTACCAATAGCTTTTTTCTGAAACTCTGCATCTCCAACCGCCAAGACCTCATCAATCACCAAAATTTCTGGTTCTAAAAAGGCTGCTACTGCAAATGCTAAACGCACGGTCATCCCAGAACTATAACGTTTTACAGGTGTATCTATATACCGTTGACAACCCGAAAAATCAATGATCTCATCTATTTTAGCCGTAATTTCCTTTTTGGTCATTCCTAAAATAGCACCATTAAGGAAAATATTTTCTCGTCCAGTCATCTCGCCATGAAACCCTGTACCAACTTCAAGTAACGACGCTATACGTCCTCTTGTTTTTATTTCTCCCGTAGTTGGACCTGTTACTTTAGATAGTATTTTTAAAAGCGTTGACTTTCCTGCTCCATTTTTACCTATAATACCTAAAACTTCACCACGTTTAACTTCAAAATTAATATCCTTAAGCGCCCATACATATTCACTAGAACCTTTAGTGCTACGATCATTACTTTCGCCTACTTTTAAATACGGATCTTCTTTACCTCTAATACGATTCCACCAACGGTTTAAATCATGACTTATAGTACCTGTTCCAACTAGCCCTAAACGGTATTGCTTAGAGATGTTTTGGGCCTTTAAAATTACATCTTGACTATCTACCATGTTCTACTCTTAAAAAAATCAACAATCTTTCTTGAAGCATCACCTTCTCCATATGGATTTATGCTTTTATTAGCTTTAGACTTAGACAAAAGCTCATTTGTTTTCTCAACTATTAAAACCTCATTGGTCCCTACTAAAAAAGAACAACCTGCTGTAACACCTTCTTGACGTTCTGTAACGGTTCTAGTCACTAAAACTGGTACTCCAAAAGTTGGCGCTTCTTCTTGCACGCCTCCCGAATCTGAAATAATAAGGTGAGATTTCTTCATAATCCAAATAAACGTTGGATAATCTAAAGGCGCTATTAAATGCACATTTGGTAAATTAGAAAGCCGTTTATAAACCACTTCTTGAACGTTTGGATTGAGATGCACAGGAAAAATAAGTTCCACATCATTTTCTTTTGCTATTCTGACTAAAGCATTACAAATAGACTCAAAACCTTCACCAAAATTTTCTCTTCTATGTCCTGTAACAAGGATTATTTTTTTATTAAAATTTACTTTTTCTTTTAAATCTTGAATAACAGTATTATTAAAACCTTGATCTAAAATAGCACTTGTGGTTTTCAAGGCATCTATAACAGTATTTCCAGTAACTAAAATATTATTTGATGCTACTCCTTCCTTTTTAAGATTCAAGCTTGCAGTTTCTCCTGGAGCAAAATGAAAATCTGCCAACCTACCTGTTAGTTGTCTATTCATTTCTTCTGGAAATGGAGATTGCTTATTATAAGTTCTTAATCCTGCTTCTACATGTGCAACTTTAATTTTTCGATTAAATGCTGCTAAAGCAATAACACTAGAGGTTGTAGTGTCGCCATGTACTAAAACAAGATCTATTTTGTTTTCTGTAAATATTATATCAATACCTTCTAGAATTCTTGAACTTAATTTATTTAGCGTTTGATTAGGCGTCATTAAATCTAAATCAAAATCTGGTTTCATTTTAAAAAAATCTAATACCTGATCTAAAAGACCTCTATGTTGCGCAGTTACACAAAGCTTAGTATTATAATCTGACTTCAAAAACTGAAAATATACTGGAGCCATTTTTATAGCTTCAGGTCTAGTTCCTATACAAATTAAAACATTTTTATTCTCGTTCATATTTTTAAAATGGTTAGTCTAAACCGTATCTATAAAAGTCTTTTCTGTTTTATTAAAAATAATCAGGCCTATCAAGAAAATTACCACACTGATAACACCTGCATATATAAAATTAGCCCAAGAAAATTGTCCAATTCCTAAAGTCATATACCTAAATAATTCTATAATTGTGGTCATTGGATTATACTCTACAAGCCAAGCATATTCGGGAACACGCGCTTTAAAATAAGACAATGGATACATTACTGCTGATCCGTACATTAATAATTGCACTCCAAAACTTACTAAAAACGTTAAATCGCGATATTTTGTAGTTAATGATGATAGCAACATTCCAAATCCCAATCCAAATAACCCCATAAAAAGGACTAAGCAAGGTAATAACACCATTGCTAATTGTGGTCTGGCTAATACGACCTGATCCGTAAAAAAGACATAGTAGACGTAAAATAGTACAAATACCAGTAATTGAATTCCGAATTTTAATAGGTTTGAAAACACAACTGATAAAGGCGTAATAACTCTAGGGAAATATACTTTACCAAAAATGCCTTGATTAGCTTTAAACGTATTACTTGTGCCGGTTAAACAAGTACTAAAGTAGTTCCAAGAAGTAATACCTGCTAGATTAAACAAAAATGGAGGCACGCCATTACCTGTAGGAATTGCTGCTAAATTATTAAAGATTAGCGTAAATATTACAGAGGTAAATAAGGGTTGGATAAAAAACCATAAAGGACCTAATATGGTTTGCTTGTAAACCGTAATAATATCACGCTTTACAAATAGAAATAACAAGTCGCGATAGCGCCAAATTTCTTTAAAATTAAGATCTATCAGCTTCCTTTTAGGAGAAATGGTATAAAGCCAATCATTATTTTTTACAGTCGAGTTCAAATTAATATATTAAAAGTTTAAATTATAATTTTAAACACACTCACTTAATAATAAAGTAAATATCAATCTATTTTTTAATAACAGAAAGTAGCTTATTAAAAAAAGACTTTTTCTCGGCTACATCGTGATATCCGTTAGCATAATCCCCATAACCGTAACCGTATCCATAACCATATTTTCCTTTTAAATTATAAAAGTTATAAATGAAACTAATATTTTTAACGACACCATTTTTATACTTTTCATTTATCAAGGTAAGCATCTCTTTTTGAGTATAATCTTGACGGACTACATAAAGTGACGCGTCGGCATATTCTAAAAGCTCCAAAGCATCAGCTACTAAACCAACAGGAGGTGTATCTAAAATTATATAATCATATTTTTCTTTTAACTCAGCTATGAGCGCATCCATTATTTCACTAATCAAAAGCTCCGAAGGGTTTGGAGGTATTGGACCTGAGGTAATAATATCCAAGTTTTCAACTTTTGTTTGTTGCACAATATCTTCTAGTGAATTTTGTCCTATCAAATAATTCACAACACCAATGTCATTCTTCAATTCAAAATCACCAAAAATCCTAGGCTTTCTTAAATCTAACCCTACCAATACAGTTCGTTTTCCGCTTAAAGCGAAAACAGACGCTATGTTAATAGCTGTAAAAGTCTTTCCTTCTCCACTTATAGAAGATGTAATTAAAACAGTTTTACTCCCTTCCAAATCATGCTTTTTATACATAAATTGCAAACTCGACCGTATAGCCCTAAAGGCCTCAGCCATTGCAGATTGTGACTTATTGAAAACAGCCAAATTATTAGCTGTATCATTTTGACCAATAACACCTAATAATGGTATACTGCTTAAATCCTCCAAATCCCCTGGAGCATGAAGTTTATTATCAAAAAAGGTAACAACAAATGCAACTAAAAACAGAGGAATTAGCACTCCGAAAAAAGCAAAAACATATCTTATATTAAGATTAACAGCGTTTCTTCCTTGTCCAGTATCTTTTGCTGGTTCTATTAGAACAATATCAGAAACATTAGAAGCTTTTATTAAATCGGCCTCACCTCGTTTTGCCAAATACAAATCGTATGTACTCTGACTTAACAAATATTCCCGTTCTATAGCTCTTAGTCTTTGTTGACTTTCTGGAATGGTAGAAAATTCATTTTCTGAATTATAAATCTTAGAATTGACAGACTTTAATTGAGATTGAATATTAAATTTTTCTGAAGCAATATTCTCAAGAACAACCTGCTTTAATGCTCCTATTTGCCTATTTAAATCATCAAAAACAGACACATTATCCCTTACTGAATAGGCTAGTTTAGATTTTTCGGCAGATAACAAAATAATTTTAGAAACATTCGCTCCTATATTAGCTTCTGAAACTCCTGTGGTCGACGGGACTTGCAAAGCACTATAGTCATTATTAGTAACTAAATAATTTTTCAATAAATCCAAAGCCAATAGCTGCTCCGTCAACACGTCTTTTTGGCTCTTATATTCTTCAATTTTAGATGTCAGTAAGGCACTTTCACTTTCAATATCAAATATTTTATTAACCCTCATAAAATCATTAAGTGAATCGGCTTTTTTTGTCAACTCCCCTTTCACTCTAGATAATTGCTTATCAATAAATTCAATGGTATTTATTGCATACTGATTTTTACGTTGTAATTGATCGCGATCTAAAATAAAAACAGATGTATTAATGTAATCAACTATTTTAGATTTGTTCTTATTAGTTAACCTTATAGTCAAAAGAGGTGAGTTCATTTCATTTCTAACAGCATAAGATTGAATAAAACTAGAAACCGTGCTATCAAAATTATTAAACTGAATAAAATATTCCGATTGAGGCACTAACGCCATTTCATTCCTTTTTAATAAGCGACCTTTCAAAAAAGGTAAATCTATATAATCTCCAAAATTATATTCTTCGGAAAAGACACTCTCCTTTAAGTTTATATATTGAACCTTTTTATTTCGATAATTTTGAGCTGCCACAACATTCAATTCACCAAAATCATATGAAACTTGAAACCTATTTTCTGATAGTAGCGTAATTTTTAAGGGGTGACCAATAATCTGATAACTATCACCTTTACCTTCAAACATAAAAGGCGTTTCTTTATAAATATCCGTTTTATAAAAACGTCCTTGTTGTAAATATGTTAGATAAAGCTTTAGACTATCTACAACTTTCTCATGGTGTTTTCTTGATGTTAAATTTAATAACACCTCTTGCACTTTCCCAGATATACCTCCGTAGTTAAATACTAAACTTGTATTGGCAGTAAATAAAGGGTTTTTATCATCTTGGACAGTTACAGAAGCACCGAGAGTATAAGGAAACTCCCGTCTAATATTTTGATGGTAAACGACATAAAAAGCAATACAAAGACCAAGTAGCAACCATTTCCAATAGCTTATAGCCCTAAAAACAAACTCTTTAAAATTAAAGTTCTGTCCGTTTTGAAAATCAAATCCATCATCCATAGCTTACAAATTCTTTACTAAAAAATAAGTACTAATAACAACTGAAAACAAACTAGCAATTGTAGTAAGTGTTTGCGTAGCCGTTTCACCAGCCCCTAAAGATTTACGCTTTAATGGTTTCACCATAATAATATCATTAGGTTGTATATAATAAAACTCAGATTTCATTGCTGCTATATCTGTCAAATCTATATGATGTATTTTTTGACCACCAGGGTATTGCCTCACAATTAAAACATCTGTTCTATCTCCTGTTTGCTGAATGTCTCCAGCATTTGCAATAGCTTCAATAATATTAACGCGATCTTGGTAAATTACTTGCACACCTTTACTAACAACCTCTCCAACCGTTGTGTATTTCAAACCAGCAAGTTTTACAGTAACAAATATTTGAGCCGTTTCTTTAAAATACTGCTGTAATAACTCATGTTTTACCTTATCTTCAATTTCTTCTACTGTAAAACCGAGTACATTTATTTCTCCTAAAATAGGGAATTCTATATTTCCATGTAAATCTACCGTAAATCCAGTAAAATAAAGTGCTTGTTGTGTATTTCCAATATCATTAGTTGTTGGGTTAAAAATCTCAACCAATTCTTTATCTAAAGCCTTTACGTCGATACTCAAAATATCATTAATCTGCACCCTATAAGGCTTAGCCAATGCTTGTATTTGCAAAGAATCACTAATTACGGTTCCTTTATCTTGTAAATAGACAACGTCTTTATTTGTGATACAAGAAGTACTTACTAACGTAATTGCGAAAAGAGTAAAAAAAGCAAATTGTTTTAACATATAGGCTAATAGATTAACCACAAATATAACTTTTCACCGTGAAGAATAAAACTTATACCCTTTTTTTTGGTTTTTTAGACGTTCTTTGTAAAAAAACAAATAGACTTGAATTATTTAACAGTAGAAAACATATCGAAATCTTACGGAGAACTTACACTTTTTGAAAACGTTTCTTTCAGTGTCCACAAAGATCAAAAAATAGCTTTCGTGGCTAAAAATGGTACGGGTAAAACCTCTATTTTAAATATTCTTTCAGGAGATGACGAACCAGGTTCTGGTAGCGTAACTTTCCGAAAAGGTATTGCCGTTTCTTTTTTATCACAAGACCCTAAGTTTGATAAAAACTTAACAATTGAAGAAACTATTTTCGCTAGTGAAAACCCAATTTTAAAAGTGATTTCGAATTATGAAAAAGCACTTTTAAACCCAGACGATACAGACGCTTATCAAGTCGCTTTTGATGCTATGGAACGCCATGAAGCATGGGATTTTGAAACCCTATACAAGCAAATACTTTTTAAACTTAAATTAGAAGATTTATCTCAAAAAGTAAGCGTGCTTTCTGGTGGACAAATAAAACGTTTAGCACTAGCAAATGCATTAATTAATAAACCGGATTTACTAATTTTAGATGAACCAACAAATCATTTAGATTTAGAAATGATTGAGTGGTTAGAATCCTTTTTTGCTAAAGAAAATATTACACTTTTTATGGTAACGCACGACAGGTATTTCCTTGAACGTGTTTGTAATGAAATTGTAGAACTAGACGAAGGTCAGATTTTTAATTACAAAGGAAACTACTCATATTACCTAGAAAAAAGAGAAGCACGTATAGAAAATGATGCCATAGAAACCAACAAAGCTAAACAACTTTTCAAAAAAGAGCTTACTTGGATGCGTCGTCAACCAAAAGCACGTACTACAAAATCAAAATCTAGAATTAATGATTTTGCAGATATAAAACACCGTGCACACCAACGCCGTAACGATCACGAAGTTCAATTAGAACTAAACATGGAACGTTTGGGTAGTAAAATTTTAGAATTTCATAAAGTATCAAAAAGCTTTAAAGACAAAACAATTCTAGACAACTTTAACTACATGTTTCAAAAAGGAGAACGTGTCGGTATTATCGGAAAAAACGGAACAGGAAAAACAACATTTCTAAATATATTAACCCAAACAGCGCAGCCCGACTCTGGTAAAGTTACCAAAGGTGAAACTGTAAAATTTGGTTATTATACTCAAAGCGGAATTACCATAAAACCAGAACAAAAAGTTATAGACGTTATTCGTGAGTTTGGAGATTACATTCCGTTAAAAAAAGGAAAACAAATTTCTGCACAACAACTTTTAGAACGCTTTTTATTCAGTAGAAAAAAACAATACGATTTTGTTGAAAAACTAAGTGGTGGCGAGCGTAAACGCTTGTACTTATGCACCATTTTAATTCAAAACCCAAACTTTTTAATACTAGATGAGCCTACCAACGATTTAGACATTGTAACACTAAACGTACTAGAAAGTTTCCTTTTAGATTTTCCCGGTTGCGTAATTGTAGTAACTCACGATAGGTACTTTATGGACAAAGTAATCGATCACTTATTTGTTTTTAAAGGCGAAGGTGAAATTGAAGATTTCCCAGGGAATTACACCGATTACCGGATTTACGAGGACAGTCAAGATGTTATTTCCGCAGCTGATTCCGAGGATAAAAAAGAAAAAAATGCTTGGAAGAAAACGGATGCAAAAAAACTCTCTTACAACGAAGAAAAGGAGTTAAATAACATTGAAAGCAAAATAAAGTCTTTAACGTTTGATAAAAAGGAATTAGAATCAAAATTTAACAATCCAGATTTAACACCTGACCAAATAAACACACTTTCCGGAAAACTTCAAGTTATTATTGATACCATAGAAGAAAAAGAAGAACGTTGGTTAGAACTTTCAGCAAAGCTGGACGATTAACAACCACATTCAACTATATATTCCCATAAGCTCAATAAACTTATGGGAATTAAATATTAGTGTTTTTTAAACGCTTTAACACCAGCCTCTACTCGGGTTTTTAAATAATTAACACGAGGTACAACCGGGCAAGAAAAACGCTCATTATAAGCGCAATATGGATTATAGGCGCTATTAAAATCTATAACTACGGTATTAGAGTCTGGGATTTTCATGTCGAGATAACGACCGCCACCATAACTTTCCAAACCATTAGTTTCATCCAAAAAAGGAAGAAAAAGATAATCTTCAAAACCTTCTTTAATCATTAATTCCTGTCCTTGATAAACATTTAAACTAAACGTTTCTCCTTTCAATTCAAAAGTCAAAACGCCATAAACACGCTCTTTAGAAACACGGTCTGTTGTAGTTTTCATATTAAACCATTCGGCATTTTCAACACGTTTAAATTGAGCTGTAACAACATAAGTAGAATCAAATTTAAAAAACTCTAAACTTTCAAACACCTTTCTGTCTTTGTCTTTTAGTGGTGATGTAGAAGCATCTTTATACTCTGCATTTATTGTTTTTTGGAATTCCGTTTCCCCTAAAATGGGACGTTTATTTTGCCCGCAACTTAAAACAGACATTAAAACTACAGCCATTAACATTAAATTCTTCATTGTTTTTATGGATTAAAAGATGGGTTTATATTGGTATTATAAGATTGTATTAAACTGTTAGAAAATTCGCCAAAAGCATCTTCATCTGCTAGAGATTTAATTTTTTCCGGGTCAAAATTCCCTTGTAAATAATAAGCTATTGTTTCGTTTTCTGTACTATTAAAGATAATAGCATCGGTTACCACTACGCCTAATTCTTTTACTGAAATTATACGCGTATTAACCACATCATTCTTTCTAAAAACATCAGTATAACCACTATTAGTTACGGCATTAATTTCAGCAATTAAACTCTCGCGTTTAAACTTACTAAGCGCATCAAACTTTATAAATTTAAAGTCTGATATATTACCGATAGCATGTTTTACTTCGGGTGAAATTTGACTTAAAACTGCTTTCATAAAATTAGGAACTTGAAAAGATGTGGTTCCCATATCGGCTTTATGATTGTTATAAAACCCTTGAAAACTACTACCACAAGATACCAGTAAAAAGCACAAACTTAAACCTATGTATATTTTCTTCATTTTTAAATTATTTCATTTCAAAAATACAACTTAAGAAAATTTTAAATACATTTGACCAATATAAATTATCAATAATGCAAAGTAACGTCACTATTTATAGAAAGTTATGGACCTCTCGCTATAAGAGAATAGGTTGGGCTTGCTCTATGTTGTGATGATATAAACATATATTATTTTCAGTATTTTAAAAGTCCGACTTCGCAGTCGGACTTTTTTATTTTCCAAAATTTCAAATTCCATCAAAATTATATTTTTCAAAAAGTTGCTCTAACTAAGCAATAAAAATCAATTAAAATGAAAACGCTATTTAACAACTACATCAACACATTTAAAGGCTTATCGCACGAAGTATGGTGGCTCGCTCTTATTACTTTAATAAATAGAGCTGGCACAATGGTTATACCGTTTTTATCACTTTATCTCACCGAAAATCTAGATTTCACTTTAAAAGATGTTGGATGGATTATGAGTGCCTTTGGTCTTGGCTCTGTGGTCGGTTCTTGGCTTGGTGGCCGATTAACCGATAAAATTGGCTACTACAAAGTAATGGTTAGAAGTTTAATTTCAACCGGCGTTTTATTTATTGCGCTTCAATTTCTAAACACCTTTGCAAGCTTTTGCTTTGGTATATTTTTAGTGATGCTCGTTGCCGATATGTTTCGTCCGGCCATGTTTGTCGCACTTAGCGCATACAGCAAACCTGAGAACAAAACGCGATCGGTAACCTTAATTAGACTTGCTATAAACCTTGGTTTTTCTGTAGGTCCAGCAGTTGGCGGTATTATAATTACAACTCTAAGTTATGGTGGTTTATTTTGGGTCGATGGTATAACTTGTATTTTAGCAACAGGTTTACTTATTAAAGTTTTACACCCTAAAAAAGCTAGAGTCTTAGATACAGTAAAAAATGAAAACCCAAGCTCTGCATATCATGATAAAGCATTTTTAATATTCTTAGTTTCTATGGTATTATTTGGCATTGTATTTTTACAGTATTTTTCTACTATGCCCTTATACTACAAAGATATCCATCGCTTAACAGAATTTGATATTGGAATTCTTTTGGGTATGAATGGTTTTGCTATTTTCCTATTGGAAATGCCATTAATAAAATGGTTAGAGAGTACCAATTTTACAAAATCGGGTCTCATGATTTTCGGCACCATATTGCTTGGTATAAGCATCTTGGTTTTAAACCTAACCTCATGGACTGGCGTATTAATAATTGGTATGTTATTTATGAGTTTAGGTGAAATGATCACGTTTCCTTTCTCGAATGCTTTTGCCCTAGATCGTGCAAAAAAAGGAAATCAAGGTGAATATATGGCACTCTATTCCATAGCATTTTCAATTGCCCATATTTTTGCACACAATGCAGGTATGCACATGGTTGACGATCTAGGTTTTAATAATACTTGGTACATTTTTACAATGTTAGCAGGCTTTTGCGTACTTTTATTATTCTCTTTAAGTCGATATTTAAATACACAGAAAAAGAAAAGACTAGCATGAACTTAAACCAAATAACGATACCTTCTACTAATGTTGAAAAAGCAGTAGAGTTTTACACTATTTTGGGATTGAAGCTTATTGTAGATTCCATTCCAAGATATGTACGTTTTGAATGTCCAGATGGTGATGCGACGTTTTCAATACATCGAGTAGAAAAATTACCTAAAGGAAACGGTATCACTGTTTATTTTGAAGATGAAAATCTAGATGATTGGGTTGAACAACTTATGACGAAAGGCATTATTTTCACTGAATTACCAAACGATAAACCTTGGCTTTGGCGTGAAGCACATTTGAAAGATCCTGATGACAATAATATTATTTTATTCTATGCTGGAGAAAACAGAAAAAATCCGGCTTGGCGTATACCTTCCGAAGTGTAAATTGCAACATTTAAATCGGCTTAATTCCCTTTTGTTTAACAACACGAGACAGTACAATTTGTGTTTTAGTTTCACCATAACTTATCAATTGATCAATGAAAACTTCTAAATGTTTATGGTTTTTTAATACCACTTCCATTACAATGTTTTCGTCGCCCGTAATACGGTAGCAATTCACTACTTCATCATACGTTTTCACCTTATCTAAAAAAGGCTTTAATTTCCCCATAAAAGCACGGAGTGTAATAATGGCTTTTAGCTGATATCCTAATTCAAAAGGAGACACTATGGCTTTATATTCTTCAATAATCCCTAAGTCTTCCATTTTTTTAATACGTTCGGAAACTGCTGGCGAAGTAATCCCAACTTGCCTACCTATTTCCGCATTAGACATACGTGCATTTTGCTGTAAACACTTTAAAATCTTTACATTAAGCGCATCTAACTTCATTTAAAAGAATTTTAACTATAATAAATTAATATTTAAAGCAAATATACATTTTAACTTTAAAATCTAAAGACAAATGTAATTTCTTGTTGCTAAATTTGATAAAATTGCTGAAGAGAAAAAATAATGAATTCTAATACCCCATCAAATCTATCGGAATTACCGGTTTATAAAAAAGCCATCGAGATTTTATCTTTATCTCAACGTATTTCTATGTATTTAAGTCACGATTTATCGGGTTTAAAAGCCGATGGAACGGAAGATGCCGATATTTATTTTTCAGGAGATATTGTTCAGCAATCTGTATCACTTGTTCCCGAAATTGTAAATGTAGAATTAGAGCGTTATTCTGAAAGAAAGTATAAACATATTGCATCTTTAAGACGATTAACAAATATGCTTTATAAAAACTCGTACCGCTTAGAAAAATCTAATAGTAACGGGAAAGACTTTTTACCTATTCTACGTAGTGAGTTAAAGAAATTTAAGAAACTTCAACGCAGTTGGTTGCTTACTTTGTAATTATTTGCTTTTTATATTTTTAGTTCACACAGACATCATTATATTTACGCCCGATTTAAAACCTCAAATGCGCACGTGGCGGAATTGGTAGACGCGCTGGCTTGAGGGGCCAGTATCCGTTTTAGGATGTGGAAGTTCGAATCTTCTCGTGCGCACTATATTACTCTCTACCTAAATAGTTAACTCACTACATGAGTTGGTTTTCCTTCTAAAAAAGCTCCTATATTATCTGCCGTGGTTTGCATTAATCTTGCTCTAGCCTCTTTTGATGCCCAAGCAATATGTGGCGTAATAATACAATTTTTAGCTTCTAACAAAGGGTTATCTGCTTTTATAGGCTCACTAGAAACAACATCTACAGCCGCTCCGGCTAGTTTATTGTTATTAAGAGCATTTTTTAAATCTTCTTCTACAATTAAACCACCTCGCGATGTATTTATCAAGAACGCGCTATCCTTCATTTTTGAAATAGAATCCGAATTTATCAATCCTTCTGTGCTTTCAGTTAATGGGCAATGCAAACTCACAAAATCTGATTGTTTAAGAAGTTCATTTAATTCAACATATTTTAAAGTTTCCGATTCTAATCGTAAATCCTGACTTCGGTTATAAGCCAAAATATTTAATCCAAAAGCTTGCGCCATTTTTGCTGTAGCCTGCCCTATTCTTCCAAAACCTATTATACCTAAGGTTTTACCTGAAAGTTCTATAAGTGGTGAATTCCAAAAACAAAAATCTTTAGACTTTGTCCAATCGCCATTTTTAACGGCTTTGCTATGGTCACCTACATGATGGCACAATTCTAAAATAAGCGCCATAGTAAACTGCCCCACGGCCTGTGTACCATAAACAGGAACATTAGACACCACGATACCTAAATCTTTAGCTGCTATAATATCAATAACATTATATCCTGTTGCCAAAACACTAATATATTTAAGGTTTGGAGCTTTCTCTAAAACCGCTTTTGGTAAAGGTGTTTTATTGGTGAGTACCATTTCAGCTTCACCTATATGTTTAATAATAGTATTGTGATCAAAAGCTGTTCTATCATGCACTTCTAAATCGCCAAAGGCCTCAACTGCTTTCCAACTTAAATCTCCTGGGTTTAATGTGTAACCGTCTAGAACTACTATTTTCATATCTTTTTGCTGTTATTTCTTTTCAAAAATCATTCAACTATAAAACTATAAGAAAATTACAATAACAGCAACTATTTCAAAATATATCACAAAAAAAAGAGTAACGCCTAAACGTTACTCTTTTTAATATATAATGTAGCAAAAGCTTAAGCCAATACTTCTTGTACTTTATCTGCAGCTTCTTGAAATTCTGTAGCACTCATTACTGCCAATCCAGAATTATCAATTAATTCTTTTGCAATATCAGCATTGGTACCTTGTAAACGTACAATAATTGGCACGTTAATAGTTCCCATGTTTTTATAAGCATCAATAACACCTTGAGCAACACGATCACAACGAACAATACCACCAAAAATGTTAATTAAAATAGCTTTTACTGCTGGATCTTTTAATATAATTTTAAATGCTGCTTCAACACGTGCCGCATCTGCAGTACCACCAACATCTAAAAAGTTAGCTGGCTCACCACCTGCTTGCTTAATTAAATCCATAGTTGCCATTGCTAAACCAGCACCATTTACCATACAACCAACGTTACCGTCTAAGTCTACATAGTTAAGGCCAAGCTCTCCAGCTTCTACTTCAATAGCACTTTCTTCACGTACATCACGTAAAGCTAAGTAATCTTTATGTCTGTAAAGTGCATTATCATCGATAGTCACTTTAGCATCAACTGCCATTATCAAGTTATCACTTGTTTTTAAAACAGGATTAATTTCAAATAATGAAGAATCAGATTTTACGTAAGCTGTATAAAGATTAGTGATAAACTTTGTCATTTCTTTAAACGCTAAACCAGATAACCCTAAGTTAAATGCTACGCGTCTTGCTTGAAATGGTAATAAACCTGTATTTGGATCTATTTCTTCAGTAAAAATTAAATGTGGAGTTTCTTCAGCAACCGTTTCAATATCCATTCCACCTTCAGTAGAATACATAATCATGTTACGACCTGTACCTCTATTTAATAAAACAGATACATAAAACTCACTTGTTTCAGTTTCACCTGGATAGTAAACATCTTCAGCAACTAAAACCTGGTGTACTCTTTTACCAGCAGCAGACGTTTGAGGTGTTACTAAGTCCATCCCAATAATTTGTCCTGCAATGTCTTCAACTTCTTGAAGGTTTTTGGCTAATTTTACTCCGCCACCTTTTCCACGACCACCTGCATGAACCTGTGCTTTAATCACGTGCCAGCCTGTTCCCGTTTCCTCAGTTAATTGTTTTGCGGCAGCAACTGCCTCCTGTGCATTTTGAGCAACCATACCACGTTGGATACGTACACCAAAACTGCTTAATATTTCTTTACCTTGATATTCGTGTAAATTCATAATCTGCTTGATAATTTTAAGTGCAACAAATGTAAATAATCGTTGGTAATTACACTAATTATTTTATGCGGAAATTATCATTTATCCATTTTTCAGTGTTAAATAATTAACAAAATGTTTAATTTGTATAATTTTTACTTTATTTATTTTTTATTGAAGCAAAAAAAATATCTTTGACAAAAATTATAAAAACCATGCAAGAGAGTCAATTGCTTAAAATTGCCAACGAATTTGGCAGCCCTGTATATGTTTATGATGGTCATAAAATTGAGAACCAGTATAAACGCTTAACTAGTGCTTTTAAAAATGTTAAGAAGTTAAAACTTAATTATGCGGTAAAAGCATTATCAAACATTTCTGTTTTAAAGCTTTTACATAGTTTAGGTTCTGGTATTGATACCGTTTCTATACAAGAGGTGCAATTAGGTTTAGCTGCTGGTTTTAAGCCTGAGCAAATTATTTTCACACCAAACGGAGTTTCTTTAAACGAAATTGAAGAAGCTGCTAAATTAGGTGTTAAAATAAACATTGATAACCTTTCTATTTTAGAGCAGTTTGGTGCAAAACACCCAAACACACCGGTTTGTATTAGAATAAACCCACATGTTATGGCCGGTGGAAATGCAAATATTTCTGTTGGACATATTGATTCTAAATTCGGAATTTCAATTCATCAAATACCACACATTTTACGTATTGTTGAAAATACTAAAATGAATATTAACGGTATCCACATGCATACGGGAAGTGATATTTTAGATATTGAAGTATTCCTTTATGCAAGCGAAATTTTGTTTGAAACGGCAAAACAATTTGATAATTTAGAGTTTATCGATTTTGGTTCTGGTTTTAAAGTGCCTTACAAACCAGGCGATATAGAAACTAATATTGAAGAGCTAGGAAAAAAACTTTCAAAAAGATTTAACGATTTCTGTAAAGATTACGGTAAAGAATTAACCTTAGCCTTTGAGCCAGGTAAATTTTTAGTAAGCGAATCGGGTTACTTTTTAGCGCAAGTAAATGCTGTAAAACAAACTACATCAACTGTTTTTGCACAGGTAGATTCTGGATTCAATCATTTAATCCGCCCAATGTTTTACGGGTCGCATCATGAAATTAGTAACATTTCTAACTTGAAAGGTCGTGAACGTTTTTACACCGTGGTAGGTTACATTTGTGAAACCGATACTTTTGGAAATAACAGAAGAATAAACGAAATAAATGAAGGTGATATTTTAGCCTTTAAAAATGCTGGAGCTTATTGCTTCTCTATGGCGAGCAATTACAACTCACGTTTGCGCCCTGCGGAAGTTTTATGGTACAATGAAAAAGCACATTTAATTAGAAAAAGAGAAACTTTTGATGATATTTTACACAATCAAATAGCTGTCGATTTTTCTGAACAAAAAGAAACTGTAGCTGCCAAGTAAGTTACTTTTTATAAAATTTTAAATCCGTTTTGAGGTAAATTTATCTTAAAACGGATTTTTTTATTCAAAAAAACTATTTTTATTAAGGTTTTCGAGCAAAATCACGCTATTTTTGGAGACAAACAAATATTTTTTAATGGATTTTACAAACCCTTTAGTATATGGAGTTCCTTGTTTTTTAGGACTCATATTATTAGAACTCTCATACAGTAAGCATCGTAAAGAAGAACGAAGTCAGAAACTATACAACTGGAAAGATTTAGCTGCCAGCCTTACTATGGGGATTGGCTCCGCTGTTTTAGCTCCACTTACAAAAACCATAGCAGCTATTGTTCTTTTTAACTATGTATACGAAATTTTCAATCCTATAGTAGATGGTGTACGCACCAATATTATGGGTTATGAATCTTTTGGATACGCATGGTACATCTGGATTATTTGCCAATTGCTAGACGATTTTAGTTATTACTGGTTCCACCGACAAAACCATAACGTTCGTTTTTTATGGGCCGCTCACATTGTACACCACTCATCAGATAATTTTAATTTAGGTACTGCTGTAAGAAACGGTTGGTTTACTATTTTATACAAACCTTTTTTCTATATGTGGATTGTTGCTATTGGTTTTCCGCCAGAAATGTTAGTAGTTTGTTTAGGTATTGAAGCGCTTTGGCAGTTTCAATTACACTCTGTTTATATTCCTAAAATGGGAATTATAGAAAAATTTATGAACACACACACCATGCACCAAGTACACCATGCTCAAAACTTTGAATACATGGATAAAAACCACGGTGGATTCTTAAATATTTTTGATAAAATATTTGGGACTTGGAAAGAACTAGATGAAAATATAGAAATAAAATACGGTGTTACACATGCACCAAACTCATATAATCCTTTGGTGATTTTAACGCACGAATACAAAGATATCTGGAACGATATGAAAAAATCGAAAAACTGGTATCATAAATTTATGTATGCATTTGCCGCTCCTGGTTGGAGCCATGATGGAAGTTCGCTTACCATTAAGCAACAAAGAAAACTATTAAAAAAACAAAACCTGAAAATTTAATTTTCAGGTTTTGTTTTTTTGGTATAAAATGTAGATGTGAATATTTTATTGCTTCACAAATTTTTGAGAGAACACACCTTTATCTGTAGCGATATTTGCAATATATAAACCAGATTTCAATTGATCTACAACTAATTTTCTTTCGTTAGTTTTTACGTTTAAAACTTGACGACCAGAGAGATCTACTATTGAAATAGACTCTACTTCTGCTTTAACATTAATATTTAACTCTTCCTTTACAGGGTTAGGTAAAATAGAAAAAATTGCATCACTTATTGTTTGATCACCTAAACCGAGGGTACTAGTTGTGAGAACTTCAGCTGTCTCAAAAGACTGATTAGGAATAATACTGCTTGATATATCTATACGACTTGTTCTAAAAACTAAATCGCCATTGTCTTTATAATAGTAGTTCGATGTTTGCACAACATCAGCGACTTTAATTGGGAATATAGATAAAGCTATATCTTGAATAATAACTAATCGAGAAACGGCTCCGCTAAAGTTCTGTTCAGGCTTCCCTATAACATTTACACTTAAGGTTCCTTTTGCATCTACACTTCTACTCATAGTTCCACCAAACGTACCACTATTTTCTCCAAAAGAAAACCCTCCTGCAATAGCATCATCACTTGGTGCATATGGATAAGATAAAGGAAAAGTTCCTATTTCGCCTTTATTTGTATAAGCTAAAATTAAATTATTACTTTCAGCTCCGGCGAAAGAAACTGTATTTCCAGCCTTTTCAATAAAAATCTTACTGACCGTAATGGCCCCATTATTTACTTTTATTACTGCTGTAGCACCTGGAAAACCAATAATATCTGTACTTGCTGTAGAATACTCATCTGATGTACTACTATTGCTAGAAGTTACATTAAAGTTCCATGTAGCATTAGAACCAGCTGCACTTTGATCTGCAGGAACACTTACAACAGCAAACTCAGAACCTGCCGCACTCTCAAACGTAGGAATCGAATTTTGGGAATATCCCAAACTCGTAACGAGAAATAATAAAAGTAATTTTAATTTCATAGTAATTTGTAATTTATAGGATTAATTGTAGCACAAACTTACAAAAAACGCTCTCCCCTAAATCGATGAAAAACAGCGTTTCATAGAAATTACAGATTATCTTTTTACCTTTCAGAAAAACTCTATTATTATCATTTTTAAAGCGAATTTTTAAATAATATCGCTAAAACCTACTACCTAATTACGAATTTTCCCACTAAACAAATTAATATTAGAATTAAATGAATTACCCGAAGCACGGCGTAGTGTTACCAATTGCCCACAATGCCAAATAGCATCAGAAATTGGTCCGTTTATCATGTTCCAAAACTGAACTCTTTCTGTATCATATTGCTCCAAATTATTACTTACTCTCAAGATATCTGATGCTTTTTTTAAATTCAATAAGGTTTGTTCTCTTTGCACTTTAAAAGACAATGGCTCTTTATTGGTTGTCTTTGGTTCCTTTGAAATTGTATTCAATATAAACTGAGACATTCCAAAAATATGCTCAATAGTTTCCGCGCTTGTTCTGCTTGACGAGCTTGCTTTATATTCTAAATCTTTAGTACGTAAGCCTTCACTTGCCCAAAAAAAACGAAAACCTAAGGCGTCAACCATTCTAGCCGCCACAGTTCCGGCGGTATAAGCCTCTGTCATTTCTGGAATTTCATAATAAGGTAATTCTTTGTTTTGTGCCATAGCCACTCCGCTTATTGTTATTAGTAAAATAAGAAGTTTTAATTTCATAATTTATTTATTGTGTTTAACATCATCACTTGTATCTAATTCACCATCACTTCCTAAAGATTGTAGTTTAAATTCGGTTCCGTTATTAAGAGGTTCATAGTGAAACTCTTGTTTCCACGAATCGAATATTACATTTTGTCTCAACGGATTATTCCTAACAACATCACCAATTTTTTCTGGATATCGACCTATATCTTGTTTTTCTTTTTCGAGTATTTTTGCTAATTCTATTATTTTACCGCGTGTAGAATCTTGATTAGAGTCTGTAAATAGTAATCCCCATGAAATGAATAATATTAAGGAAATAGGAAAAACGATTAGCATTATTTTTTGAGAAGGATAAAGCATGAACTTTTTAGGAAGTCCATGCTCTTTTTCAAATTTGCGCCGTTTTCTTTTTTTTAACCAAAATTTAATATCTTGAAACAAGAGTAATAAATCGGCTATTAATTCCGCTAGAAGTAGCCACATTTATTTTTTAATATTCCCTGAGGTATTTATTGGGTTAATGCCGTATTTATCGAACAAATAAACCAAAGATGTCATGGTTGCTGCTCCTAATTCTAGTTCGCGTTTGTTAATAGCATCGAAAGTATCGTTACTAGCGTGATGATGATCGAAATAACGTTGAGAATCTGGACGTAAACCCGCCAACACATTAGTTTCTGTTTTTAACGGACCAACATCTGCTCCACTTCCACCCTTTTCAAAATAATGAATTAGGTAAGGTTTAAATAGTGGCTCCCAGCTTAAAACTTGACTAAAACTAGCATCACTACAATCGAAATTAAAACCTCTAGGTGTAAATCCACCAGAATCACTTTCTAAAGCAAATACATGATTTTCATTTTTTTGTTTAGCAACTTCGGCATATTTTTTTCCGCCACGTAAACCATTCTCTTCATTCATAAAAAGCACCACTCTTATGCTACGTTTTGGTGTTATTCCAGATTCTTTTAATAATCGTAAAACATCCATAGATTGTACAACGCCTGCGCCATCATCGTGAGATCCATCGCCTAAATCCCAAGAATCTAAATGACCACCAACGACCATATATTCATTTGGAAATTCACTCCCGGTAATTTGCCCGATAACGTTATAAGATTGTACATCTTTCAGCTGTTTACAACTTTGCTTAAAATAGAATTTAATGTCCTTATTAAGCTGCAACATAGTACTTAATAAATTAGCATCGTTAGTACTTATGGCTGCTGAAGGAATACGTTCATCGACTGGTAAATTACCATAAGTCATGCTTCCTGTGTGTGGCAAATCGTCTTGTCTTAAATTCATAGAACGCACTATTACTGCTACTGCTCCATATTTTGCTGCTTCAACAGCACCGCTGTAACGTTGATTTACACAACCACCATAAGCTTCGAAAGTGCTAATTAAATCGGCCTGCATTGGGCGATTGTAAAACACTATTTTACCTTCGACCTCAGCCTTCCCTAAAGCTTCTAATTCTTCAAAGTTTTTAACCTCAACTATATTAGCTTTTAAACCTAAACCTGGCGTAGCTACTGAACCTCCCAAGGCACATATATTTACCGTGTTTGTTTTACCGCGTTCGGTTTCTATAAAAGCATATTCTTTTGCTCCACGTACCCAACGTGGTACCATTACAGGTTGTAACCAAACTTTATCTAATCCTAATTTATCGAGTTCTTCTTTGGTGTAAGCCACTGCTTTCTCTGCACCTAAAGACCCTGATAAACGACTCCCTATTTGATTTGAAAGGTGATTTAACCACTGGTAACTTTGTCCGTTTGTTAAAGATTGTTTGTAGATGGTTTTAAGTACATCTTCATCACTTTGGGCAACTAAAACAACAGAACTTAAAGCCATTGCAATTGTTAAAACTCTTTTTAATTTTATCATTAGTAATATACTTTGGTTATTAATATGGGTTAGTTTTTTTTTGTTAAAGATAATATTTCATCAAAACCGAGCTTGATTGAAAATTATAACTTTTTGTTAATTAACCAGCCGAAATTGCGTTAACGATTGAACGGCCTGTTTAAGCTCCCCGACCAGCGGAAGGGAGCGAGTAGTGAAAGCGTGTTAAAACGCCCAAAACCTTTTACTCATTAGCTAACTGAGCTTTATAACTCTCTAAATTAGCCTTAATTTTATCGTTTAATTCTGGCTCTGTGATATCGGTGTATTTAATTAAATTATCGTGTAAAATTTTTGCAACTAATAATCGCGCTGTAGGTTTATCGTCGGCAGGAATAGTGTACCAAGGCGCGTGTCGCTTAGAGGTTCTATTTATGGCATCTTGATAGCAGTCTTGATATTTGTCCCATAGTTTACGTTCTTTAAGATCGTCTGGCGAGAATTTCCAGTTTTTCTCAGGCTTATCTAAACGGCGTAATAATCGACTTTTTTGTTCTTCTTTAGATAGGTTTAAAAAGAACTTAAATATTATGGTACCGTTATCGGCTAGGTGCTTTTCGAAGTTATTAATTTGCTCGAAACGCTTATCCCAAAAGGCTTCATTTACATCGTCTACAGTTTCTATTCCAGGAATATTTTCGCCCAAAATATATTCGGGATGCACTCGAGTTACTAATACATTTTCATAATGTGTACGGTTAAAAACACCAAATTTACCACGTTGTGGAAGTACTAAATAATGACGCCATAAATAATCATGACCACGCTCCAAATCGGTTGGTACTTTAAAACTATGGCACTCGATACCACGCACATTAAACTCTTTAAAAACTTCGCGCACCAAACTATCTTTCCCTGAGGTATCCATACCTTGTAAACAGACCAAAACCGCGTGTTTATCGTGCGCATACATTATGTTTTGCCACTCACCCAGTTTTTTACGAATGCTTTTTAATTCACTTTTAGCATCGTCTATTACCAATTTAGTTTCGGAGTTTTTTAGGGAAATATTTGAGGTTACCTTAAATTTATCTATTTCAATATTTTTCATATAACAGTGTTGCGGAAATTAATTTGTATAAATATAATAAAGAATTTATTAAACCACTTACTAACCGAATTTAGAAATAGCGAATACCCCAAATTTTAAGGGCAATACCAAGTATTATCCGTGTTTTCGACAAACTGCACCCTCGACCAAATTGTTTTTAATACTTTAGCCCATCCAAATCCCTATTAAATACCTACTTATTATGAAAACCCTTTTACTCCTACCTATTTTATTTTTAACCTACGCCATGCAGGGCCAAGGAAATTGCGAAGATGCAAGTGCTTACTTAATTAATTCTTACTCGCATGTTAAGGATGCTTACGACTCTAACAATATTAGCCATTTACAATACTATTCGAACCGCTCGGTAGAATCTATAAAACTATCTAAGCAAAATTTAGCAGATTGTAATTGTAAAAAAGCCCTTGATTTGGCTAATCAGGTTTCAGATTTATTAGTTCAGGTAGAATCTGCAACAACAAATGAAGATGGCCGATTTTATGTAAAACGCGCCAGAGATTTAAGTAAACAAAGCGTTATTGAAATTGACAAATGTGCCTACAACAATGCTAATAATATTGAAGTTGAAGAAACACCAACTGAAAATAATGCCTTAGCCAATTTACAAAAAGAACAAGAGCAATTAAAGCAACAACAAGCGGCTTTAAAACTTAAAGAACAAGAAATAAAACAAAAGTTAGCCGAACAACAAACGGAAGCTTTGGCTTTAGAAAAGAAACAACTTATAGGTAAATACAAACTGGCAATTAGCTCTACAGTTAAAACTTATAATGAAAGTTTAAAATTGTGTAACAACAGTAATACGTTAACAGCTGCAGATACAGATGTATCTCAAGAAAGCATGGAAACTATTAAGACGCACTATATTTCGAGCTTAAAAAAATTAGCTTCAGATTATGTAATGCAGTTAGATTTGTGCGCCAACTAAACCTGTTACTCAAAACTTAAAAACACAGCGCTTCGAATTTATTTTTGAGGCGTTTTTTTATAGTATGAATTAAAATATTTTAGAAACAAATAGATTTAATCTATTCTGATCAGTCATAGAATATATTTGGTTCGAGCCGTAAAAAATAATACTATTGTATAAGCGCAAAATATATTAACTAACAAATACCCAAAAAACATGTTTACTCAGAAATTTAAATGGCCTGTTTGCTTCTTAATGTTTCTATTTTCTATATCGTTATTTTCACAAGGACTAATGCAAGAAAAACATAATTTCACAAGGCAAGATACGCTACGCGGAAGTATTACTCCTGAGCGCGAATGGTGGGATTTAACCTATTATCACTTAGACATAAAAGTAGACCCGGAGCATAAATTTATCTCTGGAAAAAACACTATTCAATATAAAGTATTGAAAGCCGATTCTGTAATGCAAATTGATTTACAATCACCTTTAAAAATAACTAAAGTTGTTCAAGATAATATTGAACTTGATGTTAAACATGATGGCAATGCTCACTTTATTAAACTTCAAGAAAACCAAGTTTTAAATACTGTAAAAAGTTTAGATGTATATTATGAAGGCAACCCGAAAGAAGCCGTTAACGCACCTTGGGATGGCGGAATTTCTTGGAAAAAAGACTCGAATGGAAATGATTTTATTGCATCATCTTGCCAAGGTTTAGGCGCTAGCGTTTGGTGGCCATGTAAAGACCATATGTACGATGAAGTAGACAGTATGCTTATTAGCGTAAACGTGCCAAAAGATTTAATGAATGTATCGAACGGAAGGTTGAGACTTGAAGAGCGTATTGGAGATACCAAAACATATAGTTGGTTTGTAAAAAACCCTATTAATAACTACGGTGTAAATATAAACATTGGCGATTATGCTCATTTTTCTGAAGTTTATGATGGCCAAGGAGGAAACCTAGACATGGATTATTATGTTTTAAAAGATAACATAGAAAAAGCCAAAGAACAATTTAAAGACGCGCCAAAAATGATGAAAGCTTTTGAACATTGGTTTGGGCAATATCCTTTTTATGTGGACGGCTACAAACTAGTAGAAGTACCTTATTTAGGCATGGAACACCAAAGCTCGGTTACTTATGGCAACCAATACAAACCAGGATATTTAGGCCGAGATTTATCGGGAACAGGCTGGGGCTTAAAATTCGATTTTATCATTATTCACGAATCGGGACACGAGTGGTTTGCCAATAATATTACGAATAAAGACATTGCCGATATGTGGATCCATGAGAGTTTTACAGCGTATTCGGAAAATTTATTTTTAGATTATTACTACGGAAAACAAGCCTCTTCGGAATATGTAGTTGGAACTCGAAACAGCATTAGAAACGACCGCACAATTATTGGAAATTACAACGTAAACAAAGAAGGCTCTGGAGACATGTATTACAAAGGTGCCAATATGCTGCACACCTTACGTCAACTCATTGAAGACGATGAAAAATGGAGACAAATATTACGTAAAATGAACGTAACATTCTATCACCAAACAGTAACTACTAAGCAAATTGAAGATTATTTATCTAAAGAATCAGGCATTGATTTAACAGCATTTTTCAATCAATATTTAAGATCTGTGAAAGTCCCTACTTTAGAATATTCTATTGACAAGAAAACACTAAAATATCGATGGACAAACATTGTTACCAATTTTGATATGCCTCTTGAAGTTAAAATAAATGATGAAGACGTTTGGTTAAAACCAACTTCTGAATGGAAAACATTAGACTTTAACTCAAACATTTCAACATTCGATGTGGATATTGATTTTTATGTTGAAACCAAGAAACTATAATACCTTTGGAAACTCCGGAACTCTATTTTAAAACAGACACCACTTGGCGCGAATGGCTACATGAAAACCATAAAGAATTTAAAGGTGTCTATTTGATTTTTTATAAAGTTGAAAATGAACAGCCTTCGATGCGCTGGGAAGAAGCCGTAAAAGTTGCCATTTGTTATGGCTGGATAGATTCTACAGTAAAAAGTTTGGGAGACGGAAAACGCAAACAATATTTCTCTCCAAGAAACCAAAAAAGCGTTTGGAGCGCCTTAAACAAAAAGTATATTAAAACGCTTACTGCAGAAGGATTAATGCATCAGTCTGGATTAGACATTATAAATCTAGGTAAACAAAACGGCAGCTGGACTGCACTTGATTCTGTTGAAAAAGGCATTATACCAGATGCTTTAAAAAAAGCCTTTGATGAAAACCCTGAAGCTTTTAAAAATTACGAAAACTTTGCCCCTTCCTATAAAAAACATTATTTATTTTGGTTGCATAGCGCTAAACGAGAGGCTACAAAAACAAAGCGCATAACCGAAATTATTCGATTATGCGCTAATAATATCAAAAGTAGAGATACCTGGTAAATCAAGAATTTCTATTAATAAAACAGATTAGATTCCATGGTGTTTTGACTGATAGAACTTGTAAATACTTGCAACATACGTTTGGCAATACCTGTCCATCCAAAATTACGTCTAGCAAAACGAGCACCTTCCACAGATAGCTCATTTCGCATTTTAGGATATAATAAAGGCATGGCCATCATAGCTCCAAATTCTGTAGGTCTATGCGGATCTGCAAATAATGCTTGATTTCCAAAATCTATTAAATCGTATAAGCCACCATGCACAGTTACCACACTCGGTGTTCCACACGCCATAGCTTCAATGGCTACCATTCCGAAAGGTTCATAACGTGAAGGCATTACAAAAATATTAGCTGCGCGATAGACGTTGGCTAAGTCTTCATCAGCGATATAATTTTTCCATGTTATTCTATCTAAAACCCCTAATTCCTTAGCTAGTTTTTTTAAACCTGCAACACCTTTATCATCTTGCTCAGACTGGTCACCACCAATGGCTGCGACTAATCGTGCTTCTGGACAAAGCTCAAAAACTGTTGGGAGCGCTCTAATTAATAAATCGTAACCCTTATTATGCGCCATTCTACCTAAAGCAAGAATATCTGTAGGTTGTATATCGTATTTTGCTCTAATTTTATCATTCTCTTTGGAAGGCACTGGGTAAAAACGATTTTCATCAATACCAGGAGGAATCATGGTGCAATTTTTAGACAGCACATCGTATTGTTGAGTCAATAAATCCACTTGAGGCAAAGTAGTTGCCACAATATGGTTGCACATTTGGTAAACAAAATATTCTTTTCTAATGCGCTCTTTAAAACGATAAGTCTTTTCCATTTCCTTTTCGTCCATATCGCTTCCCATACTATGCTGTTTCCACCAACCTAAAGAATGCGGTGTATGTACGTGAGATATGCCCAATTCTTCAGCTATTTTTTGACCTGCCCAACCGGCATCCCAGTAATGCGAATACACGACATCATATTTTTTATTCTCTTTTTTTATGGCAGCCAAAGTATTTGTTACAAAAGCTTTAAGGTGGTCGTGCATATCTTCTTTCCTAATAAATTTTTTACCTCCAAAAGGAATTCGCCAAACACTATAATTTTCATGAACATTATCGTACTCCGGTTGATCTTCGAATTGACGTGTTACCAAATCTACCCGCTTACCTAACCGACTAAAACGTTCTGCAAGTTCTAAAACATAAACTACTTGGCCTCCTGTATCAGGCTTACCAAGTTCTGGATTTGCTCCTACATATCCATGTAAAGAGATCATTAATATTGATTTCATAGTTTTATAGTTTTATAGTTTGTTAAATTATTTCTTAATTATTTTTAAATCGTGACAAGCCGAAATATACTGTGCAGCAGACCAAGCTTGATAAGCTTTCCCCATAGCTTTTCCGGTGATACCATGTGCCCATTCATTAAACTCCCACTCATCATTTAAACCTTCCTTATTTATTAATGCCAGCTTATGCAACTCAGAAATAGCCATATCTCTAAAACCAAGTTTCCCGATAAACTTCACCCAAAAACCACCTACAAAAGGCCAAATACCCCCGTTGTGATAATGGTTTGGTAAATTCAATAAATTAACGGTGTAATAGGGTTTCCAATCTGGATCTCCTGGTGTTACAACCGGATACACATTAGATACCGGAAAAGGATCGTTAACCCCTACGCCTAACATAAATTTAAAGGTTTGATGCGCTTTTTCTGCATCGACTGTACCAAACAAAAAGGCGAGCACGTTTCCGAAAACATCACAACGCCAACTAAAATCAAATGGAGTAGTTTGTTGAATTAAATACGGGGTATCACCTAGTGTAAACTGACGCTCTGCGAATGACACCGTTTGAAATAATTTCTGTTGGGTAGATGGCCAGAAATTCTGTAAAATTTCCTTTTTAATAACTTGAGACCAACGGATGTATTCTCCAGCTTCATCATAATCGCCGAGCATTTCTAACATTCTACCAAAACACACATTAGAGCGATACCAAAGAATTTCATCATATAAAATATTGTAGCTTCCGCCAAATAAATCCGTCCAATCTCCGGCCTCAGGAATTTCTAATAAAGCATCATTATTACTATCGTGCGCACCAAGCCAACGCATGGTTTCTTTAATATCTCCAATATATTTACGTAAAAACTTAATATCTTTTGTAACGTTTACATATTCGTAAAATGCAATTACAACCCATATACCGCTATCTATAGAGCAAATACCACCTACTCCAGAATAATCGGGTTGCTTATCTTTTAAACGCACGTTAGAAGGGATTTGCCCGTTTCTCGAGCTATTCTCAATTAATGTTACTAAAGTCTGCCGTTGACATTTATGTATCTCTTCATCATCAACTAAAGACAACGAACCAATTACTGTAATGGCGCCATCTCTCGCCCAAACACTATGGTAGTTTTCATCGGTTCCATGGGTAATATTATCTTCAATAGAGCATGCGGAAAACCCAAGAGGTGTTATATTTTTCTTTAGAGCAATAATGGCTTTCTCGTAGCCTTCTAAAATAAGATCTAGTTTTTCTTTATCATCTTCGGAAGCAATACTATTTAATTCCTGTTGAATAATATAATCTTCGGTATGGTCTGTATTGCTTGATACAATAGCCTCTTCGGGCAGAATACCATAATACACTAAACCTTCTATAA
Source organism: Algibacter lectus (assembly GCF_004368925.1). Lineage (NCBI taxonomy): Bacteria > Pseudomonadati > Bacteroidota > Flavobacteriia > Flavobacteriales > Flavobacteriaceae > Algibacter > Algibacter lectus. The sequence goes on from NZ_SORL01000007.1 coordinate 1,819,985, forward strand.
CTCCATCTCCACAATCTTTTTCTGCATGGTAGATTTGACGGTATTTGGTATATTTATAAAGTTCTTCGTGAGCATTCGCTACCACGATTCCTTTAATATCTTCCATATCGAACATAGCAGAATCGTTACCACTATCTCCAGCAACTAAAGCATTCGAAGCTTTTAAATTTAGTTTTCGTAGAAGCCATTGTAACGCATTTCCTTTATTGGCCCACTTAGGAAGAATATCTAGAAATTGCTCTTGAGAATATACCACGTTAATATCCATATTGGCTCTAACAAAAGTATTTTCAATCTCGGTAATAACAGCTTCTGTAGCATTGTGAAAATAATAACTACGCTTATAATCATGCTGATATTTACTTGGTTGTTCGTTTATTGGGCCGTCGATATTTTGTATAATATCTTCTACCAATTTTAAATCCCAACCATCGTCTAAAACGTCATTAAATTCCTTAACAACACATTTTTTATTGTAATCATAAATATGAGTACCTACACCAGAAATAATATAATCGGGCTCTGGCAATGTCCCTTTTTCTATTAAATGAATAACATCATCAACCAAACGCCCCGTATTGTATGCAAGTAAAACACCTTGTTCTGGCTTGTGTTTTTTCCATACTTTCCGAAAGTTACTTTTATGAGTATTAAAATCTATAAGCGTGTTATCTATATCAAAAGATAATAAATTGATATCATGTTGAATTTCACTATTAGGTTTTTCCATAAAATCTTTAAAATTTATCGATTATTGTCAATTTTTACTCTGTTTTGAGTATAAACTAACGATTTTTCGTCAAAAAACCAAAGAAAACGGATTAAACCAAAAGTGTTTTCCTTATATGGAAAATAGAAAGATAAAGACTACGAAATATTAAAAACAGTACTATAATTTTTGAGTATATGATAATTGGTGAACCCAAAAAAGCGATAAGAAAATTTATTTCTTATCGCTTTTTTAATTAAAAACTTATTTATCAAGTGATTAAATCCCACTTATAAAACTTCCATAAGGATCTCTAAATTGAGTGCCTTCGGAAAAACGTTGTTTACTTAATAATTTAAACTCTACTAATGCCCAAAGCACAAACTCTTTCATGAAATAAGCATCTTCAGGTTTTAAATTAGGTTGATATTCACCAAGTAAATCATCTAAAGGAGAAATAGCATCTAATAAATTAGTGTATTCTTTGTTTTTTAAATCGTCTAACAATTCAAAACCATCCTTTTCATTGAAAAACCATGATACTATATCATCATACGGACTTTCCTCATCTTGCTTTTGAAGTTTACTTATCTTCGGAAAAAATTCTTCAAAAAGACTCTTTACAGCTTCACCTATAAGATTGTAAGCCACCACAGCAGCACCTTCTTGCTCACCTTCATAAACCAACTCGACCTTACCAGTTATTGCCGGAATTATACCTGAAAAATCACTTAAACGAACCGTAGTACTATCGTCTCCACAAATTAGGGCACGTCTTTCGGCTGTGCTTAATAAATTTTCGAATGCTGTAATACTTAACCTAGCACTTACACCACTTTTAGCATCTATATATTCACTTTCTCTAGCTTCAAAAACAATTTGCTCCAAAAGGTCTTTAGCAAAATCAGGAACTTTCACAGCGCTTTTTTGCCCTTCAACTAAATTAGATTCTTGTTCGGTAATACGTCTAGCTGTTTCAATATCTTCGGGATAATGCGTTAATATTTGCGAACCAATTCTATCTTTTAAAGGCGTTACAATACTCCCTCTATTGGTATAATCTTCTGGGTTTGCCGTAAATAAAAATTGAATATCTAAAGGCAACCTCAGCTTAAAACCTCTAATTTGAATATCGCCTTCTTGTAAAATATTAAACAGGGCTACTTGTATTCTTGCTTGTAAATCGGGAAGTTCGTTAATTACAAAAATACATCGATTTGCTCTCGGAATCATACCATAATGAATCACACGATCGTCGGCATAACTTAACTTTAAATTTGCCGCTTTTATAGGGTCGACGTCTCCAATAATATCGGCAACCGTAACATCTGGCGTTGCTAATTTTTCTGCAAATCTGTCACTTCTATGTAACCAAGAAATTGGTGTATCGTCTCCCTTTTCTTTTATTAACTCTACGGCAAATCTTGAAATAGGCTGTAACGGATCGTCATTAATTTCCGAACCTGATACAAACGGAATGTATTCATCTAAAAGATTCAGCATCAAACGTGCTAAACGTGTTTTTGCTTGTCCGCGTAAACCTAATAAATTGATATTATGCCTTGATAGAATTGCACGCTCTAATTCAGGAATCACAGTATTTTCATAACCATGAACCCCTTCGAAAGTGGTTTCTTTATTTTTAATTTTTACGATTAAATTATCTCGCAATTCATCTTTTATTGATTTACTGCTGTAACCTGACTTTTTAAGTTCGCCTAATGTTTTTATGTTTTCTATTTTCATATCTTATATTTAGAAAAGAGATTCTAGAATAGAGAAAAAAGACAATACGTAGTCGTCAACAACTCTCTTTTTCTAATCTCTTTATTCTTTTATCTTTTCTATCCTTTAATTCGTTTCTTTCTATTGGTTTCGTAATCTTCAAAAATCATTTCACCCAAACCTTTTAAACCGGTGTAAAATGCTTTCCCTTGGTTGGCCTTTGTAAACTCACGAACAAACTGCATTAAGTAGTTATCTTGTGCAATCATAAAGGTGGTAATAGGAATATGTAAACGCCTCGCTTGTTGCGCCATGGCATAACATTTATTTACAATATGGGTATCTAAGCCATTACTATTTTTATAATATTGACCATCCGGAAGACGCAAGCAACTTGGTTTGCCGTCGGTTATCATAAAAATTTGCTTGTTGGTGTTTCGTTTTCTTCGGAGTAAATCCATAGCCAATTGTAAACCAGCAACGGTATTTGTGTGGTATGGTCCAACTTTTAAATACGGCAAATCTTTAATTTCTATTTGCCAAGCATCGTTACCAAACACCAAAATATCGAGTGTATCTTTTGGATATCGCGTGGTAATTAATTCGGCTAAAGCCATGGCTACTTTTTTAGCTGGTGTTATTCTATCTTCACCATACAAAATCATACTGTGGCTAATATCAATCATTAACACGGTACTCATTTGCGCTTTATGCAAGGTTTCTTCAACAACTAAATCATCTTCCGATAAGGTAAAATTAGAAATTCCATGATTAATTTGCGCATTTTTTAAACTTTCCGTCATCGATACTTTATCTAAAGCATCTCCAAATTGATAGTTTCTAAAATCGCCAGTATGCTCGTCGCCTGTGCCCTGCCCTTTACTTTTATGATTCCCTTGCCCGCTGCGCTTTATATTTCCAAAAATCTGGTCTAAGGCTTGCTGCCTTATAGCACGTTCGGTTTTTGCTGTAATCGCGATACCGCCATTACCATCTGGATCTATTTCTTCTTTTATGTAGCCCTTCTTTTTAAGGTCTTCAATAAAATCGTCTATAGTATATTCTGCAGTAGTTAAAGTGTATTCTTTATCGAGTTCGCGCAACCAATCTATAGCCTCGTCGAAATCGCCAGAAGTATGTGTAATAAGTTCTTTAAAAATATCGAATAACTTATCGAAAGGCGATTGATAAGGCGCTTCGTAAGTTTTAAAAACAAAACCTTTTCTTGATGTATTTCTATTCATAACTCTATAAAAATACTCAATTTAAAATCAAAAAAGCAGCAAGTGATAATCGGAATTATCTATGGGTAGAATGAGTTCGGTTATACTGTGTTATTCTACACGTTTTAAACCCGCCAAATCTTCGATTTTAATATACTTGCCTTTAGTAGAGATAAGGTTTTCTTTTTTTAGTTGAGAAATAATACGAATAGCAGATTCTGTAGCAGTGCCTACAATATTAGCGTAATCTTCGCGCGATAACAAAATACTTAATGTGCCATCTGTGTTTTCACCAAAATTACTATGCAGATAAATTAAAACATCTGCCAGCCTTTTACGCACTGTTTTTTGAGCCATGTTGACAATAATATCATCGGACTCTCGCAAATCTCTAGCCATAACCTTAAGCACATCAAAAGAGAATTTTAGATTGTTCTGAAGGTCTGCCATAATCTCTCCACGAGGAATAAAACACACCTCCATATCATTTAATGCTACAGCTTGTAGATTAGAAACTTCCTCAGTTATTAGTGAGCGTTGCCCTAACAACTGGCCTTTTACAACCATTTTCACTATTTGGTCTTTTCCATTTTCACTTAGTTTAGACAACTTACAAATACCATCTTTTATGCAATAGACTCCGTTTATATTCTCTCCTTCTTCGAAAATAACTTCTCCTTTTTTAATAATTCTAGAAGTTTTACAGCCTGAAATACGAATTAACTCATCTTTAGTTAAAGACTTCATTGCATTAAACTGCTTTATTATACATTGTTCACACTTCCCCATACCTATCTTGCTGTTTTTACTTTAAAAATAATTTTGATTGAAAACTCCATTTAATGTAAAACTAAAAAAGGAACATCTGTATAATAGCGCTTTTTGGGTGTTGTAGGATGAAACAGAATTTTTTGAAAATAATTTAAATTCTTGGCCATCATGGCAATTAAATTAATGTGCTTATGTTCAACAAAATTCTGAACAGCATCTTCGATATGATGGTCTGTTAAAAAATGAAACGTATGCTCGTGGTTATTAAAATAATCGTCTAGAAATTCTTTGTTTTTTTGTTGATCTTCATTAAGATCTGTGCTTTTTTTATTGATATGAAGCGCTCTAACCGCTGCATGGTTTGCCTCAATAATATCGGCCATAGGCTGCAAGGTTTCTACATTATAGAAAAAAGAAAAATCTGTAGGAAAAGCTATTTCTTTTGGACTAACGTACTTTGCGTTTTCGGGCACAACTAATGTAGTACATTTTACTTTTGTTATTACATTCCCGGTATTACTCCCAACAGCTAAATTATTTAAACCAGACGCGCCACGTGTACCCATGACAATAAAATCAATCTTTTTTTCTGTAACCTGTTTTCTAATAGAATTAAGAATATAGTTGTTATCCATTACCGGATAAAAACGATGTTTATCACTTAAATAAGGACTTTTTACAATACGTTTTATAGTTTGTTGTAGCAGTTTTTTTGACGGACTTTTTACGACACTAGAAACTATGGTATCATCATTTGTTGATACCTGTTCCTGAAATCTGGAAACCTCGGAAGTGTTTACGTGCAATATGTAAAAATTACACGACGACTTACTAAAAAAACGCAACGCATACTCTATGGCATTCCATGCGTTTTCAGAAAAATCTGTGGGTATTAAAATATTCTTCATGCCTATCTTCTTCTAGAGAACAAAAATAAAGGCAGGATGTTTAAGGAAATATGACCAATATCATGAACACGCCATATTTAGAATATTTTAACGTACTTGTTGCAGTTTATCTAAATCTAAAATTTTGATATTTCTACCTTCAATTTCAATAATACCGCTGTCTTTAAAACTAGATAGGGTTCTAATTAAACTTTCGGTAGCAATACCAGCAACACTGGCTAAATCGTTACGCGAAATTCTAATAGTATCTTGTGGATTTCTATTTAATTTTTCAGCAAATTGTAAAATGGTATTTGCTGTTCTTTTTTTAACCGAACTGTATGCCATTTGCAGTAAATGATCTTTTACATCGGTTAGATTTTCTGTTAGTAATTGTATTAATTCTAAGGTGACTTGGTGGTTGTTATTAAGCACCTCTTTTAAAGCGCTTTTTGTAACACCTATTAAGGTGGTTTCTTTTATGGCGGTTGTAGACTCCTCGTAAGTTGTGTTTTGCACAAAAGATGTGTAACCAAACAAATCGTCTTCTTTATAGAGCGCAGTGGTTAAATCTTTCCCTTTTTCATCAAATTTATGAGACTTCACTAAACCTTTAGCTATTAAATAAATATAATTAGAGTGTTGTCCTTCTTCATAAATAACATCGCCTTTTCCGTACTTTGTTATTTCACCATTATCATCAAAAAAGTTTTTTAAATCATTAAGCGTTCTAATCTCAGACTCGTCAACCTTTGCGTCTTCTTTTTTATCGCTTATATCTTTTAAAATAGCTGCTTTAGCTAATCTACTTTCTATGGCACTAATAAGTTCATCTTCTTCAAAGGGTTTAGTGATATAATCGTCGGCACCCAAATCCATCCCTTTTCGCACATCTCTACGCTCTGTTTTTGCAGATAAAAATATAAAAGGAATATGCTTAGTCGTTTCATTTTTAGATAGCGCTTCTAAAACACCATAACCATCGAGTTCTGGCATCATGATATCGCATACAATTATATCCGGTAAATTTGCAATAGCCAATTCTACTCCTAATTTCCCGTTTCGAGCAGTCATCATATTATAGTTAGACAGTTCTAATAATTCTGCTGTGTTTTCTCTTAAAACAACATCATCTTCTATCAATAATACTTTATTCATTATTCTGCTTTATTTTTTATTATAATTGTAAATATACTTCCTTTATTTTCTTCACTTTTAAAACTTATAGTACCGCCTAAGTTTTCCAAATGGCTTTTCACGATATTTAATCCAATACCCGTTCCTTGCTCAAGTAAGGCATTTTCAGCTCTAAAATAGCGATTAAATATACTTTTTTGATCTTTTTCTGGAATCCCAATACCGTTATCTTTTATATCGAATGTAGTATGGGTATCATCTTGCTTAATCATGATATCGACAATGGTATTTTCCGAAGAATACTTAATAGCATTATGCACTAAATTAGATAATGCTAATTCTAAAATTTTCTCATCCTGATGCATGGAGTAATCATCAATATTCTCAGGATAATTTATTTTTTGCCCATCTTTTAAAAGCATATTTGCATTGTAAACCACCTCGTTAACCACTTTACTCAATTTAAAAGTAGTTAATTTATAATTCATTTTTCCAGTTTCTAACTTTTCAATAGATAGAAAATCATTCAAAATATTATTAAGATAATGTACCTTATCGGAAATAGTCTTTATATGCTTATCGCGTCTTTCCTGTTGCTCTGTTAACTTATACTTACTTAACAACATAGATGATGTTAAAATACCACTTAAAGGCGTTTTAAACTCATGAGAAACTAATGATAAAAATTTAGTTTTTAACTCATTAAGCTCTTTTTCTTTTTTAAGCGCGTTGCTTATTTTATTTTGAGCATCAATACGTTTTTTTATTTCTTCGTCACGCTCAACATTTACAATCTTTAATTCTTCAACCGTATTACTTAACTCTGTAGTACGCTCGTTAACTTTTCGCTCTAACTCGTTATTAAGTTCGAGTAACTCAAGCTCCTGCTGTTTTCTTATAGAAATATCTATAATTAATGTCATTATAAAGGACTCTCCTCCAATTTCTAACGGATTTAATCCAGCTTCAACGGGGAATGTAGAACCATCTTTATGAGCGCCATACAAATCTCTACCGTGCCCCATTTTACGGCTTTCTTTATTCTTCATAAAACCATCAAAATGAGCACCATGATTGGCATGATAAGTTTTAGGAATTAAAATATTTAAGTCTGCGTTTAAAAGTTCTTCTTTGGTATAACCAAACATACTCTCGGAAGACTTGTTGGTTGCAACAATTTTTTGATTTTTATCGACAACAATAACACCTTCTGAAACAGCTTCAAAAAGCACATTAAAAATTCGATCACTATTCTGAAACATTATTGAAATTGATTTTGAAACCTTACATGAAACACGAAAACAGAAATAGTGATAAACACAGAATTAAGCTAATTATCTTAATTTCATACTGTCAGAATTTCCTTGTAGTAAAATTTTGTACTTTGTAAAAATAGCAAAAACATGATTAATATCATATTTAAAATACGGTTGATTTCTGAATTTTGCAATAGGTATAAATGAGCAATTAGAAATGAGTAAAACCCCATGTTTTCACTGTGGTTTAGACGCGTCTGCGGCTGAAATTACATTTGATGATAAACCGTTTTGTTGTAACGGCTGTAAAACCGTATACGAGATTTTCTCTGTAAACGATTTAACTTGCTATTACGATTTACAAGCATCTGCTGGAGCCAAACCTAGCGATATTGAAGGCAAATACAACTTTCTAGACAACGCTAAAATTGTTGAAAGCATATTAGATTTTAACGACAATACAACACAAATAGCAACCTTATACATACCACATATTCACTGCAGTTCTTGCATTTGGATTTTAGAAAACTTAAACAAATTAAATCCTGCCATAAGCGCATCAATTGTAAATTTTGGTAAAAAAACAGTACGTGTAACTTACAATTGTAATAACATTACCATAAAGCAATTGGTTAAACTTTTAGGCAGCATTGGTTACGAGCCTTTTATTAGTTTAGACGATTATAGCGTTGGTAAAAAAAATGTAGACCGATCGCTTATTTATAAACTAGGTGTTGCTGGTTTTGCCTTCGGAAACGTGATGTTTTTATCCTTTCCCGAATATTTTCAGGTTACTGGTTTTTGGATTGAAACTTACGCTCCCGTGTTTAGATGGCTTATGTTTTCATTCTCACTTCCTGTTGTTTTTTACTCGGCCCAAGATTATTTTATTTCAGCATATAAAGGTTTACGATCTAAAATTTTAAATATCGATGTTCCTATTTCTTTAGGTGTTGTAGTTTTATTTGTAAGAAGTACTGCAGAAATAATTCTGAATTTAGGCACAGGTTTTTTCGATAGTCTAACTGGCCTTATATTTTTCTTACTACTCGGTAAATTTTTTCAGCAGAAAACATACAACTTTTTATCTTTTGAAAGAGATTACAAATCGTATTTCCCTATCGGAATCACTAAATTGTATAATGATGGTAAAGAAGAATCTGTGCAGGTTTACGATATTGTAAAAGGTGATAGATTATTGATTAGGAATGAAGAGTTAATTCCAGTAGATTGTATATTAATTAACGGAAAAGCACGTATTGATTATAGTTTTGTAACAGGCGAATCTGAAGCTGTTTCTAAAAAATCGGGCGATAAATTATTTGCAGGAGGAAAACAACTAAATGGCAGCATTGAAGTAGATGTATTAAAAACCGTAGAGCAAAGTTATTTAACCCAGCTTTGGAGTAACGATGTCTTTAATAAAAACAAAGAGGATGGTTTTACCACATTAACCAATGCTATTAGTAAAAAATTCACAATTGCTGTTTTAAGCATCGCATTTATAGCTACGGGATATTGGCTTTTTGTAGATTCATCTAAAGCATTAAATGTTTTTACAGCCGTTTTAATAATCGCTTGTCCATGCGCAATCGCATTAGCTGCTCCTTTTACCTTCGGAAATTTACTTCGTATTTTCGGGAAACTGAAGTTCTATGCAAAAAACGCTTCCGTTATAGAGCAATTAGCAGCTATTAACACTATTATTTTTGATAAAACCGGAACCATTACTGCGAATAAAGAAACTTCTGTAATGTACGAAGGCTCTAATCTTTCTGACAATGAAGAATCTTTACTTAGAAGCACTTTAAGAAACTCCAATCACCCATTAAGCAGATCGCTATACTCCCTTTTAGATCAACACAATATTGTTACTCTAGATACTTACGAAGAACATATAGGCAAAGGTATAGAAGCCAAACATAACCAAGACACTATTAAAATAGGTTCTGCGCCTTTTGTAGGTGCCACCGCAGAAACAGCTACTTTAAACACTGCTGTTTACGTTAGCACCAATAGCAAGTATAAAGGACGATTTACTTTCTACAACAAATACAGAAAAGGACTTTCTAAACTATTTAATAAATTAAAAAAACATTACGATTTAGTAATCCTTTCAGGAGATAATGCTGGCGAGCAAGAAAACCTAACTAAACTATTGCCTGCAAAAACGAAACTGTTTTTTAACCAGAAACCAGAAGATAAACTAGAGTACATTAAACATCATCAAAAATCTGGAGCTAAGGTTTTAATGATAGGTGATGGATTAAATGATGCTGGCGCCTTAGCACAAAGTAATGTTGGTATCGCCATTTCAGAAAATGTAAACATTTTTTCTCCAGCATGTGATGCTATTCTCGATGCTTCAAAATTTAATCAATTGCATGATTTTATTAAAGCTTCAAAATCGGCTATCAAAATTATAAAATGGAGTTTTCTACTGTCTTTTTTCTATAACAGTATTGGGTTATATTTTGCCGTTACAGGTCAACTAGCCCCCGTTATAGCTGCTATATTAATGCCTTTAAGCTCTATTAGCATTGTAGTATTTACAACCGTTAGTACAAATTTTTTAGGTCGAAAATTGCAAAAGAAAAAGGCCTATTAAAAAGAATAGAAAAATAATTAAAAGAGTGTTTATTTTTATTGAATCAAAATAGAGTCAAATTTTACTAAACATGACAAATGTCATGTTTTAACTATCGCTATCAAAGTACTTTTGATGCATAACTTCAATTAGGTATGAGTGTTATATATATTTTATTAACTATTAGCATTATTGTTGCTATTGGCTTCTTTGTGGCGTTTATTATAGCTGTTCGTAATGGGCAGTTTGATGATAGCTATACGCCGTCTGTTCGTATGCTTTTTGAAGACGAACTGGTTAAAGAAAAAACCGAAAAAACAATTTTAACTAAAAACGATTAACATTTTAATTTATGGAAATGCAACAGTTTAAGTACGATAATAAAATCGTTACAAAATTTATTTACGCCACCATCGTTTTTGGTGTTGTGGGTATGTCGGTAGGTTTACTACTTGCTTTTATGTTTTTGTTCCCCAACTTAACCGATGGAATTGCATGGTTAAGTTTTGGACGCTTAAGACCATTACACACCAATGCTGTAATTTTTGCTTTTGTTGGTAACGCCATGTTTGCTGGTATTTATTACTCGCTACAGCGTTTATTAAAAGCGAGAATGGCAAGCGACCTGTTAAGTAACATTAACTTTTGGGGTTGGCAACTTATTATTGTTGCAGCAGCTATTTCATTACCATTAGGTTATACATCTTCTAAAGAGTATGCCGAATTAGAATGGCCTATAGATATTGCTATTGCAGTTATTTGGGTTGTTTTTGGTATTAACATGATTTGGACTATTTTAAAACGTAGACAACGTCACTTATATGTAGCTATTTGGTTTTACTTAGCCACGTTTGTAACTGTTGCTGTACTACATATCTTTAATAGCTTAGAGCTTCCTGTAAGCGCAATGAAAAGTTACTCGGTTTACGCGGGTGTTCAAGATGCCCTAGTACAATGGTGGTACGGCCATAATGCGGTTGCTTTCTTTTTAACAACACCGTTTTTAGGACTTATGTATTATTTTGTTCCTAAAGCAGCCAACAGACCTGTATACTCATATAGATTATCTATTGTACACTTTTGGTCTCTTATATTTATTTATATCTGGGCTGGACCTCACCACTTACTATACACGGCTTTACCAGAATGGGCACAAAATTTAGGTGTTGCATTCTCAGTAATGTTATTAATGCCGTCTTGGGGTGGTATGATTAATGGATTATTAACACTTCGTGGTGCTTGGGATAAAGTACGTACCGATCCTGTTTTAAAATTCATGGTTGTTGCCATTACCGGTTATGGTATGGCTACGTTTGAAGGCCCAATGCTTTCACTTAAAAGTGTAAATGCCGTAGCACACTTTACAGATTGGATTATTGCTCACGTACACGTTGGTGCATTAGCTTGGAACGGGTTTATGGCCTTTGGTATTATCTACTATTTAATACCAAAATTATTTAAAACAAAAATGTACTCTACAGGTTTAACCAACTTACACTTTTGGGTAGGGACTTTAGGTATTATTATGTACGCTTTACCACTATATGTTGCTGGTTTTACTCAGTATTCTATGTGGCAACAATTTAATCCAGATGGAACTTTAGTTTATGGTAACTTCTTAGAAACTGTTACCGAAATTATGCCAATGTACTTAATGCGTGCTATTGGAGGTAGTTTATATATTATCGGTATGTTTATCTTAGTTTACAACGTAATCATGACGATTAGACAAGGTAGCAAAGTTCAAGATGAATTGGCCGAAGCACCTGCTTTAGAACGTGTTTCTAAAAGTAGAACTGCAAACGAAGGATGGCACACTTGGTTAGAACGTAAACCAATACAACTAACCATTTTAGCAACTATTGCCATATTAATTGGAGGTATTATTCAAATTGTACCAACCATCATGGTAAAATCTAATATACCAACTATTTCTACAGTAAAACCATATACACCACTGGAGTTAGAAGGTCGAGATATTTATATACGTGAAGGTTGTGTGGGCTGCCATACACAAATGATTCGTCCGTTTAGACACGAGGTTGAACGTTATGGAGAATACTCTAAAGCGGGAGAATTTGTTTACGATCATCCATTCCTTTGGGGTTCTAAACGTACTGGACCAGATTTACATAGAATTGGTGCTAAATATTCAGATAACTGGCACTTTAACCACATGTACGATCCGCAAAGTACCTCATCTGGTTCTATTATGCCAAGATATCCTTGGTTAATTACTGGAGAAGGTAGTGAACTAGATAAATCGTTAACCGAAACAAAAATGGAAGCTATGGTAACTCTAGGCGTACCATACACGCAAGAAGAAATTGATAATGCACAACAAGCTATGTTAGAGCAAGGTGGGCAAATTGAACAAAACCTATATCAAGATCCTGATTTCGCCAAAACCTATGAAGCTGATAAAAAATATGCAGCCGAAAACGGAGAGCCTTTTATAGAAATGAAAAATAGAGAAATTGTTGCACTTATTGCTTATTTACAGCGATTAGGCACCGATATCCATGTTAAACCAGAACAAAAATAATAACCACCAAAACAATATAAAATCATGTTGAAATTTGTAAAATACCACATGGAGAGTATTGACGGTATCGAGATTTATCCAATAATTTCGTTAGTGATATTCTTTACTTTTTTTGTACTACTTTTTTGGTGGGTAATTACTGCGAAAAAAGACTATATACAAAACGTTAGCAACCTGCCTTTAGAAACTCAAAACGACGATACATTATGAGAAAACTAATTCCATCTTGGATACGAATTCCCGTAGCCTTTTTAATAATTTTCGCAGCAACAGAATACTTTGTAGATTCTGGCGAAAAGCCTGCTTTTATGGAGTACACTGCCGTTCAATTATTTTTAATTTTAGTGCTGCTAATTTTAATTGCTATTGAAGGTGTTATTGGAGCATTGGAAAATGTTATGCTTCATAAATTAGATGAAGAAGCTAAAGCTCGTTTTTTAGCTGAAAAAGAATTGGGCTATAAATTCACTTGGGTTAAAGAAACCTACATTAAATTATTAGGTCAGAAACCAATTGAACAAGAAGCTGAAATTGTTTTAGATCATAATTACGATGGTATAAAAGAACTAGATAATAATTTACCACCATGGTGGGTATACGCCTTTTATATTTCAATCATTTTTGCTATTGGTTACATGTTGAAATACGAAGTTTTTAATGGAGATAATCAAATTGATGAATTAGAAACTGAATTAGCAGAAGCAAGAATAGCTATTGAAGAATACAAAAAAACAGCAAAAGATTTAGTCGATTTTAATACGGTAACTCTATTAACTGAAGCATCGGATCTAAAGGCAGGAAAAACCATTTTCGAAAGCAACTGTGTGGCTTGCCATATGGCTGACGGTGGTGGTGGAATTGGACCAAACTTAACCGATAAAAACTGGATTTTAGGTGGCGATATTAAACACGTATTTAAAACAGTTTCTGAAGGTGGACGTTCTGGAAAAGGTATGATTGCCTGGAAAGCACAACTTAAACCAGCGCAAATTGCACAGGTTTCTAGTTACGTTTTAAGTCTTCAAGGTACAACACCTGCAAACCCAAAAGAGCCACAAGGCGATATTTGGACTCCCGAAGGTGATGCTGCTACAGAAGTAAATTAAGCAAAAAACTAACTTAATATATCCAAGACCTGGTAGTAAAACTAACTAGCAGGTCTATTTAACACCAAACATTGTGGAAACGCCAGATAACGAAACATTTAGAGATTCCATTGGAACGGTTACCAAAGACGGTAAACGTGCATGGGTATTTCCTAAAAAACCTAGTGGCAAGTTTTACAAATACCGTAAATATGTAAGCTATGCCCTATTAGCATTTTTATTATTGGCGCCATTTATTAAAATTAATGGCAACCAATTTTTAATGTTTAATATTTTAGAGAGGCGTTTTAATATTTTTGGTTTCCCGTTTTGGCCACAAGATTTTCATCTATTTGTAATATCGATGATTATTGGTGTTGTGTTTGTTGCCTTATTTACGGTAGCATTCGGACGTATTTTCTGCGGATGGATTTGTCCGCAAACCATTTTTATGGAAATGGTTTTTAGACGTATTGAATATTGGATTGAAGGCGATCGTGGTAAACAAATGCGTTTAGCTAAACAACCTTGGAATGCCGAAAAAATTAGAAAGAAAACATTAAAAACAGTAATTTTTGTGTTAATTTCTTTTATAATCGCCAATGTATTTTTGGCTTATTTAATAGGAAGCGACAAGTTAATATCTTACATCATTGATGGTCCGACAGAGCATTTAAGCACCCTTATATCTCTTACCATATTTACAGCTGTATTCTATTTTGTTTTTGCTTGGTTTAGAGAACAGGTTTGTATTATTGCTTGCCCTTACGGTAGATTGCAAGGTGTACTTTTAGACACCAAGTCTATTGTTGTGGCTTACGACCATAAACGTGGTGAGGCAGAAAATGGTAGAAAAAAATTCAGAAAAACTGAAGATCGCGAAGCTTTAGGCCATGGTGACTGTATAGATTGTATGCAATGTGTTAATGTTTGCCCAACAGGTATAGACATTAGAAACGGTACACAATTAGAGTGCGTGAACTGTACAGCTTGTATTGATGAGTGCGATCATATTATGGAAAGCATTAATCTTCCAAAAGGTTTAATTAGATATACCAGCGAAGAAAATATAGAGAAGAAAACACCTTTTAAATTAACACCAAGAATTAAAGGTTACATAGCAGTATTAGCCATTTTAACCGGCTTGCTTGTTGGTATGCTTTTTTTACGAAACGATGTAGAAGCGACAATTTTAAGATTACCAGGTCAACTTTACGAACACAAGGAAAACAACATTATTAGTAATGTGTTTACCTATAAGCTGGTAAACAAAACATCTAAAGATATTGAGAGCGTAAGCTTTAAATTACTGTCGCATAAAGGGGAATTAAAATTGGTTGCAACAAACGATCATTTTGTAGTGCCAAAGCAAGAAATATCGAAAGGTACTTTGTTTGTTGAAATAAATAATTCGGCTTTAAGTGGCGATAGAAATAAAATTAAAATTGGAGTTTACTCTGGTGATAAGTTAATAGAAACCACTACAGCCAACTTTTTAGGGCCGCGTAGTTTTAAGTAAACCTATTGCTATAAACTAAAAAGGAATTTAGCACGTAGTTGCATTAGGGATAGAACGGCATGTTTGAGCTCCCCGACCAAAGGAAGGGAGCGAGTAGTGATAGCCCGACCCGTAGGGTAATGCCCTAAATATAAAATTAATAACGTTACATTTTTCGCTTTCGCGGAAATATAAAAAAATATAATTGAGATGAAATTTAATTGGGGAACTGGCGTAGTACTTGCATTTATAGGCTTTATAGCTTTTATAATGTACTTTGTTGTAACCATGTTTGCGGACAATAGGTTTAAAAATGAATTGGTTACTGAAGATTATTATGGTGCAGAATTATTGTATCAAAAGGATATTAATAAGCTTGAAAAATCGAAAGAATTAACGGTAAACGTAAATTACTTGCGCACTAATGATGGCTTAAAAGTGGTATTCCCAAAGGGTTTTGATTATAAAGAAATTACAGGAAAAGTGTTCCTATATAGACCATCTAACAAACAACTAGACTTTGAGACTTCTATTGTTTCACTGTCTGATTCTACTTTGCTCATACCTGACAAACGTTTGGTAGATGGTCGTTGGAACATTAAAATTGACTGGCAATATAAGGGAAATTCTTATTTATTTAAGGAATCTATAATTTATTAACATGCTTTTCTCAGCATTTATACTAGGCCTTTTAGGTAGTTTTCATTGTGTGGGCATGTGTGGTCCCATTGCATTTATGCTGCCTGTAGATCGAAATAATGCGTTAAAAAAAGCATTACAAATTGGTGTTTATCACCTCGGAAAACTACTAGCTTACAGCGTTATTGGCCTCGTTTTTGGCTTAATTGGCAAAAGCTTATACTTATTTGGTTTCCAGCAACAACTCTCTATTTTTATTGGAATTTTAATGATTCTAGTGGTTTTAATTCCGCAGAAAACATTTAACAAATACAACTTTTCTAAACCGGTTTACAAGGTAATTTCTAAAGTTAAATCGACTTTAGGATCTGCTATGAAGAAAAAAACAATGGATACTTTTTTAACCATTGGTTTTTTAAATGGCTTTTTACCTTGTGGCTTAGTTTACATGGCTGTTTTTGCAGCTATTGCTAGCGGCAATGCGCTAAATGGCGCACTATACATGGCTGTTTTTGGTTTGGGCACCATACCATTGATGACAACGGCTATTTATTTTTCGCAGTTTTTAAAAGGTGCCGCTCGCCAAAAAATACAGAAAGCAATTCCTGTTTTTGTAGTTATTATTGGTGTGCTATTTATTATTCGTGGTTTAGGCTTAGGGATCCCTTACCTCTCTCCTGCTCCGGTTTTGGATGCAGTTTCGGCTAGTATGGATTGCCAGCTTTAAGCTATTTTATTTTCTCTTTTAGGTATAGCTATAAAATATAATTTCGCCACCCTGAGTTTAACCAGAATGACGAAATTACCCCCATTACAATACAAAAAATTACTATTAAATTTTCAATGTTAATACTGGTATAGGTGAATGGTTTACAACTTCCTCACCTACGCTGCCTTTAAAAAAGCGCGCTAAACCTTTTCTGCCATGGGTTGGCATTACAATTAAATCTACATTGTGTTTATTAGAGAAATTTACAATACCATCATCTACGGTATAGTCACTTACATAACGAACGTTCTCTAAACTTCTTAAATGCTTATCTGCTTTTGTAAAAAAGTTAACGGCCATTTTCTCTAATTGTGCTGTGCTACTAAACTTTTCGTTTGGTAAATTAACATGCACTAAATAAATTTTAGAGGCAATATCCTGGAACATTTCCATGGTATGGTGGTATGATTCTATAGACTCTTCCGAGAAATCGCAAGCCAATGCAACCACATCAAAATTAATATTGGCTACATTGCTTTTAACAACAAGCACAGGTATTTCTGAACTACGTACAACGCGTTCTGTATTAGAACCTATAAACATCTCTTCGAAGCCATTGGCGCCATGAGAGCCCATAATTATAATATCTGCATCGTGTTGCTTAGCAACATCGTTAACCTCGCTAAACACTTTTAAATGCTTAATAATTGGAGTGATTTTAACACCTTCTAAATAGTCTTTATCTAAGAAATCGTTAAACTTCTTTTCAGCTAATTTCATAAAAAATACTGCTTTTTGTCCTAGAAGTTCATCTGAGACAGAAAGGGCTTCAGTAGACATTTCTAGCATATGCAATGCAAGCACCTCAGCATCATGTTTTTTTGCTAATTTTGCTGCTGTTTTTAAAGCATATTCTGAATGTTCTGAAAAATCGACGGGTACAATAATTTTTTTCATGTTACTTGGGTTTTAAGTTGTTATAAATCTCAGAGCCATTACAGCTTACTAAATATTAAATTAATTTGGTAGCGGTTTTTTAAACCGTCATAGAAAACAGTTGTGTATCGGGCTGTTTACGTTGCAATAGTAAATCGAAAGCCATACAAATATTGCGTACAAATGGTTGTCCTTTATCGGTAACGGCAATACTATCTGTTTCTATTTTCAATAAGCCATCTTGCTCCATTTCTTTTAGCCTAATTAAAGCATCGGGCAATTCCGGAAAACGAAGAGTATCATTGGTCCAACTGGTTTTAAAACGACACATTAAATTAAGAATGTGTTGCCTAATTACCAAATCTTCTTCATTTAAAATATGACCTCTATAAACAGGTATTATATTATCTTCCAACAAATTATAATAGCTTTCTAGGCCTTTTACGTTTTGAGCAAACCCGTACCAACTATCACTAATAGATGACACACCTAAACCTATCATGGCTTGTGTTTTAGAGGCTGTGTAGCCCATAAAATTACGGTGTAAATCGCCATTTCCCATAGACTTAAAAAGGCTATCGGTTTTTAATGCAAAATGATCCATCCCAATTTCGTGATATCCTACTTCTGCTAATAATTGTTTACCTAACTCGTACTGTTTTCTTTTTAGTTCTGGCGCTGGTAAATCGTTATCATTAAAACCGCGTTGCCCATTTCCTTTTATCCATGGCACATGTGCGTAGCTATAAAAAGCCAATCGATCTGGCAATAATGCTTTTGTTTTTAATATGGTAGATTTTACATGGTCTATGGTTTGAAAAGGTAAACCAAAAATAATATCGTGACCAACAGAGGTGTACCCCACTTCTCTAGCCATCTCGGTAGCACGTTTAACATTTTCAAAGGGCTGAATACGATGAATGGCTTTTTGTACCGTTTCATTATAATCCTGCACTCCATAACTTACGCGTCTAAATCCAACATCAAAAAGTGCTTGTAAATGCTCGCGTGTTGTATTATTTGGGTGACCTTCAAAACTAAACTCATAATTATCGGCTAAAACCGATCTATTTAAAATACCATTTATTAATATTTTTAAATGCTCCGGACTAAAAAAAGTTGGTGTTCCGCCGCCTAAATGTAATTCCTTAATTATCGGTTTTTCATCAAACAATTCTAAATACAAATCCCACTCTTTTAAAACCGCATTTATATATGGTGACTCTACACTGTGTTGTTTTGTAATACGCTTATTACAACCACAAAATGTGCATAAACTTTCGCAAAAAGGTAGATGTATATATAGACTAATTCCTTCTTTAGAGTTACTTTCTTTAAAAGATTGTACTAATGATTCTTTCCATTTATTTAACGAAAATGTTTCATTATTCCAATACGGAACAGTTGGATAACTCGTGTATCGAGGACCAGAAATATTATATTTATCTACTAATGATGTGTTCATACCTAATAATTATAGTTCAAAATTAGAAGAATTAGGGTTCTAAAAATATGATATATATCATACCAAATCTTGCATGTCATTTATTATTGGCTTAACTTTCGACTAAATAAAAAAAGCATAACAAAATGAAAAAAATAAGTATTCTTTTCTTAGCAATGGCTGTAAGTTTAGCCTCTTGTAAAAACGAAAAAAAAGACAACACAACAACTGAAACAGTAACAACTGAAACGGCTGTACAATACGTAGTAAAGCCAGAAGCGACTTCAGTAAAATGGACCGCTTACAAAACCACAGAGAAAAAACCTGTTGGTGGAGAATTTAAAGTTTTAAGATTTGATGAAAAAACTGGAGCAACTCCAGAAGAAGCGTTAAACAACTTAAGCTTTTCTATCCCAGTAAGCAGTGTATTTACTAACGATGCAACAAACACACGTGATGCTAAAATTAAAACTTCATTTTTTGGAGCTATGCTAGACACTGAGCTGTTAACCGGTACAATTAAATATGCCAATGGTGCTTATTCTGCAGCGATTACCATGAATGGTGTTACTAGCGATTTACCTCTAGAGGTTAAAATTACAGAAGAACGCCGTGTAGTAATGACAGGTGTTATGGATTTAAAAGAATGGGACGCATTAGGAGCCTTAGAATCGTTAAACAAAGTATGTTTCGATTTACATAAAGGCTCAGATGGTGTTAGTAAAACTTGGGACGATGTCGCTATTGAAGTGAATACTTTTTTACGAGAAAACTAAACGTTACCCAAAAATAGCACTCAACTTTTAAAACCATTTATGGATTTAGACATTCTAGTCGAAAAATTTAAACAAAAAGACGAAAAGGCTTTTGAAAGTTTGTACGCCATGTATAGCGAAAGTATGCATGGCGTTATTTTTAATATTGTTAGAAACCACGATATTGCTGAAGAAATAATGCAAGATGTTTTTGTAAAAGCTTGGCATAAATCGGATACGTACTCTAGTAAAAAAGGCCGTTTCTTCACCTGGATTTTAAATATCGCCAGAAACGCGGCTATAGATAAAACGCGCTCCAAAAGTTTCAAGAACACCAAACAAAACCTTGACGCCTCTTTTTTCGTAGATATACTTGAAACTAGTGATAATCTAGATAATACCACGGATGCCATAGGTATAAAAAATTATGTAGGTAAACTTGCAAAAAAATGTATTGAAGTTATAGAACTTCTTTATTTTAAAGGTTACACACAAACCGAAGCTTCCGAAACATTAAACATGCCTATTGGCACAATTAAAACAAGAAATAGAAATTGTATAAAAGAGCTTAGAAATATGGTTTTAAATTAAAACCTTTTAAGTCTATATTTTAAACATTAGTTAAAATTAAAATGGATATTAACGCATACATAGAGTCTGGGATTTTAGAGCTATACGTAGCTGGTTCGCTTTCTGATAAAGAAAACGAGGAGATCTATGCACTTATGCAAAAACATCCCGAAATTTTACAAGAAGTTTTAAATATTGAAGCCGCCGTTATTAAACTTACCGCAGCTACAGCTCCAAAAAACAAAAACTATATATTAACGAGTATCAAAAAAACTTTAAATTTTAAAGGTAATAGCGATACTAAAGTTATATCGATTACTAAATACAACTGGATTACTTATACCGGTTGGGCAGCATCTGTTGTTTTGGCCGCTGGCCTATTATGGACCGTAAACCAGAACACTACTTTACAATCTAATCTAGAAGTTGCCAACGTAAAACAGGCCTTATTAGAAACTCAAATTGCAAATTCTAAAAACAGTTTAGAAGAAGCACAAACTCTAGTTTCCGTTTTACGAGACGATGCCATTACTAAAATACCTCTTGCTGGTCAAGGAAATTTTGCAAGCACTTACGCCAAGGTATATTGGGATAAAAAAGAACAACGTATTTTTCTAGACGCGCAAGGATTACCAGAACCTCCAGAAGGTAAAGTATATCAAGTTTGGTCTTTAAAACTTAGCCCTTTAACACCTACAAGCTTAGGTACTATTGACGATTTTGCTACGGATACCAACAAAATATTCGAGATTGCAAATGCCAATCAAAGTGAAGCTTTTGGTATAACCTTAGAGCCTGCTGGCGGAAGCGAAACCCCAACTATGGAGTTTTTATACACACTTGGTGTTGCGGCTAGTTAATTCATTTTAAAAACATTTCATCTTCTTATTTGTGTTTTCTATGACTAGGAAAAGGCACAGAAATGCTCTATTCTTTACGTCTATTGCGGTTTAGCTTATTTATTATTCACCTCACTCCTGTCTACCGTTAAATAATTTCCCAAAACCTAATTATTAAGCATAAAAAACACTTGACTATATTTCTATAATCAAGTGCTTTCACCTAAAAAACCAACAAAATCAATCACAAAATTCTTGGCTTAATCTTTATATTTTCAAATCACTACACTTCTTAAAATGTACTTTAATTAAAACCTATAACTCACAGTAAACTTACTAGAAAACGGTGTGCCTGGTGTAAAATGAATTTCTTCTACAGGTGCGGTTTCATTCTGTAAGCGTGAGGTTGTAGCAAATTGTGTTTCGTTCCATTCGGTATCAAAAAGATTCTCTATCGCGAAACCAAAAGTTAAATTATTGATGGTATAATTCACATTAAAATCGCTCACAAAATAACCTTCGGCAATAATACTATTATCTTCGTTTGCTGGTCTATCATCAATATATCTAAAATTTAATCCTCCAGAAAACCCTTTTAAATCGTTAACCGCAAGTCCGCCTGTTAAAGTAAAATCTGGAGCCAACGGAATATAATCTTCACCAGAAGCTTCATCTATACTACGCGCTTTTGTAAGTGTAGCATCGGTATTTAAAAACAACCAATTGTTTAATTGATATCTTACACCTAAATCTGCACCATAGCGCCTTGTTCTTCCGCTAGGCTCAACAATACCAGCATCGCCAACATACACAAACTCTTGTTCTAAAAACAAATACCATAAAGCAGAATTAACCACTAATTTTGGTGTTGGTTTCCAAATATTACCAAAATCAACGCCATAGGCTTTTGGCAAAACATTTTCACTAGCATTGGTTACAACAACGCGTGTATCATTAGAGTGAAAACCAATACCCGATTTTAAGTATAGCTGTAAGTTATCTTTTGCGTTATAAAAGAAATTTAACTTTGGCAACAACGCTGTTTTGGTTTCATCTAAAGCCGTGTAGTTTGTTTGTAGCTTATCATTATACATAAATTTAAAATGCTCTAAGCGTAAAGCCGGAGCAACAACAAGTTTTCCAAACTCGAATTCTGCGTTTACAAACATACTCGCGTTAGTTTGGTTTATATCACCCAACTGCACTTGCTCTAATGTTGTACTTCTATTTAACGTTTTAGACAACTCGGTATCGTTTGCAACATCATTTCTTAAACTTACACCTGCACTTAAAACTACAGGTGTTTCCCCTAAATAAGTATCATGAATTAAACGACTATTAAATCCAAAAATATCGCGATTTTCAGTTTGTTTTATTTGATCGCCATTTACAGGATCTTCTAAAAAGAATGTAAAATTAGAATACAGTTCGAATGCCGAATGTGTGTAAAGCATATTGGTTTTTAACCTTGTATCATCATTTATATACTTACTATATTCTATATTTAAATTGGTACGTTGCGTGTTACCACCTTCAGTATCATCGATAGCTCCAAATCTAGAAATATTTCCATTATCAACTTCACGCTGTGGTATTTGCCCAGAAGCATCCCAACGACTTTTAAAATGAGATAGCGTTAAACTTAATTTATTGTTTTGTGGAGAAATAACGGTGTACTTTCCAAATAGGTTGAGTCTATTAAAATTTTGAGGAGACTCAAACGGGCCATCATTTTCTAAATACTCAATGGCCATATAAGCATTCTCATTTTTAGAATCGCCCAACAAATCAAACATCCCAAGAGTTCTTAAAGAGTTAAACTGACCAATAGACAATGAAACCTGACTATCTTTTATATAATCTTTAGTAGAAAAATCTACATAACCTGCCGTGTTAAAATCACCTTTATTGGCATAATAACTTCCTTTACCAAAATCTATTTTGTTAACCGTTTCGGCTATTAAAAAGTGTAAATCACTGTAACCTTGCCCATGTGCATGAGACACCATATTTACTGGCATACCATCTACCGAAATGGCAACATCGGTTCCGTGATCGATATCAAAACCTCTTAAAAAAAGTTGTTCTGCTTTTCCGCCACCAGCGTGTTGACCAATAATTAAACCAGGTACTTTTCGTAATACTTCTTGCGAAGAGTTTACGGGATCGATACTTAAATCTAATCGAGAAATTGTGCTTAACGCATTTAATTGCTCATTTAGGTGTAGCTCTTCTAACTGAAATGTTTTCTCTTGTAAAGTAATCGTTATTCCAGAATTTAAAACCTTCTCTTCTAAAACCAAAACCTGATTTTTATAACCTAGAAGTCCAACTTTAAGTGAATCTCCTATTTTATTTTCATCTAAAACAAACATACCGTTTGCCGAAGAGTGCGCATGCGTTTCGGAATTTAAGTTATAAACATAAGCAGCTTCTAAAGGCTGATTATTTTCATCTATAATCACACCTTTTAAACGTTGTGAAAACCCTAAATTCACTAAAAACAAGACTAAAAATGTAGAAAAATATTTTCTATAATTCATATAAAACATTTAAATATTACGAATTTCATTGGCCATTAAAGGACCAAGTTCAAAAATACTACTATTCAATTCTTTTTTTAATTCCTCGGCTTTTTTTAACTTTCCGTTAACCTTATAAATGCACGCTAAATGGTATAATACATAAGGCTCCGACGTTTTCCCTATAACAAAATCTTCCATAACTGTTAAAGCTTTTTTAGTGTCTCCTAAATTAAAATAAGACCAAGCTAACAAATCGTAAGATTGTGGTGTTGGGCGATTTTCAATTTCGGTTAACGCTATTTCTAAAGCTTTGTTTTTCATATTAATATCTTCAGCAAATAAAAGCGCGTTATACTTATTATACATATCGCCATATTGCGTATTGCTTACTGCTTTTTTGTATAATTCTAACTGCTCTTTTTGCAGCTCAGCATCTTCTAGATATTCAGCAATATCGGCCTTCAATAAATAGTAATCTGGAGATAAATGAGTTCTAGTAGCATAATCTAAAATGCGCAACGCTTCCTTTGGGTTTTTCTCGTGAGAATACACAATCCATGCAATTCCTTTTTTAGAATAAGCATCTTGCGGATCAATTTCTAAAGCCATTAAATAGTGCTTATAAGCAGCTTCTATTTTTCCGGCGTGCCCGTAATAATCGGCTAAATTAGTATACACCCATTTTTTTGTAGATGGCATATTGGTATATTCCGCCTTGGTTTTAGCACGTTCCATATATTTGATGGCAGCATCTAAATCGCCACGAACATCCGACCATTTTGATAAACGAATGATATAATCGAAATCTTCAAAATTTTTAAAAGTTTCTAAATAACTTTTCGCAGCTTCAAAATCTCCTAATTCTAGGTTAACATCGAAAAGCATTTTTTGAGTACTTTCTAAATGTTCCCCATTATTTTCTGCTTTTTTAAGTAAGCCTAAAGCTTCTTTAAAACGGTGTTGCGAAATATAATTTCTTGCTAAAGCACGTAAATAGCCTGTGCTAGTATAGTTTACAGCCTCGTTCGCTTTTATTAAACTTTCTTCGGCCTCTAAAAGAGATTCAATATTACCCGTAACTCCAAATATTTGAGATTGTGAGGCAGATACCTTTGATAAATAAGGAAATTGATTCGGTTGTTTTTCTAGTTTTTGTTTCCAAAAATTTAAATCGGCCTGAGCCAATGCTAATGCTTTATAAGTTGTGTTTTCTAAAAAAACATTATAATCTTTAGAGTTGGTAATTTTATTATCGGCATTATTACAACTTACAAAACAAGCTGCTAATAATACAAACGCCAGTTGATGAGTGATTTTCATGATTTTAGATTTTAGTGTGATTTTTTTGTGATTCGTTTTTAGGTTGAAAAAACAAAGAGGCTGTTTAAAAAAATAAATAAACAACCTCTAAATAAGCTTCTACCAAGGAGAAGCTAGGTAAGGAAATGAAGGCAAAAAGTCTTTATCATTAGCACTTACATTATCATTAGAAAATTGAGGGTTTTCAGTAAAATCTTCACCACCAAAAATTAATAATAACTCTACAGTAATAACATCATCGGTTAAATTACGACCTGTTAAAACATTAGTACCATCATAAAAAGTTGTTGTTCCGTCTAAGGATACATTTAAAACATCGGTTGCCAGTAAACCTGTAAAGGTTGCAGCATCTTGTTGTAATGCATTTTTATCGCCAGCGTTAGCAAAAGCAGGACTTAACCCTTCTAAATTTGCTTGAAACATACTTTGGAATGCAGCATTTTGTTCTGAAGGAATAGTAACATTGAAATCATCTTTACTAGATCCAGAAACAAATACAGTATTTACTGCAGGTCTTCCCATTTGATCTTGTTGCATAAATGTTCCCGAAAAATCAGGCTCCATATTTTCTACAATATTGTTATCATCGTCCGATGAGCAATTAAATGCTAAAAATGATAATGCAAATGCGACACTTATATTTTTTATAGTTTTCATACTTAATAATTTTAATTAGTTATTTTTTATTTCTTTTTAGATTCTACCCAAGTGTTAATAGTTCCCGAACCACCAATCATACTTTTTGGCACTTCTACTACTATAGACATAACATTACTACCTGCAAATGTATCGGCTCCTGGATCGTTAAAACCATCGGCAGTACCAGCAATAATTGCAGAGTATTGTGCAAAATCCATAAAAAATGGATCGTCACGTGGGCCAGCGAAAAACGTCATACCCATTGCATTAGTTTCTGTTACGGCAGCTTCACCATATGTTGTAATATCTACCCAACCTGTATTCGTTGCTGTAGTTGCAATGGTACTGTTAAGTCCTGTTTGCGATGGTGCAACGGGTCCAAAAAAGTACATTTTTCCGTCTCTCGGAATGGCTTGAATTACCATGTCTTCAATATTGTCACCATCGGTATCAATATTAATTTCAACTAAAACACTTTCATCAAATGCAGCATCGGCCGTTGCGCTTGGGCTAATTAAACCTTGTACGTTGGCTACAAACACCAAGTTATTTGTGTTTTCAGCTTGAAAGGCATAAAAATCTGTGATATCACTTGTTCCGCCTTGCACAGCAGGTGCATCGATATGATCTGCCGCTAAAATGAAGACACTAGCCGCAGCTACTACTCCAATTCCTAATACTCTTTTTAAGTTTTTCATGATTTTGAATTTTTGTTAATCTGTTAATTTTTGAATTCACGCATACCTACGAAGAAACAACAAGAGTGGTTTTGTTAAAATTATGTTAAAGCGAAAAACCGCCTAAATATTGGATATAAAATTTATCTTTGTGCCTTATTAAAAATGATAGAAGAATGAACCCATCGGCTTCTGGTTGGATAAATAAATTGCTTACAGATGTTAGTAAAAAGGATGCGCTATTTAATATAGACAAAGAATCTTTTTATGAAGCATTGCGCGATTCTGGGTTTATCTACGGAAGTAATTTAGAAGTTGTAGAACATACTTTTGAAAATAAAGACCTTACGGAAGAAGAACTTTGTAAAACCAATTTATGCCTAGCATTTTTATACACGCACAAAACATCGAACTCTAAAGCCGAATTTGTAGATAGTGTTATTGGGTTTTATTCTACTATAAAGGAATCTAAAAATTCTTTTTTCCAAGGTTTATTAGGTGGTAAAAAATCGAGCGAGCAACTCGAAAAAATAATTCACAAACGCGTTCAAATAGACGCTAATGTTTTAACAAAAAACTTCAACTACTTTGTTATTAACGCGCTATTATATATAGATGTATTGGCGTACCAAGGTTATTTAAAAAACGAAACCATTTCAATTGAATATTTAAAAAATTTAGAAGCTGCCATTACCTCTATTTCTTTAGAAGTTTTGAATGCCAAAGCCTCTAAAAACAAATATGATGAAAGTTTAATTAAATTGTTTGAATCATCTTTACGCTACCAAAACGACACGCATATAGATTATAAAGCAGCCGTTGCCATGGTAAAAACTTCTAAGGAAGCCTACTATATTTTAGACATTGCTTGCATGGCCTCTTGGAGTGATGCTATTATAGACGAGAAAGAATATCAATTTTTAGTAAAACTAGGTCAAGATTTAAGATTGAATAGTGAACGTATTCAACAATCCATCCAAAGTGTAAACACCTTTTACACAGCCAACAAAGGCAACATTGCGCTTTTAAGCTCTAAAAATATTGTACACAGTTTTTACGATAATTCTAGTAAAATGGTTTACAAACTTATTACTAGAAATAGTAAACGCTTGTACCAAGAACTAAAGGATAGTAAGGAACTTATGGTTCTACTTACCCAATCTACGGTTAGAGATTTAACTAAAGAAGAACAGAAAAAAGTAACCGATCAATTATTAGATATTTTTAAATCTATACCTAGCTTAGCGATTTTCCTTTTGCCAGGCGGAGCCATTTTACTACCCTTAGTTATTAAATTTATTCCAAAATTATTACCTTCTGCTTTCGATGAAAATAGAATAAAGAAATAATAGATTTACCTTCTTCTTGTATATATTTTTTTTGAATTACGTAGGCTAAATAGTATTTTTAGACCAATTCCTTAGTCTATCACAGAAAAACATCTGTTCTTTTAGAACTATTTTATTTTTTTCAGTTAGATTTACGAATACTAACATTCTAATCACATAAAATTTGAAGACATCATATACAATTGAGGAAATTAACGATGCATTACAAGGCGAATTAATTGGCCATACTACGCAAAAAATTAATGGACCTGAACAATTACAAAACGCGAATAATAACCATATCACTTTCGTTGGAAGCGTTAAATACGTAAAGTTTTGGGTCGACTCAAAAGCATGTGCTGCTGTTGTAAATGATAATTTAAAAATTGAAGCCGGAGATAATCGCGCTATTATTAAAGTGAAAAATGCCGATTTAGCAATGGCTAAAATACTGGAACTTTTTAATCAGCCAGCTCCCGTATTCGATACCGATATTCACCCAACAGCAGTTATACACGAAACTGCAAAAATTGGTAACGGATGTAAAATTGGAGCCAATTGCTACGTTGGTAAAGATGTAGAATTGGGTAACGAAGTTATACTATACCCTAATGTTTGTGTTTTTGATGAAACCATTATTGGTGATAAAACTATAGTTTGGTCGGGTACCGTAATTCGCGAACGTTGTATTATTGGTAGTAACTGTATTTTCCATACTAATGTAAGTATTGGTGCCGATGGTTTTGGATACAGACCAAGTAACGATGGTAGAGGCTTAGTTAAAATACCACAAATAGGAAATGTAATTATTGGTCATTTTGTTGAAATTGGAGCAAACTCTTGTGTAGATAGAGCCAAATTCAGCTCGACCATTATTGGCGACGGGTGTAAAATTGATAATCTAGTACAGGTGGCTCACAATAGTGTTATGGGACGATCTTGTATTATGGCTGGACATAGCGGACTCGCTGGTTCGGTTACACTTGGAGATGGTGTTATTATTGGGGGAAGCGCTTCTATTAAAGACCATACCAACATTGATTCGGGAGCAACCGTAGGTGCTGGATCTGGTGTAATGAACGATGTAAAAGCCGGACAAACCGTTTTAGGTTATCCTGCGCAAGACGCTCGAGATATGCTAAAACAATGGGTTGCTATGCGTAGATTGGTTAAGAAATAAAATTTTATTTATACAAAAGGTTTACTTTATTTGAAATTTTTGAATGGAGTGAACCTTTTTGTTTTATATAATTTATTATCGATAGTAACGAAATAGAAAATCTAATTCTGATTTGAATAATTTACTTCTGTTAATTTCATGTTGTCTACAAACTAATTTGATAGGTAATTACAATAAATAAATTAGGTTCCCAACTCCAACAACTCCTGTTAAACAGCCTAAAATAAAATCCATTCTAATTGCTATAAAAGTAAGTTTATGTTCAATTCTGCTCGCTACTGTGGCATACACGGCGTATAATGTAAATGAGCCCGCCGTAGAACCTATAGAGAAATATAAACTATTAAGAAGTGAGTATTCGAAATACTCTAAACCTATTAGCAAAGAAATAGACGTGAAGTAAAACGGAATGGCAAAAGTATTTAATAAAGACATACCAATACCGTGTAAGTAAGCTTTAGACTTATCGATTTCTTGTTTTTTAATTTGCTTTTTTGAAGTAAAATATAACCTAAAAAAGTTTGCAGATAGCAAGATAAGAATACCTGTACCAACTTTTTGTATCAGGGTTATATATTCTGAATTCGCCATTAAAACGCTTGAAAGATATGCGCCTATATTAGCTTGAAAAAACAATACCGTAGCAAAACCACCAATGAGATAAAAAGCAGATTTCCGTCCACTTTTCAAACTAAACTTAACAACTGTAAGATTTAAAAAACTAGGTACAATACTACCGGAAGCAGCAATAAGAAATCCAAAAAGTAAGCAGGTTAAAAAAGTCATAATTTATATCTAGCCACAAATAAACGGCTTAATCCATCAATATGTTACTACGTTTAATCTTTAAATTAACCCGAAACGATTCAACTAAGCCTTTTTTAATCAAATGGAAAGTTTAAAAATATAGTAACTTAGCCTTCTTTAACCTAGGGGTCTATTTTAGAATAAGCAAAAACGACATTACACGTATTATGAAAATAGTATTAAAAGTACTCGGTATTATATTTGGTGTTTTATTCATTTTTGGAGCTATTGTGCAATACAACGACCCAGACCCTATATTATGGATTATTATTTATACCATTGCTTCTATTGCTAGTTTTGGTTATGCCGCTAACAAAACACCTAAAATGGTTCTACTTGTTCTTGGCACTTTATTCCTAATCGGTTTTTTCTCAGCCTACCCAGAAACTTTTGAAGGTTTTGAAATAGGTAAAGGAGATATAAAAAATGTAGAAGAAGCACGAGAAGCTTACGGGTTATTGCTAATGGCAATTGTTATGTTTTTGTTTGGTGGTTTTTCTTTTTTAGGGAAGAAGTGAATTAAGTTCTTTTTTATTATTAAGTAAAAGGCATTGCAACACAAACAGTAATTCCTTTTCTTTAAAAAATAGAATACTTTTACAAAAAACTAAATCATCATTTTATGGCATTTACTATTGCTTTCATATTATTAGTGGCTTTCGCTCTCTATACTCTTTATGCGACCAAAAAGAAAAAAGCTGAAAAATTTCCCGCTAATTGGCATAACAAAATCATGCGACATGTTAATTTTTATAAAGGTTTATCTACCACTGAACAAAAACGATTCCAGCAGCGGATTATGGTATTTTTAAGTGAAGTAAATATTGAAAGTGTAGGTTTCAACCTTGAAGATCTCGATAAAATATTAATTGCATGTAGCGCTGTTATTCCTGTTTTTAATTTCGAGGAATGGCATTACAAAAATTTAAGTACGGTTTTGGTTTATCCAGATCATTTTAACGAAAATTTAGGTTTTGCTCAAACCGATGAAAACCGACAAATTGCAGGTATGGTTGGTACGGGACAATTTGAACATCAAATGATTTTATCACGAAAAGCACTGCATGGTGGCTTTCAAAAAAAATCTCATATTCACAATACAGGTATTCATGAGTTTGTACATTTAATAGACAAACTAGATGGCTTAACAGATGGCGTACCAGAAACATTAATACAGCAACCCTACGTTATACCTTGGTTAAAAATTATCCATAAAGAAATGGAGGATATAAATAACAATAAATCTGATATTAGAAATTATGGAGGTACCAATGAAGCCGAATTTTTAGCTGTAGCTTCCGAATATTTTTTTGAACAACCTGAAAAGATGAAGAAAAAACATCCAGACTTATATCAAATGCTTGAAGTTTGCTTTCGTGTAAAAGATAGTTCTAAAAGGTAAAAGAGGATTTAAATTATCACTAGAAAATTCCCTACTAAATTAAAGTGTTTTTTCTTACTTATTAAGCGTTGAATTTTTAAATTTGAATATTACATTGCTAAAACCTTAGCAAACATCATGAAAAAAGTAATTTGTTTTCTATTAACAATTTCATCTTTGTTTTATTCCTGTAAGGAAAAAACAAAGAAAAGCACTTATATAAAAAAGAAAGTCATAGATAGCGCTATAGTTTACACACCAAAAAGTAAACTTGAAAATGAATATCTTAATTTTAATTCTCCAGAAGCTATAAATCGAATAGCAGACATAGAAAACGAATATTTTAATGACTATAGGTTAAACTCAAGTAAATACTATGGCACACAATGGTATTACTCAGTAGGTTTAAGTAAGGATTTACTAGACTCTATAAATGTTTTTCAAAAATATGCTTTAGAAAAAAATGATATTAAGCTAGATAGTATGCACTGCACTATATTTGCTGTAAAAGCTTTAGAAGCTGGGTTTGGAAAGGAATTTAAAACTATTGAAAAACATCATACCAAAATATGGGCTAACCGCGAACATGCTGGCTGGAGCTTAGGATATATTTTAACTAAATTCTACAACTGGAAAGCCTACCTTTTTATCTCAAAAAACTCTAATGAATATGATGCCTGTTTAAAGAATTACAAAAAGGATAAAAAATACCATGTTTGGAAACAACCCAACATTCCTTTAACGGGTATTTTTGATGTTGATGATGATAAAGACGACATTAATAATCTTCTAAATCTAAATGAGTTTGGCTGGGGTTTTAGCAATCAGGGATGGCACACTTGGATAACCCGGTTTAACTATTTAAAAGAATGTAATTGGCTTGGAGCTCCTTCTGAAAAACACAACTTAAGCAAGAGCACGCCTCTATTTTTAAAAACTAAATTCACCGATTACCATGATTATAATTCTCATGTAATAATTTTTCCTCCTAAAAAAAACGAAACATTTATAAACGAATAACAGATATAGAAACAGCATAAAATCAATTTTAACCTGTAGACATATTTCAGAACAAAACATTATGAAAAACTTAATTTTAATATTATTAATTGGATTTTTTAGTTGTAAACCTGACACCAAAAAAAACATTAGTTATACAGCTCAAAATAATATAAAGATTATAAAATCTGACACGATAAAATTCACAAATGGATTTGATTTCCCTGTAGGAAAACCAGATGCAAAAAAATATTATAATGCTCAAAAATTTGGAGAAAACGAACATTTAGGAGATGATTGGAATGGAGTTGGAGGAGGAAACACCGATTTAGGCGATCCGATATATGCTATAGCAAATGGATATGTCTCTAATGCTGAAAATGTTTATGGAGGTTGGGGAAACGTTATTAGAATAGTACATTATATTGACAATGAAAATCAAATTGAATCTCTATATGCACATTGTGATGAAATAATTATTAAAAAAGGAGATTACATAGAAAAAGGGCAAAAAATTGGAACAATAGGAAATAATAATGGGCAATATCTTGCTCACTTACATTTAGAATTAAGAAGCCAAGTTGGACTTCCAATAGGTGGCGGATATTCTTTTGATACCGAAGGGTATTTAGACCCTACTGAGTATATAAAAAACCACAGAAATTAACAACGTGCAAATCCATAGCGCGACTTAAGGCTAATTTAAAAGCAAAACATGTAAATTTGGCCAAGTAAGAATTTAAAAGGCTGAGCTTACCTTCTGCCCTACAAGCAAAAAAAAAGAACATTACCTGTTAGCCAAAAAAGAATCTAGATGCCAATAGAAAACATACCCGAACTCTACATTAAGGACAAAACAGAAAGTCCTGATTTATTTGTTTACGACTTTAAAATGACCACAGATGTTGTTAAAAGTAAGGTGAATTTAGGCATGAATATGTTTAGTTTTCTTCAAGTAGGAAAAAAACAAGTGCATTTTGCAGGAACATCGGTTGCAGTAAATAAAGACCAATCATTATTACTGAAAAAAGGAAATTGGCTTTGGACAGAATTATTAGACACAGAAGCTATTTATTACTGTAAACTCTTTTTCTTTTCTGAAGAGAAACTAACCGATTTTTTAAGCAAATACACAAACGACGTTAAACCGTATAAAGAAGATGTACCCTATTTTGTAATTGAAAACGACGCATATATAGCTTCTTTTATTAGTTCGTTAGCATCACATACATTCGAAAACCACAATTTTAGCGATGCATTATTAGCTTTAAAGTTTGAAGAAATTTTATTGTACTTATTAAATAAATATGGTGATACCTTTGAGTATTACTTACATTCTCTAATTTCTAAAGATGTTTCACCATTTAAAAACATAGTAGAAAACAATGTGCATTCTAATTTAAAGTTAGAAGAAATTGCCTTTCTCTGCAATATGAGTTTATCTACTTTTAAACGTCATTTTACAAACGAATACAACCAAGCACCAGGAAAATGGTTGCAAGATAAACGTCTACAAAAAGCCAAAGAATTGTTACAAGGAGGTGAACTAAAAGCATCCGATATTTACTTAGAAATTGGCTATAACAACCTGTCTAACTTTAGCGTAGCCTTTAAAAAAAAGTTCGGAATTAGCCCAACAGATATTTCAAGCTAGAAAAACAATACATAACATATTGATTTACAAAACACTAAAAAACACATCAAACTATTTCTTTTTGATAACAAACAACATTGACCTTTTTTCATAAGTTATTGAGCCGTTTCAATAAATAGAAAGGTAATAACCCAACATACATTTGTACCATAATTAAACAACGCTTGTTTTTGCAAGCACTATTAATAATTAAAAATTATAATTATGGCAAATGTAACAAAACCAGTATTTAAAGAAAGATACGGTAACTTTATTGGCGGTAAATTCGTGGATCCTGTAAAAGGTCAATATTTCGATAACGTTTCTCCAGTAGATGGTAAAGTATTTACGCAAGCAGCACGCTCAACACAAGAAGATATAGATTTAGCGTTAGATGCAGCACACGAAGCATTCCCGTCTTGGAGTACATCTTCAGCAACAGAACGTAGTAATGCGTTATTGAAAATTGCACAAGTAATGGAAGATAACTTCGAGTACTTAGCAACTTTAGAAACTATAGATAACGGAAAACCAATTCGCGAATCTCGTGCAGCAGATATCCCTTATTGTATCGATCACTTTCGTTATTTCGCAGGTGTAATTCGTGCAGACGAAGGTAGTATTTCAGAACACGACAAAAACACAGTAAGCATTGTATTGCACGAGCCTGTTGGTGTTGTTGGAGAAATTATTCCTTGGAATTTTCCAATGTTAATGTTAGCATGGAAAATTGCTCCAGCTTTAGCCGCAGGTTGTACAGCTGTTGTAAAACCAGCAGAGCAAACACCTACTAGTGTTATTGCATTAATGGAACTTATTGGTGATATTTTACCAGCAGGTGTATTAAACATTGTAACTGGTTTTGGCGCAGAAGCTGGTGCTGCTTTAGCAACATCTAAACGTATTGCAAAACTATCTTTTACAGGTTCTACAGAAACTGGGCGTAAAGTTTTACACAATGCTGCCGAAAACATTATTCCTGTAACTATGGAATTAGGTGGTAAATCTCCAAACGTATTTTTTCCATCTGTAGCAGATCATGACGACGATTTCTTTAGTAAAGCTATTGAAGGTGCATTAATGTTCTCTTTAAACCAGGGTGAAATTTGTACTGCTCCATCACGTATTTTAGTACATGAGGATATTGCAGACATTTTTATCGAAAAAATGAAAGTGCGTTTAAAAGCAATTAAAACAGGAAACCCATTAGATCCAGAAACAATGATTGGTTCTCAAGTTTCTAAGCCACAATACGACAAAATTCTTGACTATATTAAAATAGGAAAAGATGAAGGTGCAGAAGTTGTTGCAGGTGGTGATGCTGGTAATTATGAAGGTGAACTTTCTGAAGGATACTACATTCAACCTACAGTTTTAAAAGGAAATAATAAGATGCGTATTTTCCAAGAAGAAATTTTTGGCCCAGTTGTAGCTTTAACAACATTTAGCTCTACGGAAGAAGCTATTGCTATTGCAAACGATACGCCTTACGGTTTAGGTGCTGGTGTTTGGTCTAGAGATGCACACGAATTATACCAAGTACCTCGCGCAATACAAGCTGGTAGAGTTTGGGTAAACCAATACCATACTTATCCTGCACATGCTCCTTTTGGTGGTGTTAAAGAATCTGGATTTGGTCGTGAAAACCATAAAATGGCTTTAGATCATTACCGTGTTGTAAAAAACATGTTAATATCTTACGACAAGAAACCTATGGGATTCTTTTAATTAAAACCCATTAAATTAAGTAATAATAAAGCCTTGGATAATCCAGGGCTTTGTTGTTTTTATCTAAATTTCAATAACCCGTTATACAACAATAGTTACTCCATATACTCTTGCCATTTTATTAAAATATATTTTTCTACATTATTTTCTTTCTTTTTTAGAAAACCAAATTCATAAACAAATAGATAAACATCATGTTTTTTGTTTTTCCAGTAATGGGTAAAATATTTTGGATTAAATCCTAATTCGAGAACAACTTTTGCTCGCACAGTTGCTTTACCCGATTTATTAAAGTTTTTAAGAATTTTTCTATTAAGCTTCAACTGGTTGTCTACTTTATTATAGAACCTTGGAGCTTCATCTAAAGATTTCCGGTAGTGATATGAGCTTTTGCAATGTAAATCGCAATAAATTTTATCTGATCGTCCTATCAGCTCTTTTCCGCAGGCTAAACACTCATTATTTTTTAATTTCATATTAACTTAAACGAAGATTACACGAATACTATTCGTTTAAGATACGACTAAATTATTTTATATAAATATCTTGTTTTAAAATTACTGATATGCTAAATAAACATATAACATTAAAACATCTTTTTATTAAAGAAAAACAATGTATTGGCTTACAATTTAATGCAGATAAAGTTATTCAAGCTCTAATTAAAGAGTTACCTAACCCAAAATGGAGTAAAGAGTTTAATATGGTATATATTATAAATAACAAATCTAATATCAATTTGGTTTTTGAGAAATTTGAAGGTGTTGCCTGGGTTAATTGCAACTATTTTTTTAAAGACAAAAAACTAAATAGTGATAACAAAAATACAGATGTATCTTGGTTTAGAAATCGACCTATTAAAAAACACTTTAGAGCATGTCCTGATGAGTTTTTACAGAAATTAGAGTTGAAAAAATATTCTAATAGCACGGTAAAAAACTACGTGCATAGCTTTGAGAAATTTATCAACTACTATAAAGAAAGAGAATTATTTAGCATTAACGAAAATGATATCCGAATCTATCTTAAAAAGTTAGTTAATGAAGATAGATCAAATTCATATATAAATATGTCGATTAACGCTATTAAATTCTATTATGAAATGGTTTTAGGAATGCCTAATCGGTTTTACTCCATTGAAAGACCTAGAAAAGAATCTAAACTACCAAAAGTACTATCAAAGGAAGAAATAATTGCAATAATTAACTTAACTAATAATATAAAACATAAATGCATTATAAGCTTATTGTACTCTTCTGGTTTGCGCAGAAATGAACTTTTACAATTAAAAATAAAAGACATTGATAGTAAACGAATGGTTATTAGAGTTGAACAAGCTAAAGGAAATAAAGACCGATATACTGTACTGAACAAAAGTGTTCTAGAAGATTTGAGAAAGTATTTTAAAATTTACAGACCTAAAACCTACTTATTTGAAAGCCCTATTTCGGGTAATCCATACAGTAGCTCTAGCGTGTTACAAATTGTTGTGAAATCTGCCAAGAATGCTGGTATTAAACAAAGAGTTACTCCGCATATGTTAAGACATAGTTTTGCTACTCACTTACTAGAAAGTGGCACCGATATTCGTTACATTCAACTACTACTGGGGCATAATTCGACTAAAACAACAGAAATTTACACACATGTTGCTACGAGTTCCTTTACAGAAATTAAAGATTTACTATCTTAGTGCGCATATAATAGATATATAGTTAGTACTAACTATATACAATTGTTACATGTCATTTAAAACCAAATATCTATGAAAAATTTAACATTATTAGCATTATTTATGCTAACATTAGTAAGCTGTAAAGAAACCGAGAAAAAAACTGAATTAAAACAAGAAATTGTAAAGGAACAAAAAATTGAAAATTCTTTAACAAAAGAAGAAAAAATCTATATTATAAACAGATTTAATGAATTCAAAGAAATTAAATTAGAACTTAATAACACTAATAAAAATAGCATTGGGAAACTAAATAAGAAAATAAATGATTTAGAAAACTTTCCAAATTGGTTTTCTAAAAATACGCAGGAAATTAGACACCTTAGATTACTCAAAACTTTTTTAAATGATTTAGGAAACGGAATTGCCATAAATAATAAACAATTAATAGAAATAGCTAAAAACGATTTTGATAAGTATTCTAGTGAATTAGAAAATCTATTGAATAATAATTAGAATATCTATCTTAATGTCACATGTTAAAAATCAACATATCGTCCCAAGATTTATTTTAAAAAACTTCAGTAATCAAAATCAAACTCACATATGGAGTTTTGACAAAAATGCTGTTGACAAAAGATGGAAAAGCAAGAAAAATAGAGCTATCAAAAACACGCCTACTGATATATATATCTATGATTATATACCTGGAAGTTCAAAAAAAAGCATTGAATATCAATTAGGTAAGTTAGAAACAAAAACTGAACCTGTAATCACAAAATTGCTTAAAAGCCGTAAAATCAAGAATTTATCAGTTTTAGATAAAGATATTTTAAGTGAATTTATCGCTTTTCAAATTTTAAGAACCCAAAAAAGTTATCTAAATATAAAGCGTTTTTTAAATGAATTTTATAGCCCAATTGAAAACCTATTTAACATAAAAGAAAGACCAAACTCTAAATATTTCTGGTTAGATATATTAAAAGATGCTGATAAATATAAAGATAGCTTATTGAACAAAACATGGATTTTAGCAGAATCTAATGAACAGTTCTATACTTCCGACAATCCAATTGTTTTGCAAAACACCACAAACTATAGAGAAGAAAGAGGTAATCTTGGCTTAAATAGTATAGGAATTGAAATCTACTTTCCTTTAAGTTGTTCTCTTCTTTTATGTCTATTTTGCCAGACTACAGTTTCAAAAAAAGCATCTAATTTAATTTGTAATGAAGAAATAATTGAGAATCTAAATTACTTACAATACAAACATGCAAATAGATTTATTTTTTCAAAAGATGAAAATTTTGATATGATTGAGAAAATAATTAAAAACGCCATGTAACACCGTATATAATTTATTGCTAGTTCTAACTTACTTACGAAAATCCTCGCGGATTTTCTATTTGGTTTTTATTTGCTAAATTAGGTGCTTAAACCACGCAACAAACCATATACAAACACGTTGGCAACAAGTAAAACTATAAAGAATTGATATAAGGGAAAATAAATGGCTTCAAAAAAAAAGATAAATATTGAAAAAAATCAATTTAATCAAAAGAAAATCAATCATATATTTCATTATACAAATAATTTTGAAGTCATTCTAAAAATATTAAATAATGGATTTATTCCTTCATATTGTGAAGAAAAAATAAATGACATAGAATATTATATACCAATGGTTAGTTTTTGTAATATACCACTAAGAGATGTTGACCTATATATGCGTTATGGAAAGCATGGTATTGGAATGAGTTTAAATTGGGCGTTAAAAAACTCTATTTCACCTGTTATTTATATACATGAAAACACACCTTTTAGGGATTTCAATAAAAACATTAATCTTATTTTTTTAAATAATATGATGAAACAGTTGTTTAATAATCAACCATTTTCGAACCTAGAGAATAATTTCAATGAGAATATAGAAGGACATACCGAGAATTCAAAGAAAATTTCAACTGTAAACATTTCTTTAATACAATTCTTTAAAAATTGGAAAACATACTATAAAGAAAACGAAATAATAACATATCAAGAAAGGGAATGGAGATTTATTCCAGAACTAGAAAATGAAAAAAAAATATTTAATAAGTATGATAATGAATTTAACCAAATTAAAAATAATGAATTTCGAGAAAAACCTCATTTACCGAAATACTCTGTTAAACTTAACGACATTAATGATATTCGATATATTATAATTAATAATGAAAATCAAAGAAATATATTGTTAAATGTATTGAACAAAAAGTTCGGTTCTGATAAGGTTATAGACTCTATACTTAGTGGGAATCTAATGATAATAAACGATAAATTTATTCACGATGATTTTTAAAACAACCTATTGCCAACAATGTGTATAATTAATGCGGGGTTTGTTGCTTAATCCAAAGTTTTGTGTATTTTTATAAAGTCCGCCAAATCTTTTGATTTGGCTTTAGAACAAGAAAAATTAAAACAAAATAAAAAGTTTTGGCTAAGTGCTAAACTGAAAGTCTTGGGACTTTCTATTTCCGCACTAACCATACACGAAACGTTAGGCACAAGTAACCCACGAATGAAAATTCAGTAAAAAAATGTACCTTTGCATTTAGTAAAAAACACTAGAAAGATTCTTGACAATTGAACATAACATATCACGAATAGATTATCTTCTAAAGTTATACAGAATAACTTTGAAAGAGTTGTTGGAAAAAATCAGCGAAGGGCTGAAAAATCCAATAACTAAGGATGACTTATACTCTAGTGAAATTAAAATTAGTCATTTAAAGAAAATTGATAAGGTTTTCAACAAAGGTCTTGAGTACTACATTAATCCTCGACCAATTTCAGAAAACAAAGATGCTAGTATTTTTTTCAGAAAAGATAAATTCAATTCTGACTTAAATATTGGAGCAAAAAAAATCGTAAATCAATTTGAGGATTTAAAAAATTCATTAACTGCAATATCTAAACTTTCTGACATACAATTTGAGAGAAAAATTCCAATTTTCTCAATAAAAGATAGTCCTAGAAAAGTAGCACAAGAAATTAGAGATTTATTATATCCTAACGAGTTTTCGCCAATTTTAAGAGACTTCTTAAAAGAACTTATCTCAAAATTTGCAGAAAACAATATAATGGTATTTGAGTTTGTAGAAACTTGGAATAAAAAAGATACTGCAAATATTAATGGATTTTATCTAAACCCAAATGTGATTGTTTTAAAACGACAACAAAAATCATTTAGAAGAGAAATCTTTACTTTAATTCACGAATTAGGTCATTATTTACTTAATGAAGAAGAAATTGAAGAAGTTGATGTTAAATCAATATCTCAAAAAGATTTAAGTAAAATAGAAAATTGGTGTAATGAATTTTCTTATTTCTTTTTAGTTGGTAATTATGCAAACACTATTGAAGGTCTAAATAAAGTAGATTCATCAAATGATTATCATTTTGATTTTATTCAAAGGATTTCAAAAGAAACGAACTTAAGCACATTAGCTTTATATACAAGATTGTTGTACTCTAAAAAGATTTCTTATAAAGATTATAACAATGTCAAAAATGAACTTGAAGAACTTTATAGAAAAAAAATAGAGGAAGAAAACAAAAAAAAGGAATTAGATAAAATTTCAGGAATAAAAAAAGGTGGTTCAGTCCCTAAACCTATTAACTCACCACTATTTGTAAACACATTACAAACAGCATTATATGGAGGAGTTATAAATGAATATGACTTTTGTAAAAAACTAAATATTAAACCTGAAAAAATTGATAAATATATCTAATGAGATTTATAATTGATACAAGCACTTGGGTTTCATTAGTTAGATACTACAAACCTTTTGATAATAATTCTGTAATCTATGATTTTTTCAAACAAAAAATTAGAGATGGAGAATTTATCTTATTATCAGAAGTATCATTAGAATGTTCTTATGTTTCAAAAAAAATAGTTCCAAAAGAACTGGACTTTATAATTGACAAAAAATTTATTACAAAAACAGCAAGTTTACTTCCAACTAGGAAGTTTTATAACTTATTAGATAATCAGTTTTGTAATCAATTCCAAAAAAGATTATTATCAGAAACAGATATTGAATCTTTAACAAATGATTTTCTAAAATCAGCTGATGCAAAAATAATTCTTAAATCTATCGAAATCTCAAAAACTTTAGATAATCAAATCACAGTTGTAACTGAGGAAACAAGTTCTAATAATGACAATAAATTATTTAAAAAAATCCCTTCGATTTGCAAAGAAATAAATGTTGAATGTATTGGACTACCTAAATTAATAGAGTTATTCAATAAAGAAATCAATATTCGAATTAAAAATACCAGTGCCTAACACCGTATATAATTTATTGCTGGCTTCTCGCCTACTTACGAAAGTCCTCGCGGACTTTATTGGTCGGTAATTATTTACTAAATTAGTTGCTTAAACCACGCAACAAATCATATACAAACACGTTGGCATTCATAGCTCACTCTGCTCTAAAAAGGAATTAAACCGATCTTAAAAGTGCTTTAAAAAGATTGTGCAACTGACTTTTAACAAATCAAAACGCAAAGTGTACGTACGACTGACATCACTCTTGCGCGAAATATTCGGACTTTTTACAAACACAACGCAACTGTTGCGAACGACTGACTTAAAACGTGCTCAACTTTGTGGTTTAAAACTAAAAACTTTACCTACAAAAAAACTACGCATGCCAACATTGTATAAAAATAATGCTTAGTTTAGTACCTAATCAAGAGTAAATGCGCGTTTGCTTGCTTATGATTTTCCTTCGGAAAATCCACGCACACAAACTACTCACTATTCTTATACGTAACCGTTGTACGTAATTTGACCAAACAATGAAAATTTTAGTTTCGACATTATTTATTTTTCTATTTTATTCGTGTAACGGACAAACTGTTTATGAAATAAATAAAGCGGAATTAGAGAATTGTCATACTTGCAAACCGAAAGAAAAAAATGCAAATCCAAATCCTGAATGGATAGAAACAGACTTAACTCGTTTCAGAGAAATGGTAAATCCAATAGCTGACTTAAAACCGAGTGTAATTGATTTTTTGACTATATATCCTTCGCTCTTATCTGGAAAAGGCAATGCTTCGAGTAAAACAATTGAATTGTTGGACGAATTAAAATTGATTTCTCACGATTTTTATGGTGGTTATACGAGTTTTAACTTAAAAATACTGACTTACAATGACCTAATAATCTATTCGAGGTTGGATACAGAAGTTGAGGAAAACGTATTCGAAAATATTTATCTAAAAGAAATTTCTATTCCTTTGACTTGTAGTGGAGCGAATATGGAATACTATAAGCTTTACAATCAAAACCTATCTGAATATCAAAAAAAATATCCAAATTTCACATTGGAAATTGATACTGACGAATACAATACTGACGCTCTAAACGCATATTACAATCTAAATCAAGTTGAGTGGAATATGGACACATATCACGTTGATGATGATTTTGTTCATTTTGCAAACACATTTTTTAAAACACTTTTGGAAAACAAAGAATACGATATTATCAAAAAGTTGATTTTTGGAATAAATCCAGTTTCGAGAATTTATGCATATTCAGCTTTGGAAAGAGCAGAAAAAGATGGTTATAAAATTAATATAGAAACTAAAAAGCAAATGGAAATAGTAAAGAAAAGCGGATTGAAATTCAAAAGCGGAATTTTAAGTTGTTGGATTGGCAAATTCGATTATGATTATTACGATTTTTCCATTGAAACGAAAGAAAATTAAAAAACTACGTACAACAAAGTACTGTGCTAAAAAACAAGTAAAATCTTATTAATTTTTCACTAGCGTACTTTTATATTCCTTGTCAAATATTAAACCCGATTTTGCGATAGCAAAAGCTTGTTTTAGTAACTTATTACATACCGCTATTAATGCTAATTTTTTACTCTTTCCTT
>NZ_SORL01000008.1:0-548931 GCF_004368925.1 Algibacter lectus
ACTAAACAATATACTTATGAACTTTATAGCTAATTACGTTACCGTTTTTAGCGGCTGCAAACTTACAACCTTTTCTGAAACTCACAATGTTTTTTGATTCTTTTTTTAAAAGTTTTTTACCACTTTTAAAATCTTAATCAACCAACCTGTTTATGAACGTTACGCCTTTAAAGTTTTACCTTTTTTAGCGGGGTGCAAATATAGATCCCTTTTTGGTTCTGACAACCTTTTTTATGAAGTATTTTTAATTATTATTCGAAATCATTTTAATTAATTGATTTTTAGTATTTTACAATACTTCTTTTTTATTAGATTTTACTGTGATTTATATATTTAGTTGGATAACGCTTTACATCTCCGTGAATATAGCGCCATTTGCTGTAATTCTTACTTGTATATTTTGTTGCTTTTATTCGATTAGACTTGAGTTTTATTTCATTTTTTATGATTTAAGCAATAAAATCCTCTTATGTGATAGAGAAAACAAATACAATCTATTTGTTTTTCTTCTTCTACAATATGTTATACATATATTTTATAATAAAACTTACTACTATATAGACATCCTTTCTTAAGAACCTTATATTCTATCTACTTTAAAATTCATGTTCCTTATATATTGTAATATTATTAAAGACTCGATACCTCAACAGATTTAAAATTCACTTTTGAAGAAAATAAGCTTAACGGCCC
Organism: Algibacter lectus; assembly: GCF_004368925.1. Lineage (NCBI taxonomy): Bacteria > Pseudomonadati > Bacteroidota > Flavobacteriia > Flavobacteriales > Flavobacteriaceae > Algibacter > Algibacter lectus. The sequence continues at coordinate 694 of NZ_SORL01000008.1, forward strand.
AGCTCTGCGTTAGGGATTGAACGGCATGTTTGAGCTCTTTTTGTGTGGTTGCACCTATGCAACACAAAAAAGCGAGTAGTGAAAGCCCGACTCTTGATGCACGACTAAGGGTGCAGCAAGAGTAACGCCCAAATTATTCTAAAAGAAATATACCTATATATAATGACTAGGTTTAATATATTTACCGCATGTTTATGAATTCGACTTTTTTAAAACTTAATAAGCAGCCGTTGCTCCTTGCCCTTTTCTCTGTTTTACTCTATTGGGCTTTTGCTTATAGTTTGGTGCGGACCGATTATGTAAAGCTTATTGGGCTCTATGTCGCCTTGTTTGTGTTGTTTTACCGTTTGGTATCTGTTTTTAAAGACAACATTAAGCTTTTAACTTACTTAGCTTTTGGATTTAGGGTGATTTTTGTTTTAGCTATACCGAACTTATCTCAAGATTTTTATCGTTTTATTTGGGATGGACGAATGATTTTAGCTGGTTTTAACCCGTATCTCTTTACGCCTGAATCGTTTATAAATTCAGAACAACTACCTGTCGCGCAAGCCGAAACTTTGTACGCAGGAATGGGCGTGCTTAATGGTAGCCATTTTACAAATTACCCACCGATTAATCAACTTTGTTTTTTTATTGCTGCCCTTTTTTCAGGAAAGAGCATACTAGGTTCTGTGGTTGTTTTTAAACTCCTTATTATTACCGCAGATTTTGGAACGTTTTTTTATGGCAGCAAATTACTGAAACGACTCAATATTCCTGTCTGTAATATTTTCTGGTATATTTTAAATCCGTTTATAATTATTGAACTTACCGGGAATTTACACTTTGAGGGTGTAATGATTTTCTTTTTAATCTGGAGTTTGTATTTACTACATTGTGGAAAATGGCAATTTGCAGCTGTAGTTTTAGCTTTATCGATTAGTGTTAAGTTAATTCCTTTAATATTTCTACCACTGTTTTTTAAATGGTTTTTATTGAACACTGATGATAGTGCTACGAAAAAACCAAATTGGTTGAACGGCTTTTGGAAGTTAACTAGCTTTTACAGTATTGTTTTAATTACTACGCTCTTATTATTCTTGCCCTTTTTATCTGAAGCGTTTTTTAGAAACTATGCTAAAACGGTTGGCTTGTGGTTTCAGAATTTTGAATTTAACGCAAGTCTTTATTATATAGCACGTGAAATTGGATATACGTTTAGAGGTTATAATGAAATTGGTATTATAGGAAAGGTGACTCCAGTTTTAGTTATTCTATTTATTTTGATTGTTACTTTTTTCAGGAAGAACAAAACTATGGTTGAGTTGATTTCGGCTATGTTGCTTGTTTTATCTTTTTATTACTTTACAGCAACGACTATACATCCTTGGTATGTTGCAACCCTTTTAATTTTGAGCGTTTTTACTAAATATAAGTTTCCGTTAGTATGGAGTTTTGTAATTATACTAAGCTACTTGGCTTATGTAAATGTTGACAAAGCTGATAAATCGGAAAATTTATGGGTAATAGCTATAGAATATATTGTTGTGTACGCTGTTTTTATTTGGGAAGTATTCCTGAAGAAGGACATTAAAAAACTTAAAGCAACTTAAGAAGCTGTCTTTATAGTATGTTTTGATTCTGGTTTTTGAATAAAAAAAATATCGACCACCATTTACATGATGATCGATATAGTATATTGAACAAGCTAAATACTTGTTTGACTTATTAATTATAATGTTTTAGCAACAGTATTTATTGCTGCAATAGTAAAATCTAAATCATCGTAACTTAAAGCATCTGTAATAAACCAAGTTTCGAATGCACTTGGTGCAATGTAAACACCTGCATTTAGTAAACCGTGAAAAAACGCTTTGAAAGTATCGTTGTTTCCTTTTGCTGCCGAATTAAAATCGACAACCTCAGCGTCATCAAAATGAATAGAAATCATAGATCCTACTCTATTAATGGTGTGTGTGATATTATTTTCAGTTAAGACCTTAGCGATACCCGTATGCAAGTAAGCTGTTTTCTCTGCTAAACTAGTGAAAATTTCAGGCTTGTTGTTCAACTCAGTTAACATTGCTAAACCTGCAGCCATAGCCAACGGGTTTCCGCTTAATGTTCCTGCTTGATAAACAGGACCTATTGGCGCTAGGTAATTCATGATTTCGTTTCGAGCAGCAAAAGCCCCTACAGGTAAACCACCTCCTATTACTTTACCGAAGCATGCAATATCTGCCTTGATATTATATAATTCTTGAGCACCACCTTTTGCTAAACGGAAGCCGGTCATGACTTCATCAAAAATTAAAAGGATATTATTTACTGTACAAACTTCTCTTAGAGCTTCTAAAAAACCTTTTGTTGGAGGTATACACCCCATATTACCAGCTACAGGTTCTATAATAACACAAGCAATTTCATTTTTATTCGCTTCTACTAATGCTTTAACATTTTCGATATCATTATAAGTAGCCAACAAGGTGTCTTTTGCCGTACCTTTTGTAACACCCGGACTATTGGGTGTACCGAAAGTACTTGCGCCACTTCCGGCTTGAATTAAAAATGAATCGGAATGTCCATGATAACATCCTGCGAATTTTATAATTTTATCTTTCCCTGTAAAGCCACGTGCTAAACGCACCGCACTCATACAAGCTTCGGTTCCCGAATTTACAAACCTAATTTTATCAATATTAGGCACCATAGAAACCGCTAGTTCTGCAATTTGTGTTTCTATTTCGGTAGGCATCCCAAAAGACGTGCCTTTTTTAGCTTTTTCTATTACCGCATTTACAACAGGCTCGTGGGCGTGCCCTAAAATCATAGGTCCCCAAGAATTAATATAGTCTATTAATCGGTTGCCATCTTCATCGTACAAATAAGCACCTTTGGCTTCTTTTACAAAAATTGGCGTTCCACCAACTCCATTAAACGCTCTAACCGGAGAGTTCACACCTCCAGGAATTACTTTTTCTGCCTCAGCAAACAAGGCGCTACTTCGTTTATAAATCATATATATTATTTTGGACTCACTGTTAAAATTTGTCCTATTTTTATGTTATTATCTTCTAAATCATTTAGAGCTTTTAAATCTTCAACGCTAATATTATGCATTTTGGATATATAATATAGGGTATCTCCCTTCACAACAACATGCGTAATTTGTTTTGGAACCTCGCGAATACTAACCACATTAGTTTTTGCGTTCACTTCAATTTTATTTCTTTCTTTTAAATTTGAAGAAGCTTTTCTACTATCATATTTATCCAAATTATAACGTTCGATTAAACTAATTAATTTAGCAGGATATTTAGGATCGGTTGCATAACCCGCAGCTTTTAAGCCCTTAGCCCAACCTTTGTAATCGTTTTTTTTCAATTTGAATAAACCAGCATAACGACTACGTTCTGATAAAAATAATGAGTGATCGCGAAAAGAATTGCTAGCATCGTCATATTTTCTAAAACATTCTTGTGCGGCATCATCATCATGATAAATTCTATCTCCATCCCAAGTATGACATTTTATACCAAAATGATTATTGGCTTCTTTAGCAAGACGCCCATTTCCTGAGGCCGATTCTAATATACCTTGCGCTAAAGTAATACTTGCTGGTATATTATAACGTTCCATTTCGTCAACAGCAACTCGTGCATAAGTTGCTATATATTCGTCTGTAGCATTTGCATATGTTGTAGTGGAAACTGTATTACCAGATGTTGTTCTAACCGTTTCCTTTTCATTGTTTTTTACAACACGCTCGGTTTTAGTCTTCTTCTTTTTAGTAACTACTGTTTTTTTAGATTTACAACTAAAACACACAGCTACAACACATAGCAACATTAAAAACTTCTTCATTCTTTCTCTATTCAATTAATGGTAAATTTTTCTTTTTCAAATTAACGTTCATTCCTTTAATACCTTGTAAACCTCCAGTATGTATCGCTAATATTTTTGAACCTTTCGGGAATTTTCCTTTTTCAATTAAATCGAAAATACCATATAGCATTTTTCCTGTATAAACAGGATCTAGTGCGATGTTATTTTCTAACTTAAACTGATTAATAAAACTTACTAATTCTGAATTTATTTTAGCATAACCACCAAAATGATACTTTAGAATTAATTCCCAATTTGTTTTGGTTGCAAATTTACTAATATCTTCTTGTAAAAAGTCGCCTTTTAAAGCCGGAAAACCCAAAATTTGTTGATTTGATTTTGAAGCATTGATAAGTCCTGAGATTGTCCCTCCAGTTCCAGCAGCACAACAGATATAATCGAAACTAGCGTCTTCAGCGGTTAAAATTTCCTCACAACCTTTTACAGCTAAAGTATTTGTACCTCCTTCCGGAATATTGTAGAATTCTTTAAATTCTTCTTTTAAGCTATTTATAAAATCTGTAGACGTTTTATTTCTATAAGCTTCACGCGATACAAACTTAAACTGCATACCACATGCCTTAGCATAGCTTAAAGTCGCATTGCTATCAATTTTATCAATTAGCTCCTCACCACGAATAACACCAATAGTTTTAAGTCCATAAATTTGACCTGCCGAAGCTACAGCTGCAATATGATTAGAATAAGCACCACCAAAAGTAAGCAGCGTTTTACAACCTAAACCCTGAGCTTCAAGAATATTATATTTAAGCTTTCGGTATTTATTTCCTGAAACAAAATCGTGAATAGCATCTTCTCGCTTTAAATAAAGCTCTACAGTACTATTATCAGGCAACTTCACCCTTTGATTTACGCTATTTTCCAGTTGAAAAATCATGGTTTCAAAGATACTTTAAAAATCTCCAAAACCGACGTTCATTTAAATATTGTAAGTTCCTTTCGTTTACATAAGCTTCTTTTTCAAAGGAAATATTTATGTAAGCCGCGTGCCAATTTTTATGTTGAATAAAACGAAACACAAACTCTAAAACATACCATATATAGAAAGGAAGAATAAGCAGCTCTAGTTGTTGCTTTAAATGAATTTTTTCGTGATTAAGTAACACAGTATCATTCTTCATTTTTTTAGTTTTCAAAAACACGAATGGATATAAGGTAATACCAGAATACCCTTTTGGAACTAAATATTTAGAAATGAAAACCATATTATAGAGGAAACAAAAACCAATCCAAGATATAAAAGTTTTCAGAAATAAATAATTTGATTTTACGTTATCTTTGTAATCTATGAAAAAAATTATCCCAATTGAAGATGGCGATTTTTACTGGACACCGGAAGGTTACCGTTGTTTTACAGCGCAATACTTACTAAAACGAGAATATTGTTGCGAAAGCGGATGCCGCCATTGCCCTTATGGATTTAACGAGAAAACCAAGAATAGTAAACGTTAAAATAATTACAGCCGATTAAAAAAACAATATATTGGTATGATTATTGATACTTTAAAAAAACACAAAACCAACTTAAAATCAATGAAATAACTAAAAGTTGTACATTGAAAATAGAAACAAAAAAACAAAAAAAAAACGCTTCCTTATGAAAACATTTTTAAAAACATTACCGCTTTTAGCCTTGTTGATCGTGGTTACTTCGTGTAGTTCGGTTAAAGTTGCTGCCGATTATGACAAAGACGCTAACTTTAATAGCTATAAAACATTTGCCTTTTTTAAAACAGGTATTGACAAAGCTGAAATTAGCGATTTAGATAAACGACGTATTTTACGAGCTATTGAAGCAGAACTTATTGCAAAAGGCTTTACTAAATCTGAAGATCCAGACTTATTAATTAGCTTATTTACAAAAGCAAACCAACGTGTTGACGTTTACAATAACTCTTGGGGTAGAGGCGCCTGGGGTTGGGGCGGTTACGGTGGCTTTGGTCCTGGATGGGGCTGGGGTTTTAATCAACCAAGCGTATCAACATCTACACAAGGTGTTTTATTTATTGATTTAATCGATGCCAAGAAAAAAGAATTAGTTTGGCAAGGTATGGGTAGCGGTTATTTAACCCAAAATATGGAAAAGAAAGATGAGCGCATTAAAGAGTTTGTTGCGGAAATTATGATGAAATATCCTCCGGAAGTGAATAAATAATTATAAAAAAAGGCGATTCTAATATTAGAATCGCCTTTTTTTATATCTCACTTTTCAATTCCTATTGTAAGCTTAGCTTTAAAGCATCATAAGATTGAGAATCAATACCTACTAACCCGTATTTCACTTCGCCTTGCTTTATTACCGATCCCTTTATATCAAAATTTTCTAATTCAGTTTTAAACTTTTTATTAGCAGAACTTGCTGCTATTAAGTTTCCTGCTGCTAAACCAGGTCCTAAAATTAAGCCTACAGGCGTTGAACTCGTTGTTTCTTGTAACCCATACTCGTTTGTTTTAGTTGTGTAAAAATTAACCGGAGTTAATAACAAATAAAACAAATGTGTTGCCGGGCTTTGTTTTAAAGTTTTGAAAGTTTTCTCTTTATCTAAAACATAAATTTCATTTCCGTTTGCATAAACCAAGTTTAAATCTCTTCCGAAAACTAAATCTCTTTCAGAATTATTAGAAATTTTTACAGCTACCAATCGTATACCTTTTTTATCTTCTTTCTTAGAGTACTTCTTATCGAGCAAATCGTATTTATATTCTAATGTTACTCCTTCCGCTTCAGCTTTAGATACGTAATTTAAGTTATTTGGCTCAATCACTCTGTAGCGTGATGCACAATTAAAGAAAGATAGAACAAAGGCAAATACACAAAGTAGTTTATTAAATTTCATATAGGTGATTTTTAAATTTGAGCGAAAATAAAACTATTATTAGCTTACCACCAATACATATAGTAGAAATGAAAAAAGACCATTATTACACTCTACACAATCAAAATAAATGAAACAAAACACTATACCAATGAATAATTCGTATTTTTACATAAGTAAAACCGTTTATATTTATGGATACATCAATAGAACCAAACGCTATTTTAAATCGTTTACCAAAGCATCTAAAGCAATTTATAAAGCCACAAAACTATACCGATTACTCAGCAATAGATCAGGCAGTTTGGCGCTATGTGATGCGTAAAAATGTTAGTTTCTTAAAAACGGTAGCACACAAATCGTATTTAGACGGACTAAAACTTACAGGAATCTCTATTGATAGTATACCCAACATGTATGGCATGAATCGTATTTTAAAAGATATTGGTTGGGCCGCTGTAGCCGTAGATGGGTTTATTCCGCCAAATGCTTTTATGGAATTTCAAGCTTATAATGTTTTGGTTATTGCCAGTAACATTAGACAATTGGAACATATTGAATACACTCCCGCTCCCGACATTATTCATGAAGGTGCAGGCCACGCTCCTATTATTGCAAACCCAGAATATGCCGAATACTTACGTCGTTTTGGAGAAATTGGTTGTAAAGCTATTTCTTCAGCTAAAGATTACGAACTCTACGAAGCCGTTAGACACTTATCTATTATAAAAGAAGCATCGAATGCTAACGAAGACGCTATTGCTTCCGCGGAAAAAAAAGTAAAACATCTACAGCAAAATATGGGTACACCAAGCGAAATGTCTTTAATACGAAATTTACATTGGTGGACAGTAGAGTATGGATTAATTGGTAGCATTGAAAACCCCAAGATTTATGGAGCCGGCTTACTATCTTCTATTGGGGAAAGCGCATGGTGCATTACCGATAAAGTAAAAAAATTACCGTACACAATCAACGCAACTTATCAAGATTTTGATATTACAAAACCACAGCCTCAACTTTTTGTAACACCTAATTTTGCGCATTTAAGCTTAATTTTAGAAGAATTTGCCAATACCATGTCTGTTAGAAAAGGCGGTCTTTTGGGTGTAAAAAAGCTTATTGAATCTGAAGCTTTAGGATCTATAGAACTGAGTACAGGACTTCAAATTTCAGGCGTTTTCTCTGATGTAAAAGATAGTGACGGACAAGTAATTTACATACAAACCAAAGGCAAAACAGCTTTAGCTTACCGAGAAAAAGAATTGGTTGGTCACGGCACCAAAAATCATACTAACGGTTTTGGTTCGCCTATCGGAAAATTAAAAGGTATAAACATTGCCATTGAAGATATGAGTCCGCGTGATTTAAGCGCCTACAATATATATGAAGAAAAAGTAACCACACTAGAATTTGAAGGTGGCGTAACCGTTTCTGGAGAAATTATTACCGGCAAACGCAATCTTCAAGGTAAAATAATTCTTATCAGTTTTAACAATTGTACTGTAACGCACTTAGATTCTATATTATTTAAACCAGAATTTGGCATCTATCATATGGCCGTGGGTAAAACGGTTGTTTCTGCTTTTTCTGGTCCTGCCGATTTAAATAGTTTTGATTTAATAACACATAAACCTTCATCTAAAACTATTCATATTAAAAAATCTAAAAGACGATTAGAACTCGAAAATCTCTATCAACAAATTAGAGACTATCGTGAAGGAAAAAACAAGACCATTTCGAGAACAAAAGTACTAGAAGAACTTATGGAAAACCACCCGACAGATTGGCTTCTAGCTATAGAAATTTTTGAATTGGCTTCTATTGAAAATGAAACCAAGCTTTGTAACAGTATTGTTAAACACTTAGAAACCGTAAAACAAAACAGACCAAACGTTGGGCAATTAATTGACGACGGATTAGAAATTGTTAGAACAACTAAACAGCTCGCTTAAACTTAACGAAAGCGTTTTAATGTGTTTTTTGTGAACTCACTAAGCACTAATTTTCCGCTAATTTTAGCGCGTTCACTTAGTAAATCGTCCCAGTAATCGGTACCGACCCACATCACTTTTTTCATTTCTTTTACTGCTTCTTGGTTATAACTTGCTAACTTAGTTACCAAAACTTTAACAGCATTATCCAGTTCTTCTACGGTTTCAAACACTTCAGAAAACAAGCCTTTTTCTTTTGCAAATTCCGAAGAAAAAAACGTTTCTGCATCTATAGTCATTTGCGACATGGCATTCTTGCCAATTTTTCTAGAAACAGCAGGCTCAATCACAAATGGACCAATACCAATACTTAATTCACTTAATTTAATAGAAGCATATTGGGTTGCTAAACAATAATCGGTCGCTGCCGCCAAACCAACACCTCCACCAACACTTTTACCTTGCACTCTGCCAATAATAAACTTTGGGCATTTTCGCATGGCATTAATTACTTTTGCAAAACCAGAGAAAAACTGAAAACCTGTTTCTTCATCTTCAATCGCTATTATTTCATTAAAACTTGCTCCGGCACAAAATGTTCTATCGCCTCCACTTTTTAAAACAATTACATTTACATCATCATTTTCACCAGCACCTTTAATAGTTTGCGCCAGTAAATCTAAAATATCGCTTGGCATAGAATTTCTATTGGGATGATAAAACTCCACATATCCAACTTTATTCTCTATATTTAACGTAACGTATGGCTCCATGTTTATTTAATAAATTAAGATTTGAATATACATAAAATTATTAAGTAACAGCAGTTACATTCTTTTAATAAAACATAACCATATTTGCTTAAAATTATAAAAAAATGGGACTATTAAATTTTCTTTTCGGTAACAAAAACAACGCTATAACCGAGTTTAAAGAAAAAGGCGCAATAATTATTGATGTACGAACACCTGGCGAATACCAACAAGGTGCAATTACAGGTTCTAAAAACATACCGTTACAGACTATAAACACTAAAATAGACTACATAAAAAAGCTTAACAAGCCCGTTATTACATGTTGTGCAAGCGGTGGACGCTCTGCAAATGCTGCAAAAATTTTAAACACAAACAACATAGAAGCTACTAATGGCGGCGGCTGGAAAAGCCTACAGGGGAAACTATAATTTTAGATTAAGTAGTTCTTCTGTTTTGGTAATTGGCGTACTATTATATTGCAGTGTCCAGCCCAAAGAATTGGTTAAAATATAGAATTTAGAAAGCTCGCTTATTAAACGGTTTTGCGCATTACTTTTTAAATCTGATTTTTCTAGTTTTTTGTCTAAAGATTTATTGACAATAGCTTTAATATCATTATAATCTTTAGCTTCGAAGGGGTTTAAAAAATCGGCTTGTATATCGTAGTATTCAAAATCTGGACTAATTTTGATTTCTTCTTTTGGAATACTAATAATAGTTAATGTTTTAGTAGCCTCATCGACCTGAAATTCAATTTTACTCAAATCGTAAGCAATAGTAACATCGGCATTAACAACTACGAGTGCCTTTTTTTCTGAAGTTAAGTAGGCTCCGAAAATGTCTTTAGAGTTTTTGTAATTAAACACCTCACTAAAATGCCCTTCGGTTACTATTAGTTTTCCAACATTTTTTATTTGCTCTTGTATAAGTGCCGAGCTCTCTTTAAGAACCATTTTATCTTCTTGTTTTTCACCACAATATTTAAAGATGAATAACACAACTAAAGTAATAACAACACCAAATAGAATTTTTCGCATATGGCTAAAATAAAAAAACATCAGTTTACTTCGACATATGAAGCCTAACTAATGTAATTTATGTTAGCAATTGCTAACGGTACAAATATAGACAACTACCGTTTCACTGGTGTTACATTAAGGTTAACAGTCTTTTAAATTAATAAAAACATAATTCACTATTCTGAAAAGTATAGAAATAAAAAACACCATCTGCAAAAATTATAAAAAATCTGCAAGAATGGTGTTTCTAAATGAACTGATTAATAGCAATCTAAAATTAACTGAATCATCTTTATTTGTGGTAATTTTTCGACAAAACGTTATTTAAATAAGTTTAAAAGCAATCTAGTTTCCCGACAAACAGTACCCTCTTAGCTTCTAAAAAAAATAATTACAGAAGGATGTTAGACTTAGACTACGTAAATAAGTGAATGATAAACTAAAAAACCATATGTGCAAACTGATTTTGAAGCTGCTCTTTTTTTATTTCTAGCTGTTTTAAAAACTTTAAATGAGCTTCGGAACTAGGATTAAAAGGTTTATGCTTCATCCCTTTTTGAACAACATCTACTTTATTCATTATTTTTGAAGTATCTGGAGACAACCAAACCTTTTGAAACTTCTCCCAAATATAGTTGATTGCTGTTGTATTCGGGTGAATCATATCTTCCGCGTAAAAACGATAATCTCTCAGTTCATCCATCATAATTTCATAGGAAGGAAAATAATAAGATTTATTAGATACTACAGCATGAATAGCCGCTAACAAATGTGCTTTACTTTGCGAGTTTTCAATAAAACCATCTTTTAAATGCCTTACTGGCGATACCGTAAAAATTACTGTTGCGTTATAGTTTACCGATCTAATTTGCGTTAATATATTTCTAAGTGTATTCGAAATTTCGTCTACAGACAATAACACTTTTTTGAATTGTTTTTGAGAAACTTTATGACAATTAGCAACTACATTATCACTTTCAGTAAAACTATAAACCCAAGCTGTGCCTAGCGTAATAATAATATGCGACGCGTTTTTTACATAATTTCCAGTAGCTACTACCTGTGTATTAAGTTGGTTTATTAAATTAGTTTTAGATGAATGACTTAATTTTGAATGTGCATCGAAACAATGCCATTGTTCGTTATGAAAAAACACATCACTTTCTGTGTATATTTTATGTTGAATGGCGTTTTCAATTAAATTATAAATTGCCTGCGGATGAAAAAGAATTCCAAATGGATTTTGATGACTCTTAAATTTGAAATACTCTAACTTTTCTCCGATGTTTTCAGAAAAACAACTACCAAACAAAAGCACTTCAGAACTATAATCTACTAAACCAATTTCATTCGAGACAAAAGGTATTTCCGTTTTCAATTTCATACTAATATTATAATTCTATGCTTCAAAAGTAAACATAAATGAACAAACCTATGTCGCTAGTTTATTTAAAAAGCTTACATTTGTTTAACAAAAACTAAAATACGTTGAACGAAATTAAAGACAACTTTACAATAAAAGACCTTGAAAATATTTCAGGAATTAAAGCGCATACTATTCGTATTTGGGAAAAACGATACAATTTATTAGCTCCAAAGCGAACAGATACCAATATAAGATACTACACTACCGAAAGCTTAAAAAAGCTCTTAAACATTGTATTACTAAAGGATAACAACTATAAAATTTCTAAAATTGCAGAAATGCCTTACGATGTTATTCAACACACCGCAAGAGAACTAGCCAACAAAAATGCCCTAAACCAACATTCTACGCAAGCTTTTAAACTTGCCATGATACAATTTGACAGCGTATTATTTAACACCACATACGCTAAACTCCTTCAACAAAACACCTTTAGTGAAGTTATAAAAACAAACTTAATACCCTTATTAAATTTTATTGGACTGCTCTGGCAAACTAACACTTTAATACCTGCACACGAACACTTTATATCAAATTTAATAACACAGAAAATATTAATTGAAACCGAAAAACTAGGCTATTCTAACTTAAGCGACACTACAACTTATGTGCTCTTTTTGCCAGAAAATGAAATACACGAAATTGGCTTACTCTATATTAACTACGAATTATTATTAAAAGGATACAAAACCATATATTTAGGACGAAGCTTACCAATGGACAACTTAAATTCCTTTTTTAATAGCGACTCTAAAATGTGTTTTATAACGTCTATTACCGTAAGTCCGAGTGTAGATCTAGTAGAAGGATACTTTAAAGATTTAGACAAAAACTTAGCACCAACACAACACAAACTACTAGCAGCAGGTTATAAATTACAGGAACTTGATGAATCGGCATTTAAATCGGACATTAAATTCTTTCCGAATATACTTCCTCTTTTAAAAGAAGTTTAATTAATTTAATTTTTGTTTAACTTATTTTGTATATTTGTTAAACAAAATGGAAAAACAAATACATATTATCGGATCCGGGTTCTCTGCCTTATCGGCGGCGTGCTATCTTGCACAAGCAGGATGCAACGTTGAAGTGTTAGAAAAAAACGAATTAATTGGAGGCAGAGCACGCCAATTAAAAAAGGATGGTTTTACATTCGACATGGGACCAACTTGGTACTGGATGCCGGATGTATTCGAAAAATTCTTTGCTGATTTTGGCAAAAAACCATCAGATTACTACGAGTTAGAAAAATTAGGCCCAGCTTACAAAGCTTACTTTGAAGACGGCGAAGCTCTTACAATCCCAGGAACTTTAAAAGAAATTTACGAACTTTTTGAGCGCGAAGAAGCAGGAAGCTCTAAACACTTAAAAGCCTTTTTAAAATCGGCTAAGTTTAATTACGATGTTTCTATTAACGATTTGGTTTACAAACCAGGTGTTTCTCCTTTAGAGTTGGTGACTCCAACAACCATTAGTAAAATTACTCAGTTCTTCTCGAGCATAAGAACTCAGGTAAGAAAAGATATAAAAAGCCCTAAATTAATCGAAATCTTAGAATTTCCCGTATTATTTCTCGGTGCTAAGCCAAGTAATACGCCAGCTTTTTATAACTTTATGAATTATGCCGATTTTGGTTTAGGTACCTGGCACCCAAAAGGTGGCATGCATAAAGTCATTGAAGCTATGGAATTACTAGCAAAAAGCTTAGGTGTTTCATTCAAAACAAATGCTAACGTAGAATCTATTGAAGTGGATGCAACCAAAAACATAAAAGGACTTACAGTTAATGGCGAATTTATTCCTTCGACATTAATTTTAAGTGGCGCAGATTACCACCATACAGAAACATTATTACCACAATCTCACCGTCAATATTCGGAAAAATATTGGGATAAGAAAGTTTTTGCTCCATCTTCTTTATTGTTTTATGTAGGGTTAGATAAAAAATTAAAGAATGTATGTCATCACACTTTATTTTTTGATACAGATTTTGACACCCATGCTAAAACCATTTACGATAACCCGAGTTGGCCAGAAGAACCTTTATTCTATGCAAGTTTTCCGTCCATAACGGATGATACTTTTGCTCCGGAACACCAAGAAGCGGCTACATTTTTAATTCCGTTAGCTCCAGATTTAGAGGATACACCAGAATTAAGAGAAAAATATTTCAACATTATAATAAAAAGGTTAGAAAAATTAACCGGCCAAAACGTTACAGATCATATTCTATTTAAAGAAAGCTTCTGTGTTAACGACTTTAAAAAAGATTACAACTCTTATAAAGGAAACGCTTATGGTTTGGCTAACATTTTGACACAAACCGCATTTTTAAGACCAAAAATAAAAAGTAAAAAAGTTAAGAACCTATATTTTACAGGGCAGCTAACAGTTCCTGGACCAGGAGTTCCTCCAGCATTAATTTCTGGAAAAATAGCTTCTGATTTAATTTTGAAAAACGATAACTAGAAACACAACAACTATGAAACAACTGTTTGACGAGGTTTCTTACTCTTGTAGTAAGTTGGTAACCCAAAAGTATAGCACTTCGTTTTCGTTAGCTACAAAAATGCTTTCACCAAAAATACGATCGGCTATTTATAATATTTATGGTTTTGTCCGTTTTGCTGACGAAATAGTAGACTCTTTCCATGAATATGACAAGGAACTTCTATTAAATAAATTTGAAGAAGATTATTACGCATCTAAAGCGCAAGGCATTAGCCTTAACCCTATTTTGAATGCATTTATCCATACGGTGAATCAATATAAAATTCCCGATCATTTAACTCAGGCATTTTTAAAAAGTATGCGTGCCGATTTGCATAAAACCGAATATACTACCGACGAAGAATACAAAGCTTATATCTATGGTTCTGCCGATGTTGTTGGCCTTATGTGTTTAAAAGTTTTTGTAAATGGAAACGACGAGCAATATGAAGATCTAAAAGAAGCCGCAAAACGTTTAGGTTCTGCATTTCAAAAAGTAAATTTTTTAAGAGATTTAAAAGATGATATTAACGTTTTAAACCGTTCATATTTTCCGAACATAAACCTTAAAGAGCTCGATGCCATTTCAAAAAATATCATTATTCAAGATATTGAATCTGATTTTGAATTTGCTTATAAAAACGGTATCTTAAACCTACCTGTTGAAGCTAAATTTGGAGTGTACATGGCTTATAGATACTATAGAAAATTACTTAAAAAACTTAAAAACACGCCTTCAGAAAAAATTATAAATACTCGAATCAGAGTATCTAACCCAATGAAGATGAATCTACTAGCTCGAAGCTACGTAAAATATAAGCTAAATTTAATGTAATGTACTATTGGTGTGTGTTACTCTTTTTATTTCAGAACTCGACACCAGAACACATTGTTGAGTATCATGATATTAAAAATAAAACTCAAGAAATAGAATACATAACAAAATATATAAAAAGTAATAGCACAGATATTCAAGCCTATGTTATTTCTTTAGAAATGAAACAAGCAGAATATAAAGTATTACCATGGCAAAAACTTAACACCTTTAACAAGGGAAAAACTAAGCTTGAGCAATTGATAATAAAAGATCCAAAAAACGCGAACTTAATATATGTGCGTTTGGTTATACAAGAACAATTACCCAAGATGTTAAATTATAATTCGGATATAGAACATGACAAACAGTTTTTATCAGAACTATTAAAAATTAAAGACAACAGCGATTACTTGGATACATACATTTTAAATTACACAACCCTATGATCATTTTAACCTATATACTCACAACATTAATCACCTTTATAATTATGGAAGGTGTTACTTGGTGCACACACAAATATATTATGCATGGGTTTGGTTGGTTTTTACACGAAGACCACCACCAACCGGGATACCCACATGTTTTCGAAAAAAACGATGCGTTCTTCATCATTTTTGCAACGCCTAGTATTCTATTGTTCTTTTTCGGGATTCGACCAGAACTTAATTTTTTATTCTTTATTGGCTTAGGTATTTTATTATATGGCTTAGCTTATTTTTTAATCCATGATGTGTTAATACATAGACGTTTTAGTTGGTTTAAAAACACTCAAAATTGGTACTTACGCGGCTTAAGAAAAGCGCATAAAATACACCACAAACACTTAGACAAACCAGACGGCGAATGCTTCGGGATGCTTTTTGTTCCTTTAAAATACTTTAAAAAAGTACAATAATGCCATACTTATATCTCATATTAACATTAGGGAGTTTAAGTATTCCCTTGCTATATAGTGTTTTTGAAAAAAAATTTCACTTTATACAATACGCTAAAAGTGCCTTTTTAAGCATTTTAATAGTGGCAATACCTTTTATAATTTGGGATGTTCTTTTTACAAAATTTGGCATTTGGGGATTTAACGATTCCTACCATTTACCAATTGCAATTTTAGGTATGCCAATAGAAGAGTGGTTATTTTTCTTCTGTATTCCTTATGCCTGTTTGTTTACGCACGAAGTTTTAGCCTATTATTTACCAAATTTTAAACTCTCGAAAACAGCAACCATAATAAGTGGAGGTTTAATACTCATTCTAGTATTTGTTTTATTGTTATTTCATTTCGGGAAATGGTACACAACTTTAAATTTTATATTTTTTATGGTGCTTTTAATTTATGGTTTAAAATTTCATTTGGAAGTATTACAACGTTACTTCTTAAGTTTTTTAATCATTTTATTACCGTTTCTTTTAGTAAACGGAATACTAACAGGAAGCTTTATAGATGAACCCGTTGTATGGTATAATAACAACGAAAACTTAGGTTTTAGAATTTTCACGATACCATTTGAAGATATTTTTTACGCCTTCACCTTATTATTTTCAGTACAATTAATTTTCAATTCATTTAAACAAAAAGCACATGGAAAATAACAAACTAGTAAGATTCACTATTTTTTTGTGCATAAACATTTTAGCACTTGGTGTTGGTGTTCTCTTGATGGATAACGGACAAACATCACCTTGGTACGCCTCCTTAAACAAAGCCCCTTGGACACCAGAAGGATGGGTTTTTGGGGCTGCTTGGACCACGATTATGATAAGTTTTGCTGTTTACATGGCAGCGCTAAGCCTTAATTTTCCGTTTGGCTTTAAACCTTTAATGAAGCTCTACGCTTTGCAATGGTTTTTAAATGTATCATGGAATTACCTATTCTTTAATCAGCACCAAACGCTAATCGCTTTAATTTTTATTGTTTCACTATGGTTATTAATAGGTTATTTCACCTTCAACTATATAAAAACGGTAAAGTATTACACCCTATTTATAGCTCCATATTTAATATGGATGACGATTGCAACAAGTCTAAACGTCTACATTGTATTTAACAATTAAAACAAAAACTCATGGCTAGAAAAAAAAATATTACAGCAGAAAAAATAATAGATTTATACATGTCTGCTTTATTGACAGACGAGAACATACCAAAAACAGTGTATGCATTTGCACATGCTAACAATTTTGAAGAAAACGATTTCTATAAATATTTTAGCAATTTTGATGTTTTAGAAAAACATATATTTTCACTTTTTTGCGAAAACACTTTGGCGCTATTAGTAGAAAATGAAGATTATACGCATTACGCACCAAAGGATAAGTTATTAAGCTTTTATTTCACCTTTTTCGAAATGCTAAACGCAAACAGATCTTATGTTTATTTAAAATTAGCACAAAATAAAAATAAGCTAGAAGCCTTAAAGCTATTATCTAAACTTAGGTCAACTTTTCTTAAATATATAGAAAGTGAGATTTACACCCATAGCGTAGATCTAAAAAACAAAACACTGAATTCTCTAAATAAAAAGGGCGCCAACGAAACCGCTTGGGCGCAATTATTATTCACCATACAGTTTTGGTTGGAAGACACATCACCAAATTTTGAAAAAACAGATATTTTCATAGAAAAATCGGTACAAGTTAGTTTCGATTTAAAAGAAATAAAACCACTAGAAAGTGTTTTAGATTTTGCAAAGTTTCTTTGGAAAGAAAAAACAATGTCCACATGAAAACAATAGACAAAATACCAACATCAAAAATACAACGTGCCACTAAACTAGTGAGTACAGGCCTAAAAGTTGGCGTAAATTACGCCAAATATTATGGTGAGAAAATGGTAAAAACAGAGGCTGAAGCTAAAGATAATTTAAATGAAGCCAATGCTACCGATATATACGATGGTTTAAAAAACCTGAAAGGCTCCGCTCTAAAAGTAGCTCAAATGTTAAGCATGGAGAAAAATATTTTGCCCAATGCTTATGTAGATAAATTTTCTTTGTCGCAATTTTCTGTTCCGCCTTTATCAGCACCACTAGTTGCTAAAACATTTAAAAAATATTTCAAAAAAACACCATCGGAAGTTTTCGATACGTTTACAGCAGAATCTGTAAATGCAGCCAGTATTGGTCAAGTACACAAGGCCACAAAAGGAGACAAAAAACTTGCCGTTAAAATTCAATACCCAGGTGTTGCAGATAGTATTTCATCAGATTTGGCTCTTGTTAAACCTATCGCTTTACGTATGTTCAATATTAAAGGTGAAGGTACCGACGATTATTTTAAAGAAATCGAGAATAAACTTATAGAAGAAACAAACTATACGCTCGAACTTCAGCAAAGTATTGAAATATCTGAAGCTTGCAAACATATTCCGAATTTAAAATTCCCGAAATATTACGAAGAATTTTCATCTAACAAAATCTTAACAATGGATTGGATGGACGGACTTCATATTTCAGAATTCACAAAACAGAATAATAATCCTGCGGTTTCAAATAAACTTGGTCAGTCTTTATGGGATTTTTACATGTTCCAAATGCATACCTTAAAAAAAGTACATGCAGATCCCCATCCTGGTAACTTTTTAGTATCGCCAGAAAATGAGTTAGTCGCTATCGATTTTGGTTGTATGAAAGAAGTTCCGCTAACTTTTTACACGCCTTATTTTGAGTTAGCTGAAAAAGAAAACATCGAAGACCCAGCTTTTTTTGAAGCGAAATTATATGAATTAGAAATTTTAAAACCAACGGATACATCCGAAGAAATTGTGTTTTTTAAAACCTTATTTCACGAAATGCTATCGCTTTTCACAACGCCTTTGCAACAAGAGGTTTTCGATTTTTCAAATCCTACATTTTTCAACAAAATAGCAGAGCTAAGCACTAAATACGCACAAAGCACAGAACTTAAAAAAATGAATGGTAATCGTGGCTCGAAACATTTCATATATATCAATAGAACATTTTTCGGATTGTATAATTTAATGCACGATTTACAACCAAACCATATTATAATAAACAATTATAAAACCTTATAAATGTATTTTAACCGTAACGATATAGACCAACTCGATCACATTTATAAAATAAACCTAATTAATAGTATTACGGGCTATAAACCTGCAAATTTAATAGCGACAAAATCTAAATCAGGAGTAACAAATGTTGCTGTTTTTAGCTCCGTAGTGCATTACGGTTCTGCCCCACCTATTTTAGGTTTTGTACTGAGACCAACTACGGTAAGGCGCCATACTTTCGATAATATTATAGAAACAGGTTATTACACCATTAATCATATTAACGAAGCGATAGTTGAAGATGCTCATCATACATCTGCCAAGTACCCTAAAGATGTTTCAGAGTTTAATAAAACAGGATTAGAGGAGGAATACAATAACGATTTTTATGCGCCTTTTGTAAAGCAATCGACAATAAAAATGGGTATGACATTTTTACAAAAAATAGATATAGAAGCAAATGGTACTATTTTAATTTTAGGTGAAATAACAGATTTATACATTAACGATGATCTTGTGGAGCATGATGGTTTTGCAGACTTAATGAAAGCTAACACAGCTGTTATTAATGGCTTAGACACTTACGCCATACCAACTAAAAATAAAAGATTAACCTACCAAAGACCTAAATAAATAATTATGAAAAAACTAGTCATTATTGGTGGCAGTAAAGGTATTGGCCAAGCCATTATAAACACCTTAAAAGACACGTATAGCATTGTAAACATAAGCCGTACGGCAATAGAAACATCTTCTACAATTACGCAACACACTTTAGATGTTTTAGAAGATGAGTTACCAGAAATAGATAGCATAGACGCTTTAGTTTATTGCCCAGGAAGTATCAATCTAAAAGCACTATCTCGCTTAGAATTAGACGACTTTAAAAACGATTTCAACATTAACGTTTTAGGTGCTATAAAAACTATAAAACATTATGAAAAAGCTCTAATAGAAGGTCGTGGAAGCGTGGTTTTATTCAGTAGTGTAGCCACACAAATGGGCATGCCTTTTCACGCTAGTATTGCAACAAGTAAAGCGGCTTTAGAAGGTTTAACAAAATCGTTAGCAGCAGAATATGCAACAAAAATACGTTTCAATATTATTGCGCCAACTATTACAGACACACCATTAGCTTCCAGACTATTACGTAATGAAAAACAAAGAGAAACCATGAGCGAACGCCACCCATTAAAATCTATTTTAGATCCTAATGAAGTAGCTGCACTAACCAAATACTTGTTATCTAGCGATGCTAAATCAATTTCCGGACAAACATTCCCAATAGATGCGGGAATAACTAGTCTAAAACTCTAAGTTTTTATTATGATTAATATAAAAAAACATTCTGGAATTTACACCTTAGAGGCTACACAAGAAATCGACATTCCGCTACATGAAGCTTGGTCTTTTTTTAGCTCTCCTAATAATCTAGAAAAAATCACTCCTTCAGAAATGGGTTTTAAAATCACATCTGAAGTTGATAAAAAGGCTTATGCCGGACAAATAATAACTTATAAAGTTGGTATTCTTCCAGGTATAAAAACAAATTGGGTTACAGAAATAACACAAGTTGAACACGAATCTTTCTTTATAGACGAACAGCGTTTTGGTCCATACAGGATGTGGCATCATGAACATTGGTTTTACAGCCAACCTGACGGAAAAACATTAATGAAAGATAAAATCTCATATAAAATACCTTTTGGAATTTTAGGTGATTTAGCTCAAACTCTTTTCATAAAAAAACAATTAAAAGGTATTTTCGAATACCGTTATAAAACCTTAGAAACCTACTTTAATGGAAAATAAAATAACTCTATTTTGGTTTCGACGCGACTTAAGACTAGAAGATAACACGGCTTTACATTATGCTCTAAAATCGAGTAATAATGTATTACCTATTTTTATTTTTGATGATGATATTTTAGACTCACTACCTAAAGACGATGCTAGGGTTTCCTTTATTCACAACACTCTAGAAAACATAAACAAAGAACTTACCGAGTTTAGATCGAGCCTTGTTGTAAAAAAAGGCTCGACTCTAGTAGTTTGGAAAGCTCTAATTGAAGAGCATAACATTGAGCGTGTATTTTTTAATAAAGATTACGAACCTTACGCCATAAAAAGAGACCTTGAAATCTCAAAATTATTAAAATCTAAGGGCATAGAAACAAAGTCGTTCAAAGACCAAGTAATTTTTGAAGAAAACGATATTCTAAAAAACGATAATACCCCATATACAATATATACACCATTTAAAAATAAGTGGTTAAAAAAATTCGATGAGAAAGCAGATGTATTAAATTATGAGATTGATAACACTCGATTTCACAAGATTAATTTAACTTTTCCTTCTTTAGAAGATATTGGATTTACTAAAAGTAAAATACTAGTAAAACCATATAATTTAACGGCTTTAGATCGCTATGATGAAGTCCGAAATTTTCCAGCACAAGATCAAACATCATACCTTTCACCACATTTAAGATTTGGACTTGTTAGCACCAGAAACATGGTGAAATTAGCATTAAAAACAAATGCTATATTCTTAAGTGAACTTATTTGGCGCGAATTTTTCATGCAAATCCTCTTTCATTTTCCTAAAGTAGTTACCGAAAATTTCAAACAAAAATACGATGCGATACCTTGGAGGAATAACGAAGCAGACTTTAAAGCTTGGTGCGAAGGAAGAACGGGCTACCCCATGGTAGATGCAGGTATGCGCGAATTGAACAAAACGGGATATATGCATAATCGTGTACGCATGATTACTGCCGGATTTCTATGTAAACACCTTTTAATAGATTGGCGTTGGGGCGAAGCATATTTCGCTGAAAAGTTGCTAGATTACGAACTCTCTGCAAATAACGGAAATTGGCAATGGGCTGCTGGCACAGGTTGTGATGCCGCACCTTATTTTAGAGTTTTTAACCCTGCCGAGCAGTTGAAAAAATTTGATAAAGATGCTATTTACATACGCCGTTGGGTTGAAGATTATGATGAATTAACCTATCCGCAACCTATGGTCGAACATAAATTTGCACGAGAACGTGCTATTTCTACATACAAAAAAGCGCTAAACCCTTAATTAAGGTTTAGCGCTTTTTCATTATTAACAATGGACTAAAACTGTTCTGTTTTATACAATATAAGCCTTTGCCCCATCTAATGCTTTTGTAATACCATCTGGATTTTTACCTCCAGCAGTTGCAAAAAATGGTTGTCCACCACCACCACCTTGAATATGTTTACCAAGTTCACGAACTACTTTCCCAGCATTTAAGCCTTTACTCGCAACTAGTTCTTTCGAGATGTAACAAGATAATAATGCTTTTCCGTTTTGTTCGGTTGCAAATAATAAAAATAAATTATCAAACTGCGATCCTAAATCGAAAGCAACATCTTTTAATCCGCCAGCATCCAAATCTAATTTTTTGGCTAAAAACTGAATGCCGTTAATTTCGGCTAATTCACTTCTTAATTCACCTTTTATATTTTTAGCTTTATCTTTTAATAAACCTTCAATTTGCTTTTTAAGATTGTTGTTTTCATCTTGTAAATTCTGAAGTGCTTTTACAGGCTCTTTAGCATTGTTAAGTAAATCTTTCATTTCGAAGAATGTTCTGTTGTTTTCAGAATAAAAATCTTTTACAGCATCGTTAGTGATAGCTTCAATTCTTCTAATTCCAGCTGCAACAGCACCTTCCGAAACTATTTTAAAATGCCAAATATCACCTGTATTTTTAACGTGTGTTCCACCACAAAGCTCAATAGATTGTCCAAAACGAATAGCACGAACCGTATCGCCATATTTCTCTCCAAACAAACTCATTGCACCATCAGCAATAGCTTCTTCTTTTGGTACATTTCTTTTTTCAACTAAAGGCAACTTACCTTCTATTCTGGCATTTACAAAGTTCTCTACATCTTGCAATTCTTCTGTTGTTAATTTAGAAAAATGCGAGAAATCAAAACGCAAATACTTAGAGTTTACAGCCGATCCTTTTTGTTCTACATGAGTTCCTAAAATCTCTCTTAAGGCCTGATGTAATAAGTGTGTTGCTGTATGGTTACTCTCCGTACGATTACGCTGTTTTTCATCTACTACCGCTTTAAAGTTTTCGTTAATATGCTTTGGTAAATTTTTAGCAAAGTGAATAATAACGTTACTTTCTTTTTTAGTATCTAAAATATAAACCACATCGCCATGGGCGTCTTCCAAATAACCTTTATCTCCAACTTGCCCTCCGCCTTCTGGGTAAAACGGTGTTAAGTTAAATACTAACTGATACATTTCGCCATCTTTTTTAGAAACAACTTTACGGTATCTTGTTAATTTTACATTAGCTTCAAGCGAATCATAACCAACAAATTCTTCTTCAGAATCGTTACTTAAAATCGTCCAATCGTCTGTAGACATTTCACTAGCTGCACGCGAACGATTCTTTTGCTTTTGTAATTCTTCATTAAAGCCCTTTTCATCTAACTTCAATCCTTTTTCAGAAAGAATAAGCGCCGTTAAATCTATAGGAAAACCATAAGTATCATATAATTCGAAAGCTTTCTCTCCCGAAACTGTATCACCTTTTGTAGTTTCTACAATTCTATTTAATAACACCAAACCTTGATCTAATGTTCTTAAAAATGATTGTTCTTCTTCTTTTATAACATTTTCAATAAGTTGTTTTTGAGCTTTCAATTCCGGGAAAGCATCTCCCATTTTTTCGCTTAAAACAGTAACTAATCTATAAATAAAAGGTTCTTTTTTCTCTAAAAATGTAAATCCGTAACGTACAGCACGACGTAAAATTCTTCGAATTACATAACCTGCTCCAGTATTACTTGGCAACTGGCCATCTGCAATTGAAAACGCTACGGCACGAACGTGATCGGAAATCACACGAATGGCAACATCTACCTCTTCGTCCTTATTATATGTTTTATTAGTAACCGCTTCAATTTCGCGAATAATTGGCGTAAACACATCG
This sequence comes from Algibacter lectus, assembly GCF_004368925.1. Classification (NCBI taxonomy): domain Bacteria; kingdom Pseudomonadati; phylum Bacteroidota; class Flavobacteriia; order Flavobacteriales; family Flavobacteriaceae; genus Algibacter; species Algibacter lectus. The sequence goes on from NZ_SORL01000008.1 coordinate 24,843, forward strand.
GTATCATAATTAGATTGAACACCTTGTAAAACCATACAAAGACGTTCAAACCCCATACCTGTATCAATATGCTTATCTGGTAAAGCCTCTAAACTTCCGTTCGCTTTTCTATTGTATTGCATAAAAACTAGGTTCCATATTTCAACCACTTGTGGATGATCCATGTTTACCAAATCTTTACCCGAAATTTTAGCTTTTTCTTCCGCAGAACGAATATCTACGTGTATTTCACTACAAGGACCACATGGTCCTTGATCGCCCATTTCCCAAAAGTTATCCTTTTTGTTACCTTTTAATATACGATCTTCAGAAATATATTGTTTCCAAAAATCGTAAGCTTCGGTATCCATACCTAAATTATCGTCGTCGTCACTACCTTCAAAAACAGTAACGTACAAGATATCTTTATCTATGCCATAAACATCAACTAAAAGTTCCCAAGCCCAAGCAATAGCTTCTTTTTTAAAGTAATCGCCAAAACTCCAGTTACCAAGCATTTCGAATAATGTATGGTGGTAAGTATCATAACCAACTTCTTCTAAATCGTTATGCTTTCCAGAAACACGCAAACATTTTTGCGAATCGGTAATTCTATTATTTTTAGGCTGGGCGTTTCCAAGAAAATATTCTTTAAAAGGCGCCATCCCTGCATTTACAAACATAAGGGTTGGATCATCTTTTAAAACCATGGGAGCCGATGGCACAATACTATGCTTTTTATCTTCAAAAAAACTTAAAAACTTAGCGCGGATGTCTTGAGACTTCATATATAAAATATTCTCTTTTCAGTTATTTTCTATTAATTACAAAACAATTTTTATCTTTACTTTTCAGTTAAAAAAACTACAAACAGCGGTTTTATTATTCTATTAATAATAAATGATTAGCTTTGTTCGTTCTGCTTTTAAAATTTAAAGCACTGAAACAAAAATTGTAAAGCGCAAAAATAGTATAAAAATAGTAATGAGTAAGGTAAAATATTATTACGATTCTGATTCACTTTCTTACAGAAAGATTGAGCGCCGAAAAAGAACGACGTTTAAGTATGCTTTTATGTTTATTTTAGCATCGGCACTCTTTGGTTTTTTGTTCGTTTTTATAGCAAGTCAATACGTAGAATCGCCCAAAGAACGGTCTCTCGCAAGAGAATTACATAACATGCAATTGCAGTATGAATTGCTGAATAAAAAAATGAACGAAGCCGAAAACGTTTTGGCTAATGTTGCCGATAGAGACAACAATATTTATCGTGTTTATTTTGAAGCTAACCCAATTCCGGAAGCACAACGACGCGCTGGTTTTGGTGGAATTAACAGATATAAAAACTTAGAAGGCTTTGATAACTCTAAACTTATTATTGAAAGTAATAAGCGTTTAGATATTTTACAAAAGCAAATTGTTGTGCAATCTAAATCGCTAGATGAAATTGCTGTACTTGCTAAAGAAAAAGAAAAACTGCTAGCAGCAATACCAGCTATTCAGCCCGTGAATAACAAAGATTTGAAACGTATGGCCTCTGGTTATGGTATGAGATCGGATCCTTTTACAAAGGCTCGAAAAATGCACTGGGGTATGGATTTTACAGCTCCACGTGGCACGCCTGTTTACGCTTCAGGTGATGGTATTGTGGTTCGTGCAGATTCTGGATCTACAGGTTATGGAAACCATATTAGAATAGATCATGGCTTTGGATACATTAGTTTATATGCGCATTTATACAAATACAATGTGCGAAAAAATCAAAAAGTACAACGTGGTGATTTAATTGGATTTGTTGGTAGTACTGGAAGATCGGAAGCACCACATTTACATTACGAAATTTTTAAAGACGGCGACCGCATAAACCCAATGAACTTCTACTACGGAAGTTTAACTGCGGAAGAATACAGCAAACTTTTAGAACACGCTTCATTAGAAAATCAATCTTTAGATTAATGCATATAGATTTACCAGAAAAGCGATACTATGCTATTGGAGAAGTGGCCAAAGCCTTTGGCGTGAACACCTCTTTAATACGTTTTTGGGAAAAAGAATTTGATGTCCTTAAACCTAAAAAAAATGCAAAAGGCAACCGTAAATTTACACCAGAAGATGTTAAAAACTTAAAATTTATCTATCATTTGGTGAAAGAGCGAGGCTTTACGCTAGAAGGTGCGAAAACACATTTAAAGGAAGAAAAAAAAGAAGCACTAAGCAACTTTGAAATTATTAATACTTTAGAGAATATTAAAACGCAACTTATCAAAATAAAAGAACATCTTTAAGTTTCAACTAAAGATGTACTGAAGTTAAACTAAATTTTATGTGTTAAAACAGTAACTTTTTAAGAAATATTGGGTCTAACATATTGAGAACTAAAATCAACATTCAAATTATTTTATCATGAAAAAATTTTTACCATTAATTATAATTGCAATTCTTGCCATTGGCGCATACTCTTGGGGTAAAGGATTTAACAATACCGCTGTAACTTTAAAAGAAACAGCAACTAAAACTTGGGCAAATGTAGAAAGTAGCTACCAACGTAGAAACGATTTAATTGGCAACTTAGTAAAAACAGTACAAGGTGCAGCTGATTTTGAAAAAGGGACATTACAAGCCGTTATAGAAGCACGAGCTAAAGCAACTTCTATTACTATAGACCCAACAAATATTACACCAGAACAATTAGCAAAATTCAACCAAGCACAAGGCGGCTTATCTGGAGCTTTAAAAAGTTTATTAGTAACTGTAGAGCGCTATCCTGATTTAAAAGCAAATCAAAACTTTTTAGAATTACAAAGTCAATTAGAAGGTACAGAAAACAGAATTAACGTTGCTAGAGATCGCTTTAACGAAACCGTAGAGCCATACAATATGCATATTAAAACGTTTCCTAATTCCATATTAGCAGGTTTATTCAATTTTGAACCATTAAATTATTTCAAAGCTGAAGCTGGAAGTGAAAAAGCACCAGACGTAGACTTTGAATTCTAATAAACGCATCTATTATATTTAATATTTCACCAAAGTAAACAAAACGAGCATGTCTAATAAAGTTGAAGCATTTTTAACAAGCGAAGAAGAACAAGACATTGTTGAAGCTATTCGTTTAGCCGAATTAAATACATCTGGAGAAATAAGAGTTCATATTGAAAACACTTCTAATGGCGATGCTGCACATCGAGCTTTAGAAGTGTTTCATTATTTAAAAATGGACAACACAAAATTGCAAAACGGTGTACTTATTTACGTCGCTATAGACGATAAAACATTTGTAATTTATGGTGATGAAGGTATAAACAAAGTTGTTCCAAAAAACTTTTGGGACAGCACAAAAGATGTGATGCAATCGCACTTTAAATCTGGTAATTTTAAGCAAGGTATTATTGAAGGTATTCAAAAAGCCGGCGAACAGTTAGAATCTTTTTTCCCTTGGAAACATGATGATATCGACGAATTATCTAACGAAATCTCAAAAGGATAGTGAAAAACATGCAGCACTCAGCATCTAGTATTCGGTCGCAGTTTAAAATGAAAAATCTTTTTTTCGTTGTTTTACTCACTACACTTTTATGCACTAACTTTTCTTTTGCACAATATGAAATCCCTAAAACACCGGATTTTCAAACGAGTGTTTACGACTACTACAATCTTTTAAGTGCATCACAAAAAAGCAACTTAGAGCAAAAACTTATAAAATATTCCGACACGACTTCAACCCAAATAGTAGTAGCTATTATTGCTTCCACCGAAGGTGAAAACATTAACTATTTAGGCGCTAAATGGGGACAAGCCTGGGGAATTGGACAAGCGAAAGAAGATAACGGCGTGCTTATTCTATTAGCTCGTGATGATAGACGTATTGCCATTAACACGGGTTACGGCGTAGAGCATTTACTAACCGATGCGATGTCTAACAGAATTATTAACCTTGATATTATTCCATATTTTAAACAGAATGATTATTACGGTGGATTAAACAAAGGTGCCGATGCTATTTTTGAAGTACTAACAGGTGAATACAAAGGAACAAGACAAGCTTCTAATCAAGAAGGTATTCCTGTTGGTTTTATTATGCTATTGGTATTTATTTTTATCGTTATACTTATCTCTATTTCCAAAAACAATCGCGGTGGCGGTGGAAATAACAGAGGAAATAGATCTGCAGGATCCGATATACTCGAAGCTATTATTTTGAGTAATATGGGCCGTGGCAACTACCGAAGAGGCTCTTCTGGAGGTTTTGGTGGTGGCTTTGGAGGCGGAAGCTCTAGCGGAGGTGGTTTTGGCGGAGGCTTCGGTGGCGGAGGCTTTGGCGGAGGCGGTGCTTCTGGTGGCTGGTAAATTTATACCATAAAAAAAAGGAAAGCATTTATTAACGCCTTCCTTTTCTATATTTATTAAAAAAAAAATTTAATCTACTTCTTTTAGAAGCCTACATTATTAATGTAAGCATCCACTTCCATATCATGTCCAACAAAATCGGTAAAGGCTTTATTTAAGTCAACACTATTACCAACAGATAATATATGTTTTCTAAAACGTTCTCCGTTTTCACGATTCATACCACCGTTTGCTTTAATCCAATCGTAAGTATTATAATCCAATGTTTTACTCCACGTGTAAGCATAATATCCTGCAGAATAACCACTACCCCAAACATGTGCAAAGTAAGGTGTATGGTATCTAGAAGGCACTTCACTTACTAGTAATCCATTTTTAGCTAAAGCTTCTTTTTCAAATTCTAAAACAGATTTAAAATCTGCTTCGTTTTCTACAGTATGCCACATCATATCAATAACAGATGCTGCTAATAATTCTGTTACATCGTAACCTTTATTAAACATTTCAGCCTTCATTAACTTATCAATTAAAGCCTGAGGAATGGCTTCTTTAGTTTCGTAATGTATTGCGTAGTTTTTTAAAACATCTGGCTCTAAAGCCGCGTGCTCATTTATTTGAGAAGGAAATTCAACATAATCTCTAGGTACGCTTGTACCAGATAAAGACACATATTGTTGGTTAGCAAATAAACCATGTAATGTATGGCCAAACTCATGAAACATAGTGGTTACATTATCGAAACTTATTAAACTTGGGTTACCTTCAGTAGGTTTTATGTAATTAAATACATTAACGATTACTGGTTTTTGCTTTAAATAATGAGACTGATTAACAAAACTATTCATCCAAGCACCGCCTTTTTTAGTGTCGCGTGTGTAAAAATCTAAGTAGTACAATGCTAAGCTAGACCCATCTTTATCAAAAACTTCATAAGTAATAACATCTGGATTGTAAACCGGTAAATCTGTACGTTTTTTAAACGTAATACCATACATACGTTCCGCAGCATAAAACACACCATTCTCTAAAACCGAGTTTAATTCGAAATAAGGTTCAAGTTCTTTTTGATCTAAATCGTACTTAGCTTTTTTAACTTGTTCTGCATAAAAACTCCAATCCCATGGTTCTAATTTAAAACCACCATTTTGAGCATCTATAATACTTTGTATATTGGCAGCTTCTTTTTTTGCTTGAGCCACGGATGCTTTGCCTAATTCTGATAACAGATTTAAAGCACGATCTGGAGTTTTAGCCATTTGGTTTTGAAGTTTCCATTCTGCGTAATTTTTCTTTCCCATTAATTGGGCTTTTTGCATACGTAAAAGCGCTATCTCTTCTACAACTTGCCTAGTATCTGCAGCGTTATTCTTTTCAGCTCTTGTAAATGAAGCCTCAAATAACTTTCTACGGGTTTCTCTATTTTTTAGCACCGCTAACAAAGGTTGCTGAGTAGTATTAGACAATCCAAGAACATATTTCCCTTCAAGTCCAGCTTCTTCAGCTTTTAGCTTTGCTCTTTCAATATCATCAGAACTTAAGCCATCTAATTCTTCAACAGTATCAACAACCAAAGCCGCTTCTTTACGCGCTTTTAACAACCTACTATTAAACTCGGTTTTTAAAACGGAAAGTTTTTTATTAATTTCCATCATCTTCTCCTTGTCTTCACTAGATAAACTGGCGCCTGCCATTTCAAAACGCTTTAAATAGTAATCGACTAACTTTAAATCTTCACCCTTTAAGGTTGAAAGATCTAATGCTTTTATACGATTATAAATTTTAGAATTAAGATAAATATTATCGGAATGCGAAGAAAATATAGGCGCATACTCCTTCTCTATGGCTTGTAATGTAGGGTTGGTACTAGAGCCTGTAAGATTGTAAAATACATTTGTTGCTCTATCCAACACCTCTCCACTTAATTCGAGTGCCAATACGGTATTTTCGAATGTTGGAGCTTCTGTATTGTTGGTTATCGCATCAATTTCAGAATCGTGTATTTTTAGACCTTCTTTAAAAGCAGGCACAAAATCTTCATCTTTAATTAAATCAAATTGAGGAGCCTGATATTGTAATATACTTTTTTGAACTAAAGGATTCTGGATTTCATCTATTTTTTCTTTGGTTTTAGACGTACAAGAAAATAAGACAACATTAACTAGAACCAAGCATATAGCGTGGTGCTTTGTAAGGTGATTTATCATTGTTTTAGATTAAGTTATTAGTATATAAAAATACATAACTTAATCTAAAAACAACGCTATAAAATTATCAGTTTTTTGATTTACTTTTTACGCATGTAAACACTAATTGGAACGCCTTTAAAATCAAACTTTTCACGAAGTTTATTTTCTAAAAAACGTTTATAAGGTTCTTTTACATATTGCGGCAAGTTACAGAAAAATGCAAACTGCGGCTGCGGTGTTGGCAACTGCATAATGTATTTAATTTTAACGTATTTTGCTTTGTATGCTGGTGGTGGATAGTTTTCAATAAGTGGTAAAAACACCTCGTTAAGCTTACTTGTTTTTATTTTTTTAGATCTGTTATGGTAAACCTCAACAGCCGTTTCAATAGCTTTAAAAATACGTTGCTTTGTTAATACAGAAATAAAAACAACAGGCACATCTGTAAACGGCTCCATTTGTTGTTTAATAACGCGCTCGTACTCTTTCATTGATTTGTGGTCTTTCTCTACTAAATCCCACTTATTTACAAGAATAACAATACCTTTTCTGTTTCTTTGGGCTAGCCAAAAAATATTTTGAACCTGACCATCGAAACCACGAGTGGCATCTAAAACTAATAAACAGACATCGGCATGTTCAATAGCACGAACAGATCGCATTACAGAATAAAACTCTAAATCTTCTTTCACTTTAGATTTTCTTCTAATCCCAGCAGTATCTACTAAATTAAATTCAAATCCAAAACGATTATATTTTGTATCAATAGAATCACGAGTTGTTCCTGCAACATCTGTAACAATATATCTATCTTCTCCTATTAAAGCATTTATGAATGATGATTTTCCTGCATTAGGACGGCCAACTACCGCAAAACGAGGTAATACTTCCTCTTCTACTTCTTCCTTTTCAGGTAAAGCTTCAACTAAAGCATCTAATAACTCTCCGGTTCCACTACCATTTATACTCGCAATAGTATAATATTCACCTAAACCTAAAGAATAAAACTCTACAGCATCTGCAGCACGTTTACCGTTATCAACTTTATTTACAACAAGAAAAACAGGTTTATTTACTTTACGTAACAACTCTGCAACATCCTCATCCATTCCAGTAACACCAGTTTCAACATCTACCATAAAAATAATGGCATCGGCTTCATCTATTGCTAATTCAACTTGTTTATCAATTTCTGCTTCAAAAACATCATCACTACCTAAAACGTATCCGCCGGTATCAATTAACGAAAATTCTTTACCGTTCCAGTCACTTTTACCGTAATGGCGATCTCTTGTAACACCACTAACGGCATCTACAATTGCCTCACGACGTTGTATTAAACGATTGAAAAAAGTTGATTTGCCAACATTTGGTCTTCCTACTATTGCTACTATATTACTCATAAGTTTTGTTTTTATGCATTACATATCCTGTAAGCGGCTGCAAATATAGTGTTTAGTTCGATAGAAAAGAGTATTTTACTTTCCTAATGAATTAATTATGAATACACCACTAAACGAAATTGTACTTAGACCTCGGTTTAAAATGCAACTACCAAGAACAAATACCTCGGTTTTAAAGGACTTTGAAGACAGCAGGACCCTACAGTCTGATTTTATTGTATCTACAGTTGACGATCATGTATTTATCAAACTTCCCAAAGAAAAACAACATTTTTGGTCACCGCAACTACATTTAGAGATAAATGAAGTCGATGAAAACAACTGTTTATTACGTGGTTTGTTTGGGCCAAGTCCAACCGTTTGGACTATGTTTATATTTTTTCATTTTGCCGTTGCTATGCTTTTTATTGTGTTTAGCATTTGGGCTTATAGCAATTGGGCTTTAAAAGCCTCTTACCAAACGCAAATAATAGGGTTGGTTGTTTTAACAGGAATTTGGTTTGCATTATACTTTGCTGGTAGAGTGAGTAAATTTTCTAACCAAAAAGAAATGAATGCCTTATACAATTTTATGAATAGTATTTGTAAGGCATAAAAAAAGCTCTAATTGCTACCAACCAAAGCTTTTAAACTAAACTAACTCAAACTTTTCAAAATACCAATTTTTTGAATGGTACAAAGATGCGACTCAAGTTTTAACTAAAGGTTACCTAATTAAAAAGATAACGTTAGTTTTTTTTACTGATTATACCCAAAACGCCTTAACTGCTTTTGGTTACTCCTCCAGTTTTTATTCACTTTTACATACAGTTCTAAGTGAATTTGTTTACCGAAAAACTTTTCTAAATCTTTTCTAGCTTCTACACCTACGCGTTTTAAAGCTGTGCCTTTATGGCCAATTATGATACCTTTTTGAGTTTCGCGCTCTACCATAATTACAGATCGCATTCTAATAATTTTTTCTTCCTCGAAAAACTCCTCTGTTTCTATTTCTACAGCATAAGGAATTTCTTTTTTGTAATGAAGAAGGATTTTTTCGCGAATAGTTTCATTTATAAAGAAACGCTCTGGTTTATCCGTTAATTGATCTTTTGGATAAAAGGCTGGAGATTCTGGCAATAACTCGATAATTCTATGAAATACTTCTTTCACTTGAAAACCTTGTAAAGCCGAAATAGGAATAATTTCTGCATTTGGCACTTTCTCTGCCCAAAGTTGCACTTGAGTCTCTAATTGTTCCTGATCTGATATATCAATTTTATTCAAAAGTAATAAAACAGGGATTTTAGACGCTTTAATTTTATTAAAGAATGCTTCATCTTTTAAAGCTTGTTCTCCAATTTCTACCATATAAATTAATATATCCGCATCTTCAAAGGCCGATTTTACAAACCCCATCATAGATTCTTGCAACTCGTAAGCTGGCTTAATAATACCAGGAGTATCACTTAATACAACCTGAAAATCGTCTCCATTTACAATACCTAAAATTCTATGGCGTGTAGTTTGTGCCTTAGAAGTGATGATAGATAATTTTTCACCTATAAAGGCATTCATTAGTGTTGATTTTCCAACGTTTGGATTACCAATAATATTTACAAAACCTGCTTTATGGTTCATAGTCTTCAATTTATTAAGTTGCAAAGTTACAACCTTTATTTTTTTGAATTTACTAAAACAAAAAAGACTGCCATTTTCAGGCAGTCTTTTTTATATATTTAAACATTTCATTCTAATTATAAGTTGAAAACCTCAACATTACAATTGAAAGAATAATGTTTTAAATTACTTAACGATTTCTAACAATTCAACATCGAATACTAAAACATCGAAAGGCTTAATTTTTCCACCTCTTGGAGTTGCTCCGTAACCTAATTCTTGCGGTACAAAGAATTTATATTTAGAACCTACAGACATTAACTGTAAACCTTCTGTCCACCCTGGAATAACTTGTGTTACACCAAAAGTAGCTGGAGTTCCACGATCTACAGAACTATCAAAAATAGTTCCATCGGTTAAGGTACCATGGTAATGTACTTTTACTTGAGAAGCTGTTGTTGGTTTTTCACCTGTTCCTTCTTTCTCAACAATATATTGTAAACCACTTTCTGTTACCTGAACACCATCTTTAGATTTGTTTTCTTCTAAAAATTTCTCACCAGCTAATTTAACTTCACCAAACTCAGCTTCTGCTTTTTTAGCAGCTTCTTCTTTTTGTTTAGCGATATCAGCTTGTTGTTTCTTTTGGAAATAAGCTTGTACTACTTTTTGAGCTTCTGCTTGATCTATTAAAATATCAGTAGAATCAATAGCGTTCATAAACCCTTGAATAAACAACTCGTTATCAAATTCAGAGAAACTAGTTTTTACATTTCTAGCAACATCCATACCGATAGCATAACTTACTGAATCTAATTCTGTTTTTACAGGCTTTTTTGTAACTCCTGTGTTATTACAAGATGCCATTAATGCTGTAAGAGCAACTAGGCTTAAAACTTTAATTGTTTTCATTTTTTTGTGTTAAATTAATTTGCAGTCAAATGTAACAAAATTATAATAGCTACAAAATAGCTTTAAGCTCTATTTAACAAAAAACATTAGGCCGATACTTACACAACACTTAAGAAATGATAACTAATTTAATCTAGAAAGTATCTAAAATTAAAAAGCCTGCTAATAGCAGGCTTTTCGGTTTTAAGTGGGGAGAGCAGGATTCGAACCTGCGAAGACGTAGTCAGCAGATTTACAGTCTGCCCTCGTTGGCCGCTTGAGTATCTCCCCAAAACTGACCGCAAATATATTACTGTTTATTAATTCTACAAAACAAATTTCGTTTTTTTTACAATTCGTATCTAATTCTAAAAGTTAAAAAGCGTGGTTGTATATAATATTCGGTTGCGCTTACAGAAATTGTGCCCACACTACTCTGGTTTTGAGACCTGGTATTTAATAAGTTAGTTGCTTTAACTTCGTATTCCCATTTGCTGTCCTCATCTTTTTTATAAGCTAAAGACGCATCCCAAAACTCATAAGAATTTATTGTTTTTTCTTCATCTGAAAAGTCATTATATGAATAATCGGTCTTAAAAGTGAAACTTTTTAAGATTAAAGCATCAAATTCTACCGATGGTGCCTTAGTAAAAAACTTTGTTCTTTGTGTGCCTTGGTCATTATCTTGAATACTGTAACGGTACCCTAATTCAAAATTTGGCGCTTCTTTAAAATTAGTTCTTAATTCCCCTCTATAAGTTTGCGAATAAGTTTCGTTAGCAAATGGCAAATCGTTTACAAGCTGGTTGTATTTGGTATAACTTAAGTTACCCGTAGCTGTTGCTCTAAACTTACCCATTGTTTTTTGAACTCGAGCATTAGCACTAGCGCTTTCATCGGCTAGATTTGAATTATAAGGACTACTAACTCTAATAACACTTCCGAGAGGTAATTCGGAATTTGTTCTAATTCTATCTACTGTTTTGCTATAATTTAATCGCGCCGAAACATTGGTGTAATTAAACATATTAAAACTGAAATAAGATAAATTGAAGTTATGAGCCAAAGCACTTTCTAATTCCTGATTTCCAGAAAAAACAGAACTATAATCGTTTAAAACTAAACCTCTAGCTAATTGATTAACATCGGTAAAGTTAGTTTGCATATCGTAATTAAAAATAATACGCTCACTCTTTTTTAACTGAATCAACATATTAAAATCTGGTAGTAATCTAAAAAAGTTATCGGTATAATCTACATCAAACTGATCATTTTTCGCACTATAAGCATGTGCAGAAAAACCAGGCGTAAATGTAAAAATTCCAGATTTTAAGCGGTAATGCGCTCCTGCATAAACATCGGTAAATGTGTAAGCAATATCATTTGTATCTAAACCATCGTTAATGGTTGGAGTGGAGTTAAAATCGGTATCATCATCTAAAGTTTGAAATATATTAGAATCGAAATCTTGTTTACTATAGATGGTTCCCACAGTAAAATTAACATCACTTTTTTGATTTAGAATATTCCAATAATCAACCTTAGCATCCATTTGATTAGATTTTACGCGCTTATCCTGATTGATATCATATTGAATTTGATCTCTATCGAAACCTAAATCACTAGCTGTTTCATCATAAGCATCACTCGGGTTAATAGGGTCGTCTAAATCATTATCGTTATTAGTCGGGTCGTTTTCTAGAATAGCATTGTAAAAAGGATCTTCATCTTGCCATAAATGTTGCACTTCTAAAGCAAAAATATTCTTCTCGTTTAACGTGTAATAATAATTCAAGTTTTGATTAATACTAAATGGTGAAGAACTTTCTAGCTCACTAACATCTCCAACTCGAGATGATAATACAAACTGATCTTGCGATTCCTTAGATGTTCTAGCCAACACATCATAATCTAATTGATTACTTCCGTTTGGTTTGTACTTGGCACTAAACTTCAACATAGCCATATCGCTACGTTGGCGTGTATTGCTTTCTTTATTTTCATCACGAGAAGTATCATCTAAAAATTGCACATCGCTAATTTCTGTTAAATCTGTTCGGTTACTTAACAGAATCGCGAAACCACTTAAATCTAAAGTTGGTTTAGGTGAATAGCTAAAATTGGCAGCTCCGAATTTGGTGTTAATATTTTTGGCTCTATTATTCTGAAGTGATAAAAATCCTAAATTATTACTTCCTAAATCTATGTTTGTTCCACTACTTCTGCTTGGAGCTCTAAAACCACCAGTAAAGTTGAAATAATCGCGACGTGTAAACGCTATTTCGCCAATATTATTTAAATCTCCAATTACATTTATACTGTATTCCGGACTGTAGTAAAACAATTTTGGCTGAAATAAATACAATAAATCATTATCTGAAGTACCACCACCGGCAGTAACATTTCCGAACCAAAAATTCTTTTTACCTTGTTTAAGTCTAATGTTTATAGCAATGTTATCTTGGTTATTGGTTACTCCACCTAATTGGCCAACTTCGGCATAATTTTTAAGCACCTCAACTTTATCAATAGCATTTGCAGGAATGTTTTGAGTGGCCAACTTAGAGTCTCCATCAAAAAACTCTTTACCCTCAACCATAACTTTACCAACTTTTACGCCTTCTACTTCAATTTCACCATCATCATTAATCTCTACTCCTGGTAGTTTATCTAAAACATCTCCTAGTTTTCGTTCTGTACCTGATTTAAAAGAATCTGCATTATAAACAATAGTATCACCTTTAATGGTTACAGGCATTTCGTAAACTAACTCTACAGCATCTAGCGCATTATCTTCAACTAAAACAAAATCTTGAATTATTGCGCTTTCTTTTGTAATCACCTCAGCCTGTCCCGTTCTCATGCCGATATAACTCACTTGAATATTATACTTGGCATTTTTCTCTACTGAAAGTTTGTAACGACCATCTGGGTTTGTAATACCATAAGCATCTAGCTTTTGCGTATCTTGATTTATAGCAATAACATTTGCTAATTCTAACGGGTCACCAATACTATCTCTAACAACACCTTCCAGTTTAACTTGAGCAAAGGTTGTACTTACCGCTAAAAGCAGTGCAAAAACGATTAAATTTTTCACAGAATAAATTTTCGATTAATTACTTATAATAAAATGATTGCTATTAGCGTCTTCCGCCACCACCACGGTTTCCTCCTCTACCACCACGCATAGCTTGCATTTCTTCCATTTTTTTCTTCACAATGGCGTCGTATTCTGCTTGCGTTACTTCTTTTCCTTTAGACGGCACTTTCATTTCATCTTTTTCCGAAGGATTTAAAACAATTTTAGAACACAAAATTGTAGTTTTGCCTGCACTAACTTCTAAAATTAAACCAGGCAACCCCCAATATGTATCTGGTCCTTGGTTTACAGGAATCTGTGGTGTATACCAAGCTGTAACAACAACTTCTTTAGGTTTTTCTTCTTCGTCTTTTTTATCGTCATCTCCAGATGGTCTTCTTCCAAAATTACTAAAATCAAATCCTGAAGCCTCCTTTACTGCTGTAGCTTTAAAACAAGTATATTGTCCAATGGTTTTGGTTTCCGAGCCTAACTCCCATTTCAACTGTTGTAATTCATCTTTAATTAAAAACTGTTTTCCAAAAAATTCTTGCTCTTGCAATAGCTCTTTATTACTTACATTTTTATATTGATCGCCACCAGTAAAACTCATAGCTCCAAAACGAGGACCTCTACCTGTACTTGGCGCCTCTAATCGTTCTTCTTCCTTATATACAGATTCCGATTGATTAAAAGTTAGAATAAAAGTTTTCTCTAGCATACTTTTCATTCGGCCAGCAATTTCTTTTTTACGCTCTTCACTTAGTTGCCCTCCTCCAAAATTACTCATATCTACAGTAGTTTTAGACTCGTAGTATGCTTTACCTTGAAAGTCTTTTTGAGCAAAAGATAATACCGTTACAAAAAGTAAACATGCGGTTAATGCTGGTTTTAAAATCTTAAAATTCATTATTCTTATATTTTTGTTTTGTTACTAAAATTAAACTTTAATTTTAGCTTAGACTTAAAGAGATACCCAATAGTTTAATCTTAAAATGTTAAAATACTCTTAAAATAAATACAGTTTTTAATGCCTGAAAAATTGATTCAATTTTTGTAATTTCCCAATCGAATGAAACACGCTACATTTCTACTTTTTTTATTTACCCTTTCAATTTTCTCTCAAGAACCTATTGAAGCAACGTTAGTCAAAAAAACTTTACTAGATGTAGAACATTTAGTGTCGGTTAATAACTTTGGCACTACATGCTATATAAACAATAATGTACTCTACAAAAACCATAACAATAAAACTTTAAATTACAACAACCTACAATTAGGAAATATTGAAAGTGCTAACACTTTTAACCCGTTAAAAATTAATATCTTCTATAAAGACTTCAATACCTTAATAATTCTAGACAACCGCTTATCGGAAATTTTTAAAACCGATTTTAATGCCATTAACGACTACAAAAATGTTTCTCATGTTTCTACCGGACATGATAACACGGTTTGGGTTTTTAACCAAGACATTCAAAACCTTGAACTTTTCGATTATAAACAAAAAACCTCTAGAGCCCAAACACAGCCCGTACAAAGCCAAGTTTTAGACCTAAAAAGTAACTTTAATTATTGTTGGTTACTTACTAAAAACCAACTGTATACTTATAATTATTTTGGGAGTTTAATAAAAAAACTAGATAACAAGGGTTACACAGCTATTGCGGCAGACGGTGAAAACTTGATACTAAAAAAGGATAACAATTTACTCTACCTGAATAAAAACGATGAACAACCTGCACATATTATTCTTCCTAATATAATAATAAATCAGTTTTTTGTAATCAATGAAACCTTGTATATTTACACCCACAAAACTTTATACGAGTTTCAATTAAAAATAAAATAACACTATGCATATTGCTATTGCCGGAAATATAGGCGCTGGAAAAACCACTCTCACAAAACTGTTAGCAAAACATTACAATTGGGAAGCTCAATTGGAAGATGTGGTAGATAACCCGTACCTAGACGACTTTTACAACCAAATGGAACGCTGGAGTTTTAACCTGCAAGTATATTTTTTGAATAGTCGTTTTCGTCAAGTTTTACAAATTCGCGAAAGCGGAAAAGCCATTATACAAGATCGTACTATTTATGAAGACGCTCATATTTTTGCTCCTAACTTACATGCTATGGGCTTAATGACGAATCGTGATTTTGAAAATTATAAGTCGCTTTTCGAGTTAATGGAATCTCTTGTGCAAGGTCCGGACATATTAATTTACCTGCGTAGTACCATACCAAACTTAGTATCCCAAATACAAAAACGTGGTCGTGATTACGAAAACTCTATAAGTATAGATTATTTAAGCCGATTAAACGAACGTTACGAAGCTTGGATACACGGTTACAACAAAGGAAAACTTTTAATAATTGATGTAGACCACTTAGATTTTGTTGATAATCCTGAAGATTTAGGTTTTGTAATAAACACTATTGATGCTGAAATAAATGGGCTGTTTTAGAACAACCTGTTTCTTAAAACCTGAATTTATTTTAAACTGTTGTTGATTTTATTGTTTGCACTACAATACAAATCCACTTTTTCGAGCATGCTCAATAGCTTCTTCGCTTGTTTCTACCAATAAAACTGGTGTAGTTTTGTAATCATTAAACAACCCAGAAACACGAAGCATTTTCTTTTTGTGCTTAACACTGCGCAAATAAATAGCTAAAATTCTATTAGGGAATACCTGTGCTATTTCTATATAAATATCAGGATCATGCTCTCCACAATCACCAATTAGAATAAACTTTAAGTCTGGGTAAGATTCCAGTAAATTAATGATCTCTTTTTGCTTCTCGGGCTTCTCGTCTTTAGGTTTTCGTTTAAAAACACTCGGAAACTTTCTAAGGATAATTGGCCCGTTTGGGAAATTATTTTGCTTTAAAAAGTAATCCAAATATCGATACAAGTTCCAAGGGCTATGACTTACATAAAAAATAGGATTTGCTTCATGTTCCTTTTTACCTTGATGTAATAACTTATAAAATGCAGCGGCACCTTCTAAAGGCAATCGCTTTCCTGCGGATTTTAAAAACGTATTAAAAAGCACACGCCATTTAAACATAGACACAATACCGGTGTGTAAAATAGTATCATCTATATCGCTAATAACTCCAAATTCAGCACTTTTACAAGGAATAAGCATATGAGCAGAAAACTTATTCTCCGATTGAATTAAACGTTTAACAATTTTATTTTTAAAAGAAAACTCAAACTCAACCCAACCTTCATCATCCTGATATTTACTAATATCATCAACAGTTTCATCTAGCAAAAAATAACCTCTCTCGTCGGTTTTAGTATAAAACACGTGATCATCTCCGAGCCTAACACTGAGTTCTGCATGTTTTACTTCATCTGTTTCAAAACGTTTCCAAGCATTAATCAGTAGTTTTAAAACACTTTTTTGTTCTAAATTAATACTTTCATCTTCTATAGCTCGCCCACGCAAATACACACGGTTGAAAGTACCGTAAGTTTGAAATGCTATAATTTGGACAGGGTCTTTTTTAAACATATAGATTGTAAAAATACAAAAAACCACGCTTCCACGTGGTTTTTCAAAATTACTAAAAAAAGAAGTCTAACCTAATTTAAAACCTCTTCTTCAACTTTATTTATATCTTTTTCTAATTCAATTAAAACATCTTTAGCATCTGCACCTAAAGCAGCAAGACTTTTCTTCACCTCAGCTTTGGTTCCTTCAAAATTTTCGTAAGTTGTAGAACCTTCACCATTTTTTGTTGTTACCGTTTTTACTATAGCCTTAACCGTACCATCATCATTTTTATGAACCTCGACATTCACTTCTTTTTTAACCTCAACCTTTTCTATAACTTCTGTATTATTTACATGAGCCACAACACTATCGGCAGATAATGCAATACTTGGTGCGATAACTAAAGCTACAACCGACATCAATTTTAAAAGAATATTTAGCGATGGTCCGGAGGTATCTTTAAAAGGGTCTCCAACGGTATCACCTACAACAGCAGCTTTATGCGCATCAGTACCCTTTTTACCTTGCTCCTCTATAGTTTTTTTAGCATTATCCCATGCACCACCAGCGTTAGATTGAAAAATAGCCATAAGCACACCACAAGTGGTTACACCCGCTAGCAGACCACCTAACATTTCGGCTCCGCCAATAAAACCTACAGCAACAGGTACTGCAATAGCTAATAAACCAGGAAAAACCATTTCTTTTATAGATGCTTTTGTAGAAATATCTACACATTTATCGTATTCGGCATAACCATCGGCCGCATCAAAAATAGCACGATCTTCTTTGGTAGCCTTCGTCATATCCGAATCGTATTTACGCATCACAGCTAAAGCTGCTTTTAACTGCGGAATATCTCTAAACTGACGACGCACCTCTTCAATCATAGCCATTGCAGCACGACCAACCGCATTCATTGACAAGGCCGAAAATACAAAAGGTAGCATACCACCAACTAATAACCCTGCCATAATTGTTGGCTGAGAGACATCAATTGCAATTACATTAGCCGTTTTCATGAAAGCCGCAAATAATGCTAACGCTGTTAAGGCTGCAGAAGCAATAGCAAAACCTTTACCTACTGCTGCAGTTGTATTACCAACAGCATCCAGTTTATCTGTACGTTCACGTACTTCACTTGGCAACTCTGCCATTTCTGCAATTCCACCGGCATTATCACAAATTGGTCCGTAAGCATCTACCGCTAACTGGATGCCTGTATTTGCTAACATACCAACCGCTGCAATTGCAATACCATATAATCCAGCAAAATGATGTGACACAATAATGGCCGCTGCAATTAAAAGAATTGGAATAGCTGTAGACATCATACCCACACCTAAACCTGCAATAATATTTGTTGCGGCTCCCGTTTCCGATTGTTCTACTATAGACATTACGGGTCTTTTACCTGTAGCTGTGTAATATTCTGTTATTTTACCAACGGCTAAACCAGCCATTAAACCAGCAATAGTAGCCCAAAATACACCCATAGCCCCAAATGGTAAGCCTTCTACAGATTCTGGTAACAAGGCATTAATAATAAAATAAGATGCTATAACCATTAAACCCGCAGAACCAAATTCTCCAATGTTTAATGCTGTTTGTGGATTTCCTCCATCTTTTACTTTTACAAAAAAGGTTCCTAAAATAGACATCACAATACCAACAGCACCTAATACTAAGGGAAGATACACAGCACCTAAACCATTAAAATCTGGAGTTAAAATAAATGCTCCTAAAACCATGGTTCCGATAATAGATCCTACATAAGATTCAAATAAATCGGCCCCCATACCTGCAACATCACCAACGTTATCACCAACATTATCTGCAATAGTTGCTGGGTTTAATGGATGATCTTCAGGAATACCTGCTTCAACCTTACCTACAAGATCGGCACCAACATCGGCTGCTTTAGTATAAATACCACCACCAACACGAGCGAATAAAGCAATAGATGAAGCTCCCAAAGAAAACCCTGAAAGCACATTTAATACCATCGCTAAATTTTCTGCACCAGGCCAGAGGTTTTGATAAATCATAAATAAGCCACTTAAGCCGAGAATTCCTAAACCTACAACTCCAAGTCCCATTACGGCACCACCAGCAAAGGCAACTTCTAAGGCTCGCCCTAATGATGTTCTAGCAGCTTGCGTGGTTCTAACATTAGCTTTAGTAGCAACTTTCATTCCTATAAACCCTGCGAGTGCAGAACATATGGCTCCTATAATAAACGAAACAGCTACAATACCACTCGATCCAACTTCTGATACACCTTTGAAGTATAACAAAATAGCCACGGCTACCACAAAAATTGATAAAATTTTGTATTCAGCTTTTAAAAAAGACATGGCGCCATCGGCAATATTTTTGGCTATCCGAATCATTTTTTCATCGCCTTGATCCTGCTTAGTTACCCAAGCACTTTTAATAAAGACGAACACTAATGCACCTACCCCGAAGAGCGGTAATAATTTGATTATTAATTCCATAAGAGTTAGTTGATTTTTGGTTGTTGTTAATTTTACCAAGCTAAAAATAAGGAAATATAATTAATAAAAAAAGTCACCTTTAGTTAAAGATGACTCATTTATTTTGCAATATTTTAAGAATATACTAATTAGATAGTAAAAGTGCGTTTTTTCTTGTGCTCACTTTTATCATAACGATCTACACATTCGTGGTAAATTTTAATTGCTTGTTCAGCATTTCCCCAACCACCTGTATCAACTTTTTTCTTCTCTAAATCTTTATAAACTTGGAAAAAATGTTCTATTTCTTTTAATCTGTGTGGGTTTAAATCAGCAATATCCATTTTATTACTCCAAATAGGATCTGATACCGGTACACAAATAATTTTTTCATCTGGTCCTTTTTCATCCGTCATGTAAAACACACCAATTGGACGAACTTCCATTACAACCATTGGAAATGTTGGCTGATGACCTAAAACTAACACATCTAAAGGATCTTTATCTAACGCTAGAGTTTCTGGAATAAATCCATAATCACCAGGATACATCATTGAAGAAAATAACATACGATCAAAACGGATTTTGTGTAATGTAAAATCGTATTCGTATTTATTTCTACTTCCTTTAGGTATTTCAATTAAAACATCAAAAGTTAACGGTTGTTGTTTCTTGCTCATATTAAATCTTATTTTATTTTTCTTCTTCAAGAGAAGAATCTTAATTTTCTGTAATCAAGGTACAAATGTACTGAACACGAAAGCAGTAAACAAGATAAAAACGCCTGTTTTAACACTAAATTGAAAGCTTAATTCTACTTTTACCTTATATTAATTAAGAAATAAAAAGATACACATTGTAATTCAATTCCTTTTTTATTCAAAAATCCGGCCTCTTTCTCTACAAAACCCTTACAATTATTACAAAACTTAACCATAATTAGTATCTTGTGTTTTTTTAAATCAATGATATATAAGCGTCATATTATGAGACTACTCCCTGTTTTAATCATAACTATTTTAGTTAATTTCAACTTAACAGCACAAACCCAGCCGTGGCAAGGTAAATTCGAACCTATCGATAATTTAATTGCCCCACCAAACACGTACAGAACAGCTAGTGGTGCTCCGGGGAAAGATTATTGGCAACAACGCGCTAACTATAACATTAAAGCAACTATAGACGAAAAAACAAATACCCTTTCGGGGGAAGAAACCATAACCTATTTTAATAATTCTCCAGATGAATTATCATACTTATGGCTTCAATTAGAGCAAAACGTAAACAAAAAAGAAAACGAAGATTTTGGTAGTATTAATAATGAAGTAAAAGATTTTATTACCACTCGGAAAATGCAATTTCTAACCCGCGTTATCGATTTTCCTGCTGGCTACTCTATAAAAGAAGTAAAAGATGCAAATAATAACAATCTAAAAATACTTATTAACAACACCATGATGAAGGTTAAATTGAATACACCTTTAAAATCTGGTGAACAAATTAGTTTTTCAATTTCTTGGTCTTACCCAATAACAGATAGAAGTATGTATACGCTTTCGCGGGAAGGGTATGAATACTTTCCGGAAGATGATAACAGTGCCTTTTTAATTGCGCACTGGTTTCCTAGAATGGCCGTATATAGCGATACTGAAGGTTGGCAAAACCAACAATTTCAAAAGCTTGGTGAGTTTGCTTTAGAATTTGGAGATTACGATGTTGAAATCACAGTACCTGCCGATCATGTTGTTGCTGCAACTGGCACGCTAGAGAACAGCGAATCTGTATTAAACAAAACACAACTTAAACGCTTAAAACAAGCCAAAACTTCCTTTGACAAACCGGTAATCATTATTACTGAAGAAGAAGCCGACCTTAATAAGAAAACAAAATCTAACAATAAAAAAACTTGGAAGTTTAAAGCTGAAAATGTACGTGATTTTGCTTTTGCTTCATCTAGAAAATTTATGTGGGATGCACAAGCTGTAAAATTACCAAGCCATACAGTTATGGCTATGTCACTTTACCCAAAAGAAGGTTTACCTGTTTGGCAAGAAGTCTCTACAAAAGCAGTGAAAAACGCCTTGGAGGTTTACTCTAACGCTACTTTCGATTACCCTTATCCTGTTGCCATTTCGGTTAACACATCTAACATAGGTATGGAATTCCCAATGATTAGTTTCAACGGAGGCCGCCCAACGGATGGAAAAATAAGCGAAAAAGCTAAGGCAAGTATGATTGGCACTATTATACATGAAGTAGGACACAACTGGTTCCCTATGATTGTAAGTTCTGATGAGCGTAAATGGATGTGGATGGACGAAGGTTTAAACACCTTTTTACACCAACGCACGTTAAAAGAAAGATACCCTTCTTACAGCCACGTAACTCCCAAAAAAATTGTTCCTTTTATGATGGGTGATAAAAACATACTACGCCCAATTATGACAAATTCAGATAATGAACTATTCAACCAATTTGGAGCGAATTTCTACATGAAACCAACTGTAGGATTACAAATGTTACGTAACTCTATTATAGGTAAAGATTTATTTGACGAAGCTTTCAGAGAATATGCTAACCGTTGGAAATACAAACATCCAAACCCAGGAGATTTATTTAGAACCTTAGAAGATGCAACTGCTACCGATTTAGATTGGTTTTATAAAGGATGGTTTTTTACCACCGACCACGTTAACCAACAACTACATAATGTAAAATGGTTTACAGTAAAAGAGGAAAACACAAAAACTTCTAAAAACAATAATACTGAAGCAGAAATGACGGAGGATGTTTTTACAGATTTCTCGAACGGACCACAAGTTATAAATATGACATCTACACCAGATCGAGGATATGGTCAATTTACATCTCGCTTAGATGAAAAAGAATTACGCAAACAACTTTCTGGTAAAAACATTTACGAGGTTACTGTAAAAAATATAGGCGGCTTAATTATGCCTGTTATTATTGAATGGATTTACTCTGATGGTTCTTCGGAAATTGATAGAATTCCTGCTCAAATTTGGAGACGAAATGAATATGAAATTAAAAAGACATTCGTAAAAGCCAAAACGGTTGTTATGGTAAATTTAGATCCTAACTTTGAGCTTGCCGATACGGATATGAGTAACAATACATTCCCGAAAGCAGATTCAACTTCCGACTTCGATCGCTTTAAAGCAAATCAAACTAAATAAATTTTAAAATACATCGAATAAAAAAAAGCCAACTAAATAATTTAGTTGGCTTTTTTATACTCTTAAAAACATAGCTTAACTCTAAGCTTCTTTTTCTTTCTTCTTAAAACTCATAATTACCAAAATTATCATTCCGGTAGTAACCGATAAATCTGCCATATTAAAAACACCTGTTCTAAAAACACCTCCTAAATCTATAAAGAAAAAATCGGTTACAGAACCATAAACCACACGATCGTAAACATTAGCAATACCACCGCCTATAATACTTGCAAAAGCAAAAAGTGATAGGTTATCTAAACTCGTATCTTTTAAAATATGACGAAGTACAAATGCTAAGACAACAATAGGTAGAATTAATAATAAAATAATTCTTAAGGTTGGATTTAAATCACTGCCCATACCTAAAAATGCACCGGTATTTTCAACATTCATTAAAATAAAAGCATCTCCAATTAAAGAAATACGTTCACCCGGATGAATATCTGTACGACCAACAATAGTATTTCTAACACATATTTTCGAAATTTGATCGACAGCAATGGTTAAAACAATGACTAGAATAATGTAAATTGAGCGTTTTGTAAGTTTCATCTACTTATTTGTATCTAACGTTGCAGAAGCTGTTTCCGAAGCTCTATTTATTTTTTTAACTAAACCTTGTAAAACTTTACCTGGGCCAACTTCAGTAAATAAGGTAGCACCATCGTTTATCATTTGTTGTACAGATTGTGTCCAACGCACAGGAGCTGTAAGCTGCGAAATTAAATTTGCTTTTATTTCCGCCTCATCGGTAATAGCAGTTGCCGTTACGTTTTGATAAATTGGACAATTTGGCTTGCTAAATGTTGTATTTTCTATAGCTGCTGCCAACTCCTCACGAGCAGGCTCCATCATTGGTGAGTGAAATGCTCCACCAACCGGTAATACTAAAGCGCGTCTTGCACCAGCTTCTTTTAAAGCCTCACAAGCTTTATTTATTGCTTCAACTTCTCCCGAAATCACTAATTGACCAGGGCAGTTATAATTTGCAGCAACAACAACACCATCAATTTCTTCACATACTTTTTCTACTACAGCATCTTCTAAACCTAAAACGGCAGCCATAGTACTTGGTTGTAATTCGCAAGCTTTTTGCATCGCAATAGCACGTTTAGAAACCAGTTTTAATCCGTCTTCAAAAGTTAATGCGCCACTAGCTACTAATGCTGAAAATTCACCTAAAGAATGTCCTGCAACCATATCTGGTTTAAAGCTTTCCCCTAGCGTTTTTGCTAAAATTACTGAATGTAAAAATATAGCCGGTTGTGTTACTTTAGTTTCTTTTAAAGCTTCTGCAGTTCCTTCAAACATAATATCTGTAATAGGAAACCCTAAAATCTCATTAGCTTTTTCGAATAAACTTTGTGCTAAAGGAGAGTTTTCATAAAGGTCTAAACCCATTCCTGAAAATTGCGCTCCTTGGCCTGGAAAAATATATGCGTTCATAATTGGTTCTTTTATTAGTGCTGCAAAAATAACAATTATTGGCTATTATCAATAGTTTTAATGATTTTAGCAAAATAAACCCAATTAGCAAACTACAAATTATCTGTTGCTGCTTCCGCACAACGTTCACCATCCATAGCCGCAGACACAATACCACCTGCATAACCTCCACCTTCTCCACAAGGAAATAAGTTGGAAATTTGAGGATGTGCTAAACTCTCTTTTCGAGGAATAGAAACTGGTGATGATGTTCTAGATTCTACACCAACCACATTGGCTTCTTCTGTATAATAACCATTCATTTTTTGTCCGAATGCTTGAAAGCCTTTTCGTAACCTACTCCCGATTAATTTCGGTAAAAGCGAATGTAAAGGCGCCGAATTTAATCCCGGTTGGTATGATGTATCATTTAAACTTGAAGATAAATTACCTTCCACAAAATCAGTTAAACGTTGTGCTGGCGCTACCTGACTTCTTCCGCCAGCCGTAAAGGCCAAACGTTCTAAATTCTTCTGATATTCCAAACCTTTTAACGCTCCAAATTGCTCGTATTTAGGTAAATCTTTATTAACATCTATTTCTACTACAATACCAGAATTGGCATATAGATTATTCCGCTTAGACGGCGACATACCATTTACAACAACTTCTCCATTTGCAGTAGCTGCCGGCACAATAAATCCGCCAGGACACATACAAAATGAGTAAACACCACGTTCGTTAACTTGCTGTACTAACCCGTAAGATGCAGCTGGTAAAAGTTCATGACGAGGACCAGAACAATGGTATTGGATAGAATCTATAATATGTTGCGGATGTTCTACACGAACGCCCATAGCAAAGGATTTGGCCTCTAAAGCGATGTCCTTTTTATCTAATAAATAAAAAATATCTCTAGCCGAATGCCCTGTTGCTAGAATAACCTTATCAACAGGCATTTCTTCTTTATTTAAAAGCTGAATGGCCTTTATGCTATTATCTTTAATAACAAAATCGGTAACTCGGGTTTCAAAATGAACTTCTCCACCATAATTCAATATGGTTTCTCGAATATTTTGAACCACTTTCGGGAGTTTATTTGTTCCTATATGCGGATGTGCATCGACCAAAATTTGATCGGTTGCGCCATGAAAAACTAAATTCTCAAAAATACGGCGTACATCACCACGCTTTAAACTTCGGGTGTAAAGTTTACCATCGCTGTAAGTTCCTGCTCCACCTTCACCAAAGCAATAGTTAGAATCTTCGTTTACAAAATGATCTTGATTTATTGCTTTTAAATCGCGACGACGATCTTTCACATTTTTTCCGCGCTCTAAAACAATAGGCTTAAAGCCAAGTTCAATACAACGCAATGCCGCATACATTCCTGCTGGTCCGAAACCAATAATATGAACTGGTTTCGCCTTAGATACATCTTTATAGTTAAAAGTATAATCGGATGTTTTTGGCAGAGCTTCGCGAATATAAACAGCTACTTTATAGTTCAGCATAATTTTAGCCTTTCGCGCATCGATAGACTTTCTTAAAACTTTTACTCCTGTAATATCTTTTCGATCTATCTCTAACTTTAAAGCAGCCTTTAAAACTAGAATATCACTACGTTCTTCTTCTTTTAATGTAATACGAAGTTGAATTTCTTTCACCATAAATATTGAAGTTCTCTAAAGCAACAAACCTTTTGCTTTTCTATTTTCTTTCGTAAGTTAAAAACGTAAATTCATAATCATGCTTATCATCTTTATTATGAAATTTATGCGCTGTTTCTTTCCAAATTGAAGTATCTACTTCCGGAAAAAAAGTATCGGCATCAAAGCTTTCATGTACACGTGTTAATTCAATTTTATCAGCAACTGCCATGGCTTGCTTATAGATTTCACCACCACCAATAATGTAGGGTTGCACATCGCTTTTAGAAGCCTCAATAGCTTCTTCTAAACTATTAACTAATATTACACCTTCTGGCGCTTTGTAATCTGTTTGTCTTGTAATTACAACATGTGTACGGTTTGGTAATGGCTTTGGGAAACTCTCAAATGTTTTGCGCCCCATAATGATATGATGGCCATTTGTTAAACTTTTAAATCGTTTTAAATCGTCACTTAAATGCCAAATAAGTTTATTACCTTTTCCTATAGCATCGTTTTCCGCTGCAGCGACAATAACAGTAAGCTCTTGATTACCTGTACTTATAGCTTCTTTTACCTTCTGTTCACTTTTAAAAACCTCACTTTTCACAATAAGTTTCTCTTCTTTATCTAAAGTGCTTTTTAAAGCTTCAATACGTACTTGCTGTTTTGCTACAAGTTTTTCTAATTGTTCTTTTTCCCAAGCTTTACCCATAAATTTATGAGTAACAAACACAGTAATTAAATGATATACAAAGAAAAACGACCACGCTAGAATAGCGTATAAAAACCATTCTTTACCAAAAAAAGTAACCTCTTTACCAATACCTAAAACGGTATTAGCAATTATTAAAAAAACAGCACCAAGAAGAAATATAACAAAATGAATGTACAATCCTTTCTTTTGCCTAATGCGTTTTTGAGCATTTTCTATAAGCTCTAATTGGTCTTTATCTATTTGTGGAGTGGGTCTTTTTTTTCCGAACATGATGTAAAAATAATAGATGTAAAGTTATAACATTTTAATGATATGCCGAAGTTTATTTAATTAGTCATATTTTAGAGAAACACTAGCTTAATAAGCTCTAAAACTAATTGAGAATCAAGCAAAAAGCCGATTTAACGATTGCTAATAATATAAAATTCAGCCTAATTTTATTATTTACCATGAAATAATTAGAACCCATATTATTAAATTGATAATTTTTTGATGTTAAGGCGTTTAAATGATTATGAGTTAATAAACTTTTATAAATTTGTAGAATAAAACAACATATTTTACTATGGCTATTAAAAAACAATATTTAAAAAGCAAACCAGTTTGTAAAGTAACTTTTACTATTGAAGCTGAGGAGGCAAAAAAAGTTTCTATTGTTGGGAGCTTTAATGAATGGAACGAAAAAGCAACACCGTTAAAAAAATTAAAGAACGGAACATTTAAAGGCACTGTTGATTTAGATGCTGAGAATTCTTATGAATTCAAATATATAGTTGACGGAGATTACGTTAACGACTCTGCTGCAGACTCTTATGTTTGGAGCGATTACGCTTCTGCTGAGAATAGCGTTGTTAGTGTTTAATTACCATATCAATACGGTATAAAAAAAGGGCTTCTAAAAAATTTTAGAAGCCCTTTTTTTATGTTTTATCTCTCACGAATCTTAAATCGCTACTTTTCCTTTTATATGTGGATGTGGATCGTAATCTTCTAAAGTGAAATCATCAAAATCGAAATCAAAAATGTCTTTAATTTCAGGATTCATCTTCATTGTTGGCAACGGACGAATATCTCTAGATAATTGCAGCTCTAATTGCTCGTAATGATTACTATAAATATGCGCATCTCCAAAGGTATGAATAAACTCACCAGCCTCGTAACCGCAAACCTGAGCCATCATCATGGTGAATAAGGCATAAGAAGCAATATTGAATGGTACACCTAAAAAGATATCTGCACTACGCTGATAAAGCTGACAAGACAATTTACCATTAGCCACATAAAATTGAAAAAACGCGTGACATGGAGGCAACGCAGCTTTTCCGTTCGCCACATTTTCACTAAAAGATTTTGAATTATCTGGTAAAACAGAAGGATTCCAAGCAGAAACCAACATTCTACGACTGTTTGGGTTGGTTTTTAAACTATGGATTACTTCTTTAATTTGATCAATTTCATCACTATTCCAGTTACGCCATTGATGCCCGTAAACAGGCCCCAGATCTCCATTTTCATCGGCCCATTCATTCCAAATGCGCACACCGTTTTCGGTTAAATATTTGGTATTGGTATCACCTTTTAAGAACCAAAGCAGCTCATAAATGATAGATTTTAAATGCAGTTTTTTGGTGGTTACCATCGGAAAACCTTCACTTAAATCGAAGCGCATTTGGTATCCAAAAACACTTTTTGTACCTGTACCCGTGCGGTCTCCCTTTTCGTTTCCGTTTTCTAAAACGTGTTTTACTAAGTCGTGATATTGTTTCATAATTATCGCTCCTGCAGAAACAGGGTTCTATTATTTAGTGATTGTTTATTACCTTGAAATAACTACAAATAGTTAGTAACAAAATTAGTAAAAACAATTGTTTATTTAATCTTCTGTAAAAATTAAGCTGTATACTTTTGTAAAGTTACTGTCTTCGCAGGAATTGTTTACCCAATAATCATTCCAGCAATAGTCGCCGAAATTAAAGAAGCAATAGTACCACCAACAAGTGCTTTCATACCAAATTTAGACAAGGTTTTACGTTGCCCTGGAGCAAGAGAACCAATACCACCAATTTGGATACCTATAGAAGCAAAGTTAGCAAAACCACAAAGCATGTAAGTTGCCATGATTATCGATTTCTCGTAACTTAAATGCGTAGCATTTGCCGCATTTTTTAAATCGCGCAATTGTATGTATCCAATAAATTCGCTGGCTGCCAATTTAATACCTAAAAGCTGCCCCATTAAAGCCATATCTTCTTTAGCTACACCGATAAGCCACATAAGCGGTGCAAAAGCATAACCTAAAATAAGTTCGATAGATAATTTAGCGTATGATGTGTTACTGGCAATCCAACTGTTTACAGATGTTACATCTCCAACCCAGCCAAGAATACCGTTAAACATAGCTATAAAAGCCACAAACACTAATAACATAGCACCAACATTAACCGCTAGTTTTAAGCCTTCGGTAGTTCCGTTTGCAATAGCATCTAAAAAGTTAGATCCTATTTTTTCTTGAGAAACAGAAACATCGGTATTTACATCTTCGGTTTGAGGGAATAATATTTTTGAAATTACAATAGCTCCTGGTGCCGCCATCACTGAGGCCGCCAACAAGTGTTTTGCATAGAATAATCTTAAATCAGCATCATCTCCACCTAAAAAGCCAATGTATGCTGCTAATACAGCTCCCGCAACGGTTGCCATACCACCAATCATTACCAATAACATTTCAGATTTATTCATTTTCTCCAAATACGCCTTAATTAAAAGTGGCGCCTCGGTTTGACCTAAAAAGATATTTCCGGCAACACTTAAACTTTCGGCTCCCGAAATTTTTAATGTTTTAGAAAGCAACCAAGCCATAGCCTTTACGACGCGTTGGATAATGCCTAAATAAAATAAAACAGATGTTAATGCAGAAAAGAATATAATAGTTGGTAGCACTTGGAACGCGAAAATAAATCCGAATGTATCCATATCTACCACTAAACCTTCGAAAAGAAACTTACTTCCAGCTCTTGTAAAATCGAGTACGTTTACAAATAAGCCTCCAATAAATTCAAAAATAGTTTTTATAAATTCTACTTTTAAAACACCAATAGCAATTAAAAGTTGAAAAGCTAAACCGACAACAACAATTTTCCAGTCGATTGCCTTTCTATTACTACTAAAAAGAAACGCTACAAAAATAAGCGTAACCATACCTAAAACACCACGCCATAAACTGTTTAAAGTAAACCCTTGGCTAGGTATGATAGTTGCCGTTGCTACTTGCGGTTCTGGTTGCACAGACTCGGCAACTTGAGCGACATTTAATTCTGCTTTAGTAACCACTAACGAATCTTGCAGAGCATTACTAACAGAATCTGTAGTTTGGGTAATTTTGGCAGTTATTGTTTCGTTTACATCCTGCGCCGTTAGTGTTGTAGTTAGAACTAAAAAAAAAGCAACAGTAATCAAAAACAACTTATTCATATTATAGACTTAGGTATTATTCTCTTTTAGAAATTTCATCACGAATATGTGCTGCCTTTTCATAATCTTCATTCGAAACGGCTTCTTCTAGTAAGTTGTGAAGTTCTTCGATAGATTTTGCTTTGTAGTTTTCTCCTGGCTCTTGAGGCTCAAGCTCATTTGCAACCAACTCATCCATCAAAATATTATCTTCCGTATCATCATCCTCTTTTTTAGGATTCACTTTTAAGTAAATACCTGCTTTATCAAGAATGTTTTTAAACGTAAAAATAGGAGCTTGAAAGCGAAGTGCTAAAGCTATAGCATCACTAGTTCTTGCATCGATTATTTCTTCAATTTTATCGCGTTCGCAAATTAAACTTGAATAAAAAACGCCATCTACAAGCTTATGGATAATAACTTGTTTTACAACAATATCGAAGCGGTCTGCAAAATTTTTAAATAAATCATGTGTTAAGGGTCTTGGAGGACTAATTTCTTTCTCTAAAGCAATAGCAATAGATTGCGCCTCGAAAGCCCCAATAACTATAGGGAGTTTGCGGTCGCCATCTACTTCATTTAAAATTAATGCATACGCACCATTTTGGGTTTGACTATAGGAAATCCCCTTTATGTTTAATCTTACTAAACTCATAATTAATAAAAACGCAAAGAACTGTTTAAATTAGGACTTTACCAACTGCATGATGGATAAATTCTAATTTAATCAGTTCTGAATATTATTACAATTTAAAAAAAAATATGTTATTGCTGCGCTTTAAAAGCTTTTAATTTCTCGATGAGTTCTGGAATAACCTGAAAAGCATCTCCAACTACTCCGTAATCGGCCGCTTTAAAAAATGGTGCTTCTGGATCTGTATTAACTACAACTTTCACTTTAGAGGCATTAATACCTGCTAAATGTTGAATAGCACCAGAGATTCCGATAGCGATATACAAATTAGACGCTACAGGTTTTCCTGTTTGCCCAACGTGTTCACTATGTGGTCTCCACCCTAAATCTGACACTGGTTTAGAGCAAGCTGTTGCTGCACCTAAAACTTCGGCCAATTCTTCAATCATACCCCAATTTTCAGGACCTTTTAATCCACGACCACCAGAGACTACAATTTCTGCATCTGCAATAGTTACTTTATCTGTAGCTTTATCTACAGACTCAACGTTTACAGCAAATTCTGGAATGGCAGGCGAAAAATCTTCCGCGGAAGCGCTACCACTATTTTCTACTAAACCAAATGCATTATTAGAAACTCCAATAATTTTAACTTCGGTGTTTATTTGCGTGTTTTCGAAAGCTTTATTTGTAAAAGCGGGACGTTTAACAGTAAACGGACTTGTGCTAGATGGTGCTGCTACAACATTAGAAGCGTAACCTGCATTTAACCCTACCGCTAAAAGTGGTGCTAAATATTTACTATCGGCACTAGAGCTGATAATAATAACTTTAGCACTTTCGTTTTCGGCCGCTTGCTTAATAACATTTGCATAAGCATTGGCATTAAAACTATTTAATTTATCATTATTAACATGTAACACTTTATCTACTCCGTAATTCCCTAAAACAGATGTATCTGCGGCATTTACGCTAATAGCTGTAACAGTTGTGCCTAATTGGTCTGCAACGGCTTTTGCATAAGAAGCAACTTCTAACGCTGCTTTTTTAAAGTGACCTTGTTCTGATTCTGTATATACTAAAACTGACATAATATATTCTTTATTTTTTTAATTTCCACGGAAGTGAAAATCTCATTAATGATTTTGTAAACTTGAAAAGACTCTGAAATTAAACTCAGACTAACTCCTTTTCTCTAAATAACCTTAGCTTCATTATGAAGTAAGCTTACCAACTCGTCTAAATTATCTGGAGAAACCAAAGTAACTGCACCTTTTGGAGCTGGTTTTTCAAAAGAAACAGATTGTGTTTCCGGAGAAGCTTCTACAGGTTCTGATACTGTTAATGGTTTTTTACGAGCCATCATAATACCACGCATATTTGGAATACGTAAATCACTTTCTTCTACCAATCCTTTTTGTCCACCAACTACTAATGGTAAACTTGTAGAAACGGTTTCTTTACCACCATCGATTTCTCTAACCGCTTTAGCGCTTGTACCGTCTATTTCTAAACCAATACAGCTATTTACAAAATTTGCATTAGTTAAAGCCGCAAGCATACCAGGCACCATTCCGCCATTGTAATCAATAGATTCACGACCAGCAATAACTAAATCGTAACCACCATTACTAACAACATGGGCTAATTGCTTAGCTACAGAAAAAGCATCGGTAGCTACTGTATTTATGCGTATTGCAGCATCTGCACCAATAGCCAAAGCTTTACGTAATGTAGGCTCGGTTTCTGGACCACCAACATTTACAACATCTACACTGGCACCTTGTTTTTCCTTAAACCACATGGCACGTGTTAATCCAAATTCATCATAAGGGTTTATCACAAATTGTACGCCATTGGCATCAAACTTAGTATTGTCTTCTGTAAAATTAATCTTAGAAGTGGTATCGGGAACGTGGCTAATGCACACTAATATTTTCATAATAATCGCTATTTAGTAAGAATATGTTTGTTTGAGTTTACGAAGTTAATTATTTTATTTCGAAAAATACTATGCACGCATAATAAATTTTTGTTTTTATTTTTTAGAAATCAACAAGTATTTATCTCGAAACAAACCTTAAACTATTTATAAACACCTTTAAACAAAGGTATAAACAATTATTTAGACCGCTGGTTTTAGTTCACACAATATTAACACCCTATCAGGTTTTATTAAAATTTCACATCATGAAAAGTAATAAAAAACCTACTTAAAGAAAAGATTTAAATCGAAAACTGAAGCAATCATGATTTAAAACACCTTATTAAAGTGAAGATTATTCCATCCTTCTTAGTGCAATCCGCAATAATCTCCTTTTCTCATTCTTGAGTTTCATCTAAAAACGTTTTTCTTCTGTTAATTTGATAAAAAAACACAGCACTTACTTCCGACTTGAAAATTTCCATAAATCAAAGTGAAAAAAACAATATTTTTCTCGTAGAAAATTTTTAATTTAGCAACTTGATTTAAAATAGATAGAATGAAGACAATTCAATTTAGAGAAGCCATTTGTGAAGCCATGAGTGAAGAAATGCGTCGTGACGAAAGCATTTACTTAATGGGCGAGGAAGTAGCTGAATATAATGGTGCTTACAAAGCATCGAAAGGAATGCTAGATGAGTTTGGAGCAAAACGTGTTATTGATACACCAATTGCAGAGCTTGGTTTTGCAGGTATAGCAATTGGTTCTACCATGACAGGTAACCGCCCGATTGTAGAATACATGACATTTAACTTCTCTTTAGTAGGAATTGATCAAATTATAAACAACGCAGCAAAAATTAGACAAATGTCTGGTGGGCAATTTAACTGCCCTATTGTTTTTCGTGGACCAACAGGTTCTGCAGGACAATTAGGAGCAACACACTCACAAGCTTTTGAGAACTGGTTCGCTAACACACCTGGTTTAAAAGTTGTTGTACCATCTAATCCTTATGACGCAAAAGGACTTTTAAAAGCATCTATTCGCGACGACGATCCGGTTATTTTTATGGAAAGTGAGCAAATGTATGGTGATAAAGGTGAAGTGCCAGAAGGCGAATACATTATTCCATTAGGTGTTGCCGACATCAAGCGTGAAGGTACCGATGTTACTATTGTATCTTTTGGTAAAATTATTAAAGAAGCTTATAAAGCTGCAGACGAATTAGAGAAAGAAGGTATTTCTTGTGAAATTATCGATTTACGTACCGTTCGTCCAATGGATAGAAAAGCAATTGTAGAATCTGTTAAGAAAACAAACAGATTAGTTATTTTAGAAGAAGCATGGCCTTTTGGAAGTGTTGCTACTGAAATTACTTATTTAGTACAAAGTGAAGCTTTCGATTATTTAGACGCTCCAATTATCAAAATAAACACCGCAGACACACCTGCACCTTATTCTCCTGTTCTTTTAGAAGAATGGTTACCGAATAAAGACGAGGTTATAAAGGCTGTGAAAAAAGTTTTATACAAATAAAACAACATATTTTACGTTATTAAAACTTCATTAGCACAACTGTTAGTGAAGTTTTTTCGTATAATAAAATAACATATTCGTTTTTTTGAAAGGAACGCTGTTACAGACAGACTATTAGCTTCTTTTAAATGAAACATACTAAATGCCCCTAATGAAAACGAAATTAGTTTTAATATTTTTCTTTTTTGGATTGCTTTCCATAGCAGCGCAAACCAAAGTGAGCGGTTATATTTTTGATGAATATAAAGAGCCCGTATCTTTTGCTAACGTTTTATTTAAAGGATCGACCCAAGGAACCATAACCGATGAAAACGGCAAATTCTATTTAGAATCTGACGAAACTTGGAGTAACCTTATTGTATCCTTTATAGGTTACGAAACTCTAGATTTACCTTTAGCTAAAAGAGTAAATTACGACTTAAATTTCACGTTAAAAGAAGAAGCCTCTGCTCTAGACCAAGTATTGATTGTTACAGGCAAGCAATCTAAAAAAAACAACCCCGCCATAGATTTACTTCGTAAAATTTGGGAAAACAAACGTAGCAATGGCTTAAAACAGTTTAAACAATACCAATACGATAAATACGAAAAAGTAGAATTCGATATTAACACCATAGACAGCGCCTTAATTAAAAGTAAGCTATTTAGAGGTATGGAATTTGTTTTCGACCAAGTCGACACTTCTAATGTTACAGGTAAAACCTATTTACCTATGTTTATAAACGAAGCTGTATCTACCGTTTATGGCGACAATATTATAAACAAAGAAAAAAACGATTTAAAAGGAAACAAAAACTCTGGGTTTAGTGATAACCAAATAATAATCGATTTTGTAGACGACCTTTATAACGACTTTAATGTTTACGATAACTACCTTAAGTTTTTCGATAAAAGTTTTGTAAGTCCTTTATCTAAAACAGGGATTAACACTTACAACTATGTGTTATCCGATAGCTCCTTTATTGATAATAAATGGTGTTACAACATTATTTACTATCCGCGTAGAAAAAACGAACTGACTTTTAAAGGAGATTTTTGGGTTGCCGATACTACCTATGCTATTAAAGAAATTAATTTACAAGCTTCAAAAAGCGCAAATATAAACTGGGTAAAAGACATTTACATTGAACAAGAATTTGAAGTACTAAACGATTCTTTATTTTTAGTAAAACGTGACTACATGATGAGTGATTTTGCTTTTAGTAAAAAAGAGAAATCGCGTGGTGTTTACGGAAAGCGTACTACTTTGTACAACAATTACGTATTTGATAAAGAGAAAGATAAAAAATTCTACGATGTTGAAGTTTACAATTTCGATAAAGATGTTTACGATCGTGATGATACCTTCTGGTCGGAAAATCGTTTAGAAAGTTTAAATAAAGATGAGCAAGGTGTTTACAAAATGCTCGATACTTTAAAAACAGTTAAAAAATTTAAACGCCTATATAACTTAGGAAGTATTTTAACCTCAGGTTATATCGAGTTTAACTCATTACCTTTAGATTACGGACCAATATTTTCAACTTTTGGATTTAATGAAGTTGAAGGTTTACGCTTGCGTGCAGGTGGTAGAACCTATTTTGGAAAAAACGATTTATGGCGTTTAGAAGGTTTTATGGCTTATGGTTTTAGAGATGACAAAGTAAAGTATGGCATTTCTGGAAAATGGCTAGTTGATAAAAAGAGTCGTTTAATTATTTCCGGAGGAAACAGACGCGATGTAGAACAAATTGGGGCGAGCTTAACCACAAGTTCTGATGTTTTAGGACGAAGCTTAGCATCATCTTCTGTAGTAGGCACTAGCACTAACGATAAGTTAACCTCTATAAACTTAACCAGTTTAGCTGTTGAAGCAGAACCATGGCGCAATGTTATTTTTAGGTTAGGCGGTAACTACCGTACTTTAGAGTCGGCATCGCCAACTTTTAGTTTAGATTACAATACGCCTGATGGATTGGAATCGGAAATTAAACAGTTCGAATCGTCTCTATCAATGTCTTATTTCCCTAAGCGAAAAATGACAGGTTTTGGTGTAGAGCGTTTAAATGCTAACGATGATTACGCACGTCTTTTTGCGCAAATAACACGTGGAGATAAAGCCATATTCGATGGTGATTTTAACTACACTAAACTTCAGTTTTCATATATTCAACCTTGGCAAATTGGTGGCTTTGGCCGCTTAACCACAACGGTAGAAGCTGGTAAAACCTTTGGTGAAGTACCATTAGGTTTATTAAGCGTTATTCCAGGAAACCAATCGTATTTTTCAATATACAATACCTTTTCTCAATTGGACTTTTACGAGTTTGTTTCAGACACTTATGGATCTGTACATTTAGAACATAATTTTAACGGACGTTTATTTTCTAGAATCCCGTTTTTACGTAAACTAAATTTAAGAGAAATAGTGAGTTTCCGTGGTGTTATAGGTGAGCTATCTGATGAGAACTTTGCATTAAGCAACACAGGCTTACCAAACAGCATTCCGTTAGCAGCGCCATCTAAAAAGCCATACTACGAATATGGTTTTGGTATTGGAAACATTTTTAAAGTATTTAGAATAGACTTTAATTTTAGAGGTAATTATTTAAATGAAGTTGAATATCCAGACGCTAGAAAGTTTGGAGTTACAGGAAGCTTCGGTTTTAACTTCTAGAACCTTATTATATATACAAAAAACGCACAAAGGCAGTAGTTGTCTTTGTGCATTTTTTTGCTATTAAGTAAGCTTGCGCTTAAATATGCAACCTATAAATTGAAGTAGAATTTCCTGATGTACCTTCCTAATAAAAAACGATAAAAGAAGCCTTTTAATAGATTTTACGTTTCTGAAACCAAATACCTTCTAAACTTAAGTTTATAGAAAATAAATGGTAATTTTCCTTAATTAAACCGCTTGAAATAGTGCCTTTATTTCCATAAGAATAACTAAAATTAATCATAGAACTTGTATCACGTTTTAATGGCACACCAATACCAAAGTTTATCGCAGAATTACTAATTCGGGTATTATCTATTTCAATATTTCCGTTATCGTAATTAAACCCTGCGCGATACTCCAAGCGATTAAAAAACTTTAATTGATTTCCTGTACTCTTAAATTGTAAACCAGCTCCGAAGAAATCCTGATCTACAAAAGTTCCTATTTGATCTGATTGATTAGTATCATCCCAAAAACTTTTCTTATAATCTAAACTCACCGTAAAAGCCTCTTGAAGTGTAGTTTGCAAACCAAAACCAAATTCTAAAGGCAACTTAAAGTCATCTAAATCAGAATCGGTTTCAAAAATCTCGGTAGTAACGTCGGTGGAAATGGTGGTTGTCCCAATTGTATCACCGCTAAGTGTTGCTGGTAAATTGACCACCCCACCAACGGAGAGATTTTTGGCTATATCATATTGAAATCCTGCACCTAAACGTAGTCCAGAATAGCGATTATCTTCATCTATTAAAATAGAACTGTAACTGTCTGCAAAAATATAGTTGGTTTCTGTTTCTGTAATTTTTCCAAAAAGTGCAGATGCAGTTATTCCTAATCTAAAATTATCGGTTAACGAGTAACCGTAATTCATCTTTAAATCGTTTATTCCTCCCTCACCTTCAACCGTTGTGTTAAACAAATTTGTACTACCCTCAATATAACTTTCTATTCCAGAAATGGTATATCCCACACTTGTAAACGGAATTAAGGTTATACCGAATCCTGATTTCTCGTTAATAGGAAAAGCAATACCAATGTTGGAAAAATTGGCTGTAATACTAGAATTAGAACTTGCCCCTTCTGCCGAGATATTTGTTTCTCCTTTAAAACCAAAGTCGTAGAAAAACGCATTTTTAGGAATTGCCCCAAATGATGCTGGATTCGAGTTATTTATAAACGTGCTTGATGGTATGGCAATGCCCGATTTTCCTAAACCATTTATTTTACCTGTACCAATATCGTTGGTTAAGCCTAAGCCATAAAGTGAATAAGGCGAACTCGATAAGGCATTAGATTGAGCAAAAACCTGACCAGAAAAAACAAGTAAAACGGTGTAAAGTGCTATATATTTAGTCTTCATAAATGGCATAAGTTAATTCTAGTTTCAGTTTTAAATCGTCGCTGGAAGTTTCTTCTCCATTAAAAATATAGCGATCTACAGATTGATTGAAATCTTGTCCGTAAATAGCTAAATATAAATTATCATTATACGTGGCATCTAACTTTAAGTTTAGAAAATACGTAACAGGAATAGAATAGGTTAAGGTTTTAAATTCTTCATCATAAGCCTCTAAAAGACCATAAGTAGTTTCACCCGCAGCATTGGTAAGCGTGCTGTAAATATCGCCTTTTCTATCAATTAAAAATACACTTAACGAATCGCGAATAGATAAGTTATCGGTAGATGAATTTTGCTTAATAGAAATCTTTAAACTGGCATTTAAAATGCTTCCATTT
This sequence comes from Algibacter lectus, assembly GCF_004368925.1. Lineage (NCBI taxonomy): Bacteria > Pseudomonadati > Bacteroidota > Flavobacteriia > Flavobacteriales > Flavobacteriaceae > Algibacter > Algibacter lectus. The sequence goes on from NZ_SORL01000008.1 coordinate 63,333, forward strand.
CCTTCAATATCATTAATTCGTTCCACATAAGGAATATCAATTCGAGTTGCTAAACCTGTCCCCGATTGTGAAAAACTATTATCATCGGTATCTGTACTAAAAAGTTGTGTTTCTTCACTTTCTAGATCTGAAAAATAAGTTCCGGTATAATCGCTAGAAACATTATGAAAGCTGTTGGTAGAGTTTAAGTAAAACTCCATAGTCTGGCTATCCTCAACTTCAACCTCATCATCTTCCGAGTAGTATAAGCGTAAAAAACTACTAGTCGCAAATCCTAAAACACTCGTGTTGTTATCGTCTGGACTTACTAAAAGTCCTTTATATTGATTTAAAAACTCATCGCTCGTAGTGATTTCATTATCTCTTATTTTTTCATATAACTCCTTTCCAAAAACGTCGCTAATAGTAATATGAAGCGAATCTTCTTTTATTGGGTAAGGCTGAAATGTTTTTGTTCCGATAGCCGTTTCACTAGCCTCAAAATTGGTTGTGTTATAAAAATAATCATCATCACTTTTAATATCATCTAAAATATTAAAAACGTTAATGGTTTGCGTTTGTGTAGTGTCGTTATAAAAGTAGTTGTCGTACTTTAAAATTAGCGCGATAGAATCGTAAATTGCCTCATTATCAATACTTTCAAAAGGGTATGCCAATTGCAAATAACTTTTTGCTTTAGTTTTCCCGAAAACGTCATCGGTATAAGCACCAACTAAAAGTCTACTCGTATTAGAAACCGCAATAGAATCGAACTTAAAAGTAGAAGCATTTACCGTCATAGAATCGATAAAATAGACTTTAGTATCTACTTTTATCCAATCTTCTCCCACGGGAACTGCGGTATCATCTCCTTCACAAGCCATAAAAAATGCTAGGCCCATAAAAATTAATGACACAGAAAAGAACTGTTTCATTTTCATATAAAATCTTTTTTTATGCGAACCTAAATAAACACTTCATTTAAATAAAACATGTTATACAAAGGCCTTGTTTTAGTATGCCAATAGCCTGATTTAACCGACCAACACGGTAGAAGCCCGTTGGTCTAGAAAATAGCCGTGTTGGTATAGACTAATCCCGAGAATATCAATTATGTTTTTATATGGCGCTAGTAACAGATAGTTTTGCTGAAAAGATTAACAAAAAGAAGAGATAACGAATTATGAAAAATAAATTAAAAGTCCTTTTAGGTTTAGGTGTTTTTATAGGTCTATTTGTAAGTTGCAGTAGCGATGATGATGACGAAGAACGAGGGAACTGGATAGAACGCTCAATTTTTGATGGTGTTCCAAGAAGTAATGCAGCTAGTTTTGTGATAGACAATTTAGGCTACATGGGTACTGGATATGATGGAGACGATTACTTAAACGATTTTTGGCAATATAATATTGAAGGAAACTATTGGTCTCAAAAAGCAAGTTTTCCTGGTAGCGCACGTAGTTCTGCTTCTGGAATGGAAATTGACAGCGATGGTTACATTGGTGTTGGTTATGATGGTTTAGATGAATTAAGTGATTTTTACAAATATGATGTTGCCTCTAACTCATGGTCGCAAATAGCAGACTTTGGTGGTGGTGTTAGACGTGCTGCTGTAAGTTTTGGCGTTAACGGTAATGGCTATGTTGGTACAGGTTATGATGGCGATAACGATTTAAAAGATTTTTGGAAATACACTCCAGGAACCGATACATGGAGCGAACTTGTAGGTTTTGGCGGCGATAAAAGAAGAGATGCAACAACCTTTACTATAGATGATAAAGTTTACTTAGGTACAGGAGTTAGCAACGGTGCTTACAAAACTGATTTCTGGGTTTTCGATCCTACAACTGAAGTTTGGTCTAGCTTAACCGATTTAGACGATGACGATGATTACAATGTAGTACGCTCTAACGCTGTAGGTTTTAGCATGGGTGGATTAGGATATATTGCTACTGGTTATTACGGTGGAGCCATGACCTCTATTTGGGAGTACGACCCAATTAATGACGATTGGGAAGAAATTACAAACCTAGAAGCTACTGCAAGACAAGACGCTGTTGCTTTTTCTACAGGAAGCCGTGCTTTTGTAAGCTTAGGAAAAACAGGTACTTTGTACTTAGATGATACATTCGAAGTGTTCCCTCAGGATGATTATGATGATGAAGATTAATAGCAAATTTTATATCATCCATTAGTTAAATTCCAAAGTAACTTGCTCATTATTTTATAGCAATTACTTTGGTTTTTCTTGTTTAAAAAAAATATAAATAATGTTTAGAAGAAAAATAATATTAGTTTTAGTGGTAGCTTTGGTGCTAACTAGTGGATTGTATATGGCTAATTCCGATATATTTGAAACATCTAACCCTTATAAGACTGAAGTTTTTAAAGTTGAAAATGGTTTTGGATATCAAATAAATTATAATTCCAAATTACTCATTAAACAAGAATACATTCCAGCCGTTCAATTAAACAAAACGTTTTGCACAGAGCAAGATGCAAATAGTGTGGCTCAATTGGTTAGTAAAAAACTATATAATAAAGAAAATCCACAGATAACGCTAGAAAACTTAAACCAGTTAAACATAGCACTTAACTGTAACAATTAAATGGAAACAACAATACAATCTTCTTTTTTTGGCGTAAAGAGCCGGAAACAAATTATGCTTCATATCTCTATATGGACCATTTTTGTTTTTATGCATTTAATTCAGTCCAGACCGGGAGAAGATTTAATAAACTTCAGCAATAGCTCTCTTTTTGTAATAAATATTATTTTATTCTACCTCAACTATTTAATATTAGTCCCAAGGTTATTACTTCATAAAAAAACAGGTCTATATATTTTTTGTGCTATTGTTTTTATTGCTTTTTTCACCTTCTTGTTTAGAGAACTAAACTATGAGTTTAATAAAAATTATAATGTTTTCAACAGAGGCCCTATGCCTTATAGAGGTGCCAGGTCCAGACATTTTTTCTGGGGACTAAAAGGCGCCATGATTGCTATTAACAGCTTTTTAATATTAGCGATTGGCACTATAATAAGGATGTATACCGAATGGAGCAGCAATGAAATAACGACAAAACAAATAGAGGCGCAAAAATCGTCATCAGAATTACATTTTCTGAAAAATCAAATTAGCCCTCACTTTCTATTTAACTCTTTAAACAGCATCTATTCGCTCACTACAAAAAAATCTAACGACGCACCAGAAGCCGTTATCACACTTTCTGAATTGTTGAGATATATGTTGTACCAAACCAATCAAGATTTTGTATTACTAAGTAACGAACTCGACTATGTTCAAAATTATTTAAAACTTCAGCGTTTACGTATTGCCAACAACGAACATGTTACCATAAACATTCATGGCGGAATTAACAGCCAAAAAATAAGACCACTTTTACTTATTTCTTTTATCGAAAACGCCTTTAAATATGGCACCGATTTTAAAGGACACACTAAAATTAAAATTGAAATTTATGTTAAAGATGATGAACTTCAATTTACATGTATTAACTTGATAGGCAGTAGAAAGAACGATAAAACTAGTTCTGGAATTGGATTACAAAACACAAAAGACCGCTTGAGTTTACTATACCCAGACAGTCATTGGTTAACTATTAAAGAAATCGATAATGAGTTTGTTGTAAATTTGACGTTAAAACTCTAGTAAAACTATTTAAGATGAAATGTGTAATTATAGACGACGAACCTCTAGCTATTGATGTAGTAGAATCTTATGTGCAGCAAGTTGGCGGTATAGAAATTGTCGCAAAGTGCACAAACCCACTAGAAGCCATTATTCTTTTAAACAAACACCAAGTAGATTTAGTGTTTTTAGATATTGAAATGCCAAACTTAACCGGTATCGATCTTGTAAAAACAATTGACAATATGCCACAATTTATATTTACAACGGCATATCCAGAATACGCACTAGATGGTTTTAACTTAAATGCTACAGATTATTTAGTAAAACCTATTCCGTTTCATAGATTTTTAAAAGCCATTTCTCGTGCAAAAGAAAAGTATGAGCTGGAGAATAAAGTAGTTGTAAGTCCGCAAGTAACAGAAACAGCAGCACCTGTTGCGGTTAATAATTTTATTTTCGTTAAATCGGAATATGAAAACATTAAAATAAACATAGACACGATTATTTATTTACAAGGCTTAAAAGATTATATTAAAATTTACACCTCAGATACTCAAAAACCCATATTAACCTTATCTAGTTTTAAGGACATATTAGACAAACTTCCTCCTTCAAAATTTATAAGAGTTCATAAATCTTACGTTGTGAGTATAGAACACATAAAAGCTATTCAAAAATCTAAAATTTTGGTGGCAGACATGCGTATTCCTGTTGGAGAAACCTATAAGGATACCGTTATGAAACGATTAGGTGTTTAATTAGCGATTCACACTTCTTATTAAACAACTTTTAAAACCTAAACACACATATTTAGAGCCTAACTGCGCTACCTATATTCTGTAGCGCGACAATGGACTTACTATCGGAAGTAAAACCCGCTTACACAACCTCTTTTACAATACGTTTAAAAAACATGTTATTTTAAATATGGCGCATAAAAAAAGCCTTATCTAATAAAAGATAAGGCTTTTGTACTGAAGACGGGACTTGAACCCGTACGTCCTAATGGACATTGGATTTTAAGTCCAACGTGTCTACCAATTCCACCACTTCAGCATTGGAATATTTTAAAGCAAAAATTCTCAGAGCGAAAGACGGGATTTGAACCCGCGACCCCCACCTTGGCAAGGTGATGCTCTACCCCTGAGCTACTTTCGCAGTCTTTTAATGAACGAGCAATATTGCTATTGCGGTTGCAAATTTAAGACTTTTATTGGATTACCAAAGCCTTTTTCAAAAAAAAATTAAAAAACTTTTTAAACCTGCTTTTTCTTCACCAGCATTCGCTTAATTTCATTCAGTTTCATAAGCGCTTCTACCGGTGTAAGTGTATCAATATCAATATCTAATATTTCGTCTTTTATATTTTCCAGTAATGGGTCGTCTAAATTAAAAAAACTGAGCTGCATATCGTCTTGCATCGATTTTACTTTATTTGTGAGTTCTTCACTAGAATGCGACTTCTCTAATTTCTCTAAAATTTTATTCGCACGGTGTAAAACTTGCTGAGGCATACCCGCCATTTTTGCCACATGTATACCAAAACTATGTGCACTTCCGCCTTCAACTAGCTTTCTCAAGAAAAGTACATTGTCTTTTAATTCTTTTACAGAAACATTAAAGTTTTTAATGCGTCCAAAAGTTTCTGTCATTTCATTCAACTCATGGTAATGTGTTGCAAATAACGTTTTAGGTTTTGCCGGATGCTCGTGCAAGTATTCACTAATAGCCCAAGCAATAGAAATACCATCGTATGTACTTGTACCACGTCCAATTTCATCTAAAAGCACCAAACTACGTTCAGATATGTTATTTAGAATAGACGCCGTTTCGTTCATCTCTACCATAAAAGTAGATTCACCCATCGAAATATTATCACTAGCACCTACTCTAGTAAATATTTTATCTACCAAACCTATTCTAGCTTCTTTTGCAGGCACAAAACTTCCCATTTGAGCCAAGAGCACAATAAGTGCTGTTTGACGTAAAATAGCCGACTTACCAGACATGTTAGGCCCAGTAATCATGATAAGTTGTTGTGTGGTTCTATCTAAAAACACATCGTTGGCAATATAAGCTTCACCAATAGGCAATTGTTTCTCAATTACAGGGTGACGACCTTCCTTAATTTCTAAATCGTGAGACTCATCTATTACAGGATAGATGTAACTATTATCTTTTGCTAACTGTGCAAAACCGCATAAACAATCTATTTGCCCTATTAAATAAGCGTTTTGTTGAACAGCCTTTATATATTGATTCATCCAACTTACCAATTCAGCAAATAGTTTTTGCTCAATGGCTTGTATTTTATCTTCGGCACCTAAAATTTTGGCTTCGTACTCTTTTAACTCCTCAGTAATATAACGTTCGGCATTTACCAAAGTTTGTTTTCTAATCCATTCTTCTGGCACTTTATCTTTATGCGTATTTCGCACCTCTATATAGTAACCAAACACATTGTTTGATGCTATTTTAAGCGATGTAATACCGGTACGTTCACTTTCGCGGGCCAACATACCGTTTAAATAATCTTTTCCAGAAGTAGAAAGCGCTCGTAACTCATCTAATTCTTTAGAAAAACCTTCGGCAATACTATTTCCTTTTAAAACATTTACAGGAGCCTCTTCATTTAGAGTTTCTATAATTTTAGCACGAAGCACTTCGCAACTCTGCAACGTATCTCCAATAATTTTCAACGATTCGTTATCGCAATTGGTAGCCAACGTTTTTATTGGCACAATAGCTTCTAATGAATTTTTAAGTTGAATAACCTCTCGCGGATTCACTTTAGTTGTAGCCACTTTAGAAATTAAGCGCTCCAAATCTCCAATACTCTTTATGTGGTTTTGAATGGTTTGCAGCGTAACATCTTCTGTTGTTAAAAACTTAACCACTTCATGGCGTTGTTTTATTTTTGCCACATTTTTTAATGGCAAAGCCAACCAACGTTTTAAAAGCCTACCACCCATTGGCGAAATAGTTTTATCTATAACGTTTAAAAGGGTTACGGCATTATTATTTGTAGAATTATAAAGTTCTAGATTACGAATGGTAAAACGATCCATCCACACATAATCATCTTCCGCAATACGCGAAATAGACGTAATATGCTGTAATTTATGATGCTGAGTTTCTCCTAAATAATGCAAAATAGAACCCGAAGCAATAATCCCTTCATACAAATCTTCTATACCAAAACCTTTTAATGTTTTAGTATCAAAGTGTTTTATTAAGGTTTCGTAGGCGTAATCAGTTTGATATACCCAATCTTCTAAATAAAAGGTATGAAAATCTTCTCCAAAGGTTTCATTAAACTTAGCGCGTTTTTGTTTAGAAACTAAAACTTCACTGGGGTTAAAATTTTGAAGTAATTTATCGATATACTCCGCATTACCTTGCGATGTTAAAAACTCACCGGTAGAAATATCTAAAAACGAAATTCCTATATATTTTTTATCAAAATAAACCGAACATAAAAAATTGTTCGATTTAGACACTAAAACCTCATCATTTAAAGCCACACCAGGTGTTACCAACTCGGTTACACCACGCTTTACAATGTTTTTGGTTTGCTTTGGATCTTCGAGCTGGTCGCAAATAGCAACACGCTCGCCGGCCTTTACCAGTTTAGGTAAATAAGTATTTAATGAATGGTGCGGAAAACCAGCCAATTCAATCTCGCTTTCGCTACCTGCACCACGCTTGGTTAAAATAATACCTAAAATTCCTGCTGTTTTTACAGCATCGGAACCAAAGGTTTCGTAAAAATCGCCCACTCTAAACAGCAACAAAGCATCAGGATATTTAGCCTTGATGGCGTTGTACTGTTTCATTAACGGTGTTACTTTTTTACTTTTTGTTGCCAATGGTTTTCTGTTTTAGTAAGTTTGCTAAAGTAACTATTATTCTATTTTTTTTGAAGTTGAAACCATAGAAGTTATTGCTATTTGTTCACAAATTCACGATTGTTATTTATTAAACCGAATATTAGAACGGAGTAAGCACACAACAATGGCGCGTTAGGGATTAAACGGCCTGTTTGAGCTCTTTTTGTGTGGTTGCACCTATGCAACACAAAAAAGCGAGTAGTGCAAGCCCGACCCTTGGGGAACGCCAAAAGAAATAAACACGTTAAAATTTAGATAGGTTTTCGCTTTCGCGGAAATAAAAAACATACAATGTACCATGCGTAAATTAAAAAACAACGAACTAGACAGACTGAGTGTTGATGCTTTTAAAGAGGCTAAAAAAACACCTATTATTATTGTTCTAGATAATATTAGAAGCTTAAATAATATTGGTTCGGTGTTTAGAACCAGTGATGCCTTTTTAGTTGAGAAAATTTACCTCTGTGGTATTACCGCAACGCCACCACATAAAGACATACATAAAACTGCACTTGGAAGCACGGACACCGTAGCTTGGGAACACGTTGAAAACACCATGGATTTGGTTGAAAAACTTAAAGCAGATAAAGTAAAAATCTGTTCCATTGAGCAAGCTGAAAATGCAACCATGCTTAACAATTTTACTCCAGAGGAGAATACGAAATACGCACTTGTTTTTGGTAACGAAGTTAAGGGTGTAGCACAAAATGTGGTTAGCGCTAGTGATGTGGTTATTGAGATTCCGCAGTACGGCACAAAACATTCTTTAAACATTTCTGTGAGTTGTGGTGTTGTTGTTTGGAATATATTTAGTAAATTGGTAAACCAATTTAACTAACAATGAAAATTAATTTAAAATTATCCATTTTAGCAGCGCTTCTTTTCGCTGCCGCTGCAGTTTACGCGCAAGAAATCCCTATCAAGCATCTTGATATGGACATGCAAAAAGACCAGCAAGAACAAAGTAAAAACATTTTAACCGATGAGATTGACGGTGTCACTACCGAACACATTACCATTAATAGCGATATTACCCAAAAGGTAGATATTAATGACACGCACAAAACCATTTATTTATTTATAACTGGTAATGCAACATTAACTTCTGGTGGTAAAACTTACGAGATTGTACCGGAAACTATTATGTTACCGAACAATGTTGATGATATTGAATTTAAAGCTAATGAGAACGAAACACTACATTATCTTAAAATATCGGTTTTACAAACGGAATTAGATATTGTAGATATTAAAACGTTCCCGAAAGAAAACGTAGACACTATTTACTTTAAACAGTTTACCGATTGCGAATCGTATACGGAACCTATTAAAAGTCCGCAAACAACAAGTAGAACTATATTACCTAACAAGTACATACCAAGAGTGGCTATGGGGACAGTTAGAACTATTGGCCCGGACAAAGTTGGTGCGCACGTACACGGCATGCTAGAGCAATTATTTTTAGGTCTTACGGATAATAACAGTGTTGTTTATGCCGATGAAGCTCAGGTTGATTTTCCTGAATACTCTTTATTACACATTCCGAGAGGTTCGAGCCACTCGGTGAGTGTAGAAGCGGATAATGAAATGTATTATGTTTGGATGGATTTCTTTGTTGATAAAGACGGAGAAGCTTGGCTAGAAACACATAACAAGGAAGAAAAATAAAAACTTCTTTTTTTAAATTAAACGCATAGTGCAAACTAAGTTTTTGAAAACCTGATTTATTAAGGGTTACAAAAATTTAGTTTGCATTTTTGTTATAATGAAACCTGAAAAACTTTAAAGAGGTGACCAAAAAAGCTAAAAAACCATGGCCAACAAAAGATGCCATGAATCAGATTTACGAATTGAACCTTTGGGGCGGCAGTGAATTCGATTTCTATTCTGGATCTGGCTCTCACAACCCTGATATAGTAAATCCGTATTTAGATGTTTTAACTGCTTTTTTAGAATCGCACAACAAAAATTTAACAGTCTGCGATTTAGGTTGTGGTGATTTCAATATTGGCAAACAACTTACGCAATTCACCAAAAAATATATTGCTATAGATATTGTAGAAAACCTTATTGAAAGAAATAAACAAATACATCAAGCTAACAATTTAGAATTCCATTGTCTAGATATTGCTAAAGATGAACTTCCAATGAGCGACTGTATTATTGTTCGCCAAGTATTACAGCATTTATCTAATGCAGAAATAAAAAATGTAGTAGAAAAATTAACGAATTACAAATACATTATACTCACAGAACACTTACCTCTAGGCGACTTTAAACCCAATAAAGATATTATTTCTGGACAAGGTATCAGGCTGAAACAGAATAGTGGAGTTAACTTATTAGAAGCACCTTTTAATTTAAAGATTAAAACAGAAACTATACTCGGAGAATATAATTTAGAGCAACACAAAGGACGTATTGTAACGAAGTTGCTTGAGATGTTTTAATTAAAAAAAATTCTAAATACTCTACTCACAAATTTCACCTAAAACCCAAAGGTAATCACTTCTATTTGCAACAAAATCTCGATTAGAAATATCGATAATTTTTACATTAAAATTCTTCTGGCTTTTTAAGAACTCTAAATAACCCGAGTTAATTTTTTCAAGATAATCGTCTGCTATATTTTGTTCGTAATCGCGTCCGCGTTTTTTAATATTTTGCTGTAAACGCTCAGTATTTTGATATAAATAAATGTACAATTCCGGCTTTGGGATATCTTTATACATTAAATAAAACAACTTCCGGTACAAACCATACTCGTCGTTATTTAAGGTGATTTTAGAAAAAATAAGAGATTTAAAAACATCGTAATCACTCACTACAAATTGCTTAAACAAATCGAGTTGTGCCAAATCTTCTGAGATTTGTTGATATCTATCAGCTAGAAAAGACATCTCTAAAGTAAAAGCATAACGCTGCGCATCGTTATAAAACTTAGGTAAAAACGGATTATCTGCAAAACGCTCCATAAGCAGTCTCGCGTTAAAATCCTGCGCTATTTTATTAGCCAAACTGGTTTTACCTGCACCGATATTTCCTTCAATAGCGATGTAATTGTATTTAGAAAAATCGAGCGATTTAGTTGGGTTTTTTAACCAAATATTTATGGGCTCCAAAACCGAATCATCTTTACAAGCTGCCAATAACTCAGCTACTGTTTTTCCAAGTTTAGCATGTTTCACTTTTGCAGCAACATCGTTAAGCGGCAATAAAACAAACTTTCGTTTTTGCATTTCTGGGTGTGGTACCTGCAACGTTTCAGTGTTTATTATTTCATCTTCAAATAAAACAATATCTAAATCTATTATTCGAGCTTCGTAAGCATCTTTTAATTTTCGTGTTCTTCCTAAATCTGTTTCAATAGTTAACAACAGATCTAGAACATATTGTGGCTCTAAATCACTCTCTAAAACCAAACAACAATTTAAAAAATCTTCACTTTCAAAACCAAAAGCTGGCGATTTATACACTTTAGAAATCAACTTAACACTACCTATCTGTTGATAAATAGCATCGACGGCGTTTTGCAAATTTTTAAATTTATCGCCTTTATTACTTCCTAATGCAATATGAAATGTTCTTGGTTTCGTCATAAGTATCGGCAAAATAATGAAAACTAAATGGTTTCATTGTATATTTACACGAGGTATTTATTCACAACTTTATATGACTTTAAAAGACAAACTCGCTGCCCAACGAATTTACATGCTTTTGGGAGCCTTATTTATTACCTCTTTAGTAGTTTCTAATCTTATTTTTCAGAAATTTTTTTACTGGCATCCTTTTGATGTTGAAATTTTTGGATCTAAACTTTTCGAAGTTTCTGTTGGCATACTTCCCTACCCTATTACTTTCTTAATCACCGATTTAATAAGTGAAATTTATGGGAAAAAGCGCGCCAACCAAATTGTAACAGCCGGAATTTTCGCTTCGTTTTTCTCACTTTTAATTGTTTATGTTTCTAGCATTGTTCCCGCAACACCATGGTCTCCAGTAAAAAACAACATGTTTAACACCGTATTTGGCAATACTGTTTTAGCTGTATTTGCAAGCATGATGGCTTATTTATTTGCTCAATTTATAGATATTCAAATTTATCATTTCTGGAAACGACTTACAAAAGGCAAACATTTATGGCTTCGGAATAACTTTTCAACCTTCTTATCTCAATTTATTGACACCTTTACCGTAGTTGGATTGCTTTGCATTTTCGAAATTATTGCCTGGGATCGCTTTTTGGGTTTACTACTAAGTGGTTTTCTTTTTAAAGTGATTATTGCATTTTTAGATACTCCTTTTTTATATTTAGGCGTATTTTTGTTTAGAAAACGATTCAATTTAAAAATAAACCAAGAAATAGATTTACTTTAGAATTGCGTTAAAATTAACTTAAATCCGCCCTTAATTTCATCCCCTAACACGTTTTTTACGTAAATATTTTTACAAACAGCTCATTATGAAGAAAGTTTTAAAAATCACCGGTTTTACCATACTTACCGTACTTATATTATTAATCACGATTCCTTTTGTTTTCCAAGGAAAAATTCAAGGCATTGTAAAACAATTTATAAATGATAATGTAAATGCTCAAGTAGAATTTAGCGATGTAAGCCTAAGCTTTATCCGTAACTTTCCTGAGGCCCACGTTGGTATAAACGATTTTGTTATTACCAATTTTGAACCTTTTAAAGGCGACACCTTGGTAGCAGCAAAATCTATTGCGTTTACCGTGTCTATACCCGAATTATTTAAAACAGCAGGTGAAGAGCCTATTGTTGTGAATAGCATTTTTGTAGATGAAGCAATGATTACTTTAAAAACCAATGCAGAAGGACAAACCAATTACGATATTGCCAAAGCTAGCGAAACTGAAACAACAACAGACACGACTGGCAGCAGTTTTACTTTCAGCATAGACGAATACAGCATAAAAAATAGTGGTTTTGATTATATAGATGAAAGTTCTAAAATGATGATGCAAATCTCAGAGCTAAACCATACCGGAAGCGGAACTTTTTCGGGAGAAACATCGGAACTCGATACTGAAACAGAAGCCAATGTTAGCTTCACCATGGACGGCACAAATTACCTAAACCATAATGCCATAAAACTTGATGCTTTAATAGATTTAGACTTAACAAATAGCAAATACACTTTTAAAGAAAATAAAGGCTACATCAATAAATTACCAATAGAATTTGATGGTTTTGTTCAGTTATTAGATGAAGGTCAGAATATCGATTTAACATTTAAAAACCCAGAATCTGATTTCAAAAATTTCTTAGCCTTAATTCCAGAAACGTATTCAGGCAGTTTAGATGGCGTACAAACTAGTGGAGACTTTACTATTAATGGTATTGTAAAAGGTATTAATTCTGATAAAACCATTCCTAAATTAGATATTAATATCGCCTCGAACAATGCGTCTTTTAAATATCCCGATTTACCAAAAAGCGTAACAAACATTGTAATTAACACCTCTATAAAAAACACAACAGGTTTTTTAGACGACACTTTTGTTGATATAAAAACCTTGAACTTTAAAATAGACGACGATGTTTTTAAATCGTCTGCCAGCATAAAAAACATAACTAAAAACATGCTTGTAAGTGCCAATTTAGACGGTGTTTTAAACTTAGCTAATATCACAAAAGCATACCCTGTTGAATTAGCAAGTCCACTTACAGGTATTTTAAAAGCAAAATTAAGCACGGCTTTTGATATGAATGCGATTGAAACTAATGCCTTTGAACGCATTAAAAGTAGCGGAACTGCTAGCCTTAGTAATTTTGTATATACTTCTGAAGATATGGCAAACCCTCTAGAAATTTCAGAAGCAGATTTAACCTTTAATCCTCAAACCGTTTCACTAAATCATTTTAAAGCAAAAACAGGTGAAAGTGATTTAAATGCTAGCGGAACTATAAACAACTTACTAGGTTTTGTACTTAGTGATACTACACTAAAAGGTAATTTCGATTTAAATTCGAACCTTTTTAAAATGAGTGATTTTATGTCGGAAAGCGAAACAGCTTCAACCGAAACAAAAACACAAACTCCAACAGAAACGGAAGCCTTAAAAATCCCTGCTTTTTTAGATTGCACTATAAACGCCAATGCTAAAACCGTAATTTATGATAATTTAACGTTAACCGATGTTAAAGGGAAATTATTAATTAAAGATGAAGCTGCAACGTTAAGCAACGTATCATCAAGTATTTTTGATGGAGCGCTTTCAATCTCAGGAGACGTTTCAACTAAAACAGAAACACCTACATTTAATTTTAACTTAGGCGCTAACGATTTCGATATTTCAAAATCTTTTAAGGGTTTAGAACTACTTCAAAACCTGGCTCCTATTGCCAAAATTTTACAAGGAAAACTAAACACAACTATTAATTTATCAGGAAGTTTAGATAAAGATTTTGCTCCAAATTTAAGCACCGTTTCGGGTAATGCACTAGCAGAATTATTAACAACAAACCTATCTGAAAACGAAAGCGGCCTTTTAAGTAAACTTGAAAACTCGTTAAGCTTTATAGACTTTACCAAACTCGATTTAAAAGATCTAAAAACCAAGTTAGAATTTGCCAATGGGCAAGTAAGCGTAAAACCTTTCGATTTAAAATATAAAGATATTGCCATTACCGTTTCTGGTGCTCATGGTTTTGATCAAACATTAAATTACAACGCTATTTTTAATGTGCCAGCAAAATACCTCGGCTCGGATATTACATCGCTTATTAGTAAAATTGATAGCGAAGAGGCTAACAACATTACCATTCCGGTTACTGCAAATATTGGCGGGTCTTACACGAGTCCGACTGTAAAAACCGATTTAACAAGTGGTGTTACCAACCTAACAAAACAACTTGTTGAAATAGAAAAACAAAAACTTCTTAATAAAGGAAAAGACAAAGTTACAGACCTAATTGGTGGTATTATTAATGGTAATAAAACAAAAACAGACTCTACTAAAACAGAACAAACTAATGCTGTTAAAGATGTTTTAGGAGGTATTATTGGCAATAAAACAACTAAAACAGATTCTACTCAAACCACACCTAGCAATAACACTACAAATGCTGTAAAAAATGTACTTGGTGGTTTCTTAAAGAAAAAGACGAAGGATACGGTTAAATAATTTTGATCAGCAAAAATAAACTTTCAATAATTATTGAAAGTTCAGAAATATTATATATATTTGCGGTATGGAATACCAAGAAGCAAAAGATAAGTTTATTAGCACATGGGGAAGTTTAGGCACACTTTGGGGCATAAACAAAGCTATGGCGCAAATACAATCTTTGCTTTTTATTTCTACTAAACCCTTATCCATGGAAGAAATTATGGCGGAACTCAAAATCTCCCGTGGTAACACAAGCATGAATTTGCGTCAACTTATGGATTGGGGTATTGTTACAAAAGAGCTTATTCCAGGAGAACGTAAGGAGTATTTTTCTACTGAAAAAGATGTACAAGAACTTGCCAGACATATTGCAAAAGAACGTAGCCGTCGTGAAATAAAGCCTGTTATTAAAGTTTTAAAAGACGTATCCTCGATAAAAGATGATGGTACTGAAAAAACAAGAGAACTTATTAAACAAACCAAAGCTTTGCATGATTTAGCTGAAACTGCTGATGCGATGATGAATAAAATTGTAAACCAAGAACAAACTTGGATCACTAAATCATTATTGAAACTCATCAAATAAAAAAAATTTAAATAATACTTTCAGTAATTTCTGAAAGTTTAAAATGTTTAGAAAATGAATTATAATCTTCTTACATATAGCATTTACCTCCCCATCATCTTTTTTATCATGATAAAAATTGGTTGGTTGTTCTACACGCACGGAGAAATATACCTCATTCATTTATTTCAACAAAACACCCAACTGGTAAAAAACATAAACAACATTTTACTTATTGGCTACTATCTCACTAACCTTGGTTATGCCATTTTCTCAATTGCATATTGGGAACAATTAAATTCAATAATTCAAATTATTAACTCGCTAAGCTACCGCTTAGGCATCATTATTCTCGGGTTAGCCATTTTACACTACAACAATGTTTTTTGGCTCACCTTTCTTGTAAAATCAAAATCAATACATCATGGAAAATTCTAAAATTATTATCGCTTACTTAATCTATTTACCAATTGTTATCGCCTTAACAATCTACGTTTCCAAAATGCTATTTAAAAATGGAAAACTCTTTATGATTGATATTTTTAAAGGCAAAGAAGACATCGCATTGGCAACAAACAAATTATTCGAAATAGGTTTTTATCTTATCAATATAGGTTGGGCTATGTTAATTCTAAAAATAACTTATCAAGCACAAGAAGGCCCTACTTACCAATCAATCATTGAAATATTAAGTAAAAAAATAGGCGCCTTTTCTATCTATCTAGGCGTGATACTGTTCTTAAATTTATATTTCTTTTTTAGAGGAAGAAGCAAATCTAGACAGTCTTTAAAAGCAAACACTAAAGTTCAACTTCAATAACAAAACCTATGACTACCGCAACCATTAATTTAGAAAAAAGCCCTGAAACGAACCGTATAGAGATGATTGATTTCTATAACGAAGCTACCGAAGACTACGAATTTTGGAGCAAAGATTTCAACATGCACTTTGGGTATTTTATTCCTTTTAAAACAAATCCCTTCAAGAGAGATTCTATGTTAAACGAAATGAATAATCAAGTAATAAAAAGATTGAACTTAACTAATAAAAAAGCTTCATTAATAGATATGGGCTGCGGTATGGGAGGCACCATGCGTTATGCTTTAAAAAATAAAAAAAACTTATCTGCTTTTGGAGTTACCTTATCAGAATTTCAAATGCAACAAGGAAACATGCTTCTTAAAAATTATAGAGGAAACATTTTAAAAGAAAATTATAACAACACATCATTTCCTTCAAACACATTCAATGCGGCCTTAGCCATAGAAAGCTTTTGCCATTCTGGACATAGTGATAAATCTATTAAAGAAGCTTATCGCGTTTTAAAACCAAATGGAAGATTGGTCATTGCCGATGCTTTCTTAAAAAAACAAGCTTCAACATTACAACATACCAGCAAGCTTGCTTACAAAAGCCTTTGTGATCATTGGAGTTTAGAAAAGTTAGAAACCATCGAAAACATGGTTAACAAGCTAACAGAGCAAGGTTTTAAAGACATTAAAATAGAAAACACATCATTTAAAGTTGCGCCTTCTGTATTACACGTTCCTTTTGCTATCACAGGTTTCATCTTAAAAAAACTATTCGCATCAAAAACATTAAAACGAGAAAGCCTACATAACCTAAAAGGATCTTTTTACGCCTTACTTTCTGGATTACACTTTAAAAGCTTTGGTTATTACATTATTAGTTGCACCAAATAATAAATTCATTTTTTTACCTTATTTTTGGTGAAAATTGTACACTATGCCCAAACACGAAATACATCCCGATAAGTGGATCGATTTATACGCAGATTACTTGTTTAACTACACAGTAACCCGCGTAAGCGATAGAGAAATCGCTCAAGATTTGGTGCAAGACACATTTTTGGCAGGGTTAAAATCAATGAAAAACTTTAAAGGAGAAGCAAGTGAACGCACTTGGCTGATTTCCATTTTAAAACGAAAAATCATTGATCATTACCGAAAAATAAACTCAAATAAAGGAAAAGCAGAAGTTAGAATTCAATATAACGATGCAGAATCTGAAGGCGACTGGCTCGAAGAACGTGTTGCCGACCCGTTCGATAAAACAGCCGAAGACAGCATGCAAAACAGTGAGTTAGGCGACGCTATACATAATTGCTTAAGTAAATTACCAAAGAAACAGGCCAACGTTTTTAAAATGAAAACAGTATTAAATTATGAAACTGAGGTGATTTGTAATGAACTTAATATCACTGCGTCTAACCTATGGGTAATTATCCACCGAGCACGAACTGCTATGGCCGATTGCTTAAAAGAAAATTGGTTTTAATTATGAGTAAAAAAATAAACATATTCATGCCCTGCGACGAAGCAAACCACGTTTGCGACAAATCGCAATATAAAGAAGCATCTTTATTAGAAAAGATAAAGCTGAATCTGCATTTAATATACTGCAAAGCATGCAGAGGCTATTCTAAAAACAACGCTAAGTTAACTAAACGTATTGAAGCTGCTGAGCTAGAATGCTTAGACCCAAAATGTAAGGAAGACATGAAAAAAGATTTAGAAAAAGCTTTAAAAGAACAGTTACATTAGTCGAAAAACAACATAAGTACTAGCCAAAAAACAGGTAAAGCTTCTACCCAAAACGAAGCATAATAAATACTTTGTTTTTTGCTAGACCACAATAAAAATACTGCTGTAAGTATCGATAATATTAGTAATACCATTATTTTTATTTGATGCGTTTCATCTTTAAAAAACTCTAATAAAAAAAACACTACCAACAGAACCATACCCATTAACTTAGTTCCTTTAATACCTATTTTTTGAGGTACGGTAGATAGTTTTAAACTATCGTATTGTAAATCTCTAATTTCAAAAGGCAGCATAAGCACCAATACATAAAGGTAGCGCTGTATAGCTGTTATAATCACGTCGGTATCTACTGTATATTTATTTTCTATTACAGGAAGACACACCGTTACACCCATCCAAACTAGGCCAATTAAGTAAATTTTAAGCCCGCCAATACTACGTAAATTATTCTGCTGATCTAAAAAAAAACGTTTTGGCAAAAACGGAATCGCATATAAAAAAGTGACCACCCCAAACCCTGCAATACCCAACAAAGTAAAAAAGCTAAGTTGTAATCCATAATAGCACATTAAAATAAAGGCAAAAAACGAAAAAATCTGAATAGCTTTTAACCAACTTGCGAGGCCTCGATGATGAAATTTGGCCACTCCAAAATACTTAACAAAATTATATCCAGTAATTGACGCATAAAACACAAAGCAAAGCACATTTTTTTCATAAGAAAAACCGAACTCTAAAAGTGTAACATAAGTAAGCGCATACACAGACAAAGCCACGTGAATACTGCTATTCAAATAGAAATTAAAAAATTGCTTTAAGAGCCTCATGCCGTAAAAATAAACAAACTGTTGATAACACATGTAAATGGTTAAAAACTTTCTCCTTTCTTCCATAATAAACATCAATTATTATTTATTTTTGCGAAATCTATAACAAATTGTAACTGTAATGAATACAAACGCTTTCGCTTTGCGTCATATTGGTCCTAGAGCAGATGACCAAAATAAAATGTTAACAACCATTGGTGCCGATTCTTTAGATCAGCTTATTTACGAAACCATTCCAGATGATATTCGTTTAAAAAAAGGTTTGGATTTGGACGAACCAATGACAGAACATGAGTATTTACTTCACATTCATGAGTTATCCAAAAAAAACAAAGCCTATAAAACTTATATTGGTTTAGGTTATCATCCTAATATCTTACCTGCAGTAATCCAGCGTAACATATTAGAAAACCCAGGTTGGTACACGGCTTACACACCTTACCAAGCAGAAATTGCTCAAGGTAGATTAGAAGCGCTTTTAAATTACCAAACCATGGTTATTGATTTAACAGGAATGGAAATTGCAAACGCATCGCTGCTTGATGAAAGTACAGCTGCTGCTGAAGCTATGAGCTTACTATTTGCAGTTAGAGAACGTGATCAGAAAAAAGCAGGAGTAAATAAGTTTTTTGTTTCAGAAAACATATTACCACAAACACTGTCTTTACTACAAACAAGATCGAACCCAATTGGTATTGAACTTGTTGTTGGTGCAGAAGAAGATTTTGATTTTTCCGACGCCTTTTTTGGTGCTATTTTACAATACCCAGGAAAAGATGGTCAAATTACAGATATCAAATCTTTTATTTCAAAAGCGAATGATAACAGAATAAAAGTAGCCGTTGCTGCCGATATTTTAAGCTTAGTAAAACTAGAAGCTCCAGGTAAATTTGGTGCAGATGTTGTTCTTGGAACTACACAACGTTTCGGAATCCCAATGGGTTACGGAGGTCCTCACGCCGCTTACTTTGCGACTAAAGAAGTTTACAAACGTGATCTTCCAGGTCGTATTATTGGTGTTACTAAAGATGCTAATGGCAACCGCGCTTTACGTATGGCTTTGCAAACACGCGAGCAACATATTAAGCGAGATAAAGCAACATCAAACATATGTACAGCACAAGTACTTTTAGCCGTTATGGCAAGTATGTATGCCGTTTATCATGGTCCAAAAGGCTTAACGCATATTGCTAATAAAGTACATAACAAAACCGCTATGTTGGCTGGAGCGTTAGAAAAATTAGGATACAAACAAGTTAACTCTTCTTATTTCGATACACTTCAAATAAAAACGAAAGCAAAAAAAATAAAGAAAGTAGCCACCGAGAAAAAGGTGAACTTATACTACCCAGATAGCAAAACCGTTACTATTTCTATAAACGAAACCACTTCAATTAGAGATATAAACTATTTAATTTCTGTATTTGCTAAGGCTGCAAATAAAAAAACAATTAAAATTTCTTCTATTGAATCTTCAAATAATATTGAAGAAAAAATTCAGCGTCAATCGGAATTTCTAACTAGTGATATTTTCAATACACATCATTCAGAAACCGAATTAATGCGTTATATAAAATTACTAGAACGTAAAGATTTATCATTAAATCACTCTATGATTTCTTTAGGTTCTTGTACCATGAAACTTAACGCTGCCGCGGAAATGCTACCGTTAAGTATTTTTAAATGGGCAAACATTCACCCATTTGTTCCTGCTAAACAAGCCAAAGGTTATTTAACAGTAATTAAAGAACTAGAAGATCAACTTACCGAAATTACTGGCTTTGCAGCAACATCACTACAACCAAATTCTGGTGCCCAAGGTGAATTTGCTGGTTTAATGGTAATTAAAGCATATCACGAATCTCGTAACGATCATCACAGAAATATTTGTTTAATACCCTCTTCTGCACACGGAACAAACCCTGCAAGTGCTGTTATGGCTGGCATGAAAGTGGTTGTAACAAAATCTACAGCAGAAGGAAATATTGATGTAGACGATTTACGCGAAAAAGCGGAATTACATAAGGATAATTTATCTTGCTTAATGGTTACTTACCCATCTACACATGGTGTTTACGAGTCGGCTATTAAAGAAATTACACAACTTATTCACGATAACGGCGGACAAGTTTATATGGATGGTGCAAACATGAACGCACAAGTAGGTTTAACAAACCCAGGTAATATTGGTGCCGATGTTTGTCACTTAAACTTACACAAAACATTTGCTATCCCTCATGGAGGTGGTGGCCCAGGTGTTGGTCCAATTTGTGTTGCCAAACAACTTGTACCATTTTTACCAGGAAATCCTGTTGTAAAAACAGGCGGAAAAAATGCCATTACTGCTATTTCTGCAGCGCCTTTTGGTTCTGCTTTAGCTTGCTTAATTTCTTACGGTTATATTAAAATGTTAGGTGCAGAAGGTTTAACAGAATCGACTAGAATAGCCATTTTAAACGCTAACTATATCAAACAACGCTTACAAGGTAATTTCGACACATTATATTCTGGAGAACGCGGACGTGCAGCTCACGAAATGATTGTAGATTGTCGTCCATTTAAAGCAAACGGTATTGAGGTTAGTGACATCGCGAAACGTTTAATGGATTATGGTTTCCATGCTCCAACAGTTTCTTTTCCAGTTGCAGGAACATTAATGATTGAACCTACAGAAAGTGAAAGTAAAGCTGAAATTGATCGTTTTTGTGACGCTATGATCTCAATAAAAAAGGAAATAGACAGTGTATCTAAAGACGATAATAACAACGTTTTAAAAAATGCACCACACACATTAGATATGATTACGGCAGACGAATGGATTTTTCCTTACTCGCGCGAAACAGCAGCATTTCCGCTAGATTACGTAAGAGAAAACAAATTCTGGCCAAGCGTTCGTCGTGTAGATGATGCTTACGGTGACCGTAATTTAATATGTTCTTGTACACCTATAGAGGCTTATATGGAGGCGTAAACACCCTTTGAACATCGTAAAATAATAGAAAATAAATTATATCTTTTTTAATAAGATTTTATATTGCCGATATATAAACCATATCGGCAATTTTATGTCTTTTTCGTTATTGAATTAACTCAAAATTGAATAACATTTTTTGGCTTTATATAACTAAAAAAAATACGCAAGCCTTAAAACTACTGCGTATTTTTCTAAAGAAATGGAGATGTAAAGAGGACTTCTTATTGCAGTCCTTTTCAATTAAGAATTAGTAGCATATGAATATTAAAATCACCGGAACAGGAAGCTATATTCCTGATAATGTTGAAAAAAACGAAAATTTTCACAGTAACGAATTTTTAAATAGTGATGGCACCGTTATAAACGCTCCAAACGAAGTTATCGTTAGGAAATTTAAAGCCATTACAGGTATAGACGAACGTCGTTATGCAAAAAGTCACTTAAACACATCAGACCTAGCTTCTTTCGCGGCCGAAAAAGCCATTGAAAGCGCTAAAATTAATCGAGAAGATCTAGACTATATTATCGTCGCTCATAATTACGGCGATGTACGTCATGATAGTATCCAGAGTGATACCGTACCAAGTATGGCCTCTCGTGTTAAACATTTATTACGCATAAAAAGCCCAAACTGTGTTGCCTACGATTTACTTTTTGGTTGCCCAGGCTGGATACAAGGTGTTATACAAGCTCATGCTTTTATTACAGCTGGTATTGCTAAAAAATGTTTAGTTATTGGCGCAGAAACTTTATCTAGAATTCTAGATCCGCACGATCGTGACTCTATGATTTACGGTGATGGAGCTGGAGCTGTTGTTATTGAAGCTACCACCGAAGAAGGTGGTATTATCAATCATAAATCTGCTACATATTCTTTAGACGAAGCACATTACATTTATTTTGGAGAAACCAATAACCCTGAAATAAAAGAAGATCGTCGCTATATAAAAATGTATGGTCGTAAAATTTACGAATTTGCATTAACAAACGTGCCACTAGCCATGAAATCGTGTTTAAATGAAGCTGGTATAGACATAAAAGATGTAAAAAAAATACTTATACACCAGGCCAACGAGAAAATGGACGAGGCAATTGTAAAACGCTTCTACAAACTCTATAATTTAGAGATGCCAGAAGGTGTTATGCCAATGTCTATAGCTAAATTAGGGAATTCTAGTGTGGCTACTGTACCTACATTATTCGATATTATCTTAAAAGGTCAATTGGAAAATCAAGAAATTAATAAAGGTGATATCATTCTTTTTGCTAGTGTTGGTGCTGGCATGAATATTAATGCTATTGTTTATAAACATTAAAAATGTACGAAAACAGTTTTCCTAATAAACGTTTTAAACATACTATAGAGTTCTTAAAAAAACATGTTTCAAACTCCGAAACTATTTTAGATTTAGGCGTTGTAAACCCGTTTACTAAAATAATGGAAGAGCATGGTTTTTCAGTAGAAAACACCAAAGGAGAAGATTTAGATGAAGACACCTCAACCATTACAAACACAGAAGCTAGCGTTGTAACTGCTTTCGAAATTTTCGAACATTTACTTTCTCCTTACACGGCTTTAAAAGCTATTAAAGGTGATAAACTAGTAGCGAGCGTACCATTAAAATTGTGGTTTTCTTCAGCATACAGAAGTAAAACAGATATGCTCGACCGTCATTACCACGAGTTTGAAGATTGGCAATTCGATTGGCTTTTAAAGAAAGCCGGTTGGAAAATTATAGATCGTAAAAAATGGACAAACCCACCTAAAAAAATAGGAATCCGCCCTATTTTAAGACGATTTACACCGCGTTACTATATTGTTTATGCTGAAAGAATTTAGGCTATTCCATTCTAAATCGAAATAAATAAGTTTAACTTTGAATCTTAAATTTTAAACGGTTGAACATCCATATAATAATCCCTGCGCACAACGAAGAAAGCTCTATCGGGCTCACTTTAGAATCTTTAGTAACTCAAACTCTGTTACCAAAACGCGTAGTGATTGTTAATGATAACTCAACTGATAATACAGGAAATATTGTTAGCGCTTACGCGGAAAAATATCCGTTTATTACTTTAGTAAACAATCAATCTTCCGAAGCACATTTACCAGGCTCTAAAATTATAAATGCTTTTTATAAAGGTTTTGAAGTTTTAGATGAACATTACGATATCATTTGTAAATTTGATGCCGATTTAATTTTTCCTGAGAACTATTTAGAACAAATTTCTACGCATTTTAAAGCGAATACTAAACTTGGTATGGCAGCTGGATTTTGTTACATAGAAAAAAACAACGATTGGGTTTTAGAAAACTTAACCAATAAAGACCATATTCGCGGTGCTTTAAAAGCTTATCGAAAATCTTGTTTCTTACAAATAGGGAAACTAAAACCATCTATGGGTTGGGATACCGTTGATGAGTTACTTGCTAAATATTATGGTTGGGAACTTGTAACTGATGAATCTCTGCATGTAAAACATCTAAAACCTACAGGAATTAGCTATAACAAAGCTTCCAAATATCTCCAAGGCGAAGCCATGTACAAAATGCGTTATGGTTTTACAATTACTTTAATTTCCGCAGTAAAACTTGCTTACAAAAAAGGAAGTTTCGCTTTATTTAAAGATTATATGTCAGGCTATTTTAAAGCTAAAAAAGAAGACATTACACCTTTAGTTTCCGTTGAAGAAGGTGGGTTTATTCGAAATCTACGCTGGAAAGGTATTTTGAGTAAGTTCAAGAAATAAGTTTTCAAAATCTACCAAGCTAACTCAATTTATCCGCCTCATTTCGACCATAGGAGAAATCACATCATCCTTTCCGAAAACTATACACGCTCGCAAAACAATGCGTTATTTCTAACCCAAACCAGTTATCGCCTTAGACACAATAAAACCACTTGTCCAAGCATTCTGAAAATTAAAACCACCAGTTACAGCATCAATATTTAAAACTTCCCCAGCAAAATAAAGGTTTTCGTGTTGCTTACTTTCAAAAGTTTTAAAGTTCACTTCTTTTAAGTTTACACCACCTGCCGTTACAAATTCCTCTTTAAACGTACTTTTTCCATCTACATGAAACGTAGCTGCAGTAAGTTGACCAGCCAAAGCTTCTAATTGCACTTTATTCAAATCTGCCCAACGGGTATCTTCCGTCATTTGAGATGCTAAAACTAATTTATGCCAAAGGCGTTTTGGTAAATCGAACTGTGTAGATTTAAATACGGTTTTCTTGGCTAAATCGAGTTTTAAGGTTTTTAAAGCATCCATGCAAGTATCAAAATCCTGACGAATAAAATTAACTTCAATAGCAAACTTATAATCTCTTTTAGCTAATTCTATAGCTCCAAAGGCCGACAACTTTAAAATTGCAGGCGCACTCATACCCCAATGCGTAATAAGCAACGGACCTTCACTCCACAAATTAGTATCTACAACGGTTACCTCAACGTTTAAAGCGACAACACCAGGAATATCGATAATACGGTCGTCCTTAATATTAAACGTAAACAGCGACGGCACAGGCTGTGCAACCGTATGACCTAGACTTTCTAAAAGTTTCCAAATTTTAGGATTACTTCCTGTTGCAATCACAATTTTTTCAGCTGAAAAATCACCTTGTGTTGTTTCTATTTTATAATGAGCTTCTAAATGCTTTATTGATTTTACAGCATGATTTTTTAAAACCTCGACACCATGCTTTTCAGCTTCACTTAAAAAACAATCGATAATGGTTTGCGAAGAATTGCTTTCAGGAAACATACGTCCATCATCTTCAATTTTAAGAGGCACACCTCTGTTTTCAAACCACTCTATGGTGTCTCCTGTCATAAATTGATGAAAAGGACCTCGTAATTCTTTTTCTCCTCGCGGATAGTTTTTTACTAATTCCTGGGGCATAAACTCAGCATGCGTCACATTACAGCGTCCACCACCAGAGACCTTAACCTTGGTTAACACTTCGCTACCACGCTCTAAAACAGCCACTTTTAAATCCGGATTTTGTTCCGCAATATTAATAGCACTAAAAAAACCCGCAGCGCCTCCGCCAATAATTATAACATTGTATTCCTTCATAAGTTTAAAAAACTCAGTAAATTTACCATTTAAATTTTAAAGCTCAGATGAACAAACTTATAATATCATTATTAATCTTTAGTGCAGGTTGCCAAAACAAGAATATTAAATTTCTAGGGGAGTTATCAAAATCTTTAGATGAAGTTTCTGGAGCAGAAACCACATTAAACTCAGACTATATTTGGATGCTTAACGACGGCGGAAATTCACCAAAACTTTACGGGGTTTCAGCCAAAGGCAATATTAAAGAAGAAATAAAAATAGATGCAAAAAACCATGACTGGGAAGATTTAACCTCTGATGAAGAAGGCAATCTTTACATTGGTGATTTTGGAAATAACGATAGTAAACGTAAAAACTTAGCAATTCTAAAAGTCAAAAAAACAGCGCTGAATGATAAAGGAAAGGTTGATATCGATCGTATTTCATTCTCTTATCCCAACCAAGAAAAATTCCCTCCTAAAAACAAAAATTTATATTTTGATTGCGAAGCTTTTTTCTATCATAACAACAACTTTTACCTCTTTACTAAAAGCCGCGTAAAAAACGATTTTGGAAAAACATCGCTTTATAAAGTTCCTGCAAAAAAAGGCAAACATGTTGCTGAACTTTTAGGCACATTTAATACTTGCAGCGATATGGATTGCTGGATTACATCAGCAGATATTAGTAACAACGGAAAGTCTATCGTGTTGTTAAGCCCAAAATCTGTATGGGTATTTACAGACTTTAAAGGCGACGATTTTTTTAACGGAACTTCCAAAGAAATTCCGCTTGACGGCCGCGTATCTCAAAAAGAGAGTATTTGCTTTAAAGACAATAACACGCTATACATTACCGACGAAAAAGCACATGGAAGCGACGGTAATTTATATGAATTTAGCTTAAACTAATATTTAGAAACCAAAACCAACTTTAAAAGCGAAACGTAAACCATCGTTACTATTAAAGGCCGATAAATTTAACGTCATAATATTGGCAGCATTTGCAAACACACCGCCACCAACAGAAGTGTTCCATCTGTTAGAATTAAAGGCGGTATTGTTGTCTAGAGCTAGATTATCATCAATCCACACACGACCATAATCGAAACCTCCATAAACCCCAATGTGTAGCGGCAATAAACTAGTACGAAGCTTAGTTAAGTTTAAACGTAAATCTGTACTTTGATAGAATGCGTTTTTACCAGAAAACCTTTCATTTCTATAACCTCGTAACCCATTATCTCCACCTAAACTTGCTGCTTGATAAAACTCAAAATCGTCACCAAAAATAAGATGCGCTTTTAATTGTGTAGCTAAAACCAATTGTCCGCTAGGAATTAATTTATAATCGAAACCAAGTCCTGGAATTAAATATCCAAAACCTCTAGAAGCTTCTATATTTGTTTTATAACCTGCTTGTAAACTTGTTTGCATTCCCATGGTTGGAAAGGCCTCATTATCTTTACTCTGAAAAGTATATAAGGCATCTACTCCAGCAAATTGCTTATGGTTATCAGCGCCATTCTCAACATAAAATGTATTGATAAATCGATCTGTAGACTCCTCTACCTCTATAGCCTCGTAACTTAGGCTTACTTTAAAATGACCACCCATTTTACCTCGCCAGTTTAAAGAAGGCGCAAAAGAGAGCGTACTATACTTTACACGGTTATAATCTAAGCCAAAGGCATCCTCATTATCGATGTTTAAATTTGGTGTACTATTACCGTAACCAAAGAAGTTAACAGCATAATTAGGGCTTGTAAATTTAGCATTTACACCTAAATTCCATTTCCCTACTACATTAGAAAACTCGCCTGTATATTCAAAATCAAAACCACTAGTTGCAAAATAATACGACGCTCCAATGCTGTGTTGAGAACTAAAAGGATTACTCTCAAAACCGTAGTGCGTTAAGGTATTTAAAAAACCAATTTTTAAACCATCGTCGGGATTCGCTCCTATAACTGGCACAAATTGATTGGTGCTACTTTTAAGCCTAGCGAAATCGTACACATTCGTGTCATAATCATCGGTTAATTTATCTTTACCGTTGTTTAACTTAATGGTGTTTTTCTTAGATTTATAATCGTAAAAAACAACTTTCTTACCATTTTCAATATTATAAGTATCGTTGTTTTGCCCACCAATTAAACGCACTTTAATTAAGTGATCGCCTTCTCCAAAAGCATGAAATTCATCTTCATCATCTAAACCATAAATCCAAATTTCTTTAGTATCGTCTTTAGAATATGTTTTATCAAAAATTACAATACCCTTTTCACCGTTTTTAATTCTACTAGCAGTTAATCTTGTTTCACCGTTAGGTAATCTTTCAATTTCAAATAAATCATCTTTATCAGTTCCGGTAACAACCGCACACTCATTAAGCAACTTGTAATACTCAATACCAAAAGTTGGTAAATTTTTAATACGCTCTAAAAGCACTCGTTTCATTTCGGTAACCGTTTCACCTTGTACTTCCTTCGGGAAATGCGTAAAAGCATCATCAATAACGGCTTCTGTTAAATTATTTTGGATGAATTTAATTTGCTCCTCCCATTGCGTTTTACCTGTTTGGTTTAAGAAAGTCATATCTAAAGAATATGGACTGAAGTTGAAACCTTTTATATTTCTAATATCATCAGTAAAACCTTCCATTAATTTTAATGAAGGAATAATTCTAGTAGCAACTTGCATTAATCCGCCATCACCCATTATAGAAAAGGCCTGATCACGATCTCTCGGAATAGGCTTATAAATAACTTCTCCTGTTTCTTTATTTTCAAATTCTGCCCAACGCCATTGGTCTCTATGTCTATCCCAATCGCCAATAACCATATCGAATAAACGTGCTCTTAAATATGATGCTTCATCTACTTTATACTTTTCGTCTTTTCGAAGTTTTTTCATTAAGTCGTCGGTACTTTCAATTTTATTCGCAAAACCAAAACTTGCAACATCTCCATGACCGTCGGATACATGTTCTTCAATCATGTACAACTCATCACCAAAATCATCATTAAAACCAATTAAAGCCTTTTGCTTAGGCACGTAATAAATAGTTGGATTGGTATGAAACAAATCAATAGCATCAGACAATGTGCCTGTTACAAAAGGCGCATAAGGATGCGACCCTGTGTAAAAATCTAATAGAACACTCTCGGTTACCGTATCGTCAAACTCATCAGCGATATATTGATCTTTAAAAGCCATGGCTTGTAGATAAACTGTAGCACTTTTTCTAAGCGCACGCATAACGTAGCGTTTGCCCGTTTTATCTTTTAACTGAAGTGATTTGGATTGGTGCCCGCCACCTTTTCTAGATGGTGTTAATCCACCAAACATAGTGTCTAAATTTACTACAGGTGCTTCTATTTTTGTGCCATAGAACTCACGATAACGATCGCCCCAAATAGCTTTATGGAAACCACTTTTATCAACTTCTTCGTCACTATAAATCGATGCTTTTTTCGTTTTTATAAATGAATCTTCGAAGGCAGACTCATCTATTTTTTTATCTGGACCATGAACTTCGGTTTGAAAAATAACTTTATTTTCTTCAGCTGAATAAAATCTAACAAACGACGAACCATCTTTAAAGATATCTAACCTCGCATAACCAGGAACACTAGCCGAAAATGCATCTACAACATTATGAGTAGGTGTAGATTTAGAACCTGCACCACTTACTATTTGTGCTAAATTATACTTTTCGAAATATTGTAAATTATGCTCGTGACCAGAAACCAATATAACCTTATCATTCTCTTGCGCTAAGGTTACTACACGTTTCTGTAACTCGTTGTATCTTTTATTTTGAATATCCTCTGGCGATATACCTATAGTTTCTCGTAATACATTTTTTAATGTTCCCAAAATTGGTAATGGCTGCATATGCGATTTAAAATCGTACTCACCTCCGTGTAAACCATTAGTAAACATTGGGTGATGCATGGCGATTATAGTCGATTTTCCGCGAGCCTTTTTTATTAAGCTTTCTAATTCTTCAAAAAACCGAGAGCGTGTTTTTATTTCGCAATCATCATTAATTGTCGGGTGTTTATCCCAATTAGCCAAATACCATTCGGTATCAATAATAATCATTTCAACCTCATCAGAAATCTCTACCTTTTCAATAGGGCAGCCATCTTCTGGTAAAAACGTGTTTTTCCCTAAGGCATCTTCGATATACTTTTCTTGACGCTTTAACCCTTTTAATCCGTTGCTATACCAATCGTGATTTCCAGGAATAAAAATAGTTTCACCTTTAAAACCTTTAACAGCTTCGGTCTGAATTTTTAATTGATATTCAGCAAACTCGCGGCCTTTATCTCCGCTTTTAGGCAAGCCTCTAGGATACACATTATCACCCAAAAACAATACAGTACTTTGCTCGGAAGCTTTATTAATTTCTTCTCTAAAGGCTTTTAATCCCGTAGACTCGGAACCTATTGGTGAATTTCCCGCATCGCCTACTAAATAAAACGAATAAATAATTTCCTTATTAGGAAACTTGGCATCGCTAAGATCATTAATTTGAGTTTTATAAGTTGCGCAAGCATTAATAAAAAACACTGAGAGGGATAATGTAATGTAGCGTAAAGTTTTAGTCATAATTAATGATATTAATTTCTGCAAAAATAATTGATTATAAAGAGAATCTCGTTGATATAACTTAAGAAAACCCTTTTTACTTTATTGTGATGAAAGCGAAAGAAATGAAATATACCTATGTTTTATTAAAGGCACTTAGTCTTCGATTAACGTGGTATCAAAAACAACACCACCAGCCAAAGTTTTATGCACAGGGCAACGCGACGAAATTTCTTTTAATCGTGCTTTTTGCTTTTCATCTAAATCACCAATTAACTTTATTTTTTTAGTGATATGGTCTAAATATCCAGGTTTTTCTTGCTCTAAACCTAAATCATCACTATGTTTTTTAGAATGTGTAACATAAACAAAAACCTCTTGCAGATCCCATTTTTTACGTTCGGCATACATTTTTAATGTCATGGCCGTACAAGCAATCAAACCAGCATTTAAATATTCGTAAGGTGATGGTCCAAAATCGTCACCACCAACAGAAGCAGGCTCGTCAGCAATTAGGCTATGGTTTTTGGTTTGTATATTGGTTGTGAAATTATCTTCCGTTAGGTTTAAATGCCCAACAAGTTGCTCGCCGTTGGTCTCTAACATATCATTTTCTTGAGGTTCAAAATAACGTTGCACCCAAGTTCCAATCATGTTGCCAGCATAATTACTATCGTTAGATTTTGAAAGTAAGTGGTCGGCATGATCTAAAGTTACAAAACTTTTAGGATGTTGCGCTTGGAGATAAAGTTCTTCGGCATTTTTAATACCCACCACATTATCTGTTGGCGAATGCATAATTAGTAAAGGCTTGCGTAAATTTTTAACAACAGAAGGCAAATCTGTTTTTCCAAAATCTTCAACAAAATCATTATCAATTTTAAAAGGTCTTCCTCCAATATTTACTTCAACTTCGCCCTTTTCTTTAACATTATCTAAACCATGCGAGAATAAATGAGTAACATGCCCAACCGTGGATGGCGCCCCAATAGTAGCTACAGCTTTTACATTATCTAATTTAGCCGCCGCAGAAAGCACCGCTGCTCCACCTAAAGAATGCCCAACTAATAAAGATGGTGCTTCATAATTAGCAGCCATATATTCACTTACCGCTATTAAATCTTCTACATTTGCAGAAAAGTGACTATCCGCAAACTCTCCTTCACTTCTTCCTAAACCTGTAAAATCAAAACGAAGGACTCCAAAACCATAATTAGTTAAAGCTCTACTAATATTTTTTACCGCACTTAACGAACTTGTGCAAGTAAAACAGTGAGCAAAAATAGCGTAACGATTCGGTTTTTGGTTTGCAGGCAACTCTAACTGTGCTTGCAATGCTAAGCCTTTTTTATTCTGAATTTTTAGTTTAGTACTTTTCATGAATTTATTTTGAGTATCAGTCGTTTGAAAATCAAACTCCTTAATTTTTATTTAAATGTTTTGAAAATTTATTTACCAATAGCTTTAATTTCGGATTAATAAATTGTTTACAAAACGGTTTTTCAGGATTCTTTTTGTAATAATTTTGAATAGCCTCGCGTGACGCTTTGAATTCCGAAAAGGGTAAAACTTCAGTTATAATTTCTTCTTCAAAAGTATTTTTAAAGCCATTTAAAATATCGGTCGCCTTCTTTTTTTGTACTTCGGAAAAATAATAAATAGCCGATCGGTACTTATCTCGCATCGAATGATTGCTTGTACTTTTATGTGTATGTAAATGAATTTCTATCAATACACTTAAGCCTATAACAGCTTCATTAAAATGAATAATTACGGCTTCGGAAAACGATGTATTCTCCTCCACAGAAGCGACATAACCTTGTTCGACTTTCGCAACACCTTTTAAAGCCTGAAAAACAGCTTCGGTACACCAATGGCAACCACCTCCTAAAGCTATTTTTGTATAGGTATTCATTTAAATTAGTTCCACTGCAACGCTTTGCGCTCTGCCCAATATTGAGTACCGTCTACCTTAAAACCAGAAAGTTCGTCTAATTCTAATTGAGATAATACAAACCCATTCATTTTTAAATTCTCTTGTATTTGTTCACTACTACTTGCTCCACTTAAAACCTTGCTCCCAGGAATAGTTTGCGCTACGTATTGCAAACAAATAGCATCTATTCCAACATCGTGCACTTGTGCTAAACGCTCTAACGCCATATACATATCATTATAATTCGGGTAATTTTTATTTCTAAAAACGCGCCCGTTAGCCAAAGCTTCTTTAATAACAACAGTTTTGTTTTCTTTCTGTAAAAGACTAGAAACCTCTTTTAAGCTTTGATCCAACAAATTATAAGTTACCTGAAAAATATCAAACAAATTCTCGCCATCTACTTTTACATCCAGTGCTTTTTTAATAACCTCAACTTGGTTTGCACCCGTTGTGCTAATACCCATTTTAATATGATGCGTATTTTTTAAGTAAGATAAATAATTTAAAACAGCTTCATTCTCCAAAACACCTGTTTCCAAAGTTGCTGAATGAATTTGATAGACTTTTAAGTATGGTAATAATTGTTTAGAAACCTGCCATTGTTCCTTTAACTTCTCTAAACTATGCTCCTTTACTTCATGAACTTTAGCATCGGGATTAAAGTTTGCAGTATATGTATAACCCCATTTTGTGGCTACTTTTATAGTATCATCAGTTTTTATTGCCAACCAATCTATAAGTAACTGCTCGGCTAAACCATAACCTGGCGCCGTATCAAAATACCGAACCCCCGATTGATAAGCTTCTTCTAAAACAGAAAAACTTTCTTTTTTAAACATCTCTAAATTAGACGTATTTGTAGCATCTTGACGCACATTAATATATTGTGGCCTTCCTAAAGCTGCTGTTCCTAAACCTAATTGCATTTACTTTTTTTCTTTTAATTACTATTATTATGAACTACAAGACAACATGGAACATCCCACTTTATGGCGTGCCCATTCGGGTCTTTTTACAAACCATTTTTCATTTTCAGGTTGCTCGCTGTATGGTTTCTTTAGAAGATTAAACAATTCATCTATTAATTTATAATCGCCCTTATCAGCATCATCAATGGCTAACTGCGACATATAATTTCGTAAAACATACTTCGGATTTACAGCATTCATTTTGGTTTTTCGGACTTCAGAAGAAGCTGTTTCATCTTTTAAACGTTTGGCATAAGCCTCAAACCAAGCCTGCCATTTGGTTTCAATCTCACCTTCAACTTCATTTAAATGATAAAAAGCATCTTTAATGATTGAAATACCTTCGGAAGGATTTTCTTCTGAAAAGTCACTTAAATTCCTGAAAAAAATCGTCATATCCGTTTCTGTTAAATGAAGGTTTTCTTCTAATTGCTGAATTAAAATTTTATCATTTTCATCTTCCTCTTCAAACCCTAATTTATTACGCATCATGGCAAAAGATTGTTCATCAAACCCAGTTTGATATCCATCAAGAATAGCTTGCAGCGGCTCTACATCTTCAATTAAAAGATAAAGTGCATTAGCGAGTTGGTATAAATTCCAAAGTCCCATATTAGGCTGGTTTCCGTAACGATATCTTTTATGTTGGCTATCTGTAGTGTTTGGTGTCCATCCATAATTAAAATCTTCTAACCAACCGTAAGGCCCGTAATCTATGGTTAAACCAAGAATAGACATATTATCGGTATTCATTACACCGTGTACAAAACCAACACGCTGCCAATCTACAATCATTTTTAGAGTGCGCTGTGCAACCTCATTAAAAAAAGCGATATAAGTTTCTTTTGAAGGTTTACCTAACTCAGGAAAAAAGTTAGAGATGGTATAATCTGTAAGTGTCTTTAAAGTTTCAGTATCGCCTCTAGCGGCTAATATTTGAAAACTTCCGAAACGTAAAAAACTAGGTGCAACACGTGAAACAATAGCTCCTTTTTCGTAAGCCGCATTACCATCATAAAGCATATCTCGCATAACCTGATCGCCAGATAATGCTAAAGACAATGCTCGCGTAGTTGGCACGCCTAAATGAAACATGGCCTCGCTGCACAAATACTCCCGAACAGAAGACCGCAGCACTGCCAAACCATCAGCCGTTCTAGAATATGGTGTTTCACCAGACCCTTTTAACTGTATGGCCCAATGTTTATTATTATGTTCTACTTCAAATAAATTAATAGCACGACCATCACCTAATTGACCTGCCCAATTACCAAATTGATGTCCACCATAGCACATAGCAAAAGGCTTTGTTTTTGGGTAAACTTCGTTACCTGTTATTACTTTTAAAAACGTATCGCTTTTAGCATCCGTATCTGTTAACCCTAAACTATCAAACATTTCGGGAGATACATGTAACAATTCTGGCTTTGCTGTTTGTTTTGGTGTTACAAACGAAAAGCATGCGTTTTCCACCTGTCGTCTTGTGTTTTCTAACTTCGGGTCGGCAGGTAATTGCTTAGTAAAAGTATCTTTTATATTCAGTTTCATGGTGTGCTCATTTTAATGCTTAATATAGAATCTATATTTTTCTTCAGTGTGTACTGAAAAGGCATTATTTTTTTAATTTATCGGCGTGTAGACTTCGTAATTTAGCCAATTTAGGAGTAATTACAAAACTGCAATACCCTTGTGTTTCATTATCTCTATAGTAATTCTGATGTTCCTTTTCAGCTTCAAAAAACTTAGGAAGCTCTGTTAATTCGGTAACTATCGAATCTTCAAAATAAGGATCCATTTCTTTTAAAACCACTTCTGCTAACTCCTTTTGCTCGTTATTATGATAATAAATTACCGAACGATACTGTGTCCCTCTATCTGCTCCTTGTCTGTTTAAAGTTGTAGGGTCGTGAGTGGTCATGAAAATAGTTAATAAATCTACATATGAAATTTCGTTAGCATCGAAAGTTAATTGGATTACCTCTGCATGCCCCGTTAAACCCGAACAAATTTCTCGATATGTTGGATGGCCAGGCACATTACCGCCTGCATAACCAGAAACGACTTTCTCTACACCTTTTACCTCCTGAAAAACGGCTTCTGTACACCAAAAGCAACCACCACCAAGTGTGGCTAATTGTATATTTTTGCTTTGCATTTATTTTAAATTTAAACCTGCTTAGTAAAAACTAAACAGGTGTTTTGTTACAACTATGCTTTTTCTAATTGCATAGATTCCGAATTTACACAATAGCGTAAACCACTAGGTTCGGGCCCATCGGGAAATATATGCCCTAAGTGTGCATCGCAAGTATTACACATAACCTCAACGCGAACCATACCATAAGTGGTATCACGCTCGTATTTAATAGCGTTTTCTTTTATAGGCTGTGTAAAACTCGGCCATCCCGTTCCCGAACTAAACTTTATTGTAGAATCAAAAAGAGGTGTATCGCAACACACGCAATTATATTTACCAGCATCATGAGCAGTACAAAGCGCTCCACTATGTGGGCTCTCGGTTCCTTTTAATCGTGTTACTCTAAATTGCTCAGGTGTTAATTGAGCCTTCCATTCAGTTTCCGTTTTTTCAACACGCTTATCTGGTGTTGGATTTCCGTTAACCGAAAAACTAATAATATCTTTCCAAGTTAGCATATTCTATTCCTTTCTTTTATTTAATTTATATACGCTTGATATAAAAATTTAGTCGAAAATTAGGCAAAAACCTTACTATTTCCGCAGATCACCTTAATATGAAAGCATTCACTAAATTTACGACAAATAATAGCGTTACTATAGTAATTATATTTTGATCTTTTAAAGTTTCGTACTTTTACTAAATAATCTTTTTACACGTTTTACATATGCTTATAGCTGAAGCTGAAAAATTTGTTATCAACCTTCTCAATGAAAAGTTAACTCCAGAGTTTACCTACCACAACATTCCACATACGCAACTTGTTGTAAACAAAGCTACTGAATTAGCAGAATTGATAAAAATTGACGATAAACAAAAAGAATTACTCATCATAGCTGCCTGGTTTCACGATACCGGATATACTAAGGACAAAAACAACCACGAGGAAGCGAGCGTGCTAATAGCTAAAGAATTCCTTAAAGCCAAAGGCGTAAGCGAAGACGATATTGTTGCTGTATCTAATATTATTATGGCAACCAAAATGGGAGTTGTTCCTAGTACATTGCCTGAAAAAATTATAAAAGATGCCGATTGCGCACATATTGGAAGTAAAAATTACACCGATACTTCGGAATTACTTCGAAAAGAATGGGAACTTATTAGTGATTATAAAATATCCGAAAGCGATTGGCTAGAAGAAAACATTGATTTTTTAAGCACAAAACATCGTTTTTTCACAAATGAAGCTGCCGCAAACTGGGAAAAACGTAAAGGAAAAAACCTCGCTGGTTTAATTAATAGAAAGAAAAAAATTAAACTAGATACAGGTAAACTTGCTCAGAAAAAAGCCGAATTAAAGTTTAAAAAAGAAAAAATAGAATTACCAGAACGTGGTATCGAAACCATGTTTAGAGTGACCCTAAAAAATCATATTACCCTTAGTAATATTGCCGATACTAAAGCCAATATTTTACTATCTGTAAATGCTATTATTGTTTCTTTGGTGCTTTCTAATTTAGCTTCAAAACTAGACAAACCTTCTAACGATTATCTTATTACACCAACCATAATCTTTATATTGTTTACAGTGGCTTCCATTATTTTATCTATTATGGCTACGCGACCTAATGTAACTAGAGGAGAGTTTACCAAAGAAGATGTTGCCAATAAAAAAGTAAATTTATTATTCTTCGGAAATTTCCATAAAATGAGCCTTCAGGACTTTGAATGGGCCATGGGAGAAATGATGCAAGATCGAGACTACCTCTACTCATCAATGAAAAAAGATTTATACTTTTTAGGCTTGGTTTTAGATAAAAAATATAAAATACTCAGACTCACCTATACCGTTTTTATGGTAGGCATAATAGTTAGCGTTATAGCCTTTATTATTTCATTTTACTCTGCAGGAATACTCGTGTAGTCTATTTCTTTAGTTAATTAAAGTGAAATAAGACCTTTCAACAATCTTATTTAGAATTAATACAAATAGCTTGGTTATATTCAACCTAGCACATATATTTGCACGAAAATATTAATTATTTATATTAAGTCTAAATAAAAACAAATGAAAACATCATTTACTTTAACTACCTTTTTGTTGCTTAGCATATTCACTTTTTCGCAATCTGGAACAATAAAAGGAACAATTAGCAACACAACTTCATCTCCTATTTTAGGAGTTAACACCATTATTAAAAACACCATAAAGGGTGCTCAAACAGATCAAGATGGTACATTCGAAATTTCGAATATTAGCGATGGCGATTATATACTATCCATATCATATTTAGGCTATAAAACTAAAGAGATACCTTTTTCAATAACCAACAATGGAACTTTAGATTTAGGTGACATTGTATTATACGAAGGAAATGAGCTTTTACAAGAAATTGTTTTAGACACAAAACGTAAAAACAAATTCGCAAGAAAACAAAGTGCCTATGTTTCTAAAATGCCTCTTAAAAACATTGAAAACTCTCAAGTTTACAGCACAATAACCAACCAATTACTAGTATCTCAGTCTGTTAATAATTTTGAAGATGCATTAAAGAATGCAGTAGGTGTAAACAAACTATGGTCGTCTACTGGACGAAGTGGTGATGGCGCAGGTTATTATTCAATCCGCGGATTTTCAGTACAACCACAATTGGTTAATGGTGTTGCTGGAATTACAAATGGTTTTATAAACCCATCAAACGTAGAACGTGTAGAGGTTATTAAAGGTCCATCTGCAACTTTATTTGGCAGTTCGATCACCTCATACGGTGGACTAATAAATATTGTAACCAAAAAACCTCATAGTGGTACAGGCGGAAGTATTTCTGTAGCCGGAGGTTCTAATGATTTTAGAAAATTAAACGCAGATGTTAATGTAAGCGCCAGCGACAAAGTCTCATTTCGTTTTAATGCAGGTTACCAAAAAGATAACAGTTTTCAAGACTATGGCTTTAAAAAATCGGTTTTTGTAGCGCCTTCAATTTCATATAAAGTAAATAATAAACTGACTTTGAATTTTGCTTATGAAGCTTCGGATAACGAGCAAACGAACCAAACTTTTTTATTCTTTAACAGAAGCGCACCTTTACTATTTAATACTGTTGAAGAATTAAATTACGACAGAGAAAAATCGTTAACCAATAACGATGTCGTTATTAAAAATATTACACAAAATTATAGAGGTGAGGCTGTTTATAAAATTTCAGACAACTGGTCTTCTCAATCTATTGTAGCCGGCGGTCTTGCCAAATCTAATGGGTTTTATACTTACTTATTCAATTCTGCAAACAGTCTTAACTTTGCTTTGTACGCACAAGATACTGATGCAAAAACAAGAACCATGAACCTACAACAAAATTTCACTGGAGATTTTAAAATAGGTGATTTACAAAACAAACTATTAATTGGAGTAGATTATTTAGAATCGACTATAATAGATCAGAGTTCAGGATGGGGCTATTTGCATAGCGTAAATGCGCAAGGCGATTTAATTTTCTCTGAACCAGAAGTAAATGCAGATAACTTAAAGGCTATTCTATCTAACTTAGATAGAAATAACATTGAAACTAAACAAAATGTGTTTGGTGCCTATATTTCTAACATTTTAAACATAACACCTAGCCTTTCGGCTATGGCAAGTTTACGTTACGACAGGTTTGAATATAAAGGTGATATAAACGATCCGTCGGATGATCATCAGGCTTATGATGAATCTACATTTTCACCTAAATTCGGAATTGTATTTCAGCCTATATTAAATCAACTTTCTGTATTTGCGAACTACCAAAACAGTTTTTCGTATATCAATCCAGAATTAACAGCTATTGATGATAACGATCCAACAGCTGGCACTCAGTTACAATCTTTCGATTTAGAACAAGCCAATCAATTAGAATTTGGTGTAAAAACCAATCTATTCAACAATAGATTAGAAGCTACCGTAAACTACTACAACATTACAGTAGACGATAAAGTTATGGGCTTTGGTGCTAGCAAACAACAAGATGGCACCGTAAAAAGTAACGGTATTGAACTAGAAGTAAACGCAAGCCCGGTAAATGGTTTAAACTTACGTGGTGGTTTTAGTTTTAATGATTCTGAAGTTACAAAATCAGCATCAAGATCAGATTTAATAGGCTTACGCCCTGCAGAAGCTGGGGCAGATATATTATATAACTTTTGGGGTGATTACCAATTTACTCAAGGATTTGCTAAAAACTTCGGTTTTGGAGCAGGTTTTAATGGTTCTAGCGACTACAATACCATGAACGATTACACAACCTCTGGCGGATTTACTTTACCAGCATACACGGTTTTTAACGCTTCAATTTATTATGAAAATGACATCTTTAGAATAAGTGTTAAAGGAAACAACATCACAGATGAAGAATACTACTCTGGCTGGAGCACCTTAACTCCGCAACAAAACAGAACATTCTTAGCCTCTTTCGATTACAAATTTTAACCATACACACACAAAGGCAACCCTAAAAAGTTGCCTTTTATTAAATAACTATGGCATTTAAAAAACACATATTAACGTTACATAAAATATTAGGGTTAGCTACCGGCATAGTCGTTTTTATAGTTTCCGTAACGGGTTGCTGCTGGGCATTTAGAACCGAAATTGAAAACCAGTATAACGATTACAAAAAAGTTACACCGCAAAGCCAGACTTTTTTAACACCAACGGAAGTTAAAAAAATTGCAGAAAAAATGTTTCCAAACAATACCATTCACGGGAGCGTATTTGGAAAAGCAGATGATGCTATTGAAGTTGTTTTTTACGATGCAGAACCCGAATTTTACCAAAGTGTATTTCTAA
Source organism: Algibacter lectus (assembly GCF_004368925.1). Taxonomy (NCBI): domain Bacteria; kingdom Pseudomonadati; phylum Bacteroidota; class Flavobacteriia; order Flavobacteriales; family Flavobacteriaceae; genus Algibacter; species Algibacter lectus. The sequence goes on from NZ_SORL01000008.1 coordinate 103,456, forward strand.
ACCCATATTCTGGTGCCATTATTCAAGTAGACGACCACCTTAGTGGTTTCTTTGCTTTTATTCTAAAAGGACATACACGAGTATGGCTACCTAAAGCCATTGGAGAACACGTGGTAGGCGCATCCATTTTAATATTTATTTTCATTATTATTTCTGGGTTTATACTCTGGATTCCTAAAAAACGTAAAAACTTAAAACAACGTTTAAAATTCGACTGGAAATCAACAACCCGATGGAAGCGTAAAAACTTCGATTTACACACCGTTGTTGGTTTTTACATCTGCTCCTTAGCCCTAGTTTTGGCCTTTACAGGATCTGTAATGTCTTATAATTGGTTAAAATATGTCGTTTATGTATCTACAGGAGGTGATAAAGTTCCGGCATTTATAATACCCGAAAACACAAGTGGTTTAGCCAATAACGATGCTGATGTATTACCTATTGATCAATTAATGGTGAAGCTTAGAAAAGAATCGCCAAAAGCAGAAAATTTTGAGTTGCATTACCCAAAAACCGATTCTTCTAGCGTTTATGTAGAAGTATCAAACAGTAACGATTTATTTTACGATTCTGATTTTAGATTTTTCGATCAAAATACTTTAGAAGAAATAGAAACACCCGCCATTTTTGGAAAATATGTTGACGCTAAAGTCCCTGATAAAATTCTTCGTATGAATTATGACATCCACATAGGAGCAATTGGAGGTATTGTTGGAAAAATAATTGCTTTTATAATAAGTTTACTCACCGCAAGCTTACCCGTTACAGGTGCACTTTTATGGTATGGCAGACATTATAAAAAGAGTAAAACCACCACAGTATAATATTAAAATGAAGGAAGTTAAGCTTTAATTTCCTTCATTAAATCGTTGTAAGTATAGAACGCTTTATCTTTTTCACTTCTATGATAAAGTATGCTTACACGAATGGCTTTTAAACCTGTTACGGACTGTAAATCTTCAAGTTCTACAATTTCCTCATCGGTATCTACATAATGTTTTGCTTGCAAGAATTTAATATATCTTAAATACTCCAATTCATCTTGCTTTTGAGAATACACAATACTGATTTTCCCTTTTTGCGTAACACGCTCAGAGGTTCCTTTTATAAAAGCTTTATCTACACGTTTTTTAACAATTTCGTATCTCGCATTGTATGTACCATCTACATCAAACTGTTTTTCGTCCATTCGAAAACTAATTGTTAACGGCTGACTAAAAACTAAAACCATAGAAGCAACGTCTAAAGCTACCGGGAATTTATGCTGTTTTTGATAGAAATCATTTTCCATTTCGCACATTACTTGCAATTGCCACAAGCGTAAATTGTATAAATAAATAGGGTTGAAAGAGTCCTCTTTGGTTATCGATTCTCCAATATACATATTGTGCTCTACGCCGTCCGTTTTAAAACGCTCGAAATAATGCGGATACATACGTTGTGCATCTTTTTGCTTTTTATCAAGCAAAGATGCCATGTCTTTATTTATTAAAGTTACCGTATTATCATATTGTTTACGGTGGTTATAAAGCATCCCTAACTTATCATCTAGTGTTTCAAAATACAGATCTAAATGCGGTTTCAATTCATCTATAACATACAAATGCTTTAAAGCAGAATCAATATCATTTTTGAAAAACGTTGATATTTGTTGTTCACTATCTACTTGAAAATGTACATTTAAAGCAAGTAAAAACTCATCAATCTGAAAAATAAACTGATCGTAAATTGGTAAAGGCTCTATTTTTACTGCATACTCAAAAATAGTTTTAGCAGCACTTAATTGTAAAGCTAAATCTTGTTTTGTAGCTTCATTTCTAGCTTCTGAAGAACCTTTAATATCTATTTGACCGTAAAGTGGATAAATATTTTCGAAAGCTATCTTTTTAAAAGCGGCTTGTTCTCCAAGCATCTCCGATTTTATAAAGTTCTTAGCTTCTTTTACAAATCTCCAATGCACACTAGGGTGAATTGAAGTACATTCTTTTTGAATTATAGCTTCAATTAAATTAGCTTCCTCTTCTATATTACGTTCTGCAGCAGACACAATATAAGGCAACACATCTTCTAACTTATTTGCATTAACACTGTTTAAAACTTGTTTTTTTGTAGAAACAATTTCGATAATACCCATAAGGCCTTTATCATTTGCAATGGGTGCAAAAATGGCACTTTTAACACCTTGCTCATGTAAACTTGCAATGTGTGGAGCTTTGCCTTGTGATAACTCGAACATTTTATCGACATCGGATACCGAAAAATGTTTGTATTCTTTTAGTAGTTTATCATAAGACCATTTACATAGAGCGTTAGTACATTGTTTCGTGGTTTTCTTACCAAGTAAATAACTGTGCATACCAGAACCGTATATGCGCTCAAAAACATCTTCTTCTTTATTATAGATAGAAAAACCAACTTTTAAATCCTTAATTCCGAAAAGCGAACTAAAAATATCTTGAAAACCTTCAACAAAACTATTTTGTTTCCGTTTGTCTTTACTAATCAAACTCGATTTTATATTCGATATAGATTGATCGTCTGTAACATCAAAAATATTAGAAATAACAAATCCTTTGAACGTATAGCTATTTGGTGGAAATTTCTCTTTCCACAGTGCTATGTTGTCAAAATTATCGAGTAACTCATCGTAATCGGCTTGCGTTATTTTTGGAGCATTTTCACCAGGGGTTATTTCGCAAAAATCGGCATTATAAAGTATTTTGTAATAACGCATAATACCATTAACATCAGGTATTTCGTAATAAAACGGACGCTTAAAATTGATATTAAACCCGTGACAAAAACCTAAAATAATGGTACAAGCTCCAACATAAATATCATCATGCGGCATGTTCTTCATTTGAAGTTGAAACCCATCACCAGCTGTTTTTATTATGTTTTTAAATCGCTCCGAGGCATTAAAAATCACGTCATTGAAAGGAGCCGAAGCTGTTTTAATTTCGTTGTGCGTTAGTAACGGACTAAACGTATCTTGAAGAATAAACGCAATCTCTTTTTCTCTTTCTTTAATAGACGAAACTCTACTAAAACCATCGCGTAACTCAGGATATTGCTTAGCAACATCCAAAACCCCATTGGCCTTACTTGCCAAAAAAGGATCAGTGCTCAATGCCAAAGTTTCATATTGTTTTAACAATTTATTGAAACTTATCTTTACGTTTAAAGGCGATTCTATGTTATCGTTTATATCCATTTACTTTTACTACTTCGAATGCAAAGTTACAAATTAATTGATTTGGTCGTCTATTATACCCTTTACTAACGTTATTTAACGATATACGACGTTCTAAAGAGTTTTTCAACTCTAAAAAAGACACTCTATAGCATAGAAAAACGCTTCATTTTTTTTTTCAAAATTCACTTAACATGAACTTTTCAAAAAAACTAAAGCGTTTTTACATATTGACATTAAACTTTTAAACGGAGTGTGTTTAAAAGCCTTGATTTATTTCATTTTTAAGACATTGCAACATATAAAGCAATAACTAGAGCTACAACAATAGCACCAACTGGTTTTAAGTACCTCCAATTTGTAATATCTACCTGCTTAGTATATTCTTGTACGAAATCTGTTTCTCTAGGAATAAAGTAACTAATTACAAACATAACAACCACTGTTAACACAAAAAGAATACCCATTAAGTGCAAGAAACTAATGTCTGGTTCAATACCGTATAGTGTTACTAAATAAGTTACTACACTAATTAATATAGCGATGTTTGCAGCTTTCCCAGAAACACGTTTAGAAAATACACCTACAATTACAATAGCTAAAATTGGCACACTATGTGTTCCGTTTAGTTGTTGTAAATAAGTAAAAATACCTCCTTCTACACCATACAATAAAGGTGCAATACCTATAGAAAATATAGCTAAAATAATACCGAATATTTTTCCGGCTTTTACTACTTGTAATTCCGTAGCTTCTTTATTTATATATTCCTTGTAGAAATCTAAACCAAAAAGTGTTACAGAGCTATTTAAAGCACTATTAAATGAACTTAGAATGGCACCAAAAAGTACTGCTGCAAAGAAACCAATATAGGCTACAGGTAATACTTTTTTCACTAGCATTGGGTAGGCTTCATCGGCATTTGCCAAATCGCCATTAAAAATATAATAAGCAATAATACCAGGAAGCACCACAATAATTGGCCCTAATATTTTTATAAAAGCCGCTATTAAAAGTCCTTTTTGACCTTCTTTTAAATTCTTAGCACCCAAGGCACGTTGAATAATAGCTTGGTTGGTTCCCCAGTAATAGAAATTTAATATAACCATACCTGTGAAAAGTGTCCAAAAAGGAACATCAGAATCTGGCCCTCCAATAATATCAAACTTTTCAGGAAGCGCAGTTGTTAAGGTATCTAACCCCGTAAACATGTTTCCATCACCAATATACATTAATCCAAATATAGGAATTAGCGAACCTCCAATAATTAACCCTACGGCATTAATAGAATCTGATACTGCAACAGCTTTAAGGCCTCCAAAAACAGCATAAATACTACCAATAACCCCAATAGAAATTACAGTAACCCAAAGCGTAGCTTCTGGCCCCATACCAATCATTTCGGGTATGTCGAACATGGTATTTAACGCCAACGCTCCCGAGTATAAAACAGTAGGCAACATAGATATAGCATACCCTAAAAGAAATAAAAGTGAAACAATTGTTTTTGTTGTTTTACCGTAACGATTTTCTAAAAACTGAGGAATAGTTGCAATACCACTTTTAAGGTACTTAGGTAACAATACAAAAGCTGTAAAAACCATAGCAATAGCTGCTAAAACTTCGTATGCCATAATAGGTGCACCATCTCTAAATGATACACCATTCATTCCAACAATTTGCTCGGTTGATAGGTTAGTAAGTAATAATGAACCAGCGATAACCGGCCCTGTAAGGCTACGGCCACCAAGAAAGTAACCATCGGAAGATGTTTCGTCTGTTTTTCGTGTTGACCACCACGCAATAAGCGCAACTAGCAAAGTAAATCCTGCAAAAGAGATAATAGCCATCATAATATTTTAAAGTTTGGTTTAGTTAATGTTTCATTATTTTACTTAAAGAAAAATAATAGGCGCTACAATGTCATAAAAAAAATTGAAACAACCGTACTGATGTATACTTTTTTTATTCAACTATAAGCTTAAAACAAGTATAACTTATTGATAATTTGTACAAATCATAAAAATTATGTAACAGAAAAACGTACAGTTTTAACCAAAAAAAAATCTGTAATTAAATTACAGATTAAAGTTTTGTTCATTTTCAAATAAAGTTTCATCAAAGCGATATAAAAAAGCTCCCCTTCGAGACTCCGACATATCTTTCTCATCGAGCCTCACTAAATACTTCATTTGAGCGACTTTTCTACGAAAATTTCTTTTGTCTAATTCTTCATCTAAAATCCCCTCATAAAGCACTTGCAATTGTGGTAAAGTAAATTTTGGAGGTAATAAATTGAAGGCAATTGGAAAGTTTCTAACCCTACGACGCATTCTTTTAATGGCAATATCAACCATATCATTATGGTCGAAAATAAGGTCTGGAACTTCCGTTATTGGAAACCATTGTGCATTGTACTTGCTAATTTTATCCTCGGTATAACGTGATTTTAAAATCATGGCGCTATAGGTTGAAGATATAATACGATCGAACGAACAGCGATCGACCTTTCCGAAGGTTTTAATTTGCTCCATATAAATATCTTGCAAACCAGATAAATCGGATAGTATCCTATTGGCAGCTTCGTCCAAATCTTCATCGAAGCCAACAAAACCGCCAATTAGAGACCATTTTCCCTTTTCGGGATTTTCTTTCTTTTTAATTAACAACAACTCTAGTTTGTTATCATTAAATCCGAAAATAATACAATCTACTGCTACCTTAATTTGCTGAATGTTGCTATTTGTGCTGTTCGATTTAATCATTCAGTTAAAAGTAAAAATTCAACAAATTAGTATACAGTTTATTATTGATTTCCTTTATTGTAATCTTCTAAAAATTTAGCTAAACCACTATCAGTTAAAGGGTGTTTTAATAAACCTGTAATTGAAGATAAAGGTCCTGTCATAACATCCGAACCTAATTTAGCACAGTTAATTACGTGCATAGTGTGACGTATAGAAGCTGCTAATATTTGAGTTTGAAAACCGTAGTTATCATAAATCATTCTAATTTCATCGATAAGGTTTAAACCATCTGTAGAAATATCGTCTAAACGACCTAAGAAAGGAGATACGTATGTTGCTCCAGCTTTTGCTGCTAATAAGGCTTGCCCTGCAGAAAACACTAAAGTTACGTTAGTTCTAATACCTTTATCAGAGAAATACTTACAAGCTTTTACACCATCGGCAATCATAGGTAATTTCACTACAATTTGTGGGTGTAAAGCCGCTAAAGCTTCACCTTCTTTTACCATACCATCAAAATCGGTAGAGATTACCTCAGCAGAAACATCACCATCTACTAAATCACAAATTTTTTGGTAATGTGCTAAAATATTTTCAGAACCAGTGATTCCTTCTTTCGCCATTAATGACGGGTTTGTTGTTACACCATCTAAAACGCCTAAAGCTTGTGCTTCTGCAATTTCACCTAGATTTGCTGTGTCAATAAAAAATTTCATATTGTTAGTTGTTATTGTTTTATTAATTGAATACACTACACCTAAAACATAAATAAGTTTTAGGTGCGGTATACTTTAATTTTTAAACTGTTTTTAAATACTCTAATACTTGGTTACTTACTTTTTCGCCAGTAAAACCAAATTTATCATCTAGTACAGATGCTGGTGCAGAATAACCGAAGTGCTCTAAACCAAACACTTTACCATTAGCGCCAACTAATCCTTCTAAGTTTACAGGTAAACCAGCTGTTAAACCAAATAATGGCGTGTTAGCAGGAATTACAGAGTTTTGGTATGCTTTAGATTGTAATCTAAAAACACCTTCTGAAATTACCGAAGCAATATTCACTTTTAAGTTATTTTGAGATTCTAATATTTCGGCTGCTGCAAATAATGTAGCAACTTCAGACCCGTTTGCAATTAAAACTACATCCGGATTTTCAACTTCTTTTACTAAATAACCACCTTTTTCTGCAGCTAAAGCCTCTTCATATCTTGAAGATCCTTGAGGTTCGATATCTTTAATACCCTGACGAGAAAGTATTAAACCAGTTGGTGTATTTTTATTTTCTAAAGCCATTTTCCAAGCTACGCTTGTTTCTGCAGAATCTGCAGGACGTAATGCTAAGAAACTTGGGTTTCCGCTATGGTTCTTCAATTTTTCTAATAAACGAATTTGAGCTTCTTGCTCAACAGGTTGGTGTGTTGGTCCATCTTCACCTACCCTAAAAGCATCGTGAGTCCAAACATATTTTACACCTAATTCTTGAATACCACTTAAACGAATAGCTGGTTTCATATAATCTGAAAACACAAAGAATGTTGCTACAACCGGAATAATTCCGCCGTGAAGCGCAATACCATTTGCTATACAAGCCATGGTTAACTCAGCAACACCTGCTTGTAAGAACGCCCCTGTGAAATCACCTTTTTTAAGGGCGTGCGTTTTCTTTAAGAATCCGTCAGTTTTATCAGAGTTTGATAAATCGGCAGAAGAAACAATCATGTTTTCTACATTTTCGGCTAAGTACCCTAAAATACCAGAAGATGCAGCTCTTGTTGCTAAACCTGCTTTATGTTCTACTGAAGCAAAATCTAATTCTGGTAACTCACCAGAAAGGAAGAAATCTAATTTTGTAGCTAAAGCTTCGTTTGCTATTCTCCAAGTTGCTATTTCTGCTTTCTTTTCAGCAGCTTTTGCTGTTTTTTCTGCAACTAAGTTTTTATAAAATTCTTGAACGTCATCGAAAATATCAAAAGGACTTTCAGTATTTGCTCCTAAATTAGCTAAGGTTTTTGCGTAATCTGCTCCAGTAGCTCCAATAGGCTGTCCGTGTAATTCACAATGTCCTTCAAACATGCTACCATCTGCAGTAACACAACCTTTACCCATTATTGTTTTACCAATAATTAATGTTGGTTTTTCAGTTTGGTTATTAGCATCTGTTAATGCTTTTCTTATTTCATCGTGGTTATGGCCATCGATAGTTACTACATTCCAACCCCAAGCTTCATACTTCATTGCGGTATCTTCTGTAGTTACCTCATCTGTAGGTGTAGATAGTTGAATATCGTTAGAATCGAAAAACATAATAAAGTTACTCAACCCTAAATGCCCAGCAATACGCCCAGCACCTTGAGAAATTTCTTCTTGAATACCTCCATCAGAAATAAAACCATATATTTTATGATTCATCCAATCTCCAAAACGTGCTTCTAAAAACTTAGCTGCAATTGCTGCTCCCACACCCATAGTGTGCCCTTGACCTAATGGTCCAGATGTATTTTCAATACCACGTTTTACATCAACTTCTGGGTGACCTGGTGTAATAGAACCCCATTGTCTGAAATTAGCAACATCATCCTTTGCATAGTTACCTAATAGGTAATATTGTGCATACATTAAGGTTGATAAGTGACCAGCATCCATGAAAAAACGATCTCTAAACGCCCATTCCATGTCTGTTGGATCATAATTAAAGAACTCTGAATACAGGATGTGCATAAAATCTCCTCCACCCATTGGACCACCTGGATGACCTGATTTCGCTTTTTCTACCATTGCTACAGCTAATGCTCTAATATTATCTGCTGCTCGTTGATCAATTTGTTTGTTCATTTTAAATTTATGGTTAATTTTTAATAACTCTAACTTTAATAGGTTTGCTATTTCAAAAACAATTAAAACCGTTATAAAATAGCATGATGCAAATGTAGTAATTAAAAAATAATTAAGTGTCGACAAAACACTTAATTTTTAAAACACTAAATTTTGCGCCGTAAAAATACATCTAATTAAACGATAGGCATAATAAACATGTAACGTTTTATACAACAAATGAAGCTTTTTGTTAATAATTTTAGTTTTAAATTGAATATTTAAAAGATAATTAGCCTTATTATTTTTATTTCACAGAAATACCTTCTTATAAACGTGAAATTTTTAATTGAACCAAAAAAGGAAAATTTAAGATGAAGCGCTCTAATATGTAATCTTATTCCGAAGAATTTGCAACACCACAAATTTCAACACATCGAATTTGTAATGCAATATGGTTTTATTTTGAAGCCATAAAAACCGAAACATCAAACTATTAAACACAAAAAAGCCGACTAAAAATTAGTCGGCTTTTTTTGTTACTGTGCGGGCGGGGAGAACACAAAAATACGATTGTTTTATATCTACTTATTCTACTATACACCCGAAAAACCCTATAAACAAAGACTTATTAACATATAAACAGTTTAAATAAATTCAACTAAATACAAAACAATACACGTTTTTAGTACAACTTTAGTACAACTTATGTATTTTTGTACTAAACAATAATATCAATATTTAAGTTATGGCTAGAGTTTATTTTTTATACCGTTCACAAAAAGACAAAGCAGCTTTAACAGTTCGCTTACAAGATAAATTTAGTGATGGTACTTTTTCGCAGTTTGAAGCAAAAACGGATATTCACGTATCAAAGGAATTTTGGAAAACTACAAGACATAAAAAACGTAGTAACTTAACTGGAGATCAAAAAAATGAATTAGACAGCAAAAACAATGACACCGATTTACTAGATGATTTTATAATTAAACAATACGAAACAGACAGACCGAAACCATGCGATAAAAAATGGTTAAGCAATATCTTAAAAGAATATTACGCTCCAAAAGTAGAAACAAAAGTATATCCTATTTTTTTAGTTGACTTTATAGATTCTTATTTAGAGGATAAAAAAGCATTAAATAATTTAAAAGAAAGCCAAAAGAAACGATTTACAACAACTAAGAATAAATTAATAAAACTTGAAAAATTCACGAATAAGAAATACAAAATAAAAGATGTTAACGATATTTTTAAGGCTGACTATATAGCTTATTCAGAAAAACTAAAATATTCTATTAACACTCAAAATAATGAATTTGACAGAATTAAAACAGTTTGCCGCTATGCTCAAAAAAAAGGAGTTGAAGCTAGTGATTCTTTAACAGATAAAGAATTTAAAATAAGTAACGAGAAAGCACCTAAAATTTATTTTGAAATTGAAGAAATTGAAGAAATTGAAAAAGCGGCACTTGAACATGATTATTTAGAAAATGCTAGGGACTGGCTATTAATTTCTATTTATTCAGGCCAACGAATTTCAGATTTTATGAGATTCACTAAAGACATGATTAATACAGACGAAAGCAATAGATCATTTATAATATTTACACAAGTAAAAACAGGACATGAAATGTATCTACCGGTAAGAAATGAAATAAAAAATATTTTAGATAAACGGAATGGAGAGTTCCCCCGTAGAATTTCAGACCAAAAATATAATGATTATATAAAATTAGTTTGCAAAAAAGCAGGCATAAATACAATCTGCAAAGGTAAAAAGCGTATTTGCATAGTGCCAAAAAAAAAGAATCCTACTAAAAGCGATTATAGAGATGTTATAGGAGATTATGAAAAATGGGAGGTTACAACAAGCCATATCGGCCGCAGAACCTTTGCAACCCTAAATTATGGAGAAATCCCAACACCTGACTTAATGTATTTCACAGGACACACCACAGAAAAAGAATTTTTAAATTATATAGTTAGGCCAGATTATACCAAAGCAAAAAGAGCGTATGACAGTTTTAATAATAAAAAAAGTAAACCGAAAAACATACCACAATTTACAGTAATTAAAAACGCATCAAATCAATAAGGCAATGGATAACGGACAAATTTTAGAAACGGCAAAGGAGAAAACAGCCAAAGGAATAGACTTAAACGACAAAGAAAGCCTATTGTATAATAATTATTTAAACGTGCTTAAAATGTATCCAAAAACATATACAAATGATGCTTACGGCCAACTTTCAGAACTATATGATTGTTGTATAAAAGATATTGATGTTAGTCAAATTAGTGATAATGAATTTAGATCTTTGGTTATTGATATAGATAATACTATTAATGAGATTATTGACTATGTAAAAAAATATGATTTAAAGGCTGAAAAATTTAATTCCATTGTTGGAATGGTTAAAATTGCAACTAAAGTAAAGCACAAAATAAGAATTATACCTAAAGAGGATTATAATGAACTTATAGAAGAGGGGTTTGATTTTGATTTAGATGCTCATAAGAATAATAAATTGATGCGTTCAGATGGTGGGTTTTATTACGAAAGCTTAATAAGAGATGCTATAAAAGAAATTAAAGCGGCTGAACCTGGAGAAGTGGTAAATAAAAAAGGACCAGGAAACAAAACAGCCGAAAGATTACCAGCCGACCAATTAATTATTAAAAACTGGCACCCAAACACAAAAATAAGATTTATAGACTGTTTAAAAGATGAATTTAGCAAAGACGAATACAAACCAAAAGATATAAATAACGTTATTAGCTACCTTACTGTTAATGGGTATATAGATACTTCAAAAGATAACATTGTAATAAAAGAAGCGTTTTGTATAGCCTTGAAAAACAAAAAAGAATTTCAATCACAAACAAATTTTGATAACTATTATATGAAGACTAATAAAGGTTATGAAAATAAATTCCCATTAGGTAAAAAAAATGCAATTCCTGAAAAAATTAATAACATTATAATAACCAATAATATAGGTTAGTTGTTTAGTTGTTTTAACAATTAGCACAATTAAAACAACCATAAACACCTGTAAATCAGTATATTAAAGCATAATGAGTATGTATTTTTGTGGAAACAAAAAATATATATCATGCAAACACATTCACAAACATTACAAATTCAAATTCCTAATAGTCTATTGCAAAAAGTAGATAGCCTATTACAAAAAGTAGAAACCCTAGAACAAAGTTTATCATTACAAACGCCAGCAGCAGAACCAAACTACATACCACGGTTAAAACTGGCTGAAAGGTTACAAATTAGTATTGGAACGCTCCATAATTGGACTTGTAAGGGTGTTTTAACAGCTCATCAAATAGGAGGTAAAATTTACTACAAATTAGATGAAGTTGAAGCGGCTATGGTTGAATTAAAATAGGGTTTTAGATATGACAAAGCAAATCAAAAACCCTAATATCTTGAATAACGATGCAGTTATTAAAGATACAAAAAAACTATTCCGCAAAACAAAAACAGGTTATCAAATTAGTTCAAACGGTACCGCTATCTACTTAAAAAATAAAGGGTATCGCAACTACAAAGGACAAACTTTAAAAATAAAAGAGAACATTGCTACGGTTAAAAAATCGAACGATATTTTTAATGAAGTATTAAAAGAAATTAAAACAGAAAATAACGACCTTTTAACTGATGCTTTTTATAAGCAAGGAGAAACAATCCTAATTAAAAATAAAGCTGTTATAGGTGGGTTTCCTGAAACTACATTAACCCTATATAGAGACATTAAAAGGAAAGGAATATTATTTTTTATTAATGGGTTTGTTGTAATTACAGCAAATGAAATTTCGTTTTATGAATATAGCGAACTGACTAAGATCATACCTAATAACTTTATTTATAAAGAAAATATTATAAACGGTTATTGGAATGAAAAAAGCATAAGTAAAGATTCACAGTTTTATAAATTTCTTACACTTATAACTGATAACCAAGAACATCTTGAAAGTCTTTTAAGTGCTTTAGGCTTCCTCACCAATACACATAAAGACGAGAGTAATGCTAAATGTGTTGTTGTTAGTGATGCAAATTCACAGGAAACAAACAGTAGTCAAGGTCGTGGAGGTAAAAACATCGCTATAAATGGGGTTAAAGAACTTAGAAACATAGTAACCATTAACGGTAGGCAATGCGACTTAAAAGAAAAGTTTGTCTTCCAGCAAATAAAGGAAAATACTGAAATTGTTTTGCTTAATGATGTCAAGCCAAATTTTGATTTTGAAGATCTTTATCCAGTAATAGATGGCACAATACCAATAGAGCGAAAATATGCAGATGTTAAAGAGGTTGATTATGAACATAGCCCAAAGTTTATTGTAACTACAAACAGACCTATTAAATCAGACTCAGGATCTTCCAGAGACAGGCAACACCTTATCATTATCAACAATTACTTCAATGAACACCATAAGCCCATTCATGTGTTTAAAAATAATTTTTTTGGAAAGAATTGGAGTAAAGAAGAATATTCAAAATTCTACAAGGTTATGGCTGAATGTATGCAACTATTCCTTAAAAATGGATTAACAAAATACATAAATCCTAAGCTTAAAACTGAATTACTAATTAATAGCACCAGCAATAAATTTGTTGAGGTCATAGACAGCCTTATTGAATTAGATAAATGGTATTTGTTGAGTGAAGTGGCAAATCGAACGGAAGTTAAGGACAGCAGAACCACCTCTAAATATTTAGAATTATACGCAAATACCAACGGTTTAGAAATGACTAAGGAAAAACGAACAGGCAATAAAACATACTTTTTATTAAAAAATAGAGACTTATTAAGTGATTTAGGTAACTAAAGTTACCGCATAGTTACCCAACTTTTAATTTAAGCAACTCACAAAACACCAATGTTTATAAGGTTTTTAAACAAAAAGTTACCATAGTTACCCTTTTTTTTATTATTACGTGTAAGAGATAGAATATAATATATAGTATGTAATAATAGTATATGAAAATAAGGTAATTATGGTAACTTAAAAGTAAAAACACTAATGTTTATAAGGGATTAAAACAGTTACCTAAATTAAATACAAGGTAAGAACAAGGTAACTATTCAAATAAAATTCAATTAAAATGCACATACGCGATCCCTGTCTTTTTGCCACTTAATAAGCAATACGAATAACATATTAAAATATAACAGCCGTAAAAATAAGAGCGGCATAAATAAAGTCCTTACCTAAGGCAAAATATAACAATGAGAAATAAAGAATTATTACAACACGATCAAGAATATGAACAACGATTCATTAAAAATATACAATTAGTTCCGGAAATACTGGAAGCAGCAAAAAATGAACTTTCAAAACAAAAAGTAAAGCATAATTTAAAACTAAGCGATTTACAAAACGGCTTATTTGTTAAACATTTCACCAACTACCACGAAACGCAAAAAAACAAATTTATCCCCGATGCAGATTATAACGAATATTTAAAGTTATGCGGCATTGATGCAAATAAACTTGCAGACATGGAAACACGTTACAAAAAGCTACTAGATATTAAGTATCCTTTTTACACTCACAACCACGATTATTGGCAAGGTATTGAAGGCAGAGCAGGCCGCTTAAATCCTAGTTTAGTAGAGAAGCTAAAAGAAGCACCCACCAAAAAGGTTTACAACCTCGATGACTTTCTTAAAATCTCAAAAGATAGCTATAAGGTATCTGTTAATCCTGAACTGTTTAAATTGTATCTAACAAATGAAAAGCAATACGAAGCAATGGACGTTGCTACAGATCAAGTTAAGCTATGTAAACGGAAAAAAGACAGCCCAGCAGCAACAATAAAAATTGCAGGTGAACTGGTAAAGGATATTGATCGAGATTATAAAATTACGTGGGATAATGAGCAAATTTTAAACATTAAGTAAGATGCAAGAAATAAAACTAAAAGAACATACGCGCGCTGAATTAGAAGTACAAATGGTTAAAAATGCTGAATTTGGTTTTTTACCGGTTGGAGATGTAGTAAAAAATAAAAACGGTTTATTTGAAATAAAAATGATTAAACATGAAGTTTAAAATTATTAAAGATACATGTATCATAGACCTTGAAGCGGCAATAAATGAAGCTGCAAAAAAGGGTTGGAAGTTAAAAGGACATTTAACACCTTTTGAGGGCTATTTAATAGCGTTACTTTATAAAAGGTAGTTAGTATTTTCTGTTTGTCTGTTAAAGGCGTGTATCTTAATGGTATGCGCTTTTTTCATTTGTTATATTGAGTTGTTATATTTTAATAAACCCCAGCGTTAAACCCTTGTAAACCCTAGACTATTTATAACTATTCTTAATAGCAAATCTTATTTATAATCATTACAAATAACTATCAATATAACAAGGTTGAAATATGCCCCGAGTGAATTTAAAACGCAGCAGCAGAACACATTGCGGAATATTAAGCACTTTTCTAAGTACCTTTTTAACTATCACGTTATCAAGTAGTTATATTTAAAGTAATCTACTAAGAAGTATTAACCATTAGCCATAAGCAAAGCACCGCAGCAGGAACAGCACCACAGCAGCCAATATATAAAGCGTTTAGATCTTATAATTATGTATTACTACATTATGAACACCACCACACAAAGTACTTACAGCCTTTTATATCCACTTAATACATAATACTTATATAGTTTATCACATAGTTATATAGTACGCTTAAAATGGCTATAATCGTATTGATATGTTTAATGTATAACCAGCACCAGGACCAGGAACAAATAAAATATTTATTGTTTTGTAGTTTGCCACTAAATAAGATTATACTTCTTAATTATTAATTCGAGATCTTAAAAAAGATATTAACAATTCTATTTTAAAATGTATAGCGGCAAATGATAATACACACCGCCCACCCTATTTAGTACAATTATAGTACAATTTAGGAACAAAAAAAACCTATCTAGTTAAATATCAACTAAATAGGCTTTCAAAAAGTGCGGGCGGGGAGACTCGAACTCCCACACCGTGAGGCACTAGATCCTAAGTCTAGCGTGTCTACCAATTCCACCACGCCCGCTTAAGGACTGCAAATATAAACAAGATTTTCAAATTGCAAACTTCTTTGACTAAAAAAACATTCTTTTTTTTATACTTTTGATAAAATAAAGAAAAACAAGCCCATGAACAGTATTCAAAACTACATATTAGAGCACAAAAATAGATTTTTAGACGAACTCATCGAGCTCCTTAAAATTCCATCTATTAGTGCAGACTCCGCATACAAAACCGATGTATTAAAAACAGCCGATGCTGTAAAACTAAGATTAGAACAAGCAGGATGCGATAACGTAGAAATTTGCGAGACAGATGGCTACCCTATTGTTTACGGACAAAAAATAATAGATAAAAACCTGCCAACTGTACTTGTTTATGGGCATTACGATGTACAACCGCCAGATCCAATAAATCTTTGGGATTCACCTCCATTTGAACCCGTTATTAAAAAAACAGAAAAACACCCCGACGGTGCTATTTTTGCACGTGGTGCTTGCGACGATAAAGGCCAAATGTACATGCATGTAAAAGCTATGGAATTTATGACTTCCACTAACCAACTGCCATGCAACGTAAAATTCATGATAGAAGGCGAAGAAGAAGTTGGCAGCGCTAACCTAGCCACCTTTGTAAAAAACAACCACAATAAACTTAAAAACGACGTTATTCTAATTTCCGACACCGGAATGATTGCTAACGATGTGCCATCAATAACCACAGGTTTACGCGGCTTAAGTTATGTAGAAGTCGAAGTTACGGGTCCGAATCGCGATTTACACTCCGGACTTTACGGTGGCGCGGTCGCCAACCCAATCAATATTTTAACAAAAATGATTGCCTCACTTCACGACGAAGACAATCACATCACCATTCCTGGTTTTTACGATAACGTAGAAGATCTCTCAACAGAAGAGCGCGCCCAAATGGCAAAAGCACCTTTCAGTTTAGAAAATTACAAAAAAGCATTAGACATCAACGCTGTTTATGGCGAAACAGGTTACACCACAAACGAGCGCAACGCTATACGCCCAACACTAGATGTTAACGGTATCTGGGGTGGCTACACTGGTGAAGGCGCAAAAACTGTAATAGCCAGTAAAGCTTACGCCAAAATATCTATGCGCTTAGTACCAAACCAAGATTGGGAAAACATCACACAACTTTTCAAAACTCATTTCGAGAGTATTGCACCCCAAGGCGTAACCGTAAAAGTAACACCACATCACGGTGGCCAAGGCTACGTAACACCAATAGATAGCATAGGTTACAAAGCCGCAAGCCATGCCTACCAAGACACTTTTGGCAAAGCGCCAATACCACAACGTAGCGGCGGTAGCATACCAATTGTTGCACTATTCGAACAAGAATTAAAAAGTAAAACCATACTCATGGGCTTTGGTTTAGACAGCGATGCCATACACTCACCAAACGAACATTTCGGAGTTTGGAACTACTTAAAAGGCATAGAAACCATTCCGTTATTCTATAAATATTTCACCGAGTTTTCAAAATAAATAATTTGGGCGTTACCACAACCTCGCTTTTAAGGGCGAGGTTATGGTCGGGCTTTATTCGTACATTCTTATTTTAAATTAAAGAAGTCATGAATATAAATATTTCGGCAGTCGCTTTTTTGCACACCAAGTTCAGTTCTATTTATTTTTCACAAAGGTCAAACCAAGTTTCATCTTAATTAAGACAATATAAGCTCGTGCAAAAAGAGCTTCAACAAAGCCTCAATCCCTAACGTGCACCAATCCTGCACAATTAGTAATCCAAACAAAGTAAGTAGCATATTTGCAACACACACAAATGAAAAACCAACACAACAATCATTTATTTCTACT
The DNA here is from genome assembly GCF_004368925.1 of Algibacter lectus. Classification (NCBI taxonomy): domain Bacteria; kingdom Pseudomonadati; phylum Bacteroidota; class Flavobacteriia; order Flavobacteriales; family Flavobacteriaceae; genus Algibacter; species Algibacter lectus. The sequence goes on from NZ_SORL01000008.1 coordinate 121,111, forward strand.
CGCTTTAGCCACATTACTTATTAGCACATCTGGCACATTAGGTAAATTTATAGACTTGCCGACACCCGTAATTATATGGGGACGCAGCGCGATAGCCGCAGTATTTCTATTCGCGTTATGTTGGTATAAAAAATTCAGCATCAAAATAAAATCAAAAAAAGATGCCCCTACCATAATTTTAGGCGCTTCACTTTTAGCACTGCATTGGGTAACCTACTTTTATGCATTAAAATTATCTAACGTTGCCATAGGCATGCTTGCCATGTTTACATTTCCGGTAATAACCGCATTACTCGAACCTTTTTTTACTAAATCGAAATTAAACCCAATACACATACTATTAGGTTTCATGGTTTTACTAGGCGTCTATATATTAGCGCCAGATTTAAACCTAGAAAATACGCACCTAAAAGGAATTCTTTACGGTATATTTTCAGCCTTATGCTACGCTTTAAGAAACCTTATTTTAAAAGGCCATGTAGATAATTATAACGGGACCGTACTTATGACGCAGCAAGCCATAATAGTTGCCATAATACTTATTCCTGTTATGTTCACCATGGATATTAGTAATTTGCAAACCCAATTCCCCTATCTTATTATTTTAGGTTTAGTAACTACAGCCATTGGTCATTCGTTATTTATTGGTAGCTTAAAACATTTTTCAGTAAGTACCGCAAGTATCATTGGTAGCGCACAACCTATATGTGGTATTATAATCGCATTTTTCTTTTTAAACGAAATACCTACCATAAATACTTTTATAGGTGGCGCCTTAATTTTGGCTACGGTTGTTATCGAAAGTATTCGATCTAGAAAGGCTAATTCTTAATAAAATAGCACACTTTATCAGTCCATAGTGCTTGTTTTCTTAAAAATTGTATTTTTGGTGTTCATCACTTTTAAACAAAGTGTCTCTTTACAGCTCTCAATGCACGATTATAGCAAAACCGAATTACTCAACTTTAAAAACCTAAAATCGGGTAACGAGAAGGCTTTTGAGTATTTCTTTAATAAATATTATAGTCATATTTTAGGGTTTTGCATTCAATTTATTTACGATAAACCCCAATCTTCGGGCATAACTCAAGATGCCTTTTTAAACCTATGGCTCAATAAAGGTAAAATTGAAAAAGTTAGTGGCGTAGAGTCTTTTTTATATACCTATGCCAAATCTAAATGCTTAAACGCTATTAGACACAACCAGGTTAAAGAACGATATAAGAGTAAAACATTAAATGAAAAAGAACGAGAATTAGATTTCGATATTTTAAATTCTATGAGTTTCGACACCTTAGCTTTATCGGAATTAGAAGACTTAATCTCAAAATCTATTGAAAACCTACCTGAAAAAACAAAAGTGATATTCTTAAAAAAACGCTTCGAAAACAAAAAAAACCAAGATATAGCCAACGAATTAGATGTTACCGTAAAAACTGTTGAAGCTCACATGACCAAAGCTTTGAAAATTTTAAGATTAAATTTATCCGATTACCTTCCTCTAGTTCTTATTACGCTTATCCTATCTAAACACTAAACAAAACTAGTATTCCGCTTTAAGCGACATCACATTTACTTCCTTTTAAAGCATCAAATATTTATCTGTCTACCATCCAGTAAAGTCAATAATTATTATACTTTTGCAATTATTTTTAATAAGTCTAAATAAGAATAATTTTATTTTTTAGGGTTTTTAAATATTGGCGTGTACTCATTATTGTAGTACCAACTAAAAAAACCAAATAAAATTAGCACATCATGATTTCGAATTTAATAACTAAATATTTAAATGGCAATGCCACTGAAAAAGAAGTTGAATTAATTTTTGAGTGGATTGATGCGTCCGAAGCTAACAAAAAGGAATTTATAGCCTTAAAAAAAGCATGGGCATTAACCGAAGTTTCCAATACAGACAAAGACTTAGCATGGAAAGCGCTTCAAAATAAAATACCCAAAGCAAAACCTACTAAATATAAAGTATGGATTAAGTATGCTGCCGTTTTAGTTCTATTCATAGCTATCGGTAGATTGGTATGGATTAACACTAACCAAACCCCAGAACCAAACAACACTATTGTTTTAGAAATTGAAGGCAGCAGTATTAAACTAGACTCCTTGATCCAACATGTTACAGACCAATCGGGAGAAGTTATTGCTGAACAAAATAATAACGAAATTATATATAAAACATCAAAAACATCAGCTCCTATCGAGTATCACACTTTAAATATTCCGTTAGGCAAAACATTTAAAGTCACATTATCCGATGGCACAAAAGTGTACTTAAACTCCGGAACTACCTTTAAATACCCAAAACAATTTAGCAACAACAGTAACCGCTTAGTGTATTTAACTGGTGAAGCTTTTTTTGAAGTTAAAGAAGACAAGGCAAATCCTTTTATAGTTAACATAAACGATATAGCAGTAAAAGTTTTAGGTACGAAATTTAATGTAAATGCTTATCCAGAAAACTCAACAACCTCATGTGTTTTAGTAGAAGGATCGGTTCAAGTTTACAATCTAAACAACAGCAATAACAACGCCTTAATAACACCTAACCATAAAGCAACATGGAACCCTGCATCTAAGGTTTTTAACTTAAAACAAGTAAACACACATTTGTATACCGCCTGGATACATGGAGAAATTATTCTTGATTCAGCACATTTTAGCTCTTTTTCCAAAAAGTTAGAACGCTCTTTTAATGTAAAAATAATTAATAACAACAGCTTACTAGAAGCTCAAGAATTTAGTGGAACAATAAACTTCAAAACATCGAGCCTAGCCGACATATTGGATTTACTAAAGTTCGATACATATTTTGATTACAGCATAGAAGACAACCAAATAATAATTAGCAACAATTAATAGATGAAGCATTTTTTGAACCAACATGTAAAAGTACTAATTCTCGCCTTTGGAATTATTTTGCTTTGCAACAGTGCTAACGCACAATCTAATACCATTTCAATTAACGCCACAGAGCAACCTTTTGGATCGGTTTTAAAATTAATAGAGCAACAATCTACATACCGCTCTATTTATAATGCAAACAAAATAGACCTCAACAAAAAGGTAAGCCTAAATGTGAGCAACGTAAGTCTAGAAATAGCATTAAACAAATTGCTAGAAAACACAGAACTCACCTACGTTATAAAAAACAACCAAATACTTCTGGTTGAAAAACAAATAACTTACACTCCTACCGTCACTAAAAACACAGAGCAAAGGTTAATATCTGGAGTTGTTTATACTAGCCCCGACAACCTTCCCTTACCTGGTGCTACAGTATTAATAAAAGGCACCAAACGAGGTGCTATAACCAATTTTAATGGTGAGTTCACTTATCGATTACAAGGCAACAACCTCAACAGCATAGAACTTGAGGCACATTATTTAGGCATGCAAACCATTACTCAGGTCGTTGGAGATAAATCTAAATTTGCGTTTTACTTAAAGGAAGCTGCTGATGAACTCGACCAGGTGGTTATTACATCATCTTACGGAACAAAAACACTTAGAGAAGAAATTGTTGGAAGTATAGAAACGCTTAATGCTAAAAATATTGCGGTAGATCAGGCTTCGGAAAGTATTGATAAAATGGTAGACGGGCAAATAGCCGGTGTTTATATTGAAAATACATCTGGAATAGGCGGGCCGGTAAGTATCAACATTCGCGGACAAGGTAGTTTAACACCTTTAAACGGTGCTGTATACGGAACATCAACACAACCGCTTATTATTATTGATGGTGTTATTATGGCCGAAGAAATGGCTATAGACAACAACTTTTTTGATGCTAACGGAAGTTCTTCCGAAGATTTATCGAATCCATTATCCCAAATTTCTCCCGAAAACATTGAAAGTTTCACGGTTCTAAAAGATGCCGCTGCCGTTAGTATTTATGGTGCCGATGCCGCCAATGGTGTTATTTTAATTACCACAAAAAAAGGAAAAAAAGGCTCAGCTAAATTTGGGTTTTCATCACAATTAGGAATTTCATCTGCAATTAATCAAATTGAATATTTAAGTGGCTCTCAATACCACGAACTGAGAAATGAATACTTAAAAAACACAACCATTGGATACACACCAACACCTTACAACGGCGTAGACACCGATTGGTTTAACTTACTAAATGGCACAGGCGTTTATAATAAATATAACTTTAGCGTATCTGGAGCTTCGGAAGCCTTTTCATACCGTACGAGTTTAACCTATAAAAAAATAGACGAACCTCAAAAAGGGAATACTAATGAACAACTAAACGCGAGTATTAACTTAGGGTATCGTCATAAAAAATTAGACATCAATTTATCTTTAAGTCCGAGCTACGTTGCAAAAGATGCCCCTAATATTTATTACAGCTATGCTTTCGCACCAACCCTATCGCCTTATAACGAAGACGGATCATATGCTGACGTTGGTGTTACCGGCTTAGGAAACCCATTGGCAGCCATTGATCAAAACAAAAACACTTCTAATAGTTACGGTATGCTAGGAAGCTTACAAGCTACTTATCATATTACAAAAGACTTAAACATATCGTCTCTTTTTGGTCTTTCTTACAGAGATAAGGAACAAGACCGTTATTTTTCTGGAGAAAATGAAAGCGGTCAATTTAATGGTAGTTTTATACTAAATGGCACATCGTACCCTAATTATGGTCGTCGCTTAATAAACAACAGACACACCAATAAATGGAACTGGCAAACACGAGCGCTTTATAACAAACAAATAACCGAAAACAGCGCTTTCGATGGTATTTTTGGTGTTGAACTTACAGAAGAAAATGTCGACCTCGATTATGCTTCTGGTCGTGGCTTTGTAAACCCCAATATTATAAACGGCGTTACCGATGCGGTTCAAGATGATGATCCCTCAACGACTGACGATGAATCTACAGGCAACCAAACCTATAGTTCGGATATTAGCAATAACTCTAAAGTATCACTCTTTTCACAACTTAATTACAATTACAAAAAACGCTACTTTATTCTCGCAAATTTTAGGCGAGACCAAAGTTCTGTTTTTGGAGACGATACTAATGTGGCCTACACAGGAGGTGCTGGTGTAAGTTGGATTTTATCTAACGAGAATTTTTTAAACACCAATAATTGGGTAGATTTATTAAAACTTAAATTAAGCTACGGAACTACAGGAAACTCTAGAATAGGCTCTTACCGTTCTAAAGGCTTATACACCATTGATGATAATGGCTATAACAATTTAAACATCGCCTACCCATCTGCAGCTCCTAACGGCGAACTGAGTTGGGAAAAGAACAAAAAATTTAATGCAGGCTTAAATTTTAACTTTTTAAACACGGTTAGCGTTACGCTTGAATATTATTACGACGATATTAAAGACCTTATTACAAGTAGAAACATACCTTCTGAAACAGGCTATAGCTCCATCCAAATTAACGCTGCAAGCATGTACAATAAAGGGCTAGAACTATCAACAAGTTTTAAATGGTTTCAAAACGAAAATTTTAAATGGACCACTTCATTCAACATTTCTACACTACAAAGTGAAGTTACAGAGCTTAAAGGTTTAGGAAGTGAGTTTTCAACTTCAGAAATTGCATTGGCACAAAAAGTAGGCTATAGTACTTCTACTATTTGGGGTATTAAATGGGCAGGTATCGATCCTGCTACAGGGCGTGATTTACTTAAAAAAGATGGCGAAATTTACGACGCCGTAACTTACAATAGCTTATTTAACAGTGCCGATTGGGTTCCTATTGGAGATTATCAGCCCGACGCATACGGTGGTTTCAACAACACATTTACCTTCAATAATAACTTAAGTTTATCTATTCGAGGAAGCTTTCAAATAGGAGGTGATTATTTAGCAGAAGATGAACTTATTGCCAAATACAATATTACTTCAAACAGAAACCTATCGGTTAACGCTTATGATTACTGGAGAAACCAAGGCGATGTTGCTCTAAACCCAATTGTAACCAGTAACAACCCAACCATTTCTAATTACGATAAGTACCTATACGACGCTACGTCTTTAAGAATAAGTAACGTGAATTTAAACTATAGCTTTCCGCAAAATAGCGTTAGTTTTTTAGATGCATTATCTATCTATACCGATGTATCTAATGTACTTTATTGGTATAAGGAAAAAAGCCTGAATGGCAGAAACGGTATTAGTGAATTTAGATTTAGCTACCCACAAGCCAGAACAATTTCAATAGGATTAAACGCAAAATTTTAAGGTGATGATACAAACAAAACAACTCAAGCAATTTTCCAAACACACCCTAATAGCTTTGCTACTAACTTGCTTTAATTGCAGTAGCTTTTTAGAACAAGAACCAGGGTCTCAAACATCTATCACAGAATTATTAGACACTACAGATGGTGTGGTAACCGCACTAAATGGTGCTTATCATGATTTAGAAGCCAACGTGAGAGGCGAGCGCTATGCCACTTACGCCGATATGCAAGCTGGCAATATCACCTTTACACCAACAGAAACGGGTAATAATACGGGGCAAATTACGGTACCTTTTAATATAGAAAACGTTTACAACTTTACAGATTTAGCAGATGACAGTAATTTAGACGGGTTTTATGATGACAGCTACGATATTATAAATCAAACAAATCTTATTCTAGAATATGTGGATGCACTAACAGATTCTAATGAGAATATAAAAAATCAAATAAGAGCCGAAGCCTTAACCATTAGAGCTTATGTTCACTTTATATTATCGCAAGTATATGCGCAAAATTATGGTTTTACTGCAGATGCTAGTCATTTAGGACTTGTATACAGCAAAACAACCTTAACCAACGGCATTACGTACCCATCTAGAGAAACCTTAGCAACAACCTACGATTTAATTATTGACGATTTAACTTCGGCAATAAACAACTACTCCAACACCTTACTTTTAGATGGCCCAACGTATTCTTATTTTAATAAAATAAGCACTCAAGCTTTACTTGCTCGAGTTTACGTTTCTAAATACGATTGGCAAAATGCTTACGATTTGGCAAATGAAGTGATTCTGAATTCTGGAAAAACACTAACACCTTCGGAAGATTATATAGCAGAATGGAAAAAAACAGACTTACCAATTTCTGAAGTATTGCTAGAATTTTCAATTCCGCGGGATACTGGCGGTACAGTTGGTGGCTCACTATCGAGTTCTTATGGTTTTACCTCAACAGCAGATTATGCAGACTACGTCGCTTCGGAAGATTTACTAAACCTTTTTGAAACTAACGATTTGCGAGGACAACTTTTTCTTGAAACCAATTTACCAACCTTAATTGATGGTGAATTAGAAGATCGCCCCTATTATTTCACCAAAAAATTTCAAGATAACCCAGGCTTTGTAGCCATCAGATTAAGTGAAATGTATTTAATAAGAGCCGAAGCATCATTAGGACTTGAAAACCTAGAAGATTGTAAAGACGACATCAATATATTAAGAAACCGAGCAAATGCCACACTATTAACGGAGACCACCAATTTAGAGGATGCACTTTTATTAGAACGCCGAAAAGAAATGTGTTTTGAAGCTCAATATTTATTCGATTTAGCGAGATTTCAAAAAAATATTGTAAGAGGTGCAGACTGCGTATCGCAAACATGCAATTTAAATTATCCTTCAGGAAAATATATACTTCCAATTCCAGATAGCAACATCGAACTTAACTCTAATTTACAGCAAAATGACACATACTAAAACCATATTAGCCATAGCAACCGTTTTTACCATGATGTTTTCATGCTCTAAAAATGATGATAACACAGTCGATAACGTGCCTAGTTATGTTCGGTTTAATTTTTTAACAAACAGTAATAACGAACCATTAGAATACCCACAAGTAAGCAGTGCTATTATACCAAGCGTTAGCTATACAAACACAAGTGTTAATACTTTAAAAGTACCTGTAACTCTAACATCTTACACCTTAGAAAACGAAGTAACTGTAAATTACAGCGTTGCATCTTCCTCTAATGAAGACTTGTTTACTATCAGTCCGGTAAACCAAGTTTCGTTTCAAAACAATCAATTAACAGATACTATTTATATCAACTTTAATAAACGATGGTCTAGTGAAGAAAGCATCATTTTAAACCTAGAATCGGTATCAGACACTTCGATAAATTTAGGTAACTTAAATTCAAACGAAACTAATACAGAATTCACTATTAATTTAGAACCTATTACAACCACCTATACATTTCTAGAAAACAGAATTGAAATTACAGGTGCAGCAGGTGAACAAATAGACTTTACCGTAAATTTCCCTAACGGATATCTTCCTTCGGAAATTGAAACCTCAAATATTTTTAAATTTTTAAACGGCTTCGATTATAGCATTGAGCCATTAGATATAGGAGAAAACACTTCGACTATAAACTACAGAATTACTTTAAATGAATCTATTGAAAATGATGATGTATTATACCAAACCATTATTACACTTATAGATAGCGAAAACTACACAACCACCGGAAATAGTACACTACAAATTGTAAAGCCTATTAAGTCTGATCGTGATGTTACTGTTAATATAGCAGCGAATTTCTACAATTTATCAGATTCATTTTATCGCACCTACATAGAGCATTGGAACGATTTTAATGAAGATGGCGAATGCGTTTGGCAATCTACTTTTGCTTTCACCTACCCTATTGTTGTAGAATCTACAAACCCTAACGCTGTACTTTATAGTGATAATGGTACCGCCGATCCGCTAGACGACATTTACCATCATGCCTTTCAAATTGGTTTCGATAGCCCTATTGCAACCACCACTACAAATGCATTCAACTTAAAAAGATACTTTAGTAACGAGAGCACAAGTAGAGCAAACTCTCCTGGATTTAATACCACACCTGCTATAGAGTTTTTCCCAGAAAACGGAACAAGCACAACTAACGGTTCTATTTTAATAATCCCTCAATTTTTAACCATTTCTAACAAAAGTGACGAAAGTTTTTCTTTTGCTATTTCAGGTGAAGGTACTTACGAAGAAGTAAGCCCAGGTATTTTCGAACTTAAATTTCAACTAAACCTGACTAACGACGCCATTTTCGGAGGTACAATCACTTCAGAATACCGCTTATACAACACTAGCAGTTATACCGACCCCGAAGATTTAACCACTAACAACTGCATTACAGAATACATACTAGAATAACCATGAGAAACAACCTAATTTTACCCTTATTTATTTGTGTTTTTATATGTTCATGCAAAACAGAACATAAAAACGAATACACCAATATTGCAGACTTAAAAGCAATTTACTCTAGTGGAGATATTACTAAATGGCCTGCGCCAGATTTAGATAGTACAGTAAACAAAGAAACTTTTAAAGATATTGGCGCTTTACCCAAATTACAACATCCAGAATACAACCCGTTTAGTCAAGAAAAATCTAAACTCGGTAAAACACTCTTTTTCGACCCAAGACTATCTGTTAGCGGACAAATAGCATGTGCGTCTTGCCATAACCCAGAATTAGCATGGACGGATAATTCCACGCGTTCTTTTGGTCACGATCGTCAAACTGGAGCGCGAAATTCTATGACTATTTTAAATTCTGGTTTTGCGCACAGCCTCTTTTGGGATGGTCGCGCTTCTAGCTTAGAAGACCAAGCCAGGTTTCCTATTGGAGATCCTTTAGAGATGAACGAAAAACTCAATATTGCCGTTGATAAAATAGCCGAAATAGAAGGTTACAAACCCTTGTTTGAAGCAGCCTTTGGAAATGACACCATTTCATTAGAACGTATTCAATTTGCCATAGCAACCTTTGAACGTACCGTAAACAGTTACAAAACAAGGTTCGATAAGTTTGTTGAAGGCGATTCTACAAAACTTAACAATCAAGAGGTGTTAGGACTGCATGTATTCCGTACAAAAGGAAGATGTATCAATTGCCACAACACACCTTACTTCTCTGACAACCAATTTCATAACGACGGACAAACCTTGTTTGGAACAAAAGATGAAGATTTTGGTCGCTACAACGTTACCAAAAACATGGATGATATTGGAAAAATTAGAACTCCAACATTAAGAGAAGTTGCCAGAACTGGCCCTTGGATGCATAATGGACACTTCCCTAGTTTATTAGATGTTGTTCAATTTTACAACCTTGGCAACCCTGCAGTTGTTCAGAAAAAATACTTAGGTAAAGGGCGCGACTCTTTAATACCTACAAACTCGCCGATCTTAAAAAAATTAGATCTAGAAAAAAATGAAATTGAAGCCTTAATCGCTTTCATGGAAACCTTGTCTTCTAGCCGAGGTAGAACATTAATACCACAACTTCCTCAATAAATTTTTATTAACTCAAAATTTTAAATTATGAAAAAACAATTACTCTCACTTGTCGTCATTTTAGGCGCCTTAATTTCAAATGCCCAAGTAACATTAGTTAAAGAAATTAACGACGCGGGATCTTCTAATTCTAGCCCTACAAACCTTACTGTGCATAATGGCCAAATATTTTTTGCAGCCGATGATTCCAACGGTTCAAACACACCAGGTGGTGCTGATTTAGGAAAAGAACTTTGGGTTACCGATGGTACCAGCACAGGAACCTCTTTTGTTAAAGACATAAAAACTGGCTCATCTGGATCTAACCCTTTCAACCTCTTTTCTTTTAATAACAAATTTTATTTCACAGCTTTCGATACAAGTTCAGAATTATGGACATCTGATGGTACTGAAGCAGGAACTACTAAAGTAGATATCATGCCTTCCATTACAGGCGAAGCACCACAACGTTTCGTTGAACTCGATGGTTTAGCATATTTTACAGTAGGTGGCCAACCCGGAAGTACCTCAGCCGAAACCGCTAATAAATTAGTGCAATGGGATGGTATAAATGATGCCGTACAAGTTGCAGATGTTGGTTCGGGTTTCGAATCGATTTTACAAAGCATGATTGTATTTAACAATCAAATTTTCATGTACATGAATTACTCTACAGATGATGCTACGGTTGGAAATGAACTATATGCATATAACCCCACGGCAGATACTTTTTCGCTAATTAAAGATATCGATACCGGAACAGGAGACTCAAGTATTAGCAACTTTACTATATTGGGCAGTACACTATATTTTGAAGCAGATAACGCACTATGGAAAACCGATGGAACCACAGCTGGAACTCTTGCTGTAGCATCTGCATCTACTCTTGCTGGTATTGCAAATTTATACGCTTGGAATAATCTATTGTTTTTTGAAGGAGATGATGCCTCAAACGGCGACCAACTTTATGTTTACAATCCAACTTTAGATACAGTAACAAACATTAGCAACATATCAGGGAGTAACAATGACCATAACCCTAGTGATTTTGCAGCATACATTAGATACAGTAACAAACATTAGCAACATATCAGGGAGTAACAATGACCATAACCCTAGTGATTTTGCAGCATACAACGGTTATTTATATTACAGCGGGTCGAGTTCTACTAGTTCAAACAAATATTTATTTAGAACTGATGGTGTAACCGTATCGCAAATAGACGCTACCATTAAAGATATAGATGAAATAACGTTGCTAGGAGATGTTCTCTATTTTGAAGGTGATAATGGAACTACAGGAAATGAACTTTACAGTTTAGATCCTTCAACACTATCTGTGGCTAATGCTAAAGCAGAAATAATTAGCCTCTACCCAAACCCTACTTCAGATTACGTTATGGTACCATCAAGTTTAGTAAATACAAATTATACTATTCATGATATTACAGGAAAACAGGTCGCTCAAGGACTTATTTCTTCAGAAAAAATTGAATTGAATTTAAAAAGCGGCATGTATTTATTAAATATAAAAACAGACCTAAGTAGCATTACAAAAAAGGTTGTGGTAAAGTAATTAATAGCAAATTATCTATTCCATACTTTGAAAGCCTCGTTAATTCGAGGCTTTTTTTTATACAATTTTGTAACAAAACACCTGCTTTAACGTTCTAATAGTCAATCAATCAAAAATCAATCACATTATGCTAAAGCAATTCTTCATCATTTGCTCTGGCGCCGACACCGATATTCTAGAGCAATGCTCTAAGGGTGAACAAAATAAATATGCGGGCATTGGCGCAACCGTTTTTTTTACTGCACTCATGGCTTTTATAGCCGCCAGTTATGCACTCTACACTGTTTTCGACAATTACTACGCTGCCATTGGCTTCGGTTTTATTTGGGGATTACTTATTTTTAATTTAGACCGTTACATAGTTTCTACAATCAAGAAAACCGGTCGCTTTTTAGACGAGTTACTCCAAGCTACACCAAGAATTATGCTTGCTGTAATTATAGCCATTGTCATTTCTAAGCCTTTAGAATTAAAGATTTTTGAAAAAGAAATTAATCAGGTTTTATTAGAACAGAAAAACGATTTAACCTTAGCCAATCAAAATCAAATATTAGCACAATTTAATCCAGAAATAACTGCTCTAGAAACAGACATAACAACTCTAGAAAGCAAGGTTATCAATAAAGAAGTTGAGGTTAATGCGCTTTACAATACTTACATCTCAGAGGCCGAAGGCACAGCAGGAACTAATCACTTAGGCAAAGGCCCTGTTTATAAAGAAAAAAGAGAAAAGCACGATGCTTTACTTGCCGAACTTCAGCAATTAAAATTAGAAAATAAAGAGAAAAAAGCAGATTTAGAGCAACAGATTGCTACACTAAAAACAAATTACCAATTACAGGTTGACACTACGCAACCTGTAATTAATAATTTTGATGGATTAATGGCGCGTGTAAACGCTCTAGGCACCCTATCATGGATGCCATCCTTTTTTATATTCTTGTTATTTTTAGCTATTGAAACTTCACCCATTTTCGCGAAACTATTATCGCCAAAAGGGCCTTACGATTTTAAATTAGAAGATTTAGAAATGGCTATTAAAACCCATGTTCTTCAAAATAAAAATCAACGAGAAGCCTTACTAAAAACAGATAACGCCATTAACGACCGTGTATATGCCGATTTAAAAACCGAAGATGAACTTTATACCTATAAACGCAAAAAAACTAGAGAGCTTATGCAATTACAAGCCGATGCTTTTTTCAAACATCAAAAGAACATTTTATAGTTTGTGGCCTAATACAAGACATTATGCAGCCGCATTGGATTTAAAATGATTGTATAAATCTTTACTACCAAAACCAATAATAGCCATACTTTTATTTTTGGCTACGGCTTCGTTATGTAATTCTGTTAAAGCTTTTACACCGTGACGATCCATACTTTTAACATCTTCTATACTGATGGTAAGTGTACTTAAACGGTTAAAAATATCTTGAAATTCATTTTTAAATACAGATAAACTCTTTTTATTTAGTTCACCTTTAATTTTGAAAAAGTTGTTGCAGTTTGTAATACGTAATTCCATAATAAGTTAATTTTTTAGTTAGACAATAAATCTGAGGAAAACATAATCAATTGATTATGAGTTAAAAGTATATTATTAAAGAGTTACTCGAAGAATTTTTTCGATTAAAAGAATTCATCCTTGGACGAAAAATAATTACGTGTCAATTTAACCGATGAACAACCTACTTAAAACATCATTCTAAAACAAAAACATCCAAATACAGCAAGAACTCGAACCTCTTGTTAGTACTTTAACTAAATTTCATTATCATAAACCCATTTTCCATTCCCGTTTTAATTTCGGCATAGATTTGGTATCAAAATTTTTATATAAATTGCAACATGAAAAAACTCGTTCTACTCATCTGTCTTATTTCAGCTTTTAATAGCTATTCACAAAACGAAGAAAAAGATATAAAAGCCATTAATAAAGTTTTAAAAGCACAGCGTATTGCTTGGTCTAAGCATGACTTAGATGGCTATATGGAAGGCTACTGGAAAAGCGATTCTCTAAAATTTTACGGTAAAAACGGCATCACTTACGGTTGGGAAGACACTTTTGATCGTTACGAAAAAAGCTATCCAACCAAAGATCATACGGGGACTTTAAGCTTTAAAATAAACGACATCACTAAAATAAGTGCAGATGCTTATTATGTACTTGGTGAGTTTCACTTAAAGCGAGAAGTTGGCAATGCAGACGGTATTTTCATGCTTATTTTCAAGCGCATCAATGGCGAGTGGAAAATTGTTGCAGACACCTCGTGCTAAACTTGCCAAAACAGCAAAGTATCACCTTACTTATTACAAATATTCTTCTATAATACTAATAAGTGCATTTGCATCTTGCGTTCCGGTATGGCGCCATTTCATTTCTCCATCTTTATAAACAATTAAAGTTGGCAGGCCTTTTACGCGTAACGCCTCTGTTAATTCTTGGTTTTTTTCGACATCAATTTTTATCACCTTAGCTTTATCGCCCAAGGCAGCTGCTACATCGTGTAAAACGTCGTGCATCGCTTTAGATGGCTCACTCTCCTCTGCAAAAAAATCTAGCAGTACAGGTATATTAACATCGATAAGTTCCCCAAATTTTGACATATTATAAAGTTTTTTTGTCTATTTAATAGTTTTCTAATTGGATAGAAAATCGTGATTAAAAATTCTATTTGATTATTATAAATATAAACAATTTAAGATAAACAGCAACAACAAAGGCTGTTTAAACCGGTTCGGCACCTTTCTTAAGTTCTATTACCGTTATTTCTGGCCAAATACCAATACGTCCCGGGAAAGCTAAATAACCAAAACCACGGTTTACGTTTATATACTGTCCCATTTCTTTGTAAATACCGGCCCAATATTTATAGCGCCATTTTACCGGACTCCATTTAAACCAACCCGGAATTTCAATTCCAAATTGCATACCGTGTGTGTGTCCGCTTAGCGTTAAATGATAATGATAATCATCGTCAATCACCTTTTTCTCCCAGTGTGATGGATCGTGACTCATTAAAATTTTAAAATCGTTTTTATCAATAGTAGCGGCTGCTTTGTGCAAATCGCCTGCAGTTTTAAAACCACCAGCACCCCAGTTTTCAACACCCACTAAAGCAATACGTTCACCATTTTTTTCAAGATATTTACTTTCGTTCAGTAAAAGGTTAAACCCTATTTCTTTTTGTAAAGCCTTTAAATCTTCAAGGTTTTGGTGTTTCGCTTCATCCGATTCCCAATTAACATAATCGCCATAATCGTGATTCCCTAATACAGAGTACAAGCCATCTTTAGCTTTCAATTTATCAAAAACCGTTTTGTAAGGCACCAATTCTTCAGCTTTATTATTGACAATATCACCAGTAAATAAAATCACATCACTATCCTGTTCGTTAATCAAATCTACAGCATATTTCACCTTTTCCATATTATCGAAACTTCCAGAATGGATATCACTAATCTGCGTTAGTTTATAACCATCAAAAGCAGCTGGTAAATCTTCAAAATGTAATGTATATTTTAAAACTTTATAATTATACCGTCCTTTATAAATACCGTAAATTATAGAAGCCAAGGGAATGGCAGCTACGCCTAAAGCAACTTTACTTATAAACTGGCGACGCGATGCAAAGTAGTTTCCTTTTGCAGCTTCGCCTACCGTAAAATAACGATAAATAGCTTGTGGCACTCGAAAAACATCTTCAAAAAACACACCTAAAACCAGCACCATTTTTGGCACTAAAAGCGCTATAAAAAGTCCAACCGCATACGAGTGCGCATGTGTAAGGCCATTACGACGACTAAAGCCATAAAATTGAAACACAAAATTGCCAATAATTAATACCGTAATTACCCAATATAGTAGATGTATCCAGTTGTTTTTAACCACCGTTTTAAAGGCCTGAAAGGCGTAATAATCGGCAATAAGGAAAACAGCTAAAAATATAATCCAACGTAGCATATGCTCTTTTTTCATCAAAGATAATGGTATTACCAATTAATGCTTGCCATAGCAAATGGTTTTAACGAATTGTTAAGAGTCTTCATTTAAAACAAACCACCAATATTTTATTGACAAAATGCGACGTTATTATCTAGAGTTTCAAAATAATTCTTGAAGTTTTAATTAAAATGAAAACGAGAATTTTCGACTAAAACATTTTAATGCGTTTAGAGTATTCAAACTTTAAATTATAACCATAACTTTTTGTAGTTTTGAAATTCTATCAAAATTTATAAAATGTCCGATAACAAACGCGTATTTCTAGTTGATGCTTTTGCATTAATTTTCCGTGGCTACTATGCCTTTATAAAGAACCCAAGAATAAACTCTAAAGGCACTGATACCTCAGCTATTTTAGGATTTATGAACTCACTTTTAGACGTTATTAAACGTGAGCGACCAGACCATTTAGCCGTTTGTTTCGATAAAGGTGGTAGTGCAGACCGCGTAGAAATGTTCGAGGCTTACAAAGCCAATAGAGATGAAACTCCAGAAGCCATAAAAATTGCCGTACCTATTATCCAAGAGATTTTAAAAGCCATGCACATCCCAATTATGGTGAAAGCAGGTTTCGAGGCCGATGATGTTATTGGTACCCTAGCTAAACAAGCCGAAAAAGAAGGTTACCAAACTTTTATGGTAACTCCAGATAAAGATTTTGCGCAATTGGTTAGCGAAAATATATTTATGTATCGTCCTGTTTTTGGTGGCGGATACGAAACTTGGGGCATACCCGAAGTACAGAAAAAGTTTGAAGTTACCGACCCCTTACAAGTTATCGATTTTCTTGGTATGATGGGTGATGCCAGTGATAATATTCCAGGATTACCAGGCGTTGGCGAAAAAACAGCTAAAAAATTCTTGGCCGCTTATGGGTCTATGGAAAACCTTTTTGAACATACCCACGAGCTAAAAGGTAAAATGAAGGAGAAAATTGAAGCCAATAAAGAACTCGGTTTACTTTCTAAAAAATTAGCAACCATTATGCTGGATGTTCCGGTGGAATTTAATGCGAAAGATTTCGAATTAGATCAACCCGATATCCCGAAAGTTACAGAAATTTTCGAAGAGTTGGAGTTTAGACGCCTTATCGATAATTTCACCAAAACCTTTGCCGTTAAAACGGAAGATGCTTCTACCGAAACGGCAACTAAATCAACCGAAAACAAAGCCACACCAAAAGAAGAAGCTTCGGCTGGTGCAGGTCAATTTTCGCTATTTGGTGGCGATCC
This sequence comes from Algibacter lectus, assembly GCF_004368925.1. NCBI lineage: Bacteria > Pseudomonadati > Bacteroidota > Flavobacteriia > Flavobacteriales > Flavobacteriaceae > Algibacter > Algibacter lectus. The sequence goes on from NZ_SORL01000008.1 coordinate 138,234, forward strand.
GGCAAACGTAACCGAAGTCGTTACCGAGCATACCCGAAAAACAGCCGAAAACACCTCGCATTTTTACCAAAGTGTGGCCGAAGGTATGGGCACAAAATTGTTTCTCAAAAATTTAATGAGTCAAACATCGGTGTGTTTTGATACCGAAACCACAGGCTTAAACCCGCTAACCGCAGAACTGGTTGGTATTTCATTTTCATGGGAAACAGGAAAAGGATTCTATTTACCATTTCCGGAAGATAAAACCGAAGCCCAAGCCCTTATCGAGCAGGTGCGTCCGTTTTTTGAAAGCGAAAGCATCGAGAAAATTGGTCAGAATTTAAAATACGACATTAAAGTTCTTGCAAAATATAATATTGAAGTCCGCGGTAAACTTTTTGATACCATGCTGGCCCATTATCTTATTAATCCAGATATGCGCCACAATATGGATATCTTGGCCGAAACCTATTTAAACTACACGCCAATTTCCATTACCGAGCTTATTGGTAAAAAAGGAAAAAACCAATTATCTATGCGCGATGTGCCTCTGGAAAAACAAACGGAATACGCTGTTGAAGATGCCGATATTACCCTGCAACTCAAAGAACATTTTACAAACGAACTCGGCGAAGCCAATACTCAAAAATTATTCGATGAGATTGAAATCCCGTTACTTCGTGTGCTTGCCGCAATGGAATTAGAAGGGATTAATCTTGATAAAGATTTCCTTAATTCTTTAGCCGAAGCTTTAAATAACGATATTGAAACTTTAGAAAAAAGCATTTACGAAGCCGCTGGCGAAGAGTTTAATATTGCCTCGCCAAAACAATTAGGTATCGTGCTTTTTGAAAAACTAAAACTGGTAGATAAACCTAAAAAAACCAAAACAGGACAGTATGCTACAGGCGAAGATATTTTATCTTACCTCGCTAAAGATCATGCTATAATTCAAAATATTCTAGATTATCGTGGTTTAGCAAAACTGAAAAGTACTTACGTCGATGCCTTACCGCTACAAGTAGAACCATCTACAGGCCGTGTACATACCGATTACATGCAAACCGTTGCCGCTACAGGCCGTTTAAGTAGTAACAATCCCAACTTACAGAATATACCAATCCGTACCGAGCGTGGTCGCCAAGTGCGTAAAGCCTTTGTGCCAAGAAGTGAAGAGTACACGCTATTAGCTGCCGATTACAGCCAAATAGAATTACGTATTATTGCCGCTTTAAGTGAAGAAGAAACCATGATTTCTGCCTTTAAAAACGGTGAAGATATTCACGCCTCTACCGCATCGAAAGTATTTAATGTGCCTTTAGATGAAGTAACACGCGAGCAACGTAGCAACGCTAAAACCGTAAACTTCGGGATTATCTATGGCGTGTCTGCCTTTGGGTTAAGCAACCAAACCGATTTATCGCGAGGGGAAGCTAAAGAACTTATTGACACCTATTATGAAACTTACCCAAAACTACGTGCATACATGAGCGAGCAAGTCGATTTTGCACGCGATAATGGTTATGTACAAACCGTTTTAGGGCGTCGTCGTTATTTAAAAGATATTAATTCTAGAAATGGCGTAGTACGTGGTGCCGCAGAACGTAATGCCGTAAACGCGCCTATACAAGGTTCTGCTGCCGATATTATTAAAATTGCCATGATTAATATTTTTAATAAACTTAATGCTGGCGATTTTAAAACCAAAATGCTCCTACAGGTACATGATGAATTGGTTTTCGATGTGTACAAACCAGAACTTGAAAGCATTAAAACCTTAGTAAAAACCGAAATGGAAAATGCTTACACATTAGAAGTGCCACTAGATGTTGAAATTGATACTGGGTTGAACTGGTTGGAGGCGCATTAATTATTAATTTATTTTAGTCGAAATGAGGAAAACCGTAAAATAAATTAATCCTCTTAGTTTATTTTTGAAACAGATTTTCTAGGTTTTTAAATAAAAAGGATAGAGTTTTAAAATGAAGAAAGTTGAAGTTGTAGCAGCAATAATATATTATAAGAATGAAATTTTTTGTGTGCAAAGACCCAAAAACAAGCTAAGTTATATTTCAGAAAAATTTGAGTTTCCTGGAGGAAAAATTGAAAAAGGAGAATCAAAAGAAGAAGCTTTACGAAGAGAACTTATTGAGGAATTAAATTTTTATCCAATTAAGATTGATAATTTATTTGAAACTGTTATTCATGAATATCCTGATTTTGAATTAACAATGCATAGTTTCAAATGTTATTCTGAGACAAAGAATATTCGATTGAATGAGCATATTTCTTCTGAATGGTTAACTGTGAAAAACTTAGAAAAACTTGATTGGGCAGAAGCAGACATTCCAATAGTTAATAGATTAATTGAGAATGAATAAATTATTTAATGATAATTTTAAAGATAGTTTACTAACAGGATTCATCGACAAATCATTAGATTCTGATGCCCTTTATCAACCGGAGTTACTAGTAAACAGAAAAATTCCTCGAAAGAAAGTTCTATCAACAATTATTAAAGAATTAGAAAACTGCGAGAGCTTTTTTATATCTGTTGCTTTTGTTACAACAAGTGGTGTTGCCACTTTAATAAATACTCTTAAAACCCTTGAAGAAAAAGGAGTTAAAGGAAAAATTCTTGTTTCTCAATATCTAAATTTCACACAGCCGGAAGCCCTAAAAAGACTTTCACAATTTTCAAACATTGAATTAAAAATAATAACTAAAGAAAACTCACATTCGAAAGGTTACATTTTTAAACACTCTGAATACTACAATTTAATTATAGGAAGTAGCAACTTAACTTCCTCTGCTTTATCTACCAATAAAGAATGGAATATGAAGGTTTCTGCAAGAAACTCAAGTTCTATAGTAGATAAAGTGATTAATGAATTTCAAGATGATTTTAAGATAGGTGAAATTGTAAATGAAACTTATATTGAAAAATATGAAGAAATTTACAAAAAGCAATTTCTAGTTCACAAAAAAACCGAAGAAGAATTATCTGAAAAACTTAATGTAGAAATTGCGCCGAACTCAATGCAAATAGAAGCATTAGGAAACCTAGAAAACTTAAGAAAAGATGAAAACAACAAAGCTTTAATAATTTCTGCAACAGGAACAGGTAAAACATATTTAGCTGCTTTCGACGCTAAAGCTTTCAATCCTAAAAAACTATTATTTGTAGTACATAGATTAAACATTGCAAAAAAAGCAATGGAAACCTTTACAACTATTTTTGGAAAGTCTAAAACCATGGGCTTATATTCTGGAAACCAAAGAGAACTAGATAAGGATTTTGTATTTTCTACTGTTCAAACAATTTCAAAATCAAATCATTTAGAACAATTTGATAAAGATTTTTTCGATTATATTATTATCGATGAGTCTCATCGTTCAGGAGCAGATTCGTATATAAGACTAATAGAATATTTCAATCCAAGCTTTCTTCTTGGTATGACTGCAACACCTGATAGAACAGACGCCAAAGACATTTACAGTTTGTTTGACCATAATATAGCTTATGAGATTAGACTTAATAAAGCTATGGAAGAGAATATGCTTATTCCTTTTCATTACTATGGCGTAACTGATTTATCAGTTAATGATGAAATCCTCGAAAATGAATCAGATTTCAGACTTTTAACGGCTGATGAAAGAGTCAATAAAATTATTTCTAAAATTGAGTTTTATGGTTCTGATAATGGAATAACAAGGGGTTTGATTTTTTGTTCCAAAAAAAATGAAGCTAAAGAATTATCAGAGAAATTTAATCAAAGAGGTTACAAAACAGTTGCTCTAACTGGAGATAGTTCTGAAGACGATAGAACAAAAGCCATAGAACTATTAGAAAGTGAAGATTTATCTATAAAATTAGATTACATATTTACTGTTGATATTTTTAATGAGGGAATTGATATACCAAAAATAAATCAGGTCATAATGATTCGCCCAACCCAATCTGCAATAATATTTATACAGCAATTAGGGAGAGGATTAAGAAAGACAAACAACAAATATTATTTAACTATTATTGATTTTATTGGTAACTATAAAAACAATTATTTAATACCAATAGCTTTGTATGGTGACACCTCATTCAATAAAGACAAAATAAGAAAGTTGATTTCAGAAGGTAGTACTATGATTCCAGGTGAGTCAACAATTAATTTTGACGAAATTACTAAAGAAAGAATCTATGCTTCAATTGATTCTGCAAAAATGAAATTGTTAGCCGATTTAAAAATCGATTATAATAATTTAAAAAGTCGAATTGGACGTATTCCGATGATGATGGACTTTGTTATAAATGATTCAAGAGACCCATATTTATATGTTAATCACTCAAAGTCATATTTTAACTTTTTAAGTAAAACCGAAAAGGATTTCGGTTCAACTTTAAGTGAAATACAAATAAAACTTTTAGAATTATTTTCAAAAGAAATAAATAATTCTAAAAGAGTAGAAGAATCAATTATACTTAAAGAAACAATAGCTTCTGGGGTCTATAACGTTAAAACACTAAAAACTGAAATTAGAGATAAATACAACTATAATATATCAGAAGCGACTATTAATTCATGTGTTTCTAATATTAATTTTGAGTTTATCAGAGAGAAAAAAGATGGAAAATTGGTATCTGTTAAAGATATTTATAATTTGAACATTCTGAAATTAGAAAATAACATATTCTCATTAAAAAATGAATTTAAAACACTTTTAAACGATTCTAATTTCAAATATTTTTTATTAGATACAATAGAATATTCAATTTATAATTTCAACAAAAACTTTGACACGAACAAATGGAATAATGGATTTCATTTATATAGAAAGTACTCGAGAAAAGATGTTTTTAGGATTTTAAATTTTTCTGAAAATCCAGTTGCTCAAAATGTGGGTGGCTACTTAGTGAGTCCCGATAATAAATATTGTCCAATATTCGTGAATTATCATAAAGAAGAAGATATCTCTGAATCTACTAAATATGAAGACGAATTTGTGAATCAGAAGGAATTCGATTGGATGTCAAAATCCAACAGAAAAACAGAAAGTAAAGATGTCCAATCTATCCTAGGTAATAATGGTGCAATTCGACTTCCTCTTTTTATCAAGAAGAATAACGATGAAGGCACTGACTTCTACTTTATGGGGGATATTAAACCTCAAAAAAAGAGCGTTGAACAAACAGAAATGAATAGTGATAGTGGGAAAAAAGTTTCTGTAGTCAAAATTCGTTTTGATTTAGAAAACCCAGTACCTGATTCTATGTATAAATATTTGGAAGAAAATCCAGGTTCAAAAATTAAAAAAGCAGTCATCCCAAAGCTAACAGAAAACAATGCTATTCAACTTGAAATGGATATTCCAGAAACCATAATAGAATCTAATCACACAATTCCATTATACAATTTTCATGCAGCAGCAGGTGATTTTAGTATAATGCAGAATGAAAAAGAATACAACCTAATTCCTGTACAAGAAAGATATTCTTCTGATGATTATTTCGCATGTAGAGTAATAGGCGAGTCAATGAATAAGACTATTCCAAATAACTCAATATGTATATTCAAAAAAAATGTAACAGGCTCTCGTAGTGGAAAAATTTTATTAATAGAAAATAGAGATTATTTTGACCCTGATTTCAATTCCTCTTTTACTGTAAAAACCTATTCAAGTGAAAAAACAATCACAGAGGAAAGCTATCGTCATAATTCAATCATACTTAAACCGAATTCCTATGATAAAAGTTTTAAAAACATAATTCTTGATGAAGAGAGCTCTAAAGAAATGAGAGTAATCGGAGAATTTGTAAAGGTTTTAAATGAATAACAAAAAACAAAGCCCCTCAATCCAGTCAAAATAAATATTTATCAAGTCATTCAACAATGAACTTTATCCATAATTTGTTCTTAAAAAGATAAATTTATGATCATTACAAAAGTATTAGGACTTACAAGTACATTAACAAAGAGTAAAAAAGCTAAAATTGCAATTCTACTTATAGAAGTGGCTGTGTTAGCACATGCTGTAGCCACAAGAAAAGGGAAAACTCATAAAAAATTAAAAAAGTAGAACGCTAGGCTTTAGTTTTTCCTAGCATCTAAATACTCCTTACACTTAATCGCAGGGTTTGTTTCTCGGTTAATAAAGGCATGCGTAGAGCTGCTTATAATCAAAATAGCAGCAGCAACTCCTGCAGTATAAGCTACAATGGTATTGGCGTCGCTATTAGCTACATAAATAGCAATTAAAGCCCAAGCACCAACAAGTGCAAACTCGCGCATGTTTCGTTTCCAGGTTACCATTAAGTTTATTATGGTCGCAATACCTATTAATGCGATAGTCCAAAATGTTGGCGATAAACCGAAACCATCCCAATTGTATTTTACTAAAACGGCCGATACGTTTGCAATACTAGCCACGGTAATCCAGCCACTATAAATTACAAAGGGCCACCATAAAAACAGAATAACAGAAATTGGCTCGTCTACCAATTCCATGCTGTTTTTAAGCACAATTTGTAATAACGCAAATAGAATGATAAAGATAAATATGGAAGATATTAAGGTGTAACCGTAAATCCAGGTTACAATCCAAGCACAATTAGCAATGCAAGAGATTAGAAACCACCAACCTGTTTTTAAAATAAAATCGTCGTTTCTAACTTTTACAAATAGACTGCGACCTTGGTAAACAATAAACCCTAACAAGAGTAAATAGATTATTCCCCAAATGGAAAACGCATAACCTGCGGGAGTAAATAAGGTGTTATAATCTTTAGAAACTTCTCCTATGGTGGTGTTATTTAATAAACCTGTGTTAGACAAATAGTTCATTACAATAACACACACAAAAGCGACTCCGTTAATTATTTGTAATTGTTTTTTCATTGTAATAATATAACAAAAATAAAACGATTAGGAAATACTGTGTGCATAAATTCTACGGTTTCTAAACCAATAAATTAACGACGCTTCTTCTTACTTTTAAACTTCGCTTTGTTTTTACGCTTATTAAACGGCACAGCATCATCAAAGGTATGTTTAGCATCACCAGTTGGTGTGTTTTTACGCCACTTCTCTGTTTTTTCGGGTAGTAACACTTTTAGTAAATCTTGACGCCCTAATTTGTTTAAAGTCTTTTTAATCCAGTCTTTATTTTCATCTTTATACCAGAAGAAAAAACGGTGTTGTTCGTCTTTCTCTTTTCTAGTAATAGGCGTATTTACTTTTTTAAGCGTGTATGGATGGTAACCACTGTAATAAATTACCGTAGCCACCGTCATTGGTGTTGGAGTAAACCCTTGTACTTGCTCTAACTGGAAACCCATATCTTTAGTTTCGGCAGCTAGGTTTGCCATATCTTCTACTTCACAAGCCGGATGATTCGATATAAAATAAGGGATTAACTGAAGTTTTAAACCTTTAGCAATATTAATTTTATCGAAACGCTCTTTAAACTTATGGAAATAAGAAAACGATGGTTTACGCATTAGTTTCAATACCGGATCACTAGTATGTTCTGGCGCTACTTTAAGTCGTCCGGAAACATGCTTCGTCATCACCTCTTCAGTATAATCATCTAACTCCTTCGGGTCGGCATTTTTATTAAATTCTGGTACCAACATATCGTGGCGAATTCCCGAACCAATAAATGATTTTTTTACTTTCGGATGACTATCAACAGCCTGATACAATTCGGTTAAAGGCTTGTGAGACGTATCTAAATTGCTACAAATTACTGGCGAAATACAACTAGGCGCCACACACTTGTCGCAAATAGATTGCACTTTCCCTTTCATTTGATACATGTTGGCACTTGGCCCACCAATATCAGACAAATACCCTTTAAAATCTGGCATATTAGCCACCGTATCTACTTCTTTTAAAATAGACTCTTTACTACGCGATGCAATAAATTTTCCTTGGTGTGCCGATATGGTACAGAAACTACAGCCTCCAAAACATCCACGGTGAATGTTAATGGAAAACTTTATCATTTCGAAAGCCGGAATAGGCCCACGTTTATTATATTTTGGATGTGGTAATCGTGTATATGGATAATCGAAAGAGGCATCAATCTCACTTTCCGTCATGGTTGGATATGGCGGATTAATCATCAAAGTTTTATCTCCAATTTTCTGAAAAATACGTCGCGCTGCCAATTTGTTAGACTCCTGCTCTATCACTTTAAAGTTAGATGCGTATTTTTTCTTATCCTTTAAACAAACCTCGTGCGAGGCTATTTCAACATCTTCCCAATTACTGTTTTTTGGTATTTTTTCACCTTCATCTAAAAGTACAGCCGTTTGTAATACCGTATTTATACTTTTAAAAGGCACACCTTTTTCTAACAAACGCACCACTTCGCGCAAAGGTTGTTCGCCCATACCGTAAACCAACATATCGGCTTTTGAAGTTTCTAAAATAGAAGGTAGTAACTTATCGCTCCAATAATCGTAATGTGTAACACGACGTAACGACGCCTCAATACCACCAATTAAAACTGGAGTATCTGGCCATTTTTCCTTTAAAATTTTAGAATAAACGGTTGTTGCGTAATCCGGACGAAACCCAATATCACCATTTGGTGTATAAGCATCCTTATCACGACGTTTTTTATTCGCGTTATAATTGCTAATCATGGGGTCCATACAACCACCTGTAACACCAAAAAACATTTTTGGTTGTCCCATTTTTACAAAATCCTGAAGATTATCGTTTACATTGGGTTGCGGTACAATAGCGACACGCAAACCAAAACTCTCTAGCATACGCCCAATAACTGCAGGCCCAAAAGTTGGATGATCTACATAAGCATCGCCACTAAATAAGATAACGTCTAGCGCTTCCCATCCGCGTATTTTCACCTCTTTGTTTGTGGTAGGTAACCAATCCGAAAGTTTTAAATCTTGCATAACGCTGCAAAAATAAGCAAAAATAGCCGCCTAAACATGATAACTCAATTAATTTGGGCGTTCCCCAAGGGTTGGGTGCTATTCGTTGGTTTGTATTGTGGATGTTGAACTTGCAGTTCTAGACATGAATTATAGCTTAAGCCTAAGTTGGCCTGCTTAAAACACATCAATTTAATCTATAAAGAAGACAACTCGTTACCAGCAGGTAGTGTTTTATTAAAATCTTTTACTGCTCCTGTATCATAAATCATCTCCTCGCTACGATCTAAGTATACGGCGTAAACAACTAACGTGTTTTTCTTTCCGATACGTGTTGTTAAATCTAGCTCGTTTTTTCTAATTAAAGCATCTTTACGTTTTTCTGTAAACACATTGTATTTACTAGAACTATACTTAAATGCTACGGTAGATTCTACACGATAAAACTTAATTTTTTTATCTTTAACTTCTACTGGAGCTTCAGGAACTTCAACAACTTCTTCTACCGTTGGCTTTTTTTCTTGAAGCACAGCAACTTCTGCCGCTTCGGTAGTTTCGTAATTTTCGCTTGAACTTAAACCTACAATATCTAAATTGAACACTTTAACATCGCCATTTACATAAACCATTGCCGTATATACACCTGTTTTAACTTGGTCTAAATCGATGGCAATACTTTTTGCTTGGTTTTGATATACGCGTTGTTCTGAAGTTTCTTTATTATACAAAAGCACCTTATTGATAACGTATTTAGAATCTCTTAAACCTAATGTATTATCTGTAATAGTTTGCCCTAAATTTAAAGAGGCGTGTATGTTGGGTTGCAGTTTACTTTGTGCATTTAAACCGAATGTAAATAGCGCAAAAGCGATTAATATTTTGTTCATAACGTTAAGTTTCTGGTTGAACTTCCTTTTAAATTCTTAGATCTTGAGGGGGATTATCTTAATCTTTAAACCATAACATGCTGTCAAATTATTGAATTAAGAGTATTACCACCTAATCGTTGCAGATATGCTATAATTATACTGCAAAGATAATTTGAAAAGGAAACTTGAAAAAATGGTTTAGAAGTAAAACCTTTTTTTTTAGATGAAGCAATAAAAAATTAGGTTAATCGACTTAAAAGACAAGAAAACTGAATTTTGCCTTTAGACGAAATAACTATAAAATAAGATAAACAGAACTACAAATCGATAGCTTTTAGGCTTTCTATCCTGTTTCTAACCAAGAAATCGTCAATTGTTTCAAAATGTTCAATAACACGTTTTTCTTTAAATTCGAATACTTTGTTTGATAACCCTTGTAGAAAATCTCTATCATGCGACACCAGAATAAGCGTGCCATCAAAATCTTGTAATGCTTCTTTTAAAACATCTTTCGATTTTAAATCTAAGTGATTTGTAGGTTCATCGAGAATAAGCAAGTTAACCGGTTCTAGCAAAAGTTTCACCATGGCTAATCTTGTTTTTTCGCCACCAGAAAGCACACTTACTTTTTTATCGATATCATCGCCTTTAAACATAAAACGACCTAAAATATTTTTAATTTGTGTACGCACATCGCCTTTAGCGACCTCGTCTACGGTTTGAAAAATGGTTAATTCTTCGTCTAACAAAGCGGCTTGGTTTTGGGCAAAGTACCCAACCTTTACATTATGCCCTAAGCTACATTCACCTTCTACATCAATTTCGCCTAAAATAGCTTTAATCATGGTAGATTTACCTTCACCATTTCGACCTACAAAACATACTTTTTCACCACGTGCAATAGACATATTAGCATTATTAAATACCACATGCTCGCCGTAAGATTTTGAAACATCTTTAACCGTAACCGGATAATCGCCAGAACGCTGCGTTTTTGGAAAACGTAATTTTAAAGCCGATGTATCAATATCATCCACTTCAATAATTTCTAATTTTTCCAACATACGCTCACGCGATGTTACTTGATTGGTTTTAGAAAACGTACCCTTAAAACGATCTATAAACGCTTGGTTATCGGCAATAAAACGTTGTTGTTCTTGGTAAGCCTTTATTTGATGTGCACGCCTATCTTCTCGCAATTGCAAGTAATGTGTGTAGTTGGCTTTATAATCGTAAATGCGCCCCATAGTGACTTCTATGGTGCGGTTTGTAATATTATCAATAAAGGCTTTATCGTGAGATATAACAACTACGGCTTTAGCTTTGTTCAGTAAAAAATCTTCTAACCAAATTACAGATTCGATATCGATGTGGTTGGTAGGCTCATCTAACAATATAAGGTCCGGTTTCTGTAATAAAATTTTAGCCAATTCTATACGCATACGCCATCCACCACTAAATTCGTTGGTGTTTCTGGTAAAATCTTCCTGCTTAAAACCTAAACCTTTTAATGCTTTTTCAACTTCAGCATCATAATTTACATCTTCTAGAGCATAATATTTTTCACCTAAATCGGATACACGCTCAATAATTTTCATGTACTCGTCCGATTCGTAATCTGTACGTGTTTCCAATTGTTTATTTAAACCTTCCATTTCGTCACGCATGGTGTACACGTGGCTAAACGCTTTAGAAGCTTCATCGAAAACGGTAGTGTCATCTTCAGTTAATAAATGCTGTGGTAAATAAGCAATAATAGCTTCTTTTGGGCAACGTACATGTCCGCGAGTAGATTTCTGCACACCAGCAATAATTTTCATCATGGTTGATTTTCCAGCACCATTTTTCCCCATTAAGGCAATTTTATCATTTTCATTAATAGTAAACGATACATCACTAAACAGCGTGGTTCCACTAAATTCTACGGCTAAATTATCAACTGAAATCATATTATATGTATAAGAATGCGCAAAACTAACAAAAGAGATTCATTAGAAAACATAATAATTTCAAAATTTATTGAATTAAAGCCCTTCACCTAACAACATAAAAACAAATGATTTACACAAAAAAACATTCTAAAAACTTACAAACGTAAAATAAAACTTAACATATACTTTGTAATGAATAGTTATTCAAATCGTCCTATAATCCCAATAATCAAAAAAAAAGAATGCTATGAAAACTAAATTATTTTTAACTTTAATTACCGTGTTCAGTATTGCGATACAAAACACACAAGCTCAAATTAACCCTGACGGATTTTTTAACAAAAAAGGAGAAGCAAACATTGCTGTTTCTTACACCTTTGCTACTTATGAGAAATTCTATTTAGGCCTTGATGAAGTAGATGCTGTACCTGCACACAACCAAATTGACCAGAACATATACAATGTATATGCTAATTATGGTATTACAGATAACCTTACTGTAATTGCAAACCTACCTTATATTGACTCTGAAGGACAAGGCGTTGCAGATCCTGTAAACGGGACTACAGAACAATCTAACCTACAAGATGTAAGCTTATTGGTAAAATGGGCACCATTTGTAACACAACATAAAAATGGTACAACTACATTTGTTGTAGCAGTAGGAGGATCTTATGCTTTTGATTACGAACCTACAGGAATACTTTCTCTCGGTAACGGTGCGTCGTCTATTGACACAAAATTAGGTTTACAATATAATAACAACTCTGGTTTCTTCGGAAATGCATTTGTTGGTCACTCTATGAGAGGAGAAGCTGATAATAATTTAGGCTTAGGTGATGGTGCTAAATTTGATGTACCAAATAGTGTTAACGCACAAATTAAATTAGGATACGCAGGAAAATCATTTTATGCAGATGCTTGGTTTGATGCTCAAAAAAGTAATGGCAGCTTAGATATTAACTCGCCAAACTTTGCTGGTAACTTCCCTGAAACTAAAGTAAGTTTTTCTAGAGTTGGTTTAAACCTTTATGCTCCAATTACTAAAACTATTGGTGTTAGTCTTGGTTCTGGTACTGTAGTTAGCGGTAGAAACATTGGTAAAGGCACTTACTATTCTGGTGGACTTATAATAGGTTTAGGTAAATAAACTTAAAGTACGCTTCAATTAAAAAAGCCAGATAAAACATACTTATCTGGCTTTTTTAGTTAACAAATATTACCATAGGTTAAACCCCTAAATATCAATACTTTTAATTTTATTAAAAGAATATAACCACACTATTTGGTAATCAAATATATAATCGTAAATTTGCAAACTCTTTTTAAGAGAGGAATGTTTAATAAAAATAAATTAAAAACGTGGACACATTAAGCTACAAAACGATTTCAGCTAACAAAGCAACTGCAGATAAGCAGTGGGTTTTAGTTGACGCTGAAGGACAAGCACTTGGTCGTTTAGCTTCTAAAGTTGCAAAACTTTTAAGAGGTAAACACAAGCCAAACTTCACACCTCACGTTGATTGTGGTGATAACGTAATTGTTATCAACGCAGAAAAAATCAGTTTATCTGGTAACAAATGGAACGATAAAACGTACATTCGTCACACTGGGTATCCAGGAGGTCAAAGAAGTTTAACTGCTACAGAATTGTTTGGAAAAGATCCTGCAAGAGTAGTAGAAAAATCAGTTAAAGGAATGCTACCTAAAAACAAATTAGGTGCTGAGTTATTCCGTAATCTTACCGTTGTTGTTGGAACAGCTCATAAACATGAAGCTCAAAAACCAGCTGTAATTAATCTAGAAGAATTTAAATAACATGGAAGTAATTCACAAAATTGGCCGTAGAAAGACGGCTGTTGCTCGTGCTTATGTTTCTACAGGAACAGGAAACATTACGATTAATAAAAAAGACTTAACTAACTATTTCCCTACAGCGACTTTACAGTACAAGGTAAATCAGCCTTTAGTTTTGACTAACAATGACAGCAACTTTGATATTACAGTAAATGTATATGGAGGTGGTATTACTGGACAAGCTGAGGCTGTTCGTTTAGCAATTTCTCGCGCAATGTGTGAGTTAGATGCTGAGAACAGATTAATCTTAAAGCCAGAAGGTTTATTAACTAGAGACCCTAGAATGGTTGAACGTAAGAAATTCGGTCAGAAAAAAGCGCGTAAGAAATTCCAATTCTCGAAACGTTAATATCCTGGACATGGTTCAGGATCTGTTTTTCAGATGCCTGGTATCATTTCAAACAAAATAAAAAAACAAGTTATTGTTGTCCTATTATATTTAAAACAAATAGGATTTAGTTTAGCATCTAAATGAAGCCAAAAGCGTAAAGCGAAATGGAACATTGCTAATTCAACAGAACGTAAACTATTATTACAAAATGGCAGTAGAAGTAAAAGAATTACTTGAAGCAGGTGTGCATTTCGGACACCTTACACGTAAGTGGGACCCAAACATGGCGCCTTACGTATATATGGAACGTAACGGTATCCATATTATCAACTTATACAAAACAGCAGCTAAAATTGATGAAGCTGGAGAAGCATTAGCAAAAATCGCTAACTCTGGTCGTAAAATTTTATTTGTTGCAACAAAAAAACAAGCTAAAGATATCGTTGCTGAAAAAGCGGGATCTATTAACATGCCTTACATCACTGAAAGATGGCCTGGTGGAATGTTAACTAACTTTGTTACTATTAGAAAAGCTGTTAAAAAAATGGCTACTATTGATAGAATGAAGAAAGATGGTACGTTTTTAACGTTATCTAAAAAAGAGCGTTTACAAGTAGATCGTTTAAGAGCTAAGTTAGAAAAAAACTTAGGTTCTATTACTGATATGACTCGTTTACCTGGAGCTTTATTTGTTGTAGATATTAAGCGTGAGCATATCGCGATTAAAGAAGCACAAAAATTAAACATTCCAATTTTTGCAATGGTTGATACAAACTCTGATCCACGCCAAGTGGATTACGTTATCCCTGCAAATGACGATGCTTCTAAATCGATTGATAAAATTTTATCTCACGTAACTTCTGCAATATCTGAAGGATTAGCTGAGCGTAAAGCTGATAAAGATGCTGCTGCATCTGCAAAAGAGGAAACTCCAAAAGCAAAAGCTGCACCAGCACCAAAAGCATCTGCTGAAGAAGAAGAATAAAATAACATTAACAAAACACAAATAAGTCGTTTAGTACTTTTCTTTGTTGAAAATATATTGAACGACTTTTTTAAATTCTAATAACTATGAGTACTACAGTAAAAATTACAGCCGCTGAAGTAAACAAATTAAGACAAGCTACTGGCGCAGGAATGATGGACTGCAAAAAAGCTTTAGTTGAAGCGGAAGGCGATTTCGATAAAGCAATCGAAGTTTTACGTAAAAAAGGACAAAAAGTAGCTGAAAAAAGAGCCGATAGAGACTCTTCTGAAGGTGCTGCTGTTTCTAAAATTAATGCAGACCAAACTGAAGGTGTTGCTATTGTTTTAGGTTGTGAAACTGATTTTGTTGGTAAAAACGAAAACTTTTTAGCTTTAGCTAACCAATTAGCTGATATTGCTTTAACAGTAGATTCTAAAGAAGCTTTTTTAGCTGCTGATTTTGGAGGAATGACTGTTGCTGACAAATTAATTGAGCAAACTGGTGTAATTGGTGAAAAACTAGATATTACTAGTTTTGAAAAATTACAAGCACCATTTGTTGGAACTTACGTTCACATCAACAAAATTGCTGCATTAGTTGGTTTATCTGCAAAAGTTGATAACGCTGATACTTTAGTTAAAGATGTAGCTATGCAAGTAGCTTCAATGGGAGCAAGCACATTATCTTACAAAGATTTTGATCCTGCTTTTGTAGCATCAGAAACTGAAGCAAGAATTGCTGTTATTGAAAAAGATAATATCGAGTTAGGTCGTTTAGGTAAAACACTTAAAAACGTACCTCAATTTATTTCTATGGCTCAATTAACTCCAGAAGTTTTAGCTAAAGCTGAAGAAGCTGCTAAAGAGGAATTAAAAGCTGAAGGAAAACCAGAACAAATCTGGGATAGAATTTTACCTGGTAAAATGGAGCGTTTCGTTTCTGACAACACAACATTAGACCAAGAAAAATGTTTATTAGATCAAAATTTCATTAAAGACGAAAAATCTAACGTTGCAAAATACGTTGCATCTTACGGCGAAGTTGAAATTACAGATTTCAAACGTGTATCTGTTGGATAATTAATTATTCAATTTTCGTTTACACGGAAATAAAACATAAAAACCACTACTCTTTTTTTTAGATGTAGTGGTTTTTTTATGCTTTAAATTGAACTCTGATCTATATCTCAACCGAAAAATTTAAAAAAATATACAATCTCATACCCGCCATTCCGAGGACAACGAGAATTCTCATAATAGAAACCAGTGATATTCATTTCCGTTTACACAAAAACTACTACAACATTATGCATGCATGACGATTACCTTTTAAATATTATTATTACTAATTAACCTTTACACATTAGCCATATAACTGTACTCGGCAAATACACGCGGGAGAGATAGAAACGGCATCCTTTTTAAAACAATTAAGTAGAAAACTACAACAAAAACAAAATTGCGGAGATAAAACCCATATATCTATCACGATCCTTATATTTTAAAAAGATATAGTGGATAGCTCGGTTTTTATTTTTCATAAAAACCCGCCCAAAACATTTTAAAGATATTTAAATTACCGTTTGGTATTCTGCGTAATAAATTCAAAAAAATAAAAAATTTATGTAGCTTTGCTAAACTTTTGTTTCCGCTTAAGCGAACATCTCATAATTCATAAAATGAAATATAAAAGAATACTTTTAAAACTTTCAGGCGAAGCCTTAATGGGTGAACGTCAATACGGTATAGACCCAGAACGTCTAGCCGAATACGCACAAGACATTAAAACCATTACAGACCAAGGCGTACAAGTAGCCGTAGTTATTGGAGGTGGAAACATTTTTAGAGGTGTTGCTGGAGCTAGTAAAGGTATGGATCGTGTTCAAGGTGATTACATGGGTATGCTAGCCACAGTAATTAACGGATTAGCTTTACAAGGTGCTTTGGAAGATGCCGATATACCAACAAGATTGCAAACTGCTATTAAAATAAACGAAGTAGCCGAACCTTTTATTAGAAGAAAAGCTATGCGCCACCTAGAAAAAGGGCGTGTTGTTATTTTTGGAGGTGGAACAGGAAATCCGTATTTTACAACAGATTCTGCAGCCGTTTTAAGAGCTATTGAAATAGAAGCCGATGTCATTTTAAAGGGAACACGTGTAGATGGTATTTACAATGTAGATCCTGAAAAAGACTCTAAAGCTGTAAAATTCGATAATATTACTTTTGATGATGTATTACGCAAAGGCCTAAAGGTAATGGATACAACTGCATTTACTTTAAGCCAAGAAAACAAATTACCAATTATTGTTTTCGATATGAATAAACCAGGTAATTTACTTAAAGTTGTTGCTGGTGAAAAAATAGGTACTGAAGTAAACCTTTAAAATTTGGCGCAATTTTTGAAATAGCAAAACCATATTAAAGTAAAAAACAATGGAAGACATTCAATTTATATTAGACAGCACACAAGAAGCAATGGATAACGCCCTTAAGCATCTTGAAAAACAATTTGTAAATATTAGAGCTGGTAAAGCTAGCCCTGCAATGCTAGGGAGCGTAATGGTTAACTATTACGGCTCACAAACACCAATTGGTCAAGTAGCCAATATAAACACACCAGATGGTAGAACTATAACGGTACAACCATGGGAGAAAAACATGCTACAAGAAATTGAGCGTGGTATTGCTTATGCAAACCTAGGTTTTAACCCAATGAATAATGGAGACGTTATTATTATAAACGTACCACCTTTAACAGAAGAGCGTCGTAGAGATTTAGCAAAACAAGCTAAAGCTGAGGCTGAAGATGCTAAAGTAAGTATCCGTACGGCTCGTAAAGATGCCAACAACGATATTAAGAAAAATGACGATGTATCGGAAGATTTAAAAAAGAATGCTGAAATAGACGTACAACAAATAACGGATAAGCACGTTAAAAAAGTGGATGAACTTTTCGAAGCAAAAGAAAAGGAAATCATGACTGTGTAATTATAGTTTTATTTCAGTTTAAAAAATATAAAGCGGCAAATTTGTCGCTTTTTTTATCACTTTACTCCTTTCTCTCTAGATGAAACATTGTATTCTGTTTTTATTTATTTTATTCTCGGTCGCACTAAATGCGCAAATAGAAAATGAAGGTACTACAGAACCCGCACAAGATTCTATTAAAAAGAAAGCCTTTGTAAAATCATTGGGTAACGGTTTTTTTCCAACAAAATATTTTAATTTTGATTTAAGATATTTAGTAAAATACAACCAATACGAAGGAGTAAGAACTGGTTTAGGTGCAGAAACTAACAAAGCTTTTTCAGAAAAATACCGAGCAAACACCTATCTTGTTTATGGTTTTAGAGATCGTAGATTTAAATACAGTTTAGGTGGTGGTTTTAGAGTATCGGAAGCCACAAATACTTGGATTAATTTATCTTACACCGATGATTTACAAGAAACAGGAAGCACTAAGTTTTTAACAGACAACCGTTTCTTTCAGTTTTTCGAACCGCGATTGCTTAACATCGATTTGTTTCATAAACACATTACCAAACTCATTTCGCTAGAGCATGAGTTTACACCAAAAATTGTAAGTGAAACGGAGTTTTCTATCAGTAAAATAGACCCAACCTATGCTTACGGCTTCAACCTTAACGGCGATGTTTACAATAACTTCGATATTAGTTCGGCAAAAACAGCATTACAATGGAGTCCGTTTAGTAAGTTCGAATCTACCAAAGACGGTGTAAAACAAACAAAAGACGGCTTCCCTAAATTTACGCTGCAATACACCAAAAGTTTTAAAAATATTATAAAAGGTGATTTCAACTTTTCGAAATTAGATTTTAGAAGCATTTACCAAATAGGAGACCCCAAGGCTGCACATTCTAGAATTACTGTAGTTTCTGGTATTTCTGGTGGCGATACACCATTAACTCATTTGTACCACGCCTACCCCAACAATATTACAAAAGAAACTATTTTGCAACGTTTTTCGGTTGCCGGTTTAAACAGTTTTGAAACCATGTTTTTTAACGAATTCTTTTCCGATAGGTTCGCTACTTTTCAATTTAAACATTACTTAACACCTTTTAATATTTCCGAACGTTACAAACCACAAATGGTATTAATAACACGTTATGCTATTGGAGACATGAATAACCCTGAACGCCACGAAGGTGTTCCTTTTGGCTCCTTAGAAAAAGGATATACGGAATCGGGTTTCGAACTTAATAAATTATTATTTGGTTTTGGTTTAAGCTTCACCTATCGCTATGGCGCCTACCACTTGCCCGAAATTGGTGACAATGTAGCTTTTAAGTTTACATTTAACGTCTCTTTATGAGGTAATCTGCTGCTTTTTTCTACCTTTGCGCATCTTTTAAATAGAGCATGCTTAAACTTTTTACAAAGGACTTTTGGGACGTTATTGCTAGAGTTATTTTACGCAATAAAATTATTATACTTGTAGCTATTCTGGCTACAACAATTTTCTTCAGCCAGCAATGGGATAATATGAGGTTTACCTATACCGAGGCAAACTTACTTCCTGACGATCATGAAGTTAATATTATTTACAACGATTTTCTAGATGTTTTTGGAGAAGAGGGTAATTTAATTGTGCTAGGTGTAAAAGATTCTACTCTTTTTACTGTTGAAAAACTCAATGCTTGGAACAACTTAACGGAAAGTTTCAAGAATTCATCAGACGCTGTAGAATCGGTAATTTCCATAAAAGAACTTCAAAAATTAGTAAAAGATACCGAAAATGAAAAGTTCATCTTAGAACCTTTTATAAAAGATTCTATAACTTCAATGGCTCAAATTGAGGTTTTGGAGAACGATCTTTTCAAAAAATATCCATTTTACGATAATTTCTTATTCAACAAAGACACGAAAACAATTCGATCGGCCATTTACATGAACAAGGCTATTGTAAATACTTCGGCTCGAAAAGATTTTGTAATGGATGTTTTAATTCCTAGAGTGGAAGCCTTCGAAGCCAAATACGATTTAGATGTGCGTATCTCCGGTATGCCATACATTAGAACCTTAAACTCAACTAATATTGTTGACGAAATAGGCTTGTTTATTGGAGCAGCTCTACTAGTTACTTCTATAATATTCTTTTTCTTCTTTAGATCTTTCCGTGCCACTTTTATATCCCTTATTGTGGTGTGTATTGGTGTTATGTGGACCTTAGGAATTATTGGTTTATTAAATTATGAAATTACAGTTTTAACAGCTTTAATTCCGCCGTTAATTATTGTTATTGGGATTCCCAATTGTATTTTCCTTATTAACAAATACCAACACGAAGTTAAGCTACATGGTAATAAAGCCAAATCTTTACAACGTGTAATTACCAAAATTGGTAACGCTACTTTAATGACAAACGTTACTACAGCTTGTGGTTTCGCAACATTCATTCTTACGGAAAGTAAGCTACTTAAAGAGTTTGGCTTAGTAGCTTCGCTAAGTATTTTGTCAATTTTTATATTGTGTATTCTTATTATTCCAATTATATATTCATTTCTACCTTATCCAAAAGACCGTCATTTAGAACACCTAAATAAAAGGTGGATTGGTGGTTTTGTAAACTGGATGGAGCGTATGGTAAGACAAAAACGTATTGCCATTTACATTACCTCGGTAATACTACTTGTACTAAGTATTATTGGTGTTTATCAAATAAAAATTTCGGGTAGTTTAATTGAAGATATGCCTCAAGAATCGGAATTTGTTAACGATATCCGTTTCTTTGAAAGTGAGTTCAATGGTATTATGCCATTAGAAATTATGATAGATACTAAGCGCAAAAAAGGCGTTATGAAACTATCGACTCTAAAACGCATGAACGAGCTGGAAGATTTGATTTTAGAAACTCCAGAATTATCAAAACCGATATCTGTAGTAGGGTTAGTTAAATACTCCAAACAAGCTTATTATAATGGTAATACCAAGTTTTATCAGCTACCAACTTCACAAGAAAATAGTTTTATTTTAAGCTATGCTAAAAATTCAACTTCAAGTAATGACTTGCTAAGTAATTTTGTTGATAGCACAGGCCAATACGCACGTATCACCACCTTTATTAAAGATGTTGGTACCGATAGAATGGAACGTATCCAAGAAGATCTTCAAACTAAAATAAATAAAGTTTTTCCTAAAGAACGTTACACAGTAACCATGACTGGGAAGGCTCTAGTTTTCCAAAAAGGAACAAAATATTTGGTTAAAAACTTAGCCATTTCTTTATCATTAGCCATTTTACTTATCGCCTTATTTATGGCATATATGTTCCGTTCGGGAAAAATGATTCTTATTTCATTAATTCCAAACTTACTACCATTAGTAATAACGGCTGGTTTAATGGGGTATTTAGGCGTACCAATAAAACCATCTACCATATTAGTGTTTAGTATTGCTTTTGGTATTTCTGTAGACGATACAATTCACTTCTTAGCAAAATACCGTCAAGAATTGCAAGCCAATAATTGGAAAATTAAAACTTCGGTTTATGGGGCTTTACGCGAAACAGGAGTAAGTATGTTCTACACATCTATTGTGTTATTCTTTGGATTTTCGGTATTTACAATTTCGAGCTTTGGTGGTACAGTAGCGCTTGGTGCTCTAGTTTCTGCAACTCTACTTTTTGCAATGCTTTCTAATTTATTATTACTACCGTCTTTATTACTTTCTTTAGAGCGTAGTATTGCTAATAAAGAAGTGTTACGCGAACCGTCGATTAACATTATCCCTGAAGAAGACGACAAAGAGGAGTTTTAATTACACTTTAAAACAACAATTAGCTATAAATTCAAAATTTTCATAATTTTTAGAATTTATTATTTGAATTTTAAGTACTGAAACCATTATATTTACAGTTCAAAATTAGTTTCTATGCAATCACCTACAGTTTCAGAATTACTATCGCAAAACACTTCTTTACTTGAAGTTGAAATAAAAGGCTGGGTTAGAACCTTTAGAGCAAATCGCTTTATTGCCTTAAATGATGGTTCAACAATAAATAATATACAATGTGTTGTAGATTTTGAAAACTTTGATGAAGCCCTTTTAAAACGCGTAACCACAGGTGCCGCAATACATGTAAAAGGAGAATTAGTAGAAAGCCAAGGTAAAGGTCAAAAAGTTGAAATTCAGGTAAAACATTTAGAAGTTCTAGGAGATTCCGATCCGGAAACCTACCCTATTCAACCTAAAAAACACTCTTTTGAGTTTTTAAGAGAAAATGCTCATTTACGCACCAGAACTAATACGTTTAGTGCTGTAATGCGTTTACGCTCATCATTATCTTTCGCTATCCATAAATATTTTAACGAAAACGGATTTTACTACATGCATGCGCCTATCATTACAGGTAGTGATGCAGAAGGTGCTGGAGAAATGTTTAAAGTCTCTAGTTTAGACAATAAAAATTTACCTTTAACTGAAGATGGCAAAGTAGATTATACTAAAGATTTCTTCGGAAAGGAAACTAACTTAACCGTATCTGGCCAATTAGAAGCTGAAACTTACGCCATGTCGTTAGGTAAAGTATATACTTTTGGACCTACTTTTAGAGCTGAAAACTCTAATACATCAAGACATTTAGCCGAATTCTGGATGATAGAGCCAGAAGTGGCTTTTATGGATTTAGCAGGCAATATGGATCTTGCTGAAGACTTTATGAAATCTGTAATCACTCATGTTTTAGAACATAATCGTGAAGATTTAGAGTTTTTAGAAAAACGTCTATTAGACGAAGAAAAAGTAAAACCTCAAGCTGAACGTAGTGATATGAGTTTAATTGAAAAATTAAACTTTGTAACAGAAAACAACTTCAAACGTGTTAGTTACACGGAAGCTATTGATATTTTAAGAAATTCTAAACCAAATAAAAAGAAGAAATTCAAATATTTAGTTGAAGAATGGGGAATGGATTTACAAAGTGAACATGAACGTTTTTTAGTTGAAAAACACTTTAAATGTCCTGTTATTTTATTTGATTACCCAGCAGATATCAAAGCCTTTTACATGCGTTTAAATGACGATGGTAAAACCGTACGTGCTATGGATATTCTTTTCCCTGGTATTGGCGAAATTGTTGGTGGAGCACAACGTGAAGAGCGTTTAGATATCTTAAAACAAAGAATGGCAGCCATAGACATTCCAGAAGAAGACCTTTGGTGGTACATGGATTTACGTAAATACGGAACAGCTGTACACTCTGGTTTTGGTTTAGGTTTCGAGCGTTTAGTGATGTTTGCAACCGGTATGGGTAATATTAGAGACGTAATTCCTTTTCCAAGAACACCTCAAAACGCAGAGTTTTAATAAAATTTAACTTGATAATTCCGCTTATACTTGGCGATTATTCATGCTTTTATTTATCTTTGATTAGGACTAACTAATCTAAACCTTTGATTTGTTTATTACTTATCATTATATTTAGTTGCCCATTCAATCTTAATAAAAATCATGCTTAAGCAATATTTACAATTTAAACTCTCGCAAAAACTGTCGCCGCAGCAAATTCAGTTAATGAAACTGATACAATTGCCTACGCAAGCTTTTGAGCAACGTTTAAAACAAGAATTAGAAGAAAACCCAGCACTAGAAGGCGGTAAAGAAGAAAACGATAGTGACTACGATTCTGATTTAGATAATTCTGATGATATTAATGATAATGATTCTATAAGTGCAGAAGACATTAATGTTGATGAATACTTAAGTGATGATGAAATTCCAGATTACCGCACCCAAGCCAATAATTACAGTGCCGACGATGAAGAAAAAACGATGCCTTATGCAGCGGGAACTTCATTTACGCAACACTTAATTAATCAATTAAACACCTACAGATTATCGGAAGAAGAACGAGACATTGCCGAATTCTTAGTTGGTAGCGTTGATGAAAGCGGCTATATACGTAGAGAGTTAAGCGATATTATGGACGATTTAGCTTTTACACAAAACGTATACACCGAAGAGGAAAATATTGAAAAGGTTTTAAAAATTGTACATCAATTAGACCCAGCAGGTGTTGGAGCTAGAAACCTTCAAGAGTGTTTAAGTATTCAATTACACCGCAAAGATAAAACACCCGATACAGAATTAGCTATAGACATTATAGATTCTGCTTTCGACCAATTTACCAAAAAGCATTATAAAAAATTACTTCAGAAATTCAATATTACTGAAGAACAATTAAAAGATGCCATAAAAGAAATTGAACATTTAAATCCTAAACCTGGTGGATCTTATGCCGGGAATAACCGTATTGTTGAACACGTAGTACCTGATTTTGCTATTAAAATTGTTGATGGAGAACTTGAGCTTACCTTAAACGGACGTAACGCTCCGGAGCTTCATGTTTCTAGAGAGTACAACAATATGCTTACAGGATACAAGGAATCTAAAGACAAATCGAAATCTCAAAAAGATGCTGTTGTTTTTATAAAACAAAAATTAGATGCAGCAAAATGGTTTATTGAAGCTATAAAACAGCGCCAACAGACCCTATTTGTTACCATGAGTTCAATTATGCATTACCAAAGCGAGTACTTTTTAACTGGTGATGAGCGTAATTTGAAACCCATGATTTTAAAAGATATTGCCGACGAAATTTCAATGGACGTTTCCACAGTTTCACGTGTTGCCAATAGCAAATATGTTGACACACCTTATGGAACAAAACTGATTAAGGAATTCTTTTCGGAATCCATGAAGAATGATCAAGGTGAAGATGTTTCAACTCGCGAAATTAAAAAAATTCTAGAAACGGTAATTGAAGAAGAAAATAAGAAGAAGCCTTTAACAGATGAAACTTTAGCGTCAATTTTAAAAGAAAAAGGATATCCAATTGCTAGAAGAACAGTAGCTAAATATAGAGAACAACTAGATATTCCTGTCGCTCGATTACGTAAAAAAATATAATGGATAAGTTACTTAAGAGCATTTCATATATTTTTCATCCTTTATTGATGCCTATTATTGGCGTGGCATATTATTATTATATCTCGCCGCGTTTTATAGCGGAGCAAATTTTACATGCTAAGCTTATTTCATTATTAATACTTACCATTATACTACCTATTTTAATGTTCTTTTTACTCAGAACTTTAGGAAAGGCGCAAACTATTCATCTTAAAACTACAAGGGAACGTATTTACCCGTTGGCTTTAAATTGCTTTATTACTATTTTAGTAATTAAACGCGTAATAACAGCAACGCAGTCGCTAGAACTGTATTACTTCTTTATTGGTATACTAATTTCGAATATGGCTTGTTTAACGCTCGCTATTTTTAAATTTAAAGCAAGTATACACATGATTGGTATTTCGGGGTTATTCATGTTCTTTATAGCTATAGGCGTGCAGTTTGGTATAAATATTACTGGCACTCTTGCTTTTGTCGCCTTAGCCATGGGTGCTGTAGCTACATCTAGATTACACTTAAATGCGCACACCTCTAAAGAATTGATTTTTGGTTTTTTTGTTGGATTAATTCCGCAGCTATTGCTGATTAATTTCTGGATGTAGATTAATATATACTTGAACCTTCTTTGGTTTTCGAAACAACAATTAATTTACTTTGACGATTTAAGTAACCGACTATGCCTTGATTCTAACCATTCCCCTTCAGATCACTACATTAAACAATTTATATCTCTTATTTGAAGCCCAAGAGAGTTCAAATTACAACACATAAAACATTAAGCCTACTTTAATAGCGTGCATATCCATACTTTCTCCATCAAGCTTAGCCTCCTTAGAAAAGACAGGACTTAAGGCATAGTACAAATGTAAATTCCAAGTATTATACCCGGTGCTTAACGTTAAGCCATATTCAAGCTTATTAAAGTCTGAGATATCAGTGTATTTAAAGCTTCCTAGATCCCCATTATACTTTGCGGCATGCGATAACATATAACTGAACTTAAAACCGGCATAAATACGCCAAAAATCATAGCTGGTAGCTGAAGATGTTCGCCATCTAAACTCTAAAGGCACCTCTATAAAGTTACTAGAAAACCTATTTTTAGTAAATGTATCGGCATCGTCAATTACGCTGTAACTAACTACACCTCCATCATCTTTTTGAATAAGAAGGTTTTGGTTATATGAATTTGCAGAAAGACCAATACCTAAACCAATAGCTTTGTTTCTTGCAGCATTTATTGGCATATCCTTTATAAAACCTAAATGAAACCCTGTAGAAAAGCCACTTTGCTTTACATCGGTTGGTCTTGAACCTAATAAATTATAAGTAACACCAAAATAAAATTGATCTTCTTTATACTTACTATCAACTTCGGTCTCAACAACCTCTTCATTTTGTGAAAAACACAAACAAGAAGTCGCACAAAACAGTATGATGATTACATATTTAATTCTTCTCATTTTGAAAATTATATTATGGTAAGTTACCAATTGCTACTATTATATAAAAGTAAAAGGCGTTTTGAGTATATCAAAACGCCTTTTACTATAAAATTAAGAGTGTAAAATTTACCTTCCAACAACACTACCCTTTTTAGTGGTATAGTTTATTTTTAGAGCATTAACTTTACGAAGTTCTTGTTTAATGTCACCAATTAATCCCATATTAGCATCACTATCAACTTTTAAGGCTGTAGTTAAATATGGTACTAATTCCTCTCTTTTGGAGGCGCGTTCTGCATTAATAAACGCAGCAATTTCTTTAACATCAGCAAACTTGTCATTCAATTGAATTCTTGACTCGTTTCCATATTGTCTATAGTTCTCACTTGGTTTACCAGCATAAATGTACATTACCAAATCTTTTTTATCTAGTTTTTCAACTTGATCAGCAAATGGTAAATTATTTTCAATCATTAAAGTATTTTGCCTCATTACTGTGGCTACCATGAAAAAGAATAATAACATAAATACAATATCTGGTAAAGACGCCGTATTAACCGCAGGCATATCGCCACTTTTTTTCTTTTTAAATTTAGACATGTTTTTATAAATGTTAAATTATTTCTGTACTTCCGATAGCTTTTGAGGATACTCAGCTTTAATCTGATCTATCTTCTTCTTTAAAGCTTCTTTATTCCCCGGCCAGTTTACATCCTTTTGATTTGCTTCCATCTCAACGAATGACATACCGAATTGTGCTTGGGCTCTCGCGTTTCTTAAATCGTTATATGCTGCTACTAATTCATTCTGTACAGCAATATAAGTTTTATAAGTAGTTTCTCTATCATTAGCTAAAGAAATGATCGCTTTGTCTGGATTATCCGAAGACTCAGGATCTCTTGGACCTTTACAATAATCACAAGATTTATCACCGCCATTATCTAAAAAAGCAATGGCTGCTTTACGTAAATCTTTAAGTTGCATCGGTTCATCTTCAACTAATAAATCATCATTCTTATTTACAATAACTGTAAAAATATTTTTTTGCTTAATAACAGGTGGATCTGTTTGTTCTTCCATTGGAGGCAGCTTTCTGTTAATACCAGAATCTGTTTCAATAGTTGTTGTTACTAAGAAAAATATTAATAATAAGAAAGCAATGTCGGCCATTGAGCCTGCATTAACTTCTGGTGCTGCTCTTTTTGCCATAATTTATTTATTTAATATTTTTTTCACACCACCGAATAGCATTGATCCAATTGCTATAACTGCTAAAACATAAAATGCATATAAACCAGCACCTACGTTTTTAGAAATACCTTCGGTAATACCAAGACCTTTGTCATTGAATGGTTGTAGATCTAAATCTGTACCAGATGACAAGCCGTAGCTTATAAAAATGATTGCTAAAAAGGCTCCTACAGACATCAAAGTTTTTTTGATATCTCCAGTAACTAAACCTTTCAAAACAAATATTACAACTAACGCTATTACTAATCCTAGTACAGCATAGGTAATATAAAGTATGTTATCAATCATAGCCTCAGAGCCAGTCATGATCATCAGCGCAAATATAGAGCCAAGAATCGCGAGAGCAAAAGCTACGATTTTTATTATTTTGTGAGTATTCATAATTTTTTCAGTTTTAAATTATTACTTTTTGTGTCTAATCAATAGATCCATTAACGTGATAGAAGCATCTTCCATATCGTTAACAATACTATCAATTTTAGCAATAATGTAATTGTAAAAAATTTGAAGAATAATTGCCACTACTAAACCAAATACTGTTGTTAAAAGTGCTACTTTAATACCACCTGCAACAAGAGAAGGTTGCATATCACCAGCAGCTTCAATTTTATCAAAGGCTTGAATCATACCAATTACCGTACCCATGAAACCAAGCATTGGTGCAAGAGCGATAAATAATGAAATCCAAGATACGTTTTTCTCTAATTGTCCCATTTGAACACCACCGTAAGCTACAACAGCTTTCTCAGCAGCTTCGATACCTTCATCAGTTCTATCTAAACCTTGGTAGTAAATAGATGCGATAGGTCCTTTTGTATTTCTACAAACTTCTTTAGCAGCTTCAACACCACCAGATGCAAGAGCATCTTCTACAGATTGCGTTAATTTTTTAGTGTTTGTAGATGATAAGTTTAAAAAGATAATTCTCTCAATAGCAATTGCTAATCCAAGAATTAAACATAATAATACAATACCCATAAATCCTGGACCACCTTCAATAAAACGTTTTTTCAAATCTTGATGAAAACCAACGTCTGCCGCAGGAGCTTCATCTTCTTGAGTTAAAGTGGTAGTTACAGTCGTTACAGCTGTACTTGTGTTTGCAATTGTTGTTGCATTTGCAGTTCCGAATGCCACCATTACAGTAATGGCAAGGATAGAAAATAATCTTTTCATGATCTAGATCTTAATTTTATTAGTTAAAGTGTTAAAGATATAAAAAAAAAGCAATTAAAAATAAAAAAATTTAAGCAGAGAGGAAGGGATTCGAACCCTCGATACCCTTTTGAGGTATACACACTTTCCAGGCGTGCGCCTTCGACCACTCGGCCACCTCTCTTTTTTTTTAACAGCTTTTATTCTGGGGATGAAATAACAAAAAAAACTTTGAACGCTAAAATTTTAACAGTTAATTTTAAGTCAATTCTCCAACTAAAGATGTTTCATAGGTGGTTTTGAAGCTTTTAGCCTCTACATTTTTTCCTAATAGATACATTAACTTAGCTAGTGCAGCCTCGGTTGTTATGTCTTTTCCGGAGATTACACCTGCTTTTTTTAACATATCACTGGTCTCATAATGCCCCATCATGACACTTCCGCCCGAACATTGGGTAATATTTATAATATGTATGCCTTTTTCAATGATCTTTTTTAACATATTAATGAACCACATTTCGGTAGTACAGTTTCCAGAACCGTAGGTTTCTAAGATAACTGCTTTTAAATTGGGCGTTTTAAAAATATTTTTTAAAACGACTTTAGAAATACCAGGATAGAGTTTAATTAATGCAATATTTTCATCTAAATTCTTATGAACCTCCAAAGCTTTGCTTCCGTTAGGTTGATATAAATGTTTATGGTTTATTTTTAAATGCACACCCGACTCGGCCAAGTCTGGATAATTAAAGGATGCAAATGCCTGAAAATGCTCGGCATTAATTTTGGTTGTTCTATTGGCGCGATATAATTTATATTCAAAATACAAACACACCTCCTTTATTAAAGGTTTACCATCCTCTTGTAAAGATGCCACTTGTATAGATGTAATTAAATTCTCTTTAGCATCGGTACGTAAATCGCCAATAGGCAATTGAGAACCGGTAAATATCACTGGTTTTGCTAGGTTTTCTAGCATAAAACTTAGTGCAGATGCTGTATAACTCATAGTATCACTACCATGAAGTACAACAAAACCATCAAATTCATTATACTTTTCTTCGATAACCTCTGCCATTTGAACCCAATACTTCGGATTCATATTACTAGAGTCAATAGGTTCATCAAAAGAAAACGTTTCGATATTACAATCTAACAACTGCAACTCTGGTATGTTTTTTATAATATTTTTAAAATTGAATACTTTTAGCGCACCGGTTTTAAAGTCTTTTACCATGCCAATGGTGCCACCTGTATATATAAGGAGTATGTTTGGTTTCATAACATTAAACTTTAAAAATGGATTTTGAATTTTCTGTGGTGATTTCAGCCAACGTTTCTTCTGAGATTTGATAAATAGTTGCTAGTTTTTCTAATACCTTTATTATATAGGCACTTTCGTTGCGCTTTCCTCTAAATGGTGTTGGTGCTAAATATGGTGCATCGGTTTCTAAAACAATATGTTTTAAATCTATTTCATTTAAAAACTGATCTATTTTTCCGTTTTTAAAAGTTGAAACACCACCAACACCTAATTTCATATTATAAGAAATAGCCTGATGCGCTTGCTCTAAGCTCCCGGTGAAACAATGGAACACTCCAAATAAATCGTCTCCTTTTTCACTTTCCAAAACTTCAAAAACTTCATCAAAGGCCTCTCTGCAATGTATAACAATGGGTAAACCATATTGTTTTGCTAATTGTATTTGATGCTTAAATGCCACTTTTTGAATATCTAAAGTTGTTTTATCCCAATATAAATCGATGCCAATTTCGCCTACAGCATAAAATTTATGTGTAGCAAGCATGTGCTCTATATGGTCTAACTCCTCTTTGTAGTTTTCCTTTACATGTGTTGGATGCAAACCAGACATTAAAAACATGTTTTCTGGATAATCTTTCTCTAACTGAAGCATCGCTTTAGTATACGTAGAGTCTATAGCTGGTATAAAAAACCTAGTAACACCTTGCTCTATTGCTCGGTTTATCATCTCGCTTCTATCGTCATCAAAAGCTTCACTGTATAAATGGGTATGCGTATCTGTAATAATCATTCTGTAAAAATAATGAAGTATTTAAATTTGCCGAGGTATTTATCAATTAGATTAACAAAAAAGACCTGCAAAGCATAAACTTCACAGGTCTATTGTATTCTAACTTATTTTTAAGCGTTGTTGTTAATCTAATTTATTTAGCAATTTCTGCGCACGCTCATAATCTTCAGCATCTTCAGGTATTGTTTTTAAAATATCTATACATGCCAAAACATCTTCTTGTTTTAATTTACTTAAGGCTAAATACCAAATGGCTTTATTTTTATATGCTGAATTTTCATTAGCGATTTCAGTTAACAATTCATCTGCCTTATCATAATCACTCAACTCAATATTACTAATAGCACTGTATAAGTTTAACTCGGCATTGCTTGGATCTATTTGAATTAACTGGGCAAAAGCTTTTTCCGCGGAAGCGAAATCTTTAGAATTAAAGGCGTTTTCGGCCGTTTTTAATAAATCGTCATTTTCGCCTCTAACTGTTAAACTTATAGTATCGTAATTATTAAAGTCGCCATAAGATGGGTTTGAGAACTCACCAAAAGTAAAAACCCCAAACATTACAATCACACAAGCAGCAATGGCATATTTATAGAATTTGAACGATTTTTTACTCGTTTTTTCTACGGAAACAGCTTCGTCTTTTTGAATAAAATATTTACTTGATATACTTTTTAAATTCTCTTTAAAAGCTTCCGATTCGGTTTCATTCCCAAACTTATCACTTAAATAATGAGACAAATTTTTATAGGTTTGAAACGCTTCCGCGAAAGCGCTATCCGTTTTTAATTTATTCTCGAACACCTCGAGCTCTACTTGATTTAGGCTGCCCGCAAGATATTCTTCAAATTGTATATAATTTTCTTTTTCCATGATGGTTAATTGTTAAACTGGTTAAATTTGGGAGACTCACGAACCAACTCGGTTAGTTTACCAATGCACAACGATTTCTTTTTACGTGCATAGGCGTAGGTTACATTTAAACTTGCTGCAACTTCTTCCATCGATTTTATTTTGAAAGTAGCTTTTAACAAATCTTGACATGCATTACCTAGTTTTTCCAACATTTCGGCAAATAAAGCTTGTTTTTCTCCAAATACCGAGGTTTCAAATGCTAGTTCTTGAGCCTCATCTCCTTTAGATAAAACCTCTTCGTTAATTGTTACCTCTTTATTCGATGTTTTTTTCAAAACATTGAGCCACTTCCGTTTACATAACAAGAAGAAATAAGCATCAAAAGGGCAGGTTAATTTCAAACCTTTTTCGCTTGCTTGGTTATAAATAGTAACCAGTGTGTCTTGCACAACATCCTGAGCCTGATCGCGACTACCACTATTCTGCTTAATATAATTAACCACTTTTGGCACAAATTTATCGTAGATGGCTTGTATAATAAAACTATTGTTTTTTAATAAGCCATCAATATATTTTTGGTCTTCGTGTATTTTTTTTTCACTCATTACCCCTTGTATTTGCTACTAATGTAAAAAAACTTTCAAAAAAAAGGGTAACAATTTTAAAATGGTTTTGATATAAGGGTGTAACAGTCAAATTGACTAACAATTTTAAAACTAATAATAACAACAATAAACATTTAGAACTTATGACAAATTCAATTTTAATTATCGGAACCGTAGTATTATCAATATTAAATATGAATGCTACTAATGAAAAAACAAACCTTAACTCAGCAACAGAAATTTATGCTAACACAGCAAACAATATTGCACAAATTTTTGATTGGGAAGTTAAAACGAACAAAGGGACTTACTCTGGAACAGCTTTAAGTTTTGAAAACGCAAAGCGAATGATTTCTTATTCGAGTAGCGGAGAGGTGGTGAAAAACAAAAAAATTACAAGCTATTTTATGCTAGAAGCCGACTTAAACAACGCTACAAACAGAAATTACTTTTGGGAAGTTAAAACTACAAGCGGAACAGCAAAAGGATACTCATCTAGTGAAGCTTATGCACAAAAAATGATTGCTCTTGTAGCCTCTGGAGATGTTATTGTAGAAAAATTAATAATGAGCCAACCACAACCATAAATTAAAATTAGAACCAAAAACAAGGTAACAAAACAAGTGCCCTGTTTATATAAAAGTGAAGAACATATTAAAACCCAATAATCATGAAAAATTTAAAATACATTTTAGGCGCTTTAGTTATATCAGCTTTAGTTTTTACAAGCTGTTCAACAAAAGAAGAAAACGATACTGAAATTATAATTCCAGCAACCGCTGCCGAGTTTAGAAATATACAAGACGACGCCTTGAAAGGCTTAACACAAACATTTCAGTTTGATGCCGCCGATGGATCGATAACTTTAACTTCAGAAAACGGGGTAGATATTAGCCTCAACACAGCTAATTTAACCTTAAACGGAAACCCTATTACTGGCACCATAGATTTAGAATTTGTTGAATTATTTGACAGAGCCAACATGCTAGTTACCAACAAACCTACTATGGGACTTATGGCAGACGGTAACAAAGCGTTACTAATTTCTGGTGGTGAGTTTTTTATAAATGCCGCACAAAACGGTGCAGATTTACAACTAAATGGCACCATCCAATTAGGGATTCCTGCTAATTTAACGGGAGATATTGATCCAGACATGATTTTATGGGACGGAAATATTGACGACAATGGTGATTTAGTTTGGGAAGAAGCCCAAAATGAAAATGGTGATGAACGTGGTGTATTTGCAGAACACACCAATTACTATGCTTTTATTGGCGACTTTGGTTGGACTAATGTAGATCGTTTTTACAACGACCCAAGAGAAAAAACAACCATTTTAGTTGCTGTTCCAGAAGGTTACGACAACACCAATAGCAGTGTATATTTATCTTACGATGGCGAACCTGCTGCATTAGCAAACTTAGATACTTACGATGCTAGTACAGGGTTATTTAGCGAACATTACGGACAAATTCCTGTTGGATTAGAATGTCATGTTATTTTTGTAAGCGAAGATGCTGGCAACTGGAAATACGCCGTACAAGCCGCAACCATAGTAGAAAATGGCATTATCACTATTACCGAAAGTGAAACTACAACCGTAACACAAGCACAACTTGCAGCTATTATTAACGCACTACCATAACACCTTTTTTGCCCCACTGTGCTCGTCTACTCAAAACGAGACAGACCTAACCTAATTTTTAACCCAGAAACTTTTGTTTCTGGGTTTTTAATTTGAAAAAAAGCCACTTATATAGGGTAACAAAAAGTATTTCTATTTGATATAATAGTATGAAGAAGAATCTCTTTTTAAAAATATTAATAATCTGTATTGTAGTTATACTCTGGGCAAACCTAGTTGTAATCTACACGCACTTTTTTAAGTAAAAAAGACCTTAAAAACACTTTATAATTTTTATCGACATTCTCTTTTGTATATTTATAAGCATATTAACTAAATGGTACTATGAAAAAATACAGCTTCCTACTTTTAACAATAGTCTTCCCTTTATTTATTCTTGGTCAACAACACATTACCGACACCATTACTAGAACCGCTACAATTAAAGCAAACGTTACCAACAACTCCGTTTTATTAACACCAGAAACACCTGCTTTAACACAAATAGCTGGTGCTCCAAAAGCCTTTTACACCCATTACTGGGAAATGGGAGATGGCACATACAGCACAGATCCCGAAGCAAGGCACACCTATAAAAAGAAAGGTGAATATGAAGTAAAACTTTGGGCAACCAATAATTACGACACCGGAAAACCACCAACAACACGTCCAAAAAAAATAAACATCACCTCTATTACCGATGATTATCAAGATGAAGCTTCTATGGAAGACGATTTCACGCTTAAAAGAAATAGAGAGCCAGTTCCTGAAGAAGAAATTGTAACTATTTTAAGCTACAAAAACATAAAAAACTATACTACCAACGGAAAAATATATCTGTTTTATAATGAACATAAATACAAAGCTGATAATTTCGAGTTAACAGAAACTAGACTACATCATAACGAAAAAAACATATCAACCGATGCTTTTGCTTACACCAAAAACGTTGAAAACAATAACACCTATTTAGCATCTTCAAATAGCGAAATCACAAATTTTAGAAATGTAGAACAAGATTCTACCCTAAAAACCAATTTACCACTAACCTTATCAGAAGCTAAATCCATATACAAAAATTGGCGTGTTCTAGAATTCGATAACATGCAACCCGAAGAAGAACGTAATATCTTTTTCAGCTTAAAAACCACACCAGAAATGGTAAAAGATACCAGTGCCATAATTTCTGTTCGTGGTATTTATATTCCTGATGCTAATTACGACAATCATAAAGTGAAAGACATGGAAATGGAAATTGTAACCTCGCACGACCCCAATAAAATGTCGTCTAACGCTACATTTATGAATTACCGTTTGGTGCGTTTTAAAACTTTAAAATATAAAATAAAATTTCAAAATAATGGCGAAGGACCTGCAAATACAATCCGTTTAGAAACTGATATTCCGGACATGTTAGACAAAACGACCTTGAAGGTTCTCGATATGTATCCCAAATGTGAAATATGCCCAAAGCGTGAAGTACTTTACAGTTGCCTCGATACTGCATTCACAAAAACGCAAGCTATTTTCACCTTTAAAAACATTTACTTACCTGGTAGCGAACAGAAAAACGTAAAAGAATACGATTCTACAAAAGGCTTTGTACAATACAGCATAAAATTTGCTAAGGATTTTCATAAAACAAAAACAAAAAGTAAAACGGCTATTATTTTTGATAAAAACGATCCCATAATTACTAATTATTCCACCACTCGATTTTTACCAGGAATATCCATTGGCGCCAAAATGGGTTATAATTCCTTTACTGATTTACGTAATTCCGAAAGTTATTTTATAGGAGCAACACTTTCTCCTTATAAATCGTACAGATTATATTGGCAGGTTGAACTTATGAATAATTTTCATAATTACGATAGTAACATCGAAGTAACAGAAGAGTTTGTAGACGGCCCGCAAGGTTTTCGCTTCTTTCAAAGTACCACAACCGAAACCTCTAACAAAAACATAGATTGGGACGTTCCCGTTTTACTGCGCTACAATTTAAACAACTATATTGGTCTTGGTGCAGGTGTACAAAACACTATATCTGTAAGTGAAAAATCTACTCAAAATACACTTATTGAACAGTTTGACGGTGATACATCTGAAGGTGATCCATTTAACACCTTTACAGAAACTAGCAGCACAAACGAATCTTTCACAAACTTAAGGACCGGTTTATTATTTGAAGCTACAGCTGGTTTTGCGAGAATAGGTCCTAGTGTAGGCGCACGATATATTCTAAATTTTGAAGACGATTTTAACTACTGGCAATTTTATGCTATATGGAAGTTTTAAGTATTACAATCTATAAAAACCAAAACTGCGGTTTTGGATAAATACATGATTTCCAATATAACATGAAAACAATTAGCTTTCTTCTTTTTCTTATAACGTCACTTAGCTTCTCTCAAAATTTAGAGGAAACTATTTATTTAGCTGCAGAAACTTTTATTGAAGCTCCTAGCAGCAATACACTTAGAATTTTAAATAAAAAAGAAGAAACCTTTAAGCGGCAAGTAAAATCGAAAGATGAACAGTTGGCTCTTGTATTTTTACAGACGCACAAAGGCTTTTACTTATTTCAAGAATCGGAATTATCAAAAGCAATTTCTACTTACGAAGATGCTTTAAAACGCTATAATAGTAACGAACTCTCTCTAATTTCAGATTTTGATATTATTGAAAACTGCTTAAACCCACTCGGTACGTTATACACCAAAACTAGCGATTTCACCAATGCTTTAAACACCATAAACCAATATATATATTTAGCTAAAAACAACAAAAATAGTTCGCACCAAATAAGTGGCTTTATTAATTTAGCTAAATTATATTACACTTTAAGCAAACATGAAACAGCAATAAGCACAGTGGAAGAAGGCTTAAAAATCAAACCTATTACCGAATTACAAAAAACACGACTACTTCAAATAAAAACAGAATGTCTTGCTGCTTTAAATCAATTCAACAATACTTCAATCAAAGATAGCGACAGAAATAATTATTTATTTCATCTGAAAAATAAAAGTTTTAAACAGGCCTTTATAGCTTTTTCATCATATAAGAAAAACCAATTAAAGCAAGGTGCTACAAAACGTAAAATAGCCCAACTAGATATTGAAGAAGCCCAACTGCACTACCTTTTAAAACAACCAAACGAAGCCATAAAAAGCTTGCACGTTGCAATAAAAACGTTATTACCAACACACAACAGCAATAACTTACCGAATAAAAATCAATTATTTGCCGACAATACCTTTATTGATATTTTCGATATGTATGCTGAAATTGAAACAAACCCAAAAATAACTCTAGAAAGTTTAGACCTAAGCTTTTATGTTTCTAAATTAATGCAAAATGGTTGGACCTCTCAAGAAACTAAGATATTAAACGAAACAAACAACCGCATACGAAGCGAAAAAAGCATAGACATTCTTTATGACACCTACGCTAAAACAAAAAACAAAACACTTTTAAAAACAGCACTCGAATATGCCGAAAACAGCAAGTCTTCGGTATTAAAAACTATATTTTTAAAGAAAAAACGCTTACAACATTTTCCTAATGACAGCTTACTCATAGAAGAGTTTCAACTTTTAAAAACTCAAGAACAGCTTACAAGTTTATTAGTAAAAGAAGATTTATCAGCTTCACAAATTAACAATTTAAGTAGTAAACTTAGTAGCATTAGTATTCAATTAAAAAAACTTAATTCAAAGATTTCAAAAAAACACCCAAACACTAATAAACCTTTTAATTTCAACAATTTAACATCTAAATTAAAAAAAGACAACGCCGTATTAATCGAATATTTTTATGGAAAAAATAGCATTTATCAATTTATAATTTCAGAGCAAGACATAAATTTAAATCGTATCCATTTCACCTTAGACATTAAGCAACAAGTTTCTAATTTCATCAACTTATTTAACAAGGCTTCAACCATAAATAATGATATTCAAAATTACACAACACAAGCTTTTGAGGTTTACAAGCTATTAAATCTTGACAAGGCTCCTTCAAGCAAAAACATAATTATAATTCCCGACGGTCTAATCAACTTTATCCCTTTCGAGGCTTTATTAACAAACAAGACTAAAACAACATTGTATTCTAAAATGCCTTTTTTAATCAAAAAGCAAAACGTAGTCTACAACAGTAGCACTGTTGTATATTTAAATGAAAGCATAAAGCAAAACACGAATACCGTTTTAGGTTTTTTTCCGGTTTTTGAAAATGAAACTCAAGCATTAACCTATTCTGTTAAAGAATCTGAAGCCATTGAAAAACACATGTCTTCAAAACTATTCATGAAAGCGAAAGCTAGTAAAAGTAACTTCTTCACAAACGCTCCAAACTACAATGTTATACACCTATCAACACATGCGAGCAGTGGCGATTTTGTAACCTCATCAAACTTATCCTTTTTTGATGACACCTTATTTTTAAATGAGCTTTATAGTTTAGATTTAAACCCTAATCTAGTCGTTTTAAGCGCCTGCGAAACGGGTATTGGCAAATTATACAAAGGCGAAGGCGCCATGAGCATAGCTCGCGGATTTCAATATGCAGGAGCTCAAAATATTTTGTTTTCACTTTGGCAAATAAACGATTTATCTACGGCTCAAATTATGGAGTCTTTTTACAAAAACTACAGTACATCACAATCTGCATATACCGCCAACCAAGCCTCTAAAATAAGTTATATTAAAAACGAGTCGATTAATAATTCTAAAAAATCGCCATATTATTGGAGTGCTTTTGTTTATTACGGCGACCTTACGGAAGTTAAATCGCAAAACTTCACAATTTATGTTTGCATTGGTATATTTATTGTACTGTTTATAGTACTTTTAGCAATGAAATTAAAGCGTAAATGACAACAAACCTCCAAGAATTTCTTTTAAATAAGGGTTACACTAAAGTAAAACTGCATTTAACGAAAACAAATCATTTTGAAATAAAAGCGTCCATTAATGGTAAAAAAGGTTTGTTTATTCTAGATACTGGAGCTTCCAGCTCTTGTGTTGGTTTTGAAGCTATTGAAACCTTTAATCTTAATGCCGAAGACTCACTAATTAAAGCTGCAGGTGCAGGAGCAACAGACATGGAAACCAAAATGTCTAAAAAAAACAAAGTAAAAATCGGCAAATGGAGCAACAACAAAGTTGTTTTAGTTCTATTCAACTTATCTCACGTAAATACAGCTCTTATAAATCATAATGCAAAACCGGTAGACGGTATCATTGGTGCCGATATTTTGAAAAAAGGAAAAGGCATTATTGATTATGAAAAGAAATACTTGTATTTAAAGTTATAATTATTTAAATTACTTCGATATAGCAATTAACCTCTTCCTAGCAAATAAATAATGAACACAAATATCGTCATAGCAGATGATCATCCGTTAATGCTGCGTGGTCTTACCGATTTTTTAACCAACAAAGGGTT
The DNA here is from genome assembly GCF_004368925.1 of Algibacter lectus. Classification (NCBI taxonomy): domain Bacteria; kingdom Pseudomonadati; phylum Bacteroidota; class Flavobacteriia; order Flavobacteriales; family Flavobacteriaceae; genus Algibacter; species Algibacter lectus. Next base: position 177,448 of record NZ_SORL01000008.1, read on the forward strand.
TAATATTATTGGAAGCGCCGAAGATGGTAAAGCGGCATATAATTTAATTATAAAATTAGAGCCAGAAATTGCCATTCTTGATATTAGAATGCCCTTTAAAACAGGTTTAGAAATTGCTGAAGCCTGTAAAAAACACAATCTTCCCACCAAAATTATACTAATTACTTTTGATAAAGAAGAAGAAGTTTACGATCAAGCCATTCAATCTGGGGTATACGGATATATTTTAAAGGAATTTGCTGTTGAAGAAATTGAAACCTGTATTCAACACGTACTAGACGGAAAACGCTATTTTAGTGAAGAAATAGCATCTTACCTAAACCACAATAACAACGCGAGACCAAAGAATTTAGGGCTTTTAACTAAATCTGAATTAAGAATAGTACGATTAATATCGGAAAGCAAAACAAGCCAAATCATTGCTGAAGAGCTTTCTATTTCTGTAAGAACGGTAGATAAACACCGTAGCAATATAGTTTCTAAATTAAATTTGGATAAAAAACCAACATCTCTTGCCATTTGGGCAACCGTTAACAAAGAATTTTTATAAAAATAAGTAGAAGTGCGTATTTTTTCTTACGCAAATATAGTATATCTTTACAGTGCTATTAATTAGTTCTTAGGGAGAATTAAAAAAAGACTCTAAATCGTTATGATTTAGGGTTTTTTGCTTTTTACTACTTTCCAAAATATGGAAAAAACTTGCTTTGCATTCAACATCTTCTGCATTATAAAAATACGTACAATTGCGTATTTTTTTTTTCGAACCTGTAACATACCTTTACGGTGCTATTAATTACCAACAAATCCAGCGCAAGTCCAACCCTTAAAATTCTAGACAAATGCTTAAAGATCAAATCATGGAAGAAAAAAGCAACCCTGTAAATAAACTAGCACTCGCTGTTGTTTTTATTTTGGCTGTTATAATTGTATCGTTTAACTTATATATGTTGTTGTCTTAGTCTCTCTCAAATAAAACGACTAAAACAAATAAAAAAAGGGTGTTTCATAGATATGAAACACCCTTTTTAGCAATTAAAAATTATTATTTCCTAAAGCTCTAAAGCCTTTTTAACATCATTATTCATCAATAATTCAGTTGGGTTTTCTAAAGCTTCTTTTACAGCAACTAAGAATCCTACACTTTCCTTACCATCAATAATTCTATGATCGTAAGATAAAGCTACGTACATTATTGGACGGATTACAACTTGACCGTCGATTGCCACAGGACGCTCTACAATGTTATGCATTCCTAAAATTCCACTTTGCGGTGGGTTAATAATTGGCGTAGATAACATACTACCAAATACACCACCATTGGTGATTGTAAATGTACCACCTGTCATTTCATCAACTGTAATCTGACCGTCTCTTGCACGTAGTGCTAAACGTTTTACTTCAGACTCTACACCTCTAAATGATAAGTTTTCAGCATTACGAATTACTGGCACCATTAAACCTTTTGGTCCTGATACAGCTATACTAATATCGCAAAAATCGTATGATAACATTTCTTTACCATCCATCATTGAATTTACTGCTGGATACATCTCTAAAGCTCTAACAACTGCTAAAGTAAAGAAACTCATAAATCCTAAACCAACACCATGCTTTGCTTTAAACGTTTCTTTATACTCAGAACGTAATGCAAAAATAGGAGACATATCAACCTCGTTAAACGTGGTTAACATAGCTGTTGTATTTTTAACCTCAACTAAACGCTCTGCTACTTTTCTACGTAACATAGACATTTTACTTCTTGAAGTACCACGACTACCACCGGTTGGTGTTCCCATAGAAGGCACTGCGTTTACAGCATCTTCTTTGGTAATACGACCCGCTTTACCAGTACCTGAAACAGATGCAGCATCAATTCCTTTTTCAGCTAATACTTTTTTAGCAGCAGGACTTGCAGAACCTGTTGCATAAGTTTTAGCTTCAGCAGCTTTTGGTGCTTCTGCTTTTGGTGCTTCCACCTTAGCTTCTGCTTTTGGTGCTTCACCACCTGCTGGTTTTTCTGCACTTGTATCAATTAAACAAACTACAGCTCCAACTTCTACAGCGTCACCTTCTTCCGCTTTAAGCGTAATAATTCCGCTAACTTCTGCTGGTAATTCTAAGGTTGCTTTATCACTATCAACTTCTGCAATAGCTTGGTCTTTTTCAACGTAATCGCCGTCTTCAACTAACCAAGTCGCTATTTCTACTTCTGTGATAGATTCGCCTGGTGAAGGCACTTTCATTTCTAAAATCATTCTTTATAATTTTAATGGTATATGAATTTTATTCTTTTTATTTAATTTCCGAAAACCTCATCGATTACACGACGTTGCCTTCTTTTATCTCTAGTACTAGATCCTGGTGCTGGTACAGAATTAAATGGACGTGATATTACTTCTAACTTCACTAAATCCATGCGCTGTGCCATATGGCTCCAAGCTCCCATATTTCTTGGCTCTTCTTGTGCCCAAATATAATTTTCTACATTTGGATACTTGTCTATTACACTTTGTATTTTTTCTAAATGAAGTGGGAATAATTGCTCTATCCTTACTAAAGCAACATCTTCATTTCCTAATTCTTCTCTTTCAGCTAATAAATCGTAATAAAATTTACCTGTACAGAATACTAATTTCTTAACATTTGTTGGATTAATAGTATCGTCGATTACTTCTTCAAACTGACCAGAAGCTAAGTCTGATAAACTAGACACTGCTTTTGGATGGCGTAATAAACTCTTTGGAGTGAAAACAATTAATGGTTTTCTATAGTTACGTTTCATTTGACGACGTAACAAGTGATACATATTACCTGGCGTTGTACAGTCTGCAACAATCATATTATCCATTCCACATAACTGTAAGTAACGCTCTATTCTTGCCGATGAATGCTCAGAACCTTGCCCCTCGTAACCATGCGGTAATAATACAACAATACCGTTTTGTGATTTCCATTTATCTTCCGCAGCCGATAAATATTGATCGAATATAATTTGAGCACCATTACTAAAATCTCCAAATTGAGCTTCCCAAATGGTTAATGTATTTGGGTTTGCCATGGCATAACCATAATCGAAACCTAACACACCATATTCTGATAAAAAGGAATTGTAAATATCCATTTTACCTTTATTTTCAGGATTTGTATTTAGTAAGTTAATACGTTCTTCTGAAATTTCATCGCGCAAAATAGCATGACGGTGACTAAATGTACCACGCTCTACATCTTGCCCAGAAATACGAACATTGAATCCTTCTTCAAGCAAACTTCCGTAAGCTAAAGTTTCTGCCATACCCCAATCTAAGGTATCGGTTTCAAAAACCATTTTTTCACGTCCGGCAAGTATACGTTCAGCTTTACGTAAAAACTTAACACCTTTAGGAACTGTTGAAACAATTTTAGAAATCTCTTCTAACTTTTCTTTTGGATAGCCAGTATCTTCAGAAATAAGCATAGATTTTTCATCTTGACGTTCAAAATCTGTCCAGCGTTCTTGCATAAACTCACGAACTATAGAAGATTTAGCTTCTTTAGCTTTAGTATACTCTGCTTCTAAAGTCTCTTTAAAATCAGAAATAATACCATCTACATAAGCTTGATCAATTGTTTTTTCAGCAATTAATTTATCCGCATAAATTTTAAACGGGTTAGCGTGCTTAGCTATTTCTTTATATAATTTAGGCTGTGTAAATCTTGGTTCATCACCTTCATTATGGCCATATTTTCTATACCCTAATAAATCGATATAAACATCTTTCTTATATCTCATTCTGTATTCTAATGCCATTTCTACGGCATGAACAACAGCTTCTGCATCATCAGCATTTACGTGTAAAACTGGAGATAAAGTGACTTTAGCAACGTCTGTACAATAGGTACTAGAACGTGCATCTAAGTAATTAGTTGTAAACCCAATTTGGTTATTTACAACAATATGTACAGTTCCTCCGGTTTTGTACCCTGCTAACTGACTCATTTGTGCTACCTCATAAGCAATACCTTGCCCAGCAATAGCAGCATCACCATGTACTATAATTGGTAATATTTTAGAATCATCACCATCGTAATCCGTATCAATTTTTGCTCTTGTAATCCCTTCTGCTACTGGAGCAACGGTTTCTAAGTGCGATGGGTTTGGCACCAAATTCATCTTGATATCCTTACCGTTTTGGTAAGTTTTATCGAGTGTTAACCCTAAATGATACTTTACATCACCATCAATATCCATATCTTCAAAATCTTTACCATCAAACTCACTAAAAAGTTCGTGCAAAGGTTTTCTAAAAATATTAACCAATGTATTTAGACGACCACGGTGAGCCATACCTAATACACATTCTTTAACACCATATTTTTCTACGGCATAAAAAAGCACATTACTTATAGCAGGAATTAAAGATTCTCCTCCTTCTAACGAAAAACGCTTTTGCCCAACATATTTAGTTTGCAAAAAGTTTTCGAAAGTAACCGCTTGGTTTAATTTTGAAAGTATATATTTTTTTGTTTCAGCCGAAAAATTTGGTTGATTATCATTTCTGTTAAGTTGTCCTTGCCACCAAGCAATAACTTCTGGGTTACGCAAGTACATATACTCTACACCAATAGAACTACAATATATATTGTCTAGGTGTATAATAATTTCACGAAGTGTTCTAGTACCAATACCTAAAATTTCTCCGGCAGTAAAAACGGTATCTAAATCGTTTGCGTTAAGTCCGAAATTCGAGATTTCTAGAGTTGGTGAATAGGTACGACGATCACGTACTGGGTTTGTTTTAGTAAACAAATGCCCACGCATTCTGTAGCCATCAATAAGTCTTACAACTTGAAACTCTTTTTGAAGTTGTTCTGGCACATCTACCGAGACACCTCCTGTTGTTTCCCCGTCTAATTCCGAGTATTCGCTACCAAAATCATAACCTTGAAAAAAGGCTCTCCAGCTCGGTTCTACCGAATCTGGGTTTTGCAAATATTGATCGTATAAGTCAGCAAAATATGCTGTGTGTGCTGTATTTAAAAATGAAAATTTATCCATTGCTATTTTTAATCCCTTGTAGGTTAGTCAAAATATTTTTCAAAAATACAACTTTTAGTAAAATTAGAGGTTTCTTTAACTATATTTATGGCAAATAATGTTCATTTCACGAATATGGCAGTGAAAACTGTTAAATTATTAATCATTTCTAATTCTTATGAAACTTTTTTTCCCAATTAACAAAGCAGTTATTGTTTTTTCAATATTTTTTATATCTCTGGTTAACCAATCTAATTCTCAAAATTTCAAAAGCGATTTTTGGGAGCATGTAAGATATGGAGGAGGTATTGGTTTAAATTTCGGAGACGGATTTTTCAGTGGTACTTTAGCTCCAAATGCAGTTTACGAGTTTAACAACTCCTTTTCTTTAGGTATAGGTGTAAATGGTACGTACAACAGTCAGAAAAATGTTTATAAATCTACTATTTTAGGAGGAAGTTTAATAGGTTTTTATAACCCAATTAACGAAATTCAACTATCTGCCGAGTTCGAGCACCTTAATGTAAACCGCAGGTATAATGTAAATTTAGATATCCCGAACGATAATTATTGGATTCCTGCCTTATATTTTGGAGCCGGTTATAGAAATGGCAACGTAACTTTTGGTATTCGTTACGATGTATTGTACGACCAAGATAAAAGTATATATTCTGAAGCCTGGGCCCCATTTGTACGGTTTTACTTCTAAAAACAGACACACTTATTACATGTTCTAATCCTTTACTTATAAAACTGACTTTTGTCATATTTTACGAGTAAGCTTAGTATTATTTTTGATAAACCTTAATTAAGATAAATTTATCCTAATTAAAAATTTAAATAAAATCACTAAAAAAATAATACTAATGAGACCATCCAACCTTTTATTAAGCTTAACTTTTCTAAGCACCCTACTATTAACGTCTTGTTTTAAATCGAAAGAACAGGAGTATGAAAATACCGCAGACATACCTGTAAGCAGAGAAATGATTGCAGAGTTAACATCTCCGCCAAACGTACCAACTCCAGTTGGCCGACGTAAAGCAAAAAAACTGATTGTAAAAATGGAGATTCTTGAGAAAGAAGGCGAAATGACAGACGGTGTAAAATATATGTACTGGACATTTGGTGGCACCGTACCAGGAAGTTTTATTAGAACTCGTGTTGGTGACGAGGTAGAATTTCATTTACAAAACCACCCAGACAACAAATTACCACACAATATAGATATGCACGCCGTAACTGGCCCTGGTGGTGGAGCAGAATCTTCTTTTGTAGCACCTGGCCACGAAAAAACTTTCAGCTTTAAAACCTTAAATCCTGGTTTATACGTTTATCACTGTGCAACAGCCCCTGTTGGAATGCACATTGCCAACGGTATGTATGGTTTAATTTTAGTAGAGCCCGAAGGCGGTTTACCTCCTGTAGATAAAGAATATTACATTATGCAAGGTGATTTTTACACTAAAGGCGCGAATGGTGAACGTGGCTTACAACCTTTTGATATGCAAAAAGCCGTTGACGAAAAAGCCGATTACGTTGTTTTTAACGGAAAAGTAGGCGCACTTACTGGCGACAATGCATTAACAGCTAAAGTAGGTGAAACCGTGAGACTCTTTGTTGGTAATGGTGGACCAGGATTAGTATCTTCCTTTCATGTTATTGGTGAAATATTCGATAGAGTACATGTAGAAGGCGGCGACCTTATTAACGAAAACGTACAAACCACATTAATTCCTGCCGGTGGCGCTGCCATGATGGAGTTTAAAGTTGAAGTACCTGGCACATTTATTTTAGTAGACCACTCTATTTTTAGAGCCTTTAATAAAGGAGCCTTAGGAATGCTTAAAGTTGAAGGAGAGAAAAACAAAACACTTTATTCTGGCGAAATACGCGATGATATTTACTTACCAGAAGGTCCTGGAATACAAAACATGCCAACAACAGATGAAATTGTAGCTTCGGAAATTCCTGCAAAATCGTTTGAAGAACAAATGGAATTTGGAAAACAAGCCTATATGCAAACTTGTTTTGCTTGTCACCAAGGTGAAGGCCAAGGTATTCCACATGCCTTTCCTCCATTAGCAAAATCCGATTATTTAAATGCAGATGTAGATCGTGCTATTGGTATTGTTCTTCATGGTAAAACCGGCGAAATTACGGTTAATGGCGAAACTTACAATAGTGTTATGACAAGACAAATGCTATCTTCAGATGAAATAGCAAACGTACTAACCTATGTATACAACAGCTGGGGTAACTCTAAAAAAGTAGTTACAAAAGAAATGGTAGACAAAGTAAAAAACAGTAAATAATTAATATTATGAAAAACCTAACCTTTAGATTCTTGCTTGCTTTGTTGGTTGTCCAAACATTGGCGCATAGCCAATCTAAAGGTATGGTTTTTATAGAAGGTAGCCGATATATTCCTCTATATGGCAGGGACTCGACGGTTGTAGAAGTTAAAAATTTCGAAATGGACATCTACCCTGTTACAAATTTAGAGTATCTCAATTTTTTAAAAGAAAATCCAAAATGGCAAAAATCTAACATTCTAAAACTATTTTCGGATAAAAGCTATTTGGCAAACTGGAATTCTAATTTAGAATTAAAACCTACAGAAAATTTAAACAGTCCAGCAACCTATATATCTTGGTATGCAGCTAAAGCCTATTGCGAATGCCAAGGTAAGCGCTTGCCAACCGTAGACGAATGGGAATATGCAGCCATGGCAGACGAAACCACAAGAGATGCACGCGTTAAACCATCGTTTAATAAAAAAATACTAGCTTGGTATGAAGCGCCGCACTCTAATGAAGACACTATCGGGTTACACCCGAAAAATGTTTGGGGTGTTTACGATTTACACGGCTTGGTTTGGGAATGGACACTCGATTTCAATTCTGTTTTAATTACAGGTGAATCGCGAAAAGATGTTGATAAAGATTCAAATTTATTTTGCGGAAGCGCCTCTTTAAACGCCACCGATTTAATGAACTATGCTGCCTTTATGCGCTATGCTATACGCGGAAGTTTAAAAGCAAAATACGCTATGAAAAACCTAGGTTTCCGTTGCGTGAAACCTGTTAAAAATTAATTATTATGAAAGCATTAAAATTCATCCTTATACTATTTACTTCAGGGTTATTACTACAAAGCTGCAAGTCTGATAAAAATACTGAAATCTCTCAAGTTTTTAAATGCCCAATGGCCTGCGAAGGCGATAAAACTTATAGCGCATCAGGGAATTGCGTTGTTTGTAAAATGGATTTAGTAGCCATTAATGAAACAGCTAAAACTATAAAAAATGACGATAACATTTCCGAGGAATCGATATTTAACCTAACTTCAAAATGGCAAACCGAAGAAAACAAAACCATTGAACTCAAAGCACTAAAAGGAAAAACTTTAGTGATGGTAATGATTTACACCTCGTGCAAAGCAGCATGCCCAAGATTAGTTGCCGATATGCGAAACATTGAAGCACAACTTCCTCCTGAGAAAATTAAAGATATTCAGTTTGTTTTAATAAGTATCGATCCATTAACCGATACACCAAAACGCTTAAAATCTTTCGCTATTGAGAATATTATGGATGGTGAACAGTGGATGTTTTTGCAAGGCACAGAAAGTAGCGTTCGCGAATTTGCTAATGTACTTTCTATGAAATACAAACAAATTTCTCCTATCGATTTCTCGCACTCTAATATTATAAGTGTGTTTAATCCGGCTGGTGAATTAATACATCAACAAGAAGGTTTGGGAGTTGATAATAAAGAAACTATTGAAACCATACTTAAAACAGTGCATTAATAGGTGTATTACATTTCTGTTTACAACTAAAACAAAACCTTTTAATCTTGTTTTTTTCGAATTAAATTAAACAGTATTAAAGTGATTCCGAAAGGCAATAAAATACTGAAATAAAACAATAATTGGTAATAATTTGGTAGCAACCCGCTTCCTGTAAAAAACTTATACCCCTGAATAAGCAACATTAATTCCGTTAAAACAAAACCTCCTAAAAAACTATATATCCCAAGATAAGCAGTTTTAGAATAAGAGAGTAAATTGTTTTTCAGAATGAAGGCAAACAAAAACCCAGAAACCACACCAAGCATTAATAAATGGATAAAACCAATTATAAAATTGCGATGTCCATAAACCGCATTGGCAAATTCCGAAAAAATAGAAGATGCTTGACAAATGGTTTTTAAAACAAAACACAACACAGCAAAACGATACAAATTAATTACGACAAGATTATCTCCACTAGCCACTTTATTCTCCTTAAACTTAATAAGTTTTACAAATAAAACAAGTAGAACTAATTGTAACACAACACCAACACCATTTATCAAAGGGAATACCATATGCGGTGCAAACCATTGAATAGGTAGAGCAAACGTTAATACAGTTGACACGATTAAAACCCAATAGAAAGCACTAAATAATTTAGAATTTCCTATTTTAAAAAGATGAAAAAACACAGCCAAAACAGCAATTAAAAACCAACCATTAAATTGAAAATGTAAAAAAAATTGAATTGCTATTTGATAAAACGCAGAAGCTTGCCCCAACATAGAAACAGCAGGACCTAAACACCAAACCCCAATAGTAGAGGTTACCATAAACACGAGCGCTGTTTTTAATAAACGGCTAGTAACTGGTGATTCCGTTTTATGATGTTTCCAAACTAAGTAAGCAAAATAATAACTACAAAAAATATGCAAGGTTGAAAATGAAATTGAAACCACAGCATAACCTTGAAATGGAAAACTTAAAACCATACCCAAAACAGCAAACTGAGTAACCCAAAATAACTTGTTGTATACCGGCTTTTTTTCAGGAATAAAATAATGTACAATACAAACATAAAGCATTAAATACACCCAACCCAACATAGCAACATGAGAGTGCGCATGGGTTAAAAACCTATAATTTAAACCTATAGAATTTAAAAAGGAATAACGTAAAGCTAAACCCAATAAGGCTGCAATTAAGAAATTAAATAAACAAATTACTACTAACTTTTTAGGCATTATTATGGTTTCTGGCACACTAAATATAGTAAACCTTTTTATGGTAAATAAATATAAAACTAATTGTGCAACACGAGTATAGGTTTTGGTAATTTAGAAATATTGATTTTATTATTTCCTTTTGAAAACAAATGCTCTAAAAAGCCTTCATGCCTTACAAACAAAGCCATAAAATCAACAGTATTTGTTTGCAGATAACCTAATACAGCATAATCTATAGGTACCATGTTTACAACATTATATTTACAATTTAATATAGATAAGCTAGATCTATCTTGTTTTACTATGTCTAGATTTTCTTTATTCGGCATAAGCCTTAAAACATTGAGGTGTAATTGATAGGTTTCCATAAACTCTAACAAATCGGTAAATTGATTTCCGTCTATAACATCTCTAGGCCCTACAGATAAAAGTAACTCTTTAATAGGTGTAAACCTGTAACCTTCTGGAATAGCCAATATTTTACAATCCACTTTCCTGATAACATTAATGGTATTACTGCCTAATAAAATTTCTTTGGCACCAGTAACACCATTGGTTCCCATAACAACAAAATCTATATTTCTGCTTACTACAGCCTGATTAATAGCATCAATAAATACATCAAAATCAATATGAATTTCAAATTGATAATCGAAGTTTTTATACGTATTCTCTAATTCTGCCTTTAGCACATAAAGTTTCCCTTTAGGCTCTCGCGTAATAGATTGATAAATACTTTCACCAGGGAAACGCATTAAATCATCAGAAGTGAAACTCCCCATTTTATGCACATTCATGAGATGAAATTTACATTTTTGATTCTTAAAAAAATGCATGGCGTAATGTATGGCGTTTATGGAATTAGCCGAAAAATCCGAAAGTAAGAGTATATTTTTCATAATGTTGCCGATTAGTCCTTCAATTTATTTTAAAAAAACTAGAAAAAACATGACCAAAATCACATAAACACCAATCAAGCAAATAGTTACACGCTTAAATCTTATCAAAAACCAATGCTTATAGACAAACAAAAACCCTAGAATATTATAAAATATATACATTAGGGTTTTTAAATTAAAACAATAATTACACGTTACTTTTAAACAAAGCGCTTCTCTAATTTTATCGCCTCTGGAAATAAAATATTATTTTCTAAATGTATGTGTAAATGTAAATCTTTCTCAAACTCATCGAGCATGGCGTAGGTTACCTTATAGGTATTACAAGCATCTGCTGGCGGGTTGTAATTATCTGTAAGTTCAGCTATTTGTCTAAAACGTTCACCTTCATTATCATGTTCACTCATCATCATGGCTATTGGGTTTTCAACAGTACCAAAATGTGGTGCTTGCACAGCGCTATCATCTAAAGTCGCCTTCACCATTTTTTTTATAAAAGGAAAAAGTACAAGTTCTTCTTTTTTAAGATGAGCCGATAATTCTCCAGCCGAAGCTGTAAATAATTCGTTCACTTTAAACAGTTCGGGATGGCGTTCTCCATGCACTCTACAAAGCTTATCTAAAAACTGGCGCAGCACCGGTATTTTCTCTTCTACATATCTATGGTGCGTTTTTTCAATATATTCTGCCAGTAAATCTAATGGCCACGATTTATAATCTATAGATTGGCCTGTAGTTGTGCTTAGTACAGACTCCAATTCTTCTAATAACATATTACTATCTATTCCTTTTTTTTCGCAAGCAGCTTCCACAGATCGATTACCATTACAGCAAAAATCTATTTTATACTTAGAAAAAACAGCAGCAGTTCTAAAATCTTCTGCTACAAATTGCCCGATGTGTTTTTGTGCGTCTTTATGTAGTGTTTCCATAATTATTTTATTTCGGATAAATTTATCCTATTTATATTCAAATTTTTTTTATGTCTTTAAAAATGCAGACCCCGATTTAATATTAAGCGCCAGCTCTTCTAAAGTAGTGTTTTCCAGCATATTCTGAAGTTCATCTCTAACAATTTTAAATTTATCGTGTGCCGGACATGGGTGATTTTCATCACATTTTTCCAAACCTAAACCGCAGCCCATATAAATACTATCACCATCGATCGATTTTACAATTTGGGCTAATTTAACCTGACTAATTCTATCTTTTTGTATTTCAAAACCACCGTAAGCCCCTTTAACAGAACTCACAATATCATTACGTACTAAAGATTGTAATATTTTTGCAGTAAATGCCTGAGGCGAATTAATTTTCTCGGCTATTTCTTTAGGACTAACACGCTTGTCTTCATAGGATTTTGTAGCAATAAAAATTGCTGCTTTAATTCCGTACTCACAAGCTTTAGAAAACATAATACTTATTTTATAATACAAATATATGAAGATATTTTTAAATAGGATAAAAACATCTTTATTAAATTTTAAGAATATTTATTTTTAAACCAAACCTTCTGCCATTCTCGTTTCAAAATTAAAAACATAACTTCTTCCGATAGTTCTAAAACATCATCTCCATTTAAAGCTTTCACATCTTTTTCGGGAACATCTATAATGTAAAGCAAATTTAAATACTCGTTAAATTTTTCTTGAATAAGCCTATAAACCGTTTCATGAAGCAGTAACTTCAAGCTAGACGGTAAAACTTCTTCATGAAAATCTAAATCTACATTGGCCAACAAAAAGTCTTTGTTAAGCTGTAAAATCAGTTTTTTATATAAATTTAAAGCATTTGCTTCTTCAATTAAATGATCAAAACTAGTGGGTAACTGCATCATGTAAATTTACACTTCCGTGGAAAAAATAAAAACTTAAACCGTACGGTTCATTAAATTACTACCAAACGTTTTAAGTATGGCTTTTTTAGGCTCCGGAATATTTAAAGATTCCAACACTGCAAAGGCTTTTTCAGTATAAGCTAGTATCGCCTTTTTAGTAGCTTCCGCCGAACCTGAATTTACAAAGTATTGTTTTGCAGTTTCTATTTTAGCGGTAACATCTTCTGGATTAGAAGCAAATAATTGGCTTAACGCCACACTATCTTCCTCATTAGAAAACTCTAAAGCTTTTAAATATAAATAGGTTTTTTTATTCTCAATAATATCACCACCAACTTGCTTTCCAAAGGTTTTTGGATCACCAAAAGCATCTAAATAATCGTCTTGTAATTGAAATGCTATACCTAAATAACGACCAAAACTATAAATATTATCCTGATCTTCTTTTGAAGCTTTCGCAACAATGGCTCCCATTTTCATGGCAGCAGCAACTAAAACCGCAGTTTTGTATTCAATCATTTTCAAATACTCAGGTACACTAACATCTGTTCTAGTTTCAAAATCAACATCATATTGCTGACCCTCACAAACCTCTAAAGCCGTTTTACTAAACAACTTAGCAAGCTCTAAAAAAACCGGAGCCTCGTAATTTTCAAAAAGTTGGTACGCCATAATAAGCATAGCATCTCCCGAAAGTATAGCTGTATTTACATCCCACTTTTCGTGCACGGTCTCATGCCCTCTACGCAAAGGTGCATCATCCATAATATCATCATGAACTAAAGAGAAGTTATGGAACACCTCAATACTTAAAGCAGCATTTAAAGCATGCTTATAATTGTCTCCAAAAATATCGGCAGCCATTAAAGTTAAAACTGGCCTTAATCTTTTTCCGCCTAACTCCAAAATATACTGAATTGGCGCGTAAAGATTTTCAGGCTCTTTTACAGTAGAATACGTCTCTAAATATTCTATAAACTCGTGTTGGTATTTTTCTATTGAAAGCATCGCGCAAAAATAAAGGAATTGAACATATTAAAAACCCTGAAAGTAAATTTAATATTAAAAAATGATTAAAACTCAGGAAACTATTTTTGTTTTTAAAGTTTCCTGTTGTACATTTGCCACGAATTATGAGAGAAAAAATAGTACACAAAGCCACCGATTTGTTTTTAAACCTAGGGTTTAAAAGCGTTACAATGGACGATATTGCTCATGAAATGGGCATTTCTAAAAAAACCATTTACGTGCATTTCGCCAATAAAACCAAGTTAGTAGAAGCGGTTTCTTTTTCTGTTTTCGATGTTATTTGCAATGGCATAGACAATATTTGCTGTAATTCCATAAACCCTATTGAGGAATTATACGATATAAAAATGTTTGTAATGAATCATTTAGAGAGTGAAAAATCGTCTCCTCAATTTCAACTTAAAAAATATTACCCTCAAATTTATGCAACGCTGCATTTAAAACAATTTGAAAAAATGCACGATTCCGTTAGTGATAGCCTTCAAAAAGGTATCGACACCGGCCTATTTCGTGCCAATATAGATATCAATTTTATTTCTAGAATGTATTTTAATGGAATGACGGGTATTAAGGATGGCACCATTTTTCCAACAGATTTATTCTCTATGGATTACTTAATGGAAAGTTACTTAGAATACCACTTAAGAGCCATTGTTACCGAAAAAGGATTTGAAACTTTAAATAAATTTATAACAAAAACTCAATCATAAAATGAAAAACAAACTAATTATATTTTTTAGTTTATTAGTTTCTATAACGGCTATTTCTCAAGAAGAAACCAATAGCTTTTCTTTAGATGCTGCTATAAATTTTGCCCTTGAAAATAATAGAACGGCAAAAAATGCTTCTAGAGATATAGATGCCGCTAAAGAACAAAAATGGGAAACTACCGCAGCAGGTTTACCACAACTTAATGCAGCCGTAGACTACCAAAACAGTATAAAGCAGCAACTACAAGTTGTTGAAGCCTCTGCTTTTGGTGGTCCAGAAGGCGAATACACAGCACTTGCTTTAGGCTTGGAACAAAGTTTAATTGGTTCTGCAACGCTAAGTCAGTTACTTTTTGACGGTTCTTACATTGTTGGTTTACAATCGGCCAAAGTATATTTAGAAATATCTAAAAATGCTAAAACTAAAACAGATTTAGAAGTTAAAAAAGCAGTAGTTAATGCTTATGGCAACGTTTTGCTAACAGAAGAAAGTGTTGCTATTTTAGAACGTAATAAAACGGCACTTCAAAAAAATCTTGATGAAATTACCAAAATTTACGAAAACGGTTTAGAGGAAGAAGAAAGTGTAGAGCAATTAAAAATAACATTATCTAGCATTAAAAGCACCCTAAACAATAGCATTAGATTGAAAAAAGTAGCTTACCAAATGCTTAATATCACTTTAGGTTTAGATATTGATAACAATACAACACTTACCGATAACCTAGAAACGTTAACGGCTCAAAACATCGATTTAGATTTAATTGATAATCCATTCAGTGTAGAAAACACCATAGATTATAAAATTGCCGAAAACGATAAAACATCTAAAGAACTATTATTAAAATTAGAGAAATACAAAAATCTACCTACGCTTAGTGCTTTTTTAAGTGGTGGTTATAGCGCTTATAGTCCTGAATTTACGTTTTTCAATAGTGATCAAAAATACTATGGTTATGCCATTTTTGGAGCTAAATTAAGTGTGCCTATTTTTACGTCTGGAGCAACAAAATCTAAAATACAACGTGCTCAAATCAACTTAGAAAAAGCTGAAGACGATTTAACAGAAACCGAGCAACAATTAAAACTTCAAATTGCATCGGCTAAAAGTGATTATCAATTTGCTATTGAAGAGTACACCAATAAAAAGGAAAACTTAAACCTTGCCGAACGTATTGAAACTAAAAACCAAACCAAGTTTTTTGAAGGTATTGCTTCTAGTTTCGATTTAAGACAAGCACAAACGCAACTTTACACAGCACAACAAGAGTTTCTACAAGCTATGCTTAATGTTATAAACAACAAAGTAGCTTTAGAAACCATAACTAGTCAAATAAACTAATTCATCATCAAAATAAAATTTACTAAAATCAACAATACAATGAAACATATATATTCACTCTTAGCCATAGCGTTAGTTCTTTCTTCTTGTGGTAGCGAAAAAAAGCAATCTGTAGAAGATGTTATTGCAACTAATAACCTAGAATTAATTCACCAAAAGAAAGCCGAGTTAGAAACTATTGAGCAAGAACTTGCAGGGCAACTAAAACTTCTAGAAACAAAAATTAAGGAAATTGACCCTCTAGAAAAAATTCCTTTAATTACTACTTTTGAAGCTAAACACTCCGTATTTCAACACTATGTGGAATTACAAGGTAACGTAGACACAAAACAAAACATTGTTATTTATCCAGAATATTCGGGCGTTTTATCTAATGTATATGTTAAAGAAGGCCAACGTGTAACTAAAGGACAATCGCTTGCTAAAATTGACGATGGTGGATTAAACCAACAATTAGCTCAATTAAAAATTCAAACCGCTTTAGCAAAAACAACCTTTGAACGTCAAGAACGTTTATGGAATCAAAAAATAGGTAGCGAAATTCAATACCTACAAGCTAAAGCTAATTACGATGCACAAGAACAAGCTGTTGGACAACTGCAACAACAGTTAAGTAAAACTATTGTTAGAGCTCCTTTTTCAGGAACTATAGACGATGTTATTACAGAGCAAGGTAGCGTAGTCTCTCCAGGACAATCGCAACTTTTTCGTATTGTAAACCTTCAAGACATGTACATTGAAACTGATGTGCCTGAGCGTTACATTACTGAATTAGCACCAGGGAAAGATGTAAAAGTAGACTTCCCTATTCTTAACAAACAAATAGATGCTAAAGTGCGTCAGGCAGGAAACTTTATCAACCCATCAAACCGTACGTTTAAAGTTGAAATAGCTATCGATAATAAAGACAGAAGTATTAAACCTAACCTAACGGCAAAGCTTAAAATTAACGATTACACCAACAATAGCGCTATACTTATTCCGCAAAGTATTATTTCAGAAAATGCTGAAGGCAAACAATATGTTTATTCTATTAGCGACAAAACGGATAACCAAGCTAAAGCAAAACGTGTTTTTATTGAAACAGGAAAAACGCAAGGCGATTACATAGAAATTCTTTCTGGACTAGAAAACGGAAGCGAAATTATAAACGAAGGCGCCAGAAGTGTAAAAGATGGACAAAGTGTAAAGATTTTAAACATTGAATAAAATCATTCTAAATTCTAGACCAATAATACTAACGTCTAAAGATTAAATACTGATGACTAAAAAGAAGAAAGAAGTACTAAAAGAATTTCGCTTAGCGTCTTGGGCAATAGACAATAAAACAACGATGTATGTTTTAATTGCGCTCATACTTTTTCTCGGAACAGGTTCTTACTTTAGCATGCCTAGAGAGAACTTTCCAGAAATTAAAGAAACTAAAATTTATATTAGTTCTATTTACCCTGGGAATACTGCCGAGGATATTGAAAAACTAATAACCGACCCAATTGAGGATAAATTAAAAACCTTAAGTAATGTTGTTGAAATCACCTCAACATCGCAAGAAGATTACTCTATTGTAGTTGTAGAATTCGACGAAAAAATTACTGTTGAAGCTGCCAAACAAAAGGTTAAAGATGAAATAGATTCGGAATCTTCGGGAGAAGATTGGCCAACATTTAACGGAGCTAAGGTAGAACCTAATGTTTTCGATTTAAGTATGTCGGAAGAAATACCCATTCTAAACATTAATATCTCTGGAGATTATCCTGTAGATAGACTTAAGGAGTTTGGAGAATATCTTGAAGATGAAATTGAAAACCTTCAAGAAATTAAACAAGTTGACATTCGTGGTGCTCAAGAAAAAGAAGTTGAGGTTGCTGTAGACATCTACCAAATGATGGCTGCTCAAGTAAGTTTCGACGATATTATTAATGCCATCGGAAGAGAAAACATGACTATGTCTGCCGGAAATTTAATTTCTAGCGGACAACGACGTACCATTCGAATTTTAGGTGAAATTGAAGACCCGAAAGAACTAGAAGGCTTTGTTGTAAAATCTGAAATGAACAACCCTATTTACTTGAAAGACGTTGCTAAAGTCAGCTTTAAAGACGAAGACAAAACTACTTACGCTAGAGAATTCGGACACCAAGTGGTAATGCTAGACGTTAAAAAACGTGCTGGTAAAAACATGGTAGCAGCAGCCGAACAAATAGAAGTTATTGTTAGTGATGCCATAAAAAACGTATTTCCACCAGATCTAAAAGTTACTATTGCTAACGACCAATCTTCTAAAACCATTGGGCAAGTAGACGATTTAGTAAACAACATTATTTTTGGTATCATACTAGTTGTCACCGTTTTAATGTTCTTTTTAGGATTTAAAAATGCACTTTTTGTTGGGTTTGCGATCCCGATGTCTATGTTCATGTCTTTAATGATATTAGACTTATTGGGCTACACCATGAACACCATGATTCTTTTCGGACTTATCATGGGGCTTGGTATGCTGGTAGATAACGGTATCGTAGTAGTAGAAAACGTATATCGCCTTATGAGTGAAGAAGGCATGAGTCGTGTTGAAGCTGCTAAAAAAGGGATTGGCGAAATTGCTTACCCAATTATTATATCTACAGCAACTACAGTTGCCGCCTTTATTCCTTTAGGTTTATGGCCTGGCGTTATGGGGCAGTTTATGAAGTACTTCCCGATTACGCTTTCGGTAGTTTTAGGATCTTCATTATTTGTGGCTATCTTTTTTAACTCTGTTTTAGTATCTAAATACATGACAGTTGAGGATAAAAATATGCCTTTAAAACAAATTATAAGAATTTCAGTAATATTTGGAGTCATCGGACTCTTAATCATGCTCTTAGGCGGCACTTATAATGCCTTAGGAACACTAATGGTATCTGTTGTTGTTCTACTTTGGATTTACCGTTTATTCCTTAGAAATTGGTCTAATAGCTTTCAAAATAAAATATTACCTGTTTGGGAGAGAGCTTACGAGAAATCGCTACGTTACGCCTTGAGTGGCAGAAAGCCAATACTTATCACCGTTGTAACATTTATCTTGTTAATTGTAGCCTTTATGGGCTTTGGCGCATCGGTAGGAAGTCAACGTACTAAAGTAGAATTTTTTCCCGACAATAAACCAAATCAAATTATTGTTTATATCGAGTACCCTGAAGGTACAGATATTAAAAAAACCAATGCCATTACAAAAGAAATCGAAGGTCGTGTTTATAAAATCTTAAACGACGATATGTACATGAATGGAGATTTCAACTTTTTAACAGAAAGCGCTGTGTCTCAAGTTGGTGAAGGCGCCGGAAATCCGCAAACCGATGGTGGTTCTGCTGCAGAAATGCCACACCGTGCTAAAATTACCGCGAGTATGCGCGAGTACAAATTTAGAGAAGGTGCAGATAGTCAAGAACTACTTAAAAAGGTGCAAGCCGATTTAAAAGATGTCTATCCTGGTATTGCTATTTCTGTCGAAAAAGACGCCAACGGACCGCCTGCAGGTTACCCTATTAACGTTGAATTAGAAGGAAATGATTATAGCGAACTTATTGCTACGGCAGAAAGCATGCGCGATTTTATAAACTCTAAAAACGTACAAGGTATAGATGAATTAAAGATTGATGTAAATAAATCTAAACCATCCATGCAAGTTATTGTAGATAGAAAGAAGGCCGGAGAACTAGGTGTTTCCACAGGGCAAGTTGGTCAGCAATTACGTAATGCAATTTTCGGATCTAAAGCCGGTATTTATAAAGAAGATGGTGAAGATTACGATATTTATGTACGTTTCAATAAGGAAGACCGTTATAATACTAGTGCTATTTTCAATCAGAAAATGACATTTAGAGACATGGCTTCTGGGCAAGTTAAAGAGATTCCGGTTTCGGCAGTTGCCAAACAAAGCAACACCTCTGGTTTTAGTGCTATAAAACATAAAGATGTAAAACGTGTTGTAACACTTTACTCTGCATTGGCT
Source organism: Algibacter lectus (assembly GCF_004368925.1). Lineage (NCBI taxonomy): Bacteria > Pseudomonadati > Bacteroidota > Flavobacteriia > Flavobacteriales > Flavobacteriaceae > Algibacter > Algibacter lectus. Next base: position 197,297 of record NZ_SORL01000008.1, read on the forward strand.
CCTGGTTATACCGATGCCGCTGCTATTGTTTCTAAAATACAAAATGAAATGAAAAGCTTTACCCAAAAGCCTTCTGATGTTACTATAGATTATACGGGACAAATTGAAGAACAAAACAAACAAATGGCCTTTTTAATGGGCGCCTTTTTTACAGGTTTGGGTTTAATTTTCTTCATATTAATATTCCAATTTAACTCGGTGTCGAAACCAGGAATTATTATGCTAGCCATCTTTTTAAGCTTAATTGGTGTGTTTGGTGGCATAGTACTTACCGGGAGTTCTTTCGTTATCATGATGACCATGATGGGAATTATTTCACTTGCCGGAATTGTAGTAAATAACGGTGTGGTACTATTAGATTACACCCAACTTTTAATAGACAGAAAGAAGGCTATACATAACCTAGAAGAAGACCAGTATTTACAAACAGCCGAACTTCTAGAAGCTATTATTACAGGAGGAAAAGCACGTTTACGCCCAGTATTATTAACAGCTATCACAACAATTTTAGGGCTAGTACCGTTAGCTATTGGATTAAACATTAACTTTTTCACCTTATTTAGTGAATTCAACCCTCATATTTATATGGGTGGAGATAACGTTATTTTCTGGGGACCATTAGCATGGACCGTAATTTATGGTTTATTTATTGCAACCTTTTTAACACTAATAGTTGTACCTATTTTATTTTACTTAGTAACAAGGTCTAAAATGAAAATATACAGCAATCGCGTTGTAGCTTTAAAACCAATTGATAACAAAGAAGTTTTTAATACGAATAAAAGAATAGAAGATTAATTTAATTGTGTGACTAACTCGATTAATAGCGAAAACCCAGACTTTCTTAATTGAAGCGTCTGGGTTTTTAGTTTTAGGAAAGCATCTGTAATCGCGAGATAGACGTATGCTCATGAAATTTTTGCGCGAAACCTCATAGTCGGTATGACTTAAAAATAAGATAATTATACAAACTAAAAAGCCTCGTAAATCGATTGATTTACGAGGCTTTTAATATTAACAAACACTTTAATTCTTATTTTAAAACAAATGTTAATCTACCAAATACATAACGTCCGTTAAAACCAAATTGAGAGGTTCTACGTGAAAATATAAATTGATCTCCGTATTGAGAACCTTCAAAAGGAACCTCATCTGGATAAACATCTAATAAATTATTAGCTCCTGCTGTAAGTTTTAGGTTATCAGAAAAACTATAAGTTAAAGATAAATCTGTAATAATTTTTTCTCCGTAAGTAACTGGTGTAGTTGAACCTCCAAAATCAGGATCATTTACCGAACCAAAATAAACATTACGTAACATAAAATTCCAATCACCATTAGAGTAGTTATTCGTTAAATTCACCTTAGCTCTTGGCATTGCATCTTCAATATACCCTTTAAGTGTTTCATCTAAAATTTCTGTTCCAAGAATAGATTTAACATTCTTTACTTCTGTTTTAGAAAACGTTCCAGATAATATATTATTTAAAGTTCCATTAGCACCAATACTTGTTTTATGATCTATTACAATATCTAACCCTCTAGACTCTGTATCAAAACCATTAGTAAAGAATTTAGCAGCACCTGCAGCTGCAGCATCAAAAATTTCTTGTTGCTCTGTTGTAGAAGGTGTATAACTTCTTGTTATACCAACCCTATCATCAACATTAACCATATATCCATCAATAGTTATTTTTAAACCAGCGCTCGGTATTTTAGCAGTAAAACCTAAACTAGCGTTAAAAGAAGTTTCTTCTTCCAGTTCTGGAATCGACAACAAATCGGCTAATCTACTATTGTTTGCAAAAGTCCCTTGCTCAATTGGAATACCTGCAACAAATTGCGTTGCGGTAGCATTAAAATAAATTTGATGTAAATCTGGAGCTCTAAAACCCGTACTTATTGCACCACGTATTGCTGTGTTTTCTGATAATTTATATCTAGAAGATAATTTCCAGTTGAAGGTTTCTCCAAAATCGTTAAAATTCTCGTAACGCAATGCTGCACTTAATAAAAAGGCATCTGTTAAATCTGCTTCCAAATCAACATAAGCAGCATAACTATTCCTATTTTGATCCACTTCATTTTCTGGTCTATATCCAGGAAAAACTTGAGCCCCACCAGGAACACCTTCACCAAAATAACTCGTTACAATATTACTCGCATCTGTGTAGTTTGTAACAATTTCTCCGTTTGTATCATATTTTGAATAAGAAGCTTCTTCACCTGCAATTAACTGATAATTTTCAAGCCTATATTCCGCACCAAAAGCAACATTTAAACCTTCAAAAGTATCCTCATAAAAATTTGATAAATCGAAATTTGTAGTGTTTTGAGAAAAAGAAAACCCACCTGCTTCAAACTCTCTTGGTGACGATGCCCCTAAGGTTGCATTAACTGTATTCTTAATTGTGAAATCGAAACTATTTACACCATAAGTGTTAGAGAAATCGATATCCCAATCACCTATTTTTCCTTTAATACCTGTTGCTAAAGACCTATCAATAACGCGAGAAGAAATATGTGGTAAGAATCCATCAGGTAAAGCCGCTGTATTTGCCCTTCCATCTGTATAGGCTGGCCTTCTATGAAATCCTGCTGCAATACCATCTCTAAAACTCATGCCGCCAAAAGAGTAAAACGCAGAACCATTATCATCTAGAGGTATTTCCATGTTCATCATAAACTGTCCACTTCTTAATTTAGACTGTCCAACTTTCATTCTAAAATCATCACGAGTTAAACCACGTTGTGCCAATTCGTAATCAGAAATAGGAGAAGAATTTGCTGTATCACCAACAAAAGTTGCCGAATCTGAATTAATAATATCTAAAAAAGAATTGCCTGCCGCAACACCATTATCATAAACAGTTTGTAATGCTGGATCTAAACCTGCAACGTAATTAGCTAAATCACTTGGATCCATAGCAAAAGCATTATCATAACCTAATGTTCTAGTAGCAATATCAAACATAGTATAAATAGGTTGCCCCATTGAATCACTTCTGTTTGTTGCTCCTCTTGTACTTAAAGAACCCGTAAAGTTAATATATCCGCCATTATCTCCTAAATCTAAACCGTAGTTAGCATCTAATTGAAATTTTTCACCATCAGTACCACCATCATTATATTGATTAGAGTGCTTACTCATATTTGCACCCGAATTCACGTTTAAAGTCAGCTCGTTTGTTGCTTTTTTAAGAACAAGGTTAATCACCCCAGCAATAGCATCAGAACCATATTGGGCTGCCGCACCATCCCTTAAAACTTCTATTCTTTCAATTGCTGCCGTAGGAATAGAGTTCATATCTGTACCAACTGTACCTGTACCAACTGTACCATTTACATTTACTAATGATGATTTATGCCTTCTTTTTCCATTAATTAAAACCAAAACCTGATCTGGCCCTAAACCTCTTAAAGAGGCTGGATCAACGTGATCTGTACCGTCTGAAACCGTTTGGGTTGTTGATGTAAATGAAGGCGCTACATAATTTAAAATCTCAGTAATAGTTGTTTGCGGTCCTGATGTAGCAATTTGCGACATATCAATAACATCTACTGGCACCGGTGTATCAATAGATGTTCTAGATTTATTTCTAGATCCAATTAACACCACCTCATTTAAGGCAACACCAGATTGCATGGTAACGTTCATAACCATACTTGTAACGGTTTTGTCTTGCGTTTCATAACCTACGTACGAAAATACTAAAACATCACCTGTTTTTGCTTTTACATTATACTTTCCGTCAAAATCTGTGGTTGTACCTGTTGACGTACCTTTTACAATTACAGAAACTCCGGGTAAGGCACCAGAATCATCTTTTACAGTTCCCGAAATTTCTTGGGCTAATGCCGCTCCTGATAGACCTATACAAAATAGAAACATCAGACATTTTAAATGTAGAATTTTACTCATAGTTATAATTTATTTGAATTAGTTCTAGCTAAGATATACATATTATCTTGTAATTTAAACACTTACCGATAAAACATTACTTACAAAACGGCTTTTTAACAGTAAAAACTTACAAGTAAAAAAATCTATTTTTAATCATTATTTCATAAACCTAAAAAGAAATAATCCTCTCAACCCCATGACACTCAACACGCTAAAAAATAAAAAAACAACTATTCAATTAAAAATAAAACGTACAATTAACGTTTTATTAGCGTTTGAAGATTATTTTAATTTTTCTAAAAAAAATGTTAAACTTAAAACGAAACCCCAGATTTTGGTGTTTTTTCCAAAATCTGGGGTTTACATAAAACAGAAACGCTTAAATAAACATCTCTGCCAAAACAATAAAATGAGCTCTAGAATTTAAAAGCTAAGCTTGCATTTAAAACAGTACCATTAAATCCAAATTGATTTACCTCCCAAGGGTATTTAAAACGCCCTCCAAGATCGGTAACCACATCGCCTTTAGCATCCAATTCATCTGGATATACATTAAGTAAATTATTTACAGAAATATTACCCGATAGTTTTTCACTAAACTCATAACCAACAATTAAATCGGTGATTACTTTTCCGGCAAAAGTTTGATCTAGTGCTGGACTACTACCGTGTTGCCATGTAACTTCGCCAAAATAAGTGTTATTCAAAATAAAATTCCATTTATTCAAATCATAATCTAAACCTAATAACACTTTAGATTTCGGTCTTGATGATGTAATTCTAGCTTGCTCTTTTCTATTAAAGATATCATACCCGTTAGCCTCAAATAAAGCTGGAGCATCAATTTTACCTTTAATTGTAGTCTCATTAAAATTCGCCGCTAATGCAGCATTCAAAATACCTTCACCTAATTCAATATTAGTGTAGTTAACCACTAAATCAACACCCGAAGTATTAGTACTTACAGCGTTTACGAAAAACTTCAAACTTGTAATAGAATTAGCCACCAACACACTCTCAACAGGATTCATTGACGAGTCATCTCCATCAAACCCAATTTCACCAGTAAATAAAACACGATCATCAACTTTAACATTATAAAAATCCGCTGAAACAGAAAGGTTAGGCTTAATTTTATATGTAATACCAGCCGATATATTTTTAGACGTTTCTGCCGTAAGTTGTGGCACACCTAAATCTTCTCTAATAACAGGATCTACATTACTAAAGGTTCCTTGATTTGAAATACTCCCTCCAGAAACTAAGGTTTGCACATTACTTAAATATATTTGATGTAACGATGGCGCTCTAAACCCAGTACTATAAGAAGCTCTTATCGCACCCTTATCTCCTAAAGAATAACGCCCACTAACTTTCCATGATACGTTATCGCCAAAATCACTAAAATCCTCATAACGGATAGCTCCACCAATCAATAAATCTTCGGTAGGTTCCCATTCTAAATCTCCATAAACACCATAATTATGTCTATCGGCGCGCACTGCATTAGATGGCTGCAAACCAGGGAAAGATTGTGCATTACCATTCCCAGTAGGGTTGAAATAAGATGCAGCATCTCCAGCTCTAGCAGAAAAGTTTTCTTGCTTAATTTCTGCTCCAAAAGCAATATTAAGTTGCCCTAAATTTCTTGAGAAATCTAAATTCGCCAATGTATTACTAAACGTATAACCTCCAACTGCAAATTCTGTAGGACTGCTTGCTCCCAAATCTGGATTTAACGTGTTGTTCACATCGTAATCAATTCTATTTCTTCCGTAAGTCCCACTAAAATCAACATCGAAATTAAACAATTTCCATTTTACACCAGCTGTTAAGTTGTTATCCATAACATCGGTTTCAAAAGTAGGCTGAAACCCATTATAATCAGACCCCGCTTCATGTAATAAGTTATAAGGATCTCCCACCCAATAAGGCGCTCTGTATAAAGCAAAACTTGTTCCTTGTCTAGAAGTAAAACCACCAAAGGAGTAAAACTCACCAGAATCATTTTTAAAAGGAATTCCAGCATTAAAAAACAAATCGATTTTTTGTAATTCAGGCTGACCAACATTCATTCCTAAATCTGGATTATCAGCTAACCAAGCTCCCCAAGTTGGATCATTAGCCTCTACTCCAATTAAAGCATCTGATCCTGGAGACCCCGGTCTATTCGTTTTTTCTTGCTCATAATATCCAGCAGTAATATTTAAATAACCACCATTTTCACCAGTTAAACCTGTGTTTAAATCAACTCCAAAATTAAAACCATCGCCCTCAGTAGTAACACCAGAATTTACGTTTACCGTAGTATATTCAACATTCTTTTTTAACACCATATTAATTACACCAGCAATCGCATCCGATCCGTACTGAGCCGAAGCTCCATCACGCAAAACCTCGATACGCTCAATGGCTGCAGCTGGAATACTTTTTAAATCCACACCTACTTCACCTTTTCCAGGTGTATCATTAATATAAACTAAAGCACTTTGGTTTTTACGTTTTCCATTAACTAAAACCAACGTTCTACTTGGCCCTAAACCACGCAAATCTGCTGGATCAAAATGCGCAGTTGCATCAGATACGGCTTGGGTTGTAGAATTGAAAGATGGCACTTTATAAGTCAACATTTTATCTATTGTTGGTTGCCCGGTACTACGCATTTCATCTAAACCTATATTATCAATAGGCACAGGAGAATCTAAAATAGTTCTCGGTTTCGATCTATTACCTGTTAACACAACTGCATCTAGAGCAACACCAGATTGCATAATCACATTCATTTTATTTCCACTAACAGTGTTTTCTTGTGTCTCATAACCCACATAAGAAAACACTAAAACAGCACCGCTACTAGCATTAATAGAATACTTGCCATCGAAATCCGTGGTGGTTCCACTAGACGTTCCCTTTACAACTACCGATACACCTGGTAATGCTCCAGAGTCGTCTTTAACCACACCGGTTACTTGCTGTGCAGTTACTAAAGCTGGAGCACCTAAAAAAAAGAGGAACATCAACCATTTTGTGTTCAAAAATTTACTCATAATGTTATTTTATTTAAAAGTTAGTTAATGCTAATATATGGATATAATTATTTCATTTACAAGAATATCGCAAAATATTAAGCGTTATTATTAGATTTTAATAGCTTTAAACACAAAAACATAAAACATCAGTAAAATACAAATTCATATTATCACCTCATTACACCTATACAATCTCAACCTATTTTATCTCCTAACAATTTTAAAAGCTTCATTTACTCAAAAAAACAATTATAAAAATTTATACTCCGTCCTATTTCATTAAATTTGCACCTCAATTTTACAACAATGTACAGAAGTCATAATTGCGGCGAATTAACAGCCACACATATTAACACAGAAGTAACCCTATCTGGTTGGGTTCAAAAATCTAGAGATAAAGGTTTTATTGTTTGGGTCGATTTACGTGACCGTTACGGTATTACACAACTTGTTTTTGATGAAGAGCGCACTAGCAAAGATTTAATAGAGCAAGCCCAAAACTTAGGCCGCGAATTTGTAATTCAGGTAAAAGGAACGGTGATTGAACGTGCTTCAAAAAACCCAAATATCCCTACAGGAGATATCGAAATATTAGTTTCTGAGCTCGAAATTTTAAACCAATCGGTGCTCCCTCCATTTACTATTGAAGATAAAACGGATGGTGGTGAAGATATTAGAATGAAATATCGTTATTTAGATATTCGTCGTAATCCGGTAAAAAATAGTTTAATTTTCAGATCGAAAGTTTCTCAAGAAGTTAGAAACTATCTATCTAAAGAAGGTTTTATTGAAGTTGAAACACCATATTTAATAAAATCTACACCAGAAGGCGCAAGAGATTTCGTAGTACCATCTCGTATGAATGCAGGAGAATTTTACGCCCTTCCACAATCGCCACAAACCTTTAAGCAATTGCTTATGGTTGGTGGTATGGATAAGTATTTTCAAATTGTAAAATGCTTTAGAGATGAAGATTTACGTGCCGACCGTCAGCCAGAATTCACACAAATTGATTGTGAAATGGCCTTTGTTGAACAAGAAGATATTTTAAATGTTTTTGAAGGTTTAACCCGTCACTTACTACAGGAAGTTAATGGTGTTTCCATTGATAAATTCCCAAGAATGCTTTACGATGATGCCATGCGTTTATACGGAAACGATAAACCAGACATCCGTTTTGGAATGGAATTTGGCGAATTAAACACAGTAACTCAACACAAAGATTTTGGCGTTTTTAATAATGCAGAATTAGTTGTTGGTATTGCTGTACCAGGAGGAAATAGCTACACAAGAAAAGAAATTGACAAATTAATAGATTGGGTTAAGCGTCCACAAGTTGGTGCTTTAGGCATGATTTACTCGCGTTGTAATGATGACGGAACCTTTAAATCTTCAGTAGATAAGTTTTACGATCAAGACGATTTAGCAAAATGGGCAGAAGTTACCGGAGCTAAACCAGGCGATTTAGTTTGTGTACTTTCTGGCGACAAAAATAAAGTACGCGCGCAATTAAGTGCTTTACGTATGGAATTAGCAGAACGTTTAGGTTTACGCGACCCGAAAGTATTTGCTCCATTATGGGTTATCGATTTTCCTTTATTGGAACTTGATGAAGAAACTGGACATTACCACGCCATGCACCACCCGTTTACATCTCCTAAACCAGGTCAACTAGAATTACTAGACACAAATCCTGGCGATGTAAAAGCAAATGCATACGATTTAGTTTTAAATGGAAACGAAATTGGAGGAGGATCTATTCGTATTCACGATAAAGAAACACAAGCCACAATGTTTAAACATTTAGGCTTTTCTGAAGAAGAAGCAAAAGCACAATTTGGTTTCTTAATGGATGCTTTTCAATACGGAGCACCGCCACACGGTGGTTTAGCTTTTGGACTAGACAGATTGGTTGCCATTTTAGGAGGCCAAGAAACCATTCGAGACTTTATTGCTTTCCCAAAAAACAACTCAGGACGCGATGTAATGATTGATGCACCTGCTCGAATTGATGATGATCAATTAACAGAATTGAGTTTAAAACTTAATTTAAAATCATAATATTAAAATCCTGCTTTTGCAGGATTTTTTAGTAAACTGAATATATGAAAAACTTAACCTTCTTTCTATTAGTTTTCGCTTCAACAATAGCCCTAGCTCAAACTATAACAGGCCCAGAATTATTAAAAAAATCAATCCAGTTTCACGATCCAAATAACAATTGGGAAACTTTCGATGGTAGTTTTATAGTAAGTATGAAAATGCCAAACAAACCCGAACGACAAAGCAATATTACAATAAGTTTACCTAAAGAATATTTTTCTTTACAAACCATAAAAGACAGTTTGGTAATAGAATCTGTTATTAATAAATTAGACTGTACCCTATCCATAAATGGGAGTACCGATTTATCTGAAACACTAAAAAAAGAACACAACCTAAATTGCAAACGTGCTAATTTATTTAAAGACTACTACACCTATCTGTATGGTTTGCCAATGAAATTAAACGACGAAGGCACCATAATACACCCAAACGTAACTCAAAAAATATTTAAAGGAAAAGACTATTTAGTTCTAAAAGCAACCTACTCCAAAGAAGTAGGTAAAGATACTTGGTATTTCTATTTTAACCCAGAAACCTTCGCCATGGAGGTTTATCAGTTTTTTAAAGATGAAACTAAAAACGATGGTGAATATATTTTGCTAACCGAATTAGAGACTATAAACGGAATTAAAATGCCAAAAAATAGGGCTTGGTATTACAACAAAAACGATAAGTATTTAGCTACCGATATTTTATCGAAAAACGCATCAAAATAAAATGCCTAAACAAACCGTTTTAAAACAGATACTTATTTGGAGAGCTAAGCATATTTCCAAAAAGCAATTCGTATACCTATTAAGTATCATTATAGGTTTTACCGCAGGTATGGGAGCGGTTGTTTTAAAGAATTTAACCCATTTTATTCAGCATTTATTAGAGGCTAAACTAATAAAACACTACCATCACGCCTTCTATTTCCTATTTCCTATTCTAGGTTTAACCTTAGTGTATTTAGGTATAAAATATATTATAAGAAACAAGGTAAGTCACGGTATTCCTTCTACGCTTTACGCTATTTCAAAACGTAAGGCAATCATGAAACCTTTTCAAATGTTTGGCTCTATTTTAACCGCGCCACTAACCGTTGGTTTTGGTGGGTCGGTAGGACTGGAAGGGCCAACCGTTGCAACAGGCGCAGCATTAGGCTCAAACATTGCCAGAATGTTCCATATGAACCAAACCACAAGAACACTACTTGTAGGTTGTGCTGCTGCTGGCGCCATGAGTTCTATTTTTAAAGCTCCCATTGCGGCTATTATTTTTGCAATAGAAGTGTTTAGTTTAGATTTAACTATTGCGTCAATGCTACCATTATTATTAGCTTCTCTTTCGGCAATTTTAACTTCTCAATTTTTCTTTGGAGACGATGTAATTTTACCATTTAGAATTGAAGATAAATTCTACCTTTCCGACGCACCATTTTACATCCTTTTAGGGGTTATAGCTGCTTTTATTTCTATTTACTTTACTGAAGTTTATGATCGCATCCAAAAACTTTTCGATTCTTTAAAATCGCCTATTAAAAAACTAATAGTTGGTGGTACCGGTATTGGTTTGCTAGTTTATTTAATTCCGCCATTATACGGTGAAGGGTTCGATGTAATTAACAACCTCATTGTTGGAACTCCCGAAAAAGCTCTCGAGAATAACATATTTGGTTTAGACCTATCAAATATCTGGAATGTTGTTGTTCTCCTTATAGCTCTTATGCTTTTTAAAATTGTTGCTAGTGCGCTTACTTTTGGAGCTGGTGGTGTTGGTGGTATTTTTGCTCCAACCTTATTTATGGGTAGCATTATGGGGTTTTGTTTATCTAAAATCATCAATCATAGTGGTTTATTAAACTCACCGCTTTCCGAAAGTAATTTCACCTTAGTTGGTATGGCCGGACTTTTAGCTGGAGTATTACATGCGCCACTTACAGCAATATTTTTAATTGCAGAACTTACAGGAGGTTATGAACTTTTTGTACCGCTAATGTTAACATCGACCATATCTTTCAGTATTACAAAATACTTTAAACCACACTCTGTTTACAACATGGAATTAGGTCGAAAAGGAGAATTAATAACTCACGATAAAGATCATGCAGTTCTAACTTTAATGGACATTGATAGAGTTATTGAAACCAACTTTACGGTTTTATACCCAACAATGACTTTAGAAGAAATTATTCAAAAGGCTGTAAAAAAATCAAAACGAAATATTTACCCCGTTATTAACAAGGAAAGCAAAAAACTCGTAGGCATTATTTTACTAGATGATTTACGCTCAATTATGTTCGATCAATCCCTTTATAAAGAAGTTACCGCTTCAGACTTAATGCAAAAACCGCCAGAAGTTATTAATTTAGATAAGGATAAAATGACCGATATTATGAAGAAATTCCAAGACAGTAGCGCATGGAATTTACCGGTTAAAAAAGATGGAAAATATTATGGTTTCATTACAAAATCAAAACTTTTAACATCATACAGACGTCAATTAATTAATTTACAAGCCGAATCTTAAATCTAATTTTTTATTCAAAACTTAAAATTTGTCCGATAATATCATGTAATGCCAAAAAAATTATTGAAATTCGTGTATTGGTGTCAAAAAATGTAAATACAAACCATGATGAATAAATGATACAGACGTTTAGTAATTTTTAATCATGCCTACAACTACTAAAAAAAGACTACGTAAATTTTTAATTTGGAAATACAAACATGTTTCCGAACCTCAATTTGTATATATTCTTAGTATTCTAGCTGGTTTTTTAGCCGGAATGGGCACAGTTGTACTTAAAAACCTCACACACTACATCCGTTTACTTTTTGAGTACGAAACGTTCAAAAATCACCACCACGCGCTCTATTTTATTTTTCCTATCATTGGGTTACTACTTGTGTATATTATAAAACAAACTTGGCTAAAAAAGCATATTGGCCACGGTATATCTTCAACACTACATGCTATTTCAAAGTTAAATGGCATTATACCGAGATATAATATCTACGCATCATTAATAACAGCACCGTTAACAGCTGGTTTTGGTGGTTCGGTAGGTCTACAAGGCCCTGCAGTTAGTGTGGGTTCTGCGCTAGGGTCCAATGCCGCTCGCCTGTTTCATATGAGCAGTAAAACAAGATTACTACTCATTGGCTGCGCTGCTACGGGAGCTATGGCATCTATGTTTAAAGCCCCAATTGCGGCCATTGTATTTGCTGTAGAAATTTTTAGTTTAGACATTGCTTTCACATCACTCGTTCCTTTATTACTCGCGTCAGTTTCAGCTGTATTAACATCGTATATGTTTTTAGGAACCGATGTTTTACTTCGTTTTGAACTAACTGATAAATTTGAAATTAAAGACATCGGTTTTTATGTACTTCTTGGTTTAGTAACCGCCATAGCATCAGTATATTTTTCTAAAGTTTTTTTCGCGATTACTAACTTTTTTAAACAGTTTGAAAGTAGAGCGGTCCGCCTTATCATTGGTGGTTTAGCCATAGGTACCATGTTGTATTTTATTCCGCCATTATACGGTGAAGGTTATGGGTTAATGAACAACTTATTAAAAGGCGACCATTTGGCTGCTATTGGCAGAACACCTTTTGATTTAGACCTCTCGAATATATGGATTGTTATAGCCCTACTTATTGGTATTTCAATATTTAAAGCCATTGCCATGACAACGACTTTTGGAGCCGGTGGTGTTGGCGGTGTGTTTATCCCAACATTAGTTATGGGTAGTGCTTTAGGAAATGCTTTTGCCAAAATTATTAATAATATCGGACTCGGATTTCACGTTTCAGAATCTAATTTTACGCTTATCGGAATGACAGGTTTAATGGCAGGTGTACTACACGCACCACTTACAGCTATTTTCCTTATTGCTGAAATTACGAGTGGTTATGAGCTTTTTGTACCATTAATGCTTGTTTCTGCTATATCTTTCAGCTTTACAAAATATTTTATTTCGCATTCTATCTACACATTGAAATTAGCTGAACGTGGCGAATTAATGACTCATGATAAAGACCAAAATGTACTTATGGTTTTAGATATCGATAAAGTTATTGAAACTAATTTTATAACGCTGAAGCCAGAAATGAAATTGGGAGATATCCTGAATAATGCAGTAGCAAAATCTTCTAGAAACCATTTTCCGGTGGTTAATGACGAACATGAATTTCTTGGTGTGATTAGACTAGATGATGTACGACATATTATGTTTAATTCTGATTTATATGAAACCGTAACAGCCGAAAGCCTTATGCATGCAGATGCCGGAATTATAGATTACGATGCCGATAACATGAACACCATAATGGAGAAATTTAAAACCAGTGGTGCCTGGAATTTACCAGTTATTAAAAAAGGTAAATACTTTGGATATATTTCTAAATCTAAACTTTTAACCGCATACAGACAACAGCTTATAAAATTCACAAAATAACGCTGTTCACCATAAAAAAAGAATAAATTAAAGCATGAAATACCTTATCACAATATTAACCATAGCGGCATTTACCAGTATTCTTCTCGGTTTTTTTTTAGAAGTAGATTACGCTCAAAAACTTATAGGTTTTGGGGTTACCGGACTCTTCTTGGTTGTTTTCCCTATATTTTCATACTACAGATGGAAAGATAAAGACCCTAAAGATTATATGCTTACTAAGGAGAATTTAGAAAAAATGAACGCATCGCAACGCGACAAAAAATCTTAAATCCCGAAGATTTTATTAAGATAAACATAGGCTAACTACCTCCGTTTCATCTTTAAATTCTCAAATTAAATTCACTCTTAAAACAACACATGAAATACACAACACTTCCAAATACAGATATAAAAGTTAGTAAAATATGTTTAGGTTCCATGACATGGGGAAACCAAAACAGTGAAGCTGAAGGTCATTCACAATTGGATTTCGCATTAGAACAAGGTGTAAATTTTATTGACACAGCCGAACTTTATCCTGTTCCTGCAACAGCTGATACACAAGGCAGAACTAGTACAATTATTGGCACTTGGTTGAAAAAAACTGGACACAGAGAGAAAGTAATTTTAGCGTCTAAAATTGCAGGTGTTGGCGATTACACAGCTCACATTCGTACAACTGGTTTTAGTCCGGAATCTATTCACAATGCCGTTAATGGTGAATTAAAACGCTTACAAACCGACTATATAGATTTGTTTCAATTACATTGGCCAGAAAGACAAACAAATTACTTTGGAACACGCGACTACAAACACAATCTGGACGATGCTTGGGAAGATAATTTTAATGAGATTTTAAATACTTTAGATAGGATTATCAAATCTGGTAAAATTCGTTATATCGGTATGTCCAACGAAAAAGCCTGGGGAGCCATGCGTTACCTAACAGAATCTAAAATTAATAACTTGCCCAGAATGGCAACCATACAAAATGCCTATTCCTTAATAAACCGTGTTTTTGAAGGTGACATGGCAGAAGTTTCAATACGCGAAAACTTAGGCTTACTAGCCTATTCACCTATGGCATTTGGAGTGCTATCTGGTAAATACATAAAGGGAACCGAAGCTAAAAATTCTCGACTTAACCTATTCCCTAGATTTGCAAGATACAGCAGTCCGCAAGCTACCGAAGCCACAAAATGCTACTTAAAAATAGCAGAAGACAACAATATGTCGCTTGCAGAAATGTCGCTTGCCTTTGTTAATCAACGTCCGTTTCTTACTAGTAATATTATTGGAGCAACGAATCTAGAGCAATTAAAAGAAAATATAAACACTATTAACATCACTTTAAGCGAAGATATTTTAGAGCAAATAAACGCTGTACATGCAGAGATACCAAATCCCGCCCCGTAAAAAACAATTCCTTTTTATAAACAACTGACTTAGAAAAACAGATTTTATCTTTATTTAAAATGAATATAAAAAACAATTTTGAATGACAATTATGTAGTGTTTTATACTTATTTCCAATAAATTAACAACCGTTTAAACACAGTACCAGATTTCACGTTAGCCAATGCGTTTCAACATTAAAACACTAATTACAGTTGCCGTTATATTGCTTTTAGTAAGCTCCTATTCTATATATCACGAATACCTTGAGACAAGCAGGATATTGCGACTTACAACTGCTATTAGTTTTTTTATTTTATTTCTTATAAATAAAGGCTATAAATACTACAAACTTCTGTTTGCTTTTTTATGTTTTGTAGTTTCTGATGTCTTTATGCTATTCTATGAAAACATTGTACTGAACAAACTCACATCCATGGTAACTGTAATAGGTTATGTTACCCTAATTAGCTATATAATAAAAAAGGTACAGGTAAAAAACCTTAATAAATATGTTATTAGTTTTTTTGTTGCTTTAATTCTTTTTAATGTTTACAAACTATACGACATTATTCACACTATTAAATACGTGCTTTTAGATCATGTTCAAGAAATGTTACTCTATATGTACGGAGCCTCATTAATAACCATGTGTGCGTTATCTGTTAATCATAATTTTAAAGAAAACACTAAGCGATCTATGTATTTCATGCTTGCAACATTTAGCTTAGCACTATCAGATCTTTGTGCTTTTACAGGCTACTACCACAAGATCTATTCAGTTTACTACGCAGATCGAGCTTTTTACATCTTAGCTCTATATTTTATTGTTCGCCACACGCATCAACTCTCACAGAAGGGAGACGAACCTATATTTTTCGTAGAATAATAAGCCTCTTCAACTTTTATTCGAGTAAAAAACATAACAACTTAAAAAGCACTTTATTTCACTAACAGACAAACAAATAAGCCACAAAAACAGCTAATAATACAATATCCTTATGTGATAAAGAAATGTTAAACTCGATATAACGATTAAACACTAGAGTTTTTATATGGTCTAAATGGTATTAATAACATTAAAAAAAATATCATGAAGACTATATTAAAAACAACAATTGCCCTTTTATTAGTATTAGGTTTTTCAGCAACAAGTGTCGCACAAAACAATAAAAAAAACACAAAAAGAACAACTGTTACTAAAACCGTAACAAAAACAACAACCAAGGCAAAGCCTATTTCACGAAGTAAAGTCACTTACAAAACACCTACAAGAAAAGTAGTATCGGTTAGAAGTATACCAAAATCTTCTGTAGCCATAAAGCACAATGGTGTTTCTATATACTATACAAACAATAAGTTTTTTAGATTAAATGGTGGCCGTTATTTGCCAGTTGTACCAAGTGTTGGTTTTCAAATAAGAACACTTCCAGTAGGCTACAAAAGAGTTAATTTTAACAACCGAAGTTATTATGCACACAACGGTATTTATTTTGTGAAGGTAAATAACAACTATGAAGTCATTACTCCAGAAATTGGAACTGTAGTTTACGAACTACCTGAAGATGTTGAAAAAGTAACTATCGATGGTGCTAGATATTACGAATTTAACAATGTGCTTTACGAAAAAATACAAGTAGATGGCACAAGAGCTTACGAGGTTATTGGCTTTGTTGAAAACTAATTAACCGTTTTTTTATACGGCGTAAAAGGAACTTATTCGTCTAAAAACTCGAAGCCTTCTAGCCAACTTACAGCAGCCTCGTGCGTAGAAAACACTTTGTATTTATACTTTTTATTTCTAGCAATTGCACCATAAAGCGTGCTTATTGCGGCAGTTGCGGGGCTGTTTATTACAACAGCGCTTACTACTATAGTGTAGCATTTTAAAGACTCTGTTTTTACTTTATTAAAGGATTTTAATGCTTTGTATGAAAATGAAAAGGTAGCGTCTCTAGCATCGACCATGGTTCTTAATTGCCTTGGGTAACTTGTTTTCTCTTGAAAAGATTTTAAGTAACCAACGATGTCGTGCATACTAACATCGTCTTTAAATTGAGTTTCTAGAATCTTTAATTCTTCGTTATAAACGGAATGTATCATGCGAGGTTAAGTTTGTAAGATTTCGTTTTTTTTGGGGTCTGCAAAGGTATACATTAAAGATTATTATATTTAACATGATTACCGTAAAGTACTAAAAATTAACGAAACGCAACTAATTTAGTCGACAAACTGCGTTAGGGATTGGAGCATTGTTGGAGCTCTTTTTGTGTGGTTGCACCTATGCAACACAAAAAAGCGACTGCGGAAAGCCCGACCCTTGTGGTAACGCCCAAAATATATTGCATAAAAAAACCCTTACTAGATATTAGTAAGGGTTTTTTATATTATTTAATTTGATTACCATCTTCATCGAAAAAATGGTATTCTAGATACGTGTAAGCATCTCTTGGTAAAATTTTAACCCATTTTTTGTGTTCAAAAAACCATTTTGAACGCATAGATGGAAAGCCCTTGGTAATAAAGGCTGCTATAAAAGGATGTGTGTTTAAAGTCAACTTTTTATAGTCTTTTTTAATAAGTCTTTCTAGGTCGTGAGTAATTTTTTCCACGATACCTATTGGTGCTTCTACCTCGGAACCATTAATTATTACGTCGGGATTTTCCTCTCGTGTTTTAATGTTCATTTCTGGCCGAACGCGTTGTCTCGTTATTTGTATTAGTCCAAATTTACTTGGTGGCAATATTTTGTGTTTTGCCCTGTCATCCTTCATTTCGTCACGTAAGTGATTGAAGAGTTTTTGCCTGTTTTCAGCATTGGTCATGTCTATAAAATCGACTACAATTATGCCTCCCATATCGCGTAAACGCAATTGGCGAGCCATTTCGGTAGCTGCGATTAAGTTAACCTCTAGCGCTGTGTCTTCTTGACTGTTGGCTTTATTAGATCGGTTTCCGCTGTTTACATCTATAACGTGTAGGGCTTCGGTATGTTCTATTACCAAATAGGCGCCTTTTGCCATAGATACGGTTTTACCAAACGATGTTTTAATTTGTCGTTCGATGCCGAATTTTTCGAAAATCGGGGTTTTGGACTGGTGCAATTTAACGATTGATTCTTTTTTAGGTGCAATTTCTTGCAAATAGTCTTTAATTTGATCGAAAAGCGTTTCATCATCCACGGTAATTCCTGTAAAGGTGTCGTTGAATATATCTCGTAAAATTGATGAGGCTTTATTCATTTCGCCCAATACTTTACTGGGGTGTTGTGCTTTCGGTAATTTTTTACACATTGCGGTCCAACGACCTAACAATGTTTGTAAATCTTTATCCAGTTCGGCTACTTTTTTGCCTTGTGCTACTGTACGAACAATAATACCAAAACCCGGAGGGGTTATGCTTTTTACCAATCGTTTTAATCGATCTTTTTCTTCACGGTCTTCTATTTTTTGAGAAATAGAAATACGGTTTGAGAAAGGAACTAAAACGATATATCTACCAGCAATAGAAAGCTCTGAGCTTATTCTAGGGCCTTTTGTAGATATTGGTTCTTTTACTATTTGTACTAATAGCGATTGGTTTGATTTTAAGGCATCGACAATTTTACCGTCTTTATCGATGTCTTTTTCAAATGGGAAATTTTTTAAAGAAAAATCTTTAAGTTTACCTGTGCTTACACGTTTTGTGAATTTTAAAAGTGAAGGTAGTTTTGGCCCTAAATCGTGATAATGCAAAAATGCATCTTTCTCGTAACCTACATTAACAAATGAGGCATTTAGACCAGGAACCGTTTTTCTTATTTTGGCAATAAACACATCGCCAACCGAAAAATTGTTACCATCTTCATCTTTCTGTAATTCAATAAGTTTTCCATCTTTTAATAAGGCAAAATCAACATGCTCGGAACTAGATCGAATAATCAATTCTTTATCCATTTTGTTAATTTTTATCCACCTCGAAAAAACCGAGACAGATGGATTATACAATATTTTGGTTTGGTAAATTGCTTCACCAAACTCACAGGATTTTTTAATAAATCTGTGGAGTCCATTATTTTTAATTGAATGAACTCATTTCAAAGAACTTTGTTTGTTTTTTAAAACCAAAAAAAGTAGCTAATCTAACTACTTTTTTGATTTATTTTTTCTTCTTGTGACGGTTAGCGCGTCTACGTTTTTTACGTTTGTGAGTTGCTACCTTATGTCTCTTACGTTTTTTACCACTTGGCATAAATAGAGTGTTTTAAAATTAATAATTCTGTAATACTGAAGCGATTCCAGTACTTGTGTTTTTATTTTACGTCTACATTTGTTTTAACGCCTTCTACAAATACTTTTGCAGGCTTAAATGCAGGGATGTTGTGTGCAGGTATTTTAATGGTAGTATTTTTTGAAATATTTCTACCTGTTTTTTCTGCTCTAGTTTTTATGATAAAGCTACCAAAACCTCTTAAATATACATTATCTCCACCTTCTAAAGAAGTTTTTACCTCTTCCATGAATGTTTCAACAGTTGCTTGAACATCTCCTTTTTCAATTCCTAACTTCTCAGAAATTTTTGCTACTATATCAGCCTTTGTCATTATTGCTATTATTTTTAATGTTACTATAAATTCTAAAAGGGATGCAAATATAGGAATTAAATTTTCAATATTTCAAACCTAATTCATTAAAATTTAAGATTATAAACGTTTATTTTTGCAGCCGCTATAAATTCGATTATGATATTCTCAAAAATTTTAATTAACTGGTACTCAATAAATAAGAGAGAACTACCATGGCGAAAAACTACAAACCCTTTTTACATTTGGCTATCTGAAATAATTTTACAGCAAACTCAGGTTAAGCAAGGGTTACCTTATTATGACGCTTTTACCGCTAAATACCCTACCGTTTTCGATTTAGCAAACGCAAATGAAGACGATGTTTTAAAACTTTGGCAAGGCTTAGGATACTACTCTAGAGCCAGAAATTTGCACGCTACAGCGAAACATGTAGCAACCAACTTAAATGGCAATTTCCCAAACACCTATAAAGAACTCTTAAAACTAAAAGGTGTTGGCGATTATACCGCAAGCGCTATAGCTTCTATTTGCTTTAACGAAGTTGAGGCTGTAGTAGATGGTAATGTTTACAGAGTACTATCTCGCTATTTTGGTGTTTCGACACCTATAAACTCCAGTAAAGGCGCAAAAGAATTTAAATTACTTGCACAAAAATTAATAGACAAGAAGCAGCCTGCAGAATTCAACCAAGCTATTATGGAGTTTGGTGCTACGCAATGCAAACCAAAAAACCCAGATTGTAGTGTATGTCCTTTTAGTAAAGGCTGCATTGCTTTTAATAAAAATTTAATTGGCGAGTTACCAGTAAAAATTAAATCGGCCAAGGCTAAAAAAAAGCATTTCAATTTTTTAGTTTTTATTTCTGAAGATGAGCAAACTATTTTACAACAGCGCCAAGGCAAAGGCATCTGGCAAAATTTATATCAATTCCCTTTAGTTGAAACGGAAAGTACTGTAGATCCAAAAAGCTTTAAAAGCTTAATAAAAACACACGAATTACTCGCAAATCAACAATTTGAATTACTCCTATATAATAAGGAGGCTATTGTGCACAAATTATCGCACCAACATCTTTACACTCAATTTTGGATTGTTAATGTTGGAAAACTCCCTATAAATGGTATTCCTATGGAAAACATTCGCGATTTTGCTGTCCCTATTTTAATTGGTGACTTTATTGAAGCTTTTAATTTTTAACTAATTAATACACACAAACAATATTTTTTTATTAATTTTAGAAAAAGGAATAGAAAATACTTTTTTGCAAAAATTACGATCTACTTCGGTTGATTTTAAATAAAGATAAATAGGAATTATTTATCTATTTTTGCTTTCTCTTAAAACAAGAAATTATGTCTGGAACATTAAATAAGGTTATGCTAATTGGGCATTTGGGCGACGAAGTAAAAATGCACTACTTTGAAGGTGGCGGCTGTGTTGGTCGTTTTCCTTTAGCAACTAACGAAACCTATGTTAGCAAGCAAACCAATGAGCGCGTTACTAACACCGACTGGCATAATATTGTTGTAAGAAATAAAGGCGCAGAAATTTGCGAAAAATATTTAAGCAAAGGCGATAAAGTATATATCGAAGGCCGTTTGAAAACCAGAAAATGGCAAGACGAAAAGGGTAACGATAGATACTCTACCGAAATACAATGCAGTGATTTCACTTTTCTTTCAACTAAAAAAGAAAGTGAAAGCAATGCTAACAACGCAGCAACACAACAAAAACCTGCTGCAGCTAGTCCGCAACCAGCAAGTAAACCTATTGAAGACGCCGATGACGACTTACCATTTTAATTTTATTCTCGATGCTTTTTCGAGAACCCTGTGTTTAACTAAAACTCAAGCTCTTGGATCCTGACCCCACAAGTTTAATCAGTTTATTTGTAGCAATAGATTTTTCTGTTGCCTTAGGATACTTATTATTATTTTTACTTTTATTTTGCTCTGCACTTATTTCTGGAGCCGAAGTCGCTTTATTTTCATTATCAAAATCTGATATTGAAGCCGATTTGGAAGCGAAATCTAAACGTATTCAAATTATTTTACAACTTCTTGAACGTCCAAAAAAACTATTAGCCACTATTTTAGTTGCCAATAATTTTATAAATATTGCAGTTGTTATTTTATTCGCCTACCTAAGCAGTAGTTTATTTGAAGGCATAACAAACCCCGTTTTAAAATTCACTTTAGAAGTTATCATTGTAACCTTCTTAATTTTATTATTTGGCGAGATTTTACCAAAAATTTATGCCAGCAGAAACAACTTAAAATTCGCCAGCTTTATGGCTTATCCGTTAAGAGTTCTAGATGTTTTGCTTTCACCTATTAGTTTACCTATGCGCAGTGTAACATTAGCCATACACAGTAAATTAGGTAGGCAGAAATCGAATTTAAGTATAGATCAATTATCGCAAGCTCTAGAACTTACTAGCGAAGAAGATACTACTAAAGAAGAACAACGCATTCTACAAGGTATTGTATCTTTTGGAAATACAGACACCAAACAAGCCATGCGGCCTAGAATAGATATTTTCGCTCTTAATATTGATCAAAAATACGTGGATATTATGCCAGAAATTGTAGAAAACGGCTATTCTAGAATTCCTGTTTACCAAGATAATATAGATAATATAAAAGGCATCCTTTATGTTAAAGATTTACTACCTTTTATAGACAGAAAACAATTTGATTGGGCTACCTTAATCCGTGAGCCATTTTTTGTTCCTGAAAATAAAAAGCTAGATGATTTGATGGCGGAATTTCAGGAGAAAAAAGTCCATTTAGCCGTTGTTGTAGATGAATACGGTGGAACTTCGGGTTTAATTTCTTTAGAAGATATTATTGAAGAAATAGTTGGAGATATTAGTGATGAGTTTGACGATGAAGATTTAAAATACTCCAAACTAGATGATAATAATTACGTTTTTGAAGGCAAAACAGCTTTAAAAGATTTTTATAAAATTATTAAAATTGAAGATGAAACTATTTTTGAAGACCATAAAGGTGAAGCAGAAACAGTTGCCGGCTTTGTTTTAGAGATTTCAAGAAGTTTTCCGAAGCTCAACAGTAAAATAAATTTTAAAAATTACGTTTTCACTATTGAGGCTTTAGATAAAAAAAGAATAAGACTCGTTAAGTTTACAATAACATAATTATGAAAAAGTTTTACGCGTTTTTTTTAGCCATAGCGTGCTTATCTTGTAATGAAGATTACATACCAAAACCCAAAGCTTTTTTAAGCTTAGAGTATCCTGAACCAAATTATTCTAATACACACTTAGAGGCGCTACCTTTTACGTTTGAAACAAATGCTTTAGCTGAACAAATTAAAGTAAAACCACTACGTGCTTCAACGGAAAGTTATGGTCTAAACATTGAATATTCAACATTAAAAGGCACCATTTTTTTAACTTATAAAGCTATTGAAAAGGATAAAAACAACTTGGTTGATTTTATTGAAGACGCACAAAAACTAACACTGGAGCACACCAAAAAAGCTGATGAAATCCCCGCTTATCCATATGAAAACAACGACCGAAAGGTTTACGGCTTATTTTCTGAAGTAAAAGGAAACGTTGCCTCCCCCGCGCAGTTTTACATTACAGATAGTATCAATCATTTCTTAACAGCTTCACTTTATTTTAAAACAAAACCTAATTACGACTCCATACTTCCAGCAGCTCACTATTTACAAAATGACATGAAACGCATTATGGAAAGTATAAAATGGAAATAAAAAAAACGCTTCAGTTTAAAAAAACAAAGCGTTTAAAATATATTACTTAGTAAAAGTGTTAAGCTTTTTTAGCACAACAAGCTTCTTTACAATCGGCAGCGCAACTCATTTTCCCTCCTTCTTTTAAACCTGCAGTACAACAAGATTTTTCACATCCTGGCTCACATGCTTTTGCAGTTTCTTTTCCTGCTGAAAAAGCATCTACAGTCTTCATATCTTTTACGCTATAAATATCAGCAACACTTGTTACTGTTTTTGTAAGAGATTCTGGAGAAACTTTAGCTTCATCATATTCTACCATTGCTAATTTTTTATCAAAATCAACTTTAGAAGATTTTACACCTTCCATTTTTGCTATTTTTTTCTCAATAGTAGCAGCACACCCCATAGCACAAGTCATACCTTCAATAGTAAATTCTGCTTTAGCATAAGTTGCGTTTGGATCTAATTGAGCTACAGCCTCACTAGCGTGTTCAACTGTTTTAACTTCAGCTTTAGCTTCATTTTTACAACTAAATGCAAAAATAGTAACCACTACAAGCATTAAAATATTCTTTATCATTTTCATAACTAGTTTTTTAAGTTTATGGAATAACAAAATTACTAAATCCTTGTTATTTAGAGCATAGAATTGAGATTTTTTATGATTCTTATAACAGACTGATTACAATATTTACAGTCAAAAAACATTTAAATATTATGATAAATCACAAATTTTCACGAAATTGAAAAGAACTAAACTATAAAAACCATGAAAAAAATATCGCTCTCACTTAGATTCGGACTCGTAACAAGTGCTGTATTAATTGCATATTTCTTGGTGTTGGGACTATTCGATTTACACAAAAATCCTTTATTTAGCTTATTCAATTCTGTAATTACTGGTTTTGGCATATATGAAGTAATACGACTGAGTAAGCTACAAAACATTAACAGTTTTAGTTATGGTGAAGGTTTTAAAACAGGAGTATTCACTGGGGTTATAGCAACTTTAATTTTTACAACTTTTTTTTTAATTTACTCTACAGAAATAGATCTAAATTATTTACCCGAACTCACAAATTCCATGAACGGGAACTTCAACATTAATGCGGGTTTAATCACATTTATAGTTGCTGTAATGGGTTTAGCAACAACAGTAGTTTCAGCCTTTGTAATCATGCAACGCTTTAAAATAAGCCGAAATATGCCTGAAAAAGAATAAATCGTTTGTAAATTAATTAATTAGCAGTATATTTGCACCCGCTTATGGACAAAATAAGCACATTTTATAAACAAATTAATTAATAAAAACGTTACGCTATGTACGCAATTGTAGAGATAGCAGGGCATCAATTTAAAGTTGAAAAAGACCAAAGAGTTTTTGTTAACCGTTTAGCAACAGAAGAAGGTAAGGAAGTTTCTTTCGATAACGTTCTTTTAATTGCAGATGGTGACAATGTAACTGTAGGCGCCCCAGCTATAGATGGAGCACAAGTAAGTGCTAAAATCTTAAGACACCTTAAAGGCAATAAAGTTATTGTTTTCAAAAAGAAAAGACGTAAAGGTTACCGTGTAAAAAATGGTCACCGTCAATCTTTAACGGAAATCGTAATTGAAAGTATTGCTAGTTCTGGAGCAAAAAAAGCTGCACCAGTAAAAAAGGCAGAACCAAAAACCGAAGCTAAGCCAGCTGCTAAAAAAGCCAAAGGTAAAGCAGACGACTTGAAAAAAGTTGAAGGTATTGGACCAAAAATCGCTGAAACTTTAGCTGCTGCAGGAATTGCAACATTTGCTGAATTAGCAAAAACTGAAGCTTCAAAAATTTCTGAAATCATCGCTGATGTTCGTGGTAACCACGTAACTGACACATGGCCAGCACAAGCTCAATTAGCTGCTGATGGTAAATGGGATGAGTTGAAAAAATGGCAAGACGAATTAGATGGTGGTAAAGCTTAATTGCTAAATCACTTAAGTATAACAATATAAAACCTTAGATCATGGCTCATAAAAAAGGAGTTGGTAGTTCGAAGAATGGTAGAGAATCAGAATCGAAACGTTTAGGCGTTAAGATATTTGGTGGACAAGCTGCTATTGCTGGTAACATTATCATAAGACAACGTGGTAACACGCATCACCCAGGTGAAAACGTATACCAAGGAAAAGATCACACTTTACATGCTAAAGTTGACGGTCTAGTAAAATTTACTAAGAAAAAAGATAACAAATCTTACGTTTCTATCGAAGCTTTCGAAGCTTAGAAACTAACTTTCTTAATAAAATTAAAACCCTTTCTGTTTCCAGAAAGGGTTTTTGCGTTGACAAAAATTAATATTTTCTAAATGTTTTTTTAATGTTAACTACAGATTAAACTAAAGTATTTTCTTCTACACAGTTAACGTTAATTTAAAAAAAGCATAATCCAATTTCATTCTCATTTTTATTATTTCGTCGAGACAAAATAACTAACAATAATCATGAGAAAAAACAATGCAATTTTAATAATAACACTACTACTTTCGTTGACAGGAATATCACAAGAAGGTAATATTCAAGGTGTTATTACAGATAGCGATGGATTAAAAGTACCTTTTAGTAATATTATAATTGAATCTTTAAAAAAGGGAACAATTTCCGATGTTGACGGAAACTTTACACTTGTTGGAGTTCCTGCTGGTAACCAAACCGTAACAGTAAAATATATTGGCTATGATGATAGTAGCGCGGAAGTTAATGTAAAACCAAACGCAACTTCAACTTTGAACTTCACTATTACTCCAAAAGCATTAGAACTAGATGGCGTAACTATTACAAGCTATGTAAGCGGACAAGCAAAAGCGCTTAATGCACAGAAAAACAAACAAAACATCACCAATGTAGTCTCTACAGATCAAATTGGTAAATTTCCAGATGCCAACATCGGAGACGCTATAAAACGTATTCCAGGCATTACTATGCAAGTAGACCAAGGAGAAGCTAGAAACATTATTGTTCGTGGTTTAGCGCCACAATTAAACTCTGTAACTTTAAATGGCAGCCGTATACCTTCCGCCGAGGGTGACAACCGAAATGTACAAATGGATTTAATTCCAGCAGACATGATTCAGCTTATAGAAGTTAGCAAAGCAGTAACACCAGATATGGATGCCGATGCTTTAGGTGGTTCGGTAAACTTAGTAACCCGAACGTCTCCAGAAGGTTTTCGAGTTTCAGCTACAGCCGGATCGGGTGTTAACTACATCTCGAATAAAAAAATACTTAATGGTTCTTTTTTAATAGGAAATAGAAGTAATAACGGAAAGTTTGGATGGATGCTTTCTGCTTCGGTTAACGACAACGATTTTGGAAGTCATAATTTTGAAGCCGAATGGGAAGATGAATTCGAATATAACGCAAATGATGACGAAGATAATTTAGAGGAGGTAAACGTTAATCCTTATGCAAAAACCTTTGAAATTAGAGATTATATTGTACAACGTACACGACGTAGTTTTTCGGCTAACTTAGATTATAAGCTTGATCAAAATAATAGTATTTATTTTAAATCTATTTACAATTGGAGAGATGATCGTGAAAATAGATTTAGGTTAGAGCACGAAATTCTAGACGGCGAAGATATTGCTTCAGGCGATTTTACTGTAGATTCTAGTGGTAACTTAAGTATGTTCCCTATAGAAGCAAAACGCCAAACTAAAGGTGGTATTAACAACGATAGAAACCAAAACACCAGATTAGAAGATCAACGCATGCAAAACTACAATATTGGCGGTGCACACTTAATTAACAAACTACAAATAGATTGGATGGCAGCTTACTCTAAAGCTTCTGAAGAGCGTTTAAAC
Organism: Algibacter lectus; assembly: GCF_004368925.1. Classification (NCBI taxonomy): domain Bacteria; kingdom Pseudomonadati; phylum Bacteroidota; class Flavobacteriia; order Flavobacteriales; family Flavobacteriaceae; genus Algibacter; species Algibacter lectus. Next base: position 224,286 of record NZ_SORL01000008.1, read on the forward strand.
GAGCGCTACCTAGAATACGAAAGTGAGTATACCATTAACTACAACAACGACTCTAGACACCCTCTATTTACTCCCGTTGACAATAACGATGCCCTTTACAATAGCTTTGAATTTGGTGAATTAACCGAAGAAAACCAATACACCGAAGAAAAAGACTTTAACGTTGTGGCGAATTTCAAGTTACCTTTAAACTTATTTGACGATAATAACGGATCATTAAAATTTGGTGTAAAAACAAGATTGAAAAATAAAAACAGAGATAACGATTTTATTGAATATAGCCCAGAAGACTCAAGCTTCGATCTATTAGGAGGTATCCCAACTAGAGATTACAGTAATCCAGATTTTTTAGCAGGCAATCAATATGCTATCGGGTCTTTTGCAACTACCGAATTTCTTGGACAATTAAATCTAAACGACGCTACTTTATTTGAAGCTGAAGACTTACCAGAAGAATACCTAACAGCAAACTTTGACGTCGACGAAAATGTATTTTCTGGTTACGCCATGACAAGCCAACAAGTAAGCGATAAATTAAACATTTTACTTGGTATTAGATTAGAGCACACCAGTATTAACAGCACAGGTAACGAAATTATTTTTGATGAAGATGGTGATTTTGAAGGAAACAATAGTGTTACAGATAAAAACTCGTACACCAATGTTTTACCTGGTTTACATTTAAAATACGACTTAACAAAACAAACCGTTCTACGTTTTGCATGGACCAATACTTTGGCAAGACCAAACTATATTGACCTTGTTCCGTTTAGAGAAATAAACAATGAAGATGAAGAAATTAAGTTAGGAAACTCAGAACTAGATCCAACAACATCTATGAATTTTGATGTTATGGCAGAACATTATTTTAAATCTGTCGGTATTATTTCTGGAGGTGTTTTCTACAAAGATATTCAAGATTTTATTTATGTTTTTCAATATGAAGATGAAAATGAATACGAAGTTTACCAACCTTTCAATGGAGACCAAGCTTCTATTTTAGGATTTGAATTTGCGTTCCAACGTCAGTTGGATTTCTTACCAAGTTTTGCAAGAAACTTAAGTGTTTACTTAAATTACACCCATTTATCATCTAGCGCAGATGGCATTAGAAATGAAGATGGCGAAGAACGTACAGATTTAGATTTACCAAATACAGCGCCAAATATGTTTAACGCATCGTTAGCATATGCAGACAAAAAATTTAACGCTAGGCTTTCTGGTAATTATTCAGGAGCTTATGTAGATGAAATTGGCGGTCGTGCTTTTGAAGACCGTTATTACGACAAACAATTTTTCTTAGATTTTAACGCTGGTTATAAATTCAACAAAAATCTAAGTATTTACGTAAGTTTAAATAACATAACAAACCAGGCTTTACGTTATTATCAAGGTGAAAAATCGAGAACTATGCAGTCTGAGTCTTATGGACAACGCTTAGCTTTTGGCTTAAAATACGATCTATTTAAAAGAAACTAAACATAATGAATTACAATAAAATAATATTACTAGGAAGCTTAACATTATTAACTGCATGCGGCACTCAATTCCCAGAAATTGCACCAGATGTTATTACAGAAAACACGTTGCACGATACTGATGATCCTGCCATTTGGGTAAACCCAAACGATGCCTCAAAAAGTATCATTTTCGGGACAGATAAAGAAACCAATGGTGCTATTTACGCCTTTGATTTAGACGGAAAAATTATAGAAAACAAAACCATTAGAAACATAAAACGACCAAACAATATCGATTTAGAATATGGTTTTAAACTTAACGACTCTACACAAACCGATATCATCGCCTTTACGGAAAGAGAAAACAAAACCATCCGTTTGTATTCGGTGCCAGATATGAAACCTTTAGACAACGGTGGTTTTCCTGTTTTTGAAAATGAAACTACGCCAGAGTTCGATGCTCCAATGGGTATTGCGCTTTATAAATCGCCAAAAACGAATGATATCTACGCTATTGTTGGACGTAAAAACGGACCAAAAGAAGGCTATTTACATCAATACTTATTAACTTCAGATAGTTTAGGTATACACTCAAAACTAGTTAGAACCTTTGGAACTTTTAGTGGTAAAAAAGAAATAGAAGCCATTGCTGTAGATAACGAAACAGGTATGGTTTATTATTCTGATGAAATGCACGGTATTCGCAAGTATCACGCTGAGCCATCGCAAGGAGATAAAGAAATTTATGCTTTTGGAGGTGAATATTTTGAGCGCGACATTGAAGGTATTGCTATTGCAAAATACGCCGACAAATCGTTTTTAATAGTATCTAACCAACAAGCACATACGTTTTGTATTTTCGATTTAAAAACAAATGCTTTTATTAAGGAATTAAATTTAGGCACTTTGGAAACCGATGGTTGCGATGTTACAACAGTGGCTTTAGGTGATAAATTTCCGAATGGTGTTTTTGTTTCTATGAATGATGAAAAGAATTTCTATTTCCACGATTTAGCAAAGTTGAAATTATTAGAATAAATCACTTTAAATTTTAATTAAAAAGGTTCTTTGAAAGCATTTCTAAGAACCTTTTTTTTATGATTTTAAAATATCGCGTATAATTTTTAAGTGATGATTGGTATGGATTTCTAAAAAACGAACAGTCTGTTTTTTATTAAGCATGCCAAACATAGGGTGATTAAAATAAGCGTTTTCCGGAAGCGTTTCTAGTTTTTTAATATGCGTTCTAGCAACTTGTAACTGATTATGTATTTCTGTTTCTACAATCGTTTCTGGAGGTCTTACTGATTTTGGTGCTCTAGCTTTACCTCTAGGAAAGAAACCTAATTTAAATAAAACTACACGCATAAAACTAAAGTTCGATTTATAAGTTTCGGGATTAGAATCTATAGCTTGCTCACTTACCGAATTAATCACTTTTAGGGCATGATCTAAATGCCAACCTATGGTAGATTTAGAAATTTGGCTACTCTTTTTATCTTTAGAAGAAACACACTTCTCCAGTTTAAATAACATTTCTGTTAAAATAATACTCATTCAATGTTAATTTAATAATTTTACTGAAAGATATTGAATAAATCATTAACTTTAGAGTATTGCGTTTGCAATTCCTTAATGTTTAATTTAATACTTACGCCTATGCTACCGTTTAGATCTGAAATTAGAAATTCCCCGAACCAGCAAGCTATCAAGATTTTTTTGAGCGATGAATCGTTAGACTCTAGAATTAAAAAGCATTTAGAACATTTTAATGAGATTGAAACCATTGAAATTACAGAAAGTATCGGACAAAATAGAGTTAGCGAAAATATCACCGTAGTTTTAAAGGATCATGCCGATATTACCAAAATGAAATCGTCTATAGATTCTAGTTTATGGTGGTATTTTGAAAAAGACCATGTGGATTAATTTGGTTTGACCTTGTATAAAAATAATTCTATTTATTATGAAATAACACTTTATTTTAAATGATAAGGTGTTATTATTTTACGTTAAAATTAATACCAAAAAAATAAATGAGCTTAACAACCATTAAAAAATCGAACTTAGCTTCGGATTTAATTATACTAAAAGGCAAACTAGAATCTGAAGGTATTACCTGTTACTTAAAAAACGAGTTTACAACGCAATTAATGCATTATGTACCTACTTGTGAAGTTGAACTTCAGGTATTAAATTCTGATCTAGAACAGGTTGAGAAAATAATGAGTGCCATGCAAGTTTAATTGCATTACTATTCAATAGGTCGCAGAACTTTACGCGATAGTGATTGCAGCGGCATCCTTTTTGTAAAGCATTTAAATAGGCTATGCTTTAATTTTTAACTGAAATTTCTTTGGAATTGAACAGATCCTGAAACAAGTTCAGGATTGCTTTGCAAAAAGATATAGCGGAAAGCGCGGTTTATTTTGGCCATTAAAAGCCAAAATAAAATTGCCCAAATTATACTAAAATAAGTGCTTTGGATTAAATATTTATTACTTTAGTTGCATGATATTAGTAACGGGAGGAACAGGTTTGGTTGGTGCGCATTTGCTGTATAAATTGACTAAACAAAACGAAAAAGTTAGAGCAATTTATAGGAGTGAACATAGGTTGCCGTTGGTAAAAAATGTATTTGAGTCTTTGGATACTGATTTTGAATTGCTTTTTGATTCGATAGAATGGGTGGAGGCTGATCTTTTGGATATTCCTGCATTGTTGGACGCTTTTTTGGGGATTACCCACGTCTATCATTGTGCCGCTTTTGTGTCTTTCGAGCCTAATAAATACCATCTTTTAAGGCGTACAAATATTGACGGGACTGCTAATATTGTTAACTTATGCTTATCGGAAAAAGTTGAAAAACTTTGCTACGTAAGCTCGATTGCGACTTTAGGCAGCGAGTTAAACAACAAGCCTGTTAGCGAGGAAACCATTTGGAATCCGGAAGCAGACAATAATGCTTATGCTATTACTAAATACGGTGCCGAAATGGAAGTTTGGCGCGGTACTCAAGAAGGTTTGGATGCTGTAATTGTAAATCCTGGTGTTATTTTAGGTTCTGGTTTTTGGGACAATGGCACCGGTAATTTATTTAAAAAAGCTAAAAAAGGGTTTCCGTTTTACACCTCGGGAACTATTGCTCTAGTTACTGTTAATGATGTGGTACGCGCTATGACAACTTTAATGAATAGCGACATTGCTAATGAACGTTTTGTTTTGGTGGCAGAACATTGGACTTACAAACGTTTTTTAGAAACTTTAGCGACAGCTGTTAATGGGAAACCACCTAAAAAACTAGCATCAAGTTGGTTACTAAATATAGGTTGGCAATTAGATTGGGCCAAAACTAAACTTACAGGTATGCGTAGGCAATTAACGAGAAATTTGGTGCGCACGCTATCTACCGATACGCAGTACAATAGCGATAAAATAAAAACAGCCTTAAATTTTGAATTTAAAGCTGTTGATGATATTATTCGCGAGACCGGACGTCTTTATCTGAAATAGGTTTAACTAATTTCGATTTTATTTTTGAAAGTTTTTGGCGGTCTACACTTTCAATTTTCTCCAACACATCGTCGGTAACGGTTTTATTTTCTTCTATAATTTTATTAAACTTCTCTTTTAGCAAGGTTGTGTCTAATAAAATTTCTTTTTGAAGACGTGTTTTAATAGAATCATGAAGTTTTAAATTAGAAATAGAATCTTTTAATGTGGTTAGCATTTGAAAAGAATCTTGCTTTCTTTTTCTAGCAACTTCGGCTTCTTCTTTTTTCTCTACGTCTTTATAAAACAACTTTAAGGCTTCTAGACTGTCTTTTACCTTTTGGTAAATTTCATCGTATTCCTCAATATTAAACGTGTAGTATTCGTTGCTTTCTGCAAACTGTAAACTATCTACATTATGTTTTTTAAACACATAGGTTTCTAAATCGACACCATGGCTTTCCATAATACGCTTATTAGCCATATTGGCGGAACCTACTATTTTTGCATCAATTAAAATATCGACCATTTTTTCCTTAGAAATTAAATTCTTAGGCTTTTTAGGCGCTTTAAATTGATAACAAGCTGTTACCAATAGCATGATGCTTAAATATGTTGAAAATCGGTTTAAAATCATCTATCGAAAGTTAATCTTTTTGCTGCTTTTACCTCGTTAAACTTACCATTTTGGTACACTAAAGCTCCATTTAAAAACGTATGGGTTATTCTAGATTTAAAGGTAGCGCCTTCAAAAGGAGACCATCCACATTTATATAAAATATTATCTTTTTTAACCGTCCATGGGTTATTTAAATCTACTAAAACTAAATCGGCAAAATAACCTTCCTTTACATAACCACGTTTTTCGACTTGAAATAAAATAGCCGGATTATGACACATTTTTTCGACAACCTTTTCAATAGAAATTTTTCCTTTATGGTACATTTCTAACATAGCAGGTATAGCGTGTTGCACTAATGGTCCGCCCGATGGTGCTTTTGTATAAACGTTATTTTTCTCTTCTATAGTATGTGGCGCATGGTCTGTTGCTATAACATCGATACGATCGTCTAGTAAAGCTTCCCAAAGTTGATCGCGATCTTCTTTAGTTTTTACCGCAGGATTCCATTTTATCAATGTTCCTTTTTTATCGTAATCTTCATCACTAAACCAAAGGTGATGTATACAAACTTCGGCTGTAATCTTTTTATCTTTTAAAGGAATTTTATTACTGAATAAGTTTGTTTCTTTACCTGTAGATAAGTGAAAAACATGCAGTCTAGCACCTGTTTTTTTAGCCAATTCTATAGCTCTAGAAGATGAAATATAACAAGCTTCTTCACTACGGATAATTGGATGATATTTTAATGGAATATCATCGCCAAATTTATCGATATGTTCTTGTAAATTCTTTTTTATGGTAGCCTCGTCTTCACAATGCACAGAAATTACCATATCGGTACTTTTAAAAATATTTTCTAAAACCGCTGGATCATCTACCAACATATTACCGGTAGAAGAACCTAAAAACAACTTTAAACCGGCAACCGATTTTGGATCAACTTTTAAAATTTCTTCTAAATTATCGTTAGTTCCACCAAACATAAACGAGTAATTAGCATAAGATGTTTTAGCTGCTATATCGAACTTTTCCTCTAACTTTTCTACAGTTGTAGTTTGCGGATTGGTATTTGGCATTTCGATAAACGATGTAATACCACCTGCAATAGCCGCTCTAGATTCGGTTTCAATATTTGCCTTTTGCGTTAAACCTGGTTCTCTAAAATGAACCTGATCGTCGATAGCTCCCGGTAAAACATATTTTCCTTCGGCATCTAATACATGCACATCGGCAGATTTTGCACTTATAGAATCGTTAATTTCTTTAATGTAATTACCCTCTATTAATATATCGCCTTTTATTGTTTTTCCATCGGTAACAATATGAGCGTTTTTAATAAGTGTCGTTCTTAATTTCATAATCTTTCCTATTTTTTAAATAGACTTTTTAGTTTCATTGTAATAACTCCAAAAATAGCTTCGGAAATAATGCCGCCGCTTAATTTAGAAACTCCTTTTGTTCTATCTGTAAAAATCACAGGGACTTCAATAATTTTAAATTGCTTTAAATAAGCTTTAAACTTCATTTCAATTTGAAAGGCATAACCAATAAACTTAATGGTGTTTAAATCTATAGCTTCTAGCACCTCGCGCTTGTAACACACAAAACCAGCAGTGGTATCATGAATTTGCATTCCGGTGATAATACGCACGTATTTAGATGCCCCGTAAGACATTAGCACACGATTCATGGGCCAATTTACGACATTTACACCTGTTTTATAGCGTGAACCTATAGATACTCCTGCTCCTTCTTCCGCGCAAGCGTTGTATAATTTTATTAAATCGGTTGGATTATGTGAAAAATCGGCATCCATTTCAAAAATATAGTCATATTTTTTATCGATAGCCCATCTAAAACCATGAATATAAGCGGTACCAAGGCCCGATTTCTCTTTTCTAACTTCCAAAAACAATCGATTAGCAAATACACCTTGCAGTTCCTTAACCTTTAAAGGTGTTAAATCTGGCGAATTATCATCAACAACGAGTACGTGAATGTCATCAGACTGAGCAAACACTGCTGTGATAATAGCTTCTATATTTTCTATTTCGTTATATGTTGGTATAATTACAACACTACCCTTCATCATTTTCCTTTTGAAAGCCTACAAATTTTTAGCAAATGTACATTTTTTAAAATACGGGTTCTTTAAAAATTCCTTAATATTTTAGCTGTTTTACTAATAATTATAATAATTTTATACCGTGATTAGAGCTATTCCATCAAACGAACTATTTACCATACTTTTAATAATAGGTATGGCGGTTATTGCTATAGCAAAACTTACTGCGCCTAAACGTTTTACGGACTTCACTTTTGTGGTAATAAACTCGAAGTATCTTAATATTTATGCTCGAGATCAGAAGTTTTTCGACAAGTTTGACGCTCTACTATTTGGAAACTTAATTCTATCGGCATCTGTGTTTAGTTACATTGTTTATAAACACACCTATAACATTACCGATGTCTCTATTAATTTAATGTTTAAAATAGCCGTTGGCATATCGGTTTTTATATTAATAAAAGTACTTTTAGAACGCCTTTTAGGTAGTATTTTTTCTATAGATGGACTTGTAGACCAGTATGTATTTCAAAAAATTAGTTACAAAAACTTTTTAGGTGTTATTTTACTACCCATAAATGGCCTTTTACTTTTCACATTATCCCCAACAACACAAGTAATATACGGCTTTATTGGGCTACTTGTTTTAGTTAATTTAATCGGGCTAATAACCTCATTTAAAAGACATCAAAATTTAATAAAAAACAACTTGTTTTATTTTATTTTGTATCTTTGCGCACTTGAAATCGCACCTTATCTATTTTTATATAAGGTTTTGGCTTCAAAATAACAGAATAAAAACTGATTGCGCTTATGAAAGTGAAAACCATTTTAGTATCTCAACCAGAACCTAAAATAGAAAACTCACCTTACTTCGATTTAGAAGAAAAACAAAAGGTGAAAATAGATTTCCGTCCTTTTATTCATGTTGAAGGGGTTTCTGCCAAGGAGATTAGACATCAAAAAATAGATTTAGGCCAGTACACAGCCATTATATTAACAAGTAGAAATGCTGTAGATCACTTTTTTAGAGTGGCCGACGAAATGCGTTTTAAAGTTCCTGATAGTCTTAAATATTTCTGCCAATCGGAAGCTGTTGCTTATTATTTACAAAAATATGTGGTTTATAGAAAACGTAAAATTTATGTTGGAAAACGTACGTTTGCAGAACTTTCTCCACTTATTAAAAAATATAAAGACGAAAAATTCTTGTTACCAACTACAGATAAAGTTAAACCGGAAGTACCAGATACTTTAGATGCTTTAGGTGTGCAATGGAAACAAGCTACGTTTTACAAAACTGTGGTTAGTGACTTAACAGATTTAGCTGATGTACTTTACGATATACTTGTATTTTTCAGTCCATCGGGAATAGAGTCTTTATTTCAAAACTTTCCAGATTTTAAACAAAATGATACTCGTATCGCTGTATTTGGAAACACTACAATTAAAGCAGTAGAAGAAAAAGGTTTACGTGTAGATATTGCTGCGCCAACACCAGAAACACCTTCTATGACTATGGCTTTACAGAAATACATTGATAAAGTAAATAAAGGAAAATAAAAACACCTTTTTTTTTAGATGATAACAAAAACGCCCGATTTAATTAAATCGGGCGTTTTTAGTTTTATATAGTAACCTAAATAGTAGTTATTCCTTAACAGCTAAACCTTCATCACTCAGTTTAATCACCTCTTCTATCATGGTATCACTCTTGTTAAAGATTTCATCAAATGCGCCATCTCCAAATAATTGATCACCTAGAGTTGCTTTAATAAACTGTTTTATTTCTTTTTGATAAGCCACAAAGGTAATCGCGGTATCTGTTCTTAAGTTTAAATAATCTTGAAAGGCAAAAACCATATCGTCTCCTACTTCAAAAGACTCTATAAAATCACTACGCGAAATCTCATCATATTTATGACGGTCTTTCTCAAGCTCTTCAAACACAAAATACCCCATAAAACCACGACGCTGTAAAAACGTTAATGTTTCATTCTGCATACTTGTATCTATAGGCACAAAAACATCAGGAATAATACCACCACCACCGTAAACTACTTTTCCGCCAGGTGTTGTAAACTTTAAGGAGTCGGCTACTTGTATTTTTTCAGAATCTAAAAGCTCACCACTTTCAAGACGCTCAAAATAATCATCGTAATAATCTTTATTGCCATTTTTATAAGGTCTTTGTATAGAACGTCCCGTTGGTGTATAATAACGAGATACCGTTAAACGTACGGCACTACCATCACCCAATTCCATTTCACGTTGCACTAAACCTTTACCGTAAGAACGTCGCCCTACAATAGTTCCTTTATCGTTATCTTGAATAGCACCCGCAACAATTTCACTAGCCGAAGCAGAGTTCTCATCAATTAACACATAAATTTTACCATCTTCAAAATCACCTTCATCTGTGGCAAAGCTTTTATTTATTTGGCCACGTCTATTTTTAGTGAATAAAATAAGTTTATCTTCTTCCAAAAATTCATCTACAATTTTATTTGCAGTATCTAGAAAACCACCAGGGTTATCGCGTAAATCCAAAGCAATTTCAGTGGCTCCGGCTTCAATTAATTTATCTAAACCTGTTTTAAACTCATCATAAGTGGTTTCCGCGAAGCGATTCACCTTAATATAACCTAGTTTTTTAGTTAACATATAAGCCGCATCCACACTTTTTATTGGAATAAGATCACGCTTTACAGTAATATCCAAAAGTTCCGGCTCACCTTTTCTAAAAATCTTAAGTTTTACATCGGTATCAATACGGCCTTTTAATTTTTTAACCATATCGTTTTCACGAAGTTTACTTCCGTAAAGTGTATCGCCATCGGCCATCACAATTCTGTCTCCACCTCTGATACCGGCTTTTTCACTTGGCCCGCCTTCAATAGAACGAATAACGGCAATGGAATCTTTATACGGATAAAAACTAACGCCAATACCCACAAAATCACCTTTCATGTTCTCGGCAACACCCTCCATTTCTTCCTTAGGAATATACACCGAGTGCGGATCTAAATTTTCTAAAATTCCATTTACGGTAACATCAACAATACTATCGGTATTTATATCATCTACGTAATCGTAATCGATATAATCAATAAGTCTATTAAGTTTTTCCTTTTTACTGTTTTTCGTAAAAACCCGGTCCGACGACCCCGAAAAACTCAACTTCCCTCCAATAAAAATACCCGCAGCAATAGCTACGCCTAAAATCAATGGCAAATATTTTTTTTGATAGGTCATTCTGCTGTTAAATCAACTATTTGTTCGAGTTCAATTCCTGCTTTTTCAAGAAACCTTAAACCCGAATCATCTTTATAAGAATCGTGATAAACCACCTTTACAACACCCGCTTGGTGTATTAATTTACTACACTCCTTACACGGCGACATTGTGATATAAAGTGTTGCACCTTTGCAAGATTGCGTAGAAGCTGCAACCTTTAAAATAGCATTGGCCTCGGCATGCAAAACATACCATTTTGTGTATCCTTCATCATCTTCACAAAAATTCTCAAAACCAGACGGTGTTCCATTGTAACCATCCGAAATAATCATACGGTCCTTTACAATTATCGCCCCAACTTGTCGGCGTTTACAATACGATAATTTACCCCATTCTTTCGCAATGCGCAAATAGGCCTTATCATATTTTTGTTGTTTATTTTTTGGCATCAATTCGTTTTAATTATGGCGTTACCCTCATTTTAAATCTCAGGCATTAACCCAAATACAATAGGCTTATTCGGGTCGGGCTTTCCGCTATATCTTTTTCTATTAATACTACTGCTTTGGCAGTCGAATTCATAAAAAAAGGATGCCGCATCAATCCCTAACGCAAAACTGTCTGTTCGATTAAACGAATATAGTTCGATTGTATTTTAATTACAACCTCTGTAAGTTAAAGTTTTATCAAAAATTAAGATAAAAAGTCGCTATTTAGTATCATCGGAATCACTAAACCAACCACAATAGACGAAATAACCATAACCCAGTCACGCTTAGAAAATCTAAAAATAGTTTGCACTAAATACCCCAAGAACAACACAATAAATACAATAATTATTTGTGCTAATTCTATACCTAAGGCAAATTCTAAAAGCAATAAAATTTTATTATCGTTGCTCCCTAAAAGCATTTTAAATTCTCGTGCAAAACCTAAACCATGTATTAAACCAAAGAAAAGTGTGGTTAAAAACAAAATGCCAACTTTTTCCTTTTGCGCTCCTTTACCCGCTGTAAACACATTAAAAAGTGCCGCAACCATAATGGTAACAGGTATTAAAAACTCAACAATAGCACCATTTACAGTAATCACGCCATAAGCTGCCATAACCAAGGATAAAGTATGCCCAAGAGTAAACATTGTAACTAATAAAAGTACGCGTTTCCAGTCCCTAAACAGGTACGGAACCGTTAGAACAATTAAAAATAAAACATGATCATAGGCATTTATATCAAGTACGTGATTAACACCATACTCCACGTTAAACCAAAAATTTTCTAACATATTAATTACAATTTAGGGATTTCACCAAGTTTAAGAAACGCTTTATTCTTTAAACACATTTGGCATTGCATCAAAGATACAATTAATTACAATTATTTTAAAAACACTTTATTTTTTTACAAATCAAGTGTTTATCGCTATTACCAAACTTAAATACAACAAAATATAGCACCATTTCGTTCTACTTACTACCAAACACATTGCGGATTAGTATATATTTGTAACCTATCTTTTTAATTGAATTATAATGACGTTTAAAATTTTAATTACTCTAAGTATTTTGCTTTCATTTTCGGCGTGTAAAAAAACACAAGACACTGAGGTTGAAACCGAAATTGAAGAAACCACCTCTCAAAACCTTTCAGAAAAAAGTATAGCACAACTTAAATATGTGGAATACGCCTTAGATGTTAAAACAGAAAAAGCTATTGAAGATTGGGCAGAATATTTTCAATTAGAAACCCACATCAACAATGTAAAAAAAGGAGATTTAGTTTTTTTCTATGATAACGATAAAAATATAAAAACACTGTTACGCGATTTAAAAAAGGATATCCCAGAAGCCGTGAATAGCGATGCTACACTAGCTAGAATTTCGGCCTTAGAAACACATCTTTACAAACTAAAAAGCTTAGCTAACTTAGAATCTACAAGCAAAGACGAACTTCTTTTAACTATAAAAGATTTCTTAATATCGTTCTCTAACTTCAACTTTCAAATGAACCAAAAAATTGAAGCCGACGGTATTAACATAGCTAAACCATAAAACCTTCTTTTTAACCTCATTTTCACTTTTAAACAAATCTGCTTCTATAAAGTAGAATTTATATGTATTTTAGCGCATAAGATTACATCTTAACACTATAACTCACTATAAACCTAAAAATTGAAAATGAAACCTAATTACCTATCCCTATTAAGTGGGCTTGCTTTTCTTTCTGTTGTCGCTTGTAAAACCGACGAAAAAAAAGAAACTATAGCTCAAGTTGAAACTGTACCAGGAATTAACCTAGAATTCATGGATACTACAACCAAACCCAACGACGATTTCTTTAGATACGTTAACGGAAAATGGTTAGACAACAACGAAATCCCATCAGACAGAACACGCTGGGGAAGTTTTGACGAGCTTAGACAAAAAACAGACGACGATGCGCTTACTATTTTAAAAGCAGCATTATCGACAGATAAAGATTTAAAGAAAACGGAAATTGTTGCTGGTTCGGATCAAGATAAAGCGGTAAAATTATACCAAACCATAATGGATACTATTGCTAGAGATAAGCAAGGTATAGAACCATTAAAACCTTACTTAGCAAAAATTGATGCTATAGAAAACATCCAAGACTTACAAGATTACATTATAGAAATGGAATCTAAAAGTGGCTCTGGTTTTGTTGGTTTTTATGTGGGCGCTCACCCTAAAGACAGTAACAAAAATGTTGGTTATATAGGTGGAGGCAGCTTAGGTTTACCAGATCGTGATTACTACATTAACGACGATGAAAACTCGAAAGAAATTAGAGCTAAATATTTAGCACACATTTCTAAAATGTTACAACACTTAGGAGAAACGGAAGAAGAAGCAAGCTCTGAAGCTTTACAAATTTTAGATTTCGAAACACGTTTAGCACAATCAAAAATGGACAAAGTAGAGCGTCGTGATGCACGTAAACGCTTTAACCCAAGATCTATTGCCGATTTACAAAACATGGTGCCAGCTATAAACTGGGATGCTTATTTTAAAGGTATTGGTGTGAAATCTATCGATACTGTAATTGTTGGCGAAGTAAAGTATTTTGATGCCTTACAAGGTATTTTAAAAGAAAACAACGTAGCAGATTGGAAAGCTTATTTACGCTGGAACAGCTTTAATGATGCTGCTGGATTATTAAGCACAGATTTAGCTAAAGCAAACTGGGAATTCTATAGTAAAGAACTTCGTGGAGCTAAGGCTCAAAAACCTTTAAACGAACGTGCTTTAGGCACTGTAAACAATACTGTTGGTGAAGCGCTAGGTAAATTATATGTAGAAAACTACTTTCCGCCAGAAGCTAAAGCAAAGGCAGAACGCATGATTAAAAACGTAATTCTTGCTTTCCAGAATAGAATTTCGAATGTATCATGGATGACGGAAGAAACTAAGGAAAAAGCCATTGAAAAACTTCTAGCTCTAAAAGTAAAAATTGCTTACCCTGATCAATGGACAGATTACGCAGAATTGCAAATTGAAGGTCCAGAAGAAAACGGATCGTACTTACAAAACATACTTAACGTTAGAGCTTGGAATCATAAAAAAACCATTGAAGAGCTATCTAAACCTGTAGATAAAAGCGAATGGGGTATGGCTCCACAAGTAGTTAACGCTTACTTTAACCCACCTTACAACGAAATTGTTTTTCCTGCTGCTATTTTACAACCACCATTTTACAATTTCACTGCAGATGATGCTGTAAATTATGGAGGTATTGGTGCTGTAATTGGTCATGAAATTTCACACTGTTTTGATGATTCTGGATCTCGCTATGATAAAAACGGAAACTTAAACAACTGGTGGACCGATGAAGATTTAAAACAATTTGAAGCTTTAGGAAAAAATTTAGCCGATCAATATAGCGCTATTGAAGTTTTACCTGATGTACATATTAACGGTGCTTTTACACTTGGTGAAAACATTGGAGATTTAGGTGGTGTTAATGCTGCTTATGATGCTTTACAAATGGATTTAGAAGCTAACGGAAGACCAGAGCCTATTGATGGTTTTACACCAGAACAACGCTTTTTTATGAGTTGGGCAACCGTTTGGAGAAGCAAGATGAGAGACGATGCTTTAAAGACAAGAATAAAAACAGATCCGCATTCTCCTGGAATGAACAGAGCTGTACAACCTTTACTTAACATCGATGCATTTTATAGCGCTTTCGATATTAAAGCTGGAGACAACATGTATATTGAACCAGAAAATCGTGTAAAAATCTGGTAATAACATATAATTAATAAAAACAAAAAAGGCGTTTTCTATATTTAGAAAACGCCTTTTTTAATACTATACTATTCTTATTTTTTATCCTGAGCAGCCTGAGCTTGCATCACTTGCTTTTGCCTTAACAACTCTGTTTTAGTAAGCTGTACTAAATTAAAATTAGGCGCTTCTTTTAAAATACTATCTAAAATATCTACAGCTGCATCTATATTTGCTTTTTTATCTTTATTGTAAGTTGCTAAAGCATTTAAATACATAAAAGCCGATTTTAATGGCACTTCATAAGGCGATTGTGTTTCGTAAAAAGCCTTTTTCATATCTGCTTCCGAATTGGCGATACCATAATCAATATGCTTTTGGGCCTCTGCTTGCATATTAGTTTGCATATTTAATTCTGCCAACTCATAAGCTACTAACGGGTTTTGTTCTCTTTTAAACATTTCGTTAAAATGCTCTATAGCTAACTTAGGTCGTTTTACTGCTTTTAAAGACACTGCTTTTACCTCAACTGCAATATCAGAATCGGTAGACATTTTTACAACACCTATTGTGTTTAAAGCCTGCACATATTTACCTTCACTCATATAAATGTAGGCCAATGTATCTTGGCGTGCTTCCGATGGAGACAAAACATTTAAATGCGTCATGGCATTTATAATACCTTGCACATCACCTTGTAGCCTCATTTGCTTATAATATCCTTCGTAATGTTTTAATAAATCTGAATTTGTTTGCGCTTGCATTTGAAAACCACATGCTACAACAACAAGTAATAAAATCTTTCTCATCTATCTATATTAATTTAAAAAGCTAAAACTATAAAAATTTAACATTTAAACTGTTAAAAGATTACCAATATTTTACTATTCGATAGTAATTGATTTTTTAAGAATAACAGCATCATTCAAAACAAAAGGTTTCGGAATCATATCATCAGCTCTTTTAAGAACATCAAAACTTTCATCTTCTAACAAATTAAAAGAGGTTTCGTAAATAACAAAAGTTGTTTTTTGTTCCTTCGGAAGTACTAATTGTATATCCAAAGGATCTTCATCTGAAATATAATAGCTAAACAGTCTATTAGTTTTACGCTTATTAAACACCAACCCTGTTTTTTCGTTATCGCGAATAGCAACACCATTTAATTTGGCCGCATTAAAAACATTTGTCGAATCGGAAAACACCTCAATTCTGTTTGCTTTGCGTTGCGGCGTAATACAAAGTTCTACGTGCCTAAATTCGCCAATAATAGTATCATGCCCAATAACCATTTGCGGCGCTTTTAGTGATTTTACCGGTGCTTCTGTAGCATACGTAAAACTAGTGCCGTACTTACTTGCAATGGTATAATCTTTTATGGTTGTGGCCGCCATAGGATGCTCTCCTAAAAAAGGAATAGTCCAAGTATCCAAAACGTTATCATAAGTCGCCCAAACTGCTTTATTTTCATCGGCATCTAAAATATAGCACAAACTGTTAGGCTTTGGGTTTTCTGGAGAAAAGCCTGAATTAACATGAGCTGAAATTAAAAAGCAAACAGTTGCTAAAAGAAAACCATAAGACCATCTTTTTTTATGTTTGAAAGTAGAGAAAACAGGAATTAAAAGTCCGAATATTAAAACAACCAAAACCATGGAAGACACCATCATTTTAAGTCCTAAGCCCACAGGAAACATTTGCACAAAATTAGCCAGTAATAAAAGTACCGGCAAAGCTAAAATAGCATGACTAATAATACTTGGCTTCCTTTTTCGAATTAATATAAATAAACTCAACAAACCAAAAAACAAAGGCACGATTAAAAAACTAGCACCCTCTAAAACAAAGGCAACGGCTACCGAAATAGCCAACCAAAAGAATAATGGAGCAATAAGTAAACTTGCTGCATTTCCTGGCTTGTGGATTTTACTGTAAACAAAGAAACAGATTGCTAAAGACAAACAGGTGAAAGCCGCAATATAAGTATGCCCGTTATAACTAAACCCTTGAAGAATTTCGCCATATTGTGGATATATAAATTTTAAAGCCGGCCAAGCATACAAACCAACTACAGCCGAAACGATAAGCGATACAACAAATGCAAAAAAACCTTTACCAACATCGGCTCTTTTAAAAACACGTGCTCTACCTCCATAAATTAAAAGCCCAATAAACACGATAAATGCCAGAATAACCATAGGTATTATCCATGAAAATGGGTATTTAACCATTTTTAAAACAGGTACATTAAAATACACAAAGTCTTCATTACTTTTTAAAGCACTTAAATTAGCTTCACTAAAATATTTAAGCATTGGCATTAAATAAGAACCTTGATGTTCTAAGGTCTTTATATCTAACCGCTCGTAAGTATCCATAGCGGTATGATAATCGAAATGATCGTCTACAAAAGCAAAGTTAAAACCATCGATATCGGCATCTTCACGAAACCGTGTTAAATCGGTATCATTAGGTAGCATTTTATAAATACTATAAAACAACGAGTTACCAACAGGATATTGCGGATTAGCTTTTACAAAGCCTTCTATTAAACCCGCATTACCTTGGTTAGTTTCAACAAGCATAATACTTGGACCACCACTTCCGCGAGCTTCAAAATTTAAAACTAAACCTACATTTTTTGCCCATTCGTGATGATTAACAAAAATATCGGCACCATTTAAACCTAATTCTTCCGCATCGGAAATAAGAATGATAATATCATTTTTAGGCGTTTCATTTTTACTTAAAAAAGCGCGAACACCTTCTAAAATAGTTACAACACCCGACCCCGCATCACTTGCACCAATTGAGGAATGTGGATTACTATCGTAATGTGTTAACAACAAAAGCGCCTTACCATTTTCACGTCCTTTAATTCGAGCAACTATATTTTTGGGTTTTGCTAAATTACCCCAATCACGAATGGAATAGCCTTCTTGAATTTGAGTTTCTAAACCTAATTTCTGTAATTGGGTTTCAATATAATTACGCACGTCTAGATGTGCATCACTTCCTAAAAAATGAGGTTCTTTTGAAATTTCTTTAAGATGAACTAAAGCACGTTGTGTAGAAAAATTTTGGTTTACCTCATCTAAACTAGATATATTTTGAGGCAGTAGCGCCAAAAAACTCCAGTAAATTCCGCCAATAATAATGAGCAAAGCGACAGCCTTTTTTATCATAACAACACCTTATAAATTTATATATCTAAATATACAATTTTTATAAATGCCATTATTAGAGTTGATGTTCTTTTAGGAAAATCGGAATAAATTCCCTACATTTAGAATTACTTTAATTAAAACTAAACAACTATGGGAATAAAAAGTTTTCAAGGCGCGCGAAAGCAGCAAGCCAACGTAGTCGATAGCACACCGCTAAAGGTAAGTGACTATATGACAACAGATTTAATAACATTTACGCCAAACCAAACCATAGAAAGCGTCATGCAAAAGTTAATTACGCACCGCATTTCTGGAGGACCTGTTGTTAATGAAAACAACGAATTGATTGGAGTAATTTCTGAAGGAGATTGTATTAAACAAATTAGCGAAAGTCGCTATTACAATATGCCTATGCAAGATAAAACTATTGAAAACCATATTACCATGAATGTGGATACTATTGATGGCAACATGAATATTTTTGATGCTGCCAACAAATTCTTATCTGCTAAACGCCGTAGATTCCCTATTGTTGAAAACGGCAAATTAGTGGGGCAAATTAGTCAAAAAGATGTTCTAAAAGCCGCAATGACTTTAAAGGGACAAAATTGGAAATAAACGCATTACAATACATTTACACGCAACAAAGCTTTTGGTTCATCTGTAACTAAAAGCTTTTGTTTTTTTGTACCTGTTAGTGTTAGTATTTTAGAGTATGAATACCCTTTTATAGGTTCCCTCAAACTTTCCCATTCCGCCATGCCTTTTACAGCAATATTCTCATCGATTTCAATAACTCCTTCTCTATAACGCATTTGTTTATTAACACCGAACAGCCCTGTACTTTTTTCTCTATGCTTTTTTAAATAAGCTTCTAAATTCGCTGGGGCATCTTTTCTAAATCCTGAGTTTTTACTAAAATCTTTCACTAAATGAATGTATTTAGAATCTACTCTTAAGTTAGAAGTTTTTACAATGGCCATTTCACTTGCTGCGGAAATAAAAAAATCTTGACTTTCAACATCGTCAATAATTTTACGCCAACTCTTATTACCCTTAACCTCAACCACAACATGATAATACACGCATTTTCTGCCGCTTAAAGGCGCAACCAAAGGCTCGCCAACATGCTTGGCCTTACCTATAATTTTTGCGTACTCGTTTCTTTTTATACTGTTTATGCTTTTTTTACGGGTCTTTTTAAACTCCCGAAGCATTCTGTTTTTTTTACTGAAATAATACGACAACAAACCTATTAGGATGATAGTCGAAAACATAAAAACAGGAATTAAAAAGTGCTTATTCTCTTGAAAAAGCGATAAAACATTATCCATAATTTAATTAACTTTCTCGTTTTACTAATGCGTAATAATCACCTTCGAGTTCTAAATATCCTTGATCGTAAACAAAATAATATACCGTTTGTGCTTTAGTGGTATAAATACTAGTAAAGTAATTAAAATCGAAACCATGCTCGATTAATTTAGCACGTGAGGTTCTCGTTTTTTTATCTGGATTTAAGGTTTCTAAAATGCGATAATTTTTCCGAAGTCTATTGTTGGTGTTTCTAATTAAGTTTTTACTATCCTTATTTACCCGATTGTTATAGCCATTTCTACAACCATCGGAACAGAATTTTTTATCAATTCTGCCAACAATTTTATCGCCACACTCTGGACATTCCTTTTGCATAGTGGTTTGTGTTTATTCTTACTCCATACAGCCTTTTAGGTATCTAAATACTAAAACTGAGCTTATATTATTTTATTTTTTCGAATTCAAATTGAATTTTCATCTCACCTCCAGATACCATGGCATGCATATTATCTCCGTGTTTCCAATATTTTATTTTGTTAGGAAAATCGATTTTATTGTTTTCACATGTAAACTGATCTGCAGCATGAGCCACACCTTTAAACGTAACCGATTGTGTTTCTTCAGGAACTTTCACTACTAAATCCCATTGCTTACCAACTTTAACTAATCCTATATTTTCTTGCTTAATGGTATCTGCGTTTTGCATGGTAAAACCAATACCAGAGTATTCGGTTTTACTAATTTTTTCCCAGTGTTCAAAAGTCGCTTTCCCTTCCTCTTCGTTTAAGCGTTTCCATTTTCCTAATAACCAATCGAAATTCTCAGATGCTTCAATAGCAGTTGCTGGTTTTAAATTTACTTTTGAGCTTTCCTTTTTAGTTTCTTTACAAGACAGAAACAAAATTGAAACACATAAAACATATATTTTTCTTATCATCCTTGATTTCTTAAGGGTTATACTTCCTGAAAATTTATATTATTTTTTTAAAACACCTACTATCTTCAACTCCAGAATATTGTCCGTAATTAGGTATTGAATGATAGCCGTTTTTCGCATACAATGCAATAGCTTCTGGTTGCTTTATTCCTGTTTCCAAAATACATTGCTTAAACCCGAGTTCTTTGGCCCATTGCTCTAACTCTGCAAGCATCATTGAAGCTATACCTTTTCCTCTACTTTCCTCAGAGGTATACATGCGTTTAATTTCCATAGTGTCTTGGCTAAATTCTTTTATAGCACCGCAGCCAAGTGGTTTTTGATTTTCTAAGGCAAGAACCACATATTTAATACTATCTACCTTATTAAATTGAGCGTAAAAGGCGTGGTCTTCACCGTCTCTTATCGCTAAATCTTTATCTAGCAGTTTTACCAACTCAATAAAATCTAGGTTTTTAGAGTTTGTTCTTAATATTTTCATTTTAAATTGAATTGCCTAGAGCACATGCGAAGCTTGTTTACTTGCCTAATTTAACAAATAAAATTTAAATTTCGATTCTCTACTAATAATCTTACTTTGAAGATGCTCTGTAAAACAATTATTTAGGCGCAATTCATGAAACCTCTATTTTTCCAATTGTAGTTCAGTTCTTTTAACTTCGTCGGACAACTTCTTTTGGCTCCAATATGGTTCTTGAATACTTTTTTTCAATCGTGCTTCCGTTACTAACCCATCTCCATCATCTTCAGTCCATGATAGTATTTTATACGGAAAGTTTTTCTCTACTTCAATAGAAACCTTTCTATCGTAACTTAGATAGGCAATGTTATAACGTATAGTACTGTCTTGTTCTGTTTTAGTAATTTCAGCCTTTGTCGCTTCTAAATCTTTATAAGCAAAACGACTGTATATCGTTGAAAAAATGATATCAACTTCCCCCAAAGGCAACTGACCTTTATTTAAACGTATACGCGTCATCAGTTCTTCTTCCAGCATTGCCGCAGGGATAGTTTTCTCTGTATCTCCATCGGCTTCAAAATAAGAAAACTGTTTAAAAGCGTAATTATTCCCATCTAAGTTAAGCTGCGTAAATGTATGTCCGCACCATTCCTGAATGCTTGTATTCAGCTTTAATGTATTGGGATGTTTTTGAAAATCTACAGGTGTAAAAGAAGAGGTTACAATAGAATAATCGTAAATACCTGTAGTGAATTTTCGAACATGATTTAATTTCATAACCGGAACTAAATCTTCTCCAGCTTCTTTCGGGTTATCCAACTTCACTTGTTTACTTAGCGAAAAAGGCTCGGTTACAAAAACCAAAACAACTTCACCTTCACGAATTTCTCCATATCGCGACTGTTTTAATGTGTAACTATTTAACTCTGCCGTGCCACTATACCAATACTCATTAAACTCACTGCTTCGCTGCATGGTTTTCTGTTCCTTTACAAGGATAGTTTCAGTGGTCGACTTTTTATCGGATTGACAAGCCAAGCAAGAAGAAATTGTAAGGCAACAGATTACTTTTAATAGTGAGTTCATATTTTTTTTGAATTATAATAGTCCCTGTGTATGACGCTTTTTAATGAAATAAATTACAAGGAAAAGCTTTTAATTTACTGAACATCATCATTTACTTCAACCCAATATCCATTTGGGTCTTGAAAGTAAACCTGCCTGATTCCATCTTTTCGTATGTAATCTTTATTTGGCGTATCGAGCCAATCGGAATACTCTATTTTCAACTCATCTAGATGCAATACAAATGCGTTAAAATTAGATGTTGCTAAAGCAAAATGAACAGCCTTATTTGTTTTTATTTCAGCATCTGGACGCGGAATAAGATGAAGCTGTTTCCCTTCGCCCATTGATAACCACCTTGTCTTAGAACCGGAGGCTGTATTCTCAATTTCTTTCAACTGAAACAACTTTTGATAAAACGCCATAGATTGATCTACATCTTTTACAGAAAGCGCTATATGATTGAATAAAAAAGTACTCATTTATTTAATTTTATGACACTCAAATATCGGAATTATTATCATAACAATAAAAAAACAATCTAAATTTCAATTTAGACTAGACTCACTTTAAGGGCTTTAATAACTACTTCTGCTTTATTTGTAACAACATTGTTTTTGCATTTTCATTTTTCGGATTCAATTCAATGGATTTCTCATACGCCTCAATTGCTTCTACTTTTTTATCTGATTGCAATAAAGCCTCGCCATAACTATCATAAGCATTCCAACTATTTGGAAACAGCATGATATTCAATTTAAAAATCTGTAACGCCTTGTCTAACGCTCCACCTCTCAATAGCGAATATGCCCATTCATTTAAATCACCTTCCGAATGTTTATTCTCAGTTTCAACTTTTTTAGTTTGAATAGACAAATCGATAGCATTATCGAAAGCCTTTTTCAAAAACTCATTTTGTTTCTTCCCGTCTAAGGTTTCGGAGTATGCCTTTATAATTGTATTAATTATTACCCCTGGATTATCTTGAAAAACAGCATGACCACTTCCTTCGGCTAAAACATTTTCTACATTATCATTTTGGTCACCAAGTTCTTTGTGAAGTTTTAGCCATCGAGCTGAAAGTATTTCAGGGTAACTTGGAAAAGAATTTTCAGGGAAAACATTTATAATTGATATGTTTTTTGGGAATTCCATATTTCGCACATAGCGCATTGTTTCATTGAAATTCACATTTAAATAATAATCACCCGAAGGCTTTTTTATAGTACTAATATCAACATTGTGATCTCTCATTGTTAACAATTCCTCATTCCAGAAATTACTAAGCGTAACATCGATTAAAACAATAGACCTCACTTTTTTAGGGTGTTTATTTGCGTACAATAAATTATAAAGCCCGCCATAAGAATGAGAAACTAGAATAATTTCTTGGTTATAACCCAACCTCGAAAGTCCTGCTTCTAGTTCTTTTACACCGTTTTCTATTCCAAAATCAGATTCGTTTTTTGAATTCGAATTTAACTCACTTGTTCCAAACCCTGACCTGTCATAAGATATTAGTGTTGTACCTGTAACTTCATGAATATTTTCTAATATATCACTCCAAACAGAAGCATCATTCCCTCCACCTGCTTCAAAAAGAATTGGAGTTCCTTCTCCTTTCATTATTTTGAAATGCATTTTATAACCTCCAATATCCACAAGAGTATCTAAGGTTTGAGAATGCATTGAGATTGATAACAATAAAAATATTACGAATTTAAAATAGAAACATTTCATGCAGTTTGTAGTTTACAATGTTTGGTTAGTGCTATGGTTTGCTCACTTGTATTTTCCGAAGAAAACCAAATGCAACACAAGAGATTTCTTGCTTTAATTACCTTGCCTTTTGCACCTCAAATTTCGTACCATTCCACTTTAACGATATATTGTAGTCCACACTTTTATCTTCAGTAAAATATTCGTGCTCTATCATCCATGTATCAAAGCGTGCTTTAATTGTTAATGTTTCCATATCTAAGTAATAATATACACGACTATTGTATTCTGATATTCCTTTAAATTGATTTTCCTTTAAGAAAAAATCTTTTGCTTGTATAGATGGCAATACATTAATTTTCTTTAGAATATTACTACCACTCTTTTCCCAAGTATCGATAGTAGATGTTTTTTCATTTTCTGTATGAGAAACAAGTATTAAAGTGCCATCAGTTTTGGTTAGAAAAAACAATGTTACTTGAGAAAACGGATGCTTACATGAAATTGTTAATCTTTCTTTATTTTGAAATGAAACTTTCCAATTTGTAGATTCTCCTTTTTTAACCAAATTATTTATTTCTCCAGATGAAATTCCTTCGGTAGTGTTATCAAAAAGAGAAATGGGAGCAGCTGAAAGAAAATCAGTCAATGAGTTTTGCCCATAAGACAACAAGGTCATTAGAGTAATTAGGATAAAAGAAGTATTCTTAGTCATTATTTTTCTATGCATAACAGAAGTATTTATCAAATAGAAAATTCACAAGAGTTTTGGCGAGACCGACATACAACATCATCATCTATAATTATTGGTTGTTTTTCTTCATTCTCTCGAACAGTTCAATTTCAGAAGCATTCAATTTTGATTTCGGAATTGCTATTGCAAATGGTCTTGCTTGATTTAAAGTTAGCCATATACTTTCTTTGTTCAATTCAATATTCTTAATCCAATTCCAATCTTTCAATTCGGTTAAGTCTTTATTGTTATGATTAATTTTGATTTCAGTTTCATTAAATTCTACCGTGGCGTCAAAGTTTATTTTTTTAGCAAAACTTTTAGCACTTATGTATTGCAAAGGCCACAATATTAAATTGATTCCTGCAAAAAATATCAGCGCTGTTACTATTGAGCTTAATCCGTTTATTGGTTTCAAAAACCCAAGAATTAAAGTCAATATCAAGTATTTCCAGATGGATTTCTTCATAAAAAAGTGAACCTTCGCTCTAAGAATGTTCTCGAAGTTTGATACCAATCTTTGTTTTATCATTTTGTGCTTTTTAAATATTCTATCATACAACTATACTACCTAGCTATTTTCATCATTATTTCAATTCTTACATTGTTTTTTTTAAATAATTTTAATGTATAATAATTTTCCTGGAGTTCTTGCAACTCTTCATCACTTAAATTATAAACATTAGAATAAAACACATAAGTCTCATCTCCTGAATAACCTTCAAACGCCCTGATATCTCCATTAAGATCAATATTATCTATTGATGTGCTATTTGGAAAAAACGATGCTGTTTTTCCAATAGGGATTCCTTTTTCCTCCATATAATTTATAGCTTCCTTACGAATAGGCCAATATGATAAATGAGCCAAAGAGGCATCCCATCCTTGTGCAAATGTATCGGGATACACAATTAAGTTACCTAACAACAAACTAACCAACATACCTGAAAAAATAATTTTTTTCGCTCTATACTCCATAATAAGCATAAATGCTAATAGAGCCAACGCTACATATGAAATCACGAAATACCTATGCCCCATTGTATTTCTAATTATTAAACTAGTTGAATATATAACACTAGTTGAAAAAACGCTTATAATCAATAAATAATTATATTTTTTCCAATCTATTGTTTTTCTTTTAATGCAAAATGTACCAACTATAAATAATAATAACACAATTCTTCCAAAATCAGTAAATTGATACCCCAATACAAGAATATTTCTTCCGAAATTTCTTAAAAAATCAAGAATCGAAGAAAACTCTAGTGCATTGCCCCACGTTTGTAGTGGATGGGAAATCAACCAACCCTTGGTAACATATCTCCAAGCCACATACAGACAAGCTGGAGTAGCGGCAACTAAATATGTTAGAAGAACTTCCTTTGAAAAAAAATATTGAATTTTTTGTTTCTTAATTACTGTAAAAATTAATGCATCAATAAGAAAAACCCCAAAACAAAGCATCATCCCTCTAAACGTTACAATCCCCAATAAAGAAAGACCTAATATTTTGAAAAAAATATTATTCCGTAAAATTGAATTTAAAGCCAAAAAGAAGAAGAATAAATGAAATATTTCGGGACTTATTAGTACTAATTGAGATAACAATGTTGGATCGGCAAGCACTAAAATAAAAGCTGCTATTTTTAAATATTTTCCTTCTACAAAAAAACATACAAAATAATATAGTTGGTATAACAATCCGAAAATAAAAGGGAGCATCATCCAATGTGATATTGATAATGATTTACCAAACAACACCCAACCACTAGCTAATAGGGTTGCTAAAAAAGGAGGGTGTCCATTATCAATCGACACAGGAATAGAATCCCATCTAAATAGAGAATTTTGAATTAAGTGATTTCCTATTTTAGAGCCGTAAAGTACATTATCCCAAAACATCCCTACATCAAGACTAAGCAAAACGATTATAACACTTAAAACAAAAAAGCACCCTAATTCTCTATATTTCATTTTTCACCTAATAACACATAACAATCGTACAAACTACACAGTCCAACTCCTATAACGCTAACATACTCAAAAAAAAATAAAACAGAAGCCATATTAAAATTCATTTTAGTTCTACATCAGTTAATTAGACACCTATTTCATACTTTATTTATTAAAAGACTTATCCATTTACAAACGACTACAAGCATTTACAAACGATTTTAAGCAATTAATTACCGAATAAAATTTGCAAGCTGTTAGATATTTGCAGTGTTGAAACCATTGAGGTTCAATAGTATTAACTGTTTAACGAGCTTACTATAGATGGTAAGCATTAAAAAATTTAAATTATGAATGCACTTAGAAACAAAGTACAGTTGATTGGTAGATTAGGGCAAGACCCAGAAATTGTAAATTTTACCGATGGTAATAAAATGGCGAAATTTTCGCTAGCTACCGACGATAGTTACAAAGACAAAAATGGCAACAAAGTAGAGCGTGCTTACTGGCACAATATTGTGGTTAGAGGCGGCCTTGTAAAGGTTGTTGAAAACTATGTTACAAAAGGAAAAGAAATTGCCATAGAAGGTAAATTAACAAACCGTAGTTACGATGATAAAGATGGCACTAAACGTTACGTAACCGAAATTGTTTGTAACGAACTCCTTATGCTAAGTAAATAATACTTAACCTAAATACGTTTTTTAAAAGCAGCATCTAATTGAGGGATTAGGTGCTGCTTTTTTCACATCATTACATTAAGCCTATTAAACACGAAATTTATTTCAAAAAATATCGTATTGAAAGAATTTATACTCAAAAAATATATCGTTGAAATACATTTTTAAACGTTAAAACGCAATATTAATGTTAATAAAATTCAATTATAGACTTTTATTACTTATGTTTGACCTGTTTAATGCCTACCCCTACATGAAACAGTTTTTAGCTTTAATCTACTTATTCAGTCTATGCCTGTACGCTCAAGATGACATCTATTTTCCAGAAAAGAGCAAAGGAGAGTTATATGAATATGCCCAATTTACCAACGCAGGCAGCTTAAACATAAGCCTTAACGATGTTACCCAAAGTCCACTACTCCATTTTGAAAACTTAGAATCGAACAACCAAAGTGTTGGTTTTACATCTGATAGTTATTGGATTCGTTTTAAACTCGAAAACAGTGGCACAGAATCTAAAACCTACTATTTAGAAACCGGACGCCCTGTAACCGATTATGCAGAACTTTATCAAATTTCGAAAGCCGAAACTAAAGTGTTTAAAAGTGGCGATCAAATAGATTTTAAAGACAAACAGGTAAACCACAGGTCTACAATTTTTAAAATCAATTTACCTCCAAATGAAACACAACAAATTTATATTCATCTAAAAAGTGATGGAGAAACCATAAACCTACCCTTAAATGTATACAGTGAAGCCTCTTTTTGGAAAACAAATTACTTCCAACAATTATTTTTAGGTCTTTTTTATGGACTACTCCTTTTAGCCGGTATTATTTACTTATTTTTTTATAGCACCATAAAAGAAAAAGCCTTTTTGTATTATGGTATCTATGTATTTTCAATTTGCTTTATGCAAGCAGCATTAGATGGTTTTATACACGAGTATATTTTTACAGATGCAAGCTTTCTTAATAGCCGAATAGTATTAATAACCGCCCTATTCTCTAACTTCTACCTGCTTAAATATTGCGAATACTTTTTACAAGTAGATACGTATTTAAAATCTTTTAAAACGGCATACTACGTGGCTTATGGCATTATAGCGTTCTTGTTTACATTGCTATTTGTAAACTCGAAATCTTTAGAAATTGCCTACCCAATAAGTAACTTAAATGGCTTATACAGCTTAATTTTAATTTTATCTAGTGTATTTACATTACGTTATAAACGCATTAAAATAGATCCTTATTTCTCTTTTGGTATTTTGTTTTTAGTAATTGGCTTATTAGGTTTTGTTATGAACAACCTAAGCCTGCTACCAAACAACTTTTTCACACTGAATAGCTCTAAATTCGGCTCTGGTTTAGAGGTGATTTTCCTATCGCTTTCCATGACGAACCTGATAAAATACATGCGCATTCAAAAAGAAAAATTACAAAAGGAGGCGCTAATAAAATCGGAAGAAATAGGTGAACTTAAAACCTATTTTATGTCTAACATGAGCCACGAACTTAGAACACCTATTAACGCCATTATGGGTATTGCTGAAATTGAATTAGGCCGACAAAAAAACAAAAAAACAAACGAATCTTTCGAAATTATAAAAAACGCATCGTTAAGCTTACTAAGTAACGTGAATGATATTATTGATTTTGAAAAAATTGAAAATGATAAATTACACCTCAGTCCTACCGTTTTCAATCCTGCCATTCAACTACAAGAGATTAGCGACAATTGGAAAATTGAAGCAGAGAAAAAAGGACTCGACTACAAGTTTGATTTAGATAACAGAATTCCTAAAAAAATACTAGCCGACTCCACACGCTTTGTACAAGTAATAAATAATGTGTTGGCTAACGCTTTGAAATTTACTGATAAAGGCAACATTTATTTTAAGCTGATTTGTAATGAAATAAATACCGACACCTGCCAGTTTTCTATTCAAATTTCGGACACAGGTATTGGCATAGACCAGAATTCCATAAACAATGTATTTGAAAGTTTCAGTCAAATGCGACTAAACCATAAACGTGAATTTGGTGGTATTGGCCTGGGCTTAACCATAGTTTACCATATTGTTAAACTATTTGATGGCGAAATAAAAATTAGTAGCAAAATAAACCAAGGTACAAATGTATTTATTAATTTAAACTTCCGTTACATCTCAGAAGAACAACCCGCAGTAAAAAGCATTATTAACTCCCACAAAGACAAACCTTTGAAAATTTTAATAGCAGAAGACAACAAGATAAACCAAATGGTTTTATCTAGAATTTTAAAGACCAAAAAAAATATTTCATTCACAGTTACCAACAACGGAAAAGAAGCCATAGAAATGCTTAAAACCGAAACTTTTGATATTATTTTGATGGATTTACAAATGCCAATTATGGATGGTTACGAAGCCACATCTATTATCAAAAGCGGTAGTTTAGGCTCTGTTATAGCGGGTATCCCAATTATAGCGATAACAGCAGATGCTATAGACGAAACTAGAGCACACGTTCTAAAACTAGGTATGTGTGATTACATTACCAAACCTTTAAATCAAGATTTATTATTCGAAAGAATATATACGCATTGTTTCCCAGATGATAATATTTTAAAAATTGCTTAGTTTAAAACTTCGTATTAAACATTATCAATATTAAAATACCCACCTTTATTTTCCTTGCGCTCTATAGATTGGTTTACAATTAAATGAGCAACATTTAGCATGTTACGCAATTCACACAACGAGGTCGTTATTTTCGATTTTTTATAAAAAGCCTCTACCTCATCATAAATTAAGTCTAATCGCTTAATAGCACTCTTAAGCCTATCATCACTACGTACAATACCCACATAATCGCGCATTATAGCTTGTAGTTGTTTTAAATTATGCTGAATAATAACGTGCTCTTTAGCAATAGTTGTACCCTTATCATCCCAGTCAGGAATATCTAAATCAAAAGTTTCTAAAGTATTTTTGCTATGAAATTTAAAAATATTATGTGCATAAACCATAGCCTCTAGCAAAGAGTTTGATGCCAACCTATTTGCGCCATGAAGTCCTGTTTTAGTACATTCTCCACAAGAAAATAGATTTTTAATAGATGTTTTTCCATCCATATCTACATCAATACCACCGCACAAATAATGTGAAGCTGGCACCACAGGAATCCAATCTGTTTTTATATCAATATGGTTATCTAAACATTTTTGGTAAATATTAGGGAAATGTGCTTTAAAAGCATCAATATCTAAATGAGAACAATCTAAAAACACATGTGTTTCCCCCGATTTTTTAAGCTCACTATCAATACTTTGAGACACAATATCGCGCGACGCTAATTCGGCACGATCATCATAATCAGGCATAAAACGATGTCCATTTTTGTCGCGTAAATACGCTCCAAAACCACGTACAGCCTCAGATATTAAAAAAGAAGATTGATCGCCACGCACATCATACAAAGCTGTAGGATGAAACTGAACAAACTCCATATCGGAAATTTTAGTTTTGGCACGGTACGCCATAGCAATACCATCTCCTGTAGCAATAACCGGATTGGTAGTATGCCCGTAAACACGACCAATGCCGCCAGAAGCTAATAATGTACTCTTAGCTTTTATAGTAAAAATTTCACCCGATTTTTGATTTAAAACATAAGCACCATAACAGCCCTTTTCCAAAGGCTTAAGCTTTTTAATATGATGGTTTGTAATTAAATCGATAGCAAAATGATGCGGTAATAAAGTAATATTTGGTAATTGATGTACACGCTTTAATAAAGCCATTTCAATCTCAAAACCAGTAATATCTTTATGATGTACAATACGAAATTCTGAGTGACCACCTTCTTTACCTAAATCTAGGTTTCCACTAGCATCTTCATCAAAATTAGCGCCCCACTCTAGTAATTCTTTTAATCGATCTGGCCCTTCGTTTACAACCATTTCCACAACCTCCTTGCTACAAAGTCCGTCGCCCGCAATTAACGTATCGTCTACATGCTTTTTAAACGAATCTTTTTCGTGGTTTAAAACAATAGCCACACCACCTTGAGCATATTTAGTATTAGATTCTTCCTCGGAAGCTTTTGTTACAATAACAACATTTCTCTCGGGGAATTTCTCTGCAATTTTAACCGAAAAAGTTAACCCTGCAATACCTGAACCAATTACTAAATAGTCTGCCTTTATCATATTATTTTGAAAGTTCTAACATACGCTCAATTGGCAATAATGCACGTTCACGAATTTTCTCGTCAACATCAATCTGTGGCGATTCGTTAAGCAAACAATCATATAATTTCTGCATGGTATTCATTTTCATGAAATGACATTCACTACAAGCACAAGTATTATCTTCCTTGGCTGGCGCCGGAATTAATTCTGTATCTGGCATTTCTTCTTGCATTTTGTGCAAAATTCCTGCTTCGGTAGCTACAATAAATTTCTCGTTAGCATGCTCTCTAACAAAGTTTATCATCCCAGAGGTAGAACCAATATAAGTAGCCGTATCTAAAATATGAGTTTCAGATTCTGGATGTGCTATAATTTTATGCTCTGGATATTTCTTATGTAATTCAATTAATTTATCGATTGAAAATGCTTCGTGCACAATACAACTACCATCCCAAAGTAGCATATCACGACCCGTTTCGTTTATTATATATTGTCCTAAATTTCTATCTGGAGCAAATATAATAGGTGTTTCTTTTGGTATAGATTGCACTATTTTTAATGCATTGGAAGATGTACAAACAATATCACTTAGCGCCTTAATTTCAGCCGAACAGTTTACATAAGTAATCACCACATGGTCTGGGTGTTTTTTAGTAAACGCAGCAAAATCTTCTGGAGGACAAGAATCGGCTAAAGAACAACCTGCATTCAAATCTGGTAAAACAACTGTTTTAGATGGGTTTAAAATCTTTGCAGTTTCCGCCATAAAATGCACACCTGCAAACACAATAATATCAGCATCGGTTTCAGCAGCTTTTTGAGACAAACCTAAACTATCACCAACATAATCGGCAATATCTTGTATTTCTGGCACCTGATAATAGTGCGCCAAAATAACGGCATTCTTCTCTTTTTTTAAGCGTTGTATTTCTTTCACCAAATCCATAGTAATCCTCATTTAACTGCAAATATCTTAATTAAAATGCGTATTAAATTCAGAATACCATAAAAAAAACATGAGAATAAAAAACCAGCATTCTTTTTATAAAATCATTAAATTATTGTTAAGTAAACTCTTAAATAAATGTCAAAATACAAAAAGCGTTTTGCGAAAAACCACAAAACGCTTTAAGTTTAAGCTTTAATAGTTAAGCTTTCTATTTCTAATTGAATCTCGTTTAACGTTAATTCTCCTTTAAAAAGTTCAGACAAAACAGATGCCTTAATATCTACAAATTCATTTTTTACATCATTAAAAAGCGATTGATAATACGCCACGCCGGCTTTCATGTTCTTTGTAAAATTCAATAAGTATTTTTCTTCTTTTTTATTCATCGACACTCGAGCCTCAGCTAGTTTGTTTTTTAAGAAATCGATATAAATATCAAGCTCTTTAACAAACAAATTAGGTCTGTCTGTTCTAGAAACCATATTATCTCGCCCGTAAATATGATCGGTCATGTTTTTTAAACTCATTACCTTAGAATAATATGCTATATTAGGCCCCGGACAAACAGAAACACCTTCGCCTTCCGTTTTTGTATCTAACCCGTAAGCCAAAAGCGCAGAAGTACCCAAACCAACGCAAGTACAAGATTTTTCAATAATTTTATTGTATTGGTTTTGATAATCTTCCGGAGATAATTCTTGGTCTTTTAAAGCTTTTATTTTAAAATGTTGATATTCTCTAGATGCCGTACAAACACCTGTTTCCTTAAACTCTTTGTTCATGGCTACAAATTTCTTTGGGCACGAACTTCCTGGTCTACCTTTATCAATCCTAACCTGCTTTTCCGCATCTTTTGTATTATCTTTTAAATTATTAAAAGGCACACCTAACGGAGAAACATCACTTAAATACAAGTCGCCTTCTTCAGCTTTAGCTAATTTACTCAGCGTATCTTTATCTACAGTTGTAGCTTCTGGAACTAACAAAAACGGGCTACCCCAACCTACAGAATCTAAGTTGTAATGCTTCATTAAAAACTCATGCTCTTCAAAAGTTCCAACACCACCTTGTGCAGTAATTTCAAAGTTTAATTCTTGGTTTGGTATAGGTTTATTTTGATTTAAAAGCTCCTGACTTAAAACACTATAAATTGTTTTTTGAAGCTCATCTCTATGCGCTTTAAACTCTGCCAAAACAGGCCCTAAAAGATACCCTTCTGTAGCAAAAGCATGACCGCCACAATTTAAACCAGACTCTATTCTATATTCCGAAACCCATAAGCCTTTTTTAGCTAAAAATTTTCCTTGAATTAAGGCCGATCTATAATCACTAACCTTTAAAATAATACGCTTTTTAAACGCACCGTTTTCATCTGGAAAGAAATCATTAAACTGAGACATATACGCATATAATCTAGGATTCATACCAGCAGAAAGCACTACAGACGAGTTTAATTTACTGTTAGCAAAACCACGTAACGCCGCATGTGCATCGTTAAATTCTACAGGTAATTTTTCATCTTTTATATAGTTATCTTTATCAACTTTAGTCATGATATTAACGTCAATCGCGCCCATAGATAAATTGTTACTCACCCAGTTTTTAACCTTAGAGAAATCTAATTCTTTAGACGTTAGTTTTTCAAATTCAGCCTTCATTTTAGAACCATCGGGCAACATGCTGACATAATTAAAAAGTTCTTCGCTTTTTTCTGCAGAAACATTTTTTAATTCTTCAAATTTCTTGCCCGCTAAATCGCTAATTAAATTTAAATAAGAAGTAATTCTTTTTGCCCTAAAATCTTCTATTTTATCCGAAATTTCATGGTAAGGCACCTCAAACTTTTCGCTATACATTTTTCGTAATTTTTCAAGTAGAATATCATCTACCAAAGAAATCACAGAATCCATACCGTATTGAGCAACTTTTAAAGGAGTATCTATTGTAAATCCTATTCCCATAACAGGAATATGAAATGAATGTGTGTTTTTCATATTAATTGAATTAATCAACAAATGTAGACTAGGAATAGATTGATAAAAATGACATATATCATACTTTAATAACGTACAATGTTTTTATTTCTGAATCTTCTTATAAAGAAAAGCTTAAAATTCTGCTATTTGCCATTATAAAGAATATGGCATTATCAACTTTTTTTTTAATTATTCATAATAAGGAATCTACAAACAACAAAAATTGACAAAACTTCAAACACCCTTCGTTCTTTAAGATTTCCTTTAGTACTTTTATGTTTTAATTTTAGAATAGAAAGAAAAAAATGTCTGTAGAGCCAAAATTAACACGATTTAATCAAAGTGTGTTGTCTAAATACCAAATTTACAATAGTATTTTTATGACACTTCCTTTTGATACTATTACAAAAACCGGTGTATTATTACCGTTGTTTCACGAAACTTGCGAAAAAGGATTCGCCCAAGGCGACAATCCAACAACCATTGTAGATACATTTTTCCAAAAATATCAAGGTCGTAGATCTGAAGAAAGCCAAATAAACCTATTATTCCGTTTTATCCAATACATAGAGCGCCAAGTAGTATTGTTTGATGCTATTGAAGATGCTGCTTTCCCTATTGTAAATAATATGGATGGTATTGGTACACTTAGACACCTTAAAGAAAAAGCAACTTCAGAAAACCAATTAGAAGCGCTTCAACAATACCTAGAAGAGTTTAAAGTACGTATTGTATTAACAGCTCACCCTACACAATTTTACCCAGGTTCAGTTTTAGGTATCATTACCGATTTATCGAAAGCGGTTAAAGAAAACAACCTAAATGGCATTAACGATTTGTTTGCACAATTAGGAAAAACACCTTTCTTTAAACGTG
Organism: Algibacter lectus; assembly: GCF_004368925.1. Taxonomy (NCBI): domain Bacteria; kingdom Pseudomonadati; phylum Bacteroidota; class Flavobacteriia; order Flavobacteriales; family Flavobacteriaceae; genus Algibacter; species Algibacter lectus. The sequence goes on from NZ_SORL01000008.1 coordinate 259,416, forward strand.
AAAAACCAACACCTTATGATGAGGCAAAAAGCTTAATTTGGTATTTAGAAAACGTATTTTATAAATCGTTTGGAGATATTTACAACTATATCCAAACTAACATTTACGACGATACTCAAAAGCACAACGAAATAATTAACATTGGCTTCTGGCCAGGTGGTGATAGAGACGGAAACCCGTTTGTAAAACCAAACACAACAATAAAAGTTGCTAAAAAATTAAAACAAGCTATACTTAAAAAGTACTACGCCGATTTAAAAAACCTAAGACGTAAACTTACGTTTAGAGGTGTAGAAGAGCGCGTTATTAAGTTAGAAACAATTTTATACAACTTTAGTATAAACTTAAACACGGAAAAAACAATTACAGCCGATGAGCTGCTTAACGAATTATTAAGCATTAGAGACGTTATCGAAGCTGATCACCAATCGCTTTACATTAACGAAATTAACAGCTTAATTAATAAAATTAATCTTTTCGGTTTCAACTTTGCAACCTTAGACATTAGGCAAGATAGCCGTATTCACCACACCGTGTTTACTACAGTTATCGATAAATTAATAGAAAACAATCACCCATCGTTCCCTAAAAATTATCACGACTTATCCGATGATGAGCAAGTTAAAATTTTATCAGAAGTAAGTGGAGATAAAATTGATATCGATGTTTTTGAAGACGAAATGGTAAGCAACACGCTTAAAACCATTAAGGCTATCAAGAAAATACAGAAAACCAATGGTGAGCGCGGTGCAAACCGTTACATTATTAGCAACAACCAAACCGCATTAAACGTTATGCAACTTTTTGCAATGCTAAAATTAGTAGCATTCCAAGATGATTTAACGGTAGATGTTGGTCCACTTTTTGAAACCATTCCAGATTTAGAAAACGCGCCAGACGTTATGGAGCAACTTTACAGCAATCCTGCTTACCGTGCGCATTTAGAAAAAAGAGGAAACAAACAAACTATTATGCTAGGTTTCTCTGACGGAACAAAAGATGGTGGATATCTTATGGCAAACTGGGGTATTTACAAAGCCAAAGAGCGCTTAACAGCTATTTCTAGAAAATACGATATTACAGCTATTTTCTTTGATGGTCGTGGAGGACCTCCTGCGCGTGGTGGCGGAAAAACACACCAATTTTACTCTTCTTTAGGCCCAACAATCGAGGACAAAGAAGTACAATTAACCATACAAGGACAAACTATAAGTTCTAATTTCGGAACTCTAGACTCATCTCAATACAATCTAGAACAATTAATAAGTTCTGGTATTTCTAACCGCATTGGCAAAAACAACGAAGCCATGAGCGAAGAAGACAAAATTGTAATGAACGATCTAGCCGAAACAAGTTACACTGCTTACAAAGACTTTAAAGGTCACGCCATGTTTATACCATATTTGGAGCGCATGAGTACTTTAAAATACTATGCAAAAACAAATATTGGTTCTCGTCCATCAAAACGAGGCACATCAGATAAGTTAGTCTTTTCAGATTTAAGAGCCATTCCTTTTGTAGGCTCTTGGAGTCAGTTAAAACAAAACGTACCTGGATTCTTTGGCGTTGGCAAAGCATTAAAAGCCTACGAAGATCGTGGAGAATTCCATAAAGTTGAGCAACTATACAAAAACTCAAAATTCTTTAAGACCCTGTTAGAAAACAGTATGATGTCTTTAACTAAATCGTTTTTCGATTTAACAAAATACATGTCTAAAGACGAAGAGTTTGGCGCATTTTGGGATATTATTTATAACGAATACCTATCAACAAAATCGCTACTTTTAAAACTAACTGGCTATAAAGAACTCATGGAAAACGAGCCAGCAGGCCGTGCCTCTATTCAAGTTCGCGAATCTATTGTATTACCATTGTTAACCATACAACAATACGCGCTTAAAAAGATTCAAGAATTAGAAAAAGCCGAAGTTAGAGACGAAGAACAAATTAAAATATTTGAAAAAATTGTTACCCGTTCATTATTCGGAAACATTAATGCAAGTAGAAACTCTGCATAATAAAACATTCAAATTAAATACAAAAAGCCTCCAACTATGGGGGCTTTTTTACGTTAAAACATCTTCTATTATTTTTATTAGGGCGCAACCCAAAAGGGTCGGGCTATACGCTACAAGTCCGCGCCACCGCAATTACCATTGCGGCAGCTGTGGGCTTTTCACTACTATCCCTTGCGCACATATCGCAACGATAGTTTTAACCTTGCAAACACTATCCTTACACGCCAAATAAATAACCAAAAACACACTCAATAGCCAAACAATAACATCTAAAAAATCCCTCAAACAAAAAAGGTGTTTTGCATAAAGCAAAACACCTTTTTAAAATAATATAATTGATCAGTTAAATAGTTCTCTTCTAGTGATCGTTAGATCTAAAATCTGGATAAGCTTCCATGCCATGCTCATGAGCATCTAAACCTTCAAGCTCTTCTTTCTCAGAAACTCTAATACCAACAACCTTCTTCAAGGTAAATATAATAATAAAAGAGGTTACTAAACAAAAAACAGCGTAACAAGCTACACCAATTAATTGCGCTAAAAAGTTATGTTCTGGGTTTGTAGAAAAGATACCTACTGCTAAAGTTCCCCAAATACCACAAATTAAGTGTACCGCAATAGCACCTACAGGATCATCAAGTTTTAAAGCATCTACACAACTAACAGCTAAAACAATAAGTATACCTGCTACAGCACCAATAATAATAGCACTTGTTGGAGACATAACATCTGCGCCAGCAGTAATACCAACTAAACCACCCAAAATACCATTTAAAAACATGGTTAAATCTAGGTTTTTGTATTTAATAAAAGTAAATAAAGCAGCAACTACACCACCAGCTGCAGCAGCTAAACATGTTGTTACTAAAGTTAAAGATGTTAATTCTGGATTTGCAGAAAGCACAGACCCTCCATTAAAACCAAACCATCCTAACCAAAGAATTAAAACACCTGCAGTTGCTAACGGTATATTATGACCAGGAATAGCCTGAGGTTCTCCATTTTTAAATTTACCAATACGCGGCCCCAATAAGAAAACAGCAACTACTGCTGCCCAACCACCTACAGAATGCACTAAGGTAGAACCCGCGAAATCGTAAAAACCTAATTGATCTAAAAATCCGCCACCCCATTTCCATGAACCAGCAATTGGATAAACCAACCCAACATAGATAATAGTAAAAATCATAAAAGGTCCAATTTTCATACGTTCGGCAACAGCTCCAGAAACAATAGTTGCAGCAGTTGCAGCAAACATACCTTGAAACAAGAAATCTGTCCAATACGTATAACCTTCATTATATGTTAAATCTAAAGCACCTTCCGCAGTTAACGGAGCCTCTAAACCAAAGCCTGCAAAACCAATGAATCCATTAAATTCTCCAGGGTACATTAAATTAAAACCTACTAAACAGTAAAGAAGTAAGCCGATAGTTATTATAAGAATATTTTTAAATAATATGTTTAATGTGTTCTTTTGCCTTGTTAGCCCAATTTCTAAAAATGCAAAACCAGTATGCATAAAGAAAACCAAGGCCGTACAGATCATCATCCATACATTATTTATTGTAAGTAATTCCATTTTGTTAGTTTAATTGTGTTATTTATTTTAATGTGTCACTCCCTTTTTCTCCGGTTCTAATTCTGTAACACTCTTGTACATCTGATACAAATATTTTACCATCACCAACTTCTCCTGTTCCAGCAGAGTTAATAATTGTTTTTACAGTAACATCGGCAAAATCATCATTTACAACTATAGATAAATATCTACGTTGTATATCACTAGTACTATAACTAACACCACGATAAACATGCCCTTCCTTTTCATTACCAAGACCAGTTACGTCCCAGTAAGAGAAAAATATCACACCAACATCATGCAAAGCTTCTTTCACTACACGATATTTGGATTTCCGAATAATGGCTTCAATTTTTTTCATAATTTCATTTCTTAAATATGTTTAGTTTGTTAAGGTAAAAATTATTTGAATTCTATAAAACTAGAAGTTCAAAAGGTTTTTTTGAATTATCATAAACGCTTAAAAAGATGCCTTTTTGAGGCATCTTTTTAATCATTTATAGTAAATAATAGTTTTTATTCTTCGTCGATTTCTCTTTGTCTCTTACCATGGTAAGCGATAGATCCATGCTCTGTCCAGTCAAGACCAGCAATTTCTTCTTTCTCTGTAACTCTTAATCCAATAGTTTTCTTCATAATAAATAAGAAAACAAAAGATAAAACAATAGCCCAAGCTGCGTAAGCTAAAACTCCAATAGCTTGCGCTCCTAATTGAGCAGCGCCACCTCCATTAAAGATTCCAATTCCAGCATCACCATCGATACCCCAAAGACCTATAACTAAAGTTCCCCAAGCACCACAAATACCGTGTACTGAAATAGCACCTACAGCATCATCAATTTTTAATGTTTTTTCTACAAAACCAATTGAAAACACAACTAGAAGACCACCAACAAGACCAGCTAATACAGCTCCACCTTCGCTCATGTTTCCACAACCAGCAGTAATACTTACTAAACCAGCAAGTGCACCATTTAAAGTCATACTTAAGTTTGGTTTTCCATTTTTAATCCATGTTAAAAGTAAAGCACCCAAAGCACCAGCAGAAGCAGCTAAGTTTGTTACTAAAACAACTTGAGAAGCTGCAGTAGCATCGTCACCACCCCAAGCTAATTGAGAACCACCATTAAAACCGAACCATCCTAACCAAAGGATAAATACACCTAAAGTAGCATACATTTGGTTATGACCGTGCATTTCAACAGGCTTACCATCTAAGAATTTTCCAATTCTAGGACCTACCATCCAAGCAGCAACAAGTGCAGCCCATCCACCAACAGAGTGAACAATAGATGATCCAGCAAAATCGATAAATTCAGCAGGCATAATACCATCAGTGTTGTTTAACCAACCACCGTTCCATTCCCAACCACCAGCGATAGGGTAAATAAAAGCAGTTAAAACAATACTAAAAATAGCGTAAGTTGTATATTTTGTTCTTCCGGCTACAGCACCAGAAACAATAGTTGCAGCAGTTGCAGCAAATACAGTTTGGAAGAATAAATCGGCAGCTCCTTGAGAGAATGTAAAACCTCCCCAGTGGAAAAATCCACCACCTTGATCTGCTCCGTACATTAAAGAGTATCCTATAAACCAGAAGGCTAAAGAACCTACTGCAATATCTAGGAAGTTTTTCATGGCAATGTTTACAGCATTCTTAGAATCTGTCATTCCAGACTCAACTAAGAAAAAACCTGCTTGCATAAAGAATACCAGAATACCAGAGATTAGCATCCACATCATCCCCATATCGCCTTCAATAGCAGCGGTATCTTGAATTAATAAAGGTAAATTTAATATTGACATCATATTATATTTTTTTTGGTTAGTTAATAATAGCACTATTAAATCCCCGTTTTAAAAACGAGGATTTATAATATTTTAAACTTAGAAAGAGTAGATAGCAGCTAAAGTAAATGCAGCTAAGTTATCTGTTGCTGCAGCATCAGAATCTAAGTAAGGCATATCATTACTCCAAGAATCTAATCTTATTTCTGGCTTGATAGTTAAATTTTCTAAAGTATAACTACCTGTTAAAGTTGCAGCAAATACACTTGGTAAATCATCAACATCTTTAGCATGTAAACCAAAATACTCTCCTCTTAATCCTACTGTAAAAGATTCAGAAGCTGCAACCTGTGGATATAAAGCAGCTCCATAAAAGCCAGCATCATCACTAGTTTGGTAAGCAGCGTTTATTCCTAAGAAAAAGTCATCAGATAAATCGAATCCACCTGTATAGTCAATTTCAAAACCTAAAACAGTATCATTATCATAATAAAAGTTTAAGAATTGTCCAGCATACCCTAATTGAGCACCTAAAGCGTAATCCCCTGTCATGTTATCATAAACATCAGTAGCATTCATAACAGCTAACATTAAGCTAAAGTCATCAGATAAAGCAAAATCAGCTTTTAAACCTAGGTGAGAAAAAGGTCCGCTAGAGAACAAGTAAGATGTACTGTAGTTAAAGTTTCCTACTGGAGAAATAACTTCGTAACCCAAATACGTATTAAAACGTCCCATTGTTAAAGTTGTACCTTCAGACACATTCCAGTATGCATAAAGTTGATTAACGTAAAGATCATTATCTCCACCAGCAGCATCTACACCTCTTGGGCCAAATACTAAATCTGCAACCATACCTGTTTTTTCACCTTCATAAGAAGCAATAACGTTCGCCATACCAAGAGCAAATCCAGTTCTATTTGCGAAAGATGTCCCAAAACTTTGACCTAAATCATCAGAAGTAGTTAAGTTAGTTTGGTAATAAGCATCAATACTACCGCTTACAGATAATTTTGACTCCTCATCTTCTTGAGCAAAACCTATTGCAGCAACAAAAAGCATTGAAAGTGTGATAAATTTTTTCATAATTGTGTTTATTTTAAAGTTATAAGTTATTGGTTTATTCGTTAAGAACACCTCAAAACTATGGCAAAATATTTTAAACCCCTCAAAAAATAGGGGTAATTCGTTAACTTTTATCAATTACTCAATTTTATCCCTAATTTTTTAGGGGTATCTTCATAAATATTTTTATTTTTTGATTTTTCAACAAACACATTGTTTGAATTATTGTCAGTCTTTTACAAAAAATTATAGCATTCTTTCTATTAAAGCCACCAAACTTTACCATTAATTCATATATCTACAATATTGACTAAAAAAACCGAATTGAGTATTTATTAAAAAACAGAGATATTATTGATATATACCTATTTTAATCTTCGCTTCGCCTAAAAAATCGAAATAATGATTTGCGGTTATGGTATATTAAATAGGAGTACATATCTTTACAATTCAACTCAAGTTTTTAAACGATTATGCTGAAGAAACAAGGACTCTATTTACCGGAATTTGAACACGAAAACTGTGGCGCTGGTTTTATTTGTAATCTTAAAGGAGAAAAAACAAATCAAATCATTCACGACGCGTTAGAAATTCTAGTAAAATTAGAACACCGCGGTGGCGTTAGTGCCGACGGAAAAACTGGTGATGGTGCTGGTTTACTAATTGATATTCCACACGACTATTTTAAACGCGTATGCGATTTCAATATTCCAGAACAAAGAGAATATGCCGTTGGTATGGTATTTTTACCAAAGGTGGCCAACCAATATAATTTTTGTAAAACCACTTTCGAAAACGAAATAAAAACTCAAGGACTTTCTATTTTAGGATGGCGAGAAGTTCCTGTAGACTCATCTCAATTAGGACCTATTGCCTTAGCATCTGAACCTAATATTGAGCAGTTATTTGTTGGTAAAACAGAAGATATTACCGATGCTGATTTTAGAGCTAAATTATACGCTGCTAGAAAGATAACAGAGCATACAATTAGCCAGTCTAAAATCTCTGAAAGCAACTACTTCTACGTACCAAGTTTCTCTACTAGCACGTTAATATATAAAGGTATTATTATGCCTGAAGATATTGGACCATACTATACAGATTTACAACAAATAGATTTAGTAACTCGTTTAGCGCTAGTTCACCAACGTTTCTCAACGAATACTATGCCAACTTGGGAGTTAGCACAACCGTTTAGATACATGTGCCAGAATGGTGAAATTAACACCCTTCGTGGAAACGTAAGTAGAATGCGTGTTCGTGAAGAAATCATGAAATCTGATGTTTTCGGACCGCAAATAGATAAATTATTCCCAATTATCCTTCCAGGAAAATCCGATTCGGCTTCTATGGATATGGTGGTTGAATTATTAACACACACAGGACGATCGTTACCAGAAATCATGATGATGATGATTCCTGAAGCATGGGAGAAACACGCTACCATGTCTGAAGAGCGTAAAGCTTTTTACGAATATAACGCTTGTATCATGGAACCTTGGGATGGTCCGGCATCTGTACCTTTTACAGACGGTGATTATGTTGGGGCTTTATTAGACAGAAATGGTTTAAGACCATCTCGATATACCGTAACTAAAAGCGGTAAATTAATCATGTCATCAGAAATTGGTGTGGTTGATATTGCCCCTGAAGATGTTGAAAGACACGGACGTTTAGAGCCAGGAAAAATGTTCTTGGTAGATATGAACAAAGGCCGTATTATCGAAGATGAAGAAATAAAAAGTAAAATTGTTTCAGAAAGACCATATAAAGAATGGTTGGACAAAACACGCTTACATTTAAAAGATGTTCCTTACAACAACGAAACTTGCCCAATAGAAACTATTGATATCAAAACAAGACAACGTTTATTTAACTATACGTTTGAAGATATTCAAGAAGTTATTACACCAATGGCAATTGTTGGAAAAGAAGCTTTAGGCTCTATGGGTATCGATACACCATTAGCGGTTTTATCGGATAGACCTCAACTTATTTCAAACTACTTTAAGCAATTATTCGCGCAAGTAACAAACCCACCTTTAGATGGTATTCGTGAAGAGATTGTAACAGACATTAGTTTAAATCTTGGAAAGGACAGAAACATTTTCAGCATTACAGATAGACAATGTAGAAAATTAAGAATTCAAAATCCGGTAATTTCTAACGCCGATTTAGAAAAGATAAGAAACATTTCAATAGAAGCTTTTAAAGCTGAAACTATTCAAATTTTATATCCAAAAGCACAAGGTCTTAACGGTCTAGAAGATGCTTTGGAGGCTATTGTAGTACAAGTTGAAAAGGCATTAGACCGCAAAACAAACATCATTATTCTTTCGGACAGAGGTGTTAATCAAGAGTTTGCTCCAATACCTTGTTTACTAGCTTGTTCTTACATAAACCACCAATTAAACCGTTTACGTAAGCGCTCTTACTTCGATATTATTATCGAATCTGCAGAACCACGTGAACCACACCATTTTGCTACTTTATTTGGTTATGGCGCATCTGCTGTAAATCCATATATGGTAAACGAAATTATTAGAATGCAAGTTAAAGAAGGCTTCATTACTGATATGGACGAGCAAAAAGCAGTTGACAACTTCAACAAAGCGATTGGAAAAGGTATTTTAAAAGTAATGAACAAAATTGGAATCTCAACATTACACTCATATAGAGGTTCCCAAATTTTCGAAATTGTTGGTTTCAACTCTCAATTTGTTGAAAAATATTTCCCATACACCGCTTCTAGAATTGAAGGTATTGGTTTATATGAAATTGAAAAAGAAATTAACGAACGCTATAAACAAGCCTACCCAGATAATACTATTGATAAAAACTTAGGTTTAAATATTGGTGGCGATTACCGTTGGAGAAGAAATGGCGAACGTCACTTATTCAACCCAACAACAGTTGCTAAACTTCAACAAGCCGTTCGTTTAAGCGACCAGGCTAGTTATGATGTTTACGCAAAGGCAATAAACGAACAGTCGGAAAATTTAATGACCATTCGTGGTTTGTTTGAATTCGACAACTTAGATCCAATTCCTTTAGATGAAGTAGAACCATGGACTGAAATCGTTAAACGATTCAAAACAGGTGCTATGTCTTATGGGTCTATTTCTCGTGAAGCACACGAAAACTTAGCCATTGCCATGAACCGTATTGGAGGTAAATCTAATTCTGGTGAAGGTGGAGAAGATCGTAGACGTTTCCAAAAAGATAGTAATGGCGACAGCAGAAACTCTGCTATTAAGCAAGTAGCTTCTGGTCGTTTTGGGGTAACCTCTCACTATTTAACAAGTGCGAAAGAGATTCAAATAAAAATGGCTCAAGGCGCAAAACCTGGAGAAGGTGGACAGTTACCAGGACATAAAGTATTGCCTTGGATTGCTGAAACAAGAAACTCAACACCTTTTGTTGGTTTAATTTCACCACCACCACATCACGATATTTATTCTATTGAAGATTTAGCGCAGCTTATCTACGATTTAAAAAATGCAAACCGTGAAGCTAGAATTAATGTAAAATTAGTTTCAGAAGTTGGTGTAGGTACTATTGCAGCTGGTGTTTCTAAAGCAAAAGCAGATGTAGTTCTTATTTCTGGTTATGATGGAGGAACAGGAGCATCTCCTCTTACCTCTTTAAAACACGCTGGTTTACCTTGGGAACTTGGTTTAGCCGAAGCACAACAAACATTAGTTTTAAACAACCTTAGAAGCCGTATTGTTGTAGAATGTGATGGCCAATTAAAAACAGGTCGTGATGTTGCAATTGCAGCTTTATTAGGAGCTGAAGAATTTGGATTTGCAACTGCACCATTAGTAGCATCTGGATGTATCATGATGCGTAAATGTCATTTAAATACATGCCCTGTTGGTATCGCAACTCAAGACAAAGAGTTGCGTAAAAACTTTAAAGGCACACCAGAACACGTTATTAACTTCTTCTACTATATCGCAGAAGAATTAAGAGGTATTATGGCGCAATTAGGTTTTAGAACTTTAGGAGAAATGGTTGGGCAAACGCACAAAATCAATTCAAACAAAGCTATAAACCACTACAAAGCAAAAGGTTTAGATTTATCGGCTATTTTACACAGACCAGAGGCATACAAGTCAATGTCTGTTAAAAACACCGAGCAACAAGATCATAATTTAGATAATGTTATTGATTTCAGAATTCTTAAAGATTCGCATCGCGCACTTTACAGAAAAGAAAAAATGAACTTATCATACCCAATAAAAAACACAGACCGCTCTGTTGGAGCCATTGTAAGTAACGAAATTTCTAAAATTTACGGACACCTTGGTTTACCAGAAGACACTTTAAACATTAAGTTTACAGGTTCTGCCGGACAAAGCTTTGGAGCTTTTGGCGCACACGGTTTAACATTTATGGTCGACGGAAATACCAACGATTACTTAGGTAAAGGTTTATCTGGAGCTAAATTAATTGTAAAGAAACCTGCTAAAGCAGACTTCCTAGCCGAAAACAACATTATAGTTGGTAACGTGTGTTTATTTGGAGCCGTACAAGGTGAAGCATACATTAACGGTATTGCTGGAGAACGTTTTGCAGTAAGAAACTCTGGAGCAACTACAGTTGTAGAAGGTGTAGGTGATCACTGTTGTGAATACATGACAGGTGGTAAAGTTGTTGTTCTTGGATCTACAGGAAGAAACTTTGCAGCTGGTATGAGTGGTGGTATTGCTTATGTTTACGATCCAGAAAACAAATTTGTAAACGGACTTTGTAATACTGAAACCATCGAGTTTGAAGATATTACAGGAAACGATGCAGAAGATTTAAAAGCAACAATTCAAAAACATGTAACATATACCGACAGTAAATTAGGTAAACGATTACTAGAAGATTGGGATACAAGCTTAAAGAATTTTGTTCGCGTTATGCCAACAGAATACAAAAGCGCTTTAATACGCTTAGCAACTGAAGAACCAATGGTAGAAGAATTAACAATAGGATAGGAAATGGGAAAAGTAACAGGATTTAAAGAATTTGAAAGACAAGATGAAACTTACACGCCCGTAGCAGATCGTGTTAAGGATTATAAAGAATTTACCGTTCCGTTAAAAGAAGAAGAGATTACCAAACAAGGTTCTCGCTGTATGGATTGTGGTATTCCTTTTTGCCATAGTGGTTGCCCACTTGGTAATTTAATACCAGATTTTAACCATATGGTACACCAAGGTGAGTGGCAAAAAGCCTCTTGGCTATTACACTCTACTAACAATTTCCCGGAGTTTACAGGTCGTTTATGTCCTGCTCCATGTGAAAAATCGTGTGTATTAGGTATTATTGAAGATCCCGTTTCTATCGAGAATATTGAAAAAAATATTGTAGAGCGTGCTTTTAAAGAAGGCTGGATTAAACCACAACCACCAAAAACTAGAACAGGAAAAACTGTAGCCGTTGTAGGCTCTGGCCCTGCTGGTTTAGCTGCAGCTCAACAATTAAATAGAGCTGGACACACCGTTACTGTTTTTGAACGTGACGATGAAGTTGGTGGATTATTACGCTACGGAATTCCTAATTTCAAAATGGAAAAAGGAATTATCGATCGTCGTGTAAAAATATTAGAAGCTGAAGGTATCACATTTAAAACCAATGTAAACGTTGGTGTAAACTACGATGTTAAAGATTTAAAAGCTTTTGATTCTATAGTATTATGTGGTGGAGCAACCGAGAGAAGAGGTTTACCAACACCTGGTGCAGATGCAGATGGCGTAGTACAAGCTATGGATTTCTTAACACAACAAACTAAAGTGGTGCTAGGTAAAGAAGTAAAAGACCAAGTATTAGCAACCGACAAAAACGTCATTGTTATTGGTGGTGGTGATACAGGATCGGATTGTGTTGGAACTTCTAACCGTCATGGTGCAAAATCGGTAGTTAATTTTGAAATTATGCCGAAACCACCAGGACACCGTTCACCAACAACACCTTGGCCTTTCTGGCCATTACAGTTAAAAACATCTTCTTCTCACGAAGAAGGCGTTGAGCGTAACTGGTTAATTAATACCAAAGAATTCATAAAAGATGACAGTGGTAAACTAACCGCTTTAAAAACTGTAAATGTGGAATGGAAAATGGTTCCTGGAGAACGTCCACAACTTATTGAAATTGCAGGTACCGAAAAAACTTGGCCTTGTGATTTAGCGTTATTAGCTTTAGGTTTTACAGGGCCAGAAAGCACATTAGCAGATAAATTAGGTATTAAAAAAGATGCCCGTTCTAACTACAAAGCAGAATACGGTAAATACCAAACCAATGTGTCAAAAATATTTGCTGCTGGAGATATGCGCCGTGGGCAATCTTTAATTGTTTGGGCTATTTCTGAAGGTAGAGAAGCTGCAAGACAAGTAGATTTATATTTAATGGGTAAATCTAATTTACCTTCTAAAGATATTACTGGAGATTTAGTAGCTATGTAATATTGATAATAATATAGTGTATTAAAAATGCGAGCCTTAGAGCTCGCATTTTTTATGCCTTAGCATGCATGATTTTTATACTGCTATAAATATCATTTATCTTCTTCATCAAATCACGAAATCAAGGACTTAGAGTTCCTTAATTCTATTTTCGTATTATTATTTATTATCATCAAAAAAAACTAGTTCCATAGACAAACTAGTACGGTCTTTTCCTTTAACAAAGAATATAGCTATGAATTCATTAGACGCACTTAAATAGGCGTCTGAAAACTCTTGAACAGAATCTATATCTGTAAAATATTCAATCACTGATGTTAAACCCATACCGTGGTTAGAGAAAAAGATATAATGCCTACTATTATTTGGACCATTAAAACCTGAAGCTATCGCATATTCCCCCTCACTATCTCTAGAGTTTATCTTTATTATTTTATTTTCCCCTTCTTCATTCGTATAATTAAATGAATAGTGGTTAGATTCTTCTTTTTTCACTTCTAAACTAACGTTGTACGAAAAATCATTGAATAATTCATTAAATGAGCTTTGAGTAAAAAGAGGCCCTGCATAAATGGTATTGCGGTCCTTAATAGATCTTGTTTTAAAATTAGAGATAGGTCTTATAGAGAAATTATAATTGTTCTTAGTGAAAAATTGAGTAAATGGCTTTATGTTAAATGCGTTCTCAAAAACAATATAACTAAATTCACTAGGTATAAGAGATTCAAACCGCTCTGGGTTCTTTTTAGTATGTTCTAAAAAAGCTTCAACCGAATTAATTTTAGAATCTCTGTGCCAACCAGTATTGTTAAAAATAGTAGAGCCCGAATACCCAAATACATCTCCTAAATAAAGTGTTGTCTCAAACCCATTATCAAACATAGGTTTCCATACTTTATTACTTGGTTTTAATAAAAAAAAGGCAACAGCAGTAAAAACTACAAACGAAAAAATAAACCCTACAATCTTTTTTCTTTTAAGACTATTATTTTTCTTTTCCTCTCTAGCAGAAAAAGTAGTATTGTATTGCCCAGGTTTAATTGAAATAACAATAGGATCATATACTCCTTCTTCTTCATAATAACGTTTTAAACGTTTTCTAAGGTGAGATATATTTACTCTTATATTTACATCACTTTTTTTAGGATCATATCTTTTTCCAAATAATTCAAGACCTACTGTATAAGCAGTTATTGTATGTCCTTCTATCGTAGATTCAACTAAGAGTTTTAGCAAAACATTAGTGGTCGTAGATTTACTAAATGTTTTACTTTCTAATACTTTAGTTAAAGCATTAATTATTTCACTTTGGTTGAACATGTGTCTTTTTAACTCTAAATTAAATCGTATTTAATTAAATCAAAGGTAGTAAATATCAAAGACCAACCAAATAAGCTAAAATATCTCACACAAACAAAAAACACTAAACCACCAATAAACAAGGGTTCACGAGAACTTTTTACCGTAAAAACAAGCGTAAAACAACATCAACATAAAACTTATACGATTACTATAAGTTAAATTTACATCAATTCTAAAATTCAATACTCATATAAATGAAACACTTCAGCATTTTTATTATTTATATAACTATCTATACAGCTGTAAGTGCTCAAACAAGCTATCATAAATACCCTTCAATTAGCACTATTCCATTTTCAGTCATAGATGCACATACTTATGAAGAAAACAATATAAAAAGCACTATTAGAAAAGTTGCAGAATATCAAATAGAAAAATATGGAGAAGATATTCCAACAAAAAACTGGTTAGCCGGAACATTTTTCTCATCGTTCGTTGCAGCTTACAACGTAACAGGTGATAATTGGTATTTAGATAAGGCCTATGCCTGGGGAGAAAAATCGGAATGGGATATCCACAGACCCATAAACGCAGACGATATTTGTCCTGCTCAAACCTACTTAGACATTTATTTTGTAAAAAAAGACCCTAAGATTTTTAAAACCTTACATGAAAAAATTTCTGTATACTTCAACCGAAAAGAAATCTTTCCAGGAGAAAAAAATAGTAATCAAAAAACGAATCTTCCTTTAACAGGCCGTAATACTTGGAGTTGGTGTGATGCTTTATACATGGCACCACCGGTATATGCTCGTCTAGGAAAAGCCACTGGAGATAAGCGTTATTACGAAATGCTACATCGTTTATATTGGGATTCTGTTGATTTTCTTTATGCTCCGGATCAAAAACTATTCCATAGAAACGATAAAATAAAAACAGAAAAGGATCGTACTCCCAATGGCAAAAAAATATATTGGGCCCGTGGTAATGGATGGGTATTTGCTGGTTTAGCTCGCTTAATTGAATATTTACCTGATAACGACCCAATAAAAGAAAAATATATTAAGTTGTTTCAAGACATGGCGTATAGCCTAGCAAAATATCAAATGGAAGACGGTCTTTGGCGTTCAAGCTTAAACGACCCTGAATGGATAACAACTAAAGAAACAAGCGGGTCTGCCTTTTATATATACGGTATGGCCAAAGGCATAAAAGAAGGATGGCTACCTAAAGAATATTTTATATCTACAGTTTTAAAAGGTTGGACGGGACTAATGTCTTGTGTAACCCCATATGGAAAACTAGGTTATAGTCAAATCGTAGCAGGATCACCTCATGAAGTCCGACCACATGATAATGTTGATTATGCTGCAGGAGCATTTATACTAGCAGGTACCGAAATACTGAAAATCAACGCCATGTCTGAAATGAATCTACTTATAGACAATACTTTTATTCCTCGCGTAGTAGTACGGGACGGGTTTTGGCCTACATATAATAAGAATTCAGTTATTACACATCGTAATTGTTTTTTCACATCATATATTAAACACGATGGCACTGGAGCTTTAACAGCTTTTAATTTTAATAAACATCCAAATGTAAGTGCATATGCTCGTAAAGAACTAAAGTTATTTTCTAAAGAAAATGGTTTTCCAGAATTTACCCCTTCTATATTTCCTTTGCACAAAGATACTATACAGGTGACTTATGCAAAAGCTAAAAACAACTATACGTTATTGTCTCAAAATATTTATTTACCAATATGGAAGCCAATGGAAAAGAAAGGCTTAAAAGAATCAAATACTATTAATAAAAATGCTGATTGTTTACAAAATTGGCGAAATTGTTTTGAGAACAATGATATTCCGCTAATTAACTTACTTTCAAATAACGACACACTCTTTACTGTAAAAAAACAAAAGAAAAACATTCAAGTAGCATATACATCGATTGAGGGAAATAAACATAATTATTACCTAGCAAGTTTAAAACAGAACAAATGGAAAAAAGAATTATTATGCTCTTTTTCAAATGATAAAAAAAGTGACAACAATATAAAGGGAAGTATAACATTACATCCAAATAAACAGGAAGTAATAATATCAAGTGCCTTTCATCCTAAAACTAAACAGCCGCTGCCAAATGGTTTATACCAACTTTTTAGTGGTGAAAAAATAAATAAAATTTGGCAATGGAAACAATTAACTTTTAACCCGGTCCACAATCAGTTTCACCCAATTATAACTGACGGACAAAACCATGCTTTATTCTGGATGTCTGGACAGAAAATAAATGAAAAGGAATACCATACTGATATAATGATGAGTTCAAAATTTTAGAATTAAAAAAAATGAAAAACAGATTAATATTATTAGCTTTATTATTACTTACACAATTAGTAAGTAACTCACAAAGTGCATATCCTAAAATGGATGAAGAGATTAAAACATTCATGAAAGACGGTGGATGGTGTTGGTATGAATCTCCTAGAGCAATAATTCATAACGGAAAATTGATTATAGGAGCTATTAGTGGTGTAAGTGGAGATATACGTGTTGGAGTTTTTGACTTAAAAACAAATAAAAACCTTGGAGTTAGCATTTTAGATAAAAACTTTGAAATTGATGACCATAACTCACCCGTTTTTCATGTTAGACCTGACGGAAGTTTAGTTGCTGTATGGGCAAAACACGGTCATGAACAGTATCATTACTACAGTATTTCTAAGCCTAATAACTATTTAAAATGGGGAGAAAAGCAGGTTTTTGATCATGGTTTTGAAATTCCTGAAGGCAACAGATGGATGGGTGTTACTTACATGAATTTATATTCCATCAAAAAGAAAAAGTTGCTTTATAATTTTTTTAGAGATGGACACAATCGAAATCCTACTTTCATTACCTCCACTAATGAAGGTGATACTTGGGGAAACCGTACACATTTTATTGAAGATGAAGTCCCAGGAAGGAATAGACCTTATGTACGATATATGCAGAAAAACAAGGATTTAATAGGTGTTTCCTTTACTGATGCTCACCCAGCAAATTATGGTAATAGCATTTATTATGCTGATTTTGATGGGACCTCTTTTTATAATGCTAATGGAAAGAAGATTAAAGATTTATCGGAAGGTCCATTAAAAACATCTGAAGCAGATAAAATATATACTGGTAGTGAAACCAAAGAAAAATCCAAAGACTCTGGAAGTGTACCTAATGCGGCTTGGACATGTGATTTAGGAAAAGATAAAAAAGAAAGACCTTTTATTGGATATACACTGTATGTAAAAGAAAACGATATTCGTTTTCGTTTGGCTAATTGGAATGGCAAAAAATGGATAGATAGAGAAATTGCATATGCTGGCCCTGGCTTATACCCAGGTCAAAGTAGTTATTCTGGTTTAATGGCTCTAGATAATGATAATCCAAAAAATGTATTTATTTCTTCTGCCGTAGACCCTAATACGGGTAAGGTCAAAAATAAAAAACATGAAATTTATTTTGGAAAGGTGAAAAACAAAGATGAAACTTCAAAAATTAAATGGGAGCAAATCACCTATGATTCGAAGCATAAAAACATCCGTCCAATTATTATAACTGGTGAAGGCTATAAAGTGCTACTTTGGCTAGCAGGTCCCTGGCATAGTTTTCTGAATTACCAAAGTGATATTATTGGTTATGTACTAGAAAAGCCTAAAACAATTAAATAAAACAGATTTGTTTTTAACCTAATTTATTGAACAAAAAAAATGCGAACCAAAAGGCTCGCATTTTTCATTATAAAATTATTAACTATTATTTAGCGTTCTTCATAAACTCTTCACACTTTAATACCATATTCTTACTTCCACAAATAAATGGCACGCGCTGGTGAAGCTCCGTTGGATCTACATCCATTGTTCTAGTAAACCCATCACTCGCAAAACCATTAGCTTGTTCAGCTAAAAAGGCCATTGGGTTACATTCGTAAAGCAAACGTAATTTACCATCAGGATTTTTAGAACTTTGTGGGTAAAGGTAAATACCACCTTTTATCATATTTCTATGAAAATCCGACACCAAAGATCCAATATATCGAGAAGTATAAGGTCTATCTCCTTCTTCTTGTTGACAATATTTAATATAATTTTTCACACCTTGAGGAAAGTGAATATAGTTTCCTTCGTTTACAGAATAAATAGTTCCATCTTCTGGAAATTGCATATCAGGATGCGATAAGTAAAACGATCCAATCGCTGGGTTTAAAGTAAAACCATTAACACCATCTCCTGTTGTGTAAACTAGCATAGTCGATGTACCATAAACCACATAACCAGCTGCTACTTGTTCGCTTCCTTTTTGTAAAAAATCGTCTAAAGTTACAGGTGTTCCTACTGGCGTAACACGTCTATAAATAGAAAAAATTGTTCCTACAGAAACATTAACATCAATGTTAGACGAACCATCTAAAGGATCAATTAAAACAATATACTTATTTTGATGGTTTTCATCTTGACTATTTATCGCAATAAAATCATCTTCTTCCTCACTTGCAATCCCACAAACAATATTTCTTTTAGTTAACGTTTGTATAAACTTATCGTTTGCATAAACATCTAGTTTTTGTTGATCTTCGCCCTGAATATTAGTATCACCGGCAGCACCAATAATATCCACCAATCCGGCTTTGTTTACTTCATGGTTTACAACTTTTGCCGCTAATCGAATAGAATTCAAAAGGCTAGATAATTCGCCCGAGGAATATTTAAACGACGACTGATTTTCAATAATAAACTCTCCTAAAGTTTGTTTTTTGTGAGACATAAAAGTGTTTTGTTTTGTTTGTGCAAATATCTATAAAAAATAAGAAACTACAACGTTTTCGTTAAAGTTATGTACCCAAACATATTTAACTTTAAAGTATCTTTGAAAAAATTTAATTTTCATTATGGATTTTACAATAAGAAACGCCAAAAAAGAGGATATGCCACAAGTTCTCCATCTAATCAACGAGTTAGCTGTTTTCGAAAAAGAACCCGATGCGGTTGAAGTTACCTTAGCAGACTTAGAAAATGATGGCTTTGGAACCCAACCCGCTTTTCATTGTTTTGTTGCTGAAGCGGATAAAAAAGTAGAAGGCATTGCACTGGTTTACAACCGCTACTCTACATGGAAAGGTAAAATAATTCATTTAGAAGATTTAATTGTAAGTCAGAAAATGAGAGGTTCGGGTATGGGCACAGCACTTTTAGACGAGGTTGTAAAATACGGACACAATAAAGGCGTTAAACGTATAAACTGGGAAGTTATTGACTGGAACGAACCGGCTATTGCTTTCTATGAGAAAAAAGGAGCAAACGTTATGCGAGATTGGGATGTAGTTCAATTAGATGAAGCAGGCATAAAAACGTATATTGAAAAATTGAATATCTAAAATCCTTTAAATAAAACAAGTAAACATGCAAGTCTATAAATTTGGTGGAGCCTCGGTAAAAGATGCAAATGGTGTAAAAAACATAGCATCTGTTTTACAAAAAGTAGGTTATAAAAACACGCTAATAGTTGTTTCCGCTATGGGCAAAACCACCAATGCTCTAGAACTTGTTATTAAAAATTACTTTGAAAACAAGTCAGAATTACAAAGTGCCATACAAGAAATTAAAAAGTTTCATAATGAAATTTTACTAGATTTATTCCCAAATGAAGACCATATAGTTTTTAAAAAAGTGAATACTTTTTTTAGTGAACTCAACCAGTTTTTAACTAGTAATAAATCGCCCGACTACAGTTTTGTTTACGACCAAGTTATAGGTTTTGGCGAACTTGTTTCAACAACTATAATTAGCGAATATTTAAATCAAATAAACATCGCTAATAATTGGATTGATGTTCGCACACATATAAAAACCGACAACTATTACCGCAGAGCCAACGTAAACTGGAGCGCCACACAGCAATTAATTTCGAGCACATTTAATCGGTCTGTTTTAAACATTACACAAGGTTTTCTAGGTAGCGATGCCAATAATTTCACCACAACATTGGGCAGAGAAGGCAGTGACTATACTGCAGCTATTTACGCCTATTGCTTAAATGCAGAAAGTGTAACCATTTGGAAAGATGTTCCGGGTGTTTTAAATGCCGATCCGCGTTACTTTGAAAACGCTCAACTATTAAACAATATATCATATCGCGAAGCTATAGAATTGGCTTTTTACGGTGCATCAGTCATTCACCCAAAAACCTTACAACCTCTACAAGGCAAAGAAATTTCGCTGTATGTAAAATCATTTTTAAATCCGGAAGCTAACGGTACTAAAATTGGTAAAAACACCACTTTAGACCCCATGATTCCGTGTTTTATTGTGAAGAAGAATCAGGTTTTAATTTCACTTTCATCCTTAGATTTTTCATATATTGTTGAAGAAAACATTAGCGAAATATTCAGCCTTTTACATCAATACAAGATGAAGGTCGATGTTATTCAAAATTCAGCTATAAGTTTTTCTGTTTGTATCGAAAATAATTACAACAATCTCGATTCATTATTACATCATTTAAAATCAAAATTTAAGGTTGTTTGTCACCAAAACGCCTCGCTTTACACCATTCGCCATTATAACGATTTGGCAATTAATAAAATTGAAACAGACAAAACCGTGTTATTAAAACAGTTAACCCCAGAAACCGTGCAAATAGTTACTGTTTAATTAAAACGTATATTTTAGTACATTTACAGCCATGACCAACTCAACGAACATAGGCTTAGTTACCCCAAAAGAAGTAGCTAAAGCGATAAAACTAGATAAATATGGTTTTATTGGCACTTTTATTGGCTGGCTCCTTATGAAAGTGCTTAAAATATCAACCATAGATAAGTTTTATAAGCGTAATAATCACCTCGAAGGCATCGAGTTTTTAGATAAAATTTTAGAAGAATTTCAAATTAAATTCGAAATACCAGAGGAAGATTTAAAACGTCTACCTAAAGATGGTGCTTATATCACGGTTTCAAACCATCCACTCGGTGGTATCGATGGTGTTTTACTTTTAAAATTAATGCTAGAACAACGCGACGATTTTAAAATAATAGCTAATTTCTTGCTACACCGCATACAACCTATGCAACCTTATATTATGCCAGTAAACCCTTTTGAAGGGAGAAAAGATGCCAAATCGAGCATTGCTGGTTTTAAAAACTCTATTCTACACTTACGTGCCGGGCATCCGCTAGGTTTGTTTCCTGCTGGAGAAGTTTCAACTTACAGAGACGGGAAATTAGTAATCGATAAACCTTGGGAAGAATCTGCACTAAAATTAATAAAACGTGCCGAAGTACCGGTGGTACCAATATACTTTCATGCTAAAAACAGTAAGTTATTTTACAGGCTTTCTAAAATTAGCGACACCTTTAGAACAGCCAAACTTCCATCGGAGGTTTTAAGTCAAAAACGACGAATTATAAAAGTAAGAATCGGGAAACCTATTTCGGTTGCCGACCAAAAAGAACATGTTTCCTTAGATGATTTTTCTAATTTTTTAAGAAAGAAAACATACATGTTGGCTAATGCTTTTGAAAAGAAATCGAAAATACTAGATAGCATTTCATCTACATTAAAAACCCCCAAACCACCTAAAAACATTGTAACACCGGTAGACGCTGTTATTATGACAAAGGAAGTTGAAGCGCTTAGAGCAAGCGACTCTAGACTTCTAGAAAGTAAAAATTACGAGGTGTTTTTAGCTCAAGCTAAAGATGCACCAAACATACTACGTGAAATTGGCCGCTTACGCGAAATCACTTTCCGTGAAGTTGGAGAAGGCACTAATGAAGCTATAGATTTAGATGCCTTTGATCAATATTATCACCACATGTTTTTATGGGATCGCGAGCGCAACATACTTGCTGGTGCTTACCGCATGGGCTTAGGCTCTCAAATATTTGAAAAATATGGCATAGACGGCTTCTATCTTCAAGACTTATTTAGATTCGAGCCTGAATTATATAAAATGATGAGCCAATCTATAGAAATGGGTCGGGCTTTCATTATTAAAGAATACCAACAAAAACCAATGCCTTTATTTTTACTTTGGAAAGGTATAGTACATATTACCTTGCGTTTCCCAGAGCATAAATTTCTAATTGGTGGGGTGAGTATAAGTAATCAGTTTTCTAATTTCTCAAAATCGTTAATGATTGAGTTTATGAAATCGCATTACTACGATCCTTATATTGCGCAATACGTACACCCTAAAAAGGAATTTAAAGTGAAGCTGAAAGATGCCGATAAAGATTTTGTTTTCGATGAAACGGAAGCAGATTTAAACAAATTCGATAAGCTTATTGACGAAATAGAACCAGGTGCATTGCGCCTGCCTGTATTACTTAAAAAGTACATAAAACAAAATGCTCGCTTAGTAGCATTTAACGTAGACCCGCTATTTAATAATGCCGTAGACGGCTTAATGTATATTAAAATAGCCGACTTACCAGAAAGTACAGTTCGCCCAGTAATGGAAGAGTTTCAAGCAGAATTAGAACGTAAGTTTACAGGAAACACAAATACTGAATCTTAACACTTATTCTTAGTTACATAAAATGAAAAAAGCTGAAACCATAAGGTTTCAGCTTTTTTTATATCTTGAAAAAATTAAGGGTTAGAACCAACCTTTCTTTCCAACTTGATATGTATTATAAAATTCTTCATCAGATTTAGTTAAATAGATGATTCCTTCTATAAATGGAATAATACCCGCTATACCACAAGTAACAAAAGTAGCTACTATTTGAATAATACCTTCTTTAGTATATCCTAAAATAAATTTATGGATTCCTAAACTACCAATTAAAATAGCTACAACACCTGCAACTAATTTTTTATTTTCTGCGTCTAGCACTTCGCTTGCGCCTTTTGAGAATTCTGAAGCTGATTGCTTAGCTTCACCAGCTGCTTTTTTTGCACCATCTTTAGCATCGCCTAACATATCGTTAAGATCGTCGCCTAAATTTTTTTCGTCTGACATTGTTATAAGTTAAAATTTATTAGATGTTAAAGGTAATAAAAAAAATATTCTACAAAACTATTAAAACCTAACGAAATAACATTATAAGCCCGCCAATAGCAGTAGATGTAAGAATAAAATTACGATAATTAACATTTGATATGCGTTTTACTAAATAAGCACCTGTAAAAAAACCTATAATCACAACTGGAATTAAAGTAAAATTTAAAACTAAGGTCTGTTTTGTTACCGTACCCCAAACAAAAATATGAAAAGGGAGTTTAAACACATTAATTATAAAAAACAACCAAGCAGCTGTGCCAATAAATTCGTTTTTTGGAAAACGCATGGCAAGAAAATAAATATTTGAAACCGGTCCGGCCAAATTTCCGATCATAGTTGTGAAACCCGCTAAAAACCCTGCTGTTTTAGAAAACCATTTATTGGTAGGAATAGTATCTGATTTTTTACGCTCGGTATAAATCATGATTAAAACCGAACCTATTATAATGATAGCCATAAGCCGTTTAAAAACCAATTCGGAAATATCGTTACCAACCCATACACCAACTAGCACACCAACAATCATCCATGGAATTAGCTTTTTAATAATATCCCATTGTGCATGCCGATTATAATAAATTACAGCAAAAATATCGGCACAAATAAGCATGGGCAACAAAACACCAGTCGATGCTTTTTCGCCAAAAACAAAGGCTAACATAACCACAATAATAATGCCGATGCCTTTTATTCCAGATTTAGAAATCCCAAGTAAAAACACAGCAAAACCAATGGCTAACCATTGTAATGTAGATAAACTATAATCCTGAATAATTTCGAGGTAAGTCAATTAAATTGAAGTTGTATTATTCCGCTGGTAATTTACAAAAAAGCACTATCGTTAGGCTCCCAAAGCTCAATTTTATTACCATCGTTATCTAAAATCCAGCCGAACTTTCCGTACTCGTATTCTTCAACTTCACCAACAATGGTAACGCCTTCTTCTTTTAAAACTTTAAGTAACTCATGTAAATTTTCTACACGATAATTAAACATAAAATCTTTTTTAGAAGGCTCGTAGTATTTTGTGTCTTCGGAAAACGGACTCCATTGTGTAGAACAATCTTTCCCTTCTTTATCTTTCCACCAAAACGTGCTACCATAATCGTCGGTATTAAAACCTAAATGTTTTTTGTACCAATTTTTTGTTGCTTTTGGATCTTTTGTTTTAAAAAACAAACCACCTATCCCTGTTACTCTTTTCATAGCCTTATTTTTTTTCTTAGGAAGAAAGCATTATTATTTTTTTATTGAATTCTCGTAAATTTCAATCCACTCTTGGACCGTAACTTTTGCTGTTAACTCACCAATTAGCTCAAATGGAATATCCTCCATTTTTTTGAAACGCACACAGCTTTTACCCATATCGAGTTTATACTTACAGCGTTTTGAATACTCGGTAACAAACCAATCCATAAGATCGGGCTTGGCGTAAAGTAACATACTATATACGGCTATAAAGTTTTTCTGATTTGCCAAATTCATGAATGGCAGGGGTAATTTATTATCACAATGATAACCGCTAGGATAAACCGTATGCGGAATTACATACCCCAACATACCGTAACTTATGTGCTCTACAACGCCTTTTGGTAAATTATCTAGTATTTGCTCGCGCAACTTATTTACGGCTACTTTCCGATCTTCGGGTAACGCATTTAAGTAATCAGTAACGGTTGTAGCTTTAGTTGGCATACTTTTTATTTTGAAAACATAAAGTTAACAAAATTTAGCTAGAACCTTATCTACTATAGTTTGTGCTAGTTTTTCTTTACTTTCTATAGTCCAGCCAGCAACATGCGGTGTTAAGAGCACGTTTTCCGAATCTATTAAATATTGAAAAGCTTCGGGCATGCTACTTGTAAATAAATTCTCGAAAGATGCTTTTTCGTATTCTAAAACATCGAGTCCAGCACCTAAAACTTTTTTAGATTTTAAAGCGTTCATTAAATCGGTAGTCACTACACTTTTTCCGCGTGCTGTATTTATTAGCCAGAATGGTTTTTTAACAGCATTGATAAACTCAGCATTTATCATGTTTACCGTTAGTGGCGTTTGTGGTGTATGCAAGCTTATTACATCTACTTTTTCTTGAAACTCGGCTAATGTTACTTGTTTTGCATTTGCATCGCCTACATTGGCTTTTATATCGTAACATAACACCTCAACATCGAAACCTCTAAGCTTTTTAGCAAAGGCTTTCCCCATATTTCCGTAACCTATTAACCCAACAGTTTTTCCGTCGAGCTCGATACCTCTATTGGCTTCGCGAAGCCATTTGCCTTCGCGTACTTCGGCATCGGCTTTGTTTAGTTTATTAAACAATGATAAAAGCATACCTAAACTATGCTCGCCTACGGCATTACGGTTTCCTTCGGGTGCGGAAACTAAATACACACCTTTTTGTTCGGCATAATCGCAATCTATATTTTCTAAGCCTGCACCTACTCTACCTATAAATTTAAGATTTGTAGCCGCATCTAAAAATTGCTTATCGATGGTGAAACGGCTACGCAAAACAATACCATCATATTCACCAATTTTAGCTTCTATTTCAGGTTTTGTAGAAGTATAATCTTCGTGATTTGTGAAGCCTGCTTGGGCTAATTGCTCAATTAATAATTCGTGATTGGTATCGAGGTGTAAAATTTTCATGAGATAAATTTATAATATTTTAACGACTAAACTTTAAGGTTTAGCCGAATTTGCGTTAGGGATTGAACGGCTTGTTTGAGCTCTTTTTGTGTTGTTGCACCTATTGCAACACAAAAAAGCGAGTAGTGAAAGCCCGACCCTTGGGTAACGCCCAAACTATGGTTTTAAAATCCGATTCCTTTTATTTTTTTGTATTCTAAAATGGCTTTACTATCGGACAGCAAAGACACGTAATAACACACGCTAGATAGGCGCTTATATAGACTTGTGCTGGTGGTATTGATGTTTTTTGGCAAGCTTTTTAGTATAAGTTTGTCGTAATTTGATGCCGTGTTGTTAAAGCCGTTGTTTACTGCTGTGGCGTAGGTATTTAGCAGAGTGTTTATAACGCCGTAACCTGCAATTTCTTTATCGACGACTTCGGTAGATTGGTAAACGTTATCGATACTTATTTTTATAATATCGTTTATTTGTGCTTCGTATTGACTTTTATCGAGCAATCCGGTATCGAAAGTGCCATTTAAAATAGCTTCTTCGTTATCCATAAAAATATCTACAGCTTCGTTTATTAGCGAGCCAATAGAGAGTGCACGTAGGTAACCTATACGGTCTTCTTTGGTAGAAAGCGCATAATAACTTTCGGGTCTAATATTATGACGAATAATTTTTGAAAGGTATTCTAACGCATATTCTTCTTGAATAAGTCCAAGGTTGATACCATCTTCAAAATCGATTATGGTGTAGCAAATATCATCGGCGGCCTCTACCAAAAATGCTAATGGGTGGCGTGAGTAGCTAATATCGCTTTCACTTCGTTTTATTAAACCAAGTTCGTTCGCAACATCTTGAAAAGCTTCTTTTTCACTTTGAAAAAAACCGTATTTTTTATCGGCTATATGTTTTGTTGGCTTTTTAGGCAAGGACTCTTTTGGGTATTTCATGAAAGCACCTAGTGTGGCGTAACACAACCTTAATCCACCAGGGCGTCCTGCACGATCTTCGGTTAAAATTTTGAATCCGTTAGCATTACCTTCAAAATCGCAAAGATCTTGATATTCTTTATCTGTCAACTGGCTTCGGAAATTTTTTCCCGCTCCTGTTATAAAAAATTCACCTATTGCTTTTTCTCCTGAATGTCCAAATGGTGGATTACCAATATCGTGCGCTAAAGCTGCTGCGGCTACAATGGCTCCAAAATCGTTAGCTTGATACCCCAATGAACTTTGTAAATGCGGGTGTTTTTCTAGTAGTTTTTTACCAACCAAACGGCCAAGCGATCTACCCACAACACTAACCTCTAAACTGTGGGTTAATCTGGTGTGTACAAAATCGGTTTCAGATAATGGAATAACCTGAGTTTTATCTTGTAAACTTCTAAATTCTGATGAAAAAATAACACGATCGTAATCGACCTCGAAGCCTAAACGGGTTTCGTCTTGCTCTTTTCTAATACGTTTATTGGTGTCGCCAAAGCGCTTTAAGGATAGTAATTGCTCCCAGTTCATGGTAAAAATTTATGTGCAGGCAAGATAACATTTCCTATTAAAACATAAATAAAAATTCGCTTAACATTAGGGTAACGTTTTAATTACTGTTGTTTAATAATTACGTAACCTTAAAATTACGTTTGTGCCTTTATTTTGCAGAGCAAAATATTTTTATCTAAAAAGTAATGAAACATATTTTTTTAATATTCGCTTTTTTATCATCGGCCATTATGTTTGCTCAAGATGGTGCAACTATTAAAGGTAACGTGCTAGACTTAGAGGCTAACAATACACCTCTAGAAATGGCTCGTGTATCTATTAAAGAAACTGGAGATAAAACAATATCAGATCAAGAAGGTAATTTTACACTTAAAGGGTTAAACCCTGGTACATATACCGTATCACTAAGTTTTGTAGGTTACGAAACTAAAACTATAGAAGTTAACGTCGCCGCTAACCACACCACACAAATTAAAGAATCTTTAGGAGCTAATACTTTATCTTTAGATGCTTTAATGCTAACCTTAGCAAGCTCGGACAAAAATGAAACGGCTACAATTACTACTGCTAGTAACTAAAACCGTTTTACTCACTATATTCAAAAAACAGCCTTCGTTTAACGGAGGCTGTTTTTTTTATGGATAAATCTAAATCAACAAACGCGACGAATATTACACCTCTCTTTATAAACATGTTTTTTAATGTTAACTGAATGTAAACGATATTAAAGAATACAGCTTTTCAATTAACATTTATCTAACACTTTTATTACAGTTATTTAATCCGCAGGTAACGTTTAGTTTTTAAACCGTTGGTTTCTTTGCAACGACAAAAAAATAGATTATAATAATGAAAAAATTAATACTAGTACTTACGCTTTTAATAACTGCGTTTTCTTTTGCTCAGACAGGATCTATAGTAGGAAAACTAACAGATAAAGAGTACAACAACGAACCTTTAGCATTTGCCAATGTAATTATTAAAGGTACAACAACAGGTACAACATCGGACTTTGATGGTTCTTACGCTTTAAACAATCTAGAAGCCAAAGACTATATATTAATAGTAAGTTTTGTTGGGTACCAAACTCAAGAAATACCTGTTACTGTAGTTGCCGGACAAGAACTAAAACTTGATGTAGTAATGAGTGCAAGTGCTGCCTCTTTAGACGAGGTTGTTATCACAACTACAACCCGAAGAGCAAGTGAAACAGCGCTTTTATTAGAACAGAAAAAAGCCGTTGTAATAAAAGAAAGTATTGGAGCAGAACGTTTATCTAAAATTGGTGTTTCTGATGCCGCTGTTGCAACTACTAAAATAGCAGGAGTTTCTAAAAGTGAAGGTTCTGGAGATATTTACATTAGAGGTTTAGGAGATAGATACCTTTCTACAACCATGAACGGTTTACCAATACCTTCTGATGATGTAAACAACAAAAACATTAACCTTAACTTGTTTTCAACTAACATTATTGAAAATGTTGGAATCAGCAAAACATATTCTACGTCTAGCTACGCAGACCAAACTTCGGGTAATGTTGATATTACTTCAAAAGGCTATTCTAAAAAAGGAGCATCTGTTAGTTTAAGCTCTGGTTACAACACCAATGTATTAGGTTTAGACGGCGGTTTTAAAAGAAGTGTTGCCACAGAAGATGCGACTTTAGGGTTTCATAAAAAAGAATACGCACTTGTAGATTTAATTACAAGACAAAGTTGGGATCCACTTAAACAAAAAAGTACTGGGAATTATGGCGTTTCACTTTCTGGTGGTCAAAAATTTGAAGTATTTGGAAAAGAACTTAAAGTATTTGTTGCGGGTTCTCACTCTAAATCTTCAGAATACCAAGAAGGTCTTTTTAGAAGTTACAGATCGAACATCTTAGATAATGAATTTACAGACACCGAATCTTTTACTACTAAAACAAACACAACAGGTTATGTTAATTTAGGATTAAAACTAAATGATGACCACAGGCTTAAAATTAGTAGCTTATCTGTTAATACAAGTAACGATAATGTTTACGAGCAAGGTAGAAATGGTGAAGGTTATGTTTTTGATCAAGATCCACAAGAAGATGGTGCTTTTGTAAGAGACCAAAACTTTAAACAAACTATTTTATTAGTAAATCAAATTGAAGGTTCTCACCAAATTAAAGAAAACAACAAACTAACTTGGGCTGCTGGTTACAACTATGTTTTAGCACAAGAACCTAACAGAGTTAGAAATGAAGCTAATATTTTAGATGAAAACACCGTGCAATATGCTCACGTTGGAGATTTTCAACAAAGAAAGTCTAGTCAAAAAATTGAAGATACTGAATACAATGCCTATATTAACGACGCCATTTCTTTTGGAACGTTAGATGAAGATGATAATCACCCATTTAAACTAAACTTCGGAGCTAACTTCCGTCAAAAAGACAGAGTATTTAGCTCATTATTTATTGGCGTTAGAGCAAGAGGTTTTCAAGTACCGTCTGTAGATCAGTTTTCTGAAACATTTACTACAGAAAATTTCGAAAACGGCTTAGTTTTAAGAGAAAGAGAAGCCGATAGATACGATGCCGATTTAAACGCTATGGCTGGTTATGCTAATTTAGATTTCCACTTAGGACAAAAATTATCTGGTAATGGAGGTGTACGTTTTGAGCGTGATGAAATTAACGTACTTTGGGACGTAGCTAACTACGTTGGTCGTGTTGGTTCTATTAAAAAAGAATATTCTAAATTATACCCAAGTTTAAACTTAAAATACACTTTAAATGATAAGCACTCCGTTCGTTTTGCTTCTAGTTTAACGCAAACCTTACCAGAGTTTAAAGAACTTGCACCTTTCGAATATGTATCGCCAACAGGTCGTGTAACAAGAGGTGATCCAGATTTAGAAAAATCGGATGTTTTTAATGTTGATTTCAAATATGAATTTTTCCCTTCAAAAGGACAATTAATTTCTGCTACAGCATTTTATAAAGACATTAAAAACCCAATTAACTTAGCACAAACTAGAGGTTCTTCAGGTATATTTGAATATGCGAACACAGGAGATAACGCTAATATTTTTGGTTTTGAATTTGAAACTAGAATTGAACTTCTTAAAAATGAAGATGAAGAAAGCCTTTTAGATTTTAACACCAACATTACTAAAATGTGGTTTAATCAAGATTTATTAGAAGATTTTCAATACAAAGGCATCACAGAATCTGATTTACAAGGTGCTTCAGACTTAATCTTAAACAGTTCTTTAAGCTATAACAGTAAAACTGAAAAAGAGTTTAACGCTACATTAACCGGAAACTACTCTTCAGATAAAGTATTCGCTTTAGGATCGCCAGAAGATTTTAGTAATAGTGCTGTACTTTATAATGATGAAATTATTGAAAAAGGATTTTTCACTCTAGATTTTGTTGTAAGCAAAATGCTAACTGAAAAGTTACAAATTAAATTAGTTGGTAGAAACTTACTAAACCCAGACATTCAACAAACACAATTAGTAAGAAATATTAATACAGGTGTTGAAACTGACGAAGTGGTGCTTTCTTATAAAAAAGGAGCTCAATTAAACCTAAGCTTAAAATACGATTTTTAATTCTAAACAAGAATCTATTTAAAACCTTCAAAACAAACCTGTAAAATGGTTTTAAAACTCTAAAACAAACCTCAATACTATGTATTGAGGTTTGTTTGTTTATACACTCATCTTAAGTTACAATTAACTATTAACACTCGCTTAACATAAGTACATATTTAGCGAGTTAAAGGTAACTTATGCTTAATATTTAATTAAACAGTAAGCAACATAAATCCACTTAATTTGCAGAATAAACATACACAATAAACCAAAATTTAAATTGAAAATAAAAATGAAAAATTTATTTGTAAAACTACTTAGTATCTCAATGGCCTTTGGTACTATTACTTTAACGAGTTGTGATTCTGACGATCCAGAACCAATAACTGGCGGTACAACAGAAGTTATGGAGAACCTAGACGCAGGTATTTTAAACGGTACCTTAACTGAAGATTACACATTATCTTCAACTACAACGTATAGCTTAACTGGGCAATTTATTATCGACGATGGTGCAACATTAAATATCCCTGCTGGAACAAAAATTCTTGCTGATAATGGTGGTACAGATGTTTACATCGCAACATTAATGGGAGGAACAATAAACATTAACGGATCTGCTGGAAACCCTGTAATTATGTCTTCTGCAGATGGTAACCCAGGTGATTGGGGCGGATTAACATTATGTGGTAAAGCAACAACTACTGCTGGTGTAGATGCTACTGCTGAAGTTGGTGGATTTATTTATGGTGGTACTGATGATTCTGATAGTTCTGGTATAATTAGATATTTACAAATTTCTGGTACTGGTGCTCAAATTAACTCAGAATCTCAATACAATGGTGTTTCTTTTTACGCTGTTGGATCTGGAACATTAGTAGATAACATTGCCGTTATTAATGGTGATGATGACGGTGTTGAGTTCTTTGGTGGAACTGTTGAAGTAAGTAACTTATACTTAGAGAACAACAGTGATGATTCTATCGACTGGACTGAAGGTTGGAACGGTAGCATTACTAATGCTTACATCTCTAATACTGTTGAAGGATTCTCTACAGTTTTTGAAGGTGATAAAGATAACGGTAACCCTCAATTTAATAACATCACAGCTGTATCAACTGTTGGTGGTACTGCATTACAATTCAAGAAAACTTCTGGAGGTACAATTGATGGTCTTTCTTTAGTTGGTTATGATGTTGATTTAGACATGAAAGATGGTGGTGCAACTTCAAACGTAATTTTCTCAGACGGATATACACCTGTTGCTATGGTAGAAGATGATGCAAGTACTACGGATGTAGACGAAAGTGTTTACACATTTGCATTAAACACTTCTGCAGTAGCTACTGTTGATCTTTCTGATTTTGATTGGGTAGATACAGATATTTCTTTTGAAAGCAGTTTACTTCAAGGTGCTGTAACTGGTGATGTAACTTTAGATGCTTCTATAGCTTACGTACTTAACTCTTCTTACATCGTTCAAGATGGTGGAAAATTAACAATTCCTGCTGGAACAAAAATTACTGCCAGAGATGGTGGAACAGGAGTTTACATCGCTGTATTACAAGGTGGCCAAATAGACATCCAAGGTACAGCTACTAATCCTGTTGTTATTTCTTCTGCATCTGCAAGCCCTGGAGATTGGGGAGGTTTAACAATTTGTGGTAATGCAACAACTACCGCTGGTGTTGATGCAACTGCCGAAGTTGGTGGATTTATTTACGGTGGAACTAATGATGCTGATAACTCTGGTTCTGTAAAATACTTAGTTCTTAAAGGAACTGGTGCTCAAATTAACTCGGAGTCTCAATACAATGGTGTTTCGTTATACGCTGTAGGTACAGGAACAACTCTAGAAAACATCTCTGTAATTAATGGAGATGACGATGGAATTGAGTTCTTTGGTGGTACTGTATCTGTAACTAACATCTACTTAGAAAACAATAGTGATGATGCTGTTGATTGGACTGAAGGATGGAACGGAACTGTAACAAACACTTATATTTCAAATACTGTTGAAGGATTCTCTACAGCTTTTGAAGGTGATAAAGATAACGGAAACCCTAAATTTGTAAATGTTACTGCTATTTCTACTGTAGGAGGAACTGCTTTACAATTCAAAAAGACTTCTGGTGCAACTATTACAGACCTTTACTTAAGCGGATATGATACTAACATCGACATGAAAGATGATGGTCCATTAGCTAACGTAATTATTGAAGGTGTTGCTGCAACTACAACTGATGCATATAACACAGGAACTCAAGTAGACATCTCTACTTGGACTTGGATAGATGCTAGCCTATAAAAAACGGTAAAACAACTTATATAAAAAAAGCATCCTAATTAGGATGCTTTTTTTGTTTTATACTTTACTGTAATAAATTATAACGAAGCGACGTTATTTTCATAATTCACTACTTTTTTCTTTCCATCTATAAAGTGAATCCACTTCCCTACTTTTTTACCTTCCTTGTAATAAGCTACGGTAGTTTTCTCTCCAGCTTCATCAAAGCTAACCCATTTACCATCTAATTTACCATCTGCAGTAAAGGCACCCGTTTGGCTTACCTCACCATTATCATGATAATAAATGGCGTCTATTTGGTTAGTTTCTTTATTTAAAGTTAACGATTTTTCTTTTTGAGCAAAAGTGATTGATGTAAACAATGCTATTGCGATAATTAATATATTTTTCATTTTGTATGGGGTTATTATTAATACGTCCTAAACAAATATATAAAATATTTTACATTTAAACAACAATTACATAACATTAAATTAACATTAAACTCGCAATAATTTATTTACCAGCGTTTTAGCGTTTTAAAATACAACCCCATTATTAATAATTCCTTAATATTGGGGTTACATTAAAATTAACTTAATAAGAGATATTTGTGCTTGTCCTCGGACAGTTTATTAGCAATTCATTTAATCTATTAGTTTTTGTCGACTACATTATAATGATTTCTAATGAGACCGCCTTAACGTAAGGCGGTCTTTTTTTATTTAAAAATTAATCATAAGGAAACATTAAGTTAACATTGGTGTTGGTTATTTGCAGTGACAAAAACTAATACTGAATAATGAAACTTAAACTTATCCTGTTTGGACTAGTTTTCTGGTTTATGGCTTTCGCGCAAGCGCAAGAAATTAAAACGGGGAAATTCGGAAACGGCATTTTCAACGTTGTTGGTAAAGACAGCTCTTGGACAATGAAAGTTGGATTACGCGTGCAACTACTGGCTTCTTCAGTTTGGGAAGATGGTGAAAAAAACGACGCTAACTTCTTAATTAGACGCTCTAGATTAAAATTTAACGGTTTTGCATACAGTCCTAAACTAAAATACAAAATAGAATTAGGCTTATCTAACAGAGATCAATCTGGTGCTTCTCAATTCACTAGCAATGCGCCTCGATATATCTTAGACGCGGTTTTAATGTGGAATTTTCACGAAAATTTCGAGCTTTGGGTCGGACAGACTAAACTTCCCGGAAACAGAGAACGCGTTATTTCTTCAGCAAATATGCAACAAGTAAACCGATCGCTATTAAACAGTCGATTTAATATTGATCGCGATTTTGGGTTTCAATTAAGACATCATTTTAACATTAATGAAAACTTTGTAGTGAGAGAGATATTCTCTATGGCTCAAGGTGAAGGTAGAAACGTAACCACAGGTAACTTAGGCGGGCACCAATATACTGGTCGTTTAGAGTTGTTACCTTTCGGAAACTTTGCTGGTGATGGCGATTACAAAGGCTCTGATTTAAAAAGAGAGGTAACTCCAAAACTAGCGCTAGGTGTAAGTTACGATTACAACAACAATGCTGTAAAAACAAGAAGCAACCAAGGCACTTATATGGAAACCGATACTGGCTTTTTTGAAACAAACATTACAACATTGTTTATGGATGCCATGTTTAAATATAAAGGATTCTCTTTTATGGCCGAATATGCCGACAGAACTGCTGATAACCCATTTGCTACAAACTCAGATGGTACTTTAACAGGTGATATTGTACAAGTAGGAGATGCTTTAAACTTACAAACCGGATATTTATTAAAGAGTAACTGGGAAGTTTCTGGACGTTACACCAACGTAACCTTAGACAAAAACATTACCAATGTAAACGCCGAAAACCAATACACGCTTGGGCTTTCTAAATATATTGTAGGACATAAATTAAAAATTCAAACCGATTTGAGTTATTTAGATGTCGCCAACGAGAATAACAAAATAATGTATCGCTTACAATGCGATATACACTTTTAAAGAAATAACATTTACATAACACACCAAAATTATATTGTCATGATATTTGCAACCTTATTTCAACCAGACACTATGGATAATATTTATTTGTACATGATTATCGCCTTAGCCATTCTTGCAATTGCAGATTTGGTAGTTGGCGTTAGTAATGATGCAGTAAACTTTTTAAATTCAGCTATTGGCTCAAAAGCCATTTCTTTTAAAACAATCATGATCGTTGCCAGTGTTGGTGTTGCGGTTGGGGCGGTTTTTTCTAGCGGAATGATGGAAGTTGCACGTAAAGGAATTTTTAACCCGAGCGAATTTATGTTTAATGAAATCATGATCATCTTTATGGCGGTTATGATTACGGACATTCTATTGCTAGATTTCTTTAACTCCGTTGGTATGCCAACATCTACAACAGTTTCTATTGTATTCGAATTATTAGGTGCCGCGGTTGCGATTGCCTTAATAAAAATCGGGCATGATGGAGGAGATTTCGGTGATGTTATCAACTACATAAACACTTCTAAGGCCTCCCAAATTATATTTGGAATATTGCTATCAGTGGTCGTCGCATTCTCCGTTGGTGCTTTTGTACAGTGGGTTTCTCGTTTATTATTATCATATAACTTTGAGAACAAAGCGCCATGGGTTGGAGCTTTATTTGGTGGATTTGCTTTAACTTCTATAACTTATTTCATTTTCATGAAAGGGTTAAAGGGCACATCATACGCTAAAGAATCTTTCGATATTTTAGGAGGTGGTACGATGTCTCACTTTTTAGAAACTAAAGTATTTGCTATTGTAGTAGTAAGTTCTATCATATGGTCTTTATTATCACTTGCACTAATTGTATTTGCTAAAACAAACATTTACAAACTTATTATTCTAGTAGGTACCTTTGCATTAGCATTGGCTTTTGCGGGTAATGATTTAGTAAACTTTATTGGTGTACCGGTTGCAGCTTACAATGCGTTTTTAGCCTGGTCGGCATCTGGGGTTCCTGCTTATGAGTTCCCTATGACGGTTTTAGCTGAAAAAGTACCAACCAATAACTGGTTACTTTTTGGAGCAGGGATGATTATGGTTTTAACACTTTGGTTTTCATCGAAAGCAAAAGGTGTTGTAAAAACATCATTAGATTTAGCAAGTCAAAGCGAAACTAAAGAGCGCTTTCAACCTAACTTCTTATCTCGTGGTTTTGTAAGGTCGGCTGTTTTAATATCTCAATTTACAGCATACATTTTACCTAACAGCTGGCAAGCAAAAATTGATAAACAATTTGAAGTGCCAGTAATTGCAATATCAAAAAACAAATCTTTAGAATTACCGGCTTTCGATTTAGTTAGAGCTGCTGTAAACTTAATGATTGCTGCTGTTTTAATTTCTATAGCAACATCATACAAATTACCACTTTCTACAACTTACGTTACTTTTATGGTAGCCATGGGTTCCTCTCTTGCCGATAGAGCTTGGGGTGCAGAAAGTGCTGTTTACCGTGTTGCAGGTGTTATTAATGTTATTGGCGGCTGGTTCTTTACAGCTTTCAGTGCATTTACTGCTGCCGCTTTAGTAGCATACTTACTAAATCTAAACATTACGGTAATGTTCCCTATTTTATTAGTAATCGCGTTTGCTTTACTTATTAGAAGTTCGGTTGTTCATAGTAAAAAATCTAAAGAAGTAAAAGCTGAAGATAGTTTGATAAAAGCTGAAAGCAGCTCTGTACAAGGCGTAATTCACGAAAGTGCTAGCAATATAGCTAATGTGGTTAAACGTGGAAATAAGATATATACAAATGCCATAAACGGTTTAGCTAAACAAGATTTAGTATCGCTTAAAAAGAACCAAAAACAGGTTAATAAACTATCTATAGAATTAGAAGATTTACGTAACAATATTTTCTACTTTATTAAAAATTTAGATGAATCTAGTGTTGGAGCAAGTAACTTCTACATCAATATTTTAGGTTATTTACAAGATATGGCACAGTCTTTAGAGTACATTTCTAAAGTAAGTTACAAGCATATTAACAACAACCACAAAAAACTTAAATTCAACCAAATTAAAGAGTTGAAAGAAGTTGATGCTTCTGTAGAAGCTTTATTTCATGATATGAAGTTAGCTTTCGATTCTCGTTCTTTTGAAGAAATAGGAAAGATTTTAAGAAGAAAAGAAGAAGTTTTTAATATACTATCGGAAAAAATACAGAAACAAGTTGAAAGAACACGTACTGAAGAATCTAGCCCTAAAAACACAACCCTTTATTTTGGTGTGTTATTAGAAACGAAAGATTTACTTAAAGCAACCATGAGTTTATTGGAAGAATACCACAATGCACATGATGCTTCGGTTAAACCAGCAACAATTTCTAACAACGATGAGGAAGAATAAGTTATCACTTAAATTATATACAAAAAGCACCTATATTCTATAGGTGCTTTTTTATTTTTGTAACTAATTGAAAAATTTAAAGTAAATGATATCTACAAACGAATATTTTGATGGCAACGTTAAATCTATAGGCTACAAATCTGCAACAGGAAAATCTACCATTGGAGTTATGGAAGCTGGAACTTACGAGTTCGGTACATCCGAACACGAAACAATGACGGTTATAGAAGGAGAAATGACGGTTAAATTACCAAACTCAAAAGAATGGGTAACTTATAAAGCAGGAGAAGCTTACACAATTGATGCTAATCAAAAATTTCAAGTAAAAGTAAGTGAGCAAACATCATATTTATGTCAATACGCTTAATATTCCAAGTAAAAATTTAAGGCATAAAAAAAAGCTTATATCTAATTGATATAAGCTTTTTTTATAAGTAGTGTTATTATCTTGAAATTACACAGAAGCTTTCATAAGCTCTCTATTCATTCTAGCAATATTATCTAATGAAATTCCTTTTGGACATTCCACTTCACAAGCACCTGTATTTGTACAGTTTCCAAAACCTTCCAAATCCATTTGTGCTACCATGTTTTGCACACGTTCTGTAGCTTCTACACGCCCTTGAGGTAACAGTGCATACTGAGATACTTTTGCTCCTACAAATAGCATAGCAGACGAGTTTTTACAAGTTGCTACACAAGCACCACAACCAATACAAGTTGCAGCATCCATAGCCTCATCGGCAGCAATTTTAGAAATAGGAATAGAGTTAGCGTCTTGCGTATTACCAGAGGTGTTTACCGAAATAAACCCACCTGCTTGTTGAATACGCTCAAAAGATGTTCTATCTACAACTAAATCCTTTATTACAGGAAATGCAGCAGCTCTAAATGGTTCGATAGTAATAGTATCGCCATCTTTAAACATACGCATATGTAACTGACAAGTAGTAATACCACGATCTGGCCCATGAGCCTCACCGTTAATATACATAGAACACATACCGCAAATACCCTCACGACAATCGTGATCGAAAGCCACAGGCTCTTCTCCAGCATTTACTAATTGCTCATTCAAAACATCCATCATTTCCAAAAAAGACATGTGTTCTGAAATATCAGTCACTTTATAATCAACCATTTGACCCTTTGAACTTGAGTCTTTTTGTCTCCAAATTTTAAGTGTTAAATTCATAATGTCTTTTTATTATTTGTATGAACGTTGTTTTAGTTCAATATCTTTAAATTCTAATTCTTCTTTGTGTAAAACCGCATCGCCAGGCTCTCCTTTAAATTCCCATGCAGAAACAAAAGCAAAGTCTTTATCGTTACGTTTTGCTTCTCCTTTTTGCGGACCATCTAACTCAGCAGACTCTTCTCTAAAGTGACCACCACAAGATTCTTCTCTTACTAAAGCATCTTTAGCAAATAACTCACCAAGCTCTAAGAAATCGGCAACACGTCCCGCTTTTTCAAGCTCAGGATTCATCTCATTTGATGACCCAGGAACAGAAACTTCTTTCCAAAACTCCTCACGAATGGCTTTAATTTCAACCATTGCTTCTTTTAAGCCTTGAGCGTTTCTAGACATTCCACATTTATCCCACATTACTTTTCCAAGTTTTTTGTGGAAGTAATCTACAGATTTTGTTCCTTTATTATTTACAAAGAACTCTATCTTATCTTTTACTTCTTTTTCAGCTTCTTCAAATTCTTTTGAATCTGTTGAAATTGGTCCCGTTCTAATATCATCAGCTAAATAATCACCAATAGTATAAGGCAACACAAAGTAACCATCGGCTAAACCTTGCATTAAAGCAGAAGCTCCTAACCTATTTGCACCGTGATCAGAGAAATTAGCTTCACCAATACAATACAATCCAGGAACAGTAGTCATTAAGTTATAATCTACCCAAACACCTCCCATTGTGTAATGAACAGCCGGATAAATCATCATAGGAGTTTCGTAAGGGTTTTGATCTATGATTTTCTCATACATCTGGAATAAGTTTCCGTATTTAGC
This sequence comes from Algibacter lectus, assembly GCF_004368925.1. Classification (NCBI taxonomy): domain Bacteria; kingdom Pseudomonadati; phylum Bacteroidota; class Flavobacteriia; order Flavobacteriales; family Flavobacteriaceae; genus Algibacter; species Algibacter lectus. The sequence goes on from NZ_SORL01000008.1 coordinate 299,067, forward strand.
CTTTACAATCTCTTGACCTAATTCTTTAATTTTCTCTTTTGAAGGATTCGTTATATTATGAATTTTAGCTTGCTCTGTCCCGTAACGTTCAAAAGCAGCAGCAAAATCTAAATAAACAGCTTCTCCTGTAGCATTTACTCCGTAACCAGCATCACAACGTTCTTTTGCTGCTCTAGATGCAACATCACGTGGAACTAAGTTACCAAATGCAGGATAACGTCTTTCTAAGTAGTAATCTCTTTCATCTTCAGACAAATCGGTTGGTTTTTTACGACCTTCACGAATTGCCATAACGTCTTCCATATTCTTTGGAACCCAAATACGACCATCATTACGTAAAGACTCAGACATCAATGTTAATTTAGACTGATAATCTCCTGAACGCGGAATACATGTTGGGTGAATTTGAGTATAACAAGGGTTAGCAAAATACGCTCCTTTTTTATGTATTTTCCATGCTGCAGTAACATTACTACCCATGGCATTTGTTGATAAAAAGTATACGTTTCCGTAACCACCAGTTGCAACAACAACAGCGTGAGCAGAATGACGTTCTATTTCACCAGTTATCAAATTTCTTGCAATAATACCTCTTGCTTTTCCATCAACTTTTACAACATCAAGCATTTCGTGACGATTAAACATTTCAATCTTTCCACGAGCAATTTGACGGTTCATTGCTGAATAAGCTCCTAATAATAATTGTTGACCTGTTTGACCTTTAGCATAAAATGTTCTAGAAACTAGCACACCACCGAATGAACGGTTATCTAAAAGCCCACCATAATCACGAGCAAAAGGAACTCCTTGTGCCACACATTGGTCAATAATATTTGCAGATACTTCTGCTAAACGATATACGTTTGCTTCACGTGAACGATAATCTCCACCTTTTACAGTATCGTAAAATAATCTATATGTAGAATCACCATCCCCTTGGTAATTTTTAGCAGCATTAATTCCACCTTGTGCCGCAATTGAGTGCGCACGTCTAGGTGAATCTTGATAAGCAAATGCTTTTACATTATATCCTAACTCAGCTAAGGTAGCGGCGGCAGAACCTCCTGCTAAACCTGTACCAACTACAATAACATCGATATGACGTTTGTTTGCTGGATTTACTAAGTTTATTTTGTTTTTATAATCTGTCCATTTATCTTTAATTGGACCTTTTGGTACTCTTGAATCTAAAGCCATAGTATTATAAGATTAATGGTTAAAAAAATGATAAAGCGCAATAACAACAAATCCTAATGGGATAATAATAGAATAGGCTTTACCAATATTTTGTAATGTTTGTTTTCTTCCTGCTGTAGACCCCATAGATTGGAAAGCAGAAGTAAAGCCATGCATTAAATGCAGCGCTAAAAACACAAAAGCAATTACATAGGCTACTACACGAGCAGGGTTTGAGAATTTGTGCACAAGTTCTTCGTAATAACGAAAACCTTCAACACCATCCATGGTTCCTGACCAATCGCCTTGAATAAATTTTGTGTTAATTTCTGGAAACCAAAAATCGATAAAATGTAATACAACAAATGCTAAAATGGCTACACCACTCCAAATCATGTTTCTGCTCATCCAAGAAGAATTAGCAGCACCATTATTTTTAGCGTAATTAACGCCATTTGCTTTTTTGTTCTTAAGCTCTAAAATGAATCCCATAACAAAATGAAATACCACTCCAAAAATTAAAACAGGTTGCAATGCAAATTGTACTAAAGGATTTGTTCCCATAAAATGTGACACCTCGTTAAAAGTGTCTGGGCTAAATACCGATAGCATATTAATTGCAAAATGTTGTAACAAGAAAAACATGAGGAAGAATGCAGAAAGTGCCATAGCAACTTTTCTTCCAATTGAAGATTTAAAAAATCCGCTCATTATTTTAAAATTAGTTTATAGTCTTACAAAGGTAGTGAGCAAGCCTATTTTTAACAAGTTTTAAACAGTATTTTATTATGCATTTAGAATGATTATAATTAAAAAACTCATCTTATATTTTCCGTAAACTAGAAAACATAAGATGAGCTAATTACATCTATAAATCTTTTTAAAAGATTTCTTTATTTCACGATAAGCTTTTTAGTAATTGTAGCTAAATCGGAATTAATATTTACAAAATAAAGTCCTTTAGAAATCCCCGATAAACTTATGGTTTGCACTCCCGAAGTGTTCGAAGCATCATGTTTAGATATTAAACGCCCGTTTACATCGTAAATCACTACAGATTGTAAATTAATTGATGATGCTTTTTTAAGAAAGAACGCTTCATTAGCAGGGTTTGGATATAAATCAATACCACTCTCTAAAACATCTTCTTCTACGCTTAATTGCCCAGAATACAATGTCATTAATTGATAATCACAAACAGAGTTTGTTGTACTCTTAGCAACAATAATATCTCCAGCTTCTTTATTTGTGCTTGACAAAGTTCTTGTAACTTGTCCTGGACCGATATCAAAATCCATAAGATCCTCACTATCTATAACATGATCTAATAAATGTGCATGCCCCAATTCGTGTAATGCAACACTTTCAAAATCAATATCGAAAAAAGGTAAATTTGGACCATAGTCCCAGTTTTCTTCACTAGTAAACAAAACATCAACCTCAGCCACAACCCAATCAGCACTATTACAACTATCGTAATACACTATGGTTTCTCCTAAATAACCTTCAGGCAAAGTAGCACTAAACCCAATAAGGTTTAAGTTATCTATCCCCGAATCCGTTTCAGAAGTATCTTCTCCTAACATCCAGTTTATTTTAGTTTCATTACGCCAAGTATCTAACGCTCTAAGAAAAGCTGCTGCTGCCGCTGTGTTTGCAGAAAAACTCGAATTCTGACTCCATGTAAAACCACCATTTCCATTATCTCCATAGTGCTGAGCTAGATATGCCTGTCCTGAATTATTATTATTTAACAATGCAAAAGGCACTATTAAAACATCCTCCGAAGTAGATAAATCCCCATTAGCATCAACAACAGTTATAACTCCTGTTCCCGCCAAAGACGGCACCTCAACAGTAATTCGAGTATCCGTCCAAGTTAAAACTTGCGTACTTAAAGCATAAGTAGTAGATACTCCTCCATCACTAGAATTTGCAAAACCAACGCTACCCTTTACAGAACCAAACCCTACTCCTGTAATCGTTAAAACACTTTCAGTACCTGCACTAATCTCACCGGGAGAATATGTAATACTGCTTGGCGCTAAAACTTTTGCACTTTTTGCAGCCTTATTTGCAAGCTCTAAAGCATCAAACTTTAAAACTTCAGAAAAATTAGATTTTGTTTTAGACAAAATTTCAGTGTAAACCGACTCTACACCTTCCATTTTATGAAAAGGATTTGTAACAACATTTCTATTTAAATCGTATTTGTAAAAACCTTGAACACCAGCATAAGCCCTAAATGCATTGGCATGATCAACAGCATCACTAGTTAAAGTAAACACACCAACATCATTTGTGTCTAAATTTAAACTTGGAGATACTTTTTGCGCCATAGTACCAACAGTACCACCTTTAGTTACAACCTGAACAGTTGTTGCCGGTTGCCCTTTAAACACCTTATAAACCTCAACAGTATTTACCGTGTAGATATTAGTGTGGTCTGCATTCCAAAAAGATTCTTTTGAAATCACTTTTCCTTCAACAACCAAACTTGAAGATTCAATTTGCTGTGCCAGAGGGATTTCCTTTAGCATCACTTGGGCATTAAGGCTAGTTAGGCCTAAAAAACCGATTAATGCCGAAAGAAGCATTTTCCTTGTGTAATTTTTAATCATAATAACAATTTTTTATAATCGTGTGAGGGTGAATTAATTAGAGCCCGCAATTTACTGCTTTTCATTTTTATTACCATGTTTTTTTATTAAAAACTTTTCTTTAAATAAAACCTTTATTTTTGCAATACAATTCACTTTTAAAAGATTAGAATTATGAAATACAATCCAATTGACAACAATCTCTTTATAAAAAACAGAAAAAACTTTGCTAACAAAATGAAGAGTAACAGCTTAGCTGTTTTCAACTCTAACGATATTTACCCAATAAGCGCAGATAGCACCATGCCTTTTGAGCAACATCGCGACATTTTTTACCTTAGCGGGGTCGACCAAGAAGAAAGTATTTTGGTATTATTTCCAGATTGTCCAAAGGAAAAACACCGCGAAATTCTTTTTTTAAAAGAAACCAACGAACATATTGCCATTTGGGAAGGAGAAAAACTTACTAAAGAAAAAGCTTTTGAAACTAGCGGAATAAAAACAGTTTACTGGTTACAAGACATGGAAAAAATCATGTTTGAAATCATGACACAATGTGATACCGTTTACATTAACACCAACGAACATTACCGTGCCAATGTAGAAACCGAAACTCGTGAAGATCGTTTTTCAAAATGGCTAAAAGATAAATACCCTGCACATAGCGTAGCAAAAAGCAACCCTATTTTACAACGTTTACGCTCTGTAAAAGACCCAATTGAATTAGATTTAATTCAACAAGCCTGTGATATTACTGAAAAAGGATTTCGTAGAATTTTAAATTTTGTTAAACCAGGTGTTTGGGAATTTGAAATTGAAGCAGAGTTTATACACGAGTTTTTAAGAAACAGATCTAAAAAGTTTGCCTACACGCCTATTGTAGCTTCAGGAAATAATGCAAACGTACTTCACTATGTAGAAAACAACCAACAATGCAAAGCTGGCGATTTAATTCTATTAGATGTTGGTGCTGAATATGCTAATTACTCTAGTGACATGACAAGAACCATACCTGTTTCTGGTCGTTTTACAGACAGACAAAAAGCCGTTTACAATGCTGTGCTAAATGTTAAAAATGAAGCAACGAACATGCTTATACCAGGAACTGATTGGGCTGCTTATCATGTTGAAGTTGGTAAAATAATGACAGGAGAACTATTAAACCTAGGCTTACTTGATAAAGCCGATGTACAAAATGAAGATCCGGAATGGCCAGCTTACAAAAAATATTTTATGCACGGTACTAGCCACCACATGGGACTAGACACACACGATTACGGTATTTTAACAGAACCTATGCAAGAAAACATGGTTTTTACTGTGGAGCCTGCTATTTACATTCCAAAAGAGGGTTTTGGCATTAGATTAGAAGATGATGTTGTTATCCAAAAAACTGGATCTCCTTTTAATTTAATGAGAAATATTCCTTTAGAGGCTGATGAAATTGAAGACCTAATGAATTCTTAAAAAACTAAAAAAAGTCAACACAAAAAAAAAGCTGCCAGAAAAGGCAGCTTTTTTTATATCTAAAAAATTAATTTAACCATCTATTTAAAGTTTCGTATAACTGCTCCTTAATAACAGGTTTAGACAGGAAATCTACACAACCTTTCTTATAACATTTTTCTTTTTCATCAGGCATAACATAAGCCGTCTGCATAATAATTTTTGTTTCAGGTTTTATTTGTAATATTCTTTCCATGGCATCAATACCATTCATTTCTGGCATTCTGATGTCGAGCAAAACAATATCGATATGCGGATTATCCTTAAATATATCTACGGCCGATTTTCCGGTGTTTGCAAAAAGAATATCAGCCTCCGTCTTTTTTAATACAATTTTAAACAACAACTGTATTAATGCATCATCTTCTGCAATTAAAATAGTTTTACCTTTTAAAAAAGCCTCACTAATTGGCTCTATCGATTTTTTACTTTCTTGCTTAAACTCTGTAGATTTTAATGGTATGGTAAACTCAAAACAAGTTCCTTTATTTAACTCTGATGATAATGTAATCTCCCCTCCCAAAAGCGCAACAATCCCTTTACTAATAGAAAGCCCTAAACCTGTACCTCCATATATTGCACTGTTATCATAATTCACCTGTTTAAAACGCTCAAACACCTCGTCATGTTTACTTACATCAATACCAATACCTTCATCTTTTACAAAGAATTTCAAGTAATCATTTTCGGTAGTAAACCCGAAAGAAATCTCTCCTTTTTCTGAAAATTTCAAAGCGTTATTCAATAAATTAGAAATAACCTGCTGTAACCTTTGATTGTCGGTAATGATAACCAACTTTTTTAACTCTTCAGGAATATAAGATTTTATTACAATATCATCTTTTCCTTTTACCGCCTTTAATTGATTGTATGTTATTTCAAGGTTCTTTATAAGTTTAGCTACATGGCAATCCTTATAAACAATTTTAATTTCGTTAGACTCTATTTTCGCAATATCAATAATATCATCTATTAAATTTAATAATTGCTTTGAGCTTCCGTCAATAATCTCTAAATATTTTAATCGCTGTTTCTTGGTAATATCATCGTTTCTTAACAATTCAGCAAAACCAATAACACCATTCATGGGCGTTCTAATTTCATGACTCATATTAGCCAAGAAATAATTTTTATGAATACTTGCTATTTCAGCCTCTTTTTTAGCCTTAATAAGCTCAGCTTCATATGTTTTATGCTGCGTAATATCTTGTACTGCTCCTTTTAGCGCTATAATATTATCATTTTCATCCCTTACAGCTTCTCCCATAATACAGAGCCATCCTTTCTCCCCTCCTTTTCTTATGATTTCTAACTCTAAATCATAAGAAATACCTTTTGTTTGGCAGGCCTCAATAGCTTCCGACATAACTTTCCAGCTCGACTCCGTAAACAATTTACTACTCGATTTAACATTAGGCGGAGGCAAACTCGGGTCATATCCATATATTTTATACAACTCCTCCGTCCATCTGACTTTACCCGTAGCTACATCTAGATACCAACTTCCAACATGAGTAATTTCTTGAGCACGACAAAGCTCTGCTTCACTTTTTAGCAATTCTGCCTTCTTATTTTTCAACTCAGTAATATCTGCAAATGTAGCAGCAAATTCTCCTCTAGCCGGACTAAACAAATGTACCTGATAATGCTTGCCTTCTTTAGTTGAATACTCTTTTATGTATTGTTCTTTATCAGAAATTGCAGTTTCTCCAAAGGTTGCTATCCAATCTCCAGGATCATCTTGGATGTACGGCATAATATCCATTAACCTATTACCTACAAAATCTTTTCTTTCTAAACCTATTATTTTTTCAAATGCCGAATTAGCATCTATATAGATCCAGTCTATAGGTTTACCCGTTTTATCTGTTATAATTTCACCGTGTAAAAATCCTTCGTTTAAATTATCGAAAAGACTTTTATACCTAAGCTCAGACGTTCTAAGTTCTTTTTCGGTATCTTTAAGCTTATTAATATTATTTAATGTAATAACAATTCCACTTATTTTTTTAGATGAAGTAACAAACGGACTTGCCCTAAATAAATAATAGTTATGGTTTTTATCAGTTAGCTGTTTTTCTATTGTAATAAGTTTTTCTAAAACTAAACTAGAATCCTCTATAATACCCGCTCGAGTATCTTCCATAAAGTTTGATGTAAAACTAGAGAGTGGTCTACCATAATCTGATTCATGCAAATTAAAAACCTCTTTAAGTGCAGGTGTAAATTTTCTAATACGCAACTCTGTATCCAAGAACAGTGTAGCAATTTCAGTGTTATCCAATAGGTTTGTTACGTCGTTACTTAAATTTGTAAGCTCCTTATTTTTTTCTTGCATTTCAGAATTTACCGTATACAACTCTTCGTTTACAGATTGTAATTCCTCATTTGTACTTTGAAGCTCTTCATTAGAAGCCATAAGCTCTTCGTTAGAAGATTGCAACTCTTCATTACTAGTCTCAAGTTCCTCAATAGCATTTTGCAATTCAGTTTTAACAATTTTAAGCTCGTTTTCTAAATCTTCTAAACGCTGATTAGAAACCTCATCGACATCTATATTCTTAATAACCAGAGGCTCTTCGTATTCTAATACCCTATCGTTACTAAACTCTATTAAATAACAACCATTTAAATCATCATCAACACTAGGTTTGTTAAATTTTAAATCGAAAGAGAAATTCTCTGTTTTGGTTTTATTAAGAACCCCCTTAATCACGATATCTTTATTTTCACTCTCTAACCTCCTAACACCACTTCTTATAAGCCCCGCAACATCTGCATTTACTATTTTCAATAAATTATTTTGAAAAACACCTTCGTTGTGAGACAAACGCTTTCCTGCATCACCGTTAATAAAAAGGATATTAAAATTTTTATCTATAAAAATAGATGCCGGACTAAATTTTCTACTTAAATATTTATGAAATACCAACTCCGGACTTTCTTTTACCCTGTAACTAGGAGATTGTATTGCAGCTATTGGAGTCTTGTATGAAATTGTAGAAACTCGCTCTAAGCTAGAGCTTTGAGATGGATATTTTTTTGTTTCTGAAATGTTCTGAAATATCTTCCACTTTACATCAATAGTTTTAAAATATTTTGACACCGAACCAAGAGACTCACTATTACCTAAAAACAAATAAGAATATTTATTTAGGGCAAACTGAAAATTATGCATCACTTTCTTTTGAATTTTATTATCAAAATAAATAAGTAAGTTTCTGCATGAAATTAAATCCATCCTAATAAATGGAGGATCTTTTATTAAGTTATGATTCGAGAATACAATCTTTTCTCTAACACGTTTTATAATTTGTATTTTATCGCCAATTTTTAAAAAATATTTATCTAGATACTTTTTTTCAATTTCATTAGCAATATTAATATTATACATACCAAGCCCTGCAAGCGTTAAGGCTCTAGAGTCTATATCTGTACCAAATATTTTAAAATCAATATTAAGCTTATTGCTTTTAATATAATCATCAATTAAAATAGCTATGGAATAGACTTCTTCTCCTGTAGAACAACCTGCAATCCATACACGAACAGCATCATCCATTTCTTTTGCCTCACAAATTTTTGGTATTACTTCCGTTTTCAACAAACTAAAAGCTTCTGTATCTCTAAAAAACCGCGTTACCCCAATTAAAAAGTCTTCTTTAAGCGCTTGTTTCTCCTCTACATTACTAGATAAAAAAGTTACGTAATCGAACAAATGCTCAATATTATTAATATTCATTCGTTTTTCTACTCTACGAATAAGTGTGTTTTTTTTATATTCCCTAAAATCTATTCCAGAAAATTTATAAATAATAGTAAAAACACTATTTAGTACAGCATCATCAGATTCTTTATCACTTAACTCTTCGTTTAACAATAATTTTTTTGTTAAGTTTCTACTAATTACTTCAGCAATCTTTTCAGGACTCGAAATATAATCTGCCAAATTAGTTATTATTGCAGAATTTGGCATACCATCAAACTGTGCCGAAACAGGATCTTGCACAACTACAGTACCTCCTTGTTCTTTTATGGTATGTATCCCTCTAGAACCATCGGAGCCAGTACCAGATAATATAATACCAACAGACTTCTCCTTATACTCTTCACCTAAGGTGTGAAAAAAGATATCTATCGGTAAATTTAAATTATTTTTAGGCCCTTTATCAAGAAGATACAACTGATTACCTTTAATATGAAGGTTTTTATTTCTTTGATTTAAATAAATACAATTCGGTTTAATAACCTGCTTATCTTCTGTAGTGTAGATAGGCATAGCTGTATGTTTACTAAGCAACTCGGGCATTAAACTTTTAAAATCTGGAGACAGATGCTGAACAATAATAAATACCATCCCTGTATTGTTTGGCAAATGATCAAAGAGTGTCTGTATAGCATCTAAACCACCTGCAGAAGCACCAATACCAACAACATACAAGTCCGATTTTTTAGTTTTCATCAAAAAAAGAAATTAGACACCTAAAATATAATAAAAAGTGCAATAATCTATTCGTTTTTTTAACAAAAAACAGAAAATTCCTTCAATTTACATGATTTTCGTACGGTTATACCTCGCTATAATTGTTAAATTCACCTATAAAAATTCATTTCATCTAAATACTCCCAAACGTTTTCTGGCAACATAGGTTTTACGTTTTTTCTAGTTTTAATAGCGTTTCGAATAAACGTAGAAGATAACTCCATTATTGGAGCATTAACAACATGTATTTTTTTATGACCCGTAAATTGAGTATTCACTTTATTATCCGAAATACGCGGGTATACATAAATATCATGGTTTTCTAAAATAACATCGTAGTTTTTCCATTTATGGAAACTCTTCAAATTATCTTCTCCCATAATTAATGAAAACTCGTGGTTTGGGTACTTTTCTTGAAGATGCACCAACGTATTTATCGTATAATTTGGCTGCGGTAAGCTAAACTCTATATCACTAGGTTTAAGCTTATCGTAATCTTTAGTAGCTCGATATACCAACTCAAGTCGTTGATAATTATCGAGCAAACTACTTTTCTTTTTAAATGGATTATGTGGCGTTACTACAAACCAAACCTGATCTAAATCACTATGTTCGGCTATATGGTTTGCGATAACCAAATGCCCAATATGTATAGGGTTAAACGACCCAAAATACAATCCAATTTTCATTAACAACTTATTTTAAGAATTCACAAAATCACTTACTAACGCTTTAGCTTCTGTAAGCGCATGCTCTAGAGTATCATTAACAACAATAACATCAAAAAGTGGTGCTGTTGCCAGCTCGGCCGATGCTTTAGCTACGCGCATATTAATTTTATCGGCACTTTCTGTTTTTCGTTTTTTAAGTCTAATTTTAAGCTCATCTATACTTGGTGGCTTAACAAAAATAGCTAAAGTTTCTTCTGGAAATTTTCGTTTAATTCGTAATCCGCCAGAAACATCAATATCAAAAATTACATTTTTACCTTTTGCCCAAATGCGTTCTACTTCGGTTTTTAAGGTACCATAAAAGTTATCGCGATAAACCTCTTCCCATTCTAAAAACTCATCATTTTTAATTTTAGATTTGAATTCGCTAGCCGAAAGAAAATAATAGTCGGTTCCATCTATTTCGGTTCCTCTACTTTCTCTAGATGTAGCAGAAATAGAAAACTCTAAATTCAACTCTTCTAACCCTAATAAATGCCTAACTATGGTTGTTTTTCCTGAACCAGATGGTGCGGAAAACACTATTAGCTTGCCTTGTTTTTTACTTGTTGCTGCCATAAGGAATGATGTTTTTTTAAAGTACGTTTAATAACTGTTCCTTAATTTTTTCTAACTCATCTTTCATTTGCACAACCAACTGTTGCATTGGTGCATAATTACTTTTTGAACCAATAGTATTTATTTCACGGCCCATTTCTTGACTAATAAACCCTAATTTTTTACCGTTAGATTCTTCCGAATTTATGGATTCTATAAAATAATTTAAATGATTTTTTAAACGCACTTTCTCTTCAGTGATATCAAACTTCTCAATGTAATACACTAATTCTTGCTCAAAGCGATTTTCATCATATTTTTCTTTAAGCTCGGCAACACCTTTATGTAAACGTTCGCGCACACCTTCTACTCGCTCCGGATCCATTGCTATAACTTGCTCCAAAACACTCCCAATAGTATCTATACGATTAATAAAATCTTGCTCTAGCACCTTACCTTCATTTAGTCGGTAACTATTTAAATCGGCAACAGCAGTATTAATTTCTTTTGAAATAATGTTCCATTCATTTTCGTCTATTTCTTCACGAACCGTATTTAATGCATCAGGAAATTTAACAGCCATTTTTAACAGCTCAATTTCGCTACCTTTTACAACTTGCCTTAACTGCTCCATGTATTGCTTAACAACAGGTGTGTTAATTTGGGTAGAAGTATCTTCTGCAGTAGCTTCAACATAAATAGAAAAATCGACTTTACCACGTACCAACTTATCAGCCAGAAGTTTTCGAATAGAAAGCTCCTTTTCTCTATAAATAGAAGGCATTCTAGCATTTAAATCTAAACTTTTACTGTTTAAAGATTTTAGTTCGATTGTTATTTTTTTCGTAGGTAATTGTAATACAGATTTTCCGTAACCTGTCATTGAATAAATCATACACCAAATTATATAAGTTGCACAAAGGTAATTAAAACCAAATGGATAGAAAACCGTTTATTAAATGTTAAAATAGATTCTTTGTTAAAAACATACATACCTATTGAATATATTATTGATATTTTTGTTTTTCTCTTAAGTTTAAAACCAACTAAATGAAACAATACGCACAAGCATTTTTAGTGATTTTTATGATTACTACTGTTTTTGGATGTAAAAATAAAAATGATGAAGCTATTAAGGTTTCTGAGAAAACCGAAGCTATAATCGCTAAAAAAGCAATAAACGACAGCATAACCAATAACCCACCAAAAGGTATGGTTTGGATTCCTGGAGGCGAATTTTTACAAGGTGCAGTACCTCAAGATGAAGCAGCTATGGATCATGAAAAACCTCAACACCCAGTAAAAGTTGATGGTTTTTTTATGGATATCACCGAAGTTACCAATGCCGAGTTTGCCAAATTTATTGACGCTACAGGCTATGTAACCATGGCTGAGCGTGAAATTGATTGGAACGAAATGAAAAAACAACTTCCTGAAGGTACTCCAAAACCACACGATTCTGTTTTGCAACCAGGTTCTTTAATGTTTAAAAAAACAAAATCGTCGGTTCCTAATCTATATGATTTCTCACAATGGTGGCGCTGGTCTATTGGCACAAACTGGAAACACCCAAGCGGACCAGATAGCAATATAGAAGGTAAAGACAATCACCCTGTTGTACATGTTTGCTATGAAGATGCAGAAGCTTATTGTGTTTGGGCAGGCAGACGCTTACCTACAGAAGCCGAATGGGAATTTGCTGCAAGAGCAAACCAACAAAACACAACTTATTTTTGGGGAGATGATCGCTCTGTTTTATCAAAACAAGCTAATAGCTGGGAAGGCGAATTCCCTGTAAACAACACACTAGAAGACGGTTTTGAACGCACAGCTCCGGTAAAAACTTACCCTGCAAATAATTTTGGATTATTTGATATGGCTGGTAATGTTTGGGAAATGACAACGGATTGGTATAACCTAAATTACTATAATGAAGTTGCTGCTACAAACACAACATTGGTTAACCCAAAAGGAGCAAATAAAGCATACAACCCTAATAACCCATACATAAAAGAAAAAATTATTAAAGGTGGTTCTTTTTTATGTAGCGACTCATACTGCGCTAGTTACAGAGTATCATCGCGTATGGGTACAAGTTTAGACTCATCTGCAGAGCATGTTGGTTTTAGAACCGTTGCTACTCCAGATATGTTAGCTAAAAAGTAAAAGAGAAAATTCAACTTAATAAAACCTTCATTTAATGCTCTAAAGGTATTAAAATGGAGGTTTTTCGTTTTAGGAAATTTTCAGAAGAAAAACTAACGTCTTCTATTTGGTAAAAGCGGCGGTGGCTCACCATTAAACGGGTTCCATCGACTAATACTTTTGGCCTCTAAACCTGCAGCACTCATTATTGCACGATCGCCAAAACGTTCCCGCATTTTATCTATAGCTTCGGTTAAATGAATTTGTTTTTCATTATCCTCAAACAAGTTAACCTGGTGACCTCCTTCTACTAAATGGCTAAATTTCACTCCAATTAAACGCACCAATAATCGACGATTATATAGTTTTTTGTATAAATCTAAAACAACCGGAATAATATTATGATCCATGGCGCTATACGGAATACGCTGCTGCTGGGTATAGGTTTGAAAATCGGAATACCTAATTTTAAAAGTAACACAAGCGGTTAACTTATTCCCTCTTCGTAATTGGTAAGCTAAATTTTCGGTCATGGCTACAATAATTCCCTTCAGCTTAGAGATATCTGTAGTATCTTTATTGAAAGTACGCTCTGTAGAAATAGATTTACGTTCCTGATATTGCACCACCGGACTATGATCTATACCATTAGCTTTTTTCCAAATACTTAAACCATTTTTGCCAAGCACTTTATGCATTAAATCCATTGGCATATCTTGCACCGTTTGAATTCGCTTTACTCCTAAATCGCAAAGTGACTTATAAGTAACCTCGCCAACCATTGGTATTTTACGCACAGAAAGTGGTGCTAAAAAAGGTTTTTCGGTACCCGATAAAATATTGATTTCATTATTAGGTTTAGCCTCTCCAGTTGCTATTTTAGAAACCGTTTTATTAATAGATAAACCAAAGGAAATAGGTAAACCGGTTTCCTTCATGATGCGTTGTCGTAATTCCGAAGCCAATTTATGGCAACCAAAAAACTTATCCATTCCGGTTAAATCGATATAAAACTCGTCTATAGATGATTTTTCGTAAAGCGGCACACTCTCCTTAATAACATCGGTAACATCTTTAGAAAAATTACTATAAACCCCAGAATTTCCTCGTAAAACTACAGCCTCCGGACAAAGAGATTTTGCCAAACGCATTGGCATTGCAGAATGCACACCAAATTTTCTAGCTTCGTAACTGCAAGATGCCACAACACCACGGTCTGATGTACCACCAATAAGCACAGGCTTTCCTATTAAACGACTATCGAGTAGGCGCTCGCAAGACACAAAAAAGGTGTCTAAATCCATGTGAACAATAGATCGGTTTTTACTCATTTTTGGGGTGATTTATGGACGCAAAGCCATGGTGATAATTCTGCATTAAAATTACCATAAAATAAAATACAAACGTCAATTATTTTACTCGAAAACCGAATATAAACCTGAAAAAAGAGGTAAAACACGCTACCCAATTGATTACTAATAATTTGAATTTTTCAATAATTATCACAGCTATCAGAGAATTAATAACGTCAAAATAATCAAAGGTTTATTGTTAATAAATAATTATTTCACACGCTATACATTTCAAACTTCATCTAAAATAATTCGCTTTTATAAATGCAGAAAAACGAGTCATTAATTAAGCGTCTCCTGAAAGAGCTTAAATATGCGTCGGTATTCATCGGACCAGCTTGAAGCTTCAACAAATCCATGACTTTCCAATGGAAAAACAGCGAGTTCCCAATTTTCTTTTTTCAACTCAATTAATCGTTGAGATAATCGAACCGCATCTTGAAAATGGACATTAGTATCAACCATACCATGAAGTATTAATAAGTTCCCTTTTAAACCTTCGGCAAAATATAAAGGCGAGCTTTGCTTGTAAGCTTTAGGGTCTTCAAAAGGTGTATTTAAAATAGGCGCTGTATAGCCATGGTTGTAATGTGCCCAATCTGTTACAGAACGCAACGCTGCCCCACTTTTAAAAGTATCAGGCGCGTTAAACATAGCCATTAAGGTAATAAAGCCACCGTAAGACCCGCCGTAAATACCGAGTCTATCTTTATCGACACCTTGATTTTCAATAAGGTATTTAGCACCATCTACTTGGTCGTCTAAATCCTGCCCACCCATATGGCGGTAAATAGCCGTACGCCAATCGCGACCATAACCTTTACTAGCTCTGTAATCTATAGCTAAAACCGTATAGCCGTTATCTACCAAAATATTATGAAACATATATTCTCTAAAATAACCCGGCCACCAACGGTGCACATTTTGTAAATAGCCCGCACCATGAACAAATATTACAGCCGCACCATTCTTTTTAGCTTCGGTTGGCTTGTAAAGTGTTGCAGGAACTTTTGCCCCATCGCGAGCGGTGAAGTTTATAATTTCGGAATCTATCCATTTATAAGATTTAAAGGCATCGGTGGTAGATTCGGTTAACTGTGTCATTTTCGCTCCGGCTTTGTTAGGCATCACATATAATTCCCAAGGTTTATTAGTGTAAGAATAACGAATAGCCAGCTTAGTTTCATCTGGCGAAACTGTTACTTCATGTCCACCTTGGCGCGATGTAATTTGTAGCATTTCGCCTCCTTTTGCTGGTAAGTGATAAAAATGCTGTTCATGCGGACTCACTTTATTGCTTGTTATAAAGAAAGTTTTATGATCTTTTGACAGGCTAACTTCCTGAATTTCGAATTCACCCTGAGTTAACGCTTTTATTTTACCAGAATTTATGTTGGCTGAGTACAAGTGTGAATAGCCTGTTTTTTCGGACTGAAACCAAACGTTACTTTCATCTATCCAGCCCATTTCGGCACGAGAAAACCAACCGACTCCAGGGCCACCAATCCATGCATCGTCATGCTGTTTATCAATCTGTTTTAAACTTCCATCTTCTAGATTCACCAGCATAATCCAACGGTCTTTATTATCTTGAGATGTGATATTTACTAATGCTTTTCCATTACCAGAAAACACAGGACGACCTATTTCCACACCTCTCGGGTCATCAAAAGTATCTTTATATTCTGATGAATTTTCAGCATATTCTTTTAAGTATTTTGGTTTGTCTTTAATACCACTTAGCTCATTGGTTTTAATTTGATAGGTCTCTCCGGTTTTAATATTTAAAATCCAAGATTCGTAGCTATTTGGAGTAACCCCAACTTTAGGTCTAGCACTTAAATTTTCAGTATAACCGCTTTCGGTAACATAACTAGGCACATTCGTGTTTTTATGCTTTTGAGGAATACTTAAGCTATAAATTACAAAATTTAAATCGGCCGAAATATCAAAATCAACCAAATTTTTATCTTCTAAAAATATAGGTTTAGGATGATTAGAAACCAATTGTTCGTTTCTATATGTTCTGGCGTCAGTTTCGTTTTTACGCTTTTCGAGGATATTAAAGTATTGTAATTGATCGTCTTCTAGCCATTGCTCTTTCTCGCTAAGATTAGGCTCCTCCTTTTCACTTCCAGTTTTAAAATTAGTGAGTTGTGTAACAGTACCATTGCTAACATGCCATTGAAATAAATTACTATCTCGCTTATAAATAATCGATTTTTCATCACCCGAAAATACAGGATTAGATTCTCGATCAATAGTATTTGTAATTTGTTTTTTAGAATAGTTATTGGTATTCATTAAAAACAAATCGCCATCTTTTTGGTAAACCATCCATTGTCCGTTTTTGGAATATTCACCTAAATTTGATTTTTGCTTAAGCGCTTCAAACGATGATTTACTTATTTTTCGGGATTTAATATCCACTTGATAAGTAGACGGAATCGTATCGTTATCGGGATTCCAGCTAAAATAAATAGACTTACTGTTGTCGGTCCAGCTAACACGCGTTGGTAAATAGCCTACAAAATCGTCTCCTTGCATAATCTCATCAATGCTAAGAGCCGAATCGTTATTAACCTGCCCGAAAGTAAATGTTGTAAAAGCAAGACATAAAAGTGCTATAAATGGTTTCATATTGAAATTTTAAGATTTTTGAAGTAAGCGAATTGTTATGCCACGAATTTAACGGTTTTAGATTGAAGAATGAAACGCCTTTTTAAAGTAGTTTAAATATTGTTTAATCAATTTGCTTTGCAATTACATATCATAGTTTGTTTTTCTAAAAACCCCATCGTAGAATCTAAATAAAAGACATTAGATAAGGGGTTGTTTTTCAGTCTGTTTTTAATGTTAAATATTCTTTAAAGTCAACAATAGCGTGAGGTTTTTATGATTTCGGAATCTTATATTTGGAGTTAACATTATTTTTATAAACCTTATTTATATGATTAAAAGAGTTTTCCTTACACCCTTTCAAAAATTTGTAAAAATTGAAAGTTTTAGTGGTATTCTACTCATGTTTGCTACACTTCTTGCTTTGGTTTGGGCAAATTCGCCATATGGGGATAGTTATAGAGAACTTTGGCAATACGACTTAGGGATTATAACAGAAACTTTCGAATTTAAGAAGCCTTTAATTTTATGGATTAATGATGGATTGATGGCTATATTTTTCCTTTTAATAGGCTTAGAAATAAAACGTGAGCTACTAATAGGCGAACTCAACTCTCCAAAAAAAATAGCCTTCCCATTGGTTGGGGCTTTAGGAGGAATGTTGGTACCGGTAATTTTCTTTTTAGTTTTAAATCAAAACCCAGAAACCACAAAAGGCTGGGGGATTCCCATGGCTACAGATATTGCGTTTTCATTAGCTATTCTAAACGTACTTGGTAAACGTGTACCTTTAAGTCTTAAAATATTTTTAACCGCATTCGCTATCGTAGATGATATAGGAGCTGTTTTAGTTATCGCAATTTTTTATAGTGGAAACATCAATATCACTTTATTGTTGATTGCACTAGCTATGCTTTCCATTTTATACTTCCTATCTTATAAAGGGATTTATTCTAAATTCATCATGTTCTTCTTCGGAATTATTATCTGGTTTTTATTCTTAAAATCTGGTATTCATCCAACTATAGCAGGTATTTTATTAGCTTTTTCTGTACCAATTAGACAAAAAATTGATACTTCTAAATTTTTGGTAGAATTAGAAAATGTATACAACAATATTAAAACTGCTAGTGTGCTAAAAAAACCCATTCTCTCGCATGAGCAAATTGGCCATGTAGATAATTTAAATGACTGGTCGGCTAAATTTCAGTCGCCATTACAGCATTTAGAGCATAGTTTACACGGCTGGGTAGCCTATTTTATCATTCCTATTTTTGCACTTGCAAATGCTGGTGTGCTAATTTCTGGCTCGGATAATTTAGATACCGCTTTAGTTATCAATATAATAATATGTTTAGTTTTAGGAAAAGGTATAGGGATTACCTCTATTGTATTGCTTGCCCAAAAACTAAAATGGATAGAAGTGCCTAGCGATATTAGTTTCAAGCAAATTATAGGCGTTGCTTTTTTAGCGGGTATTGGTTTTACAATGGCTATATTTATAGCTAGTTTGGCATTTGTTTCTACACCAGAATTTATCGATTCTGCTAAAATAGGAATTCTTATTGGCTCGTTTATTTCGGCCATTATTGGTTACGTTATACTTCGTATAGGCTCCAATAAAGAACAAAAAATTTAACCTATTCTTATTTACAATTTCTAAAAAGCCTACGGGCTTTTTTTATTTTAACAACAATTTAACTTCGTTTAGTTCGGTTTGTTCCGAACTAAAAATATATTTGCAAAGATTTTACCTGGAAATAAACCCTTTATTTTCAGAGAAGCATAACAAAACAATTAACAATGAAAGAAAATATCTGTCAAAAAAAAATGGGCTTAGTTGAAAAACTAGGCGTGCATTTAGAAGCCAGAGAGCAATTAGCACCAGTTGCTGCTCGTATTTTGGCTTACGTTATTCTTACAGGAAAAAGAGGTGCCACTTTTGAAGATATGGTAAGTATTCTTTGCGCAAGTAAAAGTACCATCTCTACACATATTAATCACCTACAAGATTTAAACAAAATTGAATATTTCACAAAAACTGGCGATCGTAAAAAGTATTTTATAATTAATAAAGGAACTATCATTCAACATGTTGACAGAATGATAAGTCATTGGCAAGAAGAACGCTCTATACATTTAGAAATTAAAGAATATAAGGAAAAACAAAACGATTTGAAAATTGAAAAAGAAGAAGATAAATTCGATTTAAGTTTTCATAACGATTATGTAAAATTTATAGATGAAGCTTCCTCTTCAGTAAAAGAATTAAGAGAAAAATTAATAAACAACCAATTCCATATTTAAAGTTAAAGAATAATGAAAAAGAATAATTTATACTCGATATTAACACTAAGCCTTATTTTAGTTGTTTTTAGCTGTGGCAACAAAACAGAACAAGCTGCCGCAACGCAACAAGCGCCACCACCTGCGTTTCCAGTAACTGCAATACAACAAAAAACAGTAACAGGCTACCAAGAATACCCAACAAATATTGAAGGTATTGTAAACAGTGATGTAAGAGCCAAAGTTTCGGGTTACATCCAAAATGTACTAGTAGATGAAGGTCAAAAAGTTCGTAAAGGTCAACCTTTATTTAGACTAGAAACACAATCTTTAAGTCAAGATGCAGGTGCTGCAAAAGCACGTGTAAATGTGGCACAAGTGGAAGTAGATAAATTAATTCCTTTAGTAGAAAAAAACATTATTAGTGCCGTACAATTAGAAACTGCAAAAGCTAATTTAGCACAAGCGAAGGCTACATTAAGTGGTGTATCTGCTAATATTGGTTATGCTACTATTAAAAGCCCAGTAGACGGTTATGTTGGAGCTATTAACTTTAGAGAAGGCGCATTAGTTAGCCCAAGTGATAGCAACCCATTAACAACGGTTAGTGATATTAGCCAAGTCTATGCCTTTTTCAGTTTTAATGAAGCGCAATACATCGATCACTTACAGCGCTATGAAGGACAAAACAAAGCCGAGCGTATTAAAAACTCTCCAGATTTAAGTTTAGTTTTAGCTAATGGAAAAGTTTATTCTGAAACTGGCCGTATCCAAACTAGTACAGGACAAATTAACGAAAGCACAGGAACTATTAAAATTAGAGCAGCTTTTGATAATCCAAACGAAATTTTAACCAATGGAAACAGTGGTAAAATTAGGCTTCCTATAGAATATAAAGATGCTATTATAGTACCACAATCGGCAACCTTTGAACAACAAAAAGACATTATGGTTTTCACTGTTGATCAAGATAATAAAGTAAAATCTAACATTATAAAAGTACAAGGTACAGTCGGCAACTTATATGTTGTTGAATCTGGACTTAAAGTAGGCGATAAACTTATTGTATCTGGAGTTGGAAAACTTAGAGCAGGAATGCCTATTGCTCCGCAAGACACACCTTTTGAGGAGGCTATTAAGCCAGTAGCTGTATTATTTAAAAATTAGAAAACCATAAACTTATTTAGTTATGTTAAAAACATTTATTGAAAGACCCGTTCTTTCAACGGTAATTTCTATTATCATAGTAGTACTTGGTGTTATTAGTATATCGAGTCTACCCATAGAAGAGTATCCAGATATTGCACCACCAACCATTAAAGTAACAGCATCTTATGCAGGGGCCAATGCAGAAACGGTTTTAGAGAGTGTAATTATCCCGATAGAAGAGCAAATTAATGGTGTTGAAGGGATGAGCTATATCACCTCTACAGCATCTAACACTGGTACAGCAGAAATCACAGTTTATTTTAATCAGGAAGTCGATGCAGATATTGCAGCGGTTAACGTTCAAAACCGTGTATCAAGAGCAAGTGCTTTATTACCTCAAGAGGTACTGCAAACAGGTGTAATAACACAAAAGCAAGAAACGAGTGCTTTGATGTTTATTTCAATGTATTCTGAAAATGAAAGCTACGATGCTACATTTATTCAGAATTACTTAAAAATAAACGTAGTACCTGCTATGCAACGTATTAGTGGTGTTGGAGATGTTAGTTTATTCTCTCAACAAGATTACGCTATGCGTATTTGGTTGAAACCTGAAAAATTAGCAACCTATGGTTTAATTCCTTCAGATATTACAGCAGCTTTAGCTGAACAAAACTTAGAAGCAGCTGCAGGTTCTCTGGGGCAAAATAATGGTGAAGCCTTTTCATATACATTAACTTATAGCGGACGTTTTAAAAATGAACAACAATATGCAGATATTGTTATTAAGGCTTTAGGAAACGGAGAATTTCTTCGTCTAAACGATGTAGCAACTATAGAGTTAGATGCACAATCTTATGCAGCTAACGCTATGAGTATGGGGAATCCAGCGGTTTTTATGGGTATTTTTCAAACCAAAGGGTCGAATGCAAGAGAAATTATTGAAAACATTAAAGTAACACTAGAGTCGGTTAAAAAAGATCTTCCAGAAGGTTTAGATGTTTTTGTTCCTTATGATACCAGTTTATTCTTAAATGCATCTATTGAAAAAGTAATTAGTACATTATTAGAAGCCTTTTTACTGGTATTCTTAGTAGTATTCATCTTCTTACAAGATTTTAGATCTACATTAATTCCAGCAATTGCCGTTCCGGTTTCTATTATTGGTACGTTTTTTTTCTTGAATGTTTTTGGGTACTCAATAAACCTTTTAACGCTATTCGCGTTAGTACTCGCCATTGGTATTGTGGTAGATGATGCTATTGTGGTTGTAGAAGCCGTGCATGCTAAAATGGACGAAGGTGAAAAAAACCCTAAAAAAGCCACATTAGTAGCCATGAACGAGATTTCTGGTGCTATTATATCAATTACCTTGGTAATGGCAGCCGTATTTATTCCGGTAACGTTTGTAACAGGACCTACAGGTGTATTTTACGAGCAATTTGGGGTAACGTTAATTATTGCTATTTTAATTTCAGCAGTAAACGCATTAACTTTAAGTCCGGCATTATGCGCGCTTTTATTAAAATCTCATAAAGATGATGAAGAGTTAAAAAGTAAAGGCCCGTTAAAACGTTTTTACACACTTTTCAATCGCGGATTTAACGCAACAATACAACGTTACGGTCAATCACTTCAGTTTTTATACAAAGTGAAATGGGTATCTCCTTTATTATTAATTTTAGCAATTGCTGGAATTTTCTGGGCATCTAATACAACACCCACAGGATTTGTACCTAATGAAGATAGAGGTATTATTTTCGCAAACATTGCATTACCAGAAGGATCATCTTTAGATAGAACAGATGCTGTATCTAGAGATTTATACGGTAAAATAAAAGATATTGAAGGTATTGTTGCTGTAAACTTTATTAAAGGTAGAAGTTTAATTAATGGTACGGGTAGCAACTACGGTTTTGGTATTATAAAATTAGCCGATTGGGCAGATCGTGAAGATGTAGCAACCTCTGTACAAGCCATTACTGGTAAGTTATTTGGTGTTGCCGCAGGCATAAAAGATGCCAACATCATTTTCTTTTCACCACCAAGTATACGTGGTTTTGGTAACTCAGCTGGTTTCGAAGTGAATTTATTAGATAAGTTTGGTGGCGAGTTTAAAGACTTAGATAAAGCGAATAAAGAATTTGCGATGGCCTTAATGGCGCATCCAGAAATTAAATACGCACAATCATCTTTTAGTACAAACTACCCACAATACGAAATGGAAGTTAATGTACCATTAGCAAAAGAAAAAGGAGTACCTATCAATAGTATATTCTCTACATTACAAGGATATATTGGTGGAATTTATGCTTCGGATTTTTCTCGATTTGGAAAACAATTTAGAGTATATATCCAAGCTTTACCAGATGATAGAGCAAGTGTTGACGATTTAAATAGCATGTATGTGCGTACAGATTCTGGTGAAATGACGCCAATTACACAGTTTGTTAAATTAGAGCGCGTGTATGGCCCACAATCGGTAACTCGTTTTAACTTATTTAATTCAACATCTATAACTGGTGCTACAAACGCAGGTTTTAGTACAGGTGATGCGATTAGAGTTATTGAGGAAGAGGTGGCAAAATTACCAAACAATTATACAGTTGCTTATTCTGGTTTAACACGAGAAGAAGTAAGTGCAGGTAACCAAACCATGTTCATTTTCGGATTAAGTATTCTATTTGTATTTTTCTTATTAAGTGCACAATATGAAAGTTACCTATTACCATTTGCTGTAATTTTATCATTACCATTTGGAGTATTCGGAGCTTATATAAGCACCAAGTTCTTAGGGTTGGAAAACAACATTTACTTCCAGATATCTTTAATTATGCTTATTGGTCTACTCGCCAAAAACGCCATTCTTATTGTGGAAATTGCACTGCAAAAACGAAGAAAAGGCGAAAGTATTGTAGAAGCAGCTATCGATGGAGCAAAATCACGTTTACGTCCTATTTTAATGACATCATTCGCCTTTATACTTGGGTTAATGCCATTAGTATTAGCAAAAGGTGTAGGGTCTGAAGGAAATAGATCTATTGGAACAGGTGCCGTTGGAGGATTACTTATAGGAACACTTTTAGGAGTCTTTGTAATTCCAATCTTATTTATATTATTCCAGTGGTTACAAGAAAAAATTTCTAGTAAACCAGAAGTACAAACTATTGAAGAATAAAATTATGAAATCAATTATAAAACATAAAAATTTCACTAAAACCATACTACTAGGCTTGGTTTTAGTGACCTTGCAAAGTTGCTTTGTTGCAAAAGAATACGAACGCCCAGAATTAATTGTTAACGAGGCGCTATACAGAACAGATAATTTGCCCACCGATAGTATTTCTATGGCCGATGTATCTTGGAAAACCATTTTTACCGATCCGTTTTTAAGTCAATATATAGAAGAAGGATTAGAGAACAACATGGACGTCCGTATTGCTATTCAACAAATGATTTCAGCGGAAGCTTATGCAAAACAAGGTAAAGCCGGATACTTCCCAACATTAAGTATCGGGCCTAATTATACACGCCAAGAGTTTTCAGAAAACAGTCAATTCGGATCTATTTTCAGTGGTGGTTTAGACACTTATGATATTACTGCCGATTTATCTTGGGAAGCTGATATTTGGGGAAAAATACGTAGTAACAAACGCGCTACACAAGCCGCATATTTACAAAGTGTTGCTGGACATCAAGTTGTAAAAACACAACTTATTTCTAGCATTGCAAACACATATTACAACCTATTGGCTTTAGATGCACAATTAGAAGTAACTAAGCAAACCATTGAAACTAGAAAAAGCGGTGTAGAAACCATTAAGGCATTAAAAGATGCTGGAAATGTAACACAAGTAGCCGTAGACCAAAACATAGCGCAATACAACAGCGCCAGAGCTTTACAAATAGACTTAGAAACAGCCATTTTTAAAGCTGAAAACACATTAAGTATTCTATTAGGGAGAAGCGCTCAACATTTTGAACGTAGTAGCTTAGACAAACAACAAACACAACAAGATATTGCTCTTGGTGTTCCTGCAACGTTGTTAAACAACAGACCAGATGTTATGGCGGCCGAGTATGGTTTAATTAATGCTTTTGAGTTAACCAATGTGGCAAACAGTAGCTTTTACCCATCGTTAACTTTAACAGCATCTGGAGGTTTACAAAGTTTAGAGTTAGATAATTTATTTAACACCAGCTCATTATTCGCAACCGTGGTTGGTGGGTTAACCCAACCTTTATTCAACCAAAGAAAACTTAAAACTCAAAAAGAAGTCGCTCTTGCAAATCAAGAAAGTGCTTTATTAAACTTTAAGAAAACGCTATTAATCGCCGGAAACGAAGTTTCTAACGCGCTGTACACTTATAAAGCTGAAACTGAAAAATTTGAATATAGAAAAAATGAAGTTGAAGCATTGCGTATGGCCGAAGCAAACTCTGAAGAGTTACTTAAAAACGGTTACGCCAATTATCTAGATTTATTAACAGCCAGACAAAGTGCTTTAAGCGCAGAACTAAACATTATAGATGTAAAATTACAACAATTGATATCTATAGTAGATTTATATGAAGCTCTTGGTGGCGGATGGAAATAGAATAAAATGATTACCAAAAAGGAACTGCTAAGCTGTGCTATAAACAAGTTTACCCAACTAGGGAGTAAACATGTTTCATTAGATGAAATAGCACGTACTTTAGGTATTTCTAAAAAAACAATTTATACGTTTTTTAAAAACAAAGAAGATCTAGTAACTGCTAGTTTAGAGAGTTTATTAAAGGAGTATAAAGAAAAAATAAATGGGATTGTTGCTTGCAACAGTAACGATCCTGTTTTTTGTGTTGTTTTAATTTACGAAAGAGGGTTTGAGTATTTAAAGTACTTCAAGCCCTCTTTTATTTTTGGCCTAGAAAAGTATTACCCAAAAGCCTTCAGGTTATTTCAGGATTTCACCGAAGAACTTGCCTTTACTACAGTTTACAACTTACTTAAAGAAGCCAAAATAAAAGGACATATTAATCCAGACGTTAATTTAAGATTAGCTGTAAAAATTTATTTTTTGAGGATTGATAACGTAGCTTTCAAAAAAAAGAATCTCTTCGATTTATACGGAAAAGACGTTTTATTTAAACACATGGTTATTTATAATTTAAAAGGCATTATTTCCAGCACATATTCTAATCCTTATTTTGAATAGATTTGTATTTTTGCCAAATGAAAGAAGATATCACCATACCAAAAGTTGAAGGCGTTTACGTTGCTATAGTTAACGAATACAACGATATTTATAAAACCCAAGACTGGAATGCTTACATTATAAACGATAAAGACGTCGATTTAGAAATGGTTCTTATCGTTACCGGCGGCTATTCTAAAGACAAAATAACATCGACTTTTAGAAAGAAACTCGACAAACTTCCTAAAAAGAGTTACGCCAAAATAGAATTAATGCACGAAGATTTATTTAAGATTAATAACACCTTTAAGGTTTCTTTCTTCGAAGGCAATAAAATGTTCGACAAAACATATTTATTCCGTGAAAACACCATTAATTTAAAAGCACTACAAGCCTTACCACTTATGCAAGTAAAAGGTGTTTTAGTAAAATAACTCACTCTTTTTTATATAAATAGAAGGGCTTTATTTATGTAATTTAAGCTGTATACGCTTTCGCGGAACATCCACTTCTAACACTTTTACAATAATTTGTTGGTGTAAGCTTACGTGCTCATTAACATCTTTTACAAAACTATCGGAAAGGTTAGAAACATGAATTAAGCCACTTTCCTTGATACCAACATCAACAAAACACCCAAAGTTGGTAATGTTGTTTACAATACCAGGTAGTAGTTGCCCCTCGTGCAAATCGTTAATCGTTTTTATGTTTTGATTAAAAGCAAACACTTTAGCCTGCTCACGGATATCTAAACCTGGTTTTTCGAGTTCTTTTACAATATCCTCCAACGTTAATAAACCAACAGTTTCAGTACAGTAGTTTTTTAAATTTATAGTTTGAAGTAGGGCTTTATTACCTATTAAGTCTTTTATAGATGTTTTTAAATCTTTCGCTATTTTAGCAACAACAGCATAACTTTCCGGATGCACTGCAGAATCATCCAACGGGTTTTCAGCATCTTTAATACGTAAAAAAGCAGCACCTTGCTCAAAAGCTTTTCCGCCTAAGCGTGGCACTTTTTTAATCGCTGCTCTAGATTTAAAAACGCCATTTTCATTGCGATAATTAAAAATGTTTTCGGCTAATTTTGGCCCAATTCCAGAAACATAACTCAGCAAACTTTTACTCGCCGAATTAATATTAACTCCCACCGAATTCACACAATTCTCGACAACAACATCCAATTGTTTTTGCAGTTTACTTTGGTCTACATCGTGCTGATATTGACCAACACCAATAGATTTGGCATCAATTTTAACCAGCTCTGCTAACGGATCTTGCAAGCGGCGCCCAATAGACACAGAACCACGAACAGTAACATCATAATCTGGAAATTCCTCACGTGCTATTTTGGATGCCGAATAAATACTGGCGCCAGCTTCGCTAACCACAAAAACCTGCATATCGTTTTTAAAATGTACTTTACGCACCAAAGCTTCGGTTTCTCTAGAAGCTGTACCGTTACCAATGGCAATCGCCTCAATTTTATAAGCATCACAAAGCGAACTTATTTTTTTCATAGCACCAATACTATCACTTTTTGGAGGGTGCGGATATATGGTTTCGTTGTATTTTAATTGCCCTTGAGCATCTAAACACACCAATTTACAGCCCGATCTAAACCCCGGATCTATGGCTAAAACACGCTTTTCACCAAGTGGCGAACCTAATAACAATTGTTTTAAGTTTTTTGCAAATACAGTAATAGCAGCTTCATCGGCTTTATCTTTTGCTATTTGCATCGCCTCGTTACTTAAAGATGGTAATAATAAACGCTTATAAGCATCTTTAATGGCAAGCTGTATTTCTTCCGCGCAAGCGTTATTACTTTTAATAATACGACGCTCTATGTTATCGAAAGCACGGTCGTGATCTATTTCAACTTTCACGCGAATAAAACCTTCTTTTTCTGCGCGTAAAATGGCTAATAATCTATGCGATGGAATTCTACTCAGACTTTCTTCCCAATCGAAATAATCACGGAATTTTTGAGCATCCTCATCTTTAGCTTTTGTTTTTACCGCTTTCGTGGAAATTATAGCGAAACGCTCTAACTGGCGACGGATGTTATTTCTAATATCGGCACGTTCGTTAATCCACTCGGCAATAATATGCCTGGCGCCTTCCAAAGCATCTTCAACAGAAGCCACTTCACCTTTTACATATTTAAAAGCAATAGATTCTACATCGTTAGCATTTTGGCTCATTATTATTTTCGCCAAAGGTTCCAAACCGTTTAATCTCGCTTTTTCAGCCTTTGTTTTACGGCTCTTTTTATAGGGCAGATATAAATCTTCAAGCGTTGTTAAATCTTGAGTACTTTCTATTTTTTGTTTTAATTCCGTAGTTAAAACCTCTTGTTCTTCTAAAGCTTTTAAAATGGCTTTTTTACGTTTTTCTAAAGCTTCAAATTGTTCTTTAAACTTTACAATATCACCAATTTGAACCTCATCTAAATTTCCCGTACGTTCTTTTCTATAACGCGAAATAAAAGGAATGGTACAGTCTTCATTCAACAAATCAACCGTGTTTTTTACAGATTGTTCTGGTAAATTGGTGTTCGATATTATATAGGAAACAAGTAATTTCATAAGCTTAAAAAATATAAAAGCGAATGTAATAAAGTTCTATAAAATGTAGCGACTGGGTTAAGGTTTTCTTTTAAAACCAAAAAGACTTTAAACCTTAAAACAATAACTAATTTTTTAGAGGTATTTAAAATTAAAAAGCCAACCCTGTTCAGGTTGGCTTTTAACTTATAACATAAATTTCGTAGGTAATTTTTAGTCTAAGGCAGGTATACGTAATACTTGTCCAGGATATATTTTATCTGGGTCAGTAAGCATAGGCTTATTGGCTTCAAAAATAACCGGGTACTTCATAGCATTTCCGTAATAATTTTTTGCAATTTTTCCTAATGTGTCTCCGCTCGCTACGGTATGGAACTGTGCTTCTGGCTCTACGTTTTCAACCGTCATTTGGTCGTCTACAGTAGCAATACCATTAGAGTTTCCAACTACTAAAATCACTTTTTCTTTAGTAGCCTGATCGTAAGCCTCACCAGTAATGGTAGCGGAATCATCATCAATAAATATATTTAAGTTTTCAACTTTTAATTGTAAGCTCGAAACTGTTTCTTCTAAATTTCTAGCTGCAGCTTCTTCTAATTTAAGTTCTGCTGCTGTAGCTTCTTTTGCTGCTTCCGCCGCTTCTTCAGCATCTGTTTTTCCAATTCCAAATACTTTGGCACCTGCGTTTTTTATAAAAGAAAATAATCCCATTTTTAGTTTGTTTTTTTAGAGTTAATTTTGGTTTGAAAGCAATTTAATCAATTATTAAATAGCTTCTATAATTAAGACACTAAATCTTCCGAAGGGTCACATATTTATTTAAAAAAATAGATAAAAAACATACAAGCACAAAAAAAAGCCACTTAAAATATTGATTTTAAGCGACTTTAAATTAACTAACCAGTTTAATTATTTTATATTCTACTGCTTTCTCTTGGATTTTCAACACGTTCTTTTTTAAACTTACGCATTTTATCTTCCGTTGTATTGGTTGCTTTTACTTTAGAGTTTTCAGATTTTAAATATTGTATATATCCTCTACCTACAAACTCGTATTTGGTTCCAGATGCGGCGTGATACAATTCTATTTTTCCATCGTTAATAACACTTAACTCAAACTGTTCATTACTAAAATAATCGTAATCTAAAGTTAAGCTTTTTAAATACATATCGTTATTAAAATCACCTACAGCATAAAGCCCGGTGTAATCCCAAAACAAATTATTTACGTTTTTACCTGTATTATCTTTAGAGCTTTTAAACTCAGAATCGTTTCCTCCAGCTAAAAACTGTAAGTAGTTTTCGTTATCAAAATCATTTAACGCTCCGTAGTTACTAGTGTAAACTTTTTCCCAAGCATCATACTCTTGTAAAAAATAATGGATATTATCATAAAATACGAAGTCGTAATCAAAAGTATTACGTTGGTAACCATCTAAAAAGTAAGAGGTATCATTATTTGGGTTATACAATTCAATGGTATTATTATCTACTCTATACACATCAAAAGTTTCAAAACCATCAACATCATGATTTACGTCTAAAATTAAATCGTAAGCATTATAAGTAGCCACATCTATACCGTATCCGTTTCCAGTATCACCTAAACCAACAATATTGTTATTAGCATACATTACTCCATTTTTAAACGATATTGTAAATGCTTTTTGTAAAAATGGTGTTTCACCAAAACCCTTAGTGGCATTAATATCTACATACCACAACTCGTAAGAATTTAATAATTGATTTACCGATATGGTTGGTTCTTCAATATAATCGTCTACTATAACCTCGGTATAGCAAGACGTAAACAGTGTCGCAATTAGAGCAAAGCTCGAAAGTAATTTTATAGTTTTCATGTTGTAATATTTAAGTAAAAATAGCTGCTTTCTATTCTATTGAAAAACAAGCATTTTTAGTGTTTCTATAGAGTAGGTTTCAAAACGCGTGCCAAAAAATAATTTCATTCTGCAAAATCGTTCCATATAAGACTAAAATTTTCCGTATTTTTGATATATAAAATTGATTAGATCTCATGGATAAACCTTTAAAATACGCGGTTTTTGGTGCAGGAAGTTGGGCTACAGCTATTGTAAAAATGCTTAGTGAAAATCTTGACGAAATTGGCTGGTATATGCGCAGTGTTTACACAAAAGAACACCTAATACGCGAGCAACACAATCCAAATTACTTAAGCTCCGTAGAGTTTCATCTAGACCAATTAAAACTAAGTAACGATATAAATGAGATTGCAGAATATGCCGATGTGCTTATTTTTGTAATCCCTTCTGCATTTATACACAGTGAATTAGAAAAACTCAACGTAAACATAGAAAACAAAACCATAGTATCTGCAGTAAAAGGTATTATGCCAGAAACAGGGTTATTAGTAGGTCAACATTTTCACGACACCTACAATGTACCCTACGATAATATAGCCGTAATTGCTGGTCCATGCCATGCCGAAGAGGTTGCTTTAGAGCGTCTTTCTTACTTAACTATTTCGTGTTCCGATCAGGTAAAGGCCAAACAAATTGCCGATAATTTATCTTCCGATTACATAAAAACAAAAATTACTGACGATATTATTGGAGTAGAATATGCCGTAATGCTTAAAAATATTTACGCCATAGCAGCCGGAATTGCCCACGGATTGGGTTACGGAGACAATTTCCAGAGTGTACTGATGAGTAATTCCATTCGCGAAATGAAACGTTTTATTAAAAAAATGCATAAAATGAAACGTAACATCAACAACTCGGCCTATTTAGGCGATTTATTGGTAACCGGTTACTCCGTATTTTCTCGAAACCGCATGTTTGGCAACATGATTGGTAAGGGTTACACCGTAAAATCTGCACAAATGGAAATGAGCATGGTGGCCGAAGGTTATTACGCCACAAAATCTGCACATTTACTAAACTCTAAAAACGCAAAAAAGACACAATTACCTATAATAAATGCTGTTTACGAGATATTATACGAAAACAAAAACCCTAAAAAAGTATTTAAAAAATTAACCGATAAGTTAGATTAAAACAGCATTTGGGCGTTACCCGAAAAGGGTCGGGCTATCACTACTCGCTTTTTTGTGTTGCATAGGTGCAACCACACAAAAAGAGCTTAAACAGGCCGTTCTATCCCTAACGCAAAACCATCTGATGAGGTTGGTTTTTATTAGTTTCTTTTATTTAATCTAGGGTCGCCTGTATTAATATTAAGCTGTGCATCTACAAGTTTTCTTTTTAATAAAGTATTCCTAATAAGTTTAACAATAGCTAGTAAAGCCATAAGCAAAACTATAAAACTAAAAAATACCGGAGTAAGATTTCCCTTAAGCTGCTCTTTACGCCTTTCTTGCTCCTCAAAACTAATTAACCTTTCGCTTTTAGGGTTATAAAACCCAAAAACAGTGATTGGCTCCACCAAGCCTTTTTTAATAGTGTAACCCTGATCTTCTGGAACATTTATACAATTATCACTTAGTTTTAAAAGAATTTCTCTTGGTTTTAATTCTTCTAAAATATTTTCCAAACGCTGTGCCTTAGCAAGACGATTTTGATATTCGTTTAAAGCTCTATCAAAAGCCTTGTCTACACCCTTTTTCCAAAGCTCATCATTCATGTTTTTAAACATCCCTTTATTATACAAAGGGCTCTCTTTTAAGTTTTTTTCATAAGTTTCTCTATTTGGTTTCTTTATCATTCTAGGCGAAAAATAATAGCGATAACTCGCATTAGCATCCGGATGGTAGTAAATTCGATCTCTCTCAGCTTTAGAAATTACAGCATAGTTACCAGAATAATCAAACGGACGTTTAAATTGATACACCCAAACATCTTTAAGCTCTACATAATCTGCTCTAGTTAATGCTGCTAAATCGTTTACAGAATTAATAACTACAGGGTTATCTTCCGTTTTAAACAACTCATCAACTCGCAAGGCATCACTTAAACCATTTCCAACACATAAAATTAAAACAACCGGTAAAACTAAAAGAAGACTAACAATATTTATAAACGAAATGGGTTTGGCCTTACTAAGCCCATGTTCTATTTCGTAATCTAGCGAGAGCTCATCATTAACAGAAACAACATACATTAAAGCACCTTCGCTTATACCAACTGTATCATCTCTCAATATATATTCAAAATCTATAGGTTCTTTTATAGATTTTAAATATTTACGCCAATGCCAAGGTATTTTTACAAAGTGCTCATTAAAAGCATCCTGATATCTCCCGTTTTTTCCATGTTGTATATAAATACGGTTATAAACGCCACGCATTCTATAAACTTCAGGCTTTACTTTATGCTTACTATATCCTTTAATGTACCAGCTAAGAAAATATAGCAGAATAATTAAAATGCCAAACATTAAATTGATTCCGAAGTTAAATTCATCGAACTCAGCATAAAACATCACAGCAAGCCCTGCAACCACAATAGCAAGTACTACAAAAGCACTCAGTATCAAATTTTTAGAACTAGAAACTTGTTTCGCGATAAATTTTACCTCATTATCATTGAGACGCCTTCTATTAAACATAAAGGAAATTTTGAATTTAAGCTACCAAAAATCGGTATTTTAAAGTGAAAAACCCAATAAAAACCAAAGCACCTTCAGAATTAAAACAAGTAATAACAAACTAAATAAAGCCTAATTGATTAAACGATCTGTTAAGCACCTTTTCATCATTAACATCGAGCCATTTGTTTAAAACGGTAGCATAAATGGTACGAAAATCGATTTCAAATTTAAGATCACCATTAGTATCCAAATCACTTAAACTTGCCATATCATTATATAAACCTTGCTTTTTTAATTGGCCACCAATAATAAAAACATTGTTAGATGTACCGTGGTCGGTACCCACGTTTGCATTTTGTTTTACACGTCGGCCAAATTCTGAAAAGGTTAAAATTAACGTATCGTTAAAGGTATTATTAGTTTTTAAATCGTTTACAAAAGCTTCAATACTTTCAGCATAAATATTTAACAATCTATTTTGCGCACCCAACTGGTTTACATGCGTATCAAAACCTCCTAGAGCACTATAAAACACTTTGGTATCGAGCCCAGAATTAATAAACTGTGCCGTTGTTTTTAACTGTTTTGCAAAATAATTTTGTGGATAATCTGTTTTAGAAGAAAAGGTTTTACTCGTTTCGTAAATATACTTCGCAGAAGATTCTGCCGAAATCATAGATTTATACAAATACCCCAAATTATGCTCGCTTAAATGGGCGTCATCTTGATGTTTAATAACGTTTTTAAAATAAGGATCTTTAGATAAATTATAAAGTGTTTTAGCATCTTGAGTCGCAATAGCATTCATCTGTTCTCCTTTCATGGCTAGCGATAAGCTATCGTTTATTTCAATAGCGCTGTATGGGTGTTTACCATATTGATCTAGATAGCGACCAAGCCAACCACTTTGTGAGTATTTATCAGAATCAGTAGCCGTTTGCCAAATATCCATAGATCTAAAATGCGAACGAATAGGGTTTGGATACCCAACATTGTTTATAACACACAAATTACCATTATCGTAAAGATGTTTTAAGGGTTTTAAACTTTTATGTAAACCTACCTCATCATTTAATTTTAAAACCTCACTCTTTTTTATTCCTAAACTTGGACGCGCTTTATAATACAAATCATTTTGATACGGAATTACAGTATTTAACCCATCGTTACCTCCCGAAAGCTGAATAATAACCAAGCGCTTATACCCTAACTGACTTTGAGCAACTTGCTCGAACGCTTTTACAAAACTTGGCACAAAAAACAGACTACTAGCCAGCGACGATTGTTTCAAAAATTTTCTTCTATCCATGATTAACACATTTGATATTCGGGTAACGACATAAGTTGAATACAGTACTCCCGCTTTGAGACTTTACTTAGCGAGTTTAGATACGTGCTTGCATGACTGCTTATAGCACAAGCTAGCAAATGCTTATCTAAATCAGTCATGGACACATCACTAAAATGTGTATCGAAAACAGCCCAATTAGTTTCGGTTTTAAAACGTTGTCCGTACTTCTTTTTAAACGCTTGTTTACTTTTAAGTATAGACTCATCGGTTTTACCTGCTTTAACCTTAGAAATATAAGCGTTATTTAAAATAATTGACGGTAGTTTTAACCGCAGTGTAATGGTGTTAGAATCTATCCAAGATCGGCCACCTTTCCAACCCGCCACATTAGGTGGGTTTAAAAGTACTTGCCCTAATAATTTCTGAAGATTAAAAAGCTGTTTAGATGATTTAAAATCGACAGGAACTACCGTTTTTAAACCAACCAAAAGTTCTATGGGCGATTTAATTTTAGTTCCCATATTTTCATCATCATAAAACCAATCGGCAAGCATCATATAGCGCATTAGGTTTTCGATGTTGTAATCTTTATAA
The DNA here is from genome assembly GCF_004368925.1 of Algibacter lectus. NCBI lineage: Bacteria > Pseudomonadati > Bacteroidota > Flavobacteriia > Flavobacteriales > Flavobacteriaceae > Algibacter > Algibacter lectus. The sequence continues at coordinate 333,813 of NZ_SORL01000008.1, forward strand.
AACACATTGGCCATTTCGTTTACATGCTGTTCGTTAATAGTATCGTTAACAAAGTAGCTATAAATTTTAGTACAAATAAAAGTTGCACATTCCCTTTTTTCAAGGATTAAATCTACAATATCATCACCGTCAAAATTTCCTGTTTTACCAAAAAATATTTTATCAGTTTCATCATGAACACGTTTTTTAAAAACAAATTCACCTTTTAAATTATGGCTATAGCCCGTAAACGCTTTCGCGCTTTCTTTAATATCATTTTCGGTATAATTACCAACACCTAAAGTGAATAATTCCATAAGTTCACGAGCAAAATTCTCGTTAGGCTTTTGTTTTTTGTTTTGCTTTGTATTTAAGTATTTAGTCATCGCAGCTTCTTTTGAAATGGCCTTTACAAAATCTTTAAAATTACCAAGCGCATGCTCACGAAGTCGGTTATGGAAGTTTTGTGTGTAAACGTAATTATTATCTTCACACACAAAATGATTCGCCCAAAAGAGGGTCATTTTTTCACGAAGTATTTGATTAGAATTTGATAATCGATCTATCCACGCAATGTTTAACTCCTTTGTTTTTTCTCGGCTTAGCTTCTGGAATTTTTTAATATTTTCCTTTGTCTTCTCATAAGAACCACTCAATAGCTCATCGAGTTCGGCTGTATCAACTTTTAATGGCGTTACTTTTTGTGATGTTTCAATAATGTCATCAACAATCTTTTTTTTACTTTTTTTAGAAAACTTTTCGAGTTCATTTGGCAGAATACCAAAACCAACACGCCAATACAAATGCTGAATATGATTACTTTTCATAAAACTCAATTTTATTTATTAATCTAAGACATGAAACAACAAACTTATAACTAATTTGACTTCAACAAATTAAAAAGGTTTAACACACCTTAAGCAAAATACATAGAATAACGTTTACCTTTTAGTTTTTTGTATATTAAAATGAATTTATATATAAAACCCCCAACAATTAAAGACCAAATAATACATAATTAAAAACAAAAAAAAACCGCTTCGTTAACAGAAGCGGTTTTTGTTTTTATGATAAATTTCGAGTTTTATTTCCCGCCATCTAGCTGGTCTTGCCATTTTGAAAGTTCTTCCCATTTGCCTTCATAAGCTAACTGCGCTTGTTTTGGCCAGGTGCCTGGTTTATGGATTTTATAACGATCTCCTCCAGAATCTAAAACAGCTTGACATTTTTCTATAGAACATTCAGATAATGCTTTCCATGTTTTAACATCATGATCGTGAAATAAACCTTGAATTTTAGGCCCAATACCTTCAACAACCGTTAAATCATCTTCTTTTATTTTTTTACCAAAAACAGCTTTTGCAGCTGCGCCATCGAACACACTTACCGCAACAGGTACCGCAGTTGCTGCTGATAAAGATGCGGCTAATGATGATTTAGTTAACTCTAAAGAAGATTTTACTGAAGCTTCTGCCGCAACAGATGTTGTTAAGGCTGCTTTAGTTGCACTCAAATCACTTTCTAAAGAAACCTTACTTAATCTACAAGCATCTAGCTCTGCTTGCAATGCTCCTATTCTATCTTCACACTCGTTGTGGTTTCCACCACCTAAAAGTTTACCTAATAAGTAACCTAATATTGCACAAATAGCACCGACTAATAATGGGATTAATATACACCAATTCATAATTTTATATTTTTAAGTTTTTAGTTAATTGTAATTACTGTTCTTCTGTTTTCTGCTCTACCTTCTTCCGTAGCATTATCTGCAACAGGAACTTTTGGTCCTTGAGACAATGTTTCAATATTGCTATCTAAAATCCCGTTTTGGGTTAAATATGTTTTTGCAAAATCTGCACGTTCCTGACCAAGAACAATATTTCTTGCAGCATCGCCTGTATTATCGGTATGCCCAATAACTTGCATTTTTACGCCTAACTTATCTACACAATGAGAGATATCGGCTATTTTTTGGCGTTGCTCTGCCGTTAAATTAATCGATGCTTGACCTGTTTTAAAATGTAATACTAACGGATTCTCTTTAATAGCATCACATGCGGTTTTTAAGGCTTCCATAGAAGATGTATCAGATGCATCTGCTGTTAACATATTGAATGACACAGGGCCAAATAGCGTACTGTTTTCATCTGGATTAATCGTATCATTTAATTTTCCGTTGGTATCAATTTGTTTTGAAGAAACTCCATGCAATACGAAGTAGTTTTTAACGGAGTTTGCCCTTGCCAATCCAAGGTTTGGATATGCAGAATTATTAGTTTCATCACTTCTGTAAAACCCAGTTATGTTAATATTTTTTAACGGGTTTTCTATAAGATAGTCCTTAAACTTTAAAACACCATTTTCAATATCTTTAGAAACAGGTTCTTCTATTGAAAAATTTGATGTTTTGAAATTAAAATTATCATTCAGCTTCAAATTAAAATCGCCATTAGCATCGTTAATTAAAAATGCATTTTTGGTAATTTCTTTAAGTTTCGGACTTACAACACTCTCAGTCTCGTCTTGGTTATTCGCACCCTTTTCTGCATTGCAACACACACTACAACATAAAAAATAATACAAAATAGTACCAAGAATAATAGTGAGTACAATTCCTAAAAGATAGAATGTTTTTTTACTCATTAGATTTTGTTTTTTGGTTAGAAAAATATAAGTGTTTACAATATAACACTTTAGCTTATACATTTAGAAACAATAAAACAAAAAAAGTCACATTTATAGAAATATGACTTTAAAACAAATTAAATATTTTAAATACTACAACTCAAATTTAATACCTTGAGATAACGGTAATTCTGTAGTATAATTTATAGTATTGGTCTGCCTTCTCATATATACTTTCCAAGCATCAGATCCAGATTCACGGCCACCACCTGTATCTTTTTCACCTCCAAAAGCACCACCAATTTCAGCACCCGATGTTCCAATATTTACATTAGCAATTCCACAATCTGATCCTTGAACGGATAAGAAACGCTCGGCTTCTCTTAAATTATTTGTCATAATAGCTGACGATAATCCCTGAGCAACTTCATTCTGAATATCAATAGCATTTTCAACATCTCCCGAGTATTTCAATAAATATAAAACTGGAGCAAATGTTTCGTGTTGTACAATTTTAAAATTAGGTTTAGCTTCTGCAATAGCTGGTTTTACATAACAACCACTTTCAAAACCTACACCAGAGAGTACGCCACCTTCAACTATAATCTCACCGCCTTCTTCCACTACTTTCTCTAATGCACTGTTATACATATTTACGGCGTCGGTATCAATTAACGGCCCAACATGGTTATTTTCGTCTAAAGGATTTCCAATACGTAATTGCTTATAAGCATCTACAATAGCTGTTTTTACTTTATCATAAATATCCTCATGAATTATTAATCTTCTCGTTGATGTACAACGTTGTCCACAAGTACCAACCGCGCCAAAAACAGCACCAATAACCGTCATTTTTATATCGGCATCTGGTGTTACAATTATAGCATTATTACCCCCAAGCTCTAATAAAGTTTTACCTAAACGGCCTGCAACTTCCTGAGCTACAATTTTCCCCATACGGGTAGAACCCGTTGCAGAAATTAATGGAATTCTTTTGTCTTTCGTCATAAATTCACCAACCTTATAATCGCCATTTATTAAGCAAGAAATACCTTCTGGTAAATTATTTTTAGCAAAAACTTCGGCTGCTATATTTTGGCAAGCTATACCACAAAGCGGCGTTTTTTCGCTTGGTTTCCAAACACAAACATCGCCGCAAATCCATGCTAAAGCCGTATTCCATGCCCAAACAGCTACCGGGAAATTAAAAGCCGAAATAATACCAACCACACCTAAAGCATGATATTGCTCGTACATACGGTGGCCAGGACGCTCAGAATGCATGGTTAAACCATGAAGCTGTCTAGATAAACCTACTGCAAAATCGCAGATATCTATCATTTCTTGAACCTCTCCAAGACCTTCTTGATAACTCTTTCCCATTTCATAAGAAACAAGTTTACCTAAAGCCTCCTTTTTCTCTCTTAATTTATCACCAAACTGACGCACTATCTCTCCACGCTGTGGTGCTGGCATGGTACGCCACGTTTTAAAAGCAGTAGTTGCAGTTTGCATTACCACATCAAAATCGGCTTGAGAAGTTGTTTTAACTTTGCCAATTAATTGCCCATCTACAGGAGAAAAACTTTCAATAACAACACCATCATCATTGTGCGAAAATTGGTTTGAACCTGTTGATGTTCCTTCATTTATATTTTGAACGCCTAAAGTTTTCAGCGCGTCGTGTATTCCAAATTTACTTGCTATAGATTCCATGAATTACGGATTTGTAGTTTTTATTTAATTTCTTTTACGAATATACTAATAAAAAGCCGTGTTTATTGATATTCACCATTGAATTCAATTAAGAATAATCTTTCTTTTTTCGTTATAAAACCAAGCAAAATCATCAAAAACCTTTAACTTTATGAACAATTTAACAGAACCCAAAAACCTAAATATAAAAAAACGAACGTAATCTTATTAACAGGCCCTCCTGTTGTCCTCCCAAAAGCACGTTCATTTTTATTTAACACATCTATTTATGTCTTTCAAAAAGCTTTTAACCTTTGCCGTATTTGTTACTATTATTGCTTCATGTAAAAAGAAAGTGGTAGAAACTGATAACATTTTCAAATTTAGAGACTATATCAGTTACACCACATCGGGCAGAACTTCGGTAGCCAGTCCTATTCAAATTAATTTAACCAAACCTGTGGAGGGATGGGAAATAAATCAGGAAATCACAGACAATATTGTAACCATAAAACCGCATGTTGAAGGCAAGCTTACCGTTGGCAACAACCATACCTTACTATTTACTCCCGACGAACATTTAGATCCAGACACAGAATATACCGTTACCGTAAAACTTGGCGATATTTATAAAAATATGCCGGCAGGCTATAAAGATTACACCTTTCAGTTTAAAACTATAACACCAAATTTTAATATTGAAACTAATAATTTACAATCCTACAGTAAAAAATGGCAATATCTTGAAGGCGTAATAAAATCGGCCGATATTATTTCAATTAAAGATGCTAAAACTTTAGTTGAAGCGTCGCAAAGTGGCAAAAAACTAAATATTGTTTTTAATGAAGCGAGCCAAGCTGCAAAATATTTCGAATTTAAAATTGATAGCATAAACCGAAAAATTGAAGATGATAACATTCTTGTAAAATGGAATGGAAATGCAATAAAAGCTAGTAATGAAGGTGAAAACAGCATCGCTATTCCTGGGGTAAATAATTTTACTATTATTGAAGTTGATGTTATTCAATCGCCAGAACAACACCTATCTATCAATTTTTCCGATCCTTTACAAAAACAACAAAACTTTGATGGTTTAGTAACCATTCAAAAAAGCAAAAATCCTAAATATATTGTAGACGGTAATGTTTTAAAAGTTTATCCTTCTAGCAAATTAGTGGGCAACATTCAGGTTGATGTTTTTCAAGGCATTAAAAATACAGATGGTTATAAATTGAAAAAAACTTTTTCTGAAACCATCGCTTTCGAAGAACTAAAACCTCAAGTTCGCTTAATTAATAGCGGTACTATTTTACCTAATTCCGAAGAATTAAAATTCAATTTTGAAGCTGTAAACTTAAGCGCCGTAGATGTGCGTGTTATTAAGATTTTTGAAGACAATGTGCTTCAACTTCTTCAGGATAACAACTTAAACACAAACAATAAATACGATATAAAAAAGGTTGGTAGACGTATTGCTAAAAAAACCATACAACTACAATCTGCAGCCGAAAACACAGGTAAATGGAAAGCTTACAGTATCGATTTATCACACTATTTTAAAGCCGATCCAGGAGCTATTTACCGCATTGAATTAAGTTATGAAAAAAGCTATTCGCTTTACGATTGCGAAGCTAACCCAAGTACTTCAAACTCTGAACATGATGGCTATGATGATTATTACGAAGACGAAGAATACTATGAAGGTAATTATGCTGAAATAGATTCTGAAGACGAAGAATTACGCGAGGAAGCCTACTGGGATAACCTCACATACCGCTACAAAGATTACAGCTACAACTGGCGCGAAGAAAACAATCCTTGCCATGATGCTTACTACAACGAAAATAAAATTATATCACAAAATTTATTAGCCTCAAACCTTGGAGTTATAGTAAAGCAAGGTGCAAACAACTCTTATTATTTTGCGGTAACTAATATTTTAAATACAGAACCAGAAGCTAACGCTAAGGTTACTATTTACAATTTTCAGCAACAAGAATTAGTAAGTAGAAATACCGATGAAACCGGATTAACTTTAATAGATTCTGATAAAAAAGCAGCTTTTGCTATTGTTTCAAAAGGAAAAAACACGACCTACATAAAGCTTCATGACGGAAACTCATTATCCTTAAGTAAGTTTGATGTTTCAGGAAATCGCTTACAACGCGGACTTAAAGGTTACATTTATGGAGAGCGTGGTGTATGGCGCCCTGGCGATACTTTGCATTTAACTTTTATGCTTAATGATAACGCTAACAAATTACCAAGCGGTCATCCTGTAAAGTTAGAAATTACCGACCCGAATGGTAAATTGGTTTACAAAAACGTAACTACAGATAACTTAAATAATGTTTTTAAATTTACTGTACCAACGGTACAAGAAGACAAAACGGGTCAATACAACGCTAAAGTTTCGGTTGGTGGTGCAACATTTTACAAAGGATTAAAAATTGAAACCGTTAAACCAAACCGATTAAAAATTAAAGTTGAATTTGAAGATGATATTCTAACAAGCAACACGCCTTTAAAAGGAACTTTAGATGTAAAATGGTTGCATGGTGCCGTTGGAAAAAACTTAAAAACAGAAATTAAAGCTAAGTTTAGCACGGCTTACACCGCTTTCGAAAACTACAAACAATACACGTTTAACGATCCTACGCGTAATTTTCAAACAGAAGAAACCATTATTTTTGATGGTAAAGTTGACGAAAATGGTTTAGCGACTATTAATAACAAACTTGCTATTGGTAAAAATGCACCAGGCATGCTTAATGCTCAATTTTTGGTTCGCGCCTTCGAAAATGGTGGCGATTTCTCAATGGATGCTTTTACAAAACCATATGCTCCTTACGAGTCTTTTGTTGGTTTACGCTCACCTAAAGGGAATGCTTATGGATCATTTTTTACAGACGAAAATCAAGCTTTTGATATTGTTGTAGTCGATGCGAAAGGCAAACCAATAAAACGAAACAACCTTGAGGTTAAAGTCTATAAAATAGAATGGCGTTGGTGGTGGAATTCATCTTATGATGATTTATCGAGCTACGTTTCTAGTAGCTACCATAAACCATATTCTACCTCAAAAATAAATACGGATACTAAAGGAAAAGGAACTTTCAACTTAAAAATCCCAAATAACGAGCGCGGACGCTATTTAATTAGAATTTCCGATCCGGTAAGTGGTCATGCTACAGGGCGAACCGCTTATTTCTATAAAAATTGGTGGCAAAACTCGGGATCAACAAATAAAGAAGCTGCAAAAATGCTTATTTTCTCTGCCGATAAAGAAAAATATAATGTTGGCGAAACTGCGAAATTAACTTTTGCTTCTGGTAGTGAAGGTCGTGCATTAGTAAGTATTGAAAATGGCACCGAAGTTCTTGACACCAAATGGGTAAAAACTCAAAAAGGAGAAACTACTGTCGATGTAGGCATTACTCCAGACATGGCACCAAACGTGTTTGTAAACATATCACTTTTACAACCGCATGCTATTTCGGCTAACGATTTACCAATTCGTTTATACGGAATCATTCCTATTATGGTAGAAGATCCAGAAACTAAACTGGAACCTCAACTTAATATGCCAGATACACTTCAACCGGAACAGAAATTCGACGTTCAAATTTCAGAAAAAAACAATAAAGCCATGACTTACACCATTGCTATGGTGGAAGAAGGCTTGCTAGATTTAACACGTTTTAAAACACCAAATGCATGGAACGAATTTTACAAACGTGAGGCTTTGGGTGTAAAAACATGGGATGTGTTTGATGATGTTATTGGCGCTTATTCTGGTAGTATCGATCAGGTTTTTGCCATAGGTGGTGATGGGAGTGCTGCCGGTGGAAAAAACAAAAAAGCCAACCGTTTTAAACCTGTTGTGACTTACTTAGGCCCTTTTAAACTAGAAGCTGGAGAAAAGAAAACCCACAGTATAAAATTACCAAATTACATTGGCGCTGTGCGTACTATGGTTGTTGCAGGAGATAATAAAAATGAAGCTTACGGAAGTACCGATAAATCTGTAGAAGTTAAAAAGCCTTTAATGGTTTTAGCAACGCTTCCGCGGAAATTGAGTCCTGGTGAGAAAGTAACGCTTCCGGTTACCGTTTTTGCCATGGAACCGAAAGTGAAAAATGTTAGTATTAGCTTAAAATTAAGTAATGGTATTTCGGTTGTTGGTGAACAGAAGAAAGTACTAACTTTTAAGAAGCCAGATGAACAAATGACGTATTTTGAACTCGATGTTAGCAAAGCAAAAGGTATAAATACTGTAGAAGTTATTGCAACTGGAAATGGTGAAAAATCGACCTATAAAGTAGAGTTAGATGTAGTAAACCCAAACCCAATAACATCAAAAACCATAGACAAAACATTAGAAGCTAATGCTAGTGAAACTTTAAACTTTTCAACCTTTGGTGTTAATGGAACAAATGGAGCAACTGTAGAGTTTTCTACTTTACCTCCAATGGATTTTTCTCGTCGATTACAATACCTTATTCAATATCCGCATGGTTGTGTAGAACAAACAACATCAAGCGTATTTCCGCAGTTATTTTTAGCAGATATTTTTGATCTTACTTTTGAAAAGAAAAAAGAAATTCAAACCAATATTGAAAACGGAATCAAGCGCTTAGGACATTTTCAAAGACCAAGTGGCGGTCTAAGTTATTGGATTGGTGAAAACGCCTCTAACGATTGGGGAACAAGTTACGCTGGGCATTTTATGCTAGAAGCAGAAAAGAAAGGTTTTGTTTTACCCTTAACTTTTAAAAATAACTGGATTAAATACCAAACACAAGCGGCTCGCGATTGGAGACCTAGTTACCGCAGTTATAATTCCGATTTAGCCCAAGCTTACCGTTTATACACCTTAGCTTTAGCTGGAAGTCCAGACTTATCAAGCATGAATCGTTTACGCGAGTTTAGCGAAATATCTAACGAAGCTAAATGGAGACTAGCAGCCGCTTATGCTTTAGCCGGACAAAAGGAAGCGAGTGATAATATTTCGCAATCGGCTAATATTAACTTCAAACCTTTAAAGAATAATTATTACACCTATGGCTCTGTAGATAGAAATCGTGCTATGGCTTTAGAAACTATGGTACTTACCAAAATTTCTAAAATGCGTGATCTAGCAGAAACCATTGCTAAAGATCTATCGAGCAACCGTTGGATGAGTACACAAACCTCAGCCTTTAGTTTGTTAGCAATGGCGAAAATGGTAAACGCTAATGGCGGAAAAGCATTAAGCTTAAGCTATTCTATTAACGGTAAAACAGAAACCATAACCACTAAAAGTGCAATTGCCTTACGGGAATTACAAGTGAATAATGGAGCCAATAGTATTACCCTTACCAACCAAAAAGACAATTTGGTTTATGTACGTGTTTTAAACTCTGGAAAATTACCTCTAGGTAACGAGATCGCAGAACAACGTGGTTTAAGTATTTCTGTAGCTTACAAAGATTTGGATGGCAATAAAATAGATGTTTCTAAATTACAACAAGGTCAAGATTTTCTTGCCACAGTACAGGTTAGTAATTTAAAAGATTATAACGTTAATGATATTGCATTAACTCAAATATTTCCATCGGGATGGGAAATTGTAAACACGCGATTTACAGCTTTTGGTAGTAGTACGACGAGCCAAGCTCGATTTACAGATATTCGTGATGATCGTGTAAACTTCTATTTCGATTTATCTAAAAAAGGAAAGTATAGTACAAAAACATTTAATGTAATGCTGAATGCCGCTTACTTAGGAACTTACTATTTATATGGAGTACAAGCGGAAGCGATGTATGACAATGACTTTTTAGTAAGAACAAAAGGCCAGTGGATTGAGGTTAACAAATAGAACTTAAACTAAAAAGTCCCGATAGTATTTAAACGCTATCGGGACTTTTTTTATATACCAGATATTAAAAATTATGTATCATTTTAATCCAAATGATAAATCTCCATAATATCGTGTAAATACTTTTCAAAATTAATTTTTAGGTCAATTAGCTTTCCGGTATGTACATCGAACACCCAACCATGTACTTTTAAACCTCTATCTCTATAGGCTTTTTGTACTGCGGCTGTTTTAATAAGGTTAACGCACTGTTCCTTTACATTTAACTCTACTAAACGATCGTATTTTCGCTCTTCGCATTCAATGCTATTTAATTCTAATTTATGAATTCTATATACATCGCGAATATTACGTAACCAACCATTTAGTAAGCCTAAATCTTTAGATTGTAAAGCCGCTTTTACGCCGCCACAACCATAATGACCACAAACAACTACATGATTTACTTTTAAATGAATTACAGCATACTCTACAACACTCATAGCATTTAAGTCGTTACCCGAAATCATGTTTGCAATATTTCTATGTACAAACACTTCCCCTGGGCCTAAACCCATTAAATCTTCGGCTGTTACACGGCTATCACTACAGCCAATGTAAAGTAACTCCGGACTTTGTCCTTTGCCTAAATTTTCAAAATAATCTTTAGAAGTTGCTAATTGCTTCTTAATCCAAGCCTCGTTATTTTCGAAAACTTTATCTAAATCCATTGTTATTATCTTTATTTCAGCGAAAGCAAAAATCTATTAAATCTCATCTTTTATATTATCTTTTACCCATTGTAAACACGATTTAAAATCTTTAAAAATATGTTCATTCGGAATAAAATCTGGAATGATATCAATACGCTCCATCATATATCGTGGTTGTTTTAATAAGCCAACGAATAACACTTCAACGTTATTTTTTTTAAGTTCTTGAAGCATGTCTTCCATAGCATACAAGCCCGACTGATCCATATATTGCATACGGCCCAATCTTAAAATAACGGTTTTAGCCGTATTCGGAATTTGCAATGTTAATGCCTGAAAATCGCTTGTAGACCCAAAGAACAAAGGCCCTTTAAGATGTTTGATAAAAACTTCTTCTTTTAAATTTTCCGGGAAACCAACTTCGTCGGTCCAAGTTTCTTCTTTTAAAGATTTCACATCAGAACGCTCTGCTGTTAAGTCTCCAATTTTTTTCATGAACATTAATGATGCGATAATTAAACCAATACCTACAGCGTAAATTAAATCCCAAAAAGTGGATAATAATAGAACAACAAGCATAATAAGCACTTCTGAACTTAGTTTTATTGGTCCGATTTTAATATCACGTGGTAAGCTAGGAATGGCTTTTAAACCTTTGTAATCCATCACCCCAATACCAACAGTTACTAAAATACCTGCTAAAACAGCTGCTGGAATTTTTGATGCTACAGGCCCTAAAGCGAGCATAATTACTAATAGCATAATACCAGCAATCATTCCTGAAAGTTTAGTTTTTCCTCCTGCATTAATATTGACAACAGTACGAATGGTTGCTCCTGCACCTGGAATACCTCCAAAAACAGAAGCGATAGTATTACCTATTCCCTGACCAATTAATTCCTTATTTGGCTTGTGTTTGGTTTTTGTCATATTATCGGCAACTACACTAGTTAAAAGTGAATCGATAGCCCCTAAAAGCGCTAAAGTAAGTGCTGTGAATATGTATGGCGTAATTTTACCAAAGCTGAAACTGGTGAACATTTCTAGATGCGGAATAGGAATTCCTCCTGGTATTTCAGAAATAGGACGGTAACCTAAGTTAAATCCATAAGCAATTCCTGATACTACAACTAGTGCCACTAATGTGCTTGGTACTGCTTTAGTAATACGCTTAAACCCATAAATTATAAATATGGTAGCAAGTGCTAAGGCAAGTTCTAACCAATTAATGTTTTGTAATGCTCTTGGTAGTACTTTAAGAGCTCCAACAGTTCCAGAAGCTTCTTTGGCTGCTAATGTTTGAGACTCATTTAATATTTGTTCTGGCGTGATTTTGGCTGCTTGACTAATGGTTTCTTTAAAGTTTTCAAGAACTAAGATACCTTCGCCAGCTTCTTCTTTTAAAATATTTTCGAGTATAACCTCTTCTGCTAGTGGTTTAAATTGTTCTACAAACTCAACATCTTCCTTTGGATAATACCCAATAGATGGTAAAATTTGTGTTAATAGAATAATAACACCAATAGCCGTCATGAACCCTGAAACTACCGGATAAGGAATATATCTAATATATTTTCCTAGACCTAAAAGACCCAAACCAACTTGCATTAAACCCGCTAACATAAAAACGGTTAAAATAGCAGGTAGTGCTTTTTCCACACTCCCATCATTCGCGGCTACAATACCAGCAATAACAACCATACTTACGGCCGTCATTGGAGCTGTTGGACCAGAAATTTGAGTACTAGTACCTCCAAATAACGCTGCAAAAAAACTGATAAATATAGCACCATATAATCCGGCTTCTGGTCCTAAACCAGAAGAGACTCCAAAAGCTAAAGCTAATGGCAGTGCTACAATTCCTGCAGTGATTCCACCAAAGGCATCGCCTTTTATATTTGAAAATAAATTCTTCATATACTAATTTTAAACTTTTCCCTAAGTTAGCTTAAATTTTTAACGATTTAAAAAATTAAACTCACATTTTATTAGAAATTAACAAAAGCAATGACATTAATTTGGTCTCTACCAGAGGTTTCGAAAAACTGATTCATGTATCCTAGCTCCATACGTAATTGTTTGGAAAAAGTATAGCCTAAACCTCCATAAACACGATTTCTATCGAACACCGAAGATTCGGTATTTAAAAAGATTTCGTTATAGGCAGATAGATATAATGGATTATTACCATCTTCCTTATACTGAAGTGGTATTTTGACACCTAAAAAATAACGAAAACGCATTTTAAAATCATCTTCCACAAAACGTTGTTCAAAACGATAACGATGGCTTAAACCAACCTTACCAATACTTTGTTTTGTAGTAAACTGTTGAAAAATACGATGCTCGTTTACCGATACTTTTTCGTCTGTGTCTCCAATATAATTTTTCGAAAGGATATATCCATAACCTAACAAAACATTGTTTTTCTCATCAATATTATACCCCAAACCAGTACGTAACAACAGCTGTTCTAGATCACCAACAGCATTATAGTTCCTGTATTGTACCTCGTTGTGAATGTTCCATTTACTATTTAGTTTTTTGTTGCCTATGTAAACAAGCCAATTCCCTAAATCGCTCTCTTGGGCCTGAGAAAATAAAGGCAGCATTAATACTAAAATTAATGCTGCCATATTCAACTTCTTCTTCATGTATTTTTATACTTAAAAGTTTTAATAAAAATTAACTGCTCCTGTATTGATATCATACATAGCACCAACAATTTTTATTTCTCCATTCTTTTCCATTTCGGTAAGTATTGGGCTTTCTGCGTGAATTCTATCGATTGTTAATTCAACATTCTTTTTAGATACACTATCAACAAAATCTAAATTTTTAGAATTTCTTAAACCTTCATCTTTAGGCTCTGAAACGGCATTTACCGCTGGAGTTATTTTTTCAATTAATTTAGTTAAGTTACCCATTTCAGCACCATCACAAGCACCTTTAATAGCACCACAACTTGTATGACCTAATACTACAATTAATTTAGTACCAGCAAGTTTACAAGCAAACTCCATGCTTCCTAAAATATCTTCATTTACAAAGTTACCTGCAATACGTACACTAAACACATCACCCAAACCTTGATCGAAAACTAACTCTGCAGACACTCTCGAGTCGATACAACTTAAAATTGTAGCAAAAGGGAATTGCCCTTCACTGGTATCATTTACTTGCTCTAAAAGGTTTCTATTTGCTTTTAAATTTCCTTGAAACCTTTCGTTTCCTTCTTTTAAAAATGCAATAGCTTTATCTGGTGTTAATGTTGCTTGTGTTTCTTTTGTATGTGCTTTCATAATATCTTATTATTTAATTTTTTAAACAGCTAATTTCTGTGTACTACCCGTTATAAATAGTGACACGTTAACATTGTTAATTAAGTTTTTTATTTCAGATTTATCATTTGCTGCGGCATCTGCTTTATCAGCACGGTTTACAAACAATAAATTTACATGGTTTTTCTCTAAATAATCGGCTAATTTTTTAATGGTGTTATCGTTTTTTTCAAACACATAATCAATAGCTTCATTTACAGCATTTTTATCGTCGGCTTCATTTTTACTATTTACCAAATTAAAAGACTTTAATGGTTTGGTAGTATTAGCAAGTACATCTTCCGAAAAGGCTTGATTAAAAACTTGAGATTTCCCATTTAATAAACCAATTTGTAATTCGGTTTCTGGAGCAATCTCATTTTTATTAGAAGTAATTAATACAGGTCCTTCATGCATTTTTAACACAAAATCTGTTACATTATCTCCTATCAAGTTAATTACCTTAGCACTTCTTTTACCTAAAACAATAACATCTGGTTTTGTTGCTTTTATGTAAGCCTCAATTTCCGATTTTACATTACCAATTCCAAAATTAGAAGTAATATTAACATTATACGCTTTGTTTAAAGGCGCTATGGTTTCTTTAATTTTATTTCGAGATTGGTTTTGCTCCTGATTTAATGTGCGCATAGCCGATAATTGACTGTCGCTAGCAATAACATCGGTTGGTTTCTTTACATGAAATAAATCGACCTCAGCATTTATCATTTTTGATAAACTAACAGCACTTATAATCGTGCTGTTTGTATCCTTTTTCAAATCTGAAAGTACTAAGATTTTAAATTTCTTATTTTTCATAGTGATTTGATTTAGCTTAAACTTAGGTTAGACTTTTCTCTTTCGTTAAAAAACTTAATAAAACTTGATGGGTTTTCTACTACACCACGTTTAGAGACAAGTTTAATATCGATGTTTCTTTCCTCAGCCTTTAGCAAGAAATCTTCTAAAATTTCAATAATATCATTATCTAGGTACCTTGTTTTTATTAAGTTAATTTCTAAATAAGTATCAATAGGTAAGCTATCTAATTCTTTTAAAATGGCTCCTTTATTGAAAAAAGTAACTTCTTCCGCTAAGGTCATTTTAATTTTATGTTTTCCGTTACTATTATCTTCAATATGAAGAAAATGCGAGTTTTGGTAACTCTTTAAAAGAATAACCACAATACCAACAGCTAACCCTAAACCAATACCCCAAAGTAAATCGATAAAAACAATACCTAAAACAGTTACCGTAAAAGGAATAGATTGCTTCCAGCCTAATTTATGCATTTTAACAAACAAACTCGGCTTAGCTAACTTATAACCAACCACTAATAAAATTGCTGCTAAAACAGACAACGGAATCATGTTTAGTAATTTCGGGATAACCACTACAGATATTAACAATAAAAAACCGTGGATAATAGTCGATAATTTTGACATACCACCAGATTGAATATTTGCAGAACTACGCACAATTACTTGTGTAATAGGTAAACCACCTATTAAACCAACAATAATATTACCTGTACCTTGCGCTAATAATTCACGGTTAGTAGGTGTTACGTTTTTATGCGGATCTAATTTATCGGTAGCCTCAACACTTAATAAAGTCTCTAAACTAGCAACTAAAGCAATTGTAAAAGCAACCACCCAAACATCTGGATTTGTAATTGCTGCAAAATTTGGGAAACTAAATTGCCCAAGGAAAGAAGAAAAATCTTCTGGAATTGGCACACTTACCAAATGAGATGATGCAATACCTAATGTATCGTGATTTTGCGTTAATGCGAAATAAACAATACCAGCAACAACAGCTACTAAAGGCCCTTGAATTACTTGAAATATTTTAGCCTTTTTAGCAAGTACCTTATCCCAAAAAAGGATAATTCCTAAACCAATTAAACCAATAACTAAAGATCCTAAAATAATATGATCTGTAATATTGAAAATAGCCGAAAAGGTATTTTCACCAGAACTTTCAACAAAACTATCGGCACCTTCTAACTCGGCATCGTAACCAAAAAAGTGCGGGATTTGTTTTAAGATAATAATAATACCGATACCGGTTAACATCCCTTTAATTACTGAAGACGGAAAATAATACCCAATAACCCCAGCTTTTAAAATGCTAAAAATAATTTGAATAACACCACCTAAAACAACTGCAACCAAAAAGTTTTCATAACTCCCTAAACTACTAATAGCAGCTAAAACAATAGCAGCTAATCCGGCAGCTGGACCACTAACTCCTAGTTTAGACCCACTTAAACTACCAACAACAACACCACCGACAACACCGGCAATAACTCCTGAAAACAGTGGCGCACCACTAGCTAATGCAATACCTAAACATAATGGTAATGCAACGAAAAATACAACTATACTCGCAGGTAAGTCGCTCTTAATATTTTTAAACATAGATAAATTCACTTTGGCCGAAGCGTTATTCTTCAGCAATTTTAATAATTTTTAATACTCGAATGTTATTGAGCACAATAGTTCAATAACTAATAAATTATTAAGCGAATTTTGGGGGAGGAGAAATTAAATTAAGATACGGTTTCGAGTAGTTTTTAACATAATAACTTAAATGAATTGCTTCTTCAGCTAAGCTTATAAAACCCTCGTGATCTTGATTTTCTAAAATAATGTCTTGTACATTTTTACTTTTTGGATGGCCGTTTTCTTCTTCCTCTGCCATAGAGAAAAACAACGATATATCTACCGAATTATCAACCATAGCAATTATGGTTGGTGTCGATAAAAACACCACAAACGCAAACAAAAAGAATATGGAAACTACGTTTCTCGACATTAATTTTTAAAATTTTATCAACCGCTAATATACTATTTAAATTTTATGGTGATAAAAATTTACCTATTAAAATGCTGTTAATGTTTTAATATCCTCGGATGCAAGCCATCCTGTTTTACCATCGGATAACTTAATTTTCCTCCAATTATCAACAGAATCTATAACCTGAACCTTAGTACCTTCATGAAGCCTAAAAGACTCTTCACTACGTAAATTAGGCTCACTTTTAACCTGAGTTTCTTGAGCAAAAACTATAGCAGGTTTATCTTTTTTATCTAAAGCATACTTTTGAAAAGCAAACACTAAACTTACACACAACAAGATTAATGATATAGTACTACCTACAAAAGTTAAACGCTTACGCACTGTAGTATAAGCAAAATAATAGATTAAAAACAATATTACAAACAGAAACACTAGCACTACTGCTGTTTTCGCCCAAGCATCAAAACTCATGCTGTGCGTTATGCTTTTAAACAACTTTGAGAACCCAACCTCTGGCACCACACCTATGGCATCTACCGTCATGTTTTTAGCAAAGGCTAAGTTATTTTTAATGTCTTTATCTTTTGGAGCTAATTGCAACGCTTTTTCGTAATAAAATATGCTTGGCGCAATATTATTAAGCTTATAATGTGCGTTTGCAAGATTATAATATAAATCGGCAGAATGCTTTTTAGTATTTAAAATTGCATCATATTTCTGGATAGCTTCAGCGTATTTACCTTCATTATACAAAGCATTACCTTGCTTAAAAAGCGCATCGCTTTGAGCAAATAACCCTAAACTGAACAAAAACGAAAGTATGTATAATAACTTCTTCATATTAACGAGCTTGTTTATCAATTAACGAAATAGTTTTAGCTGCTTTATCAAAATCGTCTTGCATAGTTACAATGTCGATTGGAGTATAACGCGCTAACTCACAACTCTCCAAAATACCTTTAAAATCTTTAATTACCTCAGCATCCACTTGCTTCTTCAATAGTAATTCTTCAATTTTATCTTTACTTAATTCGTTGGTTTCTATATGTAATTTTGCCTTTAAGTAATTATGCAAGGCTTTCTCTAAGGCGATATAAAAAGCTTCTTTTTGACCTAAAGATTTTTTAGCATTACTTAAATACTTTTTAGCTAGCTTATCTGCTTTTCTAATACGGTTTCCATAAACATCGGCATCGCGACTTGCTTTTTTATTACGGAAAACAATTGCAATTGGAATCAATAAAAACGGCAGCAACAACAAGCTCCAAAATAAATTGGTTTTAAAGAAATAGCTTGGTCTTATACTCGTAAAATTTGTTTTAGTTTTTATAAAAGCAAATTGGTCGTTACTTAAAACCACAGCTTGTTTATTACTTGTAGTGTTAGTTTCACTAGTACTTACATTGTTTAACGGACCGTTTTGAACATCTATAATAATTTCATCGGAGTTTAATCGTTTATACGACTTGCTCTTTAAATCGAAATAAGAAAAAGAAATACTCGGTATTGGATATTTACCTTTATACTGCGGCACGACCGTATAACTATCGGAAATATCACCTTGCATACCCGCTGAATTCGTTTTTACATTCTCGGTATGTTCTGGCTCATAAACCTCTAAAGAACTCGGTAATGACAGCTTAGGTAGCTTAAACAGTTTTAAATTCCCATTACCTTTTACTCCTACTTTTATTTGAAGTGATTCCGAAGCATCTAACACTTGTTTAGAACTTGATACATCGAAACTAAAACTACCAACAGCACCTGTAAAATCTGCTGGCTTGCCTTGTTCTGGCAATGACTTAACAGAAATAGTTTGGTTACCTGCCGATACAACTTTGCTAACGCGCGTCATTATAGCGCCACCAAAAATATCACGACGATTGGTTGGCACACGCATAGAAAGATTTAAGGTAAGCGGTTCTATATTTAATTCTCCTGTTTTTTGTGGATACAATACTGTTTTACGAAGTACTAAATAGCGATAATCTTCACCTTTGTAAGTTCCGTTTTGAACTTTTTGACCCTGCGTGTTAATATTTTGGCTCCAAAAATCGTTATATCTAGGACTATCTACTTCATTCCAATTATCCACTGCGATATTTGGCGATACATAAAGTTTGTAAACTACAGAAATAGCTTCATTTAAATATGGATTGGTTTTAGATATTTCGGCAACCAAATGAATATTTTCTGAAGCAATAAAATTTGGATCGTTAGGATCCTTAGGTTTATCTACAGCTGCAGTAACTGTAACTTTTACTGGAACCGTTTTATACACCGTACCATCTATAACAATGGTAGCCTGAGAAATGGTAAAATTACCTCGGCTTTTTGGCGTTAAAAAGTATGTATATGTTTTTTTATAAGTACGCACGCCATTAATCCAAGAGTTACTTACGGATTGGTTAGGGCCACTTACATTAAAGCTTGAAAAATCGGGTGGCGTAAAATTATCGCCATCTTTATTCATTTCAAAATCGATACGTAAACGCTCGTTTACGCCTAATGATTTCTTACTGACTTTGGCTTCAAATTTAACCTGAGCAGAAGCCATACTTGTAATTAGTATGAAAAATATTATAGATATGTGTTTTACTAATTTCATGTTTTAAATTTAAAAATCTTTCCGAATTTTAAAATACTCTAGACAACTGAAAACGGACTGCTAAACTACCAATCCTTATCGGTTTTAACCTTAACACCCTTTACTTTTTCGGCATTCATTTTTTCTTGAACGGCTTGTTCTTGATTATTCATGGCTTCCAGCAAGTTTTTTATTTGCTGTGGAGACATTTGTCCGGGCTGTGGTTTTGGCTGCTGTTGCTCTTTTTTATCTTGATCACCATCTTTACCTTTATCTTCCTTTTCATCTTTAGGCTTGCCCTCATCATCTTTTTTATCGTCGCCTTCCTTCTCGTCCTTATCGCCTTCGTCCTTTTTATCGTCTTTATTCTCGTCGTCGCCTTTATCTTTATTTTCCTTGTCTTCCTTATTGTCTTTATTATCCTTCTCGTCTTTTTGATCTTCGTTTTTATCTTCTTTATCGTCCTTATTTTGGTCTTCTTGATCTTGCTGCTGTTTAGCGCACTCTTTAGCCAAACCTAAATTATACCGCGTTTCATCATCGGCAGGATTATTTCTTAAGGCACTTTTAAAAGCTTCAACAGCTTCTTTACATTTTTTACCTTTCATTAAAATAGTTCCTATGTTATGGAAGGCTTTATGTTTTTCAGATTTCGATGTTGTTGTCGTAGCAGCCTGCTCTAACCTAAAAATAGCCTCATCAAAACTTCCTTTGGTGTAATAAGCATTACCTAAATTATAAGCGCCTGCAATACTTTTTGGGTTTTCGGAAATCGCTTTTCTATATTCCATTTCGGCTAAAACATAATCGTCCTCATTCACTAAGTTATTCCCTTCGTAAACAAAATCGTTCGCCTTTTTAAGCGCTAATAACTGTGTCTTTTCTTCTTCTTGAGAAAAAGAAGAAAGACTTACCAATAAAACTATAAGTGTTGCTAAGTATTTCATTTTTAAATCCTTCTATCTAAGATAAAAAACTCAGATTTTTTTTGTTGTTAATGAAACTATAAATTCTCATTAAATAAATTCAATTTTTTCAACCAACCTGTTTTTCTCTCTAACAAGAAAACATCTATTAGTAATAAGAAAATCCCTAACCCTAAAAACCATTGAAATTGATCTTTAAAATCGGCGAATTGTTTGGCTTCAAACTCTGTTTTGTCCATACCGTTTAATATTTCACGAATATGTTCAACAACATCATTTGTATTTTTCCCGTTAATGTAAGCACCATTAGCTTCTTCGGCAATTTTCTTTAAGGTGTCTTCATTTAAACGCGTAATTACCGTTTCACCTTGATTGTCTTTTTTATAATTTAAAACAATACCATTTCTTTTAATAGGAATTGGGCCTCCTTTTAAATCTCCCACACCAATGGTAAATATCTTGATACCTTGCTCACTAGCTTGTTCAGCGTAAGCTAAAGCATCTTCACTATGATCTTCCCCATCTGAAATAATGATTAAAACACGATTGGTTTGCTCTTCATTATCAAAATAAGTGGTTGCTAATTTTATGGCTTCGTTTATCGCTGTTCCTTGCGAAGACAGCATATCGGTATTCATGTTGTTTAAAAACATTTTAGCCGATCCATAATCTGTAGTTATAGGTAACTGCGGAAATGCTTTACCTGCGTATGCAATAATACCAACACGATCACTAGCTAAATTATTGATAATTTGCGTTACCAATTGTTTAGATTTCTCTAACCTGTTTGGTGCAATATCTTCGGCTAACATACTTTTAGAAACATCGACTGCAAAAACAATATCGACTCCTTCACGTTTAACCGTTTCTAGTTTTGTACCCACTTTTGGGTTTACCAAAGCAATAGTTAAACACAAAAAAGCCAAACTTAAA
This sequence comes from Algibacter lectus, assembly GCF_004368925.1. Lineage (NCBI taxonomy): Bacteria > Pseudomonadati > Bacteroidota > Flavobacteriia > Flavobacteriales > Flavobacteriaceae > Algibacter > Algibacter lectus. The sequence continues at coordinate 355,238 of NZ_SORL01000008.1, forward strand.
ACTACCACTTTTAAAATGGATTTAAACAACGATTTATTCGGGCTTAAACGCTTTAAGAGTTCCTTATCGGCAAACTTTTTTTGTGTACGGTATCTCCAAAATTGAAGTAACAAAAACAGCACAATTATTACAGGAATAATTGCTAGCGTCCAAAACCATATTTTTTCTTCTAATTGAAACATGTATCAGTTTTCAGTTTTTCAATATTCATTTCGCAGTTAAGCTCGATGCTTAAATTTGTTTATCGAGTTTGCCGCTGTCTAACTTCTGTTTAAACAAAACTCTTAAATAATGTATTACGTAAAAGTAATTCTAACAACAACAAGAACCCTGCTAAGAGTACTAATGGCCTATATTTTTCTTCGTAATTATAAAATTTAAACTCTTCAACATCTGTTTTTTCAAGCTTATTGATTTCGCTATAAATTTCTTCTAATTTTTTATTATTTGTCGCTCTAAAATATTTCCCACCAGTTGCGGTAGCAATTTCTTTTAATAGCGTTTCGTCTATTTCTACTTTAATTCTGCCGTATTGAAACTGCCCAGTTCTAGGGTCGATAGCCACAGGTGATAATGCCATACCATTTGTACCTAAACCAATAGTGTAAGTTTTAATACCGTATTCTATAGCTAATTCGCTAGCAATTTTTGGATCTATAAATCCTGAATTATTAACACCATCGGTTAGCAAAATAATAACTTTACTTTTCGCTTTACTATCTTTTAATCTATTTACCGATGTAGCTAACCCCATACCGATAGCGGTTCCGCCTTCAATAATATTATTATACTCAATACTTTTTAAAGAGCGCAATACAATAGCTTTATCACTAGTTATTGGTGTTTTGGTATAACTTTCTCCTGCATATTCCACCAAACCAATTCTATCGTTGGGACGGCCTTTAATAAATTCTGCAGCAACTTCTTTTAAGGCATCTAATCTATTTGGACGTAAATCTTTAGCCAACATACTAGCCGAAACATCTATAGCCATTACAATATCGATACCACGTGTTGTTTTGGTTTTAGACGAAACATCTACGGTTTGCGGTCTAGCCAACGCCATAATTAACAACGTTAAAGCCAATAAACGTAACACAAACATGATAGGCTTAAGCTTAGTTAACCAAGAACTAGTTACTTTAAAACCTTTTAAACTAGACATTTTTAACTCTGCCGTTTGCTTATTGCGTTTAAACACATACCATACAATTACCAAAGGCAAAAGCAAGAACAACCAGAAAAACTCTTTATTTACAAACTCGATCCCTTCAAACATTATTCTTCTGCTTTTTTAAGTTCAACTGAATTTAAAATACGCTCCACAATTTTGTCGGCATACTCATCAGTTTTATTCCATACAATGGAAATACGTTGTAAAATATTTTTAGATGAAAATTGTAAAATAACATATTGTCCTTCGTAAAATTCATCGGAATTTAAAATAGGGAAACTCGCCGTACCATGAGTTTTTAAACCTTCAGCACCGTTTGGAGTTGTAAACTTATCGTTTAAAACAGAAATATCGGTAACACCAGCTTGCTCTAATTGTTTTATTGCACCATTTTGAGCCTGTTCTAAATCGATATCTTCTTCTGGATTGGCTTGTTTTAAAATTATTGTAGATACATCTACACTAAAGAAATTTAACAAACTACCGTAACTAAAACTCGTAACACTCATTTGAGCTTGTGCTTCTTCTGGAAGCTCTACCGTATTACGCTTTAAAACCTTTGGAGTTGTAATATTAATTGGAGGCACACCGTATGCACTAGTTACCCAATCACCCTCTAAAAGCTCAATACTATCGTGACCAATAATGGTATCTTTAACATAAGAAAAACCATATTTTAAAGAAAAACCAACAAAGGTTGCAATCATTAAAAACACAGCAATAACTACGGTTAAAATAATTTTATTACGCTTCTTTTTACGTGCTTGTTCTTCTCTATATTTTTCGTCTAAAAGCTTTTCTTCCTCTGTAGGTTCTGGCAAGGCTTCTTTTACGTGATCTATTTCTATATCAATTGTAGTTCTATCAATTTTTGCCAATTCAATATCCGGAGCAGATTTAGCAAACTTCACTAAATCGGCGCGTTTTAATATGCTTTCTAAATTTTTAATATCCTCTTTACTTAAATCGACTTGATTCCCTTCCTTTAGGATGTTTAATCGTTTAATAAGTTCATCAGTTGTGCTTTCTAAGGCGCGATCGTAAACCTTTTCATCTAAATATTTTCTAATAATAAAAGTTAATTCAGAATAGTAATCTTTTAAGTTCTCTTGTTCTAAATATGGACTTTCATCTAAATTCTTTAAAGCTAATTTTGCTCGATCGTACGGTGGTAATAAGGCTATTTTTTCCTCTTCGGAAAGTGGTTTTTTACGCCAAATAAACCAATACAAAAGAAAACCTACTGCACTAATAATTAAAAGCGTAATTAATAAATACTTCCACCAATTACTAGCCGATTTTTCAACTTCAATAATGGGTTTAATATCGTAAAGCCCCTGTTTTGTTGTATCTATAACAACATTATTAACTTCAACCTTAAGCGAATCGGTAAAAAAAGTTTTTGTACCAATAATAATTTTTTGTCTAGGAATAGTATAAGAACCCGAATCGAATTGAGTTAAGCCGTATTTTTTAACAAGATTGTATTTGTCTTTATTTTTTAAAGTATCTACCGCATAAGATTCAATCATTTCTAAAGGAGAAAACGATTGCCCTTCCGGAAAAACAACTAAACTTGTAGTATCGGTTTCAACTTGGATATGATACGTAATTTGTTCACCAATTTTTATAGATGTAGAATCTATTGCCGATGTAACTTGAGAAAAAGACAATAGAGAACATAGAAAAAAGAAACTAAAGGCGATTACAGCACGCATTCTGGTAATTTTTGAGCGACCTACGGCCAACTCCTGTTTATTTAATTCTATATTATGTAGCGTAATTTGTCTCACTTTTATTTTTTTTAACTGCTAATACTAATTATGCTCTATGTTTAAAATAGCCCAATAATTTTTTTACATAACTTTCGTCAACACGGCAATCTATAGCGCCTGCTCCCGATTTGGTGAAACTTTCTTTATAATATTTTGCCTTTTCGTGGTAAAACTTGTTGTAATTCTTACGTACGGTTTTAGATGATGTATTGACTAGCATAAGCTCGCCTGTTTCTTCATCTTGCATTTGTACAATACCTAAATTAGGGATATCCTCTTCACGTTTATCGTAAACCCTAATACCAGTAACATCGTGTTTTTTAGCCACAATTTTCATGGTTTGATGGTAATCGTCCGCAATAAAATCTGAAAGCACAAAAGCAATCACTTTTTTCTTCATAACACTTTGCATGAACTTTAAAGCTTCGACTAAATTGGTTTGTTTGCTTTCTGGCTTAAACTCTATTAATTCACGAATAATACGAAGTACATGCGAACGTCCTTTTTTAGGCGGAATATACAACTCTACCTTATCGGAAAACAAAATAAGTCCAATTTTATCATTGTTCTGTGTTGCAGAAAAAGCTAAAGTTGCTGCAATTTCTGTTACAACTTCATTCTTAAATTGATTTTCGGTTCCAAAAAGTTCTGATCCAGAAACATCAACCATAAGCATCATGGTAAGTTCGCGCTCTTCCTCAAAAACCTTTACATAAGGCTCATTGTAACGAGCGGTTACGTTCCAATCTATATTTCGAACATCGTCGCCAAAATTGTATTGGCGAACTTCACTAAAAGTCATACCACGTCCTTTGAAAGTCGAATGATATTCGCCTCCAAAAATATGATCAGACAGCCTACGCGTCTTAATCTCAATTTTTCGTACTTTTTTTAGTAATTCTTTAGTATCCATGTTTTCAGTTTGCAGTGTGCAGTCTTCAGTTAGCAGTCAGAACATATCAGAATTCAAGTAAGCGACTACCTACTGAAAACTGATTTACTACCAGTAACATCTTTATGGTACTTCAATTTCGTTTACAATTTTAGTAATAATATCTACAGAGGTTACATTCTCTGCTTCTGCCTCGTAAGTAATACCAATTCTGTGACGTAACACATCGTAAACTACAGCGCGAACATCTTCTGGTATTACATAACCACGACGTTTAATAAAAGCGTAACATTTAGCTGCAGTTGCTAAGTTAATACTACCACGTGGTGATGCTCCAAAGGAGATTAGTGGTTTTAAATCGTTAAGCTTATATTTTTCTGGATAACGTGTCGCAAAAATAATATCTAATATGTATTTTTCAATTTTTTCATCCATGTAAACCTCACGAGAAGCTTCTTGCGCTCTTAATATTTGCGCTACCGAAACCACAGGATTTACTTTTTCCCAAGATCCTTTTAGATTAGAACGCATAATAAGTTGTTCTTCATCTAATTTTGGGTAATCTATAACTGTTTTTAGCATAAAACGATCGACTTGAGCTTCTGGTAAAGGATATGTTCCTTCTTGCTCAACCGGATTCATAGTCGCCATTACTAAAAATGGTTTATCTAATTTAAAGGTTTCATCACCAATAGTAACCTGCTTTTCTTGCATAGCCTCTAAGAGTGCTGATTGCACTTTCGCTGGCGCTCTGTTAATCTCATCGGCCAATACAAAGTTTGCAAAAATAGGTCCTTTCTTTATCGAGAAATCATTAATTTTCATATTGTAAATTAATGTACCCGTAACATCGGCTGGTAATAAATCTGGTGTAAACTGAATACGACTAAAACTACCATCAACCGCTTGTGCCAAGGTATTAATAGCTAATGTTTTTGCTAATCCTGGAACACCTTCTAATAAAATATGTCCTTGCCCTAACAAACCAATAAGTAAACGCTCGACCATATGTTTCTGGCCCACAATTACTTTGTTCATTTCCAGCATCAGTAAATCAACAAAAGCACTTTCTTTTTCGATTTTCTCGTTTATGCTCTTAATATCAATTGTACCTGTATCTTCCATTATTTTTATTAATTAAAAAGCCTAATATACAGCCCTTATTTGAGTCGTGCAAATTGTTAATTTTTTTCGTGAGATGCTGTTAAAAATTGGTTAAAAATTAAAGTAAATTCAATGTTTTCGCACTTTAACCTATTATTATGATAAGAATTTCTTAATTATTTTTCAATTCGTTTTACAAAAAAGACATATATCCATAATTTTTCATCAAAGCTATTATCATAAAATTGTTTTAAGTATTTTTATACAAGAATTAAATGACGATAAATTAACAAGCATGACAAGAACAGCCCTAATTACAGGCGCAACAAGCGGCATAGGTGAAGCAACAGCCTATGAATTCGCTAAAAACGGGATAAAATTAATAATCTGCGGCAGACGACTAGAACGACTAAACACGATACAAAAAGCACTAGAACGCTTAACCGATGTACACATTTTAAATTTCGACATTCGCAATAAGCAAAGCGTTATTGACGCTATTGAAAATCTACCAAAAGCCTTTAAAAACATAGACATACTAATTAACAATGCTGGTAACGCCCACGGATTAGACCCTATAAACGAAGGAAACCTTGATGATTGGGACGCCATGATGGATATCAACGTAAAAGGCCTGCTCTATGTAAGCAAAGCTATTATTCCACAAATGACGGCTCGAAAATCTGGACATATTATAAACATAGGATCTTCCGCAGGAAAAGAAGTTTACCCTAACGGAAATGTTTACTGCGCAACAAAACATGCTGTTTTGGCTATTACCGAAGGTATGCGTATAGATTTAAATCCGTTCGGAATTAAAGTTGGCGCTGTTAACCCTGGCATGGTAGAAACCGAATTTTCGCAAGTACGTTTTAAAGGCGATCCTACAGCCAACAATGTTTACAAAGGCTTTAAAGCGCTACAAGCTAAAGATGTTGCCGATGTAATTTATTTCGCAATTTCCAGACCCGCACACGTAAACCTTGCCGACATTTTAATGTTTTGTACTGCACAAGCAAGCAGCACTATTGTTAATAAAGAGTCATGATCGATTCCCTAAAACATCAATGGTTTCAGTTAGCAACAAAATATACTAAAGATAATATTTTAACTGAATCTTTATGGATAGAAATTAAAACACAATATGAGCTTAATGCGAGGTATTACCACAATTTCTCACATATAGATGCCATGCTAAAGCAAGCTGAAACACACAAAGAGACTATAGAAAATTACAACGCTTTTTTATTTGTAATTTGGTATCATGATATTATTTACAAACCAACCAAACAAGACAATGAATCTCAAAGCGCTGTTTTAGCTAAAAAAAGACTTAAAAAACTACATTTAAAGCAAAACACATTAGAAAACATTGAACAATTAATCATTTCAACTAAAAAACATGAAATTATTTTAGATAAAAATAAAGACAACGCACTCCTTCTAGATATCGATTTATCAATTTTAGGAAGCGACTGGAAAACCTACCAAAAATACACAGAGAACATCAGGAAAGAGTATCGCATTTACCCTAGTTTCATTTATAATAAAGGAAGAAAACAAGTACTAGAACACTTCTTACAACGCGAAACCTTATTTTTTACACAACCTTATCAATCTAAACTTGAAACTCAAGCTAGAAAAAATATTTTAAAAGAAATAGAACTCCTATAAAATGATTAATAAACGCCTTCTCATAAAACACCTATTAGCTCACAATGACGAGAACAGTTTTTATGATAAAAAGCGAAAAATTGATATTGGACACAAAGAAGGAAAAGCGAAATTTTTAAAACACGTTTGCGCTTTATCAAATAGCAATCCAAAAAACAACTCGTATATAGTTATAGGTGTTGAAGATGAAGACAACAAAATTATAGGTGTAGATTTTTTTGATGACAGCAAAATTCAGAATTTAATAAACGCCTATTTAACAAACCCACCAATAGTACAATACGAAAACATTCCGTTCCCACACTTACCAGACCATAAAGTTGTTGGCTTAGTAACCATTAGACCAACAGGAAAATTAACATCTTTACGTAAAAATGTATGGAAATATTACGGAGGCTCTGTATTTTTTAGAGACGGCAGCATAAGTATGCCAAAAGTGTTCGATACAGATATTAAAGATGTAAATTCTAAAATTGTTGAAGCTATAGAGAAAAATGCGCAAAACAATATAGAACACACATTAGACGGTGTTTTCGATTTTATGAAGAAACGAGTAGACTACAACCCAAAATACAAAGTATTTAAAGAATATTTTGTAATGTGCTGGGCCGGACAAAAGAAAACAACAAAAGATCAAACTTACTATTCACGAGTTGACATTAAACTTATAAACGAACAAGTTTTGTTGTTTTTTTCAGCATTAGACGAAGTATCTATCAATATAACAGAGGACGCCTTTAAAATTATTGAATACGTTAATCTTGGATTTCAGAATTCTAATAAATACTATCCTTTAGAAGAAACCATTATTAAATTTGAAAATAATGCGAGCTATAGCATTGACACCAAACTCCTCTTTGAACCACCACAATATGATAAAAAAGTCCTGCATCATATTTACAACGCCAACAATGCCATTTTAGAAAAACTAAAAAAAGGACATCAATTAACCAAAGCAGAAGAGACCGATCTAAAAAACCTACCCGTAACCTACTTAATATGTTATTTAAATCTATTTCATGAAGCTATAGATAAACTCAACGAAGCCAAGCCTTATTTAAAAACATACAACGGAGAAATATACACCTTATATAAAGAAACGATAAGAGTCTTAAGAAAAATTAAATACAGTTAAAGTAAAATTGTTAACCATATATTAACCTAGAAATTCATTTACTTCAAAAAATAACACTATTTTTGTAATGCTATTAATCTTTTTAAGATATAAACCTTGATTCTGTTTTTAATTTTTAAACACAGTTCAAGGTTTTTTTTTGCAATAGAGCGACACAACCACCTGTATTTTAATCATAAACATACTTTTCAACAAATAAAAACGTTAATCAAATACCATTTTCAAACTTCAAAAAAACGTATTTCATCGATGTTTTAAGTGGTTTTATGGATATATTTTTTTAATTTATGAGCTTTATGCTTTGTAATTTGGCTTTTTTTAATATTTTTACCGCACAATGACAATACAAAATAAAAGAATATTTGCCTCAATCTTATTTGTATTAATAAGTTTTGTATGCACCGCTCAAGGAGGAGGTATGCCACCCCCACCAGTTACACCACCCATAGGTTTACCTATAGACGGAGGAGTAATAGCAGGAGCATGCTTCGCCATATTATATGGTGCAAAAAAACTATTAAAGCGAAGCTAGTTTAGCCACATACTTCCCTAATACATCAAATTCTAGATTAACCACACTACCTTTTTTAAAGGTATTAAAATTGGTATGCTCATAAGTATACGGAATAATAGCTACACTAAAACTATCCTTTTTAGAATTAACAACGGTTAAACTTGTACCATTTACAGTTACCGACCCTTTTTCAATAGTTAAGTTTTTATTTTCATCAAAATTATAACTAAAAGTAAACACCCAACTTCCGTTAGCTTCCTCAACATTTGTACAAATAGCGGTTTGATCTACATGCCCCTGAACAATATGCCCATCCAAGCGATCCCCCAACTTCATAGCACGCTCCAAATTCACCTTATCATTAACCTTTAAGGTATTTAAGTTTGTTTTATCAAGTGTTTCTTTAATTGCTGTAACGGTATATTCGTCATTATCTATAGCAACAACCGTTAAACAAACCCCGTTGTGAGCCACACTCTGATCTATTTTTAATTCCGAAGTTATTCCGCTTTTAACGGTAATATGCAGATTATCTAATTCTTTTTTTAGGCTTGAAACTTCACCTATATCTTCAATTATTCCGGTAAACATAGTATTATCTGTTTATTTAGTTAAATTTGCAACAGCAATTGAATTTCAAAATTACAAACAAAAGTTGTCTTTTTTAATGAAGCAAGCAGAAAATATAATAGTAGGAATATCTATAGGAGACCTAAATGGTATTGGTGGAGAAATTGTTTTAAAAACTTTTGAAGACGAAAGAATTTTAGATTTCTGTACACCAGTTATTTTTGCATCTATTAAAGTAATGAGTTTTTTAAAAACTCATTTTAACTCAAGCATAAATTTCCACAGTATAAATAGCGTAAACCAAATTACTACAGGAAAAGTAAATGTATTTAACGCATGGAAAGAACCTGTAAAAATTAATTTCGGTCAAGAAGACTTAAAAATCGGAGAATTTGCCGTTAAATCTTTAGCATCGGCAACACAAGCCTTAAAAAATGGTGATGTTGATATTTTAGTTACCGCTCCAATCAATAAACACAATATTCAGTCTGAAGATTTTAATTTCCCAGGACATACCGATTATTTAGCACAAGAATTAGAAGGCGAAAGCTTAATGTTTATGGTAACCGATACGCTTAGAATCGGCTTACTTACAGATCACGTACCGGTAAAAGATGTTTCAACACATATTACAGCCGAGTTAATTCAGCAAAAAATAGCAACCGTGTACAAATCTTTAGTTACAGATTTCAACATACAAAAACCCAAAATTGCTGTTCTAGGTATAAATCCACATACAGGAGACAACGGCGTTATTGGTAGTGAAGATGACGATGTATTAAGACCAACATTGAAAAAAATTAAAGAATCAGGCAAACTTGTTTACGGCCCTTATGCTGCCGATAGTTTTTTTGGATCTAATAACTATAAAAATTTCGATGCCATAATTGCATCATACCACGACCAAGGTTTAATACCTTTTAAAACATTATCTTTTGGTCAAGGAGTGAACTTTACAGCAGGTTTAAATAAAATTCGCACCTCACCAGACCATGGTACAGCTTACGAAATTGCAGGAAAAGGCGATGCAGACGAAAACTCATTTAAAGAAGCTTTATTCAGTGCTTTAAAAATATACAAGAACCGAAGTCAATTTGAAGAGCTAACTTCAAACCCATTAAAAAAAGCACCACGAAACGAACGCAGTAAAAACTATAAAGACAGGCAGTAAGTAGCTGTTTTCCATAGCAAATACGCTGTATTGCAACATAAAAGAAAGATATAAACAAAAAAATGTTTATAAGTAACGCCACGTAAATAAAAATTTATATATTTGCAGGCTCAAATTAGAAGTGATAATGAAGCCATTAAAAGAGTTTACAATTCCATTTGTAGGGTTAAAGATCGGCAAACATCAATTTAATTTTGATATTAAAGAAACGTTCTTTGAACATTTTGAGTATGAAGATTTTAACAGTGTAAAGGTTAAAGCAGATGTGATTTTAGAAAAAAAATCAACATTGCTTGAGCTGAACTTTAAAATCTCTGGTTTTGTTAACATAAATTGTGATTTAACAAACGAACCCTACGACCAAATTATTGAAAACGATTTCAATTTGGTAGTTAATTTTGGAGATGAATACAACGATGAAAATATCGATATTCTAATATTACCTCACGGTACTTACGAAATTAGCATACAGCAATACATTTACGAACTAATTGTATTAGCTGTACCAATTAAACGTGTTCATCCAGGTGTAGAAGATGGGACATTAGATTCCGACATACTTGAAAAACTAGAAGAATTAAGCCCTGGGCTTAAAGAAAAAAACGAACAAAACGAGGATGATATAGATCCTCGCTGGAATACATTAAAGAAATTATTAACGGATAAATAAACATATAAAATGGCACATCCTAAAAGAAAAATCTCGAAAACAAGAAGAGATAAAAGAAGAACACATTACAAAGCAACTGCGCCACAGATTGCTACTTGCCCTACAACAGGTGAGCCTCATTTATACCACAGAGCACATTGGCATGAAGGTAAATTATACTATAGAGGTCAAGTATTAATTGACAACTCAGAAGTAGAAAACGTAGCATAATAACTATGCACGCATATAATAAAACACTCATTTATGAGTGTTTTTTTTATGAAATGACTTTTCGAATAGCAAAAAAACGTAAATTGCGTAAAATTCCACTCAATTTGCGTGGTTTTTAAAACAATTTTGAGCGTTTTTGTTCAATTTTAATGATTTTTCAGTCAAACCAACTAAAAAGTTATGAGTAAAATCTCTGCAGCCATTACAGCTGTTGGCGCTTATGTGCCCGAATACGTATTAACCAATCAGATCCTTGAAACGATGGTTGATACAAACGATGAATGGATTACTTCTAGAACAGGAATTAAAGAACGTCGTATTCTAAAAGACGACGGTAAGGGTACCTCGTACCTCGCTATAAAAGCTGCCCAAGACCTAATTAACAAAAAAGGTATTGATCCCAAAGATATAGAACTTGTTATAGTTGCTACGGCAACTCCAGATATGAAAGCTGCCTCTACGGCATCATTTACAGCATCAGAAATTGGTGCTACAAATGCTTTTTCTTTCGATATGGATGCAGCATGTTCTAGTTTCTTATTTGGTATGTCTGTTGCTGCAAGTTATATTGAAACTGGCCGTTACAAAAACGTATTATTAATTGGAGCCGATAAAATGTCTTCAATTATTAATTATAAAGACAGAGCCACTTGCATTATTTTTGGCGATGGCGCTGGAGCCGTTCTTTTTGAACCAAACGAGGAAAACCTAGGTTTACAAGATGAGTATTTAAGAAGTGATGGAACCGGACGTGAGTTTTTACAAGCTACTTACGGAGGATCATCACATGCCTTAACTCACGATATATTAGACGAAGGCGGACATTACGCTTTTCAAGAAGGTAGAACCGTTTTTAAAAATGCCGTTTTTAATATGGCCGATGCTGCCGAAAAAATATTAAAGCGTAACAACTTAAATAAAGACACTGTAGATTGGTTAGCCGCACATCAAGCAAACAAACGTATTATTGATGCTACAGCAAACCGTATGGAATTAGCACCTGAAAAGGTAATGATTAACATAGAAAAATACGGTAACACAACATCTGCAACCCTTCCATTGTTAATAAATGATTACGAATCGCAACTTAAAAAAGGAGATAATGTTATCTTTGCCGCTTTTGGAGGCGGATTTAACTGGGGTTCAATTTATTTAAAATGGGCTTATAATTCAAAGTAATAACCAACCTTAAAACACCAAAATTATGGATATAAAAGAGATTCAAAACTTAATCAAATTTGTTGCAAAATCTGGAGCAAGCGAGGTTAAACTAGAAATGGATGATATTAAAATCACCATTAGAACAGGTTCAGAGTCCGATACAACTATCGTGCACCAAGTTCCTGCAACTCATCAAATGCCACAAATAGCACAACCAGTAGCAGCTCCTGTACAAACAGAAGCAGCAGCTCCTGTTGCAGCACCGGCAGACGAAGATTCAAAATATATAACTATTAAGTCACCAATTATTGGTACATTCTATAGAAAACCATCTCCAGATAAACCTTTATTTGTTGAAGTAGGTCAAACTATTGCAGAAGGTGACGTACTTTGTATTATTGAAGCTATGAAACTTTTCAATGAAATTGAATCTGAAGTTTCTGGTAAAATAGTAAAAATATTAGTAGACGATTCTTCACCAGTAGAATTCGACCAACCATTATTCTTAGTAGATCCATCTTAATTTGAAGTTTAAAGTTTAAAGTCTAAAGTCTAGCACCGCGTGTTAAACTTATATTCTCATAAACCATAAACTCTTAAACTCATAAAAAGATATGTTTAAAAAAATATTAATTGCCAATAGAGGGGAAATAGCACTACGTGTTATCAGAACCTGTAAAGAAATGGGCATAAAAACGGTTGCCGTATACTCTACTGCAGATGCCGAAAGTTTACACGTAAAATTTGCAGACGAAGCCGTATGTATTGGCCCAGCAGCAAGTAGCGAGTCTTACTTAAAAATGTCAAATATTATATCTGCGGCAGAAATAACAAACGCAGATGCCATTCACCCAGGATACGGTTTTTTATCAGAAAACGCTAAGTTTTCTAAAATATGTGAAGAACACGGTATTAAATTCATTGGTGCATCTCCAGAGATGATTGATAGAATGGGAGATAAAGCAAATGCTAAAGAAACCATGAAAGCTGCCGGTGTACCTTGCGTACCAGGAAGTGATGGTATTATTGAAACCTTTGAAGATTGCATACGTATAGCCGAAGAAACTGGCTACCCTGTAATGTTAAAAGCCTCTGCCGGTGGTGGTGGTAAAGGTATGCGTGGCGTTTTTAAACCAGAAGATCTTAAAGATGCCTGGGATTCTGCTAGACAAGAATCTAAAGCAGCCTTTGGAAATGACGATATGTACATGGAGAAGCTTATTGAAGAGCCTCGCCATATCGAAATCCAAATTGTAGGCGATTCTAACGGTAAAGCCTGTCACTTATCAGAAAGAGACTGCTCAATCCAACGTCGTCATCAAAAATTAACAGAAGAAGTTCCATCGCCATTCATGACGACAGCTTTACGTAAAAAAATGGGAGAAGCTGCTGTAAAAGCATCAGAATACATTAAATACGAAGGCGCAGGAACAATAGAATTCTTAGTGGATAAGCACCGTAACTTCTACTTCATGGAAATGAACACTCGTATCCAAGTAGAACACCCAATTACAGAGCAAGTAATCGATTTTGATTTAATTCGTGAGCAAATTTTAGTAGCTGCAGGCGTGCCAATTTCAGGTAAAAACTACACACCAAAATTACACTCTATAGAATGTCGTATCAATGCTGAAGATCCATTTAACAACTTTAGACCTTCACCAGGATTAATAACTACACTACACGCGCCAGGAGGCCATGGTGTACGCTTAGACACTCATGTTTACGCAGGTTATGCTATCCCACCAAACTACGATTCTATGATTGCAAAGTTAATTACAACAGCGCAAACTAGAGAAGAAGCCATTAACAAAATGAAACGTGCGTTAGATGAATTCGTTATCGAAGGCATCAAAACAACTATCCCGTTCCATAGACAATTAATGGATCATCCAGATTATTTGGCAGGTAACTATACCACGGCCTTCATGGACGATTTTGTAATGCAAAAACAAATTGAAGAATAAATATTTAAAACTCCGGAAATCATTTTCGGAGTTTTTTTTGCTTAAAAATCAGCATATTATTCGGGCGTTACCACAAGGGTCGGGCTTTCCGCTATATCTTTATTTGTGCAATTCCATATCATAAACTATCACTATTTTTTTACATCAAATAAAAGGCTTCACAACAAACTTGTAGGTCTTTTTAGCATAAAAAAAGGATGCCGCATCAATCCCTAACGCAAATTTAGGCTACATCAAAAAACAGTAAATTAACAAGACACAGCCGTTTTATTGAAAAAAAACAATCCATTTATCATAACAACTACGGTATTTACAAAACCCTATAAGCATCTTCATTATTACAATAAAAATACATTATTTTAGTCGCCCGGAATACGCAAAACCTCATGAAAGAAGCATTAGACATTAAGCAAAACTTATTTAACCTCTGTTTAGAGTCTATAGATTCTAGATTCCAAACCATACAAAATACCATTAACGAAATCCAGGAATCTTTAACTTCCGAAACCAAAAGTAGCGCAGGCGACAAGCACGAAACAGGCCGAGCTATGTTGCAATTAGAACGTGAAAAAGCAGGAAATCAATTAGCCGAAATTAACAAAACCAAAGTAGCCCTTTCTAAAATTGATGTATCAACAACATCACAAACAGTAGGTTTAGGCAGTGTAATTTATACTAATCAAGCTAATTATTATATCGCAATTAGTGCTGGCGAGTTAACGTACAACAATCAAAAATTCTACGCCATATCTCCTAACACACCCATTGGTATATTATTAATGGGCAAAACAATTAACGACGCTATTACATTTAGAGTGCAAAATTTTAAAATAAAATCGGTATTATAATACTTGGCTCGCAAAATCAGACAGTAAATTATAATCTTTTACATGGAAAGTCTGTATACCTAAGTTCTCCGCAGCCTTGATATTATCAATCGAGTCATCAATAAAAATAGATTCTTCCGGTTTTAAATTGCTATCCTTCAAAAGAAAATTAAAAATACCTGCATCTGGTTTTCTAATCTTTACTTCGTGTGAATAATATGCTTTTGTAAACAAATTATTGAATTTATAACCATTTGCAGTTTCAAATTCATCTAAAAAATGCTTCTGATGAATAGCATTTGTATTACTCAAAAGATAAAGATTATACTTTCCTTTTAAACTTTCTATAAATGCAATACGCGCTTTTGGCATATCTAAAATCATAGCATTCCAAGCGACTTTAATAGCTTCATGATTTGGTGCTTTACTCGATAATTTAAATAAAGCCTCGAGAAACTCTTCTTTAGAAATCTTACCTATTTCAAAATCATAAAAAAACGAATACTCGTAATGGTGTCCTGTTTTATTCACAATATTATCAATTCCAATAGTCTGCAATTCACTAATGGTTTTCGGAACATCTAAATTCAAAATAACACCGCCTAAATCGAAAATAATATTTTTTATAGTTTTCATTTGTAAGTTTCTTCTTTGTGAATAATAGCGCTAAGCTCAATACGTAACCAAAAATAAAGAAATAGAATGAAACAAATAAAGCGCACGCCCAATACTTTATTATTAAAATTTTTACAAAAAAACAGGAAAATCACCCTTTTAATATAGGGCAATGCCCTAACCGAATAAACGTGCCCTTTATTTACTTTTACAGTATCATTAATCGATTACACGAATAGTAATACAGAATAAAAGAAAAAAAATTAAGAAGAAGAAAACATAAATCTACCTTACTAAACCTATATTAATTTTAACCTATTATCAACAAAAAAAGAGTGACGATTGCCCCCATAATCTTCATTCTTTTTTTGTTTTAATCTAGTTAATCACAAGGCAAACCTCAGTATCTACATCAAGAGGTTTTTTATGCTCAAAGAACACCAGCTCTCCATTTAAATCAGCTCCTATTAAATAATAATGGCCTTTAAAATAAGTTTGTTTCACTCTAACTTTCAAACTAGAATCTTCAACCACTTCAAGCTGATGAGCATAAATAATTTTATTATCTATAACATTAAACTCTCCAAAAAATGATGCTATTAAAGGTGTTTTAGGGTTTTCAAAAAGATCTTCGGGAGCGCCTTCCTCTTCTACTTCATGGTTATTTAAAATTAACATTCTATCAGCAAAACCTAATACATCTTCTTTGTCGTGGGTGGCAACAACACAAGCAATATTTTTCAGTTTTAAATATTTAAAAACATTACGGCGTAAAGACTGTTTTTTGAAGTTATCAATATGACTAAACGGTTCGTCTAGCAACATAATTTCAGGTTCTTTAGCCAAAGCTCTAGCCAAAGCAACACGTTGTTTTTGTCCGCCACTTAAGGTTTTCACTTTCACTTTCGCAAAAGCAGTAAGTTCTACAACTTCAAGCAATTCTTTAATGCGTTCTTGTTTTTCTTCAGGATAAAAGTTAGATAAAAAAGCACCTATATTTTCGGCAACCGAGGTAAAAGGCATTAAATCGAACTCTTGCGCTACATACTTCATAAAATCGTAACCAACTACCAAGTTATATTTAGGACCAAGAATTTCAGTGTCTCGCCAAAAAAGGCGTCCTGAATTTAAATCGAATTCACCATAAAGCAATTTTAAAAGCGTGCTTTTACCAGAACCACTTTCTCCAATAATAGAAAGCTGTTCTCCTGCTTTTACTGAAAAAGAAATATTTTTTAAAATCTCTGTTTTTTGATAAGAAAAAGAAATATTATTGACTTGCAGCATTTTAGTTTTTTAATGAAATGAGACCAAAAAGGCCTTAATTTTAATACTCGTTTTATATGATTAAATCGATTAACAGTAACAGCGGTTATGTTTTAAAGAATCTCAAACAATTTACCAGGTAGTGGTCGTACCACACCTTTCAACTCCATGTTTAACAAAATGCCGGCTACTTTAAAAATAGGCAAATTACAATTAATAGCTATAATATCTAACTGCTGTTTTTCGTTTTCTTTTAAATAATTATAAATCACTTTTTCGGTAGTGTCCAACTCTACAAACAATTGTTTTTGTATGGCTGGTTTTTGAGCATCTTGCAATTGCCAATTTAAAATATAGGGCACGTCTAAAGGGGTAGTGAGCATGTGTGCACGTTGCTGTTTAATTAAATTATTACAGCCCACACTTTGGCTATCAGTGGTACGGCCTGGTACTGCAAACACATCCCGATTATAAGAGTTCGCAATATCTGCGGTTACTAAACTCCCACCCTTTTCTGCCGATTCTATTACAATAGTTGCTTCACTTAAACCCGCGATAACACGATTTCTCTTTAAAAAATTATTTCTATCAAAATTATCAGTACTCCAAAAATCGGTAAAAAAGCCACCATTTTTCTCCATATCTACCATATACTTTTTATGTACTTTTGGGTAAATTTGATCCAGACCATGTGCCAAACATGCCACGGTTTGCAAACCATGTTTTATAGCTGCTTTATGTGCAGTAATATCGGTTCCATATGCAAAACCCGAAATAATAACCGGATTATATGGTTTAAGGGTTTCAACCAATTTTTCGCAAAAAGCAATACCATTAGTGGTAATTTTTCGAGCACCAACAATACTAATTAAGTGCTGCTTCTTTAAATCAATATTTCCAGATTGAAATAATAAAATTGGTCCATCAATACAGTGCTTTAGCTTTTCGGGATAATCTATATTCTCAAAATATGAGACTTTAATATTATTCTCTTCAATAAAGCGCATTTCCTTTTCAGCCTCTTTTAAATGATGTGGTTTAGCCAAACCTTCTAAAATAACCTGACCAACACCATCAATTTTAAGTAAATTTGTTCTCTTTTCTTTTAGAACAGCTTCCGCAGAACCACAATGAGAAATGAGTCTTTTTGCCGTAATATCTCCAATATTGGGCACATGTTGTAAGGCTAGAGCGTAAAGCAAGTCATTTTCTGTCATCGTAAAAGGCTTAATTTCAATCTACAATAAAAGAATTTTTAATCTGTTAATAAAAACATCACGATAAATTTTATCGAAAACTATAATTTTCTAACTTTGTATCTATGCAATTAGATACCTACATAAGCGACTTACTATATAGATATGAATGTGTTACTATCCCTGAGTTGGGTTCATTTTTAACACAAACTGTATCTGCAACGATAAACGAAACTACAAACGCGTTTTTTCCGCCAAAAAAAGTTTTATCTTTTAATGAGCAAATTCAGAAAAACGACGGTTTATTAGCGCATTATATTGCCGATGTAGATAAAATACCTTTCGAGGTTGCAAATAAAAAGATTGCAAAACTTGTTGCTGCTTTAAAAGATAATTTAAGCGATGGTAAAACCGTAAACTTCAAAAATATTGGGGACCTTGATTTTAATACTGAAGGTAAAATTACATTCGAGCCATCGTACCAATTAAATTATTTAACAGATGCTTTTGGATTATCTCAATTTGAATCGCCAGCAGTAACACGTGAGCTTTACAAAGAAGAAGCTGAACGCATTGAAAAAGTAATACCAATTACTGTTACTTCAGAAAAACGCAAAAGCAGACCATATTTAAAATATGCTGCAATAGCTGTAGTTGCTTTAACACTTGGAGGTTTAGTGGCTTCTAATTTTTATGTGAATCAAATTGAAACACATAACCAATTAGCACAACAAGAAGCAGAAAAGCAGTTAGACACTAAAATACAACAAGCTACTTTTAATTTAAATCCATTGCCAGCAATAACGCTAAACGTTTCTAAACAAACGGGTAACTTCCATATTGTAGCAGGTGCTTTTAGAGTAGAAGAAAATTGTGATACTACAGTAGCACAACTTAAAGCAGATGGTTTTAGTGCACGTAAAATTGGCACAAATAAATACGGTTTACACCAAGTTGTTTACGCTAGTTTTGAAACGCGTGCAGAAGCTAGAAAAGCTTTGCAAAACATTAAAACTTCGCACAATAAAGACGCTTGGTTACTTGTAAAAAAACTAGACTAGTAGTTTTTACAAAACCGCGGTTCTTTTACTCGCATAATTGTTAACTTTGCCACATCATAAACCTAATTATTTTTGATGCAAGTAAAAACACCTGAACAATCTAGAACTATAATGACAGATTTGGTTTTACCTAGTGAAACCAACCCGTTAAACAACTTATTTGGTGGCGAATTATTGGCCCGAATGGACCGCGCAGCCAGCATTGCAGCACGTAGACACTCACGTCGTATTGTGGTTACCGCATCGGTAAACCACGTTGCTTTTAACCGTGCCGTACCACTTGGTAGCGTAGTAACAGTAGAAGCTAAAGTATCTCGCGCCTTTAAAACCTCAATGGAAGTTTTTTTAGATGTTTGGATCGAAGATCGCGAATCTGGCGACCGCGCCAAAGCTAACGAAGCCATTTACACTTTTGTTGCCGTAGATGAAACTGGACGCCCAATCCCTGTGCCAGAAGTACAACCAGAAACCAAACTTGAAAAAGAACGTTTTGATGCAGCTTTGCGTCGTAAACAATTAAGTTTATTATTAGCTGGAAAAATAAAACCAAGCCAAGCCTCGGAACTTAAAGCTCTTTTTGACTAAAATCAAAAAACATCTGTATGTTCATCTTTTTATAATTAAGATGCGCATACAGAACACTTAAAGCTCAGAGAATCCGTTTACAGAGGATGATTGCAACAACACACATTCTTCCTAAAAAAGTTATATTTACAGCATGCAAATTCCAAAAGGAAAAAAAATATATTTCGCCTCAGACAATCATTTAGGAGCTCCAACAAAGGAAGCCTCTTATCCACGTGAAAAAAAATTCGTGGCTTGGCTAGATGAAATTAAGCATGATGCTGCTGTAATATTTTTGATGGGAGATTTATTCGATTTTTGGTTTGAATACAAAACAGTAGTCCCAAAAGGTTTTACAAGAACCTTAGGGAAACTTGCCGAAATATCAGACTCTGGAATACCGATCCATTATTTTGTGGGCAACCACGACCTTTGGATGGATGGCTATTTTCAAGAAGAACTTAACATACCAGTTTACCATAAACCCAAGGAGTTTGTTTTTAATAACAAAACCTTTTTTATTGGTCATGGCGACGGTTTAGGCCCATATGACAAGGGTTATAAGCGCATGAAAAAAGTGTTTACTAATCCGGTTTTTAAATGGTTATTCCGTTGGTTACACCCAGATATTGGCGTAGGAATTGCACAATACTTATCGGTTAAAAACAAACTTATTTCTGGCGACGACGATGCTACATTTTTAGGAGAAGAAAACGAATGGCTTGTACAATATGCCAAACGAAAACTAGAAGATAAACATCGTGATTACTTTATTTTTGGTCACCGACACTTACCAATGAATATTGATTTAGGTAACAACTCTAATTATTTAAATATTGGAGATTGGATTCAATATTTTACCTATGGTGTTTTTGATGGTGAACAACTTGAGCTGAAAACATACGAACTTAACACAGACAACTAAACAACTCTTGTTTTTTCTTATCGCTTTAAAGTAAAATGCCCTCTAAATTGTTGCGAATTAATTTCAACAACGTACCAATAGTCGTCTGTTTCAAGAAGCTTCCCTGCAAACAATCCATCCCATGAAAATGCAGCATTTTTAGAAAATTTTAAAAGCTTTCCATATCTATCGAAAATAGAAACTTGCGAGGTTTGGTAAAACTCAATGCCTTTTAAATCAAAATTATCATTTACGCCATCACCGTTTGGCGTGAAAAACTTAGGAATAAAAAAGTGAATAAAGTCCGCATAGACCAACGTATCACAATTTTGATGCTTCACATAAATAGTATAATTACCACCTTCAACATTAGTGAAAATTGGATTTGGCTGAAATATATTTCCGTTAATAGAATATAAAAAATCACCCGTATTTTCAGTGGTTATCACAATACTTTTCCCAACAGACTCTACAGATTTAATACGAGGTAAATCTATCCGCGCAAGCGTTATTGTTTTTGTTACTGTACAGGTTTCATTAGTAATATCTACGGTATAAATCCCGGCCTGATCTACCGTTATAAATTCACTTGTAACGCCCGTATTCCATAAAAACGTAGCTGTAGAAATATTCGTATCGGCATGTAATTCTATAGTTTCGGTTTCGCAAAACATCAAGGTTTCATCTTCAAAATCAGGAATTTCAGAAAAGGTAATTTGTACTGCTGTTCGTGTATTAGAGGTACAATTTCCTATTTCGGTTTCCGCCTCAGCGTAATATATTCCGCTGGTTGTAGCATTAAAAGTTCTACTATCTGCCTGTAATAAAGTTCCGCCAGTAGCCGCAGAATACCAATTTACGGTTACACCAGAAGGTACAGTAACACTTAGCGGTGTTGTATCATTTTCGCAAACCATAACGTCACCATTACTAGTTGGCGCATTAGGTTGCGGAATAATTTGAACTTCAAAAATATCGGAGGTAGAATTACATGAATCGTTAGCTAAATTAACAGCATCTTCGGCTACTTTAACCCTGTAAAATGTTGTATTAAAAAGCGGAGGTGTGGTATAATTATCGGTGTTTTCACCAACAACATCCACCCAAGTTGTACCGTCGCTACTTTCTTGCCATTGATAAAAATGCGAAGAAAAAATAGAAAAATCGGGTGTTACCTTTAACTCGGTCGAGAATGGCACATTATTTTCACAAACGGCAACATATGTTTCATTTAAAGTATCTTCTATAATAACGGTGTCTCCGCACGTTTTAAAAACAATATCGTCTATAGCTAAATCGTTACCACAACCACCAACACCATTATTCAACATTTTTAAAATAACAGCAGTTTGTCCAGGTTTAGATTGAAACACTAAAGCATATTGTCTCCAATCGGGACTAGATGTTCCAAAAATATCGCCAGTATCTCCACTTGCCAATAATTGGGTGTCGGTGCTATCCCAAATTTCGAACTTTACATTTATAGGTATTCCTGTACCACAACTATGGTTGGCGGGTAGTAAATTTATCATCCAAGACGAAAACTCATAGGTTGTGTTTTCACATAAACCACTAATGGCTGTTCTATAAAATTCACCAGAAGTGAAATCGGCATTAATTACTAGATTTCGGCCATTAGTATCGCCAGGTGTATGGTCGCCAATATTGTGCCAACCAAACCAGTTTGTACTGCTAGACAAGGTATAAGAGCCATCATTTGGTTGTCCGCTAGCAAAAGTATAACTTGTTGTTCCGGCAGGTAAAGGCGCATTGGTTGTACCCACTCCAAAGGTTTCAGTAAAAATAGGGTCGCCAGAATTACCACCACAAAACCCCAATTGAGCTTGGGCTTTTACAGCGAGTAAAAAAATAAATAATATTAGAATTTCTTTTTTAATGACTTTACTATTTTTCTTTATGCTTCGTATTTTAAATAATACGAATAGCTATATTAGTAAAAAAAATCGCTACAATTAACTAAATCTTCCTATAATGAACCATTTACCTTATTATTCGGTTATTTTTACATCAACTTTAAACGAAGATACCGAAGGCTACAACGCTATGGCCGAAAAAATGGAAGCCTTAGCTAAAGAACAAGATGGTTTTTTAGGCATAAATAGCGCTAGAAACCAAATTGGAATTACTGTAAGTTACTGGAAAAGTTTAGAAGCTATAAAAAACTGGAAAGCCCAAACGGACCATTTAGAAGCTCAACAAAAAGGAAAAAACAATTGGTATAGCTGGTACAATGTAAAAATTTGTAAGGTAGAACGCGAATACAGCTTTCGCTAATTCAGACTAAAATTCATCATAAAATTATGCAAATTTACATCTAAACAAACATGCTTAGAGTATATAATTTAAGTGATGATCATGTTAAACTACATAAAACAACATAAAGTAAAATCGGCAATAGTGGCGCTAATTCTAGTAGCCTACTATTTTTGTTTACCCAACCCACTATTTAAAGACCCTACAGCTACGGTAATTACGAGTTCGAACAACCAATTGCTTGGCGCGCAAATTGCAAAAGACGGACAATGGCGATTTCCGCATAACGATTCTATTCCTAATAAATTTAAAACCTGCATTGTTCAGTTTGAAGACGAATATTTCTATAAACATCCTGGTTTTAATCCTATATCAATTTTTAAAGCTTTAAAAGAAAATTTAAAATCTGGTGGTATAAAACGTGGCGGAAGTACTATTACGCAGCAAGTAATTCGCTTAGCGCGGAAAGGGAAAAGTAGAACCTATTTCGAAAAAATTATTGAAATTATATTGGCGACACGCCTAGAGTTATCTGCATCTAAAAATACCATTTTAACGCATTACGCTAGTAATGCCCCTTTCGGGGGAAATGTGGTTGGTCTCGATGCGGCATCGTGGCGGTATTTTAACCGAAATGCCAACAACCTCTCTTGGGCAGAAAGTGCAACATTAGCCGTTTTACCCAATGCGCCAAGTTTAATTTACCCAGGAAAAAACCAAGAACGTTTATTAAAAAAGCGAAATAGCTTATTAAAAAAACTTCTAGAAAACTCGAAAATAGACACACTTACTTACGAGCTTTCTGTTGCCGAAGGTTTACCACAAAAACCCTACCCGTTGCCACAAACCGCACCACACTTATTACAAAAAGTAGCACAAACACAAAGTGGAGCCCGCGTACAAACCACTATTGATATTAAATTACAAAACCGTATAAACTACATTGTAAAAAACCACTATAATAAATTAAGTCAAAACGAAATTTACAATGCTGCCGTTTTAGTTTTAGATGTAAAAACAAGGCAAGTTCTAGCCTATATTGGCAATACACCTACCGATAGAGCGCACCAAAAAGATGTCGACATCATTGATAAACCAAGAAGTACTGGTAGTATTTTAAAACCCTTTCTATACGCTGCCATGTTGGATTCTGGCGATTTACTGCCCAATACCTTAGTGGCCGATGTACCTACACAATATGGTAGTTATAATCCCGAAAACTACAATAAAACTTATGATGGTGCCGTACCAGCAAGTCGTGCTTTATCAAGGTCATTAAACGTACCAGCAGTAAGAATGTTGCAAGATTTTGGTTTAGATAGATTTTATCAATATTTAAAATTTCTAAAATTAAAAGATTTAAAATACGATGCTAACCACTACGGTTTATCGCTTATACTTGGTGGTGCAGAAAGTAACCTATGGGATTTATGTAAAAGTTACGCCGCACTATCTTCTACGTTAAATCATTTTTCTGAAAACTCGAGCACTTATTTTTCAAACGAATTTTGCGAACCTACTTTTTTAGCTTCAACTAAAATTAACTTCGGAAAGCAAACCACAGACAAAACGCTATTTGATGCCGCTTCTACCTACCTAACTTACCAAAGCCTAAAGGAAGTTAACCGACCAGAAAGTGACGAAAGTTGGGAGTTTTTTGATGGATCAAAACAAATTGCATGGAAAACAGGTACTAGTTTTGGTTTTCGAGATGCTTGGGCTATTGGTTCTACAAAAGATTACGTTGTAGGCGTTTGGGTTGGTAATGCCGATGGTGAAGGTCGCCCTGGTTTGGTTGGTGTACAAGCAGCTGCCCCAATAATGTTTGATGTTTTTGAAAGCTTACCTAACAGCGATTGGTTTCCAGAACCTTTTGATGAAATGAAAAAAGTAGCAATCTGTAAACAAAGTGGGCACCGTGCATCGCAATATTGTGATACTGCGGAAGAGAAATACATTCAGTTAGCAGGTTTAAAAACCAAACCTTGTCCATATCATGTTTTAATTCATTTAAATAAAGATGAAACTTATCAGGTAAATTCCTCGTGCGAAGACATTGGTAATATTACTCATAAATCTTGGTTTGTTTTACCTCCATTAATGAGCTATTACTACAAAACTAAAAACCCATTTTACAAACCATTACCTAAATTTAAGCCTGATTGTTTTGGCGAAAATGCCGTTTCTATAGAGTTTATTTACCCTAAAAAGAATAGCGTAATTTTTCTTCCTAAAGATTTTGATGGAAAAACAAACGATTTAATTTTAAAAATTGCACATTCTAAACCCGAACATATTGTCTATTGGTCGATAGACGAACAATATATGGGCAGTACTAAAGACATACACGAAATGTCAATTATTCCTACCGCGGGTCAGCATATTATTACTGTTGCAGACGAGCTCGGAAACCAACAAAAACAAGCCTTTACCATTAGTTTATAACTACTTACCGATGTTTTTGGTTCTATAACAAATTTATTATAAACTCTCTAAATTATATTTTATTCTTGCCAAGTATTTTGTGAACAATATTTCATTATATCGAAAGTTTCCCCAATAAATTTTCTGTTAATGTAAGCTTGTAAAAAAATACAGACAAACAATATGTGTTTTTGTGGACACTAAAAAAATTAAAACCACAACCCCCAAATATTAAAATAGCTCCCTCGCTACTAAAATAGTAAACTAATGAAACCAACCTACTTAATAGCCAACCTAGGCTCAATCCGTCTAAGGATTATTGTTTCTTTTATATTTTTGTATTCTTTTCAAGTGTTTTCTCAAACCACTATTGTTAAAAATGAGTTTGAAAATACAGATGACACTATTGTAATACGAAGTAATAGTTCTGGAGATTTTAAGTCTGCAACACCTACTCTCATGTCAGATGATTCTTGGGGCTATACAGCTTATGCGAACAATGGTTATATATATTATACAAACGACAAATTTATTTCTCCAGGGACAAGTTTAGCTCTAGAAGATTGGTGGACCGACACAGAATCTTTATCTTTTAATCAAATAGATATTACAAGTTATACAGATGTAGATTTCTCTATTGGCTATGCTTCTAACAATCTACTAAGCGCTAATGATAAATTAGATTTAATCTATTATATAGATGGAATTTCTACAAGAGTTACTTTAATACAAGGAGGTAACGGTGAAGTTAACTTTGGCTCTCCATCAAACAATGGTACTGGAGAAGCTAATACTTATACTTTAAATATTCCAGATACAGCATCAAACTTTAAATTTGAATTAGAATTAATTACAGATAATGGAGGGCATGAAGCTATATATATAGATGATGTGTTTTTAACGGCAGATTCAGGAACAACTTCTAGCAGTACTACATATTGTGTTCCTAGCAATATAGGAAACTGGAACACTTACTATATAACTAATGTTGATTTTGAAAACATTAATAACTCAACATCAGGAACCGGAGGTGCTTACACAAATTACCCTACAGAAATAGCCAATGTTAATGCAGGTTCTACTGTTGCAGGTGATGTAACTGTAATGCTGAATAATTATAATACAACAGCAAAGCTTTTTGTTTGGTTAGATTTTAACAAAAACGGAGACTTAGAAGATTCTGGTGAAGAATTTGAATTCGATGTTACAGGAATGAACAGCGTAACTGTACCTATTAGCATTGATATACCCTCTAGCATTGCCTCTGGAAATATTAAAATGCGAGTAGCATTAATTAGTGACCTTAGAACATCCAAATTATCCTGTGATATAAACTACGCTTCCGGAGAATTTGAAGATTACACCGTAATTGCACAAAACACTTCTCCAACCGAAGAAATTCAAGTATCAGGAAACAGTAATAATATTATTTCTGGTAGCACAACAACCTCTAGTGATAATTACACCAATTTTGGTGTTTACGATATTAATTCTGGAGCTATAACTAAAGATTATGTTATAGAAAACGTAGGTTCAGCAGATTTAATTTTACAAACACCATATGTAAGCACAACAGGCTCTACAGCTTTTACGGTGCAAACACAGCCAGCACAAACAACGTTAACGCCTGGTCAATCTACAACATTTACCATAGCTTTCGATCCAGATACCATAGGGTCTTCTAGTGCTGTAGTTTCCATATTATCGAATGATACAGATGAAAATCCATTTACTTTTGCCGTAGAAGGTGAAGGAGCACAAACCTTTCTCGATACTGATGGAGATGGTGTGGCTGATAATATTGATTTAGACGATGATAATGATGGATTACCAGACTTATACGAACAAACCTCTTGCGTAACAAACCCAATTGCTAATACTACCGACGTTATCTTTTTATTTGAAGATTTCGGAACGGGTACAGATAGAGGCACTATTGATGGTGTGGCATACTGCTGGGAAGATGGTTTTGGATCTTGCAATAGCTCTCCTGATTTAAATGATGGTGAATATACTGTATATTACCAAGCTGCAAATGGAGATGGCACAAACCAAACACCTAATGGAGAGGTTGCTAGTTGGGCCGATCAGGTTTGGTACCCTGGTTTAGATCACACACCTAGCGATACCAACGGAAGAATGGCTATGTTTAATGCCGAAGATGATCCTGGTGTTTTTTATGAAACAACTATTACAGGTGTTACTTCTAGTGTAGATATTACCTATGGTTTTTCTGCAATAAACTTAGATAGAGCAGATCTATCGAATGTAAATTCAAGACAAAAGCCTTCTGTTTTAATCGAAATTATAGATCCTACAGGCGCATTAATTACATCGACTTCAACAGGCTTAATCCCACCAACGTCCAATTATACAACTGGTGACTGGATTGATGTTAGTGCATCGTTTTCATCGCCTTACACTCAATTTACTGTTAGATTAACGAATGAGAGCCCAGGAGGATTAGGTAACGATTTAGCTATCGACGATATTTTTGTAAAACAAACATTGTGTGATTTAGATAGTGATGGAGTAGAAGATGCTGTAGACCTTGATAATGATGATGATGGTATACCTAACGTTGTAGAGCTTCAATTGCCAGACACAGATAAAGACGCAACTGTTAATAATGATTCTGGTATTAATACTTGGGTCGATATTAATAATAATGGATTAATGGATTTGTACGACCATCAAGATGCTGATGGAAGAAATCCAGGAGAGACTGGTTTTACAGGTTCTTTAGGAACTCCTATTGATTTAACCGATCCAAAATACGATAACGATGGTGACGGCGTTCCTGATTATTTAGACTTAGACTCTGATAACGATGGTATTTTTGACGCTGTTGAATATGATAATAAAGGAGATATTGATATTGATGGTGATGGAAATGGTGATGGACAAGACCGCCAAATATATGACACAAACGGAGATGCTATAGCTAATGATACTTTTGATGGTGATGGCATTTTATACATAGCCGATGGAAATGATACAGATACAGATAGTGCAGATCATGGAACGTCTACTTATGATACTCCTTTAGATTCTGATTCTGATGGCACACCAGATTATTTAGATATTGATAGTAATGATGCTAGTAATAACACTACAGACGGGAGCGATATAGACAACTTAGAAATTTACGCTTACCTAGACGCAGATAACGATGGTATTATCGATGGTGCTACCGATACAGATGGCGACGGCATACTTGATGCTTTCGATACAGACAATACGGTTTATGGCTCACCAAGAGACCTAAGTGACAGCTATACTCTTTTCTTCGATGGAAGAAATGACTATGTAGAAGATGATAATGTTCTTCCAAACGGAAATGGAACTATTATGGCTTGGGTTAAATCTGAAGGAAACAATTCATTAAACACCAGTAAAAGTGTAGCAGGGCAGAGTAATTTCTATTTAGTTATCAACTCAGATAACTCAGTTTCACTTATGCTAAATGGCTCAGCTGTTTTAACCTCAACAGATTTAATAACTAACGGTATTTGGGCACACGTTGCAGCAACTACAAGTGCTACCGAAACGGCATTATATGTTAACGGAGAACTACAAGGAACACCTTTAACAACGGGAAGCATCAATGCAGATACCTCTAACTTTACTATAGGAAAATCTTCAAATATAGACAGTAATTATTTCCATGGAGAACTAGACGAAGTTCGTGTTTTTAGCGAAGCACTTGGCGAGAAAGAAGTACAAAGAATGGTTTATCAAGAACTAAACGATTTTCAATCATTTAATCAAGGATCGATAATACCATTAGATATTAACGTATCAAATACTTTCAGCTCAACGTTAAAAAGGTATTTTAAAATGGATATCATAAAAAATGATATTTTAGATGATGCGACCACATTAACTATTGATGTTGGTTCTGGTGCCAGACTATATAATATCAAAGATATTTATTTTCAAACAGCGCCACTTCCATACGAAACAACACAACCTGGAGATTGGTCTGATAAAAACACTTGGTTACACGGAGATGTTTGGGATATAGCAGATGAAACTACTAATAAACCATGGTCTATTGTACATATTAAAAATAGCGTAGAAACCTCTGTAAACCACTCTACACTTGGTTTAATTGTAGATTCTGGTATCGAGTTAGAAATTAATGACAATGTTGAATTAAACAACAGTTGGTATTTAAACCTAGAGGGCACAATCGATCTTCAAGGTGAATCGCAATTAATACAAACAAACGAAAGTAAGTTAGTTGCAACAGGCGTAATAGAAAGAGACCAACAAGGTACAGAAAACCTATACACTTATAACTATTGGTCTTCACCAGTACATACCTCAAACCCAAATGCTGATATTGATGGAGATGAAACTTACACTGTTGCAAGTATTTTAAGAGATGGTGAAGATGCTAACAATCCCGGATCTATTAGTTTTGTAGGCGGTTATGATGGTAATAACACAACCTCTCCAATACAAATAGCAGACTACTGGATTTGGAAGTTTGACGATAAATCTTTTGATAATTACTACGCTTGGGAGCAAACAAAAAGCAACGGGACTCTTAAAGCCGGAGAAGGTTATACCATGAAAGGACCTGGAACTGGATCTGTATCAACAGATAAAAACTACGTATTCCAAGGTAAACCAAACAACGGTACAATAGCACTTCCTATTACTGCTGGCAATGCGTCTTTAGTAGGAAACCCATACCCTTCTGCTATTGATGCCCATGCTTTTATAAATGACAATCCACACTTAGACGGCACACTTTATTTCTGGGAACATTACGGAGGCAATTCTCATATATTAAAAAATTATGAAGGTGGTTACGCAACATACAATTATTCAGGAGGTGTTCCAACTATAGCAAAGGCAACACCAGATGCCGATGTAGCCCAAACTGGTTCATCAACGAAAACCCCTGCACGATATGTTCCAGTAGGTCAAGGATTTTTTGTTAAAGCAACATCAGGAGGAAATGTAACGTTTAATAATAACCAACGTATTTTCGAGACAGAAGCAAGCAGTACAACATCTTTATTCGTGAGAGGAACAGCCAAAAAAACTACAACAGCTGCAACAGACTCTAGCTTAGAAGATTTGCGTACCAAACTACGTTTAAACTATAACTCGCCCGACGGATACACGAGACAATTATTGACGACTATAGACGAAAACGCAACTTTACAAATTGACAGAGGTTACGATGCACCTTTAATTGAAGACAATGAAGAAGATATGTTCTGGACTATTGGCGACAACAGTTTTGTAATTCAAGGTATAGATGAAGCTTCTGAAACAACCGCATTACCACTTTCTGTAAAAACACAAACAGCTGGTGAAGTTGTAATTAGTTTAGCAGAGTTAAAATACCCTACGGACGGTTTTGAATTATACTTAAAAGATAATTTAACGCAAACGTATCACGATTTATTAGAAAACTCAAGCTACACCACTTCAGTTGAAGAAGGTATTACTGCTAATAGATTTGAAATTGTATTCGCTAAACCTACAAATACTTTAGGTATTTCAGATAATGAGATTACTCAAGACATTATTAGCATCTATTACGATCCTTCAGATGCTGCAATACATATAACCAACCCTGATAATTTTTCAATTGAAAACATCACAGGTACTAATATTTTAGGGCAAAACGTATTGAGCGAACTACTTAATTCTTCTGATAAAAATATAACCTTACCTGCTAATTTAACTTTAGGTGTTTATATTTTCACTATTGAAACAGACCATTCTACAATTACAAAAAAAATGATAATTAAGTAAAATACGCCTAACGAACATTAACTGACCAAGTCTAACGTGAAAAAAAAAGCTACTACCCCTATTTTTGGCATATTCCGGCATGGCCTTTTCTTAAAAACCTATAACGCCCTCATCTACAGCCATAACAGCTAGTACAGATTACGACAACTATGCAGGGAAAATAAGATTAAATCTAGATGATTCTGTACCTAGTATAACCCATACTAAACGGTGTGCAAAAGTCATGTTTATACTTACTGAAAACGGTATTGAGTTTTTTTTTAAAAATTCAATACTTTTAGAATTTATAACACTGAATATCTGTTAATACGAATTTGAGTATACCGCATAAAAATGCCCGAATAAAATTCGGGCATAACCAACCAAAAATAAAGTTCTATATTAACGTTTTGTCAAGTCAAAAACTAGATCATATTTAATTGGGGACAAGTTCAACATGATCTACATGCTGTTTGGGTTGATTAATTTTACGATTTTAAATAGTATAAAATCTACTCGTTTACTATTGCCGCAATTTTATTTTCAGTTTTTACTATTTCAAAATCAGAAAATAACACCTGGCTCGCTACAAAAGCAAGTGCGGCAAGTAATAAAATACGCATAAAATTTTTCATGATTGAGTAGGTTTTGGTAGATTGGTTATGCTAAAGTCAAAAATAATTTCGAAAAAGCAAAGAAAACCACAGAATATCCACACAAAAACTAACTTTTCATGTATTTCATCGATAAAATACAGTTAAAAAGTAGGAATTAACCTATTTTTCAACTATAACTTACTACTAATCAATTATTTTGAAACCTGTATAAGATTGAAGTACTTCAGGAATTACAATACCTTCTTCTGTTTGGTAATTTTCTAAAATACCTGCAAGAACTCTAGGCAAAGCTAATGAGCTTCCGTTTAAAGTATGTGCAAGTTCATTTTTACCTTCAGTATTTTTAAATCGAAGTTTTAATCGATTTGCTTGAAACGTTTCAAAATTCGATACAGACGAAATTTCTAACCAACGGTCTTGTGCTGTAGAAAACAATTCAAAATCGAAAGTTAACGCCGATGTAAAACCTAAATCCCCACCACAAAGTCTTAAAATTCTATAAGGTAATTTTAACTCTTGAAGAATACCCTTAACATGCTCTACCATGCCATCTAAAGCCTTATAAGAGTTTGATGGATGTTCTACACGTAAAATTTCAACTTTATCAAACTGGTGTAGTCTATTTAAACCACGAACATGAGCGCCATAACTACCAGCTTCACGTCTAAAACAAGGTGTATAACCTGTAATGCCGATAGGTAATTCACTTTCATCAAGAATGGTATCTCTAAAAATATTAGTTCCTGGCACCTCTGCTGTTGGAATTAGGTATAAGTTATCTTCTCCAACGTGGTACATTTGCCCTTCTTTATCTGGCAATTGGCCAGTTCCAAAACCAGAGGCTTCGTTCACTAAAAGTGGTAACTGATATTCTGTATATCCAGCTGCTGTATTTTTGTCTAAAAAGTAAGCAATTAAAGCACGTTGTAAACGCGCGCCTTTACCTTTGTATACTGGAAATCCTGCACCTGTAATTTTATTTCCAAGTTCAAAATCTATAATATCATATTTCTTAGCAAGCTCCCAATGTGGCAATGCACCATCGTGTAATACAGGAATTTCGCCTTCTTTAAAAATCTCTTCGTTATCATCTTCAGTACTTCCTTTAGGCACCGTTTCATTAGGTACATTAGGGATTTTATATAGTAATTGCGCTAAAGCTTCTACCGTAGTATTCAACGTATCACTAAATTCTTTTGAAGCCTCTTTTAGTTGGCTCGTTTTTTCTTTTAAAACATTTGCCTTTTGAGCCTGTCCGGATTTATACAAGTTTCCAATTTCTTTAGAAAGGGAATTCGATTCGGCTAGCGTATTGTCTAATTCCGTCTGGATGCGTTTACGATCTTCATCTAGCGCAATAACGTCGTTAATCATGCTGGTGGCGTCGATGTTTCTTTTTTCCAAACGACTAATAACCAAATCTTTGTTTTCTTTAATAAAAGGTACTTGTAACATGTGCTGAAAATTTAAGCAACAAATTTAGGGAATTGGGAATTATTTTGAGGGGTTAGTAGCAACGAATTTCACGAATAAGTTCTAATCTCTTATTCGTGACAATTAAAAGTAAACAGCGCCACTTACTTAGCTTGTAAATTGGAAGTTAAAATCCAATCATTATGTTTAAAAGCACTCCACCCTAAGCTTGCCAAATCAACTTTAGGATCTATAAAAAGTTGATATTTCCTGCCGTTTATGCTCACTTTAGAATTTACATAGACTGCAATGTCTTCACCTTTTTCGCGATATTCTTCTTTTAGTCGTTGTGCAAACTGCCACATAACATCGGGCTTAGTACTTGCCGATCGTTTTTGTTTTACGGTTAAATAATCGTTCAACTTAACAACAAATCGTTTTCCTGTTTTTTTATTTTCAACAACGTAAGAGGTACTGCCGTGCTTAACTCTTAGCATCATACGCCAAGATAATCGATGACCTTCTTCCGTCCAGAGCACATTGTCTTCAATAAAATGATGACGTAACGGTAATGCCACTTGAATTAAAAAATATACTGAAAACAAACCTATTAAAAACGTTTTTCTCTTCGGAAGAAATACAGCGCCTTGAACATATAAAGGCTTCTTTTTTAAAAATATGTTCCTAACCGTTTCAGCTTCAAAAAAGAAAAGGGAAAACGCTAAAGATAAAAAAGGAAAGATTCCGATTTGAAAAACAACCGCATTAAACAAATGAAAAAATATAGATGCAAAAAACATATACTTTCTTGTAGGCTTGAAAAGTAATAACGGAATTATTAATCCATCAAACAAAATACCTCCGTAGGCCAGAAAATAATGCACCGTTTTTTGTTGAAGCAATTCACCAACTAAAACAAAATTCTTTTTACCACGCATTAAAAGCTCAACAGCCGTAGTATCTAACCAATCGGGATAAAATTTAGCAACCGATGCGTAAGTGTAAACAATAAGTAGTTGCAGTATAAAAACCAACTTACACCACTGTGGCATTGAAAAACTCTTAATACTACTATTTTGGTTAGCATCTATGGAAGCATAGGCATTTGCGGGCATAAAAACCATAATACTACTAAGCAACATTAATAAATAATAATGGTTATTGTATGATGATTTTTGCATTAAATATGTAGCCGACCACATAAACGTAAAGGCTATAATACTAAAACGGTATTTATAACCTAGCATAACGCCCAAGGCAAAAATCCCCATGATGCCGTAATAAAAATACATGCCGTTTCCGGGAAGCGGTTGCAACCACTCGAAACCAATAAATGAAAATGTAAATTTTGGTTCTACTAAGGTTTTAGTAATCCAACCAGTAAATATGGCGCCAACCGATTCTAAAAAACATAGTAATCCAAACACAATACGAAATACAACAAGTGCCGAATTATCTATATGTTTAAACAACCAATTATTAACCATGTAGCTTTTGAATATAGTCGCGTGTAAAAATTTTATCTTTTGAAAGTTGTGTTTTTAAAGCCTCAACCGATTCGAATTTTTCTTCATCTCGAATACGCTCTAATAAATTAATTTGAAGAGTTTTATCATAAAGATCGGCATCAAAATCTAAAAAATGAACTTCAATAGTTTGCTTGCTCCCATTAACTGTTGGGTTCACACCTATATTCATCATACCATAAACCAACTGGTTATTAATTGTAGCATTTACTATATATGCACCTTGTTTTGGTATCAACTTATAATCTTCTTCAATTTTAATATTTGCTGTAGGATAATCGAGTTGCTTCCCCAAACCTTTGCCTTTTACTACACTTCCATTTAGCATAAATGGATAACCTAAATAACTATTGGCTTTGGCAATATCTCCATCTATTAAAGCAGTTCTAATTTTTGTAGAACTCACGGAAACATCGTCTATATCTTGAGCCGAAATTTCTTCAACCTCAAAACCAAAGCGCTCTCCAAAAGCTTTTAAATCGTTAATATCCGCATTTCTATTTCTGCCAAATCGATGATCGTAACCAATAATTACTTTTTTAGCATGCAACTTATCGACCAGTATTTGTTTTACAAAATCTTCTGCCGAAAGGCGAGAAAAATCCATTGTAAATTTTTTAACCAATAAATAATCTAAACCTAAAGCCTCCAAAATATCATGGCGCTCATCGATTGTATTTATAAGTTTAATGTTAGAATCTTTTTGCAACACCATACGCGGATGTGGAAAAAAGGTAAGAACCACAGATTTTAATCCTTGTAAATTTCCAGCATTAATTAACCGCTTTACTATTTTTTGATGCCCAATATGCACACCATCAAAGGTACCAATGGTTACAATGGTATCGTGGTTTTCTATGGCATTTGCAGAATTACTTAACTTCAACGTATCAATTTTGCACAAATTTACTTATTAAGTCTGTATTAAACCATTAAAGAAAGCGACTATTTTAAATTAGAAACCAAAGTTGTTCATTTAAAAAACAGGTTAAAAGGTAAGGTTTATCGTAATAAACAGAAATATTTAAGTTTCATTCAAAGATTTTTTTGTTATTCCTAACTTAACGACCTATTTTTATTGTCTATGCTTTTTTAAATTTATAAGAATGAAACATTTATACCCTAAATCGATATTATTTTTATTAGTATTTTTTTTCTTTTCTAATTTTGGAAATAGCCAAAATGGGCGAGATTTATGGGGAAAAACAGCTCAAAGTAAATCGGCTAACTCAAAAAAACTAGCACGAAAATCTACTCCCAAAAAAGCGTTAGAATACAGTTTAAATATTGAGGGACTAAAATCTTATTTAAAAAATGCGCCACAACGTGAAACTCAAACCACATCTGATGTTATTTTAAGTTTCCCTGTTTCCAACGGGAATTTTGAGGAGTTTAAAATACAAGAAGCTTCTGTTTTACACCCAGATCTTCAGGCAAAAATGCCAGACTCTAGAAGTTATATTGGAAAAAGTATTGAAAATCCAGAAAACACGATTCGTTTTAGTATAACTCCACAAGGTTTACACACGATGCTTATGTCTGCCGGTCAAAGCACCCAATATATAGACCCCATAAGTTATGGTGAAAACAACTATTTAGTATATAGCAAAAGTGATTTACCACAATTAGAAGATCACTTTTCTTGTGAAGTTATTAGCAAAGAGATTGCCGGAAAATCTGCAGGAACCAAAGCAACCGCAGTGGCTTTAAATGATGGATTTATTAGAACTTACCGTATAGCAATTGCGAGCACTATTGAATATTCTGAATTTCATTGGACGGCAGCAGGTTTAACTTCTAGCGACACTGAGGCTGATAAAAAAAATGCCGTAATGGATGCCATGATTGTAACCATGACAAGAGTTAACGGTATTTACGAAAGAGAACTATCTGTTACCATGGAGTTTGTAGCAGATAATATGGACCTTATTTTCATAGATTCAGATTCATTTTCTAATGATGATGCAGAAAATTTAATAGATGAAAGCCAAACGGAAATAGACGCTATTATAGGTAACGGAAATTATGATGTTGGTCATACATTTAGCACTGGTGGTGGTGGTTTAGCTCAGTTAGGTTCTGTTTGTGTATCTAGCAGAAAAGCAAAAGGTATTACGGGGTCATCATCGCCTCTAGGCGATGCGTACGATATTGATTATGTAGCACATGAGCTAGGACATCAATTTGGAGCACCCCACACATTTAACAGTATCCAAAATCTATGTGCCGATGGCAACCGTAGTGCTACTAGCGCGTACGAAACCGGGAGCGGAACAACCATAATGGCTTATGCTGGACTTTGTGCTCCAGACAACATTCAAGCAAACAGTGACGATTATTTTCATATTAATAGCTTACAACTTATCTGGGATCATATAAACAGTACTAATGGTTCCTGCGCAACGGAAACTGCAAGCGGAAATACCCAGCCAGAAGCTATTGTAGATGGAACAAGTTACACGATACCACAATCTACACCATATAAACTTTCTGGATCATCAACAGATGCCGATGGCATAGCTTCACACACCTACACTTGGGAACAATATGACTTAGGAAACTCAGGCTTACCATACTCAACTAATACTACAGGCCCTTTAGTTCGCTCATATCAAGGTACAACAAACTCTACGCGATACATTCCTAACTTAAAAGATTTATCTTATTTTAACGGTTCTACAACTTGGGAAAAATTAGCTTCCGTAGACCGCGATATAAATTTTAAATTAATAGTAAGAGATAACGAAGAATATGGCCGAATAGCAACCGCAGACATGACTGTAACAACCGTTGCTGCTGCTGGACCTTTTGTTGTTACATCACAAAACACCTCTGGTATAAGCTGGACACAAAATACTACGCAAACCATTACTTGGGATGTAGCAGGAACAGATAGTAATGGCGTAAACACCGCAAAAGTAAACATTCTTTTATCTACCGATGGAGGATTAACATACCCAACTACATTAGCATCTATCGTGGATAACGATGGATCGGAAGATATAACGGTACCAAACGTAACAGCACAAAACTGTAGAATAATGATTGAGGCAGACGGCAACATCTTTTTTGCGATAAACACCGAAGATTTTGCTATTGGCTACACAATAACTAAAACTTGTACGCAGTATAGCGCATCGCCAAACGCGAGCATTCCTGATAATGCAACAGCTTTTGAATATAGTACTATTAATATAAGTCCATCTACAACTATAACAGATATTAATGTGGGTGTCGACATTACACACACTTATAAAGGAGATCTACAACTAGGTTTAATAAGCCCTACCAATCAATTTATTGATTTAATAAAACCACTGTTTTGTACTACAGGAAGTTTAATTATTCAGTTTGATGATAACACAACTGCTATGGACTGTAATAATACAGTAAGTAATGAAAGCTATCAACCTTTAGGAAGCCTTTCTGATTTTAATGGTGAAGACTCTTCTGGAATTTGGACACTTGCTTATGCCGATTTAGCCGATGGTGATACCGGAGTTTTAAACTCTTGGTTTATTGAAATTTGCGAAACCACTTTAGTACCGCTAAGCGTTACTTCTTTCACGCTAGATGAACTTAAAGTATTCCCTAATCCAAATAATGGTGAATTCACGCTTAAGTTAGCTGCAGTATCACAAGAGGTTAATGTTGAAGTCTATGATATTCGCGGACGTAGAATTTACGAACAAGCCTTTGATGGCAATGGAGGCGTTAATGAGAACATTAATTTAAACCATGTACAATCGGGTATGTATATTTTAAATGTTACCGATGGCTTTAAACAAGCCACCAGAAAAATTATTGTAAAATAAATAACTAATTTACTTACCGTTAAAATTATTCATGGTATTGCTCATTCCTGCTAAACCGAAAGATTTAATAAGCTCTACCGATTTTGTTAAACGCTCTTTCATAGTTTTGTTTTCCTCTTCGCTCCACTCGCCAAGAACATAATCGATTTGCTTGCCTTTACTAAAGGCATCGCTAATACCAAAACGGAATCTATTATATTTTGTCGTGTTTAGCGTGCTTTGGATATCTTTTAACCCGTTGTGGCCACCATCGCTACCTTTTGCTTTTACACGAATGCTACCAAAGGGTAAATTAAGGTCGTCGGTAATTACTAATAGATTTTCTAAAGGAATTTTTTCTTTGGTAAGCCAATATTGTACCGCTTTACCACTTAAATTCATGTAGGTACTTGGCTTTAGTAAAATAAAGGTGCGTCCTTTTAACTTATAAGTTGCAAGGTCTCCTAATTTCTGCGTGGTAAAGGTTAAATCTTCTTGAGCTGCTAAGTAATCTAATACTTTAAAACCAATATTATGGCGGGTATTTGCATACTCTGCCCCAATGTTTCCTAAACCAACTATTAAATATTTTTTCATAGGATTTTGCGCTTCTTTGTTATTTTCTTTTCTAAATATTTTTAATAAAAATTGCCGCATTTTATTGTTTTCTTTTAAACAAACACAACCAATACACACCTAACTTATCGTGCCTAACTATTGTTGATAAGTTTGCCTTTGCGTTAGGGATTGCAGTGAAAAGCCCACAGCTTTACCAATGGTAATTGGTGGAGCGAGGACTTGCAGCGTAAAGCCCGACCCTTTTCGGGTAACGCCCAAATTATTATTTTGTGTAAAAATAAAAAAGCATCCTGAATTAACAGAATGCTTTTTGTATTTTGAAGTGAATATGTTCTATTCTTGAGCCGCTTCTGCTGCTGGAGCTTCTGCACCTTCTTCTTCTTCGTCATCTTCAACAACTGCTGTTCTAGAAGTTTTAATTTGACATACAACTGTGTTATCAGTATGTAAGAAAGTATATTTTTCGTTTGCTAATTCGCTAACAGCAACTTTATCACCAATTTTTAATGGAGTAATATCTACTTCAATAAAATCAGGAAGGTTTGCTGGAAGTGCTTTAACACGTAATTTACGGTTGTTTCTACGTAAGATACCACCATTTTTAACACCTTTCGAGTTTCCTACTAAGTTTACAGGAATATCTAAAGCGATTTCTTTGTCTTCGAATAACTGGTAGAAATCTACGTGTAAAATTCTGTCTGTTACTGGGTGAAATTGAATGTCTTGTAGTACTGCACTAAAAGTTTCACCACCTTCTAAATTAATCACAACTGTATGCGCATTAGGCGTGTATACTAGTTTTGAGAAGGCTAATTCTGCTGCTGCAAAATGTACTGGTTTGTCTCCTCCGTATAATACGCAAGGAACCTGACCAGCATTACGTAAGGCTTTAGCTGCTTTTTTGCCCACGCTTTCTCTTTGAGATCCGTTGATTGTAATTGATTTCATTTTTAATATATATATTTAATTAATACTCTAATTTGTGTTTTCCTTTTCAGGAAAAATCACATTACAAAACTTGAACTAATAGACGTATTGTTGTGTACCTTATCCATAACCTGAGCAAATAAATCTGCGCAACTTAATACACGAATTTTATCGCTTAATGGTTTTACCGGAATAGAATCGGTTACAATAAGTTCTTCTAATTTTGAGTTTTCTAATTTCTTGTATGCATCACCAGATAAAATTGGGTGTGTACAAATAGCTCTAACGCTTAATGCGCCACGCTCCATCATTAAATCGGCTGCTTTTGCTAGTGTTCCGGCTGTATCAACCATATCATCTACCAACACAACGTTTTTACCTGTTACGTCACCAATAAGTTCCATGTGTGAAATTACATTGGCTTTTGCGCGTTGTTTATAACAAATTACTACATCACTTTTTAACGCTTTAGAATAGGCATAAGCTCTTTTAGATCCTCCCATATCAGGCGATGCAATGGTTAAATTTGGTAAATTTAAACTGCGTAAGTATGGTAAAAAGATAGTAGATGCAAAAAGGTGATCTACTGGCTTTTCGAAAAACCCTTGTATTTGATCAGCATGTAAATCCATAGTGATTATACGTGTTGCACCTGCTGCTTCTAACATTTTCGCTACCAATTTTGCCGCAATTGGCACTCTTGGCTTGTCTTTTCTGTCTTGTCTTGCCCAACCAAAGTATGGTAAAACGGCTGTAATGTGTCTTGCTGATGCTCGTTTTGCAGCATCAATCATTAACAACATTTCCATTAAATTTTCTGGACCAGGGTTTGTTGAACCTATGATGAAAATACGTGCTCCACGTATAGACTCCTCGTAAGACGGCTGGAATTCTCCATCGCTATAAGTTGAGGTAATTACTTTACCTAGTTTAGCTCCGTATGCTTTAGCGATTTTCTCGCCAAGGACTTTACTTTGAGTACACGCAAAAATTTTAGCTTCTGTTACTACTATGGGCATGGTTAATGTGTTGTTTTATAGGGATAAAAACATCTCTTGTTTTAAACAAGCTGCAAATTTATGGATTTATTTTTACCTAAAATGTATATTGATGCGTATTTTTTGAGTTATATATCGAAAAAATCTATATTTTTGCTGCTCCAAATGCTCAAGTGGTGGAATTGGTAGACACGTCGGATTCAAAATCCGATTCTTCGGAGTGCGGGTTCGATTCCCGCCTTGAGTACTTAAAACCCTTTAAAAACAACATTTTTAAAGGGTTTTTAATATTTTAGGGCTACCTACAGGGCTACTTAATCTATCAAATAGTAGTTTGTTGTTTATTATTCTTTAGAAACAATTTTTTCATCAATCCAAATATCTATCTGTTCTTTACAATCTGGTTCAAAATCATTTATTTCAACTGAATCTTTTAGCTGTTCATAAATGTAATTTTTTACTTCGTCCATATCTTCAAATTCGTCTGTGTCATTTTTCAAAATGAATGTACCATAATTAATATCTACA
This sequence comes from Algibacter lectus, assembly GCF_004368925.1. Lineage (NCBI taxonomy): Bacteria > Pseudomonadati > Bacteroidota > Flavobacteriia > Flavobacteriales > Flavobacteriaceae > Algibacter > Algibacter lectus. The sequence continues at coordinate 396,528 of NZ_SORL01000008.1, forward strand.
AACCAAATTTCTTCTTCTTGTCTTAATTGGTATTTTTCAATTTCTCTTTCTGCTAATGATAACCAAGTATGCTCTTTTAATTCTTTATTTTCAGCCGTCCAAAAATCTGAAATTAGACTTTGAACTCCTTTCTCTAAATCATCATCATTAACTGCTTTATCAAAATTCGCTATTTTTGTATCTGAAAGATTCCTAATGTGCATAACAGAGTTACGCATATCTTCTAAAGGTTTTAATTTCTGCTTAATTGAAAACAAAAACTCTGTATGTCTTTCTTCCGAAATATATCTTTGTTGAAGTCGATTCTTGAACTCTTGAAAATCGGATAAACTTACATCTTGTAATATTTCTGAAATTTGTTCTGCTTTTAATCTTTTAGGTTCTCCAAAACTTGCGTAATGATTGAAAAGTATGTAATACAAACCGTTTTCATAATTGTCGGAAACATTATTATTGTTATAAGATTCCGCCAACTGTACGCCAAATTCTTTGAAAATTCCTTTCTCAATAGCCTTTTCATCATATGTTAAAATGTATGTTAATACATTTCTCAATTCCATTTCTATGGTGAAGAGTTTATTGAAATATTGAATTGCAATTTCTTGTAAAAAATCATCTTGCAATTTTACTAAACCAATTACTTCTTCTAAACTGTTTATTGTATCTAAATAGGACTTTACAGTATCTTTTGGTTGAAAATCTCTGTTGTGTTCTAAGGCTGGAAAGTCAATTATAAAAATGCTAATAAAACTATCGTTAGGCAGTTTGTACACATTTTCAACCTCAAAGTAATCTTCTACATCATCTTCGCTTAAATTGTATTCTTCTCCAATTAAATTATATAAATGAGAAGCCAAAACCTCTTTGTTTAGATTTTTGGTATGGTTTATTTGTATTTTAACAATACTCATTATCCTAAAATTATTTTTTCAACTTCTGTTTTTGCTTCTGTCATTATTTGGTCAGCATCTAATTCTAATTGTTTTGCTTGATTTCTTAATTCAGTTATATGTTTCGCTATTTCTATTTGCTTTTCTTTTGGTGGAAGTGGAATTTTTATTTTTGCTATATCCGTTTCACTTATATTTGGTTGTGCACCACCTACAGAATTTTTAAGAATTAATTCTTGATATAATAAAGTGTTCAATAAACTCAAAAGATATTGTGTGTCAAGTGTTTTATGAGGTCTTATTATTCCATTTCTTTGATTAATTAGAGCTTTTTTAGAGCTATTATAAAGACCTACTTTTCCAATAGTTGCACCTGTCATTGCAATTAGCAAATCATCTTCGTTAATTCGATATTGCTTATATAAATCAAAATAATTGTTTGGCAAATAAGTCACGTTTTTTAGTCGTACGGTATTTTTAGAAATATTCTTGATTGTAATGAGATAGCAATCTGATTCATCTAAATAATCTTTAGAACTAAATGCGTAACCAGGAATAAACTTAATATTGTTTTTTATAGAATCAAGATTATATTTTGACTTGTTAAGGGATTCTAATAATTGACGATTATATGAAGAATGAAAACTGGAATCTAAACGACTTCCACTAATTTCACTTAATGAAGTGGTGAAAATTCTATTTTCAAGTGAATTGTCTTTCTCTGGTAGTTCAATACCTAATTCATCTAATAAATAATTATCAATACTGGTTATTAAGTCTTTAGCTTCTTTTTGTTTTTTGTTTTTTTCGTCTACAGCCTTTTTTGTAATTGTTAAAATTCTTTCGTCAAATAATATTGGAATTGATAACAAAGCAGGATAATCAAGTGCAGGACGAGTACCGCCAGTTGCTCTTCGGCTAGCTAGTTTTTCTCCTATGTCAGAATTAAGATAAGAAGCTAAAATTGTACTTACCTCTTTACTACCAGTTTTTATAACTACCATATGTTGGTTTGTATTACCTATAAAATCATCAGGTGCTACAGAAGCAACAGCCATACGACCAACACCGGTTATTTTAACTAATAAATCTCCGCCTTTTACTTGACTTCGCTTTAAGTATCCTTCGTGAGTTTCTTTATTTATATATTTACAATCTTCATAATCTAAAATTCCTGTTGGTGATAGGTTTTGAACTCTTAAAAACGGAATTCCATTTTCCTTGTCGGAATAATATTTCTCTTTCTCTGCGGTTTTTGGTGTTGCACCACTTGAAACAGATTTCACAAAATGGCGCAATGGTTTTACATCTTTTTCTCTTACCTTTTCTTCTAGTTCTTTAAGTTCTGGTATGTAATAAAAAGGGTCAAGCCTTTTTTCTATTTCAGAAGTATTTAAAAGAAAAACTTTGTTTGGATTTACCTTATCACTTAATTTAAACTCTGCCATAGTTGTTAATTTAAATTATTGATAAAACGTGTTAATTCAGTTTCAATTAACTCTAATTCATTGTTACCAGTTTCTCTACCAGTTGCATCATATCCGATATCTTCTGCAATTGCCATAAATATTGGATAATCATCTAATGATTCTTGTTTTAAAGCAATGTACTTGTCTGCTAAATCTTCTTTTAAATCATTAATTTGTTGGTTGAATCCATCTCCAGTTTCTTTTTTCCAAGACAAAAATAATTCTGTTTTTTCTAATAATTTTTTATCTTCTATTCCAGTTGTATTTTCAAAACCAGTATGGTTTTTTAAAGTTGATTTTTTTTCTCTTTCTATTCGTGTAACTTCCGCTAAATACTTGTTGTCGGTTTTAATTTTAGTTTGTAGTTCTGCTTTTAGTGTTTGGTATTTTTCAGTAATAGCCTTTGGCCATTTTTTTAAAAACAAAACAGAACTCTTTACACCAGCACCAGTATGTGCAAAAGCGGTTTGAGGCATAGAAACAACTGCAATTATTTTATACCATTCTTCAATATTATCTCGAACATATTGTAAGCTACTGTTGGTTAAAATTCCATCAGGAATTACAACTGCTAAAAACCCGTTTTCTGCTAAAAAATTATGACATTGTTCAATAAATAGAACTTCTGTACTTTGATTTGCACGACCTTTAACTGCTGAGTTTTTAGTATCTAACCAACTAACATCTTTATTACCTAAACTGTATTGATGTAAATATGCTTTTTCGGTTTGTTTTACAGAACTACCAAATGGTGGATTGGTAATTATGTAATCGAAAGTACCGTATTCAAAACCTTTATTGTCTGTGCTTTCTTGTATAACATCTGCACGTACCAAACCATCTGAGGAAATTACGTTTGTATGACCGTCATCGTGAATAATCATATTCATTTTGGCTGTTCTAGCAATCTGTTCATTTATTTCAATTCCAAAAAGGTTATTAGAAGCAAAATCGTGCCAATGCTTATGCCATTGAGAGTAACCAGCAGGTGTATTTTTATCAAAATAACCTTCTTCTGCCATTTTATCTGCTTGTCTTCTTACTTTGTCTAATGCGTAAAGTAAAAAACCACCACTACCACAAGAAGTGTCTAAAACCTTTGATTTATTATCTATTGATAAGGAATTTACTATAAATTTCACAATAGGTCTTGGTGTAAAATATTGTCCAAAATCTCCTCTGAAATAACTACCCATAAAAACCTCAAATGCACGACCTTTACTGTCTAAATCTGTGTCTCCTAGATTTATAGATTCTAAATAAGAAACTACGGTTTTTACTTTTGGTGCTGATAATCTGATATTATCTTTAAAAACTTCTGGGTCTTCTTTTTTACCAATTGCGTATAAATCAACTACACGTTTATATAAATCATTGGTTATTTTCTCTTCAATTTTTTGTTTTTGTTCTTTGCTTGCGTGTTTAGGAATAGGTTCGCTAAAAACTTGAAAATCGTAAGGTTCTCCATTTTTTCTAGGTTTTCGTTCATCCCAGATTTTACAAAAAATTAGTTTATCTAATTCATCAAAAGCTTCTGACGGATTTAATTCTCCACCAGCCCAAAGTGAATTGTGAGCCGATTTAAATGCTTTAGTTAAGTCCTCTTCGCTAATTTCTTCTAGTTCAAAAAACTTTTTCTTAATATCGTCAGTTGCCTCTTCACTACCAATTCTACCACCTTTAGCATATTTGTATTTCTGTATTTCTGTAATTCCATATCTTGGTATATCTGGAATAGTTTGTCTTTCGTCACTTTCCTTGTCAATTAAAAACGATTCGTTTTTAATTTTAGAAGTTACCCAAAGATATTTTACGGTTCCAGAAAGTGCATAGGCGTAACTAGCTCCTTGTTTAATAGCTTGTTCGAATTCTAATTCAGAAACATCTTCTTTTTTGCATTCAACTACAATGTGTGGTTGTGTACATTCATCATCATTGTAAACTACAATATCTACTTCTTTTACAGAAGATCCCATTGTTACAGATTTGAATTGTACTATTCTTTCAGTAGAATAACCGTAATTTAAAACGAGTTTTAAGTAAGCTTCTGCTTGTACTTTTTCTTCAGGATTATTGTAATTTCTACGCTTGTCGTCTTGGTGTATGTAGTAAATGTTTTTTCTATCCTCATCAAACCTGATAAATCCTTTTTCTATTCCTTTTTCAATTAAACTCATTATGTTATATTTTATTTATCAATTCGCTTTTAAGCCAGTTAAAAGCTTCTTCTTGATTATATTTCACACCTGTTCTTAATAAAGCTTCCATATCTCCTGTAAAATCTGGGTCTTGTTCTTTTTCTTCAATATTTAATGAAAATTCTTTTTGGCTTGGTGGTCTATTCCCTGTTGAAAATGTTGTGTATTCCTTAAAACATTTTATAATTTGCTCTATATCTAATTCCATATTCAATCGAGAATAATCTAAATCGAATAAATCTCTTCCTTTGCTACGTTGGTATAAGGCACGTAATTTTGTACCTAATAATTCGTTAATGCTATAGGTTTTTATTTTAGCACTTCCAGAAAACCATTCGCTTTCTACTTCAAAAGGAAAATCTACCCAATCCAAAACATTAAAATGCTCTTTACAGTTAATTTCTAATTTCAAGCGTAATCTAATATTTTCATATTCTGATGTAAAACGGTATGTTGCTTTTGCTCCGTGTCCTTTTACTTGCGTTCTTCTTGGCTCTTCAAAAAAGGTAACAACCTCTTTAATCCGTTCCATTATTGGCTTTATAGGTCCTGGTTTAATTTGAACCAAATCGATATCTTCCGAATATCTTGGAGCAGGATTTAAATACAACTTATGCAAAGCTGTACCACCTCTAAAAGCTAAATTTTCTCGTAAAAAATCATCAGAAAAAATTTCTACTAAAGCTCTGCTAATTACAAGGTCTTGCTCTACTTGATAAAACTGTTTCCAAGGTGCTTGTTCTTGCCATTTTGCTATGTAAGGCTTCGGAATCATAAATCGCTTTCTAGTTTAATGTTTATATCTACTTTCCAATCATTATCTACAGCACCAGCTTTCTGTTTAGATTTTGGGCTTAATAATACCGGAAAGTATTTCGATTTTTTTAAGTATTGTATTATTGGTTCTAAAAGGAGTTCTTCTACTTGGAGTTCTTCTAATAAAAAACCAAATCGTTGTAAAGTACTTTTATGTGGATACCAAGTAAGTAATTCTTCGATGTCCTTTTTAGTGATTTCTTCGGATAATTCTTCCAAAATGGCTAACATTCTATTAATTCCGCCTAACTTATTATGATGATGAATTAAATCTACCGCTGTAAGTGCTGGACTTGAAATTTTAAAAATCCCTGCATCCGATTTTTTTTCTACAATATTTTTTGATGGCCATTTTGAAGTTGTAAAAAAATGAATATCGTTACCTTCTTTTGTAATATCTAATAAGGTTGGCTTAATAGTAACTATATATTCTCTCTGTATTTGTTGGTGGCTGGCTCCGTGAAATTTTGCAGCAGAATATAGACCAACATAATAGGGTCTATCTATAAATTTAAATAATTTATCTACATATAATTCAAGTGGTAACTTTCCTAATTTCGAATATCTTGGAGGTATAATTAAATAAAAACCTTTTCTTAAAGAAATAATATCTCCTTTTTTAACTAAATAAGATAAATCTGTTGTTAGTTTCGATTTCTCTTTTTTACTAATTAAATGAAGCTCATCCTTTGAGAACGAGTACTCTTCAAGCGAAAGACGTTCTTTTATAAAATCTGACAGGTACAATATTTAGTGATTTTTCGATAAATTTAGTGAATTTTACTAATAATCTCGCATTTATACTATTGTATTTTAAAGTGAATCAAGTATTGAGTTGGGAGTTTTGAAGAGGATTGTTTTGTAAAAGAACAATAAATTCTATTTTTAATTGATTCAGTCACTTTTATTTGTGTCCCAAATTTAGTAACTATTTGGGACAATATTTCACTGCTGCAAGATGCAAATGTTATAACAGAAAGTACTAAATAGTATTAATCTCATTTTCATAATTATTTTATTAAGTTATTTATATCTCTAGGGTTTTAGTATTTGATTTTTTTGAGAAAGAGTCAAAATGTCCGCAAACACGGCAACATTTATTTGTAGATTGCATATAAGACTTTAAGTGAGCTCTATCGTTTATAACTACTTTAAAAGGCTTTAAACAAACACTACATTGCTTTACTTGATAAATAGTAAAAGCCTCCATAACCCTTAAATTTGAGAAATGATTTTCAGTATTATATTTATTAAAAAACTCGCTATCTGAAAAGAGAAAAGTTTCAGAACCATTTCCTTTTATTACTTCCCAGTAATCTGCTAACATCTTTTTCTCTTCTTTAGTAGCATTGCTATTTGATAATATTCCTAATTGTTTCATAAGTTTTGAGCACAAAAAAACGTGGAACTGAATCTTATCGGTCTTAGTGGTCTCGCCAGAAACCTTCCCTCCAAATAAGAACAGCCCACGCAGGACGTGGGCGTCTTAACTTTGATATTGGAGGGTTTATTAACTGGCGAGTTTCTAAAACCAAATCAAAAGCTAAACGCTTTATATGTATATTTTATACTTGTATTTGTTTCTTATATTATTTATTTGTTTCAAATTTAAGCAAACTTTTATAATGTTGAAATTTATAGTTGTTATTTTTAATCACTTCAAATACTCTAATTTCTATTCTTGTTTTTTTATATAAATCTTTCATTTTTTTAGATTTTTGAGTTCCGAAAAAAGCACTCTTACGAAGTAAGCAAGGTTTGTTATTATCCGAAATTTGAAAAATTTGTACGGATAATGACACATCTTGCACTTCATATTCTGAAGTCTTTCCCCATTATCTATTGTCACTTGGAATTAACGAGAAATAATAAAGCAAGATTAGAAAAGCACAGCTCCCGCTTTAAATTTTAAAATAAATATTTACAGAAAACATCTAATAATATTATTGTCTAGAAATAGCCGATCACTTACAAGAATATTTTTTTAAAGCAAATTAGAACAATACTTTAAAATATAATGTTATAAAAATACATTGATATAAAGGTATTTCGATATAATGTTATAATAGTATTTAGATATAAGGGGGTGAAATTATAAATACATAAGAGTATAAAATTATTCGAGAAATAATGAAGCAAGTGGTTTTTTTGTGATCTTGCTTTATTATTTTTCGAATACCCAATTTTTTATAATTGATGTCTCCAGATTTATATATTTAAAAATTAGAAGACAGATTGCAAATTGCATTCAATTTTCTGGTTTTTTTATTGTTTTTAAAGTTTGTTTTTTTTCTTTCATTATCAAATTTTTCACTACTTGTATTATTTATTGTAGGTTACCTTATTGTACATGCTTTGTACACCTTATGAATAAAGGGATAATAACACCTAAATCACACTAATTGACGACCGTTTTATTTTGAATTCACACTAATTGACGAGCTTAATCACACTAATTGACGAAGTAGCCACTTGTAATCACACTTAACTCAAGTTGAGTGTGATTTAGTTTTATTAACTGTAGAAATTCCATATTCTGGTAATATTGACTTTAGTAATATGTTTTTTATATCTTTTTTTGTTTTATATCTCGCTTCTAACTGATCTTCTAGTTTTACGAAGCGGTAATATGCTTTTTCTACATAACCTCCATTAGCAATGATGTCAGCATAGTTTGCAGCCTTGTTATCGTCGTAATTAGGAAAAAAACGAATAAGAAAATTATAAACATAAATAAAATGTTCCTCTCTAACTCCATAATACTCTTCATTTCCCTGCGTATTTCTATGAATTTTAAAAGATATATTAGAATATTTTCTTCCTACTTTCGTCAAACTATATGTAAAAAACAAGTCTGCCTTTTTCTTTAATTCCTCCTTAGCTTGTTCTAACACTTTAGCTCGTAAATGTACTATTTGGTTATATTTATCGGTTATCGACAAATAGATTTTCAATTCTTCAATAGAACACGAGTAACCCCCTCTATCTTCCCAACGACAACATAATTCATACAGATATTTTGAATAAATCGAATTTAAACTTATCGCAATAGTTTTTTGAAATGATGTAAAACCACCACCTATATAACAGAAAAACCTACAGGCATCTTCTGGAATATTTAATATTATTAGCCCTGAGTTATATTCATGCCGTAGCCCGCTAATCAACGATGTAGAAAAACCTGTCATTTTACCCGTCTTAGGAATAACAACATCAAACTCTACATGTTTAGAACCTAATTTTTTTATAGCATTTTTAATTCGATTATAGTTTCTGTTTTGTTCCAAGGTTTTTAATTCAACTGTAATTCGTTGATTAATATATTTTTGGTTCAAATCCCTACTCATAATTTTTTGTAGCTCTTCAATAATCGTATAGATTATATTTTTTTCTAATACAGTTAAGCTATAATTAAACCTTGCAGTTGAAACGTGATTAGGTTGCTTTATTTTTTTTGAGCTTTCCAAATTGAACTACTTAGAAGTCTTGTTAACACCTCTATTATTTCTAGCATACTCAAGAAGTTTCTTTTTAGAATAGAAAATAGGTCTTCCTATACGCATATAAGCATCTCTTGGTATTTTACCCGATTTTCTCCAATCAATAATTGTAGTAACACTAATACCTAAAAGTAACGAAGCTGCTTTTTGAGAAAGTTTTTCATCATCAATAGGAATTGAAGAGTCTACTAATTCTGTTTGTCTTATTTCATTTATTACTAGACGAACTGCTCTTACTAAATCGTCTTTACTGTGTGTGTAGAATAATACGTTTGCCATCTTAATTTGTTTGTGTTTAAATTAACTTTCGATGGGTGCAAGTTGGCTTTAGGTTGAATAAAAAAAAAGTTAACAAATTACTTTGTTAACTTTTAAAACCAGTAAATAACTACATATCAATCTTTTAAAACTGATGTTATTTCTGTAAAAGATTTGAAGTTCGCCAACTCTATAAGTTCTTTTATTGACAACGGATAAAGGTCTTGAGATATAACGTTTCTTAAATTACCACTTAAACCAATATACCCTGTATTTATTTCTTTTAAATCTGAAACTAAAATATCATTAATACTGGAAGCGTTTTTTTCTTCGACATATTCTAGTTTTATAAAAAGAATCAATACAGCAATAAATGGTTTAAACTTTTTCTTATTTAAGAAATCTATAGACTTTGATTTCGTTTTATATGTATTTGTAATTGCAGAATATTTACTATCAGACTCAAAACAATTAGAAATAAATTGATTAATTCTTTTTATTTTTTCTTCATTGATTTGTGTATTGTTGTTTTCAAAAAAAAGAACATACAACTTACTTAATTTTTGAGGACTAATATTTAGTTTGAATTGATCCTTTTTCTCTTTAATCTTAACAGAACGTGAACTTAACCTTTCTATTAGCTTTTCAATTTTTTTAATAGAAGAATTTAAAAAATGAAAATGATATTTTTCTTTTAATACTTCGAGCCTAATTACTTCGTGATGTAGAACTTCAATATTAAGGGAATCAAATTTTTCTTTTAATTTAAGTAATACTAAATCAAAATACTCTTCCAAAAGGTAAAATTCATTTTTAGCAGAAAAACTTCCATCGAAAGGATTAAACTCTATATTTTCAAGTATTTTTGAAATAATGAAAAAATGAAACTCTTTTTTTGATTTGAAAGGATTGTTTTTCTCGTAAAAATCCACCTTCTTAAAAGAGCAATCGTAATTTGAACCCATAAACACATCAACCTCCATTTGTATTAAATGAATCAAATTTTTCTCTAGGCTATTTATGCTTACTAATCCAAAATGCTCGTTCTCAAGAAAAGTAAAAAAAGCATCTTTTTTAAAAGTCTTTTTTTTGAAACTGTAATTAATTAAAGTTGACAAGATTTCATTAAATTCCTCTCTATTCGGATAATAATAAGATTCTTTATAAAATTTCTCACTTGAAATATAAAAATCGGATAAAACATTCTTACTCGGAATTTCTTCTAAAAACGTATTATATTTTGAATAAAACTCATCTTTTAGTTCTTGGTCTAACATTGTAATTTATATTTTATTCCAAGTATTATCCATTTCCTGTCTCTTAAAATCCTCTGCAATTTTCACATAACGTCTAAAGCTTTCCTCTTTTTTATGTCCTGTAATATTTCTAACAACCATTTCTTTCATTCCAAGGATTAAAGAATTTGTTACAAAAGTTTTACGAGCTGTATGAGAAGTAATTAATTTATATTTTGGCACCGTTTTTTCTATTCTTTTTTGACCTACATATCTGGTTTTTGTAACCAAAGTATCAATCTCAACTATTTTACAACATTCTTTAATATACTTATTAAATTTCTGGTCAGAAATAACAGGTAAAGGCTCGTGAATTGTATCTTTATATCTTTCTAAAATTTCTCTAGAAAACTTATTTAAAGGTATTTTAGTGTTGATTGCTTTTGTTTTTTGAACAGTAATTAACAAGTAATCCTTTTTTACATTTGATGGTTTTAGAGCCTTGTAATCGGATATTCTCAAACCTGTTACGGAATTGAAAACATACATATCTCTTACTTGGTTTAATCTGTCAGATTCAAAATCGTGGTTATAAAGCGTCATTAATTCATCCATTGTTAAATAGATAATTTCGGTTTCATCTTCTTTAGCTTTAAATTTTTTATATTTTAAATTATTGTGATATTCTTTATCTAAAGACCAATTCATAAAAGTTTTTAAAACTTTTATGATAAATGCGAAGTAGCTATTTTTATTTTTTCTTTCTGTGAAAGTATAATCTTGTAGTTTTTCAAAAAATGTAGAATCAATAGAGTCAAATAATAATCTTGTTCCAGAATAGGATTCAAAATCTTTAAGAAAATTTATAGTTGTAACATAAGACTTAATAGTTCTCGGTGTCTTTGTAGACTTACTTGAATCTTTAAATTCTTCAAAAGTTGGAAAAAACTCATGAGTAAGATTTACTTTATCTAATCCATTTTCAAGCTTCTCTAAAATATAATCTTTTGTAGGATTGATGTTATTTAGTAAAATGTATCTAAATAATTTCTTTATTTCATCTTCTCTTTCGTCAATTATCTTATTGTATTCAATGTGATAATTATAAGAATCATTTTTCCTAGGAGGATTAATATGCTCACTTCTTTTATCCCAAAGGGATTCTTTACAGTTAATGCCTTTAATCACTTTGAATATTTTACAGTCTTTAGCTGTAATTAGCATCCTAATAGGCATTAACCCTTCTTTATTAGCCTTATCCTTTCTTAAATGAAATGAAACTTTCATAAATATACAATTTGATACAAATATATAAAAGAGGGCAATTAAAAGGGCTACCTACTTAAATAAAATTTGATAAAAATTTATTTCAGATAAATCAATTAAGATATATTTTATAGTATTTAAAGGGTTTAAAAGAGGTTAAGCACGTTTAAAAAATAAGGTACTCCCGCCTTGAGTACTTTTTAAGACCGTAAACAACTTAATTTTAGTTTTTTTACGGTTTTTTTATGCCGATATTTTGCCGAAAAAACAAGAAAACTTCAATTACCTAAAATTAAAAAAGTTTAGACGCCTTTATAATAGAATTCCCTAAGCGTTTATAAGTTACCTCAGCTCCATTTGCACAAAAATGATAAACCGCTTTCTTTTTTTGCTCAGAAAAAGACAATAAAAAAACATCGTCTACCGAGCAGTTTTGATCTTTAGCGACTTTCTTTTTTACATATCTCATAGAGGAACGACCGCGTTTTAATTGCGATTGAATTTTACCATCCAACCTAGGCTCTAAGTAACCTGCTTCTAGACTACATCCGTTTTCACCTGCCGCTTTAAGCGATTCGATTAAAGCGGTTTGCGATTTTGAATCTACAGCATCAAGATACTCCCAAGTATAATCATTTTTAAGAAACACACGGCGTCCGTCCTCGGTTTTTACAATTTGACCAGTTTGCGAGAAGCTAAAAGATGATACAAGTAAAAATAAGAAGAGAGTAAAGGTTTTCATAAAATAGATATTGTAATTATAGTATTCAAAAATACAGCTTTCAAACCATAAGACAGAAACAATAATGTCATTTTAAAAACTGAATATTATTTATCTTAATATTACAGCGTTACCCGAAAAGGGTCGGGCTTTCCGCTAAAAGTTTTGGCTCGATGCTCGCCTCGCCAAAAGCTACCGCTGCAATCCCTAACGCGAAAAAAGCCCGCTAACAACACCTTTTACTTGCTATCAACAGACTTTATTTACAAAATTTATACTCTAAAAAAGAGCGCTACTTAATCAATTTTCCTTTTTCTTTAGCCAATTCGTTACGTTCAATTTTATGTTCTGGGCGTGTCCATTTTGGTTTTTCACCTAAAGATTCAAATTCAGAATCGGTTGCTTCGACAGTTTGTGGTTGTACCTTTTTTGTAAAAGGTTTTTGCGGATTCAATCCTAATAGTTCAAACATTTTCATGTCTTCATTAACATCAGGATTTGGCGTGGTTAATAATTTATCGCCAGCAAAAATAGAGTTTGCACCAGCAAAAAAGCACATGGCTTGTCCTTCTCTACTCATTTGCGTTCTACCTGCACTTAAGCGCACTTGGGTTTCTGGCATAACAATTCTTGTGGTTGCCACCATCCTAATCATCTCCCAAATAGAAACCGGTTTCTCATCTTCAAGTGGTGTGCCCTCTACAGCAACAAGTGCATTAATTGGTGTAGATTCTGGTTGCGGATTTAATGTAGAAAGCGCAACAAGCATACCTGCTCGATCTTCAATATTTTCGCCCATACCAATAATACCACCACTACAAACGGTAACGTTGGTTTTACGCACATTATCAATAGTATCCAATCGATCTTGGTAACCACGTGTAGAAATAACCTCTTTATAATATTCTTCCGAAGAATCTAAATTATAGTTATACGCATACAAACCTGCTTCTGCCAAACGTTGCGCTTGGTTTTCGGTAATCATACCTAAAGTACAACAAACCTCCATGTCGAGTTTATTAATGGTACGCACCATTTCTAAAACGGCATCAAACTCGTCACCATCTTTTACATTGCGCCATGCCGCTCCCATACAAACCCGAGAACTTCCGCTTGCCTTTGCTCGTAAAGCTTGCGCTTTAACTTGTGGCACCGTCATTAAATCGTTGCCTTCAATATTAGTATGGTAGCGTGCAGCTTGAGGACAATACCCACAATCTTCACTACAACCACCAGTTTTAATAGAAAGTAAAGTTGATACTTGCACTACATTAGGATCATGATTTACGCGATGCACCGTGGCCGCCTCGTAAAGCAATTCCATTAATGGCTTATTGTAAATCTCTAGAATTTCTTCTTTGGTCCAATTGTGTTTTGTATCGCTCATAGATTCCATTTTTTTACTCTATCACAGAAAACGTTTAATTAATTTAAACTATATCGCATACCAAATAATATATTACTAGGCGGCATAGGTACAAAACCAGCTTCAATATAATCGGCATTAAATATATTACTCGCTGTAACGGTAAACTCTAATTGCTTTACATTAACAACTAAAGATGCATCCCAAACATTATAGCTATCACCCGTGGTACGTTGTGCATGTTTGTAAATAATATTATGACTTACATTTTTAAATAACTGCGTACTTAAACGAGTAGTAAAATGATGTTTTAGTGTATTTAAAGAATAACGCGATAATTCTTTATTCTGATTTAAAATATCATCTTCTAAAAAATTATAACCAACAGCCAATGTTTGATTAAACGTATTTAGTTTAAAATTATAAGCGGCATCAACCTCAAAACCTTTAGTATTAACCTCAGTAATATTTGTTGCTGTATAAACAGTTTCTGTTGTGTTTGGACGAATAAAATCGATTAAGTTTTGTGCATCTCTATTGTAAACCGCTACAGAACCAGAAAATCTTGGTGAAAAATATTTAATTCCAATTTCTTGCGCAAAAGCTTCTTCAACCTCCAAATCTGGATTTCCAGCTGTACTTGGATCATTGTAAAACAAATCGGTATACGTTGGTATTCTATAAGTATAACCAATGTTACCATAAGCTTTTACAGCATCACTTATTTTGTAGCCAACATCTAAACCAGGGAAGGCATAAAAATCGAAATCTGAAAAATAAGTAACAGCAACACCAGGCGTAATATCTAATTTATTATCCAACGCTTTAAACTTGTGTTCTAAAAACAAGGTCGTCATAAATCGATCACGATCTCCTAAATTATTACTTGTAATAAAATCTTCAGACATATCGATTCCAAAACCTGTAATACCAGCTTTTGATCTATAAGACCCGTTAACCTCAGCTCCTATTTTATTAGAAATATGTAAATTTCTATAAACCGTTGGATCATTACGTAAATACACATATTCATCCTGGTTTCGTTTCCAGTAAATACGTGGTTTAATTGTTAAATTTTCAGTTTTAAACTGTGTAGAAAACGCAATTAAGCTGTTTTGAGTTTCTTCATATTGATCAGTTCCGCTTTCTCTTGCATAAAAACCATTGGCACCAAACTTTCTCTCTTGAAAAGTAGCGATCATTTCAATAGCTTTTTTGTCTTTGTTGAATACACTTTTTACAAAAAAGTTACTATTATCGTAATCAGTATTATATCGATAACCAGCCGAAGACATTTTGTCGACATGCACAATATGCGATGAATTCTCTAAATCTGTAGCAATGGTAACACCAGCGTTTAACTGGCCAAACGAACCTGTTTCCGCTTTAACAGAAACAGTATTATTTAATACTTTTTTAGTAACAATATTAATAGCACCGTTAAAAGCATTTTGCCCAAATATACGAGCAGCAGGACCTTTAATAATTTCAATACGCTCAATAACCTCTATTGGTAAAGCCGCATTCATGGTGTGATGACCTGTTTGTACATCATTCATTTTAACACCATCTATAAGTAAAAGCGTTTGATCAAAACTTCCGCCTCTAATGTATAAATCGGCCTGACTTCCAGCAGTACCACGACGTCTTACATCTATACCAGCTACTTGTTGCAATAAATCTGCTATATTATTGGCAGCACTATTTTTAATAGCTTCTGCAGAAATAATATTTATAGTTCTTGAGTTTTCCTTAAAAGGAAGATTTATTCTTGTCGACGCTACAACTATAGTATCTAAGTCTTGTTTTTGTTGCTCTTGTTGTGCATGCGACATAAATGTGCACATAATAAAAGCAGTTAAAGCGAATGTAGTTTTCATAAAAGTTTTGTTTATAACGCTGCAAAAGTCGTAACTTTCCGGACGAGTTAAGTAGTCCAGTTTTAAAACAATGAATAGTCCGGTTAGTAATCTCTTACAGCAATTAATACAATTTGAAAAAAACACGTCTCAACCCGTATACATTCAAATAGCTCAGCAAATTATAAATGCTATTCAGCGTGGTTATTTATCCATAGGAACAGCATTACCAGGAACTCGTATTTTAAGTCAGAAATTAAAAATCCACAGAAACACCGCTGTTGCTGTTTATGATGAGTTAGCCTCGCAAGGTTGGGTAGAAATAATACCCAACAAAGGCACATTTATTTTGGTTCCGGAGCAAACAACAGCACCTATAAAAGCTACAGCTCACCAA
Organism: Algibacter lectus; assembly: GCF_004368925.1. NCBI lineage: Bacteria > Pseudomonadati > Bacteroidota > Flavobacteriia > Flavobacteriales > Flavobacteriaceae > Algibacter > Algibacter lectus. The sequence continues at coordinate 412,503 of NZ_SORL01000008.1, forward strand.
ATAGACCAAGTATATCAATACCCAAAAACTACAGGTTTTCCTTTTCAAACATCATTTAATTTAGCATCTACATTACAAACTACAAAGGCAGAATACAGCATAAACGATGGCAACCCAGATTTAACGCTGCATCCGGTTCACGAATTTTCTAGATGGTATAGTGCCGCCATGAAACGGAAATCTTTAATTTCAAAATGGAACCAAACCACAGCAGTATCCTATTCAAAATTTGAAACTCAACTCTGTAATTATTTAAACGCAACTCGAGGGTTTCATATAAAACCAAACAACCTTATAAGTACGCGAAGTACAGAAATGAGCTTATATATTGTTTCTCAGCTTTTAATAAAACCTAAGGATGTTGTTTTGGTAGGCCACTTAAGTAACTATGCCTCAAACATGATTTTTCAGCAAGCCGGAGCAGATATAAAAACAATTCCGGTAGATGAACATGGTTTAGATGTTGATTACATAAGAACTCATTTTATAAAAGGGAGCATTCGCTTTATATACATCTGTGCACATAGGCATTATCCAACTACAGTAACGCTTAGTGCCGAGCGCCGATTGAAATTATTGGAACTAGCCAAAACCTACAAATTCGCTATTATTGAAGACGATTATGATTATGATTTTCAATACAACGGTTCTGCCATGTTACCCATGGCTAGCGCAGATGCCCATGGCGTAGTCGTTTATTTAGGAAAACTGGGACAATCACTATTCCCTAGTTTTCAAACGGGATTTGTAGTAGCTCCCGAAAGTTTAATTTCTGAAGCAAAAAACTATTTGCAATTACTAGACAAGCAAGGCGACATGATACAAGAGCAAATACTTGCCGAGTTAATTCATGAAGGTGAAATATACCGACTGCTAAAAAAAAACATTATAACTTATAAAGAAAGGCGCGATTGTTTATGCGAACACTTAGCCTCCTATTTTAAAAATATTATTACATGGGAAAAACCATCGGGTGGCTTAGCAATATGGTTGCGATTTAACAATAAAATTTCTCTAGTAAAATTAGCTGAAGCATCAGAAAAACTCAACTTATTTCTTCCAAAAACAATACTTTATCAAGACAAAGATACTTGTGCTATCCGTTTTGGTTTTGGACAGCTCAATGAAGAAGAATTAGAGACTGCAATTAAAACTTTAAAAACCGCTTATGACATTGTGGGTCCTGCATCTGGCACAACATAAAGAGGAACCACTTTCTCTACATCAAATTCCGTTTTACAAGCTTCACATCTGTATTTATGTTTTGTATAAATTGGTAAAGCAGACAGAATAATATTAGTTATGAAAGCAAAAATAAAGGCAAAAAGCGCTTTAACATCCTTTATTGTGGAGTAAAGTTCAATTTTATCACTTTTACAATTCGGACATTTTATAGCATTACCTTGGTTATCTAAAGAGAATTTGTTTATCGATTTTAAAATATGTTCGGCTTCTTCAGCTTGATACGATAATACTTTCAGTTTTACACCACCAATAGCATTACTAACTAAAGGATCGGTATCTATAGTAAGGTTATCGAATAAAAACACCCGAATGCCATCGGCTTCCAAACGACCTTTTATAATTTGTGCTTCGGTAGAATACTGAAATCTCGCTATGGTTTTAAAAGTATCGCTCATATTAATAATTTATTCAGATTAAAAAACGCCTAGACACTAACACCATGTAAGATACAACTAAAAAAATCAATTTTAATACTTTAAACAACGATATCTAAAACATCATTTTATAATAGATTTCACAGAACAGTCCTTCTTTTTAAAACAGCTAAAACTAAAAATAGTCGTAAAAAAAAAAGCCCAAAAATCAAAATAGATTATTGGGCTTTTTAGTTTTATAAACATGGCTCTTTAATTACTTTTCCGGCGTATTATTTTTTTCAGAAACTACCTCAGCAGCTTCAGCAACATCTTTTCCTTTTAAATACTCTGGTAATTGCATACCAGCCATATCGAACATTTCTTGTAAAGGAGGTACAGATTTGTACATACCAGAAAGAAAATTAGCTGTTGACGATTTTCCATCTTTTCCGCCACCATTTTCCCAAACAGTAACCTTATCAATTTTAATATTTTTAATGGCTTCCGATTGCATTCTTACTAGTTCTGGTAACTTATCAGCAACTAAAAGTAGTACGGCATCTTTAGAGTTATTTCCTGCAGCCTTTACAATTTGATCTAAACCAGCAGCTTGTTTCGTTAATACTTCATATAAACCTTGCGCTTCTGCTTGTGCTTTAAAAAGAATTCCGTCGGCCTCACCTTTAGCACGCCTTCTTATTCTTTCAGCTTCCGCCTCAGCGTCAATTTCAACTTTCTTTTTATCAATTTCAGCAGGTACAATGATATCTGCCATTTGAGAAGAACGCTCACGTTCCGCTCTTGCTGTTTCTGCTAATTGTTCCGCAGCATAAGATTCCTCTAGCGCTTTTGCAGATTGCACTTTCTCTGACGCATTTGCTACACGTTCTGCTTCTGCTTCACGTTGACGACGTAAAGAATCGGAATTTGCAACAGCAATTTTCGCCTTATTTTCACCCTCAACCGCTTGCGCATTTGCTGCAGCAACCTGTGTTCTTTCATCTTGTACCGCATTCGCTTCACCAATAGAACCATCTCTAGTTTTTTCGGCAACCGATTTACGTGCTGCATTTATTGCGTGTGCTGCAGCTTCCTTACCTAAGGCTTCAATATAACCAGACTCATCAACGATATCGGTGATATTTACGTTAATCAGTTTTAAACCCACTTTCTTTAATTCTGTTTCTACAGATTGAGAAATGTTAGTTAAAAACTTATCACGGTCATTATTAATTTCTTCAATATCCATAGAAGCCACTACTAAACGTAACTGACCGAATATAATTTCTTGTGCTAAATCTTGAATTTCATTTTGACCTAAACCTAAAAGACGTTCCGCAGCATTTTGCATAACTCCAGGCTCGGTAGAAACTCCAATTGTAAAACGTGATGGCACGTTTACACGAATATTTTGTTTAGAAAGGGCGTTTACTAAATTCACCTCAATAGAAATAGGTGTTAAATCTAGAAACTCGTAATCCTGAATTACAGGTACAATAAAGGCTGCACCACCATGGATACATTTTGCCGATTGTCCACCGCCAACTTTACCATAAACTACTAAAATTCTATCTGAAGGACAGCGTTTATAGCGCCTAACTAGTACTATAAAAAATAAAAAGACGAATAAAATAGCCGCAATTACAGCGATTGGTAAACCCAATTGAAGGTTCTCCTGTACAAAAAGTGATAGCATGTGTTATTTATTTAGTTGTTCTACAATTAATATTCCGTTTGTGGTAACTTCTCTTACCGATATTACTGAGCCAGATTTAAGCTCTGTTTCCGAGTCTGTTAAAGCTTCAAGTTCTCTTAAAGCACCTTGAACTCTCACATGAGCCTTACCTATAGTTGAGCGTTTAGCACCAATGGTTAAGTACACTTCGCCTACACTACCAATAGCATTTTTCATTTTTAAAGTCCCGCTATGGTTTAGTTTTTGCATAGAATAAAACATAGCAGCCATAACAGCCATCATGGCTAAACCACAAAGAATGGAAACCATTATCGTTATTGGCTTAGAGAAGCCTGCATCAATACACGCAATACCACTCCAACCAAAAAGAGTAAAAAAGCCAACAAGATTTTTAAAGGTTATAAACTGAAACCCAATACCTGTATCAGCTTCAATTTCGGCATCGGTATCTAAATCTCCCGAATCACCACCAATAAACGTGGTTACAATGGTGATCACAAAAATAAAAGAGCCAATTAATGCAATGCCCCAATAGATTTGTGTAAAAAGCGCCAAGCTGTAAAACCACTCCATAATTTTAGATTTAAAAAAAATTAATAATTAAATGTAATACCTTTTTTACGATCGAACAATTTATTTTGAAAGTATAATAAAAACTACATTCCTTCTAAACACTACAACGATAATAAGTGTGTTTTTCTAACCGTTTCGAGGTCTTTTATTTCAAAAAATTAACTATTGATCTTTAAAAAGCCCATTCGATATTTAGAATCTCACACATTCAAAAAGCAAGACCAAACTTCTCCTTATAAGTAGCTCATATTAATGTTTTGTTACAACAACATTCTAAAATAAAGTATTATTTTTAAAATACAACCACTTATAAAGCATTGGCTCTACTTTATTATTCGCACTAAAAAACACCTATCAAGACAGACTTGCTTTTTGATTAAAATTATTAAAAAACACATTTAAACAGAAAAAACAAACAGATTATCGATCTTTTTTATATATTCGCTTCTTAAATTTAAAAACCCAAATCAAAAATGAAAAAATTAATTTTACTTTTAAGCGTTATTACATTAACCTTTAGCTCTTGTAGTAGTGACGACGATTCTCAAGATTCAATTATTGGAATATGGAATTATTACCAAAGTTTTGAAAATGATGAAGAATATGAACTAGACAGCTGTGATAAACAAGACCAATTAACTTTCAACTCAGACGGAACTTATTCTTCAATTACTTATTATAGTGGAAATGATGATACATGCATGGTTGACTATGAATCGACTGGAACTTGGGTAAACCTAGGCGACAATATTTACGAGTTTACAGAGAATGAAGATGACTACACTAGTACAGCAACCATTATTTTTTCTGGTAATACATTTTATTTTATTGATGAAGATGGAGAGGACACATACAAAGAAGTATATATCAAAAATTAATTTTCTTATCGTTAAATAATACAAACGCCTTCAATTGAAGGCGTTTTTTATTTATAAAATCATTAAATTTGCGCACATTTTGAACAGGTCATGATAGATAAAATTAAAGAACTTATTAGCGAAGCCGAATCTTTTAAAGCACAATCGAAAGACGAGGTAGAAGCATTTAGAATAAAATATTTAGGTAAAAAAGGGTTATTAAACGACTTTTTTGCAGAGTTTAAAAATGTGGCAAACGACCAAAAAAAAGAATTTGGCCAAACCATAAATAAACTTAAAAAAACAGCCGAAGATAAAGTAAACGCTCTAAAAGCAGAACTTGAAAGTACCGAAGAAGTAAAAGGTATTTACGGCGATTTATCTAGACCGGGGGAACCAGTTCAAATAGGTGCACGACACCCTATTTCTATCGTAAAAAATCAAATTATAGATATCTTTTCTCGCATTGGATTTAATGTAAGTGAAGGTCCAGAAATAGAAGACGATTGGCACAACTTTACAGCATTAAACTTGCCAGAATACCATCCGGCGCGTGATATGCAGGATACATTTTTTATCCAAACCGATCCGGATATTTTATTACGCACGCACACCAGCTCGGTACAAGTACGTTATATGGAAAACAATACACCACCAATTAGAACCATTTCTCCTGGTCGTGTATACAGAAACGAAGCTATTTCTGCGCGTTCTCACTGTTTTTTCCACCAATTAGAAGGCTTATATATTGATAAAGATGTAAGCTTTGCCGATTTAAAACAAACACTACAACATTTTACAAGTGAAATGTTTGGGAAAAGCGAAATTCGTTTACGTCCATCATACTTTCCGTTTACAGAACCAAGTGCAGAAATTGATGTGTACTGGGGTTTAGAAACAGAAACAGATTATAAAATAACAAAAGGAACAGGTTGGTTAGAAATTGGAGGTTGCGGTATGGTAGATCCAAACGTTTTAGAAAACTGTAAAATTGATTCTACTGAATATTCTGGTTTTGCTTTTGGTGTTGGAATAGACCGAATTGCAATGCTACTACACCAAATTGGTGATATTCGTTTATTAAGTGAAAATGATGTACGTTTCTTAGAGCAATTTAAGAGCGCCTTATAATAAATACGATATTTTAAAACATAAAAAAGCCTATAAATTTAAATTTATAGGCTTTTTTATGCTCGGTTTTTATTACTTAAAATTAACCGTATACTCATCTACTATTTCTAGTTCAGTACGAAATGAGAGCACTTTATCGGCAAATTTCTTAAGCCCTTCCATTCTAAATTTATCGGCATCGTCTCGGTAATAAGCATCTAAAGCTTCACGAGAATACGATCGGTATTGCACCGAATAAGTTACACCTTCAATATCTTCTTCTACCAAAACCTTACTAAGCGTTGCCTTTTCAAACTTACCTGTCCCTAAAACCTGTGGAATATGTTCTTTTATCCAGATTAACCATTCAGCTTCTATAGACTCGTCGATGTTTGAAGTTACGTTATATATTATCATAGTTTCTATTTAAAGCCGCAAAATTAAAGCTCCTAGTTACAATACCCAAATTACTCTTGGTTTATTGTTAAAATCGCGTAGATTAAGCTTTGAGATTAGTTTATAGCATCGCCACGTAAAGCTCTAAATTTTTTTCGTGCTTCAACAAAATAAATACTATCTGGATGGCTAAAAATAATTTGCTCGTAAAGCGGTTTTGCTTTATCCGGCTGCTCTAAGTAATTCATGTACAATTCAGCTAATTTAAATAAGGCATTATCAATTAAAATACCTTCTCCATAATTTTCAATTATAGATTTATAGTTACTCTCGGCTTTTTCAAATTGTTGTTTTCCTTCAAATAATTCTGCCTGCTTGTACAAAGCCTGAGCAATAATAGGCTCCGTTTTATGAGCAGCCAAAACCTTGCTTAACAAACTAATGGCTTCATCATTTCTATTCTGAAAGGCCAATAAATCCGCTTTAGCATAGAGTTTTAGCGCAGTTTGTAGAGAATCTTCATATTTATTGTCTGTTATTAACAGCTTCAAGTCTAATGCATCATTAGCGATTAATTGCGATGTTGATGCTTTTAAAATTTTTAATTGAGATTCTGCCCACTTAAAATCACCTTTATAATAACTTGTTTTTGCAACTTTGTACCTAGCTTCTTGAGATATTTCACTGTTTTTTAAGCTTCGCTGAATTTGAGTATAATAAATTAAAGCTTGATTAAATTTTTCTTGAAGCACCAATATATCACCCAATTCCAACTTCACCTCAGCCTTCTGAAATTCTGTTAAAGATAGTTTTAAAGACTTTTTTAAAAAGGAAGTCGCCTTAGTTGTTTCATTCTTATAAAATGCTAAAAAATGCGCATAAGCAATTTGAAGTTTTAAGGTTTGAGAAACCGAACCAAACTCTTCAAACAACTCTAAATACTTAGCCTCAATAGCTTCGTAATTTTCTTTAGAACTTACTTTCTCTTCTAGTTGTAATAAATGGTAATTTGCCGACACCTTTGTGCCAGTATCTTGAGCTTTTTCTATAAGATATGTGTAAATTTCTTTAGCCGTTTCGTATGCTTTTTCATTAGTTGCAATTACCGCCAAATCAGCTATTCTGTTTAAACTTTCTGGCTGACGATTAAAAATGGCCTTTTCTTGAACAAATGCTTTTTTAATATCTTTTTGCTGCACAAACAACCAACTTAATAGCTCGTTCCATAGCAAATCTGGAGTTTGCTGTGCTTTTTTTAATAAAATTTTTCGGAATATTATATTATTCTCATTATCACTATTTTCACTTATAAAATCGTTAATAGACCGTTTGATATTATTTACAGTAAACGGATTAGCCTCAACATAATCTATATAACTGGTAAACATTTTTTCAACTTTACCTTGCTCTCCATACAACTGAGCCAATTGTAAATCGAAATTATATTTAGGGTTTAAAGCCACACCTTTTTCATAAGCCAAAATAGCTTCATCTAGCAAACTATGATTTTGAAACCCCTTTGCTACAGAAAACACATTGCTAGCCCGTAAATCGATACTTTCTAAAGCTTTATTATACTGAAGCCTTGCATTTACGGTATCTTTTTGCAACTGAAAATTATAGCCTAAATCGACTAAAAACCCAGAATACGCAATATCCTCCATCACCTCTAGCAAAAAAGCTTCTGCCTCGGCATATTGCTCTAATTGCTGATGCGTTTCTACAATAGCATTTATATTTGTTAAGCTTGTTGATGGCCCTTCATAGATTTTTTTATACTCAGCTAAAGCCTTTTTAAAGTCACCGTTTTTAAAATATTCCCTCGCTAAAATATCAGATTGCGAAAAAATATTCGTGCTTATAAACAAACAAAGTATTAAAAAAATTCTCATGTTGTAAATATAACAAATGTGCTTTTGTGTTATTGTGATCCTGGTTATTTTTTATGCTAGGTTTAAAAATTATTAAATAATAAACCTAGCGTTTGTTTTTATTGCGCTTATCTCTTTTAATTTTCCAAGGTGCGTTTTTCTGCCAATCTCCAGCCATAATACAACCATAAGGTAAAACCTCATCAATGACTTTACCTAAGCCATATTCGTCCATTTGAGCCCTTACCGTATTTGCATTTTTGTAAGCAGAAGGTAATTCGGTAATATCGATTTCCTTTGAAAAAAACCGAACATCTAAACCTCTAGTTTCTTCTTTAAAAATTTGCATAGTGGTTCCTGTTTTGCTTCTTCTATGTTGCGTTCTACTCACGTTTCGACCAGCGCCATGAGGTGCAAATCCTAAATTGGTTGCTGTTGTATCTCCTTCAACAATTAAAACCGGTTCGCTCATGTTTAAAGGGATTAACCTTGGACCTGTAATATCTGGCATAAACTTAGCATCTAAAGGTGTTGCACCTTTAGCATGGTAAAACAAATCACCATCTTTAAAGACGAAGTTATGCTCGTTCCAATATCTGTTCTCAATAGCTATCTCTAGTGTTTCTGCTACAGTATTATGTAACACCTCATGGTTTAATTTTGTCCAATCTCTTATGGTTTGTAAGGCATTCCAATAATCTTGACCTTCTTCTGTTTTAAACGGAATCCACGCATTTTGTTTCATTGTTTCTGGCGATAATTCTTTTCTAAACCGTTCGGCAACCTTCATACCTTTATCATATAATCTCGCTCCTGGACCTCTTGATCCGTGGTGCGTAATCATCATTGTATTTCCTGTTTTTTTTGATTTCCCTACAAACAAAAAATGGTTGCCATCACCTTGAGTACCTAAATGAGTTCTTGCTATTTGAATCATTTGCTTATCTTTTAAGAACACGTTAGCCTCAAAAGCATCCAATAATTCCTTTGGAAATCTAAATTGAGAATCTCGATCACGTCCGCCAGGACCAAAGTGTGTATTTGCATGAGCTGCATCCAAAATAGCTTTTGGATCTGCTTTACCAAAATCGGTTAGCATTACAGAACAGCAAATATCCGCACTATGCATTCCTGGGTGAATTGCATTTTTGGCAACTGCAACACCACCAACTGGGATTATTCCATCTGGTCCCGTTGGGCACGCGTCTGGCATAATAGCGCCTCCAACTAAAGTAGGTGTTTTCATTAAGGTTTGCATGGAGTTAACCACTTTAAAAACGTTGTCTTTTTCTAATTCGTTTTCGGCTTTAATATTGATTGCAAAATCAACTGATTTTGTATGTAACCCGATTGGATCGGGAGATTTGAATTGCTCTAAATAATTAGATAGTTCAACCTGAGATAATGTGTTGGTGTTAATATATTGAATAGCGTCTTTCATCCATTTTCCTTGTCTGAATCCTAAGGCTATTAAATCGTTTCCTGTTATTTGTGTTTTCATTGTTTCTTTTAATTACACTGCAAATATCACAGTCTGTTACGCAATAGTTGCGCGTAGTATCTATTTTTTGATTAAATCAAAATAAAAGTCGTTGCCACAAGCACATTCTTCAATCAAACCTTCTTCATGGTAATTTATATAATGTTTAATTGAATATATCGCTTCGGAATACTTAAAATCAATTACTTTTCTATAGAAATCTTTATACTTAGTATTGGTTATTTCATTTTTTGGCGTTAAATGAATTAAATCATTTCTAAAATTCTTGATAGCTAAAATTTCCTCATATTTTGATTCATACTCAATAGTATAGTCTTTTTCTGTACAATTAGGAATTATCTTTTTTGTTTTAAAATCGATACTCTGCCTATGAATCCATTCAATATCTTTTTCTATTCCTTCTTTTGTCGTGTATATATAATCGATAGGAATTAATTTATTTACAAAAGCCTCCAATGAAGCGCTTAACATTATTACATAGCTAGATGCAAATTGAAAGAAGATTTCAAATTGTTTTATTGTATCATCTAAAGATTGATTAGATTTATTTTTAGTAATATCTTTTAGTGAGAATGAGTTTTTTAAAAGTTCCTTTTTATAATTATATATCATTCCAGAAAACAATTGTGCACTTGAAAAATAAATTACGCTCGGGTCCAATTCGGGAATAAATTTCTTTTCTTGCTTATATAGGTAGTCAAAACCAAAGGTTGCTTTATTATTAGAAGTCTGCACCATAATGTCGTAATTATCGTCATAATTTTTAGACTTTAAAACATCTTTAGCTACTTCTTTACTTTCCTCAGGAATATCTTCTTCTTTAATATCCTTAAAATCAAATGATGTTTTGAATATCTTAATAGTTTTTGGAACTATATGTTTCATAATATTGTTTTTTCTAATTTAATCAAAATAAGACCTAAACTAAACATGTTTAGGTCTTATCACTACTTATTTACAGAGAAAATATCTTTTAATTGTTCGATTACGTTACCGTTTCCAGCCACTGTAATTTCGCCAATTTTATCAGCAATTTTCTCTACATATTCCATCTCTTTTAATTTAAACAACATGCTGTTGTCTTCCATTAATTTTGCAGTGTTCAACAAGCTGCGTGTAGATGCGGTTTCTTCCCGTCTTGTTACTACATTGGCTTGCGCTTTTTTCTGAGCAATTAATACTTGGTTCATGATTTCTTTCATGTCTCCTGGCAAAATCACATCTCTTAAGCCTGCATGTAAAACGGTTACACCTAACTTTTGTGCTTGTGTTTGCACATCTTCTACTACTGCTTTTGCAATGTTGTCTTTTTGATCTAACAACTCGTCTAAAGTGTAAGCTCCAATAAAAGACCTTAATGCTAATTGCAAGTTGGTGTACAATTGTTTTTCGTAATCTTTGTTGCGCAATAAAGCAGTTTCGATATCTGTAACTTTGTACTGTGCGTAAAAATTAATGCGCACCGTGGCTTTGTCTTTAGTTAACAATTCTTGACCTCCAACTTCTAATTGTAATTGACGTAAATCTGCTTTCACAATTTTAATAGTTTGATTATTTCTCCAGTAGTGGTATGTACCATGATCTAAAATTTTATCAAACGTATCATCAATAATTAGAACTGCTTTTTCATGTGCTGCAACTTCAAACGTCCGAATATGTAGACGCAAAGCATTGTTGGTATACAAAGCTTTATTTATTGTTTCTGGAATAGTAATATCGCTTAAATCTACGGTGATAAATCTATAGCTTACTAGGTCTCTCCAAAAAGTATGTCGTCCTGCTGTTAATACGTTTTTAAAGTTATTATTGCTATACATTAATACCATTTGATTGTCTTCTACATTAATAACGTGCAACATATCTGCCAACGTTTGATCTTTAAGTAAAACCTCCAATGCTGTTGGTGTATTAAAGGCTAGGTCTAAGCTATAAACTAATACATGTTCATTAAACTTTAACCAATGTGATCCTTGGGTAATAACACATTTGTAATTACCATTTTTAAATACTAACCCTACTTTTCCTGCATGAATTCTTACTCTTTTCATCTTATTTGATTTTTAATGTTCTGTTATTTTTGTTTTTTTATTCAGAACTATTAATTATTTATAATAGAATTTCAGTCAAACTGAAATGACTATTCTTTATTAAAACAAAGCAAAAGCAAACCATCTTTTTAAATACGGAAAGACAATTGATTTAAAGCGATTTAGGTAGCGTTTTATTGAAGATTAACTAATTGCAATTTGAATAATTTTCAAACTGTATTTTAACTAATGATTCTTTAAAAGAATACCTAAGGCATCTAAAAATACATTTGTATTTCAAGGTATTTTCCGGACTGCTGCAACAACAAGTTGTTTTAGCGAGTTTACCTTTACTTTGTTTTTTGCCTTTTTTAAGTGAGACACACTTGGTGGTCGATTTTTATAAGTGACCTTCTTCGTGAAATAATGGATTTTGAGTCCATTGTCTTTGACCGCTCGACCACAAGATCATTTCGATCTTGGCAGGATTCGAACCTGCGATTGTTTCTATTGCTTAACCGGACTTAGCTACTTCAAATTAATGAAGGCAGGATTCGAACCTGCGTACATAGAGGAGATTATTTATTTGGCTAAATAACCGAAAGCCTTCAAGTCAAGTTGAATATAAAAACCTGATGCGAAACCGCAAGGATTTATACAATAGTGCTATACTGAAACACAGAACAAGACTTGCTTGATGTGGAAGTAGTAGGACTCGAACCTACATGTTCATTTAAGAAACGAGAGTTACAGTCTCGCGAGCCAACCAATTGCTCAATACTTCCAATTTTAATATTTTAAAGAACTTTTAATAAACTCCACCAGCGTCCTTGTCTGGTGGAGCAACTTCTTTTTAAAGTCTGATTCCAAAAGACTTCCTTTTAATTACCCTGCAAATATTACAGGTTGTTGCGCAATGTTTTTGCGTAGTAATAATAAATTTCATTTATTTTTCTTCTTTTTACACTTTTTCTTCTTCGCTTTGCTTTTAGACGGTTTCTTTTTAGGCTTTATTTTGCTTTTGTTTCTAGATATTTCTAAATCTATATAGCTTATAAAATCGTTATTAAATCCAAATTGCTTCGCTGTTTTAAGCGCTTTAATTGCCTTTTTGTTCTCTTGCTTTATTTCAAAAAGCCGACCTTGTTTCTCCCAAATACAACCTTTATCAACACCTTTTATGGTTAAGGCAAAATCGATTAGTTTTTGGGCTTCTTCTAAATCTTCATTATCTAGTAACACTTGAATGTACCTTGGATATACTTTTTGAAAATCCATATTGTTAGCTAAAGCTTCGGCATAATATTGCTTTGCTTTGTCGTAGTCGCCTAATTGCTCTGCCTGTAAACGTGCCATTAAGTATAAAGCGTAAGCATTATTACTTTGGTAAGACAAGGCGTAATTTAGATTTTCTACAGTTTCTTCTAACTCATACGGATAAGCATCTATAGCTTTAAGCACGTAGTTGTTTAACAAATTCGTGTCCATTGTTTTATTTTTGTTTTTTGATTTTAGACAATTATTAGAGCCACTCAAGATTGTGTCTTGAGCAACAAATAATATCTACTTATAACTGTTTTTGGAAATATGTTTAGCAGGCTTGCTAATGACTGGAAATAAAAAATCCGAAACAGTTTTTAACTTGCTTCGGATCTTTCATTTATAAAATTGAAAAGTTTATCTAACGATAATCACGAAGCATCACAAAAGGCATAATGCCTTTAGGATCGATTTGATATGTTATAAATAAACTCATAGTTTCTAATTTTTAATTCAACTTGATTTTGGTTGAAATGCGTTGCAAATATCTAAATTTATTTTCGACTTCTCCAAATTTATTTTTCTAACCAGTTAAAATTTAGCTTCATAATACGAAGTATTATATTTTTTTGTTCCGTACTGTTCTCTTCAATTTATTTCAACAGCTCTATGCTTTCTTCAATGCTTTTTGCAGATTCAAACGTAGTAATCACAGAAATAGCTAAAGATTTAGCCTCCTTACCAAGCTGCTCAGTATTAATATTTTCATAGTCGCAATAATCATAACCATCAAAACCATAATATATCTCATAAAACTCCCAAAAAGAATTGAAATCAGTATTACAATCAAAGTCGGATACAATATTTGAAATGTGATTTTTAAAGTTTTCGAAACTTTCTGATCTGGCAATTTTCTTACAACCCTGTAGTAAATTAACAACTAACAGCTCTTCATCTGTGAAAATACTAGCCGTTATTTCTTTTAGCTCCTTTATCGATTTCGCTTCTCTATAATTGATATTGATTACGTTAAAAAATAAAGAATCTGCTTTTATTTTTTGATTTATATATTCAGAAGAATACAACCAATTTTCAAATTCAGAAACAGCTATTTTCTCAGTTAACACATCAAATATTTTTAGTTTTAAAGCTTCCATAATTTTAATATTTGATACAAATCACTCACATGTATACGCAATCTTTTTGCGCACTAGATATTTTCTCATAAATTAGAAGAAATTTTTTTAGAAAATGGCTGTAAACAAAAATGCATTAATTCGATATAAAACAATAGATAAATGCCTTCAAAACAACTTTAAGCAATGGACACTTAATGATTTAATTGAAGCTGTTTCTGATGCTTTGTACGACTATGAAGGTAAAGATATTGATGTCAGCAAACGTACAGTACAACTAGATCTACAAATGATGCGTAGTGACAAACTAGGCTACAATGCACCAATTGTAGTTTATAATAGAAAGTTTTATAAATACGATGCCGACGATTATAGTATTACTAACAGCCCAATTTCTAATCAAGATTTAACTAAGTTATCAGAAGCGGTTTCTTTCTTAAAACAATTTCAAGGTTTCTCTCATTTTGATGAGTTAAGCAGTATGGTTCAAAAACTAGAAAATCATGTTTACACACAGAAAACAAATGAAAAATCACTAATAGATTTTGAGAAAAACGAGAACTTAAAAGGCTTAAAATATTTAGATAAACTCTATCAGTATATTTTAAAGAAAGCAGCGATAGACATTACTTACCAATCTTTTAAAGCTAGACAAGAAAGCACATTTACATTTCATCCATATTTACTAAAAGAGTTCAGAAACCGCTGGTTTATTATTGGAAAAAGAAACAAGAATGAAGGCTTAATGAATTTAGCTTTAGATAGAATTATTGCTTTAAATAAAAGTGAAAATAGTTTTTTACCTGACGTAACATTTGACTCAGAAACCTATTATAAAGATGTTATTGGGGTTTCTGTAAGTCCGCATTTAGAACCAGACCCTGTATTGCTTTACGTAAATCATAAACACGCACCTTACGTTTTAACTAAGCCATTCCATCATTCGCAAAGAGAAGTAAGTCGCGATAATTATGGTGTAACAATCGCTTTAGACGTACAGCTTAATTTTGAACTTGAAAAAGAAATTTTAGGTCTAGGGGAAGGTGTAAAAGTAATTGCTCCCGAACGCTTAAAGCGAAATATAAAAGAGCGCTTGTATGATGCTGTAGATGCTTACGAAACTGAAATTAACGACAAAAACCTACAAACCATTGCAAAACGATTAGAACATAAAGGTTTTGGAATTCTAAACCATATCTATACCAAAAGAGACATTAGAAAACTAAAAACTAATCTTGATAGTTATATAAAAGAACATAACGAGCAAGCTTTTGGCATGCGTGAAGTATTAAAAAAAATCCCAAAATTAAAAGACACTTTATTTAACAAGAATTTTAAAAAGCTAATTAAATCGATTGATAAAGATGTGTTCTTAACTAAAGCTATTTATTTTGATAAATCTCCAAAAGACAATTGGTATGTAACCTGGCATCAAGATGTACCCATAAATGTCTTGGAAAAAATAGAGGTTGATGGTTTTAAATCATGGACTAATAAAAAAGGAGTCATAAGTGTTTGTCCTCCTGAAAATATTTCTAAAAACACTTTTGCGATGCGTATTCATTTGGATGATACTACAAATAAAAATGGGGCTTTAAAAGTGATTCCGGGTTCACACAATAAGCGTTTAAATGATGAAGAAATAAAGCTTATTTCTAATAATTCAATTCCTTTTATAAGCGAAATTGCAGCAGGCGGTGTTCAATTAATAAAACCATTATTATTGCATGCTTCTTCTCCAACAATTGTTCAAAAACGTCGTCGGGTATTACATTTAGAGTTTTCTTCTATCAAATTACCTAATGGCTTGCAATACGCAGAACACCAAACCCTATAACATAAAAAAAGCACCCTAAAAAGGGTGCTTACATTATATAACATAGATTAAACAATTATTGATTCATTTTTTTCATGGCATCAATAAAATCATCTAAATCCGTACCGCTATTAACTAAAGTCAATGCTTTATCCACAATATACTTTACATTATCAGCATGAAAACCAAGCCCTAAAGCTATTTTTCTAAGTAAAATTTCTTCGTGATCGCCCTTAATATGATCCACATAAACCATACGTGCTAAATCATATAAACGCTCTAAACGACGATCGTAAGATGTTGGAGGGTTAATTGGGTGCGATTTATAATCCTCTAATATCAAATTAAAGTCACCTTCACCAATATCTAAATTACGAGCTAATCGCTCTAAAAACGCTTGTTCCTCAACTGTAATCACGCCGTCATCCATTGCAATTCTTACAATTGCAGCAAAATGATCCTCATTACGCTTTTTAAAACCACTATCAAATAAATCTGAAAACGACATATCTTTTTTCTTTTTTAAGTGATGCAAACCTACATATTTTTTTTAATATTATAAACCGAAATTTCAAATATTTGGGCGTTACCACAAGGGTCGGGCTTTCGGCAGTCGCTCTCTTCGAGGAGCTTCAACAAACGCCTCAATCCCTAACGCAGCAATCGCTACTTAAAAAACAATGTAAATTTACTAGAAATAGCAGGCTTACTTTTTATAAAACCTTTGCTCTACTTAGGTATAGTAAAGAAAAACGTGGTGCCTTTATGCACTTCAGATTCAAACCAAATTTGACCACCCAAAGACTCAACTATTTTTTTACAAAAAGACAAACCAATACCTGTTCCCTCATATTCTTCACGAGAATGCAGCCTCTGGAAAATAGAGAAAACTTTACTTTTATGCTTTTGAGAAATACCAATACCATTATCTGCTACCTCAAATTGCCAAAAGTTTTTGTTCTGCGGACCGTAAATAACGGTTTTAAAACTAATAACTACCTCAGGGTCTACATCTGCTTTTTTAAACTTAATGGCATTATTTATTAAATTCTGAAAAACCCCTCTAAGCTCAACCTTACTACCTAAAACAGTCGGTAAATCTCCGTAGGTTACTTTGGCATTAAAGCGCGTAATAGCATTCGCAATATCCAACGTTATTTCTCCTAGTAAATCATTACAATCAATCTCAGTTTTCTCTTTAGATTTACCTAATTTAGAATACTCCAGCAAATCGTCTATCTGGGTTCGCATGCGTTCGCTAGATTTATCTATAAACTCCATACTCATCATAGCATCATCATCGAGTTTTCCTTTATAATCATCTTTTAACAAAGCAATAAGCCCAGAAATGGTTGCCAAAGGCTCTTTTAAATCATGACTTGTGATATACGCAAACTCTTCTAATTCTTTATTCTTAGAAGCTAACGTAAAAGACTGGCTATATATCGTGTTGTTCTTCTCCTTTAAAACAGTATTTAATCGCTTTGTACCATAGTAATTTCTCAATATCACCCAAACCAATATTACAGCAAAAAGCACCAATGCCAATAACAAGTAATTAATTGTGCGCTGTGTATTCAGTTTTTCATTAATTTCTTTAGCTTTCAACTCCTTATCAAGTATATCTTCTCTTTGTTGAACAAGAATAACGTTCTGCTTTTCTATCTCACTATTACTCTGCGCAATTTTTTCTTGCTTGTTTTTAAGCGAATTTACCTGCTTTAAAATACGCTGCTCCAGCTCGCTTTCGATAATTAATTTATCGGAGTATTTTTTCTTTTGAAGCTCAGAAAGCGATATAAGTTCCTTAATTTCATTTTCTTGATTTGCTAAAGATTTGTTTTTATTTTTTAACAAATTTTCTTTATCGCCTATAGTTTGTTTTTGGCCTTTAATCTCCTCATCTTTAAGCTTAATATTACCTTCTACTTCAGATAATTTATCTTTGGTTTTAGCTAAAGTATCTTCAGAATTCTGAAACAACTGTTTCCATTTTTCTATAGTCGAAATAGCATTTTTGCGAAGATTGTAGTACGCAGTAATATTGCTGCCTCGCATAAGTTTCTCATTAATTTCATATTGAAAATCATCACCTACATTAACGATATTAATCATAGAAGAATTATACGGATAATTCTCTGTAATGAGCAAAGTATTACTGCTCGATATTTTATTTAAAACATACGAAATATCAAAATTCTTATCATAATTAGTGTAAACAACATCTACGTTTTCAATATCTTTTACACTACCAAAACTAACCACTTTAACTGGCTTATTTTTAATTTGTCTTTTTTGCGCTAAGCTTTTTAAATCTATAATAGTGCGGTCTTTACCCAAAACTCCAATAACAAAATTTGGGTCTGCATGCGTATCACCATAAAGTGTTTGTTCTGCAACATTGAATATAAAAATAGCTCGCTTAAGTCGTTTTACCTGCTCGTTATCTGTGTTTTGAGCATATGCTTGCATAGCCATTAGACACAACAGCATTAAAGCATATTTTATTAAAACATTAGATTTCATAACATTATAAACGTAACAATATTTTAGCAAATACGTTGGCGCCGTTTACACCAAATTGCTGCACACGCCTACTGTAAACCAAACTTCCATTCACCGTATTAGCCGAGTGTGTATGCTTGTTTGGGTATACATCAAAAATATTATTACACCCAACTGTTGCTTGTAGCCAATTCTCGTAATTATAAGTTACATACAAATCGGTTACAAACTTTGGATCGAATTTTTGATCGCGAGTTTCAACATTACCCGTAAACTCATTAAACTCCCAATTACTTGAATCACCATCATCTGGGTGAATATACATTACGCTTCCAAAATAAGTACCCACTAAATTGAATTTAAAATCATTAATTTCATAATTCAAATACGAGTTTATCTTCACTTTTGGTTGAGCAGACTCTATTCTAGAACGCTCTTCTCTGTTAAATAAAGATTCAATATCACTATCTACAATATTACTTCTATTTACTTTAGTCACTTTGGTTTCAGTAAAATTAGCCGAAACCTTTCCGCTTAATTTACCTGCTCCTATTTTATTTTTGTAATGGAAAGACATTTCTACACCATTAGTTCTTGAATCTATTGCATTGGCAAAAAACTGAGCAGCCGTAACATTAAACGGCGCCAATAAATCTTCGTAACCCTCATCAAACTGTCCTGATAGCACAATTCGATCTTCAATATTGATATTATAATAATCAAAAGAAAGCGTGTATTTATTTTCTATTTTAGTACTTAAACCAAGGCTAAAATGTTTTGATAATTCTGGTTTAAGCTTGCTTACCTCAAAAGCATCGGTTACCAAAGTACTTTCATGGTTAAACGTACCAACCTGACTAATATCCCCATCAAAAAACTGTGTGCTAATTTTTTGAAAAAACACTTGATGCATAGATGGTGCTCTAAAACCTGTAGAATAACTAGACCTCAACGAAGTCTTTTTACCAAACTTATATCGAGCAGAAAGTTTCCAAAGTGAGTTTTCTCCAAAATCGTTGTTAGATTCATATCGAAACGCACCTTTTATAAGCATCGGCTCAATAGGCTTCAACTCAGCATCAACATATCCAGAAGCATTAGAACGGTAACGAATAAGTTCATCTTGTGGTTGTATACCAGGAAATACTTGAGCACCTATAATTTTAGGTCTTAATTCTCCATTTTCATCTTCATACATTACATCACCATTAATATACGAATCTTCTTCGCCAGAAATAATCTCGTAACGCTCCACACGTAGTTCGCCTCCAAAGGCCAAGTTAAGTCCCTTCATAACATCAAAAGGTCTGCTAAAATCTAAATTAGTGGTATTAAGTTCGTATTGATAACCACCAGATTTAAACGTTCTAGGTGAAATAACACCAAGCGATGCATTGTTAGAATTGTTAACCGTAAAATCTATACTATTAGACCCCATGGAATGACTAAAGTCGATATCCCAACCATTTTTTTCGCCTCGAATCCCGAAGGTAACGGCATCATCTTGAATGTTTGTTAAAATTTCTGGTGAAAATCCATTTGGATGAAGCTCTTCTACAACACGATCGGTTTCTCCAGGAAAACGATAAAACCCTTTTGAAGTACCTTCTCTAGAATTACGCCCACCAAAAAAGTAAAGATTAGCTTTATCAAAAAGTGATAATTCACCATTAAATGCTAAAGCCGAGTTTCTAGTTGCAGCACTACCAACTTCCATCACTTGTTGATTTTTATAACCTGTTTGAGAGAAAAAATCGTTATCTTCTATCAATTGGCTATCCAAGACATCATCATTATCAACATAAACATTTCCGGTATAGTTGCCTGCTCTATTTGTAGCTCCTCTATCTCTAAACTCTCCGGTAATATTTATAAAACCTGTATTACCTATTTTTAAACCAAAATTTCCACTAAAATAATGGTTAACACCATCTTTTTCTGTATTGATTTTAGTTCCTGTATCAATATCGATAACATCCGTTTGTTTCTTTAAAACAATATTAACAACTCCTGCAATAGCATCCGATCCGTACTGAGAGGTTGCGCCATCTCTTAAAATTTCAATATGATCGATTGAAGATACCGGTATCGCATTAAAATCCGTACCCACACTACCTCTACCAATAGTATTATTTACATTTAGCATAGACGATGTATGGCGACGCTTTCCATTTATTAAAACCAAAAGTTGGTCTGGCCCTAAACCTCGTAAAGTTGCCGGATCGATATGGTCTGTTCCATCGGAAACCGTTTGTTGGGTAGAATGAAACGATGGCACTAAAAACTGTAGTAATTCACCTAATTCAAAATGAGATGAATTACTTATTTCTTCGGGGGTTATAATCTCAATAGGCACCGTAGTTTCTAAAGCAGATTGCGGTTTAGATCGTGTACCTAAAGACACGGGCTCATCCGCAGAAAACCCCGTTTCTAAACGAAAATCAGCAGTAACACTATCTCCAACCTTAAGCGAAATGGACTTACTTTTACTATTATACATAATGAAGGATGCTGTTATCACATAATCTCCTTCCTCAAGCTCTAGTTTAAAATCACCGTTTATATTGGTAGTTGTTTGTACTTCGTAACCTTCAACACTAATTAAAGCTCCTGGCAAAGCACCAAAAGCATCCGAAACATTTCCTTGTACAGAAGCTCTATTTTGCGCACAAATAGTAGCACTAACAAATAAGCATATTAATAGAGTTATTCTTTTTTCCATGTGGACTACTTCTCAAAATTCAAAGCTTCATCTAAAAGAGTTACAGACAATGGTTTGTTTATATAACCATCTATAAAGCAAGAAGCCTTTGCTTTTTCTTGATCATTCGGGTTGGATGACGTGGTTAACATAATAATTTTAATACTAGATGTAAATTCTTTATCTAGCTTACTATATTCTTCTATAAACTCCCAACCATTCATGGCCGGCATATTAATATCAAGAAAAATAACCTCTGGTTTTTTAACTAAACCCTCCATCGCTTTTTGTAGATAAACCAACGCATCAGCGCCACTATTTACAGACTGTATAGAATTAAATGTATTATGTTTTTTTACTATTTTTTCGTTATAAAAATTAGTAAACTTATCATCATCGATAAGTAAGGTAGATTGGTAAGGGACCATTGAGAGTTTTTTGCTATTTCTTTTTTTTAAAAATTCTCATCTTATTCAGATAAAAAATGCAAATTACTCAATATGCTCTTAACTTTCTAGAGATTTCATTAAAAAATACAAAAGAGTCTCATTTTAAAAACATTTTAAAACTTATCTTTGCACTCGTAAAACCCTAATTACGTGAGTAAATCTATCCTCTCGCAAACATATTTACAGACTTTGCAAAAGCAGAATCTGCAAAATGCTGTTGCCAAAAGCGAAAATAAAATACATCTTACCGGCTTAGTTGGCTCTTCGCTATCTTTTATAATATCAAGTATTTTCAAGGAATCGGACAAACCTTTTCTTATTGTTTTTGATGATAAAGAAGAAGCCGCTTTTTATCTAAACGATTTAGAGCAACTTTGCAATGATAAAGACGTACTATTCTACCCTGGAAGCTATCGTAGACCCTACGAAATAGAAGAAACCGATAACGCCAACGTACTTTTACGTGCCGAAGTTTTAAACCGTATAAACTCGCAAAAAAAACCAGCCATAATTGTTACTTATCCCGATGCCCTCTTTGAGCAAGTAGTTACCAGAAAAGAGCTAGAACGCAATACTTTAAAAGTAGCAGTAAACGATAATTTATCAATCAATTTTGTAAACGAAGTTCTTTTTGAATATCAATTTAAACGTGTTGACTTTGTTACCGAACCTGGAGAATTCTCGGTACGTGGTGGTATTATTGATGTATTTTCGTTTTCTAATGATGAGCCTTATCGTATTGAGTTTTTTGGGGACGAAGTAGATAGCATTAGAACCTTTGATGTGGAAACACAGCTTTCCATAGATCAAATAAAAAAGATAAACGTTATCCCAAACGTTGCCAATAAACTTCTAGAAGAAAAACGCCAAAGCTTCCTTAAATACATTGCACAAAAAACAGTAGTTTGCTTAAAAAATGCGAACTTAATTTTTTCGAGAATTGATGATTTTTACAACAAAGCAGAAATTGCTTATAAAAATTTATCTTCGGAAATAAAACAAGCCCAACCAAATGAACTTTTTTGCAATTCAACCTTATTAAAAAAGCAATTACTCGATTTTTCTATTATTGAATTTGGTAGCACGTCTATAATGACAAAAATTGGTAGCGTTGTACAAAAAGTAGAATTCAAAACCACACCGCAACCATCTTTTAATAAAAAATTCGATTTATTAATTGAAGATTTAAACAGCAACCACAACAAGGGTTACACAAACTACATTGCCTGTGTAAGCGAGCAACAAGCTAAGCGTTTTCATGATATTTTTGACGATGTTGAAGGCGAAGTATCTTACCAAACTATTGTACTTTCACTGCACCAAGGCTTCATAGATCACGACACCAAAATAGTTTGTTATACAGACCATCAAATTTTTGAACGTTACCATAAATTCAACGTAAAAAATGGTTATGCTAAAAAACAAGCCATTACTTTAAAAGAACTTACAAACCTAGATATTGGCGATTATGTAACACATATAGACCATGGTATTGGACGTTTTGGTGGACTTCAAAAAATTGATGTTGAAGGCAAAAAACAAGAAGCCATTAAATTGGTTTATGGAGAGCGCGATATCCTTTACTTAAGCATCCATTCCCTACATAAAATCACCAAGTTTAACGGTAAAGACGGAAAACCGCCTAAAATTTACAAACTAGGCAGCACAGCCTGGAAAACCTTAAAACAAAAAACCAAAGCACGTGTTAAGCACGTTGCTTTCAACTTAATAAAACTTTACGCTAAGCGAAAAACAGAAAAAGGCTATCAATACAATCCTGATAGTTATATGCAACATGAATTGGAAGCTTCTTTTATTTATGAAGATACGCCAGACCAAAGTAGTGCTACCGCTGATATAAAGGTCGATATGGAAAGTGAGCGTCCAATGGATCGTTTAGTCTGTGGTGATGTTGGTTTTGGTAAAACCGAAGTTGCTATTCGTGCCGCTTTTAAAGCCGTAGACAACGGCAAACAAGTCGCTGTTTTAGTACCAACAACCATTTTAGCGTATCAACATGCCAAAACATTTCGTGAGCGCTTAAAAGACTTCCCGGTAACGGTAGATTATGTTAACCGTTTTAGAACAGCAAAAGAAAAACGCACCACTCTAGAAGGTTTAGAAAAAGGTAATGTAGACATCATTATTGGCACACACCAACTTGTAAATAAAAATGTAAAATTTAAAGATCTTGGTTTATTAATTGTAGATGAAGAACAAAAATTTGGAGTTGCTGTAAAAGAAAAACTAAAAACATTAAAAGACAATGTTGATGTATTAACATTAACCGCAACACCTATACCTCGTACGTTACAATTTAGCTTAATGGCTGCCCGAGATTTATCAGTTATTACAACACCACCACCAAACCGATATCCTATAGAAAGTCATGTTATTCGTTTTAACGAAGAAGATATTCGTGATGCGGTGAGTTATGAAATTGAACGTGGTGGACAAATTTTCTTCATTCATAATAGAATAGAAAACATAAAAGAAGTTGCAGGCCTTATTCAGCGTTTAGTTCCAGATGCTAAAATTGGTATTGGTCACGGGCAACTAGATGGTAAAAAACTGGAACAACTTATGCTATCTTTTATGGATGGCGAGTTTGATGTTTTAGTAAGTACAACTATTATTGAAAGTGGTTTAGATGTACCAAATGCAAACACCATCTTTATAAACAATGCCAATAATTTTGGCTTAAGTGATTTACACCAAATGCGTGGTCGTGTTGGGCGAAGTAACAAGAAAGCCTTTTGCTATTTTATTACACCAGAATACTCTGCCATGACCGACGATGCCAGAAAACGTATTACCGCACTAGAACAATTTACGGAGCTTGGTAGCGGATTTAATATTGCCATGAAAGATTTAGAAATTCGTGGTGCCGGAGATTTATTAGGTGGCGAACAAAGTGGTTTTATAAATGAAATTGGGTTTGATACCTATCAAAAAATATTAAGCGAAGCCATAGAAGAACTTAAAGAAAACGAATTTAAAGATCTATACGATGAACCTGAAGAAGATCGTGTTTATGTTAAAGATGTTACCATCGACACCGATTTCGAACTACTTTTCCCAGACGATTATGTAAATAACATCGCAGAAAGATTAAGCTTATATACACAGCTAAATAATTTGAAAACCGACGATGAATTGCATACTTTTGAAACAGAATTAGTCGATCGTTTTGGAGAATTACCAATACAAGTGACCGATTTATTAAATAGTGTCCAAATAAAGTGGTTAGCAACCAAAATTGGTTTCGAAAAAGTAGTGATGAAACAAGGTAAACTTATTGGTTATTTCATTAACGACCAACAAAGTAACTTTTACCAAAGTTCTGGTTTCACTAAAGTTTTACAGTTTGTTCAAAAAAATCCAGGCGCATGTAAAATGAAAGAAAAACAAACTCGAAACGGATTAAGGTTAATGCTAACTTTCGATAAAATAAAAACAGTAAAACAAGCACTAAGCGCTTTACAACCTATTGTGGCTTAATTCTTGTTTCATTTTAAATAAAAAACATATTATATCTTCAATTAGAAGAAAACAAATACATCCAAAACCGTGAAACGCTTATTATTTCTTTTTACCCTCATACCAAGTATTTTATTAGCACAACACAGCATTAAAGGCACGTTTTCCCCTGCCAAAGAATACAATTTTGCTCTACTCTATAAGGTAACTCCAACCTTATCGGAATATATTTCGAACACCGAAATAAATAAAGAAACGGGAGGTTTTGAGTTTCAACTTGACTCTACAAGAACAAAAGGTATGTATCGTGTGGTTTACGCTATACCGCAAGAGGATTATAATTTCGACATTATTTATAACGGTAAAGAAGATATTGAATTAACCTTTAACTCTGAAACTGGTGTTACTTTCAAAAAATCTGCCGAGAATAAGTTATTAACATCGTACACCAATAGCATGTCTATGGTTACGCAAAGTATTGGAAATTATTTTAGAGAAGAAAGTAAAAACACCAAAGCTTTAAAGTCAATCTTTAAAACACAACAAGAAACACAAGAAAACTTCGAAAAAGCTGCCGAAGGCATGATGGCTTTAGATTTTATAAAGGCCAATAAACCTTATATCCCAACCGATTTTGAAGATCTAAAAACGTATATAAACAACTTAAGACTGCACTATTTCGACCATATAGATTTTAACAGCAAAGCATTACAGAGCTCTAATTTTTTAGAAGAAAAAATGCTGAATTATGTTTTTGGAATGTCTTCTGACATTGAAGATGAAGCTACAGTTTACAAGAATAACATTGATGTTTTTCATGACGTTCTAAAAACAACACCACAAGGCGTAAAACGTATTTTATTAGTCGATTTATGGCAACAAATGGCAGACTTAGGTTTTGAGTCGGTTGCTAACTATATTTCAGATAAATATTTAATGCCGGTTGCAAAATCGTTAAATGATAAAGATTTAATCGATGGATTAACTCTATTTAAAAACACATCAATAGGTAGAAAAGCACCAGATTTCGAATTAGAAATCAAAAAAGATAAAACCTTAGTTAAAACACAATTAAGCGCAATAAACGTAGCAAAAAAATACATTGTGGTTTTCTGGAGTAGTACATGCTCGCATTGTTTAGATGAAATTCCTCAATTACACAGCTTCGTAAATACTCTAGAAAAAGGTGACGTAAAAGTAATTGCTGTAGGCTTAGAAGATGATCCGTATAAATGGAAAGACCTAACCTATACTTACACTAGCTTTATTCATGTTTATGGTGAAGGCCGTTGGGAAAACAAAATTGGAAACGACTACGGTGTAACATCGACACCAACATATTTCATTTTAGATAAAGACAAAAAATTCATTTCAAAACCAGAAGATTTTAAAGCTTTAAAAGCATATTTCGGAGAAGAAGTTGAGGAAGAATAAATTAGTTTTTAAAAGTGGTAAAAAGCACCTTCTAAGTGCTCAATGTGAAAATCCTTTCTTTGCTTTACAATAGCAACAACATCAAAACGAACTTCTACATCGAGATCGTTTGCAATCACATACGCATCAATAGCTTTTACTAAACGTTGAATCTGTTTTGGTTTTACAAAATCTTGAGGATTTCCGAAGTTATTAGTAGATCTTGTTTTAACTTCTACAACCGCCAGAACATCTTCTTTTTTCGCAATAATATCAACTTCCGCCTTTTGGTATCGGTAATTACGCGCCACAATAGCGTATCCGTTTTTCAACAGAAAATCGACAGCTAACTGCTCTCCTTTTTTACCGAGTTCGTTGTGTTTTGCCATGGCATCAAAGTTTATTTATCCTCTAAACAAGAAGAAATCATCTTTCATATCTTCAATTTGAGCATCTTCATTAGTGATAATATAATCAATTGCTTTAGATGTAAAAGCATCGCCTTTTTCCGTTAAAGACACAATGTTTTTTTCAAACTGAATCATATTGTTTTTAAGCGCCAAATCT
Organism: Algibacter lectus; assembly: GCF_004368925.1. Lineage (NCBI taxonomy): Bacteria > Pseudomonadati > Bacteroidota > Flavobacteriia > Flavobacteriales > Flavobacteriaceae > Algibacter > Algibacter lectus. Next base: position 439,462 of record NZ_SORL01000008.1, read on the forward strand.
AATACCGTTTTAGAACGCACTTTTTGCCAATTAATATGTTCGTTAAGGTGATTTACATGGCGTTCGCGCTCTTCTGTATGGTTTTTTAAATGAAGAAGAAATGTTAATAACGATACTTCTGTACGCTGTTGCTTTTCTCTATAAATGACAGCAATAACACCTTTACTTGGCGCAAACAAATAAACAGCCAAAAACAACAAACCGAGCATGGTTGTTATAGATCCTGCAATGGAAGCATCGAGAAAATGCGCTAACCAATATCCAGAAATCGCACTAAATACACCAAAGCAAATGGCTAAAACAAGCATTCGTTTTAAATTATTAGTCAGTAAATAAGCTGTAGCCGCAGGAGAAATCATGAGAGCAACCACCAAAATAGCTCCAACAGCATCGAAAGCACCAACTGTAGTTATAGACGATACCGTCATTAATCCATAATGTATAACTGCCGGAGAAAACCCTAACGAAGCCGCTAAACCAGCATCAAAGGTGCTTACTTTTAATTCTTTGAAAAAAGCAACCAACAAAGCAATGGTTATTAACAGAATAACACCAATAACCCATAAAGATTTTGGTCCAACATCAACACCCGAAACTATAAATCTATCAAAAGGCGTAAAGGCAAGTTCCCCAAGTAAAACGGCATCGATATCTAAATGGACATCGTTAGCGTTTTTAGCAATCATAATAACACCGATACTAAACAAAATAGGGAACACTAAACCAATAGCAGTATCTTCTTTTACTAACCCAGTTTTTTGGATATACTCTACCAAAACAACTGTAATAATACCTGTTAAAGCCGCCAATAATATAAGTAATGGTGAATTTAAATCTTGCGTAATAAAAAAGCCAACAACAATTCCTGGTAAAATAGAATGACTAATAGCATCGCTAATCATCGCCATTTTTCTAAGCACCAAAAATGTACCAGGAATGGCACATGCAATGGCAACCAAACTAGCAATAAGCTGTATTTCAATTTGTGCGTTACTCATCATTATCGTTTTGTTGATTATACAAATTAGATGCTGTTTTATATCCTTCTTCCGTTAAGCTCCATTTTTTTCCTTTAAGGGTAACGTAACGTTTATCGACTAATTTCTGGAGCGTTCCTTTTGTATAACCTTGAAAATTATTTAAAATTTTAATGGTATGCGGATGAGAGATATTATCATGCGTTTCCGCAATATGAAACATGAAAGCTAAAGTTTTATGCAGCTCTAAATCTCGACGGTTTTTAATAAATCGAATTTGTTTAAAAAGCAATCCACGACTTGGCGAAAATATAAACGACACCAAAACAAAAACACCAGCAACAATAACAATAACTGGCCCTGTAGATAAATTATTTTGACTAGAACTAATAGCTGTTCCAAAAACTCCTGAAAAAGCACCAAAAATAGCGGCTAAAAACACCATAAGCCCTAAGCTATTTGTCCATTGGCGTGCAGCAGCAGCAGGCGCTAAAAGCATAGCACTCATAAGTACAACACCGACCGTTTGCAAGCCTAAAACAATTGCTAAAACAATAAAAGTTGTAATTAATATATCAATAAATTTGGTATTAAAACCAAGTGTTTTAGTGTAATCGGCATCGAAAAGCAGTATTTTAAACTCTTTCCAAAAAAGTAATAAAACAAATAAACACACACCGGTTACAATAGCCATTAACCAAACATCGCTCTCCACTAAAGTTGCTGCCTGACCAAATAGATACTTATCTAAACCAGCCTGATTAGCATTAGGTTGTTTTTGAATAAAAGTTAAAAGCAACATACCGAAACCAAAAAACAAAGATAAAATTAAGCCTAAAGCGGTATCAGATTTTAAATGTGTTTTCTTGATAATACTTCTAATCCAAAACGTTCCTAAAAGTCCACTAACCAAAGCCCCTAAAAGCAACACATTACTATCCTTTGCACCTGTAATTAAAAAGGCAATCGCAATACCCGGCAAAGCCGCATGCGAAATAGCATCGCCCAAAAGACTCTGTTTTCTTAAAACTGCAAAGCTACCAAGCATCCCGGTAACAGCGCCAAGAATGGCCGTACCAAGCGTTATGGTTCTAAGTGTATAATCTGTAAAGACTAGATTAAAATATTCTGTTATGTCCATTTCTATTATATTGAACGCATTGTTTTTGTTGCAACAAGCCTTATAAACTATAATTATTCCTGAATACTCACTTTATAATTTATACCGTAGGTTTTCGTTAAATTATCGTCGTTAAAAATATCCTTAACGGGACCTGTGGCAATTTTTTTCACGTTTAAAAAGGTAACCCAATCGAAATACTCAGGAACAGTTTGTAAATCGTGGTGCACTACAACCACCGTTTTACCAGCTTTTCGAAGTTCTTTCAAAATATTGATTATCGCAATTTCGGTAGTAGCATCTACACCTTGAAACGGCTCGTCCATAAAATAGATCGATGCATTTTGCACCAAAGCACGTGCTAAAAATATACGTTGTTGTTGCCCTCCGGAAAGTTGACTAATTTGCCTGTTTTTAAAAGCAAGCATACCAACTTTTTCCAACGCTTCTAAAGATTCTTTTTTTTCTTTTTGTCCTGGACGCTTAATCCAACCTAAACTTCCATAAGTTCCCATAGTAACAACATCTAAGGCCGTAGTCGGGAAATCCCAATCCACACTTCCTTTTTGTGGCACATAGGCTACTAAATGACGTTGTTTTTCGTAGCTCTTGCCAAAAATAGACACACTGCCTGCAATAGGTTTTAAAATTCCTAAAATAGATTTTATAAGCGTGGATTTTCCTGCTCCGTTTGGTCCAACAATAGCCATAAGTACACCTTCGGGAATTTCTAAATCAATATCCCAAAGTACGGGTTTGTAGTTATACGCTACCGTTAAATCGTCAACCTGAACTGCTATATTTTTTTTCATGTGTTTTCAATTTTATAATAATCACTCCATGATCTAAATCTACCTACAAACATTTTTAGGTAATTTTCTGTCAGGAAAATATTAGACCAATCGAATCGTTGAGCCTGAACGCCAAGATAGAACACAAAAACCGCAAGTCCAGCTTTTGGCAATAGTTGTAATTCTTTTTCTGGTATTGTATTTACGCTCTGATAGCCTTTTAAAAAGCTTTCCTTTTTTGCTTCGTATTCTTTTTTATCTATTTCTATATGAAACAATTGTTTACAAAAATAACCAATATCCAAAATTTGTGATCCGTTACCACAAAAATCAAAATCGAAAATGGTTATCTCAGTTTGGTTTGCAATACTCATATTATCATACCAAATATCTAAATGCACCACACCTTTTCGAGTATTTTCAAACTCGGCATCTTCGAAAAACCCTTCTATAGATTTCACAAATTCCATCTCTGGTAAAGCCTCTGAAAAGTATGATTTTAATTTTTGATATGGTAATTCTAAAAGTGATTTTTTGTTATAAGTAATCCGCTCGATAATTTGGTCTTGGCTGGCATGGTGGATTTTACCCATTAATTCGCCAATAGCGTAACACATATCTGTATTTAAAAATCGAATTTTATCGCCTTCTGCAAACGAAAACAGTACAGCATACCGAATACCTTCGGGTGCTTTTACAGTTTGTATATACGTTTGGTTTTTATCTAAAACCGGCACAGAAACACCTAAACCGTTACTTTTTAGTTTGTTTAAAAGTGTTAGCTCTTCGCTTATTTCGGTTTCAGAACGCCAATTGTAACAGTAAACCCGAAGTACATATTTTGTTTTTCCGTTGGAAATAAAATAGGTGTGATTCATTCCTGTTCTAAACAACGTGCACACGTAGCTCGTATCTAGCCCGTATTGTTCTTTTGCAAATTCTCCAAGAGCTTTCGCAGATAGGGTTGATGTTGTAACAGGAAATGTATTCATGTTTTTTTTTACGGTTTTGAGCCTATGTATAAACTTTACTGATTCCTTTTTTGAATTACGTTTTACACTTGCTTTTGCGGATGATTTAGCCCTGATAGCAGCGGCATCCTTTTTTTTAAAAACTCACTTTATTGTATGCACCAACTCTAATTTAACAACTTTTTTCAAAGCTATAAAAACTAGCTTTTACTAAAAAAAGATATAGCGAATAGCAGGATTAGCTTCTAATAAAAAACTTATTTCAAAGCGTTAACTATAGTGTTTACATTATACTTAAACATACCGATATACGTGCCTTCGGGAGTTCCTGGAGTACCAAGCGCATCGGAATAAAGAGACCCACCAATATCGACGTTGTGATCTTTAGAATTTACAGCAGCTTGCAGCGCCTCAATGGTGCGTTTAGGCACTGAACTTTCTATAAAAATGGCTTTAATTTTGTTTTCTATAATGAAGGCTGACAGGTTTTGAACATCTTGCACACCAGCCTCGGTTGCTGTTGAAATACCTTGTAGACCGCGTACTTGAAAACCATAGGCTTTACCAAAATAATTAAAGGCATCGTGTGCGGTTACTAAAATGCGTTTGTCTTTTGGAAGCGTTTCGATAGTACTTTTTAAAGTAGTTTGTAACGCTTTTAACTCCACGATATACTTGGCGCTATTGGCTTGAAATAGGTCTTTTTTCTCAGGAAGTGCTTCGGATAATTTATCGGCTACAAATTGGGTGATTTGAATCCAATATTCGGTATTAAACCAAATGTGTGGATCGTAATTTGATGCAAAATACTCTGAACCAATTAGTGTTTTTTCGTCGATAGCATCGGAAAGTGCCACCGTTTTAATGTTTCGCATTTTTTCGAAAATCTCTACGAGCTTACCTTCTAAGTGCAGACCATTGTAAAAAATAATATCGGCACCAGACAACTTACTTACATCGCCTTCACTGGCTTTATAAAGATGCGGATCTACACCGCTCCCCATTAAACCTTGTACATTTACCTCATCGCCAGCTACGTTTTTAACCAAATCGGTTATCATGGATGTGGTGGTAACAATATTTAGTTTTTGGTTGGCTTTTTTATCTGTTTTGCAGCTAAAAACAATTAAGCTAACAAAAAGTATGTAGATGTATTTTTTCATGAATTTTAATTTTTGTGAAATTACTAAAAAGCAATTAATTATCTCAATGAATATCTTAAACCTAAAAAGGCTCTAATTCCTTGGTTTGGTGCGTAAACATAAGTTGGATCGAAAGTTAGTCCGTAAGGGTTATCTGGAGTAACTTGTGCGTTGCCATTGTTATCGAAAGTGACGTCTTTATCGAATGGATCGTTTGCCCGAGCAATAATAAATGGATTACCTTTATTTGGCGTCCAGTTTAATAGGTTTTTAACACCGCCATAAATTTCTAAATTTTCGAGACCATCGAAGGTTAATTGTATATTTTGAATACTCCAAACGGGTGAGTTTTGGCTTCTAGGATCTAAATCGCTCAATAAAGGCAAGCGCATAGGGCCATAAATATTACCGGTATAATCTACCGATAAATTATATTTATAATTTTTATAGGTTGCCGCCCAGGTACCAGTAAAACGCTCAGTAAGTATTTGGCGTTCTTTTATACCATTTTCTGTTTGCGACACATCTTGAAATGTACCACCAACAAGAAGTTTAACACCGCTTGTTACTATAGCGTCAAGGTTAACGCTTACTCCTTTTGTTACGGCTTTACCATCTAGATTATCGTATATAATTTGATTTGGATTAGTATCATAATCTGGTAAAATTAAGTTTGAAAAATGCGTATACCATGTCGAAATATCTAAACCTATAATAGACCCAGATTTTGTGTAAAATTTTTTAAGATAATTCAGGTTTATATTAACAGAGCGTTCTGGTTTTAATGCTTCGGCAATTACAACATCTCTGGCTCCAGTAAGTGCCGCATGCTCTTCAGTAAAAATATTAACAACTCTAAAACCTGTTCCGGCATTTACCCTAAAAACATCATCGGGTGTTGGCTTAAATTTATACGCAATTCGTGGCGTGAATATATTGCCGTGTCTTTTATCGTAATCGTAACGCGCACCTAACAGTAAGGTGTTTTTTTTGCTTATTTTTATTTCATCTTGCGCAAAAACAGAAGGTATAACCACCTCGTCGGCACCTAATGTTGCTGGTGTACTATCGTTATAGTAATTATATCTAGCTGCTGCTCCAAAAAGCAAATCGTGATATTTAAGAGATTTATCCCAAGTAAATTGCCCGAAACCTATTTTTTGTTGCGCTAAAAATGCCGTGTCTCCATAAACGGAATTTTGGTCGTGATCTGTATATGAGAATTGAAACATCACCTTTTCTTTAATTGGCAATTGATATTTACCTAAAAGCTCCCCACGCTTGGTATAAATACTTTCTCCGTAGATTTCATTTCCACCTCTAAAACCGGAATTCCATTGCATCTCCCCGCCCCATCGATCTTCGTAAAAAACACGACCAGCCAAAGATAAAACTCTGTTTTCTTTACGTTTAAAATTCCATTTTTGGAAAACTGATATTCTATTCTGAAGCGTTAAATCTGTAAAATTATCACCATTATTATCTATAGGATTATTGTAGTTAAAGTAGTTAACACCAAAAAGTAAGTTGGCTTTTTTTCCAACTCTAGTATTAAAACCTAAATCCAAATTAACCTCTCCCCAACCTGTTGCGTAGCTATCCGCAAAGAAACGCGGTGCATTTTCGGGTAACTTAGTAATAATATTAATTAAGCCTCCAACAGCTTCACTTCCATAAAGAGATGATGCAGGACCTTTTACAATTTCAATTTGTTCTATTAAAGAATTTGGAATTCCAGACAACCCATAAACCGTAGAAAGCCCACTTACAATTGGCATACCATCTATTAAAACTAAAGTATACGGACCTTCTAAACCATTGATATGAATATCTCCCGTATTACAAACATTGCAATTTATTTGAGGGCGTACACCATTTACGTTCTGTAGCGCTTCGAAAATATTTGGCGTCGGATTCTTCTTTAAAAAAGTGGTAGAATACACTTCTACAGGCACCGAACTATCCAATCTAGAAACAGCTTTTAGCGTTCCTGTTACTACAACCTCATCTAACAATTCAGATTCCGGCAAGTTAAAATTGATAGTTACATCTTTTGATTCGGACACCGTTATGCTTCTTCTTTGTGTTTGATAACCTGTAAACGAGGCGATGATAGTATATTTTCCTGGTGAAACATTTTTAAAGCTAAACACACCGTTATCATTAGAAACCGCACCTTTCTGAGTTCCTTTTAAATACACATTTACATACGGTAACGCATCTCCATTTGTAGATGTTTTGCCTGTTACAGTTTGTGCGCTTACCACATAACTTAACAGACATAAAATTACAAATATTAGATTCCTCATGTTTTTAATTTTTGACAAATATAAAAATATTTTTAGACAAGTCTAAAAATATTTTTAAAGTTTTAATTATTATATATTTGTGACATCTCTAAAAAAAGCATCATGGTTACCCTTACGGAAGAAAATTACATCAAAGCTATTTACCACTTAGGCAAGCAAGGCGAAAACAACGTTAGCACAAATGCCATTGCTAAAGAAATGGAGACTAAGGCCTCTTCCGTCTCTGATATGGTGAAAAAACTTTCAGAGAAAGGCTATGCTGATTATAAAAAATACCAAGGGGTTACTTTAACGAAAGAAGGAAAACTTATCGCTGTGAACATTGTTAGGAAACATAGGTTATGGGAAGTGTTTTTATCTGAAAAACTAAACTTTTCCTGGGATGAAATACATGATGTTGCAGAACAACTAGAGCACATAAAATCAGATAAGCTTATTAAACAATTAGATGCATTTTTAGATTACCCATCTCACGATCCGCATGGTGACCCGATTCCGGATGAGAACGGAAGAATACAAAGCATCGATAAAATATTATTATCTCAAGCTCAAGTTAATAATATTTGTATTTGTGTTGGGGTTAAAGATTCTTCTTCTGAATTTTTAAAATACCTAGACAAGCACTGTATAGCCTTAGGTACAGAGCTAAAAGTAACCAACAAAGAACCTTTTGACAACTCGATAACGATTACCATAAATCATTCAGAATTTATAATTTCTAATATTATAGCCAATAATTTATTTGTGAAATTAGCCTAACTCCTGTTTTGTAAAAAAGTATTACAAAACTAGTATAAGGCACGAATTTTGATAAAATTTACATATCCAAAAATTCAAAATATGAAGTCGTTTTTACTTGTTTTTGTAGTTGCATTCTGTTTTTCTTGCATTCCGGTACGCATTGCCCCAACCATTAAAACCGACAAAGTTATGGTTGCGAAAAAATTTAAACGCAAGTTACCCAAGCGTCAAGCTTTTATTTTTGAAGACCCAAAAAACGCCAACGAGTTTTATAATTATGTAAATACAAAGCATGAATTACAGTTTCAAGATGTCGAATTTAATGTTCCTTTTGAAGTTGATGGTACACTGTTTTACTTCTCATTTCACGAAGTAGAAATCCCAGACAAAACTATCAATCTTATCCCTATTATAATTGATGCTAAATTAGACAACGGTGGTAACAGCCCATTATTTGAAGATAGTTACACATCAAGACAAGGCAACTGGTATATTGCCATTACCGTAAACGATGAAGCTATGAATGATTGCTTAAAACCTAATAGCGTATATAAAGCATCCGTTTTAAAATATTTAAAACAGATGCGATTAGAATACTTAAATACAAGCAATTATCTAGAAGCTTTACTAAGACGATAATTAACTTTTTTTAAAACGCACTTGCTTTCTAATTTTCTTCGGAAACTTCTTGATTGAAGTTAAGGTTAAATCTTTATAATAACATTCGGCAGCTTCCGATTGGATTTGAATTTGCCCTTTATTTAAAATTTCACCTTTATCATTCTTTGCATTTTCAACAACCATAACCACATAACCATTTACTACGTGCACTGCATTATTTCCTAATACATAAATCTCTAAAAGATTCCACTCGCCATGAGGCGCATCGTGCTCTGATCCTGCATTAATATATCCGTTTGCCTCAAAATACGCATCGGAATTTGGGTTGTATTTTTTAGACTCACCTCTAACTACAGCTGTAGGCTTACCCCTTTTAGGACTCGCTGTTCCGCCACCTAAAGGAATAAAATCTCCTAAATCTGTTTCTTGTACTTGATATTCTAGAGATGTTTTCCAGGTCTTCCAAAAAGCCCCTTGTTCACCATAACAATGGTAAAGAATACCACTATCGCGTTTTGCATCTAATCTTGGCTCCCATTTTTTATCACCCCATTTAAACAAGGTGCTTAAATGATAATTTTCGTAGTCTTTTTTAGTGTTTATTCCGCCTAAAATTTCACCACTAATATGTAATATTAATTCACCGTTTTCTTCATTCACAGTAAAAACATCTTTAATATCGTTGTTTAAACCTAAAGCGGTACCGTTATGCACATTATCAGATTGATATGTACCTTCTGGCAAATCGGTAACAGTAGCATGTGGAACTCCTATCCATTTTTCAAACTGACTTAAATCCTTATCCAGTAAATGAATGGTTTTAGAGCTTTTTTGAGCTGCTACAGTTAAACTAGTTAAAATTAAAAATAGGGAAATGTACTTGAATTTAGAATACATGGTTGGCTTATTTAGTTTAGCCAAATATAGATATATTCTTAAAAAGTAAGTAATATTTGCTCTATGAATATGTTTTAATGACAGCCGCAACCATCATCTCCACCGCAGGCCTTTTTAGTACTCGGTTTCTTTACGAAGTATTTTTTAACTAAAGACCAAACCGCAAAGGCTACAGCTGCAAAAACGAGTATATTTTGAATTATAGTATTCATTTTATTTTAGTTTTTATTTCAATAATTGAAAAGCAATTAAAGCTGTAATATAAGCAATTGCCGTCATGATTACCAATTGCCAAACTGGCCATTTCCAGCTGTTAGTTTCACGTTTCACAACTGCCAACGTACTCATACATTGCATCGCGAAAGCGTAGAATAAAAGCAACGAAATACCTGATGCCAACGTAAACAACGGCCCTCCTAAAACAGGGTTAACCTCTTTAGCCATTCGGTTTTTAATAGTATCTTCATCATCATTTCCAACACTATAAATAGTAGCCAATGTTCCAACAAAAACCTCACGAGCAGCAAAACTACTTACAATAGCAATACCAATTTTCCAATCGTATCCCAAAGGTCTAATAGCAGGTTCAATAGCATGTCCGGCAATACCAATAAAGGAATGCTCTAATTTATGCGAGGCTATTTTTTGTTGCAATTCATCGTCAGATAAATTATTAGCAACGTTTTCAGTTTTAATAATTTCTTCAGCATTATTAAAATTATCGCCTGGTCCATAAGACGCCAAGAACCAAAGCACAATAGAAATCGCTAAAATAATTTTACCAGCACCAAATACAAAAGACTTCGTTTTTTCGATAACCGTAAGCGCAACATTTTTAAAAAGCGGCAACTTATAGTTAGGCATTTCTACCACAAAAAAGGTTTTACTTTTTATTTTAAGAATCTTATTTAAAATATACGCCGAAACTACTGCAGAAACAAAACCTAGTAAATACAACAACATTAACGTTAATGCTTGATATCCTAAACCTAAAAACCGACCTTCTGGAATAACCAACGAAATAATAATTAAATACACTGGTAATCGAGCCGAACAGGTTGTAAACGGCGTAACCAAAATGGTAATTAATCGCTCTTTCCAACTTTCTATATTTCGGGTGGCCATAATAGCTGGAATAGCACAGGCTGTACCAGAAATAAGTGGCACAACACTTTTTCCGCTAAGACCAAAACGCTTCATAATGTTATCCATCAAGAATACCACACGGCTCATATACCCACTTTCTTCCAAAACCGAAATAAAGAGGAACAAAAACGCAATTTGCGGTATAAAAATCACAATTCCGCCAAGACCAGAAATAATACCTTCGGCTAATAAATTAGTAAAAGCACCAGATGGCAATGTGGTTTTCACCCACTCGCTTAACGATGCAAAAGCCCCGTCTATTAAGTCCATTGGCACACTAGACCAATCGTAAATTGCTTGAAAAATAGTAAGAAGAATAAAAAAGAAAATAACATACCCCCAAACTTTGTGAGTTAGAATTCTATCGAGCTTAGACCGTAAATCTTTAGCTTGAGTAACATCTATAGTTTTTCCTTTTTTAAGAACATTGTTTATAAACTGATACCTTTTTATGGTTTCACGCTGTTGTAAACGCTTTAAATCGCCACTGGTTTTAGTTTTAAAACTTGCTATGGCATCAATTTCATTTCTATCGGTTTTTCCGAAGTTAACATCTTGAGTAATTACTAGCCAAAGTTTATAAATAAGTTGATTAGGAAATGCCTTTCTTAGCGCATCGAAATAAGGTTTATCAATTTCCGAAGGATCTAAACACGGTGTTACCGAAAGATCACGATAATTAGTAATAAGTTCTTTTAACCTATCTATCCCTATGTTTTTACGTGTACTTATTAATGCAATTTTAGTTTGAAGTTGTTTTTCTAAATAATCAATATCCAACGAAATACCTTTATATTTCATCCTGTCAGACATGTTTATCACTAGAATTGTCGGAATTTCTAAATCCTTAATTTGAGTAAAAATTAAAAGATTTCGTTTTAAATTCTCTACATCACTAACAACAACGGCAACATCTGGATAATCTTTATCATTTTTATTTAAAAGCAATTCGATAACCACACTTTCATCTAGCGACGAAGCATTTAAACTATAAGTTCCGGGTAAATCAATAATATGCGCCTTTACACCACGTGGCAACTTACAAACCCCCTCTTTCTTCTCCACCGTAATGCCTGGGTAGTTTCCAACTTTTTGGTTTAACCCTGTTAAAGCATTAAAAACCGATGTTTTACCCGTATTTGGATTCCCTATTAAGGCAACGTTTATTTGCTTACTCATGCGTTATTTTTTCAATTAAAATATGCGAAGCCGTTTCTTTTCTAATCGCAACATGCGACCCATTTATATTTAAATACATAGGATCCTGAAAAGGAGCAAACTGAATTAACTCGACAAAATTCCCTGGCAAACATCCCATTTCTAATAATTTTAGTGGAATATTTTTAGATGAAACATCGGTAATAACACCGCGTTCGCCTCGTTTTAGATGTGCTATAGTGTATTGCAAGCTTATTTAGATTGATTTTAAAGAAGCAAAAGTAATGTAAATGTTTAGAAGTTAAAAAGTTTATCGAAAATAGTTTGAGGATTTTAAGTCGTAGTTACAACCGCTAGCTTTCAGCTTAACAACTATTTAATTTGCCGGCAACCCTTATTTTTCTTCTTTTAAAATTGAAATATCTTTTAACAACCTATCAATCTCTTCCTCATTGGTACCATCATAATAACCTCTAATTTGTCGCTTTTTATCAATAAGCATAAAGTTCTCTGTATGTACCATATCATAAGGCCCACCATATTCAGCGTCTTTTACAGCTAGATAACTTTTTCTGGCCAACGTGTAGATTTCTTTTTTATCACCTGTTACTAAATTCCACTTTTTATCGTTTACACCTTTTTTTTGAGCATAACGTTTTAATTGTGCTACGGTATCAATTTCTGGCGTTACGGAGTGAGATAGCAACATCACCTCATCATCATTTATTATTTCCTTTTGAATTTTCACCATATGATCCGTCATAATCGGGCAAATAGTTTGGCAGGTAGTAAAGAAAAAATCGGCAACATATATTTTATTTTTATAATCGTTTTGCGTGATAGTTTTACCATTTTGATTCAACAAAGCAAAATCGCCTATTTTATGATATTTTTTTTGATACTGAAGTGTGCTATCCACCAATTCGGCACTTACCGATGCGGGCTGATAAATTGGTAATGGTTGATATACATTTAAAGTATTGTAAATTAACGATACAATAACCACGGAAATAACACCAAAAACGATGAAGAAAATCTTGTATTCTTTAAAAATAGAACCCATTATCTATAAATTTTAGACAAAAATACGAGATAATTTAGATAAGCCCCTTGTGATTGAACCCTAAATTCCTGTTAAAACCAATGCCTTTGTTTGATTGTCTTTTTTAAAGTTGGTTTAAAAGCTTACTTTTGTGCGATTATAAAAATTTGACTGAAAAATATATGGAGTTTGTTATTAAAATATCGCAGTTTTTGCTAAGTCTTTCGCTGTTAATCGTTTTACACGAATTAGGGCATTTTATCCCTGCAAAACTTTTTAAAACGCGAGTAGAAAAATTTTACTTATTTTTTGATGTAAAGTTTTCTTTATTCAAGAAGAAAATTGGCGATACTGTTTACGGAATTGGCTGGTTACCACTTGGTGGCTATGTTAAAATTTCGGGTATGATAGACGAAAGTATGGATACCGAGCAAATGGCTAAAGAACCACAACCATGGGAATTTCGCTCTAAACCAGCTTGGCAACGTTTAATTATTATGCTAGGTGGTGTTACAGTAAACTTTGTTTTAGCTGTAGTAATCTACATTGGTATGAGTTATTTTTATGGTGATAAAATTTTACCAGTTCAAAATATTCAAGATGGTTTATTAGTACAAAGTAGTGTTGCTAACAATGCCGGACTTTTAACAGGAGATAATGTTATTGCCGTAGATGGTACCAAGATTGACGATTATTCTCAAATTTCTGAAAAGGTACTTTTTGGAAAAGAAATTACTATTGAGCGTAACGGACAAGAAAAAACGATAACTTTTCCGGAAGATTTTTTAGCACAACTTATAGACTCTAAAGAAAAAGGATTTATTAATTTAAGAATGCCTTTTGTTGTTGTTGAAGTGCCAGACACATCGGCTAATAAAGGTAGCGGACTTAAAAAAGGAGATATTATTGTTGGTTTAAATGATTACAAAACTAAATATGTTGACCAAGTTACTACTGGTTTAGATAAATTTAAAGGACAACAAGTTTCGGCAACTATACTTAGAGATAATAAAGAAACAACCTTACCATTAAATATTAGTAGCGATGGCAAACTCGGCTTAGTTTACGCGCCACAATCTACCTATGCAACACTAGAGGCTTTAGACTATTATAAATTTCAAACTAAAGAATATAGCTTTTTAGAAGCAATTCCTGTTGGTTTAGAAAAAACTGGAGATAAAATATCCTCTTACATCACACAGTTTAAAGCTATTTTCACACCAAGTACAGGCGCATACAAAGGCGTAGGTGGCTTTAAAGCTATTTACGATATATTTCCTAGTTTTTGGAGCTGGCAAGTATTCTGGGGCATTACAGCGTTTTTGTCTATTATGCTAGGTGTTTTAAACTTATTACCTATTCCTGCACTAGATGGTGGACATGTTATGTTTTTACTATACGAAATGATCTCTGGAAGAAAGCCTGGAGACAAATTTATGGAGTACGCACAAATGGTTGGATTCTTTCTTTTAATAGCATTAGTGCTGTTTGCAAATGGTAATGATATCTACAAAGCGATATTTGATTAAATTTTTTAAAAAAAATTTAAAAAATGTTTGCGGCATTTAAATAAAGTTCTATCTTTGCAACCGCTAAGCAAAATAGCACAGTCCTTCTTAGCTCAGTTGGTTAGAGCATCTGACTGTTAATCAGAGGGTCCTTGGTTCGAGCCCAAGAGAAGGAGCAAAATTAAGTCTAACAGAAATGTTAGACTTTTTTGTTTTTAATAGGTTTTGGTTTTTCTGAGGTTTTAATACTTCTTAACGATATTACAACTCTACAAATAGAAAACGCGAACCAACACTCTATACTTTTAAACGAAGCACGAATATCACGAATATAAATTCTTGACGCATAATTAGAATACATAGAGCGCTTTTAAGCCCATTTAAAAGAACACCGAAACTCATTCAAGCAAACAAAGCAAATAAAACCAGAGAAAGCCTATAAAAACGCTTAGCCAAAACCATACTCTACTTTAAAAAACACTTAACCAAAACTATACTCTACTTCAAATCGAAACAGTTAATTTATTTTTTCAAAAAGAACAAATTAAGCCCTTCCTAGAAAACCTCTTTTATTTCTAAAAGAAATCAGAATGACAACAGGCTTACTCTATCAATATCTAATCAATAAAGCGCCAAAACATCTCTTTTATTTAACTTTAAAGCACAAAAAAAGCCTCACATTACTGTGAAGCTTTACAATCTCTATGTGGTCCCACTTGGGCTCGAACCAAGGACCACCTGATTATGAGTCAGGTGCTCTAACCAACTGAGCTATGGGACCGAAATTGGAGTGCAATATTACTATTTATTTTAGATGTAACCAAAAAAAATATCACTTTATCTCTTGGCAAAGTTCAATTAGTACACCATTTGTAGATTTCGGATGTAAAAAAGCCACTAATTTATTGTCCGCTCCACGCTTTGGAACCTCGTTTATAATTCTAAAACCTTCATTTTTTAAACGGATAATTTCAGCTTCAATATCTTCAACATCAAAGGCAATGTGATGGATACCTTCTCCATTTTTATCAATAAAACGGGCTATTGCGCTATCTTTCGAGGTTGCTTCTAACAATTCAATTTTATTATCACCAACCTTAAAAAAAGATGTATTTACATGTTCACTTTCTACTGCTTCGGTTTTATAAGGTAGCTCTCCAAAAAGTTTTGAATATAAATTATTAGAAGCTTCTAAATTTTTTACTGCAATGCCAATATGTTCAATTTTTTTCATCTAAAAACCTTTTTTATCGTTTCTGTGAATGCGAAAATCTTAATTTTATTCTAACAATACATGCAAAAGAAAATATCAAATCTGTTTCGACGCAGTTCTTTTACATCCTCTTGGCAAGAATATCACTAAATAATCCCTCCCAGACAAAAAGAATAAACGAGCCTGTATTCCTTCCGCGAAAGCGTTAATTTGTTAATTATTATCTAAATTAATCTGAAAATATTAAAATACACCTCGAAAAACAAGATAATCTTTAAATATGCTTTATTTTTGCAATCTAAAAGCATTTTATAAAGTGGAAGAAGCAGAAAGTCAAAGACAAAAAAAAATAGGTGGGGTTTTACAGCAAGATTTAGTAGAAGTTCTACAAGGAGCTGCCACACAGGGCGGAATGCGCGGTGTTTTAATATCGGTATCTAAAGTAAAGGTTACTGTAGATTTATCGGTTGCGAAGGTCTATTTAAGCATTTTCCCTAACGATAAAGCACCTGCTCTTATGGAGGGCATAAAATCGAATACACCATTAATTCGCCACGAATTAGCACAACGTACCAAACACCAGTTGCGCCGTATGCCTAATTTAGAGTTTTTTATAGACGATTCTTTAGAGTACATCGACCAGATTGAAAAATCTTTAAAAGGCGAAGAAAACCCTATCAAAGATCCTAATATTTTAGACAAAAGAAAAAAATCGTAGATTGAGTTTCCCACTATATATAGCAAAACGTTATTTGCGCTCCAAAAGCAGCAATAACGCTATTAATTTTATTACCAACATTGCTATTATTGGTGTTATTCTCGGGGCTGCATCTTTATTTATTGTGCTCTCTGGTTTTGCCGGATTAAAAGATTTTACACTACAGTTTTCTACAGAAATAGACCCAGATTTAAAGGCCGAAACCACCGTTGGTAAAACCTTTATGCTTACTAAAGATATCGCAGAAAAACTCGATAATTTAGAAGCCGTTGCCGAGTACTCTAAAATTATTGAAGAACGCATTTTTATAACTAGCAATAACAAAACTACTATTGCTAAAATAAAAGGTGTAGATGTCAATTTTCAAAACATTGTAAACATAGATTCTGCAATGGATACGGGCAGTTGGTTAGACCAAAACACAAACGAAATTGTTGTGGGTTGGGGCATTTCTAAAAACTTATCTTTAGGCATTCTAGATTTTACAAAATCTATAAACATTTATGTTCCCAAGCCTGGAAAAGGACAAATAACATCTACAAAAGATGCCTTCAATACCGTTCGCGCAGTAAATGTTGGTATATTTTACATAAACGAAACCCTAAACGACGGCTACATTTATGCACCCATAGATTTAGCAAAAAGATTACTTAATTACCAAGACAACCAAATATCGTCTATAGAGTTTAAGCTTAACCCGAACGCAGACGAAACCCAAGCTAAACAAAGCATACAAGCCATTTTAGGTGATAACGTTACCGTAAAAAATCGCGCACAATTAAACGATGCACTTTACAAAATGTTAAACACCGAAAACTTAGCCGTTTACCTCATTTTTACCCTAGTACTCATCATTGCATTTTTCAACGTTATCGGCTCTTTAATTATGATGATGCTCGATAAAAAGAAAAGTTTAAGCACCCTATTTAATATAGGAGCCACGGTAAAAGATATTCGTAAAATATTTTTCTATCAAGGTAGCTTAATGAGTATTATTGGTGGCCTTATCGGGCTCGTTACCGCACTTATTATTACCTTTTTACAACAACAATTCAGCCTCGTCATGATCACGCCATCGCTGCCATATCCTGTTGCCATCCGTATCGAAAACATATTTATCGTTTTTATTACCATCTCGGTTTTAGGCATTATTGCATCAAAAATTGCATCGGTACGTATTACAAAAAACATGGTAAAAACCGTGTAAATAATTTTGGCGAGTTGCCAAGAAAAATGGCAAACAGGCTTTCCGCTATATCTTTTTTGTAAGCACTTTTGGTTAACGTTCTACAACAGTTATTTTAACACAAACTCGGCATAGCCTAAAGTATAAGCTATTTTAAGCTTTCAAAAAAGGATGCCGCATCAATCCTTCTCGCAGGTTTACCTTCCAACAAATAGCGAAACCCACAAATAATTTTTATCCGCACAGCATACAAATTAACAGAAAAAGTTAAAAAACATACCTACTAGTATTTTTTATATACATTTGTAATATGTTACAGGAGCAAAAATCGGAATTCACAAAACAAACCATTCTTAACGAGTCGTTTAAACTGTTTTATAAAAACGGATTTAAAACCACAAGTGTAGATACTATAATGAAAACCACCAAACTAACAAAAGGGGCGTTCTATCATCATTATAAAAACAAAAAAGAATTGGGTCTTGCCGTAATAAGCTTAAAACTACAAGAGCGCGTTTTTAAAGGTATGATAGAACCTTTACAGCAACCCGGAAATGTTGTAAATATACTAGAAAATACATTTTCTGAAAGGTTAAAATCTTTCTCGCTACACGATAAAAAACACGGTTGCCCAACAAACAATTTTATAAACGAAATTGGCGATTTTGAAACCGCATACCAAATGGCATTAAAACAAATAATAGATAATTGGCGTGATGCCTTAATCCTGTTATTAGAGCGTGGTAAAACAGAAGGTAGCATTAAACAAAACATCTCGAGCGCATCGGTTGCTGTATATTTAATAAGTGCTTTTGAAGGCGTGCGTGGTATTCGAAAACTCTATGATACCGATGTTATTTTAGATGAGTACATGAGCGGCTTATCTATTTATCTACAGCAAATTAAACATTAATATTTTTTTACACTAAAAACATACCTATTAGTATGTTTTATAAAACAACAATTGCAATGAAAAACGAAACAAACAAAAGAAGAGACTTTCTAAAAAAATCGGCCATGGTAGGTTTAGCAGCACCGCATTTAGCATTTGTCTCAACAAATACAGAAACTGCAAACACAACATCTAGCAAGCGACCAAAAGTTTTATTTTTTGATGTAAACGAAACACTACTCGATTTAACAGCCATGAAGGAAAGTGTTGGTAAAGTATTAGGCAATCGCCCAGATTTATTACCGCTTTGGTTTACAACCATGTTACAGTATTCTTTAGTTACAACCGTAGGAAGACAATATAACGACTTCGGAATTATTGGAGCTGCAGCATTACAAATGGTAGCGGCAAACCATGGCATTTCTATTACGGAAACGCAAGCCAAAGAAGCTATTTTAGGACCGTTACGTTCTATTCCTGCACACCCAGAAGTAAAACAAGCATTACAAAGTTTAAAAGATGCTGGCTACAAATTAGTATCTTTCACAAACTCATCTAATAAAGGTGTGGAAACGCAATTTAAAAACGCAGGATTAACCGAGTATTTTGAACAACGCTTAAGTATTGAAGATATGGGTAAATTTAAACCACATGCAGATGCTTACGATTGGGCCGCAAGAAAAATGGGCGTACAACCAAACGAATGCATGCTAGTAGCCGCACATGGCTGGGATATTGCCGGAGCACTTTGGGCTAATTGGAGAGGCGCTTTTATTAGTCGTCCGGGAGCTCAATTATATCCATTAGCAGCATTACCAGAACTATCGGAATCTAATTTAAAAAACATAGCAGATAAACTAATTGCACTAAAATAATATACATTATGAATCTAGAAAACAAAGTTATACTAGTAACCGGATCGTCTAAAGGCATAGGAAAAGAAATTGCTATACAGTTAGCTAAAAATGGCGCAAAAGTAATTGTTAACCATTCTAATAGTGAAGCAGAAGCTCAAGAAACAGTAGACACTATTGTTAAAAATGGCGGTGCAGCTATTTCAGTAAAAGCGGATGTTAGCCAAAAAACGGATGTTGTAAATCTCTTTGATAAAGCTATTGAGGCTTATGGCAAAATTGATGTTTTAGTAAACAATGCAGGTATTATGACTTCTAAATTACTAAAAGATTGCACCGAAGATGATTTTAATAATCAATTTGATGTAAACGTAAAAGGTGTTTTTAATACACTACAAGAGGCCGACAGCAAACTGGCTGATAACGGAAATATTATTAATATATCTTCGAGTACAGCAAAATTAATGTTTCCTACTTACGGCATATACTCTTCTACCAAAGCAGCTGTTGAACAAATGACGCGTGTTTTTTCTAAGGAAATTGGCCGCGGTATTTCGGTTAACGCTATCGCTCCTGGAGCTACAGAAACCGAGTTGTTTTTAAAAGGAAAATCTCAAGAATTTATTGACAAACTAAGTGGTATGAATGCCTTTAACAGACTAGCAAAACCTATTGATATTGCTAACGTTGTTGTGTTTTTAGCGAGCGATGAATCTAAATGGATTTCGGGGCAAGTTATTGGTGCTAATGGTGCCTTAGTTTAGTAGTACAAAATTTTTAATTATCGGCAACAGGAGATGTCGCAGCTATAGTCGGGTATAGCTTTCATTCTCTTTTGCGACTTCTCCTAACGTCGTTATTATAATAACAAACCAAAAACAACAGGTATTACAAAAAACCTTAGCGGGTTATTGCAAAAGCGATAGTAATGGTTAGCTTTTGGCGAGGCGCGCATCGAGCCAAAACTAGTAATGGATAGCGCGGTGGCTTGCCATTTGCCCAAATTTTTATAATTGAAACGTTTTTAAGATTTATTCTGTGAACTGATATCCTGCAAATTTTTGCAAAACCTCATCGAAAGCTGCAAAAACATCTTCGGAATGATCGGATGTTACCATTTTCATGCGGTGCTCCTTAAAGTGAGGAATACTTTTAAAATAATTCGTGTAATGACGTCGGGTTTCAAAAACCCCAAGCGTTTCACCTTTCCAGTCTATAGACATCTGTAAATGACGACGAGCCGCCTCTACGCGCTCTTCTAAACTTATTGGCGCCAAATGTTCGCCGGTGTTAAAAAAGTGTTTTACCTGTTTAAAAAACCAAGGGTTCCCGATGGTAGCACGACCAATCATGCAGCCATCTAAGCCGTAATCGTCTCGCATTTCCATAGCGCGTTCTGGTGTGGTAACATCGCCGTTTCCAAACACAGGAATATGCATACGTGGGTTATTTTTTACTTGTGCAATGGGTTTCCAATCGGCATCACCCTTATACATTTGAGCTCTCGTACGGCCGTGTATAGCAATAGCTTTACAGCCGACATCTTGCAAACGCTCGGCCACTTCCACAATTCTAATAGAATCGTGATCCCAACCTAAACGGGTTTTTACGGTTATTGGAATATTGGTGCGTTTTACCATTTCGGCGGTAAGTTGCTCCATTAAACATACATCTTTTAGAATGCCTGCTCCTGCGCCTTTACTTACCACTTTTTTTACTGGGCAACCAAAATTAATATCGATAATATCGGGTTTAGATTCGGCTACAATATCTATAGTTTGTAACATGCTATCTAAGTTTGCACCAAAAATTTGAATGCCTACGGGGCGTTCTTTTTCGTAGATATCAAGTTTCATAACGCTTTTTGCAGCGTTACGAATTAAACCTTCGCTGGATACAAACTCGGTGTAAACCACATCGGCCCCTTGTTCTTTGCAAAGTGCGCGAAATGGTGGGTCGCTAACATCTTCCATTGGCGCTAAAAGCAATGGGAAATCGGGCAATTCTATGTGATCTATTTTTACCAATGGGTTCTGTTTTTGGGCAAAATTAAGGCTTTTTACTTAAATGTATAAGGTTTTATAAAACCGGATAGATTTTAAAGTTTTTCTTCCTAAATTAATTCTCGCCTAGTTCGGTGATTTTCTTTTCGTACAGTTTTTTGCTTTCTACTACGGCAACGTTTAGTTCTTGCATAATGCCGTCTACACGGTCTTCAATACTTTTCATTTGTCCGTTAATAGAATCGAAAGAATTTAATGCTGCAGCAACTTCCAAAGCTTTAACAACCTCAACAGCATCGTTATGTAGAAGTTTTAATTTATCTATGGCTTTAGAGGTATTCGCTAGTGTGCCATTATATTTTGTTTTGGCTTTATTAATAGCCGATAACAATGTGTTTTTACTTTTTTGATCACTTAAACTATTGGTTTGAGTTTCCATTGCCGTGAATAAATTAGCCGCTTTAATTTTTAAATCTTCGTATTCTTTATTCAGGTTTTTTACGCGTTTATCAACCTTTTCCCAATCACCATAAACTTTAGCAAATTCTTTATCTTCATTTTTAGCATCTTCTAAAGCTAATTTTAAAGCGCCCAAAGACTCTAAACCTTTGTTTACGTTTTTGTTTGCAACTTCTTTTTTGCTTTCGAACGTAGCAACTTGAGATTTGAATTTATCTTTTAATCGAATTAAATCTTCTG
This sequence comes from Algibacter lectus, assembly GCF_004368925.1. Lineage (NCBI taxonomy): Bacteria > Pseudomonadati > Bacteroidota > Flavobacteriia > Flavobacteriales > Flavobacteriaceae > Algibacter > Algibacter lectus. The sequence goes on from NZ_SORL01000008.1 coordinate 461,450, forward strand.
GGCTTTTATCTTTCCAACAAGAAGTTAAAATAAAGAACAAAGAAAGAACAGCAATAGATTTTTTAAACATTGATTTGTGTATTGATAATTTTGGTAAAATTAATGTTTATTTCTTAATTATCTTTTTGATGCTAGATGTGTTGTTGTTTTGTGTGATTTTCACAAAATAAACACCCGAATTAAAGGCTTGCATATTTAGTGTTTTACTATTACCCGAGTGAAGTAAAGCACCTTTAGTATTGAATATTTCTACCTTTTGAAAGTTGTTTGTTTTAATAGATAAAATAGTGTTTACTGGGTTTGGGAATAATTGAAGTTCCTCAACAACATCATTATTTATTGATAATGTATTTTCTTCTGAAAAGGAAATAAGCTTGCCGTAATCGGAAATTCCGGAATTACTAAAAGTCTCTGATGTTATAAAATACTTACCGTTACCATTACCCGTAATACCTTCTATTTGCTCGAAACCAAAATTGGTAGATAGTGATGTTTGCGTGTTAGTTCCCGAAAAAACATCGATGCCTGTAAAGTTTTCGCTTTCCCAAACAAAGGGTTGCAAAAACTGAGTGTAGCCAATTAAAAACAACTTTTTGCTTTCACTATTGTATGTAGCACCTGAGGTTAATCCGCCACTATTAAGTGTTGAAGGCAACGGATTAAGCCCATAATTACCAGCCGTTTTTGGAATTAAATAGGCTTTGGTATTGCCATTAATCCAGTTTCTGCTAAAGAGCATTAAATTTTCTGTATTAAAAGAAATTAAAGACTCAGCATCCCACTCGGTATTATTTTCATTGTTAGTAAAACTCGTTTGAGCAGCATAATTAAAAGAGATAATTTCTGCTGTAACATTTGTGGAGTTTAAATAATCCGTTTTACTAATTTTATAAATTTTTAAATCTGTTCTATCGCCTGCATAATTTCCAAAATCTCCTATATAAATATAAGAGTCGTCTTGAGTAAGATCTTCCCAATCTACATTTGTAGTATTTAAAACAGTAACTGTTCTTGTAACCAAACCAGAATTAACATCTAATTCATAAAGCTTGTTTTCGCCACCAGAATCGTTATGCGTGAGTAGTTTATTATTGAAAAATATTATCCCCGAAGATTCGTTTAACTCATCTGGCAATGCAAACTCTTCTATAGCATCACTAATTTGTGCAAAAACAGTGCTTACACTAAAAACAAAAACGGTTAAGAGAGCAATAAACTTCATGCTATCAAGGTAATAAGAAAACGGATGGTATAATTAAAAAATCGATCATCTCCATAAAACAACCTATTTTTCAATAGAATACATTGTTTTTACCACAACAGGAATACCATTTGCCGTAATACCTTCTAAACTTAATTTTACTTCGGTTTCAACTTGAGTATTGTAATAATGAAGTTCTAAAACGCCAGTTTTATCTGGATGCACATACGGATTCCAATACAAGGTGTTACGGATAGACGCGTTCTTATCTTTACTATCGGCTATAATCTCCAAATTTGGTGAATAAAACACACGACCTTCATCATACCCCTTTATCTGTTTATTTATGGTTTGTAAGGCTTCTTTAGGGTTACTGTTACCAAAATTAGAATTCGAATTGTTTGTTGTATAAATCTTAATAGAACCATTTGCTCCTTGGTTTCCATAAATCATTGTAGAAACGGAGCTATTATCATATTCTATTTTTAAAACATCTTCCGGTTGAATATCCGTTAACATTGCAATAATCATATCCGATCCCTCTTGTTGTGGATCTAGTAAGCGGTTTTGATCTATTAGTATTAATGCGGCTCCTGGGTTTCTAGTAAACTTTATGCTTTCGCGATTACCAACTTCGAGCGTTGGAATGGCGTATTCTAACAATTCAAAAACACTTGCAAATTTTGGAGTACTGTCGTCTACAACATATCCATTAGCCATTTTGCTGTGTATATTAATGTCTTCTCCCACTACTTGTTTTTTTCCGGTGACTTCAATTTCATTTAAAACATTCTCGGGCATCACGTTAAACTCAATATATTTTTTATAAATATTTTGTTTTACACTCTTTATTTCTGGAGAAAATTTAACGCTAGGAACTTTAGGCATAGCACCAACATACATTGGAGATTTAAAGATAGAGTCTAAAACAAACATGCCGTTTTTCTTTCCTCTTTTATTTTTAGTGGTTAATATAATTCGCGCTTTCCCTGTAATATCTAAATTATCAAAATTAAACATACCTAATGAATCTGTAATCTCATTTAAGCTCCCTATACTTTTATTAAACAACGTTAAAGAAATGGTATTCCCAACAATTGGTTTTGGTAAGAAAAGATGTTTAACGTGCCCTGAAATATTAATTCCTTTTTCTACTTTAAAATCTGGATTATCAACAACTTTTCGCTCTTGTTTCCATAAAAAATCGCGCCAGCCTTGGGTTAATAGTAACACATCTAAATGCTGTAGTCTAGCAGGATTATTAGTATCGAAATAATAACCCGCGTTATGCACTTTACCTTTAATATCAGATTCCATTAAAAAATAAGAACTGATATTACTTTCGTTATTATTTAAATCTTTTGAGCCATTTAAATCGGTTACCGCTAGTGAGTAACTTGCAGGAACTGCCACGCCAGAATTATCTGTAGATGTTATATTAAGCGTAACTTTCTCCTGTGTTTTATAAGATGTTTTATCCGTAGTTAAACCAACTTTTACATTTTTACTTTTTTCTACATAAACCAAACGTTCACTTTGTGGTTTTAAATCACCATCGAATAACGTAATTTGACTTATGCCTTCCGGAAGTTCGGCTTGAGGCAATTCTAATAATAATTTAGTGCTCGATAACTCTAATTTTTCCTCAAAATATAAAAGTCCTCTAGATTTATAACGCAACATAATTGGCTTCTCGGCATGTGCTAAACGCGTAGCTTCGTTTGTTTTTATGGTGATAATACTTCTACCCTTGATGTCACTATAACTTAACAAAATCCCTTTTGAATCTGCTGCAGGAAGCGGCACTTCTATATCAGGATGGTTGGTAGCTGTAATTTTAGCATAATAGGTTTTACCCAACTCGGGTTGTAATTGAAACACGCCCATGCCGTCGTGAATACTCATAAAAAAAGTTACAAGTTCGTTGTTAGAATCATACACTTTACCTTGCACTTTTATAGGGTTTCCGTAAGCATCTACCGCTTTAAAAGCGACAACACTTGGTACATCTTGAATAAGCGATCCGCCTTCCGGAAAAAACTGAACTTTTAAAGTTTCTTTTTCGCTTGCTGTAGAATCGATATTATTTGTTTCTGAATTTGCAGCTGTTGGCTCACTACTCGTTTCTGTAACCTCATTAAAAACATCTAGAACTTCTATATCTTTTTTGAAAACAAAATCTTTTCCAAAATTACGAGTCCAATTGGTATACGCTCGTATTTGATATTTACCAGGTTTTACTCCTGCAGCATCAGTTAACTTAAAATCGCCATGCCCTAAACCGCCTATCAATTTGGTGGTGTTTCGAAGCATTATTTTAGAATCGGACGAAATTAATTCTACATACAAAATATTGCTATGGTTGTATAAAACATTATTGTAAGCGTAAACCATATATGCCTTATACCAAAGAGATTCTCCAGCTACATATGTATTTCGATCAGTATGAACATAAATTTTTTCAATATCTGGAATAGTTTTTTCTTCTTGAGAAAATAAAGATGAAATTGTTAGGATTACTGTGAAAAAACAGATTAATATTTTTTTCATGTTAGTTGGTGTGGCTTAGTTTAGTTTTAAAAAATTAATATAAGGCTTTTCCCTCGAATTAACTCTTTAACCTTTAAAGAAATAAGACTTAAAAAGGCACTAAAGGTTTAATTACTGAACCAACATAAACAGTTAGAAACTGAATTATGAAAACCTAGAATGAAAAAATCGGCTATATTTATAAAAAAATCACCCTTTGCAAATTCCATTTACACCCGAAATTTTCGGCTACACTATTAATGTTCACTTAGTTTTAGAATACTTAGCATTCTTTATTGGTTTTCGATATTACCTGTTTTTACGGCGCAATAGTACCGATGCTATTTCTACCACCAACCGCTTATCTATAATTCTTGGTGCTGCTTTGGGTGCACTTATTGGCTCCCGCTTGGTTGGTTTTTTAGAAAACCCCTTGGTGGAATTCTCAAGAGAAAACCTGGTAGAATTGCTAAACGCCAAAACCATAATGGGCGGTTTATTTGGTGGATTACTTGGTGTAGAACTTGCTAAAAAAATAGTTGGAGAAACGCAACGTTCTGGCGATTTGTTTGTGTTTCCTATAATTTTAGGCATTTTTATTGGCCGAATTGGTTGTTTTCTTTCCGGAATTAACGAGTTTACCTATGGTTATGAAACCTCTTCGATATTTGGGATGGATTTAGGCGATGGCGTTTTAAGACACCCAACATCGCTTTACGAATTGGTGTTTTTAATATTACTTTTTATAGGTTTACAAAAGCTTAAAACATCTGCAACTCTAGAAAACGGAATGCTTTTTAAATGGTTTATGATTCTGTATTTCGCCTTTAGGTTTTTTATTGAATTCTTAAAACCTAATGTGTTTTATGTTTTTGGTTTAAGCTCAATTCAAATATTATGTTTAATTTGTTTGCTGTATTACAGAACCACTATTTTTAGCCTAAAAGTTGGCAAAAAAGTGCGTTAGGGATTGCAACGTAAAGCCCACAGCCTGACGAAGGAAGTGCGAGGACTTGCAGAGAAAAGCCCGACCCTTTTCGGGTAACGCCCAAATATTTATTATAAAACAAAGAAAATGCCTGTTAGAAAATATACTTATTACGATTTTACTTTAAGCTTATGCCCGGAATGTTTAAAGCGTGTGGACGCTAAAATTGTATTCGAAAACGGTAATGTTTACATGCTAAAACGATGCAAGGAACACGGAAATTCTAAAGTGTTAATTGCCGACGATATTGAGTATTACAAAAACATACGGAATTACAATAAACCTAGTGAAACGCCTTATGTTTTTAACACCAAAACCGATTATGGTTGCCCGTACGATTGTGGGTTGTGCCCAGACCATGAGCAGCACAGTTGCTTAACGGTTGTGGAGGTTACGGACCGCTGTAATTTAACGTGCCCAACCTGCTATGCAGGATCATCGCCTACTTACGGCAGACACCGTACTTTAGACGAGGTTAAGGCGATGTTAGACACTATTGTTAGGAATGAAAAAGAGCCTGATGTGGTGCAAATTTCGGGTGGTGAACCGACTATACATCCGCAGTTTTGGGAGATTATGGATTATGCAAAATCGTTACCAATTAGGCATTTAATGCTGAATACTAATGGTATAAAAATTGCTAAGGATATCGCTTTCGCGGAACGATTAAAAACCTATGCACCCGATTTTGAGATTTATTTACAGTTCGACTCTTTTGAGAATAGCGTTTTGCAGGAATTACGTGGCGCAGATTTAAACCATATTAGAGCGCAGGCTATTGCTAATTTAAACGCTGTAAACCTATCGACCACATTGGTTGTTACGTTACAAAAAGGATTGAACGACCATGAAATTGGAAAAATTATAGAGTATGCTTTAAAGCAAAAATGTATTCGCGGTGTAACGTTGCAACCAACACAAATTGCTGGTCGATTGGAGAATTTTAATCCGGAAACAGATAGAATGACTTTAACGGAAGTGAGACGGAAAATAATGGAACAAACCGATATTTTTAATCCTGACGATTTATTGCCTGTACCTTGTAATCCGGATGCTTTGGTGATGGGTTATGCTTTAAAATTGGGTGAAGAAGTTTTTCCGTTAACGCGATATATAAACCCGAACGACTTGCTAGATAATAGTAAAAACACTATTATTTACGAGCAAGATGCACAGCTGCAAGGTAAAATGATTGAGCTCTTTAGCACAGGAAACTCTGTTGAAGTTGCCGAAGAAAACTTAAAATCAATTATGTGCTGTTTACCTAATATTGATGCGCCAAATTTGGGTTACGATAATTTGTTTAGAGTTATTATAATGCAATTTATTGATGCTTATAATTTTGATGTGCGTGCCATAAAAAAATCCTGTGTGCATATTGTGGATAAAGACAATAAAATTATACCTTTTGAAACCATGAACTTATTTTATCGTGATGATAAAAAGGCCAGATTAGAAGAACTTAGAAAAGAAATATTATGATGTTTTTAGAAGTAGGAAATTTAGATGGTTTAATATACCTTATTCTAGCCATTATGTTTGGGCCAGCAATTTTTCTGGCTATTATTGGCTTTATCGTGTTTAAAAAACATAAAAAAGCTGCTAAGATTCTTTTTATTTTAGCCGCCGTTTATTGTATTGTAAGCTTAGGGATTTGCGGGAGCATGATGGCTAGTTAAAACATAAACTAACATTAAAAGCCACTCATTTACGAGTGGCTTTTTTTTGACTAACTTAAAATAACTGGTACTAATACAGTTGCTATTGCAACAGGCTATAAACAAACTCAGGGTAACCGCGCTCGCCATCAGCGTTGGTTAATGCTAAAAATTGTAATTTATATAGGTTTCCATCGGTATCGTTTACCACATAAAACACATTGTCTTTTAAAGAAGGTAGAGATCCTGGGCCACCACCATTTCTCCAGCTACTACCAATACCGCGTTGGTCGCTATTAAAATTTGCGCTATTAACGTTTGCTAAAGTAAAATCGGCATAAGTAAGAGCATCTACGTCTGTATCTACCATATAAACTTGAGCATTTGCTTTTACATTATTTACAACAAAATCCGAATACCCATAAGATCCATAACCTTCTATTTCATTAGTAAAAACGGTAAAATTTAAATCCCAATTTGTTTTTTCTGGCTCTACACTTACTATTGTTTCTGTATTAAAACTAAAGAATGTAAAGTTGTAATTAGAATCTTTAGAAATAGTTACTTCTTCATGAGTTGCGGCATCTAAATCTGCATATTGTAAAACATAATCGTCTCCACTTTTTAAAACACGTATTTTTTTCCATCCTCTAGAATCTCCGGAAATAGAAACACTACCTGTAGCAGAAGTTTCTGTACCTACGGCGTTTCCTAAGTTTACTAAATACACTTTGTTATCTGTATCGGTAGTAGATATTTCTGAAATGGCAGTATTTGTAATTGCACCTTCTGGAGAATCTACATATATAATGTTTTCAGCTTGGTATGTCCCAACAGCCACTAAAGGTTGTAAATCTTGTACTTCGGTAGACGTTGAACTTACAGCATCAATGTCGGTTTCGGCTAATTCAGCTACAGCCATATAAATCGACCCATTTATAGCAACTCGAAATTCAGATCCGGAATAGAAACCTAAATCCCAAGAATCTCTTTGGATAGCTGTTGTTGTATTAGAACTTAAATCGATATAAACTTGATTTTGCTCGTTTGGTCCACCAACTTCTGGAGATACCGCAGCTCCTTCAATTACTATTTTTATGGGTTCGCTAGGTGTATCGTCACTACTACAACTCGAAAAAACAAGTGCAGAAATGCATAAAATTAAAGTTGAAAATTTGTTATTCATATTAAAAGTATTTATTGGTTAAAAATTAAGATTGTATAAAAGTTTTAAATAATAAGATCGTCCATAACCCAGTAATAACGAACTGTTAGTACCAGCATGAACAGCGCCACTAGAAGAACCGCTAACTCTTACATCGGTTACATCGAGCAAGTTTCGACCTCCTAGAGTAGCTTGAATTTTATTATTGAAAAAAGACTTTTTAATAGATGCATCTAACCACGAGTAAGCATTGGTTGTTGCTTTTTCGAATACGGAATTTCCATCGTCATCGGTTCCCGAACCCACATAGTCTTTCTGTTCGCCGTTGTGTTTTAAAAGCAGCGTTACACCTGTATTCCATTGTTTAATGAAGTAATTCGCGCTTGTATTTATTTGATACGAATACAGAAAATCATTATTGGAATTCACTTCATTATTTGCAATTCGGGAAACCCCCTGAAGCGTAGCGCCTAAATTGAAAGACCAATTATTGGTTTTTATTTTATTTTCCGAAGTTATTCCCCATAATTTATAAGCATCAATATTGATATACTGATACTGCAAAGGCGAAGTATTTACAACGGCTAAATCTATTTTATCGTTAACATCGAGATAGGTAATTTTAAATGTATTTATAAGCGAAACATCATTTATCCAACTTCGTTTTTTAAGGTTTATAGCTGCCGAAACCCCATTTTCAGGATTTAAATTTTCATTGCCTTGTACATCGTGATTAGAATCTACAAAATAGTAATACAACTCACTAAAGCTTGGCGTACGGTACGATGTGCCAATATTCCCCCGCAATTCAAAACCATGTTTCATTAAATAGCGCGTGCTAAAAGAACTTATTAATTTGGAATGAAATAGCGAATTGTACTCATATCGAATTCCTGATCGAATTGAGAATTTTTCACTTAAGCTAAATTCCGAAGACCCAAAAACAGCGGTATTATTTTGCTTTTGTTCCTTATCTAACTGAGTAACATCTCCCGAAGCTTCGGTATCAAAGCCCTTCATTAAGCGGCTTTCAAACCCCAGTTGAAAGTTAAATACATCACTTTTCACCAAATTACTAACCAATCCTTTTGCAAAAAACACATGACTAGACTGATAGGTTTCATCGCTTTCGTTTGTTCTGTCTTGGGTAAGTATGTAATAATTAAACTCGTTTAAATCGCGTGCTTGCTGTTGGTAAGAAAGCGACAGTCCATAATTTGCTCCGGATGTAAAATGTCCGTTAAGGTTTAAATTATTTAAAAATCTATTCGTGGTGAAAATTTTATCGGTTGCCGACGGATTACTAGTTTGTGTTTCTGTATCAATATTGGCACGAACAGCGGCATCGTAATAATTAATTACTTCATTAAAATACTCCGATTTATAAGATAAGCTGAAGGATTTCTTCTTATAATTTAAAAACACATTAGAGTTTATTTGTGTTTTAGGTAACCAATCATACCCGCGTAAACCATCATTTTGATAATGGTTTTCACCTAATTGTGCATTATAAAATCCCGCAAACTGATTTCGGTTTACACCAACACGGCCAAACCAATTTTCATTAATATTATGCGAAATATTTAAACCTTGAATATGCCTGCCTTCATCAAACCAAGCATACTCATCGCTTACTGTTTCTTCTTGTAAAATGGCCTGAATACGCCATGCATTATCTATGGATGTTTTTGTGATAATGTTAATAACACCCGAAACAGCATTGGCTCCGTACTCCACACCCATGGCGCCTTCAACAATTTCAATACGGGCAATATCATCGAGATTTATTTGAGTTAAATCGATATTATTTCCCAAACCATTATCGCTTACTAACGGAATATTATCAATCAAAACATTGAAATACTGCGCATCTAAACCAAAAAACGAAATGGTAGATTTTCCGCTTTGCGCATTAGGAATAACGGTTAAGTTTAGGTTGTAATTTAGTAAATCGGCCAAATTATTCGCAGCCTGATTTTCAATTTGTTCGCGATTTATAACGATAACACTGTTAACCGATTTTCGGATAGACTGCGGATTGTATTGTCCAGTAATTACAAATTCCTCTAAATTATTTACTTCTATATCTGCTTCTTGTTCTGCTTGAGAAAATGCGATGCTAGAAAAAGTAATTAAAAAAAAGATTAAAATAATGTTTTTATTTAGATTCATTCTATATAAATTTGCTGCAAATATAAACGTTATTTTAATTCAGTCTAAATAAGAACAATAAATTTTAATTTATTTTACATCAATCACTAACCCAAGAAAAAAACAGCTTAAAAATGAAACCATTAGCGCTATTAATTTTAATATGCTTTACAACTACAACAACAGTAAAGGCCCAAAACAAGAAAAAACAAGATGCCGCTGCCATTAAAAACATGTGCGGTTGTTTTGAAGTTACCTTTAATTTTGCCGAGACTTTTAACTACAGCGAAGACTCGCTATACAAACCATCGCAAACCAAAGTTGATAAGGGTTTAGAGTGGGCGCAACTTGTTGAAGATGATAAAAACAAAATTTCTATTCAGCATTTATTACAAGTTGGGCCGGCAAACAACCCATACATTGTAAAGCATTGGAGACAAGATTGGCTTTTTGAAAACACAGAGTTCTACATGTTTAATGGCGATAATACTTGGAATTTTATAACAAAACCAAAAGCTGAAGTAAAAGGGCAATGGACGCAAAAAGTATATCAGGTAGATGACAGTCCGCGTTACGAAGGTTCAGGAACTTGGGTGCATGTAGACGGTAAAAATTACTGGGAAAATACTACCGATGCGCCACTACCAAGACGAGAATACACAAAACGTAGCGATTACAATGTAACCACACGTGGCAACCGTCACGAAATTACACGCACTGGTTGGGTACACGATCAAGATAACAGTAAAGTAATTCGTGAAGCAGGCAAAGCTGATGTGATTTTAGCTAAAGAAAAAGGGTATAACACTTACGTGAAAGTAGCCGATAGCAAATGTAAAGCTGCTGCCGATTGGTGGACAGAAAATCAAGATAAATGGGCACTTGTTCGTAACAAATGGGACGCCGTTTATAACAGAAACACCAACCTAAGTTTAGAGGAAAAAGTAGACAACAAGCCACTTTACAAGTTTTTGTTTGATGACGAAAACTACAGCACTTCAGAAAAAATTAATCCAGTAATAGAATCTTTTGTAAAATAATAAATATGAAACAATTAATAAAAATTGCATTAATCTTAGCGTGTACTTTCAATGTCTTTGCGCAGGACACAAACTCATTACGCGACAAAAAATTCTGGGTAAACAAACCCAGTTTAGAAAAAGTAAAACAAACCATTAAGGAAGGTAATAGTCCTTCGGAATTAACCGCTTTTGGTTTTGATGCTGTAACAAGTTCTATCTTTGCTAAAGCCGATTTTAACATCACAAAATACTTATTAAGTTTTGAAGAAAATGGTGTTAACAAACTCACGCACGATGGCAGAACATACTTGTTTTGGGCAGCTTACTCCGGAAATTTAGAGCTCGTAAATTACCTTTTAAAAAATGGTGCGAAAACTGATATTATTGATGATAAAGGAAGTTCTCCATTAATTTTTGCAGCTGCTGCGGGACAAACAAACACCAAAATATATGATGCGCTTATAGCTCACGGAGCTAACGTACTTACTGAAACAAGTAAAGATGGTGCTAACGCACTTTTACTTCTAGTTCCTAAATTATCAGATTTTGAACTTGTCAACTATTTTGAATCTAAAGGCATCGATTTAAAAAGTAAAGATAATTACGGAAATGGTGTGTTTAATTACACGGCAAAATCAGGAAATATCGATATGCTGAAAAAGCTTGTCGCTAAAGGTATTGAATACAATACCATCAATAAAAATGGTGGAAATGCTTTTATTTTTGCTAGCCAAGGTGGTCGTGGGCATTCTAACGGTATTGAGGTTTACAACTATCTAGAAAGCTTAGGTATTGAAGCCAATGTTACTACTAAAAACGGTACAAACCCATTACATAACGTTGCTGCAAACACTAAAGACATCAAGATTTTAGATTACTTCATAAAAAAAGGAGTTGATGTTAATAAGCAAGATGAAAACGGAAATACGCCATTTATAAAAGCGGCGCAATCTAATAGTTTAGAGGTTGTAAAATATTTAGAGCCGCTTAATAAAGATATTAATTTATTGAACAAAAAAGGACAATCCGCTCTAACGCTTGCAGTAGAACGTAATAAGCCAGAAGTTGTATCTTATTTATTAGCTAACAAGGCCGATGCTAAAATTGTAGATAAGGACGGCAACAATTTAGCTTACTATTTAGTAAACACGTACAGCAAAAGACAAAAAGCTGGTTTTGACGAAAAGGCAAAACTATTAAAAGCAAATCAAGTAGATTTTACCGCTACGCAAGCTGGTAATAACACCTTATACCAAATCGCTATAGAGAAACTAGATTTAGATTTATTAAAGTTTTTAGAACCAATAAAAATCGACATCAACACTACCAATAAAGATGGCCTTTCAGTACTTCATATTGCAGCCATGAAAGCGAAAGATGCTTCAATTTTAAAATACCTCATTGAACAAGGTGCCGATAAAAAGGCTCTAACAGAATTTGAGGAATCTGTTTTCGATTTAGCTCAAGAAAACGAGATACTAAAAGCAAATGCCATCGATATTAACTTCTTAAAATAATACCCAATGAAAACAAAAATAAAACCATACGCATACCTAAGCATACTTGCTTTAGCGATACTAACAACTTTAGCATTTACACCAAAACCAAACGCTTTTAAATGTATGGTGCAAATGATTAATTATTCTGGAGAAGGTGCTTATGTTGTAATTTCCTTAATTAATCCAGAAGGTGACTATGAAAAAACACTTTACGTACAAGGTGATGATGATGAATGGTACCATGATATTTCTGAATGGTGGCGTTTTTACGGTAAAACAAGACCATCTATAGATGCCATTACAGGCGCTACTATTGGTGGAGGAGAACGTGCTATAAGTGTAGTTGAAATTGAAAACGATAAAATAGACGCTGGATACAGCATCCGTTTTGAAACTGCCGTGGAAGACAAAGAATACCACACCAAAGATGTTGAGTTTCTTTTAACTTCAGAAAACGTAAAATTAAAACATGAGGGAAATGGTTACATACGCTATGTACGTATGATACCGCAATAAATCTCTCGGGGCAACACGCCTTAATATTTAACAAATATTGCATTAAATGACCATTTCTATTTGGAGATATAGCCACTTTATTTTGGCTATATCTTCTTCTCTATTTATTCTACTAGCCTCTATAACTGGCATTATTTTAGCATTCGAACCTATTTCGAATAAGCTAGAACCTTATGCTGTGCACAAAGCAGAGACCTTGTCTTTAGCTAAAACTATTCAGGTTTTACAAAGCGAATACTCAGAAATTATAAATATAGATATTGATAAAAACGATTTTGTAAGTGCCTCTGTAATAACAAAAGAAGGAAACAATGAAACCTTTTATATAAATCCTTTTACAGGAAAAAAAATAGGAGAACTTATTGAAAAAGCGCCTATTTTTAAATTTGCAACCAATCTACACCGGTCCTTATTTTTAAAATCGACAGGCCGTGCTATTATTGGTATAGTCTCGTTTTTACTCCTTTTAATGGCTATAACAGGCGTTATTTTAATAGGAAAGCGTCAGGGTGGTTTATCAAAATTTTTCTCTAAAGTTGTAAAAGAAGAATTCGATCAATATTATCATATCATTATTGGTCGTTACACGCTTATCCCAATAGTTATTGTAACTATTACTGGTGTTTACTTGTCTTTAGAAAAGTTTTCGTTATTACCTTCCGATAAAATTTCCCATCAATTTTTAGATGAATCTTTTACTGAAACCTCAAAAATTAATGTTGCAGACTTTCAGCTTTTTAAAAATACTCCATTAGAAGATGTTGAACATCTAGAATTCCCTTTTTCTGATGACATTGAAGACTATTTCACCTTAAAATTAAAAGATGAAGAAATACTTATAAATCAATTCTCAGGAGTTGCCATTAGCACGCAACAAAAACCTTTAGTAACACAAGCTTCAAACCTAAGTTTTGTCTTGCATACTGGGCAAGGTAGCATAATTTGGTCTCTTGTTTTATTATTTACTTCTGCAGCTATTTTATTCTTTATTTATTCTGGTTTCGCTATGTCTATTCGACGTACAAAAAAGAGTACCGTGCCAAAAAATAAACACAAAAAAGACCAATCGGAATTCATTATTCTAGTCGGCTCAGAAACCGGAAACACATTTGCGCTCTCAAACGCCTTTTACAATGCGCTTTTAGCAGCAGGAAAAACGGTTTTTATTACTGAATTAAACAAATACACAACTTACAAAAAAGCCAAACAGCTTATTATTTTCACATCGACTTATGGCGAAGGCGAAGCACCAACAAACTCCAAAAATTTCGAGAAGCTAATTAGCAATACTCAGCAAAAAAACAGTCTACAATATTCTGTGGTTGGCTTTGGGTCAATGGCTTATCCAGATTATTGCAAATACGCCGTAGTGGTAGATGCCACGCTACAGTTTCATAAAAACTTTATTCCTAATACGGCACTTCATAAAATAAACAATCAATCGTTTTCCGATTTTTCTCTGTGGGCAAAAAAATGGAGTGAACATAACGGTTTAACCCTAAATCTAGAAGCTCCAAAAAATAGAATAAACACCAAAAACCAAAAAACATTTCAATTAGTTAACCGCACAAATCTCAACCAAGACCAAACCTTTTTACTTCATTTAAAACCAAGTAAAAAAGTAACATTTCAATCGGGAGATTTACTTTCTGTTCACCCAGAGAATGATCCGGTAGAGCGCTTGTATTCTATTGCTAAGCTAGACAACAATATACTTTTAAGTATAAAAAAACATGAGTTTGGTTTATGCTCCAATTATTTTAACCACCTAAATATTAACGACATGACGACAGCCACGATAAAAACGAATACCGATTTTCATTTCCCTAAAAAAGCAAAAGAAGTAGTCATGATTGCCAACGGAACCGGCATTGCACCTTTTTTAGGCATGATTAACGATACTACCAAGCAAGCCAAAAAATACTTGTTTTGGGGTGGTCGCTCAAAAGAGTCATTAAGAATGTATTCAGATTTAATAGATCGTGCGTTTTATAGCAAAAGTCTTTCTGGTTTCTTCGTGAGTTTTTCTAGAGAAGAAAGCCAAAAGAAGTATGTGCAAAACTTAATTATGGAAAAAACAGAAATTATAACTCGGGTTTTAAAATCTGGTGGTGTTATCATGATCTGCGGCTCGGTTGCCATGCAAAACGGTGTTTTAACAACCCTTAACGATATTACCTCAGCCGAGTTAAACCTACCGTTAAGTGCCTTTCAAGACAACAATCAAATAAAAACAGACTGCTACTAAAAATTATTAATTATGTGTAGAGATAGTGTAAAAGTTTTATCTAAAGTCCCCAGTGGCGAACTCTCTTTTTGTAGTGAATGCCATGTGTTTCATTTAGAATTCAACAATATATACCTAGAGTTTCAACAAAGCGAGTTTAAACAATTTAAAGACTATATAATCAATATAGAAATAGATTATTGGGAGCATAAATACGCCTGCGCCAAAGTGCAGCGTAAAATACCAATACCATCTATGCAACCCAATTTAGTCCTTATGTTTAATCGTGAAGAAATAAAAGAATTACAATCGCTGTTTAATCTCGAAAACCGAAAAGACATCAGCCTTTTATCGCTCCAAGACATTAACTACACCCTTATTATAAACTAAAAATGCCACAAGGTTTCCCCGTGGCATTTCAATATTAATTTATAGTAAAAAATCAAGCTTCTTTCTGTGTTTTCAAAACATCAAAAATATTACGCAAATCCTTTTTGTAAGGTAAGTGATCGGCACGGCCCTTCTTAAAAATATCGTTACTATTACCTTGTCCTTTACGAAGCTCTTTTTGCTCCTCGTAAGGTAAAGCATGTATCTCTTTACAGTTTGTAGAGCAGCAATTATCCATTTCTGTTTTACAATTATCGCACTGTATAAATAATAAATGGCAAGCCTCGTTAGCACAGTTGGTGTGTACATCAAAGGGCGTTCCACATTGGTGACAATTTGCAATAACATCGTCACTAATACGCTCGGCACGACGCTCATCAAAAACAAAATTCTGACCTAAAAACTTATTTTCTAATTGCTGTTCCTTCACTTGGCGCGTGTATTCAATAATACCACCTTCCAACTGAAAAACATTTTTAAACCCTTTATGTTTAAAATACGCACTCGCCTTTTCACAACGAATTCCACCAGTGCAATACATCACTAAATTTTTATCTTCTTTATGCGCTTTTAAATCGTCTTCAATAATATCTAAAGACTCTCTAAACGTATCCACATCTGGAGTTACAGCATTTTTAAAATGCCCAATTTCACTCTCATAATGGTTTCGCATATCCACCAAAACGGTGTTTTCATCTTCAATTAATTCATTAAATTTCCCAGCATCTACATGCACACCTTTGTTACGCACATCAAAGGTATCATCGTTTAAACCATCGGCAACAATTTTGTTACGCACTTTTACTTTCAACTTCAAAAACGATTTATTATCCTGCTCTACAGCAACATTTAATCGAATATCTTTTAAAAAATCTATGGTATCTAAATGCGCTTTAAATTCGTTAAATCGATCGGCTGGCAAAGATAATTGTCCGTTAATACCCTCGTGGGCCACGTAAATTCTACCTAAAACCTCCATCGGGTCCCAAGTTAAAAACAAATGATCTCTAAAAATTTGTGGATTGCCAATTTTGGCATACTGATAAAAAGAAAGTGTTAATCGACTTTTTCCTGCGTTGTCAATTAATTCAGCTCTTTCTTCGGCGCTTAATTTGTTGTACAGTTGCATGCTATACTAAGTTTTTAAGGTTAAGAAATATTGTTAAGCAACAAAGATAATATTTTCAAAAGAACTCACACTTAGAATAAAAACATTTTGAGCGCTACCCGAAAAGGGTCGGGCTTTCACTACTCAATCTTTTTGTTTTTAAAGGAAAAACAAAAAGGATTTCAAACATACCGTTCAATCCCTAGCGCGAGTGTTTGCCGAGGTTTGATAGTTATAAACAAATTAACTCACCATAAACGTTACCTATCCAAAAAAGAAAAGCCTTTACTGAAAAAAGAATGAAAAACCAGCGATTGCTATTACAAGTCAAGGCTGATTTACGATAATAACTGTTGGAGTAATTTAGTGAGTTTCACCTATTTTTTAGCACAGTACTTTGTTGCCAAACGTATTTTTATTCATAATAGCAACTTATTCATATATAACTGTATAAACTTTTCTAATTAAATACTTGTTTTTTTCTCGTTTTTCAAGAAAAAAATAATTATTTCCTAATTCGTCAAACCCTCCTTTTTCTCCAATTTTCAAAAAATCCTTTCGGTCAGTAATTATTTTTAACTTATTAAGTTCTTCTTTGTTAACTAATTTATCATATTCTTTTATGAAACTGAAAGAAACAAAAGGATTATCATATACAAAGTAGTCATATTTAGAATCTTCTACCCAAACTTTAACTTCTCCATTTGATGTTTTTTGAATCGGCGTATTATTTCTTCTTGTTTTAACTCTCTCATCATACAATATTCTATAACCAGCATAAGTTTTTGGTTCATTTGAAATTTGCAGTTTTATTAGAGAATCATTTTTATTTATTAAAAAATAAATATCGTTTTGCGCAATAGTCAAGTTATAGAATAAAGCAAAAATTAATAGATGAAATATATTATGAGTCTCGATTTTCATATGTTTGGCAACGTTGTTGTATATGGTTTGTTGCGTGTTTCAAGCAAATAATTTAGTAAATAATTACCGACCAAGGAAGTCAGCGAGGACTTTCGCAAGTAGGCAAGAAGCCAGCAATAAATTATATACTGTGTTGCCAGTAGTATTTTATTTTTCACAAACATTTTTTCTTCCAACTTTTACAATTTCCTCTATTCCGTATTTGTCAAATCTCTCAAGTAAATCACTAGCACTATTTTGCTTTTTAAATTCAAGTTCTTCTTTGTAAAGAGGAATTAAAGTATAAATGTCAATTGCTTTATCGTTTTCAAGCTCGATTTCAGTAAAGTCAGCTGATAATTCCATTGAACTAGCTAACATTACTGAATTAAATCCAATTCCCTCTGCAAGCTCGTCATCATCTTCGTGTCCAAAAGTATGTCCAAAACCTAACCAAGTTTTATTTGGATGTGGTAACATCATTAATTCCTTCATTATTCTAATTGGCCAATAATTACGTTCGTCGCTAAAAGACTCATAGTTTAAATTCCATTCTTTTGGTAATAATATCATTACTTCAGCAAATTCGGATGATTCTATGTCTTCAGGAACTTTCATTGGTAAAGCACTCATTCCACAACTCAATAAAATGTGATAAGGTCTATCTTCTGTAGCTTTGATAAAAAAAATGTCCCTGTGAATAATTTCAGATTCTATTTCGTCAAATACAACAATATCTGCATCTTCATCAAAAAAATGGTCTAAATGGCTGTCAACAATTTCAACACTATTTGGTACTTTATCACTCATCTTTTTTTCGGCATTTTGGGAAAAAGCAATTGATGAAACAAAAATCAGAAAGATTGTCTTATAGTTCAATATTTTCATTTGATTTCGGTTTTCTCATATTACTGGCAACTTAATTATATGGATTAATAATTCGTCTATAATAAATTAAAAAGGAGGGATAAGCTTACTTTTTCTATATAAATCCCATCCATATACTTATTTAACTTTATAAATATATGCTTTTTTTAAAACCCCTAACTCACTTACAACATCAAATTTTCCTACAACCAATAAACCGCATAAAAAAAGCACCTAAATAATAAATATCTAAGTGCTATTAAAATAGTTTGAGCTAGTCGTTATCAAGTGCTCATTTGTTAAATTTCACAGCAAACAATTTTCCCTTTTTCATTTAATAGATGCAAAACAAACTAAAAGGTTGCGTAAATAGTTTCATTTTCTTCCAAAAACCAATAAATCAACCCTATTACAATCAAAATTATGTTGAAAACTATTATTGTGTTCTCCCAAAAGATGTAGTATTTTAGCAGACAAATCTTCAGAAAAAAAATATATAATGAGCAGCGAAAAAGAAGCGAAATTAAAAGCCCTAAAACTTACTTTAGATAAACTAGATAAAGCCTACGGAAAAGGTACGGTAATGAAAATGAGCGATGCCGCTATTCAAGATGTTGAAGCTATTCCTTCAGGTTCTTTAGGTTTAGATATCGCATTAGGCGTTGGTGGATATCCACGTGGACGTGTTATTGAAATATACGGACCAGAATCATCGGGTAAAACCACATTAACTTTACACGCTATTGCCGAAGCTCAAAAAGCTGGTGGAATTGCAGCTTTTATTGATGCAGAGCATGCTTTCGATCGTTTTTACGCTGCAAACCTTGGTGTAGATATAGATAACCTAATTATTTCTCAACCAGATAATGGTGAGCAAGCTTTAGAAATTGCCGATAATTTAATTCGTTCTGGCGCTATCGATATTGTTGTTATCGATTCAGTTGCTGCATTAACGCCAAAAAGTGAAATTGAAGGCGAAATGGGAGATTCTAAAATGGGCTTACACGCACGTTTAATGTCTCAGGCTTTACGTAAACTTACAGGGTCTATTAGCAAAACAAACTGTACTGTAATATTTATTAACCAATTACGTGAAAAAATTGGTGTTATGTTCGGTAACCCAGAAACAACAACTGGTGGTAACGCATTAAAATTCTACGCATCTGTACGTTTAGATATTCGTCGTTCTACCCAAATTAAAAACAGTAATGGTGATGTTTTAGGTAACAAAACCAGAGTAAAAGTTGTAAAAAACAAAGTAGCTCCACCATTTAAAATGGCCGAATTCGATATTATGTACGGAGAAGGTGTAAGTAAGGTTGGTGAAATTCTTGATGTTGCTGTAGAGTACGAAATTGTAAAGAAAAGTGGTTCTTGGTTTAGTTACGAAGATACTAAACTTGGGCAAGGTCGTGATGCTGTAAAAGCAATCATTAAAGACAACCCAGAACTTTTTGATGAATTAGAACAAAAAATAAAAGCAGCTATTAAAGAAAACCTTAACTAAACATTGTTTTCTTTTAAATATATAAAATCCCGATACTTTCGGGATTTTTTTTGCTCTAAACGTTAGGCTTACTAAACTAAAATCAATTATCTACGCAACCATTTAGCAAAAATAGCATCTATAAAACAAAACGCATATTTTAACTAAAAAAAGTATTGAAATGAAAAAATTGCTTGTAATTTGTTTAACTCTAATTTTAGCTTCGTGTAGTGTTGATGATGACGGCTTAGATTATAGTTTTGAGATTTTACCTGTAGAAAGTGTCGATATTCCAGATGAATTTACTCTTGGTGAAACCTACCCGATTACGGTTTCGTACCTAAGACCATCTAATTGTCACTCTTTTAGAGAATTTTACTATCTTAAAAACAATAACGAACGTACCGTTGCCCCAATTAATTATGTATTTGAAGATAACAATTGTGAACCACTAGAAAACGAATTGGTTGAAAACACTTTTAACTTTATTGTAACCGGTAACGGATCGTATATTTTTAAATTTTGGCAAGGTGAAGATGCCGATGGCGAACACCAATATTTAACAATTGAAGTGCCTGTTGTAGAGTAAAAATAACTAATTAACACGTGTATAATTTTGAGTTTAAATCAACTCATAGAAAATTGTAAAACTAACAATACTAAGGCACAGGGCGAACTGTACAAACTCTTTTCGAGTAAACTTTTCGCTGTGTGCCTAAAGTATTCTAGAAACTATGCTGAAGCAGAAGATAATCTGCAAGACGCATTTTTAACCATATTTAAAAAAATAGATCAATTTAAAAACAAAGGCTCTTTTGAAGGCTGGCTAAAACGTATTACCATTAATACCGTAATGCAACGCTACCGTAACGAAAAAGTTTTTGATATTATTAACGAAGATGCCATTGAAGATGTTGAAGTTGATATAGATGACGACCAACTTTCTATAGATTACCTACTTCAAATAATACAAGAATTACCAGACAGGTACCGACTCGTTTTTAACCTGTATGTACTAGACGATTATTCGCATAAAGAAATAGCAGAGATGCTAAAAATTAAAATAGGAACTTCAAAATCTAATTTAGCCCGAGCTAGACAAATTTTGAAACAAACTATCGAAACACATAAATCCGCAACAAGTTTGCAATCATTATAATGCGTGATAAAAAACACATAGACAGACTTTTCCAGGAAGGCTTAAAAGATTTTGAAGCCACTCCCAGCAATGCTGTATGGAAAAACATAGAAGCCGAGCTTAATCAAGACAAGAAAAAACGACGAGTAATACCAATTTGGTGGCGTTACGCAGGTGTTGCTGCACTTTTGTTAGTTTTTCTAACGCTAGGTATTAATACGTTTTACAACGAAACTGAAGGCAACCAAACACATGAAGTTGTTAATACAGAAGCAAAACAAGCCTCCGAGATTGAAAACGCATCTATTACTGATGCAATTCATTCAGAAACAACTATAAATTCAGCCATTTCAGAACAAAATACTCAAGAAAACAGTGTAAATACCAATTCGGAGAAACACACTATTAGTAATAAAAACAACAATCAAAACACGAACAGTAATAATCAAAACTCTGCAACAGCAACAACAATTGCAAGCGCCGACCATACAAATCAAACCAATAGTAATTCTGCCCAATCAGCGAAAAAATCAAATAAAAGCAAGCCATCTTCTTCAGTAAAAAACAAAAAAGAAAATGTGTTTTATGAAAAGAACTATAATACTGTAGCTCAACAAAACTCAAAAGAAAGTAACGCTTCCGCGGAAACCAAAAACAATAATATTTCAATTTCCGAAGAAAAAATTATTGCTAAAACAAATACAGAGAACACAAATCTAGAAAAGACTAAAGCAGAGAAAATTAAAACAGTAGAAACTAGCGAAGCTATTGCCTCTAATGATACAAAAGATACCAGCCTAAGTATTGAAGACGCTCTAGATAAAACAGAGGACCTAATTGATACAGACACCCCAACAGACCGTTGGAGCTTAGCTGCCAACGCTGCTCCTGTTTATTTCAATACCACCGGAAAAGGCTCATCTATAGACCCTCAATTTAACAGCAACTCTAAAACAGGCGAAGTAAACATGAGTTATGGTGTTACGGCTAGTTATGCAGTAAATAAAAGATTACGTGTTCGTTCGGGAATTAACCGTGTAAACCTTGGTTACAATACAAACAATGTAGTAAGCTACCAATCTATTGGTGTAAGCTCTGCGACTAGCACTTTACAAAATGTAAGCAACAACAGCAATACTAATAATAGCATTAGCAATGCTCCAACCGAGCAATTATCGCTAATTAGCGCAGATAATTTAAGTTCTAAAAACACAAATAGTTTATTAAAAACTTCAAACACATCTATTAATCAAAGTTTAGGCTATATAGAAGTGCCACTAGAATTACAATATGCTGTTTTAAGCAATAAATTTGGCGTTAATGTTATAGGTGGTTTTAGTTCTTTATTTTTAAATAACAACGAAGTATTTTCAGAAGCTCAAGATGGTGGCCGTACTTTTTTAGGCGAAGCAAACAATATAAACAAAGTAAGTTACAGTGCTAACTTTGGTTTAGGTTTAAACTACCAAGTCACTAAAAAAATTGATTTGAATTTAGAGCCTATGCTTAAATATCAAATAAATACATTCAATAATACATCTGGTGATTTTCAGCCATTTTTTGTTGGCGTATACACCGGACTCGCTATTAAATTTTAGGTTTTTGGTTAAATCTAGTTATTGATTTCCTTTAAGCTCGGAAATCAATACTAAATAAAAACGACTCTACTTAGGGTCGTTTTTTTATTTCTTAAACGCTTGTAGTTGGTTGAATATAATTTCGCGAGACGCATCATTCAATTCTCGGGTTTCTTTAATAGTTAAACCTTCGGTTGAAATAAATTTATGCATCTTAACACGCATTCTTCCCGGACCTCCGCTAAAAAAAGTATACGAAAATCGTTTTTTATTATCAGCAAAAGTTATTGGCACAACTGGTATCTGATGGTTTATTGCCAACCTGAAAGCGCCATCTTTAAAGGCATCTAAATCAATATGCTCTTCCGGCACACCGCCTTCTGGAAAAATACAAATACTCACGCCTGTTTTTAATCGGCGTTGCGCTCTTAAAAACACCGCTTGTCTACTTTTAGCAGAACTTCTATCTACCAAAATACAGGTGCGTTTATAGAAAAAACCAAATAACGGAATTTTAGATAACTCTGCTTTCCCAACAAAAACAAACGGATTTTTAACCGAAACTAGCATTAGCATAATATCAACCATTGAAGTATGGTTAGCAACAAACATGTAGCTTTTAGAACGATCTGGAGTTTCCTCACGGTCTATTTTATAAGCAAAGCCCATACCAACCAAAATTATTTTAGCCCAAACCCGAGCTATTCTAAAAAACAGTGGATACCAAGCCTCTTTAGCGATAGACACTAATAGAATTGGAAATAAGACAATTATAGGTAACCCTACTAGTATATAAAACCAAACGCGATACAATACCCAAAAAATGTATTTAAAAACTTTCATCGTCTCAAAAATACATAATTGTATTGAGCAATTCTATTAAAAAAATTACCTTTGCTAGCATATCAAAAATTGAGTTTAATTTTAACAAGATTCCCAAATTTAGGGAACGCACACATGGCAAGAATACTTACAGGCATACAAAGCACAGGAACACCACATTTAGGAAACATTTTAGGAGCTATTATTCCAGCAATTGAAATGGCTGAAAACCCTGAAAACAATTCGTTTTTGTTTATCGCAAACCTGCACACTTTAACACAAATTAAAGATGCAAAAACTTTGCGCGAAAACACGTATTCTACTGCTGCAACCTGGCTTGCCTTTGGTTTAGATATTGAGAAAACGGTATTTTACCGCCAAAGTGATATCCCGCAAACTACGGAGTTGTCTTGGTATTTAAGCTGTTTTTTTCCATACCAACGCTTAACTTTAGCTCACAGTTTTAAAGATAAGGCAGACCGTTTAGACGATGTTAATGCTGGGCTTTTTACTTACCCAATGCTTATGGCTGCCGACATTTTATTGTACGACGCTAACATTATTCCGGTTGGAAAAGACCAATTACAACATATAGAAATGACGCGTGATGTTGCATCGCGTTTTCATGCTAAAATGGGTGAAACTTTTGTGTTACCAGAAGGAAAAATACAAGAAAACACTAAACTTATTCCTGGTACCAACGGTGGTAAAATGAGTAAGAGTGCTAATAACACTATCAATCTATTTTTAACCGATAAAAAATTACGCAAGCAAATAATGTCTATCGAAACCGATAGTACAGCGCTTGAAGACCCTAAAGACTGGAGTACTTGTAACTGCTTTGCTATATACAGTTTGCTAGCAACAGAAGCTCAAATTGAAACCATGAAAGCTAATTACGAAAACGGTAATTATGGTTACGGACACGCAAAACAAGCTTTATTTGAATTGATAGTTGAAAAATTTGCAACGGAACGCGAACGCTACAGCTACTATATGAACAACCTAGACGAAATTGATGCCGCCTTAGCCATTGGCGCAAAAAAAGCGCAATTAGTTGCTAACGATGTATTGAGCAGAGTTAGAGAAAAGGTTGGTTACTAAAATACCAGAATCACATAAAGACTTGCTGAATGCTAAACATTTCAGCAAGTCTATAATATTTTGAGTTTGTGACAAAACACACCAAAGACGTACAAAATAGATACGACGGCTTCCTGAAAACACCTAGTTTATGGAAAAAGGATGTGGTTTTCAACATGACTCAATTTGAAACATCCTCTAAATTTGATAAAATAGATTTAGATATTGACGACAAACTTAGAGTCGGAAAATATATAGAACGTTTAGTTTCTTTCGAATTAAGCCAAAATCCAGCCATTAAAATACTCTCAGAAAATCTTCAAATTCAAGAGAACAAAATCACTTTAGGCGAAATTGATTGTTTATTACTGAAGGAAGAGAAACCAATTCATCTTGAAGTTATTTACAAGTTTTATGTTTACGATGCCTCGGAAGGCGCTTCGGAAATTGATCGTTTTATTGGCCCCAACAGAAAAGATGCGTTAATAGAAAAACTAAAGAAACTTAATGAAAAGCAATTACCTTTACTTTATTCTAAAAGTTGCGAACCTTACTTAGAAAACCTAGGTTTAAAAGCTTCAGAAATTGATCAACAAGTTTACTTTAAAGCGCACTTATTTATTCCTTTAGGTGAAAAAATTATTTTAAAAACCTTAAATCAAGACTGTATTTCAGGTTTTTACATCAAAAAAGAACAGCTCGCTCAGTTTTCAGAATGTAAATTTTATATTCCGAAGAAAATAGATTGGATTATAGCGCCACACACCCAAGTCGATTGGCTTAATCATCTAGATTTCACCACCATTTCTAATACTATTTTAGAACGTCAATTTTCACCAATTTTCTGGTTAAAACAACCAAACGGTATATTAAACAAGTGTTTTCTAGTTTGGTGGTAGTTACATTTTTTAGGCCTAGCAAGTTTTAAATCCTGCCAGACCTAAATTTAAAACTTCTTTATTCTTCAATTGCAACAGGCAATTTATTAAAACCCATATTAAAAAGGGTAAACCCATAAATATCGGCATATTGCTCAATAGTTTTACTTATTGGCGTTCCTGCACCATGGCCAGCATCGGTTTCAATACGTATTAAAGTTGGGTTGCTCCCTGTTTGCTTACTTTGTAATTCGGCTGCAAATTTAAAACTATGCGCAGGCACAACGCGATCGTCATGATCTCCGGTAGTTACTAAAGTTGCTGGATATTCTACTCCAGGTTTCACATTATGAACTGGTGAATATCCTTTTAAGTATTCAAACATCGCTTTATTATCTTCAGCTGTTCCATAATCGTAAGCCCAACCAGCTCCTGCAGTAAACGTATGGTAGCGTAACATATCTAAAACACCAACAGCAGGTAAAGCTACCTGTGCTAAATCTGGACGCTGCGCCATGGTTGCACCAACCAATAAACCACCGTTAGATCCGCCTCGAATTGCTAAATACTTTGTGCTCGTGTAATTTTGTGCCTTTAAATATTCCGCTGCAGCGATAAAATCATCAAATACATTTTGTTTCTTTTGCTGTGTTCCGGCATCGTGCCAAGCCTTTCCATACTCACCACCGCCACGAAGGTTAGCTACGGCATAAATACCACCTTGCTCCATCCAAACTGCATTAGGCGTGCTAAACGACGGTGTTAAGCTTACATTAAATCCACCATAACCATATAAAATAGTTGGGTTTTCGCCGTTTAATTCTAGCCCTTTTTTATGTGTTATTATCATTGGTATTTTTGTTCCATCTTTAGATGTGTAAAATACTTGATGACTTTCAAAATCATCACTATTAAAAGTAATAGCAGATTTTCTATACACTTCCACAACGCCAGAATCGGCATTTAAAGCATAAGTTGTAACCGGTGTGTTATAATTTGTAAACGAAAAGTAATTCGTTTTTTCTTCTTTTTTACCACCAAAACCACTTGCTGTTCCTAAACCTGGTAATTCTATATCTCTAATAAATTTACCGCTATAATCGTATTGTTTTACTTTAGAAATCGCATCGACCATATAAGTTGCATAAAAGTAACCACCACCTTTGGAAATAGACAACACATGCTCGGTTTCTGGAATAAAATCTACCCAATGTTCTGGTTTTGGATTTGCAGCATCTACCGTTACTATTTTTTTGTTAGGCGCATTTAAATTGGTTACCAAATAAAGTTTACTTCCCTCGTTTTCTAAAACACCTGTATCGCTATCTGTGTGATCTAAAATGGAAACAAACTCACTATTTGGCACAGATAAATCTTTTATTAAAAGCTTGTTTCCGGAGGTTGAAACACGAGGAGATATAAACAAGTATTTATTATCTTCGGAAACGTTGGCGTAGATATAACGGTGTTTTTCTTCGGGTGTTCCTCCATAGATTAATTCGTCTGTGCTTTGTACTGTTCCTAATTTATGATAGTACACTTTATGCTGATCTGTTTTAGCCGAAAGCTCACTTCCATTTGGTTTATCGTAACTAGAATAGTAAAAACCTTCGTTTTTGTACCATGATAGCTGCGTGAATTTCACATCGATTAACGCATCTTCAATAATCTCTTTAGACTCAACATCCATGATTAGAATTTTTCGCCAATCGCTGCCGCCTTCAGAAATAGTATAAGCCAAAATTTTTCCGTTTTTAGAAAAACTTATTGCACCTAAAGATACCGTTCCGTCTTCCTTAAACGTATTTGGGTCTAAAAATACGGTTGCCGTTTTAGAATCGCCCCCTTTTTTAAAACGATAAAGCACACTTTGGTTTTGTAAACCATCATTTTTATAAAAATACGTGTAATCGCCCTCATTAAACGGAGCGCTTACTTTCTCGTAATTCCATAATTTAGACAAACGATTTTTTAACGCCTCTCTAAAAGGTATTTGATCTAAATAGGTATTTGTAGCTACGTTTTCGGCTTTTACCCACGCTTCGGTTTCTGCACTTCTATCATCTTCTAACCAACGGTATGGATCTTTTACTTCAACACCAAAATAAGTATCAATAGTATCTACAGTTTTTGTTTTTGGGTAACTCACAACAATATCTTTTTTTTCTGTTTTATCATTTCCACAAGCAACGAGCAAGCTTAATGAGAAAAACGTTAACGCTATTTTTTTCATGATTCATTAAATTAATCATTCAAAAATAAACAAAAAACATAAGCTAAAGTTCTAGATTTATTCAATAATAACGGAATTAAAATGCCGTATAATTATATATTTGACAATGTTACTCAAAACCCTAATAATGAAAAAAACAGCACTACTCGTATTATCCATCGCATCATATTTCAGTATGTTTTCTCAAGCTGAAATAACCGAAAATGAAATAAAAGATCATATTGAATTTTTAATATTAGATAAAAACGGCGGAAGGTTTCCAGGAGAAAAAGGCGCTAAACGCGTTGTAAAATATATTAAAAAAGAATTTAAAACTATAGGCTTAAAACCGTTAAGCAAAAATTACGAGCAACATTTTACAGCCATATTACGAGTCGATAAAGGTATAGACGAAAAACCAGAAGTAAGCACTTGTAATGTTATTGGTTTTATTGAAGGAAACGATCCGAAATTAAAAAACGAATACATTGTTTTAGGAGCACATTACGATCATTTAGGACTTGGCGGACCATCTTCCAAATCGGATAAAAGAGGCGTGGTATATCATGGTGCTGATGATAATGCTAGCGGAACAGCCGCTCTATTAGAAATTGCAGAAAAGTTAATTTCAAAACAAGATCAATTAAAAAGAAGTGTGCTATTTATTGCTTTTGGAGCCGAAGAACAAGGTTTATTAGGCAGTAAATACTTTGTAGAAAACCCGTTAATTCCGCTTTCTCAAATAAAATTAATGATTAACATGGATATGGTTGGCCGCTTAAACGATAAAAAACATGTGTATGCAGGTGGTGCAGGCACATTTACTAATGGCGTAGATTTTATGAAGAACCTCGGAAAGTCTCTAGGTTTAAACCCTATAGTTCACGCAGGATCTGTTGGTGGCTCCGACCATGTTTCATTCTACAAAAAAAACATATCGGTTTTAGGTGTACATACTGGCGGACATCCGCAATACCACACACCCGAAGACACTTTGGAGCTTATAAATTTAGAAGGCGAAAAGCTAGTTTGCGAATATGTTTTTCAAACTATTTTAAACAAAGCATCAACACCCGATAACATTGAGTTTATAAACCAAGATTAACACAAAAAAAAGCTCCTGTAAAATTTACAGGAGCTTAAATATTTAAAAAAGTGTAACTTATACTAAGTTATTTGCTACTAAATATTCAGCAATTTGCACAGTGTTTGTTGCAGCTCCTTTACGTAAGTTATCGGCAACAATCCACATATTTAAAGTGTTAGGCTGTGTTTCATCTCTTCTAAGTCTTCCAACAAAAACCTCATCTTTATCATGTGCAAAAATTGGCATTGGATAACTGTTTGTAGAAGGGTCATCTTGAAGCACAATACCCGATGTTTCGCTTAACATTTTGCGAACGTCAGCTAAATCGAAATCATTTTCAAACTCAACGTTAACAGATTCTGAATGCCCACCAGCAGTAGGAATACGAACAGCTGTAGCCGTTACAGAAAATGTACGATCATTAAATATTTTTTGTGGCTCACGAGCCAATTTCATTTCTTCTTTGGTGTATCCGTTTTCTAAAAACACATCACAATGTGGTAATGCGTTTCTACCAATTGGGTAAGGATAGGCCATTTCGCCTTCAATACCAGCAATTTCATTTTCTAGTTGTTTTACAGCTTTTACACCTGTACCAGAAACCGATTGGTAAGTTGAAACAACAACACGTTTCATTTTATATTTTGCATGTAGCGGCGCCAAAGCCATTACCATTTGTATGGTAGAACAGTTAGGGTTTGCTATAATTTTATCTTCTTTTGTTAATTCGCTTGCATTAATTTCTGGAACCACTAATTTTTTAGTTGGATCCATTCTCCATGCAGAAGAATTATCGACTACCGTTGTACCAGCTGCAGCAAATTTTGGCGCCCATTCTACCGATGTATCTCCACCTGCAGAAAAAATTGCGATTTGTGGCTTTGCAGCAACAGCATCGGCTAAACCAATAACGGTATATTCTTTATTCTTGAAAGTTAATTTTTTTCCAACAGAACGCTCTGAAGCTACCAATAATAATTCGGTAACTGGAAAGTTACGTTCTTCTAAAACCTTTAGCATCACCTCACCTACCATTCCAGTAGCGCCTACAACTGCTATTTTCATAATTTTTTGTTTATTAAATTTCTGTTAGCAAAACTAAGTATTAATTCTATTCTAAAATCTAAAAAAAGCCCTCATTTACGAAAAACGAGGGCTTTTTAACAACAAATAACAGTATGTTATATAATTAACGCTTTGTTATTTTTTAAGTAAATCTCTAATTTCAGCAAGTAAATCTTCTTGAGATGGTCCTGCTGGTGCTGCTGGAGCTTCCTCTTCTTTCTTCTTCATTCCATTGATACCTTTAACAACTAAGAACATTACAAATGCCACAATAATAAAGTCTATTATGTTTGTTAAAAACGTACCATATTCTAAATATACATCTCCTACCATTTTTCCTGCTTCATCTAAAGCTCCTTCTTTTAATTGATATCTTAATGATTTGAAATCTGCATCGAAAATTAATCCAATAAGTGGAGAAACAATTCCTCCTGTAAATGACGTTACAACTTCTTTAAAAGCTGCACCCATTACGAAACCGACAGCAATATCAACAAGGTTTCCCTTCATTGCAAACTCTTTAAATTCTTTAAGCATAATTTTATAAATTTGTTAGTTAATAATTTATTAGACCACAATATAGTTAAAAAGTCACAAATTAAATTGCGGCTCTAAAATTTAAGCACCCCTAATAATTCGCTTTACGCGCTGTGAGATACTCGTAATCAATTCATAAGAAATTGTGTTTGCGGTTTGTGCTAGGGTTTCTGCTGTAGAATTTGCATCAAAAACAATAACCTCATCACCCTCATTACAATCTATATCCGTAATATTTACCATAATCATATCCATACAAACATTACCAATTATGGGTGCTTTTTGATTGTTAATTGTTACAAAACCCTTTCCATTTCCATAAATTCTACCAATACCATCAGCATGACCAATTGGTAAAGTTGCTGTTTTTAAAACCGAATTGGTTTTAAAGGCGCGATTATAACCAACAGTTTCTCCTTTTTTTAAATGATGAATTTGTGAAATAGCAGTTTTTAATGTTGCAATAGGTTGAAAGTGTATGTTCTCTTCTTCGGAATTTCCAAAACCATACAATCCTATACCGCTACGCACCATATTAAAATGCGCTTCGGGATAATTTAAAATTCCCGAAGTATTACAAATATGAAGCATAGGTTTGTAACCAAACGTTTCTTCAAAATTAGTTGCAATACCTTTAAAAGTTTCTATTTGATTTAAGGTAAATATTTTTTCTTCCAAATCTTCACTTGCCGCTAAATGCGAAAAGATAGATTTGATATGAATAGTTTTGGTTTCACCTATAATATTATGAATAGTTTCTACATCACTGTGCCAAAAACCTAACCTATTTAAACCCGTATTAAACTTCAGGTGAATAGGATAGTTTTGTTTTTCTTCCGCAGAAGCAATTTCAATAAATTCTTTAAGTATTTTTGAGTTGTAAATGCTTGGCTCTAAATTATTTTCAATTAAAACCTTAAAATTTACAGTTTGTGGATGCAACACCAAAATAGGCTTTGTTACACCAGCTTTACGCAATGCCACACCTTCATCTATATAAGCTACAGCAAAATAATCGGCTCCAATAGTTTCTAAATAATTTGCAATTTCAGAAGCTTCATTACCATAAGCAAACGCTTTAACAACGGCTAAAAATAGCGTATTGTTATCAAGTTTCGATTTTAAATACTCAAAGTTATGTTTTAGTTTTTTTAAATCGATTTCAAGCACAGTTTCTCTTGCTTTAGGCATCGGAATCTTTTGTTTTAGATTCAACCTCCTCTTCATCTTTCACTTGCATATTGCGAACTTTATCGCGCTCCATAGCTTTATAATACGCTGCTCTGCTTAACGGTTCGTACTCTTCCACTTCGCCTAAAAGCACCAAACTATCGCTTTTAGCTTTACGGTAACTGTATTGAGCTAAATTTCCGGTTCGTGTACAAACAGCATGAACTTTAGTTACATAATCGGCCGTTGCCATTAGGTAAGGCATAGGCCCAAAAGGGTTTCCTTTAAAATCCATATCCAATCCGGCAACAATTACGCGAACGCCTTTATTGGCCAAATCGTTACAAACCCGAACAATTTCGTCATCGAAAAATTGAGCTTCATCTATACCAACCACATCACAACCATCGGCCAAAATAGGGATGTTTGCTGCCGCTGGAACAGGTGTAGAACGAATTTCGTTAGAATCGTGAGACACCACCATTTCCTCGTCGTAACGCGTATCTAAGGCTGGTTTAAAAATCTCAACACGCTGCCTTGCAAACTGCGCACGTTTAAGTCTACGGATGAGTTCTTCGGTTTTTCCCGAAAACATAGAGCCGCATATGACTTCAATCCATCCAAATTGTTCTTTATGATTTACCGTATTTTCAAGAAACATTTCGTAATTTTAACACTAAAATTGGTTTGTATAAAGGTGACGCAAATTTATTAAAAATCAAACGCCTTAATACCTTTAAATTTTAAATTTATAAACAATGAAGAAGAAATTAGAATCTGAACTTGTAAGTATAGCTCATAGAATTCTGAAACTGAAAGGTAAAGAAGATGTAATTAAAATGCATACCGAGGCAAAAGAGTTGTTTGAAAAGCTATCGGTTTTAAAGTTTGCTCAGGAAAATTTTGAAGATAACATACCGAGTATAGGTAACGATTCGTCGTTTTTTAGCATGCTCGATACCGCTTTCAATAATAAAATTAGTGATAATATTGAAGACGACGATAAAATTTACACCAATTTAGAAGACCACCAAAACGAAGAGATTACCGAACCTTTAATGGAAACCATTAAAGATATGGTTGCGCAAATGCCACACGAAACACAGCAAGTAGACGATTTATTCGAAAAAATAGAGCCAAAAACTCCTGTTGTTAAACATAATTTAGAAGACCTTACTTTAGGCTTTGAAGAAACACCTGTTTTTGAACCCGTAAAGAAAAGTGAAAACGGTGTTTTAACCGATAAAAAATCTCTAAACGACAAACTTAAATCTGGGGGATTAAAAATTGGTCTAAATGATAAAATAGCCTTTATCAAGCATTTGTTTGATGATCAGGTTGGAGATTACGATCGTGTTATCTCTCAACTAAACACCTTTCTTTCTTATAAAAACGCCAAAGAATTTATCGATACCATGGTAAAACCCGATTATAATAATTGGAGCGGTAAAGAAGAATTTGAAACCCGCTTTTTGGAAATTATTGAAGCCAAATTTGAATAATGAGTAAACTATATATAGTACCAACACCTATTGGCAACTTAAAAGATATCACTTTTAGAGCCGTTGAAGTTTTAAAAGATGTCGATTTAATTTTAGCTGAAGATACCCGAACATCTGGAAAACTCTTAAAGCATTTTGAAATTTCGACCCACATGCAAAGCCACCATATGCATAACGAGCATAAAACGGTTGAAAACATTATTCAGAAATTAAAAAGCGGAACAACCGTAGCTTTAATTAGCGATGCTGGAACACCAGCTATTTCCGATCCTGGATTTTTATTATCTCGTGCCTGCATTGAAAATGGTATTGAAGTAGATTGCCTGCCAGGTGCCACAGCATTTGTACCTGCATTAGTAAATTCGGGTTTACCTAATGATAAATTTATATTCGAAGGTTTTTTACCGGTAAAAAAAGGACGCCAAACACGTTTACTACTTTTAGCTGAAGAAACTAGAACCATAATATTTTACGAAAGTCCGCATAAATTAATAAAAACTTTAGGCCATTTTTGTGAGTATTTTGGAGAAGACCGAGAGGTTTCTGTATCTCGAGAACTTACAAAACTATACGAAGAAACTATTCGCGGTACCGCAAAAGAAGTATTAGAACATTACACTAACAAACCACCAAAAGGTGAAATTGTAATTATTGTTGGAGGAAAAAAGAAATAAAAAAATGACATTAGAATTATTTAAAAGCACATTAAAAAACGCACCGGAAACTATTACTTTTTCCGATACTATAACCGCCATTGAAGCGAAATACAATTTTACACCAACCGCTTTTAAAAATGGCGAATTAACAAATGCTGCAGGTGAAAACTCTGGCTCTTGCAAATTATTTGCCTTTGCTAAAAACGAAGGTTTTACAAAAGAGGAAACACTAGCTTGTTTTGGTCAATATTACTTTGAAGACGTATTAAAAGACCCAAACGGCGATGGACACCAAAACATTAGAAACTTTATGAAAACAGGTTTTGATGGATTAGCTTTTGAAGGTGAACCATTAACAGAAAAACAATAAACCTTTACAACACATCACGACTCTCGATAAAAAAATATAAATGCAAATACAATTAAAGGCTTACAACCTAAAACTCAAACATACATTCACCATTTCTAGAGAGTCTCACGACATTCAACCTAGCTTAATTGCTTGTCTTACCCTAAACGGAAAAACAGGCTATGGTGAAGCTACATCTAACCCGTACTACAACATTACTGTTGAAAGTATGACGGCAGAAATTAACGCAATTTCAACTGAAATCGAAAACTTCAACTTTACAACACCAGAAGTTTTTCATGCATTTTTAGTTGAAAAAGGATTAACCAATTTTGCTATTTGCGCTTTAGATTTAGCTGCTCACGATTTATACGGCAAACTAGAAGGTAAATCACTTTATAATATTTGGGGAACAACTTTAGAAACATACCCAACCACCAATTACACTATTGGTATTGCGAGTATCGATAAAATGGTTGCTAAAATGAAAGAAATGCCATGGCCAATTTACAAAATAAAACTTGGCACCAACGACGATGTTAATATTGTAAAAGCATTAAGAAAAGAAAGTAATGCTGTTTTTAGAATTGATGCTAATTGTGCTTGGACGACAGATGAAACTATTAAAAACGCACCGCTTTTAAAAGAGTTAGGTGTTGAGTTTCTAGAACAACCATTAAAAGCTGATGACTGGGAAGGCATGAAAAAAGTAATGAAGCATTGCGTTTTACCAGTAATTGCAGACGAAAGCTGCATTGTAGAAAATGATGTGGAAGCTTGTGGAAATCACTTTAGCGGTATAAATATTAAGCTTACCAAATGTGGCGGATTAACACCTGCTTTGCGCATGATTAAAAAAGGTAAAGCCATGGGTGTAAAAGTTATGGTGGGTTGCATGACGGAATCTACCGTTGGTATTTCGGCCATTGCTCAACTTATACCTCAACTAGATTATGTTGATATGGATGGCGCCCTTTTACTTAAAGAAGACATTGCAAATGGCGTAATTATTAAAGAAGATGCTAATGTTATTTTCCCAACTTTAGGAGGCAGTGGCGTAACTTTAAAATAATGGTTTATAATTTAGATTCCTTTCCATCTAACCACATTTTAATTGAAGGTGAAAACTACCTTTATTTTGGTGGCACCTCTTATTTGGGGTTACAAACTGATGTGGATTTTCAAAATATATTTATTAAAAATATTAGAAAACACGGAACGAATTATGGCGCGTCTCGAAAATCTAATGTACGCCTAAATATATATGACGAAACGGAAGCCTATTTATCTAAATTAATTGGCAGCGAAACTTGTGTTAGCTTATCTTCTGGATATTTGGCCGGACAACTTATTGCTCAAAGTTTAAACACTAAAAAGTACAGTTTTTTTTATGCTCCAAATACACATGCCGCATTAAATTTATCGATTACAGAAAATAAATCGACCCAATCTTATAGAGAGCTAAAAGCCATTTTAAGTTTACATTTAGCAAACCAAACAGAACAAACTCCTGTTGTTTTTTTAGATGCTATAGATTTTTATGGTACAAATTTCCCTGATTTTGAAGCTTTAAAATCGTTACCACTTTCTGATATTATTTTAGTGGTAGACGATTCTCATAGCATTGGTATTACTGGTGAAAATGGTAGTGGCGTATTTAAAACTATTCAGGCATTAAACCCTAAAGAACTTATAGTTTGCTGCTCCTTAGGTAAAGGTTTCGGAATTCAAGCTGGTGCTATTTTTGGATCTAAGTACAGAGTTAACAAATTAGAAAGCACGGCATTTTTTGGAGGTTCTAGTCCTGCTGCTCCAGCTAATTTAGCAACTATAGTTAGCGCAGAAAATATTTATACTGCGAAACGAAAAACGCTGAAACATAACATCGATTATTTTATAAACAATATAGAAAACCTTGAAAGATTTAAGTGGATGAAAACACACCCTGCTTTTAGCTTTTCAAATGAACAATTAAATAAACATCTTGAAAATAATAACATTATAGTAACTAGTTTTAGGTATCCCGATGAAACATCACCTATAATGAGTAGAATTGTAATTAGCGCAGCCCATACAGAAGAAGATATTAGCAGACTTTGTGAGGTATTGAATGGGTATTAAAACCTTACTGCCCTATTTTAAGAAAAGCACTTTTACATTATTTTATACTATTTTTGAGCAAACAAATTAAGAAAAATGAAAAATTTAGTTACCACAACCTGGTTAGGTGAAATGAGATTTGAAAGCACAAACCCATCAGGACACAATCTTTTTATAGATGCAGGTGAAGAAAACGGTGGAAAAAGCGAAGGTTACCGTCCAAAAGCATTGATGCTATCTGGATTAGCAGGTTGCTCTGGGTTAGACGTGGCATCATTAATTAAAAAAATGAAATTAGAAGTCAACGACTTTAAAATAGAAACCGAAGCCAACCTAACTGAAGAGCACCCAAAATATTACGATAAGGTTGCTATGCACTTTCATTTTTACGGCAATAACTTAAATGAAAAAAAGCTTCAAAAAGCAGTCGATTTATCTATTGAAAAGTATTGTGGTGTTATGGAAATGTTTCGCCAATTTTCAGAATTAACCATAGAAACACACTTTCATTCAAAATAATATTTTCAAGTATAATAAACGCAATAAAACTCGCTAGTCTTAAGTTAAATTACATAAGTAATAAAGCTCTATAGTTCTTAGTATTTTATACGAAGTCCATTAAAGTATAAAGTTTTAATTACATTTGAAACCTCTTAAAGAAACACAAAATGCGTTGGACATTAAAAGAAAAACCACAGGCAGCAGAAACTGAAGCTTTGCAAAAAGCATTAAATGTAGACGCTACCACAGCAACATTACTTTTGCAACGTGGTATTAAAACTTTTGAAGAAGCAAAAACTTTTTTCCGCCCTAGCTTAACAGATTTACACGATCCATTCTTAATGAAAGATATGGACAAAGCTGTGGCGCGTATAGAAAAAGCAATAGCAAACAACGAAAATATTTTGGTTTATGGCGATTACGATGTAGATGGCACCAGCTCTGTGGCGCTTATGTCTACCTACCTTAAATCAATACATAATTTGGTTTACACGTATATCCCAAACAGGTATGATGAAGGTTATGGCGTCTCCTATAAAGGAATAAACTTTGCACTAGAAAATAATTTCACTTTAATAGTTGCTCTAGATTGCGGTATTAAAGCCATAGATAAAGTGGCGCACGCTAAAGAATTAGGCATAGATTTCATTATCTGCGACCACCACAGACCAGGCGAAAAAATTCCAGATGCGGCAGCCGTTTTAGATCCAAAACGAGAAGATTGCAACTACCCATATAAAGAACTTTGTGGCTGTGGTGTAGGCTTTAAACTTATTGAAGCCTTAGCTTCTAAAGAAGGGAAAACAGCCGAAGATTTAACCGAATATTTAGATTTAGTAGCCACGGCTATTGGAGCAGATATTGTTCCTATAGATGGTGAAAATCGTGTTCTTGCTTATTTTGGTTTACAGGTTATTAACACCAATCCTCGACCAGGAATTAAAGCCATTTTAGCGCAAGTAGAAAAAACAGAACTAACCATAACCGATGTTGTATTTATTGTAGCACCACGTATTAATGCTGCTGGCCGTATGAAACATGGTAATTATGCGGTAACCTTATTAACCGAGGAAGATGATGAGTTAGCGACTAAATATGCCGCAGAAATTAACGATTACAATCTTGAGCGTCGCGAAACAGATAAAAGAATAACAGAAGAAGCACTTGTCCAAATTGAAAAAAACAAAGAACAAGACCGCCTAACCACAGTTGTTTACGATAAAGATTGGCATAAAGGCGTTATTGGTATCGTAGCTTCTAGATTAACCGAAACCTACCATAGACCAACTTTGGTTTTCACTAAAAGTGGTGAGTTTTTAGCAGCATCGGCACGCTCAGTAAAAGGTTTTGATGTTTACAATGCCTTGGAAGCTTGTACCGAACATATTGAACAATTTGGTGGACACAAATACGCAGCAGGATTAACATTAAAAGAAGAAAACTACGAAGCCTTTAAACAAGCTTTTGAAGACGAGGTTTCTAAAACTATAGATAGAAACTTACTTACACCCGAAATAAAAATAGATTTAGAAATAGATTTAGACAACATTACGCCTAAATTTAATAGAATTTTAAAACAATTTGCTCCTTACGGCCCAAGTAATATGACACCTGTTTTTTTAACCGAAAACCTAATTGATACCGGCTACGGAAAACCAGTTGGTGCAGATCAAACTCATTTAAGATTAACAGCTACGCAAGCCGGCACATCTAAAAATGTTGTTGGTATTGGTTTTAGTATGGCAGATAAGTTTGAAATTATTTCAAACGGCAAACCATTTAAAGCCGTTTATTCTATCGACGAAAACGAATGGCAAGGCAACATAAGCTTACAAATGAAAATACGTGATATTAAGGCTTAAAACCTTAGTAGTTACTATTGCAAGTTAAAACTAAAATTCCTGTCTTCGCAGGAAGGTAATCATGGCAAAAACTGATCCCTACGCAGCATTGCGTATTAAAGAATTCAATATATTTTTATTAGTCCGCTTTCTACTTGTTTTTGGTTGGTCTATGCAATTTATTGTTATTGAGTGGCAAGTTTACAGCCTTACAAAAGACCCTTTATCTCTTGGTATTATTGGTTTAATGGAAATTATTCCAGCATTTACCATGGCTCTTTTTGCTGGACATATTGTAGATCAAAAAGAAAAACGAAATCTCTTAGCTACTTGTATTGCTGCTTTTTCTCTAATTAGTTTTGGGTTATTTATGCTCACTTGGGATAAAATTGTTGGTGAATGGAGTTCTAAAAGCATTTTATATTCCATTTACGCCTTAGTCTTTTTTGGAGGTTTTTTACGTTCCTTTTTTGGACCAACAATCTTTTCTCTTGTAGCTTTAATTGTTCCTAAAAAAGTATATCCAAACGCCGCCACATGGAACAGTTCAACCTGGCAAATGGCAGGTGTTTTAGGCCCCGCTTTAGGAGGTTTCACCATTGGTTGGATTGGAGTACATTGGTCGCTATGCATCATATTCGGACTCATCCTTATGTCCTTTTTCATCTTATTACAAATAAAACGTAAACCTATTTTAAACCCTAAAATAGGCGAACCTGTAATAGACAGCTTAAAAGAAGGCCTACGTTTTGTATTTAAAACCAAAGCCGTTTTAGGTGCCATGACTTTAGATATGGTTGCCGTACTTTTTGGTGGTGCCATTGCATTGCTCCCTGTTTTTGCACAAGACATTTTAAAAGTAGGTAGTGAAGGTTTTGGCGTATTACGTGCCGCGCCAGCTGTTGGCGCTTTTTTAACTATGTTAATTACAGCATATATTCCGATAAGTAAAAATGCAGGCATGAAATTATTGGTTGCTATTTTCGGTTTTGGAGTATGTATTATTGTATTCGGGTTATCTAATATATTCTGGATTTCGGCAATAGCCTTATTCTTTAGCGGCATGACAGATGGTGTATCTATGGTGATTAGACAAACCATTTTTCAGATAAAAACACCCGACCACATGCGTGGACGTGTATCGTCTGTAAACTCTATGTTTGTAGGATCTTCAAACGAGTTAGGCGCTTTTGAAAGTGGCGTTACTGCTAAATTTTTCGGTGCCGTTACTGCCGTGGTTTTTGGAGGCACTATGACATTAATTACTGTGGTTGCAACAGGTTTAGCTTCTCCTTCTTTTAGGAAATTAGATTTAACTGAAGATTTAAAAGCTCACGAAAGTGATGATTAATTTTTACTTCATATTAAATTGAAATCAAAACAATGTAAGAAACCTAAAAAGTCTAATCGTAAAACTCAATGAAAACAGCTATCTTTGGCAAATCTTCGCTTTTTTGAAGACTGTTGACTATGAAGAATATTAGAAACTTTTGCATTATTGCACATATTGACCACGGGAAAAGCACACTTGCCGACCGTTTGTTAGATTTTACAGGCTCTGTAACCGCTAGAGAGCAACAAGCCCAACTACTAGATAGTATGGATTTGGAGCGTGAACGTGGTATTACCATAAAATCGCATGCCATCCAAATGGACTATGAGTTAGATGGCGAAAAATATGTTTTAAACTTAATTGATACACCTGGCCACGTAGATTTCTCTTACGAGGTTTCTAGATCTATTGCAGCCTGCGAAGGTGCGCTTTTAATTGTAGATGCCGCACAAAGTATACAAGCACAAACTATTTCTAACTTATACTTAGCTTTAGAGAATGATTTAGAGATTATTCCTGTACTAAATAAGGTAGATTTACCAAGTGCAAACCCAGAAGAGGTTACCGATGATATTGTAGATTTACTAGGCTGCGATCCAGAAGAAGTTATTCACGCTAGTGGAAAAACAGGTTTCGGTGTCGAGAATATTTTAAAAGCTATTATCGATCGCGTTCCTGCTCCAAAAGGAGATCCCGACGCACCTTTACAAGCCTTAATTTTCGACTCAGTTTACAATACATTTAGAGGTATTGAAACGTATTTTAGAGTTTTTAATGGTGAAATAAAAAAAGGACAAAAAATTAAATTCGTCGCTACAGATAAAGAGTATTTTGCCGATGAAGTTGGAACTTTAAAACTAACTCAAGTTGCTAAAAAAAGCGTAAAAACTGGAGATGTAGGCTACTTAATTACAGGTATTAAAACCGCTAAGGAAGTAAAAGTTGGTGATACCATTACCGATTTCGCCAATCCAACTACAAATATTGTAGAAGGTTTTGAAGACGTAAAACCAATGGTATTTGCTGGTATTTACCCTGTAGATACTGAAGATTACGAAGAGCTTAGAAACTCTATGGAAAAGCTACAACTTAACGATGCCTCGTTAGTGTTTGCTCCAGAAAGTTCTGCAGCTTTAGGTTTTGGTTTCCGTTGTGGATTCTTAGGAATGTTACACATGGAAATTATACAAGAACGTTTAGAACGTGAGTTCGATATGACGGTAATTACTACTGTTCCCAATGTATCTTACCATGCTTACACAAACAAAAACCCGAACGAAGCTTTTATTGTAAATAACCCGTCGGATTTACCGGAACCTACTACAGTAAATCGTGTTGAGGAACCTTATATTAAGGCTACTATTATTACAAAATCTGATTTTGTTGGTAATGTGATGTCTCTTTGTATTGAAAAACGTGGTATCGTTCTTAATCAAACGTATTTAACACCGGAACGTGTTGAGTTAACTTTTGAAATGCCTCTTGCAGAAATTGTATTCGATTTTTACGATCGTTTAAAAACAGTTTCTAAAGGGTATGCTTCTTTCGATTACCATCCTATCGGAATGAAAGAATCAAAATTAGTACGTTTAGATATTTTATTAAATGCACTTACTGTTGATGCGCTTTCTGCCTTAATTCATGCTGATAATGCACAGAATATTGGTAAGAAAATGTGTGAAAAATTAAAAGAATTAATTCCACGTCAGCAATTCGATATTCCAATTCAGGCGGCTATTGGTGCAAAAATTATTTCGAGAGAAACAATTAAAGCCCTTAGAAAAGATGTAACAGCAAAATGTTATGGTGGTGATATTTCTCGCAAAAGAAAACTACTTGAAAAACAGAAAAAAGGTAAAAAACGTATGCGTCAAGTTGGTAATGTAGAAATACCTCAGCAAGCGTTTATGGCTGTTTTAAAGTTGAATGATTAAAAAAAGACATCTTATAATCAAGAAAAACAATCATTTATAAAATCTTTATTATATTAAAACTCCTGCTTCGGTAGGAGTTTTTTAGTTTTGATATTATTCATTATTAAAACATGTAAGATCCCTTTTTACAAAGGGATTTTTTTACTGCTCCAACCACCTTCTAAAATCAGAAGTTGTTGACGAACTCGTCATCACTTTGTCTTTAATTCCTGTTACTGTAATTAATAAACGGTTTTTAAAATGACTTTCTATATTTTCGATACCATCGATACTGATAATTTCACTTCTATTTATTTTAAAAAATTTACTGGGATGTAATTGACTATGGATAGCTCCTAAATTTTGAGAAATAGTATGGCGCTTTCCTTTTAAATCGGTAGCCATGCAGAAATCGCCAGAGGCTTCTATTTTTACTATTTCTGAAACACTTAATAACTGAATGCCTTTCGACTTCTTTATTACAAATCGTTTTTTATAACTGGTGTGCTCTTCTTTTAAAGCTGATTTTAGTTCGCTTATTGTTTCTTGATTTAATGCCGTGTAATGCCCTTGTTTAAATAATGATTGGTATTTCTCGATAGCTCTTTTAAAATCCAACTGCGTGTATGGTTTTAAGATATAAGCAATACCATTGGTGTTAAAAGCTTGAAATAAATAATCATCGTGAGCCGAACAGAAGATAATAGGTGTATTAATGGAAACATCATTAAACAAATCGAAAGAAAGCCCGTCTAACAGCTGAATATCCGATAGAATAAAATCGTAAGCATTATTTGTTAACATCAGTTTTCCTTCACTTATAGAGCGCGCCCAATCGTGAGGAATTTCATCTTCAAAATAATCGTTTACAAAGGATAGCAACTTTTGGTATGCTGGTATTTCATCTTCTAAAATTAAAATCTTCATACTGTTTTCAATTTTCTTCAACTAAATTAATAATCGGAATTGCTATTTTAAATTCCTCTTCTGTATCAATAATAACAACCTCTTTATCTGATAAGAATTTATAACGTGTTTTCAAGTTCTCTAAACCCGTTCCAAACGATTCGTTTTTAGATATAATATTAGACTTCGTGTTAACAACCGTTAATTCATTTTCATCAATATAAATTACCGTTTTTATAGCACTACCGTCAACGGGTTTATTATGTTTCACCACATTTTCTAGTAATGTTTGTATTGCTCCTGTTGGTATAAACTTATCTTCAATATCAATTTTCTTTTCTATTTTAAAATCGTAATCTGTTGCAAAACGTGTTTTAATTAAAAACATATAATTTTCAGCTAGTTCAATTTCTTCGGCTAATTCCATTACCTCAGCATCTTTGGTTTTTATTAAATACCTGTAAATAAGCGACAACCTATTAATATACTCTTTAGCTTTTACCGTATCACGATCGATAAGTGCATCTAGGGTATTTAAATTATTGAACAAAAAATGCGGGTCTATTTGTGAACGGAGTAATTTAAGCTCGTTTTCTTTTTGTTGTTTTTCAATTTTTAAATATTCGGTTTGCCCTTCATAAAACTTTTTAGTAAGAAATAAAGCAAATGGAAAGGCCGATTGCTGAGTTCCTAAACTAATCATTTGTAAAACAAAATCGATACCCTTAGGGAATTTTGCCCAATCGTTAGCCCCTGTCCAAAAGCCTATAGTATAATCGATTCCAGGAATAATAAGTAAAATTAAAACACCATAAATTATAAACAACACGTATTTTTTTTGAACAACTACTTTTGGTATTAACCAAAATGTAAATAAAAAAATAACGCTTGTAACACTTATAATCTCGACAGGAAAATCGATTAAATATTCTCTCAGCAATGCATCTCGTTCAATATAATACTTACCTTGAATAATAAACGACACCAAAAAATAAACGCCTAAAATTAGAAAATCGGTTCTATTTATTTTTTTATTCATAGTTATACAAACATATTAATTATTATCATTAATTCTATTTTCTTCATCTTCAGAAGCGTTTCTTCTACTTGTCTTTTTTCCAAATTTAGACCCAAAACTATACGATAATCTTAATTGAATATTCTGCCTCGACTGGTTACTCTCTACTTCAGCATACAAACCATTATAATCTATAACCCCAACAAAACCTCTATTTAAAATTTTACTAAGCGCTAAATTTACTTTTAGTTTATCGTCTAAAAACTTTTTACCCAAAGAAAAATTTAAGTCGGCAAACCAATCGGTATCAAGACCTCCTTCTAAAGCCCCTGTTCCGTAGTTTCCACTAACTTCTGCATTAATTTCCCATGGTAGCTCGTAACTAGCTTGAGTAAACCAAATTAAGCTCCATTTTTCTAAATTTAAATTATTAGTGGTAGATCCAAATTTATTTTGACTCACAATTATTCCCGTATATCCTTCTACGTTATTTATAAAACTTAAAGGACCAAATAGTCTAAAATTCCAGTTTTTACTATCGCTTAAATTAATAGTTGTACGCTCTATTTGTGCAGTTTCATTATCTTGAGAAACAAACTGAAACATATCGTCTTTAGTTTCGCTGTAAGCTATTGCAAAAAATGGCTGCCCATCGAAGGTTAAATTAAATTGATATTTATTGGTGAATGATGGTTTTAAATTTTCGTTACCAACATCTGAAGATAATGGATCGTAATACGTAACAAACGAATTTAAAGTATTATAACTAGGCCTGCTAATACGGTAGCTATAAGCTAGACTTGCTGCTAAATTTTTATTTATTTTTCTGCTTAATGCTGCACTTGGGAAAAGCTTAGAAATTTCCCGTTCTCGTGTTTCATTATCACTGCTAGAAGTCCCTTTTGTATTGCTATCCTCAAAGCGTAACCCACCAGAAAAAGACCATTTACCCTCTGTGATGTTAATTTTAGAATAGAGTGCAAAAATGTTTTCATCTACCAAAAAAATATTGCTTGCCGTGTTATTAAACTCAAAATCACCATCTTCATTTTCACTAAAAGATTGCAAATCGCTATCTGTATTTACCTGAGAATATTTTG
The DNA here is from genome assembly GCF_004368925.1 of Algibacter lectus. Lineage (NCBI taxonomy): Bacteria > Pseudomonadati > Bacteroidota > Flavobacteriia > Flavobacteriales > Flavobacteriaceae > Algibacter > Algibacter lectus. The sequence continues at coordinate 505,948 of NZ_SORL01000008.1, forward strand.
CACCAACACTTAGTTTAAAATCTTCAGAAAGCGTACGAACATAATCACTCCTAAAGGTTTTAATTTGGTAATTTCCGTCTTGTAAATACCTTTGGTTTGTGTAAGCAATAGTACTACCGTCTACAGAAGCCAATGTGTTTCTATTATCATTTTTATAATCTACATAATTAAAATCGGCGGTAAGTTTATGCCCTTCTGTTTTAAACTCATAATACGGATTGATATTAAATACTTTTTGGTCACGATTAAAGCTATTTTCAGAATACAAAAAATCTGTAGTGCTAGCTGTGGTTATAATATTTGCACTGTTTGCAACTCTATCAGAATTTGTGTTACTGTTTTTAATTCCAAAACCAATAGAATGTTTATCGTTGATATAATAATCAATACTACCACTAATTCTAAACGTTTTTGGATTATAAGGTTCAATAGTTGCTTGGTTATAGTTTTCTTCTCCAATGCTTCTATTAATAAACAAATCTTCACGCCATGTTGGGCTCGAATAGCCTGTACTAGCTTGCCAATTTAACTTGTTTTTATAACTAGCAATAGATGCACTTGTGCCATGCTCAAAACCTTCATCTTCACCAACCCAAGTAGACACACTACCATGTGTACCTAACTTTACATTTTTCTTTAAAATAATATTAATAATTGGTCCAGACCCTGTAGCATCAAACTCTGCACCTGGTTGCTCTACCAGCTCTACTTTAGCTATATTATCTGCAGGCATATCGCGCAACAGCGTATCCATGTCCATATAATCGGTAGTTTTTCCATTTATCAAAATTCTAATATTACTTTGCCCAGCATAACTAATACCATTATTGGTTACAATAATTCCTGGCACGCCACGCATAATATCTTGTAAATTAGAATTTATCATTTCTGATTGTTCCAAATCTATAATCAATTTCTCGGCCGTTTGCCTAATTACAGGGCGTTTATGGGTAATTACAATTTCATCTAAAACATCTTCTGCTAAGTTAAAATCGAAAGTTTTCGAATTATTCTCTATCAGAAAAGCATCGCACCTTTTCAACTTAAACCCTAATACCGAAATTTCGAGATAGTAATTTCCGTTTTCAACATTTTCAAATTTATAAAACCCTGCTTCGGAAGAAATAACACCAGTAACAATTTCTTTTGAAGTTGCACTATGTAGTATAACATTAGCAAACTCTAAGGGCTTGTTACTTTCATCTAAGATATAACCAGAAATATTGTTTTGAGCATACGCCGAAATAATACTTATAAAAAAAATGATGAGTGTTTTAATGATTGTGTTCATAACTGTTCGATTTTTTGATATACCAAATTTGAGTAAAAACAGCTAGGTTAAAAAACAGAATAATATCAAATGGGATAAAAAAAGGTTGAATTGGTATTATTTAAAGTTGAATTATTTTTGGCATTCAAAGTATAGCTCCCAACTATTTATCATCACAAAACCCCTTAATTATATAAATTTCATCATCTAATATATGGCTCTCCTTTTTTTCTTTAAACACTAAAGAAAAACAATAACTATTCTTCAAGCCTTTTAGGGTTTAAGTAAAATTAATTATTGAATAATTCGATTAAACTCGATAACACCTATTTTTCTTCAAAAATAAAATTCGATCAAATTTGTTAACAATAATTTTGTATGTTTATAACATAGGAAATATTATTAATAATTAAACTTGCAAAAACACTTAACAACAGGGTGCTTTTCTGAAAATATTTTCCATTTAATTAATATTTTTTCACATTAATAGTTACTAACAATTTTTCAAAATTCGGGCATCGTTTTGTTGTAAAAGCAACAAAACATAGTATATAAAAATGATGTTTATATTTTTTAAAAATTGTAAGAAAAAAAGGAAACAATTAGACAAATTGTTTTTACTTTTATTGTGATAGTAAACAGGTAATATTGATATTCCTATTCATGATACATTTAAATATTCAAAATACAACTGCTCCAAACCGTTTTGAAATAAATGTCTCTAACGACTCTAAAAAACAAAAACAACTAAATGAAAGCACTTTTTTACACAAGAGAATTTCCACCGTATGTTTACGGAGGAGCCGGCGTACATGTTGAATATTTGGCCGATGAGCTGTCCAAATTAATGAAAATTGATGTTCGATGTTTTGGAGACCAAGACTCTAAATCGGATAATTTAAGTGTAAAAGGTTACCCGTTTGAGAACCCTATTTTTGATGGTGCAGACGATAAATTAAAATCGGTATTTAAAACACTAAGCACCGGTATACAAATGAACACAGAGCCTATTGATGCCGATGTTGTACATTGCCATACTTGGTATGCTCATTTTGCTGGTATTATAGCAAAACTTTGTTACGGTACACCATTAGTGATTACCACACACTCCTTAGAGCCTTTACGCCCTTGGAAACGCGAACAATTAGGTCGTGGTTACGACGCCTCTTCTTGGGTAGAAAAAACAGCTATTGAAATGGCCGATGCCCTAATAGCGGTCTCAGAAGAAACTAAAGAAGATGTTCTTAAACATTTTGATGTAGACGAAAGTAAAGTACACGTTATCTACAATGGTATTAACTTAGAACAATACGTAGAAACAAGCGAAACAGCAACTCTAGATACTTATGGTGTTGATAAAACGAAACCTTATGTACTTTTTGTTGGTAGAATTACACGCCAAAAAGGAATTATACATTTAGTAAACGCCATAAAATATATAGATCCGGATACTCAAATTGTACTATGTGCAGGCGCACCAGATACACCAGAAATTGGTGAAGAAATGAAAAACGCCGTAAACGCAGTTAAAAAAACACGTGAAAACGTAATTTGGATTGATAAAATGGTAACTAAGGAAGAAATTATACAGTTATATTCTCATGCTGCTGTATTCTGTTGCCCTTCTATTTACGAACCTTTTGGCATTATAAACATTGAAGCTATGGCATGTAACACAGCCGTTGTAGCAAGTGCTGTTGGTGGTATTAAAGAAGTGGTTGTACATGGTGAAACCGGACTTTTAATTCCGTTAGAACAACAAACCGAAGCACCTTTTGAACCTATTGATCCCGATAAATTTTCGAGAGATTTAGCCCAAGGTGTTAACCAAGTTATAAGCGATAAAAACTTAAGAGAAACCATGGCAAAAAATGGAAGAAAACGTGTTGAAGATTATTTTGACTGGGTAGCCATTGCAAAACAAGTAGAAACACTATACGAATCAATAATATAACGAACAACTAAGCACTAAAAAACTAAAAATATGATAAACAACAAAGTTTTAGCCATTGTTTTAGGAGGCGGTCAAGGATCCAGACTTTACCCATTAACCGATAAAAGATCTAAACCAGCAGTTCCTATTGCCGGAAAATACAGACTTGTAGATATACCAATCTCAAACTGTATTAACGCAGATATTAAGCGTATTTTTGTGTTAACTCAATTTAACTCAGCATCACTTAACAAACACATTAAAAACACCTATCACTTCAGTTTTTTTAGTAGTGCTTTTGTAGATGTATTGGCTGCCGAACAGACTCCAGAAAGTAAAACTTGGTTTCAGGGTACTGCCGATGCGGTTAGACAGAGTATGCATCATTTTTTAAGTCACGATTTTGAGTACGCTTTAATATTATCAGGAGATCAATTATATCAAATGGATTATGATAAAATGATTGAAGCTCATGAAGCCTCTAATGCCGAAATATCTATTGCAACCATTCCTGTAAATGCAAAAGACGCCACATCTTTTGGTATTTTAAAAGCGAATGATGAAAACGTCATTACATCATTTATAGAAAAACCCGATGCCGAATTGTTACCAGAATGGACTTCGGAAGTAAGTGAGGAAATGAAAGGTAAAGGCCGTAACTACCTAGCTTCAATGGGTATTTACGTGTTCAATAAAGATTTACTAATTAAACTCATGGAAAACCCTGATACTATAGATTTTGGTAAAGAAATTATTCCGCAATCTATACACGATCATAAAACTTTAAGTTACCAATATGAAGGGTACTGGACAGATATTGGAAATATAGACTCATTCTTCGAAGCGAATTTAGGCTTAACTGACGATATTCCTCAGTTTGATTTATACGATGAAAAAAAACGTATTTATACGCATGCTAGAATGTTACCTACCACAAAAATAGCAGGCACTGTTTTAGACAGAGCTGTAGTTTCTGAAGGTTGTATTATTGGTGCTGCAAAAATTGAAAAATCGGTAATTGGTATTCGTTCTAGAATTGGTAAAGAATCTACCGTAATTAACACCTACATGATGGGTAGTGATTTCTACGAAACTTTAGATGAAATAGAAAACAACCGTATTAAAGTCCTTACCGGAATTGGAGAGCGCTGCTTTATTAAAAACTGTATTCTAGATAAAAACTGCCGTATTGGTGACGATGTTCGTATTAACGGCGGAAAGCATTTAGAAGATAAAGAAACAGACATGTACTTTATTAAAGATGGTATTGTTGTTGTTAAAAACGCTGCAACTATTCCTTCAGGATACGTTATTTAACCAAAATAGCAACCAAAAATCAAATTTCTTCACCAATTAAAATAGCTTTAGCTGGTGAAGAAATCTGACTAAAAAAATATTGATTACCATACATAACTAAGCAAACAATGCAAAATCAAAAAAGAGTTGTAATTGATTATGTTTCACCAACTGTAAACGGTGGCGACTTTTATATTAAACGTGTAGTAAATGAAATTGTAAATGTAGATGCACATATTATGGCCGATGGTCATGATGTTTTAGGAGCTGCCATACTTTACAAACACGAAAACGATAAAACATGGCAAGAAACTCGAATGGTGCTTACTTCTAACGATGAGTGGAAAGCATCCTTCAGTGTACAAAAACAAGGGTTTTACAACTATAAAGTAGAAGCATGGGTAGATTATGCTTTAAACTGGAGATACGGTTTAATTCGTAAAATAAACGATGGTCAACATGTGGTTTCAGAATTATTAGAAGGCGCCGAATATATTGAGCCACTTTTAAACAAAGTAAATGCTGATGATAAACAATATTTAGAACATTTACAGCGTATTTTTAAAGATGAAAATAGTTATGGTGAGGCCATTTCCGAAGCAGTAAAAGAAAGGCTTTATAATATTTTCTTCCAAAACCCAATTAAAATACTTGCCAATACCTCTTCAACATACAAAGTTTACGTAGATAGAAAAAAAGCAAGATTTAGCACATGGTACGAGTTTTTTCCGCGTTCAGCGTCGGAGCACAAAGGCGTTCACGGCACTTTTAACGATTGCGCACGCTTATTACCAAGAGTAAAAAACATGGGGTTTGATGTGGTTTACCTACCACCTATCCACCCAATTGGAGAAGTTAACCGTAAAGGAAAAAACAATACTACAGAAGCCAAAGAAGGTGATGTTGGTTCTACATGGGGTGTTGGTTCGCAATATGGCGGGCATAAAGACATCCATCCACAGTTAGGGAATATCGACGATTTCAAAGCGCTTATACAAACAGCAAAAGATAACAATCTTGAAATTGCTATGGATTACGCCTTACAAGCCGCACCAGATCATCCTTGGGTAAAAGATCATCCAAAATGGTTTAAATGGCGACCAGATGGTACCGTTCAATATGCTGAAAACCCACCAAAAAAATATCAAGACATCCTTCCTATTTATTGGGAAAGTGAAGACTATAAAGCCCTTTGGAACGAGTGTTTAGATACTATGTTGTATTGGGTAGATTGTGGTATTAACATTTTTAGAGTTGATAACCCACACACAAAACCTTTCTATTTCTGGAATTGGATTATTTCTGAAGTAAAAGCAAAACACCCCGATGTTATCTTTTTAGCCGAAGCTTTTACAGCTCCAAAAGTAATGAAACAGCTTGCTAAACAAGGTTACACACAATCGTACACCTATTTTACATGGCGTGAGAGCAAACATGAAATCACAGAATATGTAGAAGAGCTAACGCAAAGCGAACTAAAAGAATATATGCAACCTAATTTTTGGCCAAACACGCCAGATATTAATCCATATCATTTACAAGGCGCTAACGAATCTAAACATATTCAGCGTTACGCACTAGCAGCTACTTTAAGTTCTAGTATTGGAATTTATGGGCCTGTTTTCGAATATATGCTATCCGAACCATTACTGGGAAAAGAAGAATATTTAAATTCTGAAAAATTCCAAATTACACATTACAACTGGGAGCTTAAAAACAAGCTAACTACTATAATTTCGAAAATCAATTTTATTAGAAACCATAACGAAGCCTTACAACAAACCAATAATATTAAATTCTGTAACATACAGAATGACAATTTAATAGCCTTCTATAAATGGAACAATGATAGAACCAATGAGATTCTAGTTATTATCAGTTTAGATGCCCACAACTCGCAACAAGGTAATATACAAGTGCCGTTGCAAGATTTAGCGGTACATTCAGGACATAATATTGAAATGCACGATTTAATTACCGATAGCCGTTATAATTGGAATAATGAATGGTGTTATGTGGAATTACACCCAACAATGCCTTTTCACATTTTCAAGATTAACAAGTAAAACTTAAGGGTTTAAACCCCATATTAAAACAACGACATAATTTTCCTTTAAACAGGAATTAACAACATAATTTTATGGCACAAGTAAAACCGTATAGCTTATTTACAGAATTCGACATAAACCTTTTTAAAGCAGGAAAACATTACAGGCTTTACGAAAAAATGGGGTCGCATTTAGTAACCGTAGATGGTATTGAAGGTACGTATTTTGCCGTTTGGGCACCTACAGCAAAACAAGTATCTGTAGTAGGCGATTTTAACTTCTGGATGGAAGGCGAGCATCAATTAAATGTACGTTGGGATTCTAGTGGTATTTGGGAAGGTTTTATTCCGCTTGTTGGTAAAGGCAACATCTACAAATATAAAATACAAAGTAATAATAACGATATAAAAACCGAAAAGGCCGATCCATATGCACGCCGTTGCGAGCATCCTCCAAAAACAGCTTCTATTGTTTGGGACGATTCTTATAAATGGAAAGATACAGATTGGATGAAAAAGCGTAAAGAAAAAAACGCTTTAGATGCACCTTACTCGGTTTACGAAGTCCATTTAGGATCTTGGAAAAGACAGGTTGAAGAAGACCGTTTTTTATCTTACTATGAGCTAGCAGACGATTTAGTAAACTATGTAAAAGACATGAATTTTACACACGTAGAACTTATGCCTATTATGGAATATCCATACGACCCATCGTGGGGTTACCAACTTACTGGGTATTTTGCGCCATCGTCTCGATTTGGTTATCCTGAAGAATTTAAGTACTTGGTAGATAAACTTCACCAAAATGATATTGGAATAATTCTAGATTGGGTACCATCGCATTTTCCAGAAGATGCGCACGGTTTAGGCTTTTTTGATGGCTCAAATTTATATGAACATCCAGACCCAAGAAAAGGTTATCACCAAGACTGGAAAAGTTTAATTTTTAATTATGAACGTAACGAAGTAAAATCGTTTTTAATAAGTAATGCTGCCTTTTGGATGGATCAATACCATGCCGACGGCTTACGTGTAGATGCTGTAGCATCAATGTTATTTTTAGATTACTCTCGTGAAGATGGTGAATGGGAACCAAATATTTATGGTGGTCGCGAAAATCTAGCTGCTATAGATTTCTTAAAAGAATTAAATCAAGAAATATATGCATCATTCCCAGATGTACAAACCATTGCCGAAGAATCTACAGCATTCCCAGGCGTATCAAAACCAGTGTTTTTGGGTGGTTTAGGTTTTGGAATGAAATGGATGATGGGTTGGATGCACGATACTTTAGATTACTTTTCTAAAGATCCTGTATACCGAAAATATCACCAAAATGATATTACTTTCAGTTTAGCTTATGCCTTCTCAGAAAATTTTATGTTACCACTTTCTCACGATGAGGTGGTATATGGTAAAAACTCTATTTTAGGCCGTATGCCTGGAGACGAGTGGCAACGTTTTGCAAACTTGCGTTTACTTTACGGTTATATGTTTACACACCCAGGTACCAAATTAAATTTTATGGGTGGTGAAATTGCTCAGTATGATGAATGGGATTTTCAAGGTAGTATAAACTGGAACTTATTAGAATTCGAACCACATAAAAACTTTCAGAATTACTTTAAAGAACTAAACAAAATATACAGAACAACACCAGCTTTATATGAAAAAGCCTTTACAGGTGAAGGTTTTGAATGGATTAGCTACGACGACCATGAAAACTGTGTGATGTCTTACATGAGAAAAGGTTATGAATCTAAAGACGATGTGGTGGTTATTTGTAATTTAACACCAACAGTTCGTGAAAATTACAAAATTGGTATTCCTGTAAATGGTAAACTAAAAGAGCTTTTTAACAGTGATGCTAAAGCATTTGGTGGTAGTGGCGTTTCAAACAAAAAGCAAATTACCATTAAAAAAGACCCTTGGAATGGTAAAGATTATTCGGCAGAGGTTACACTTTCGCCCTTATCTGTAACTATTTTTCAGTTTAAATAGAAAATTTAGATTAATGGTCTCATATAAAACAAGTTATTACACTTAAAAAATTCAACATCAATTAGTATCCCTTTTCAAATTGAAAAACTACTAATTGGTGTTTTCTAATATTCTAACTCATCGCATTAAAAAAAAAAAATCAACTTATTTAGTAATTAATAATAATCTGAAATTCAAAAAACAGAACTTTTGCCGTTCTTTAAGTATTTTTCAATAAACCCCTAAAAATTTGAGTTTTACACATAATATCAATTCAATTTTTAGTAAAAAGAAGCCTGTTTGCGCATTAAAAATTAGTAATTTCGAAAAATAATTTTAATACTTAGTCCATATGATATTAAATACAGAACTAGAATATAAAGGGAACCTATTCCCTTCTAACATAACAAAATACAGTAAAGATGTAGATGTACTACATTTTTCTACTTCAAATAATGTAATACTTAAACTTACAGTTTTACGCGATAGTGTACTTCGTTTTACCTACACTACTGTTGGTAAATTTGAAAGAGACTTTTCTTATGCTATAGACGAAGATGCTAGTAGAGGTTATAACCATTTAGAAATTACAGACGACGAAGAAAAATACGTTGTTACTACTTCAAAATTAATTTGCCATATTCATAAATCGGATTTAAGAATTTCACTTTACGATGCTGCCGATAATAAAATTATTTGCGAAGACGAACTTGGTTTTCACTGGGAAGAAAGTTACGAGCTTGGTGGCGATATTGTAAAAATGAGTAAAGCCGCTCAAAACGGAGAAAGTTATTATGGATTAGGTGATAAGCCAGAACATTTAAACTTAAAAGGACGTCGTTTTGAAAACTGGGCAACTGATTCTTATGCTTTCGGTAAACATACCGACCCTATTTATAAAGCTATTCCGTTTTATACAGGTTTACATAACGGAAAATCTTACGGAATTTTCTTCGATAATACTTTTAGAACTTACTTCGATTTTTGTAGCGAACGTAGAAACGTAACAAGTTTCTGGGCACAAGGTGGGGAAATGAATTATTACTTCATTTACGGCCCTAAAATGCAAGATGTAGTAAAGAACTATACCGATTTAACAGGAACCCCAGAATTACCACCATTATGGGCCTTAGGGTACCACCAATGTAAATGGAGTTACTATCCAGAATCTAACGTAAAAGAAATAACAGCAAAATTTAGAGAACTTCAAATTCCTTGTGATGCTATTTATTTAGATATCGATTACATGGAAGGTTTCCGTTGCTTTACTTGGAGCAAAGACTATTTTCCAGATCCAAAACGTATGGTTAAGGAACTAGCAGACGATGGTTTTAAAACCGTAGTTATTATAGATCCAGGTATTAAAATAGATAACGAATACAGTGTGTTTAGAGAAGGTCTGGAAAAAGATTATTTCTGTAAACGTGCCGATGGCCCTTACATGAAAGGAAAAGTTTGGCCAGGTGAGTGTTATTTTCCAGATTTCACCAGACCAGAAGTTCGCGAATGGTGGGCCGGTTTATTTAAAGAACTTATAGAAGATATAGGCGTAAAAGGTGTTTGGAACGACATGAACGAGCCAGCAGTAATGGATGTACCGGGAAAAACCTTTCCGCCAGATGTACGTCATGATTACGATGGTAACCCATGTAGCCACAATAAAGCACACAATATTTACGGTATGCAAATGGCCAGAGCCACTTACCATGGTTTAAAACGATACAACTATCCAAAACGTCCGTTTGTAATTACACGTTCGGCATATTCTGGAACGCAACGTTATACCTCAACCTGGATGGGAGATAATGTAGCCACTTGGGAGCATTTACAAATAGCAAACATACAAGCACAACGTTTAGCATTATCAGGATTCTCTTTTGCAGGATCGGATATTGGTGGCTTTGCAGAACAACCAAATGGCGAACTTTACGCACGTTGGATTCAATTAGGTGTTTTCCACCCGTTCTGTAGAACACACTCTTCTGGAGATCACGGAGAGCAAGAGCCATGGGCTTTCGATACAGAAATTACCGATGTTGTTCGTAAATTTATCGAAATTAGATATCAATTATTACCATACCTATACACAGCATTTTACCAATACTCGCAAGACAATGTGCCTATGCTGAAATCTTTGGTTTTATTCGACCAAGACGATGTACAAACACACTATAGAATAGACGAGTTTATCTTTGGTAACCAAATATTAGTTTGCCCAATAAACGAACCTAATGCTAAAGGAAGACGTATGTATATTCCAAGAGGTGAGTGGTTTAATTACTGGAATAAAGAACAAGTATCTGGTGGTAAAGAAATGTGGGTAGATGCCGATTTAGATAGCATGCCAATTTTTGTAAAAGCAGGTGCCATTATACCTAAATACCCTATACAACAGTACGTTGGCGAAAAGGTAATTGAAGAGCTAGGTTTAGATGTTTACTACAAAAATGGTAAAGAAGATTCTGAACTTTATGAAGATGCAGACGATGGTTACGATTACACAAAAGGACGTTACAGTTTAAAGAAATTTAACTTAGCCGGATCTGAAGATAAATTAATTATCCGTATCCATAAAAGAGGTCAATACGTAACCACTTATAACACCTTTAAAGTTAATTTATACGGTTTACCTTTCGAAGTAAAATCTATAAAAGTAGACAACGAATATGTCGATTTAGCCGATGTAAAATTCGAAAATAATAGCCTTGTAATAAGTAAAGAATTTACAAACCTTCAAATTAAAGGTTAATATCAAAATACCAATAGTACTAAAGCCTCTTTGTGAAAACGAAGAGGTTTTCTTTTTTTTGGGCAAATGGCAAGCCACCGCGCTATCCGCTACTAGTTTTGGCTCGATGCATGCCTCGCCAAAAGCTAACCACTACTATCGCTTTTGCATTATCGGCCAAATACAGTCAATACCTCAACTAAAAGCCAATTTGCACTATACATTTTAAATAACAAAAAAATTATCTAAATTCGTTAACCAAACGGCAACACAACTTTATTTATGGAAGAGAAATTAAAAGTAACAAAAATGATACATATCGCTTTATGCTCAGGTTTAGTTATAGCCTATATTTTTATCGGTGATGTAACTTCTATAAGCTTTAATATGCCAGCTTTAAGCCAATCTAACATCATTTATGTTCTTATCCCTATAATTGCTTATATATTTAGTAATTTCATGTTTAAAACGCAGCTAAAAGCAGCCGATAAAACACTAAAACTAGAAGCAAATATGGCTGTATACCAAACTGCGTCTATAGTAAGATGGGCCATACTAGAAGGTGCTGCTTTTCTAATTTTACTTCTTAATAAAGATTTTGTACTCTTCGGTATTTTAATAATACTATACCTAGCGTTAATACACCCTACGGAAGATCGTGTAAAAACAGATTTAACATAAACATTAAAAACAAGTATTATATTCTAAGAAAACTGTTTATAGGTTTTCAGAAACCAATGTGCTATCTATAGAATTGTTATAATTAGTAAAATAATTGAATAAAAAATCTTCATATTCCATATCCGAACGTCTCATTTTTCTGTAAAGCTCTTTCCCTAATAATTCAGGGAATTTATTAAAATCAGATTTGTTGTTTATTTTGTGTAATCCATTTAAATCTTCAAAATAAAAAGACTTAAAATACTTACGCTTATAGCCTTGACGACTTTCTCCTCCAATTTCTATTCCATTATCACCAAATGAATAAGCTCTTATATCTGAAAACTCATGAACATAAAAATTAACCTTTCCTTGTTCCATATCTTCAGATAAATTCTCAATATAAGTAAGCATAAAAGCATTGGAATACATATAAGATCCGATAGAATTTTTAAAAGGTAAAGATTTTAATCTAACAACATCTCCCTCTGAATTTTTGAATATAAGATACTCAAAATCATCAGGATTTATCGATACGCCAGTCTGCTTTCCTGTCTTATCTAACGCGGCAAAACCACCATGTAATTTATTTACGGGTAGTTCAAAACCATAAACAGTAATATCTTCGTTTAATTTATTAATTACGGTATATTCCCATAAATAATTAACATCTTGTGAATAGCTAGAAACCGTAATTCCAATAAAAAAAGCAAGTAAAATTTTCATTTTCATAGTAAAGAATTTAAATTAAAATAATACCAATAATTATACCAGGTTTACTAAATTTGAAAGAATTTTCATAAACATTAAAAACAAGTATTATATTCTAAGAAAACTGTTTATAGGTTTTCAGAAACCAATGTGCTATCTATAGAATTGTTATAATTAGTAAAATAATTGAATAAAAAATCTTCATATTCCATATCCGAACGTCTCATTTTTCTGTAAAGCTCTTTCCCTAATAATTCAGGGAATTTATTAAAATCAGATTTGTTATTTATTTTGTGTAATCCATATAAATCTTCAAAATAAAAAGACTTAAAATACTTACGCTTATTCCCTTGACGAACTTCTCCTCCAATTTCTATTGCATTATATATTCCACTATAACCATATGAATAAGCTCTTATTTCTGAAAACTCATGAACATAAAAATTAATCTTTCCTTGTTCCATATCTGCAGATAAATTTTCAATATAAGTAATCATAAAAGCATTGGAATACATATGAGATCTAATAGATTTTTTAAAAGGTAAAGATTTTAATCTAACAACCTCTCCCTCTGAATTTTTGAATATAAGATACTCAAAATCATCAGGATTTATCTGTACGCCTGTCTGCTTTCCTGTCTTATCTAACGCGGCAAAACCACCATGCAATTTATTTACGGGTAGTTCAAAACCATAAACAGTAATATCTTCGTTTAATTTATTAATTAAGGTATATTCCCATAAATAATTAACATCTTGTGAATAGCTAGAAACCGTAATTCCAATAAAAAAAGCAAGTAAAATTTTCATTTTCATAGTAAAGAATTTAAAATAATAGTAACATCAATAATTATACCAAGCCTATTAAATTTGAAAGAATTTTCACTATTACTTTATACTATTAAACCTTCTCAACATCAATAGGTTTACCTAAATACACCAACTGAAAACCTTCTTCTATAGTATCTACATTTAAGTTATTAGAAGAAATAATATGCAATTCTCCTTCATTATCTTTAATAAAAAGTGGGATAATCTCTTTGTCCTTATTTGTAATTTCTATTAAACCTTCGTAGTGTTCCCTATCTTCTAAATCAATTTCTTGTATCGATGGGTGATTTCTAGTTACATCACTTAAGGTGTTATAATCATCCGTTTTACTAAACAAACCTTCATTTGGACTACTATTTTCATCTAGCATTTCTTCTTTAGTAACTAACCTAAAAGCACCGTTTTCACCAAATTGCTTGCTAAACTTATTGATAGCATATTTATTAATATCAGAATTTGCAGTTAATGCCATTAAATATCCCATATCGTTTAACTCGATATCATCCATTAAGCTATCCGAGTAAATATTCATATTCATCGCACTTAAACCTAGTTCTTTTGCTTTTTGAATATTCCGTTCGTTGCTATCAATTAGCACCACGTTTCTACCATTAGATTCTAAATAATGCCCTAATAATCTAGATACTTTAGACGCTCCAATAATTAAAATTCCTTCAGATTTCTTCAAGAAAACACCTACCATTTTTGCAAACATACGTGCCGTAGTTGCGTTTAATAGCACAGTTCCTAAAACAATCATAAAAACCAAAGGCGTAATATATTCTGCTCCTGGCACACCTTCTTTAGCTAATTTTAAACCAAATAAAGATGCAATACCAGCAGCTACAATACCACGTGGGCCAACCCAACTGATAAACACTTTTTCGTTTAATTTTAGTAAAGATCCATAGGTACTTAAAAACACACCTATTGGTCGAATTACAAAAACAATAACAGAAAAGAGTATAACAGTTTTCCAATCGTAAATTAACATTAAGTCAGATACATTTATGTTGGCCGCCAAAAGAATAAACAGAATAGAAATAAGTAATACACTCAGCGATTCTTTAAAATAAAGTAGTTCTTTTAAATAAGGCGATTTTGAGTTTCCTAAAACCATCCCCATAACAACTACAGCTAGTAAGCCCGATTCGTGAGCAAAACTATCAGATAGTACAAAAACACCTAAAACAGCCGCTAATGCAAACACGTTTAATAAATAATGCGGCACAAACTTTCTGTTTAATATAAAATTCATGGCATGTGCAAAAGCAAAACCAAAGGTAGAACCAAACAATACAATTTTACCAAACTCTATTAATGCTGTTTTGGTAAACTCACCACCAGCATCTACACTAATAAACTCGAAAACCAATACGGCTACTAAAGCCCCAATCGGATCTATTAGAATACCTTCCCATTTTAAAACAGCAGAAATATCTTTTCTTAGTGGTATGTTTCTTAAAATAGGCGTAATTACCGTTGGGCCAGTTACAATTATTAAAGCAGAAAATAAACAGGAAATTTGCCAGCTTAAATCAAAAATATAATGAGCAGCTAATGCTGCACCGAAAAAAGTAACCATAGAACCTATGGTAATAAGCTTAGTTATTACGGGTCCTACATTTTTAATTTCGCTCATTTTTAAGGTTAATCCGCCTTCAAACAGAATAACACTAATTGCTAAAGAAACAAAGTAGAATAGACTTTCTCCAGGAAATAAGCCTTCGCTTCCATTCCAAATCGGTTCTATCCATTTTGTACCATCTCCGCTTAAAAACTCAGCCGCAATAGGGCCAACTAATAAACCAATTAAAATTAGCGGTAAAATCGCTGGAATTTTAAATTTCCATGCTACCCATTGTGCTAATATGCCTAAAATTATAATGCCTGCTAGTTCTATCATTTATAAGATTCTCTAAAAAAAGACTAATTTAAGTAAAACAGACGACTTGAAGTTTTTAAAAAATGTTATCTTTCAACTTTGAGCAAAAAATAGTAAAACACGTGAGTTTAAAGCCTTTTAAAAGTATTGGAATTGGTGTGGCATTTTCGCCAAACCTAAAAGCGAATCTATTCGAGGCTGCAAGGCTATCGGTATTTTTTGATGCCAAATTATTTTTAATACACGTTGGAGAACCTTCCGAAGAAAAAACCAATGGCTTAAACGAGATTCTTAAAAGTTTTGAAAAAGACCAATTGAATTTTGAAGTTGTTTTTAAAACTGGAGATCCTGTAGATGTTATTTTATCGACTTCCGTAGAAAAAAAGATAGATTTACTTATTCTTGGAGCCGTGCAACGCGAGCGTTTTGTAAAATACTATGTAGGTTCGATTGCTCGGAAAATTACACGCCAAGCCAAATGTTCTATTTTATTATTAGTTAAACCATCTGTTGTTAGAGCACCTTGCCAACATATTGTAGTTAACGGCTTAAAAGATCCAAAAACCGAAAGCACTATCACGGCTGCTTTTTATGTTGCCAACCAATTAAAGGCTAAAAAAGTTACTATTGTTGAAGAAATTAATGAAGAACAAGTAACTGTAAAGGTGGACGATGATAAATCTTTACGTCGTGCAACGATAATAAAAGAGCGTATAAAATTAAGAGAAAACTCGAGAATAAAGGAAATAATAAGTCATATTCCAGTAGAATGCACCACTGAAAAAAGCATAAAATTACAACCCATATTTGGTAAAAAAGGCTATTCCATTGGGCATTATGCTCAAATTATGCGTGCCGATTTATTAGTGATGAACGCGCCAACAAAAATGACGTTTTGGGATCGTTTATTTCCGCACGATATTGAACATATTTTAACCGAATTACCAACCGACGTACTAATCCTTCAATGAGTTCAAAAAAAAACAACATAGCCACATTTTTTCAAACCTTACCCAAAAACATATTTTCTGGTTTTGTAGTTAGCCTTATAGCCTTACCCTTAGGTTTAGGTTTAGCCATGGCTAGTGATGCTCCACCAATTGCAGGTATAATTTCAGCCGTTATTGGCGGTATTGTAGTCTCCATTTTAGGCGGAAGTCATGTTACCATAGTTGGTCCAGGAAACGGATTAGTAGGCGTAATTTTAGTAGCCATAACCACTTTAGGTTTACAAAATGCTTACATAGCTATTGTGTTTTCGGGTGTGCTTTTAATGGGACTTGGTTTTTTACGTATGGGTGCTTTAGCCAATTTTTTCCCGTCATCGGCCATACAAGGGATGTTGGCTGCCATTGGTTTAATTATTTTAGGTAAACAATTTCATATTATGTTCGCGCACAAAATAAAGCGTGAAGACACCATAGATTATTTATTAGAAATACCTTTTACTATTAACGATGCCTTGCATTACGAAAGCAAAGGACTTGTTTTTGCAGCTTTGGCAGGTGTAATTAGTTTAGCAATTATGTTGTTTTATTCCAAAATTAGAAACAAATATTTGCAACTTATTCCTGCACCTATGTGGATTGTTATTTTATCCATTGGGTTTAGTTATTACTTTGAAATTGGCTTGCACGAACCCAACCCAATTGCTAAAGAATACATGATTTCTGGCATACCAAGTTTTCAAGATATTATTGCAGATATACCTACGCCAAATTTTAGCGGTATTTGGAGCTTTCCGTTTTGGGCAAGTGTTCTAGCACTTACGCTTATTGCAAGTATAGAATCGCTTTTAAGTATAAAAGCCGTAGATAAATTAGATCCAGAAAAAAGACGTTCTAACGTAAATCGCGATTTAAAAGCCTTAGGTTTAGCGACTATTGGTAGTGGTTTTTTAGGCGGATTAAATGTTGTTACCGTAATTGCACGTAGCTCGGTAAATGTAAATAATGGCGCAACAAATAGATCGGCCAATTTTTTCCATGCCTTTTTCTTAGTACTATTTATTGTGCTTTTTAGCACGCAGCTTACCAGAATTCCGCTGCCTGCTTTAATGGCTATTTTGGTTTATACAGGTTATAAATTAGCCTCTCCAAATGTAATTACAAAAATATTTTCCATAGGAAAAGAGCAGCTCGTTATCTTTTTTGTAACACTTATTATCACCTTAAAAATCGGATTAATTTCTGGAATTATATCGGGTGTTATTGCCACATTAATTATTCATATCATCATTAATAAAAGTGCTGGCTTATTTCTAAGAAACGTATTAAAGCCGAATGTTTTAATGTATCAAGAAACAGATGGGCAACACAACTTTTATGTAAGTGTAAAGCACTTTTGTAGCTTTTTAAATTACTACAGACTTAAAGAACAACTCGATGCTGTTCCCGAAAATCAAGATATTATTGTAGACTTTTCGCTTTGCGAGTTTGTAGACCATACCGTTATGGAAAACATGAATAATTACCAAAAGTTATTCCAAAAACGTGGTGGCCATTTTGATGTTGTTGGTTTAGATATGCACGATACAGATTCTAAACACCCATTCGCGCTACGCCGTATGTTACCTGTTCCAAAAATTATAAAAAACAGCTTAACAAGACGCCAAACTAGCATGAAAAGTTTAGCTAAAGATTACAACTATAATTACAGTTCTAAAAAAGAAAAAGAAGTTTCGTTTTTAAACAATTTTCAGTTTTTTAACACCAAAAACATCAATCATGTTTACAACAAATTATCTCATGAAGATAAAAAGATGAAACTCTTTGATATTGAATTTTCTGAAGGTGAATTTATCGCTAAAGAAGTGATTAGAAAAACCATGCTTTACATTAACCTAAACCATAATATTCCTGAATTTACTCTAGATAAAGAAGGTTTTTTAGAAAAAGTATCTGCTCTTGCTGGTATTAAAGATATTGATATTGAAAACCATGATGATTTCTCTGATCGTTTCTTTCTTTTAGGTGAAAATGTAAATGAAATTAGCCAATTTTTTAACGACGATATTACTCACTTTTTTGAAAGCAATCCTTACTATCACGTTGAATCTAACGGCTCTGCCCTACTTATTTTTGGCAGACAACGTTTGGCCGGGATGAAAGAAATAAAAGCACTCTTCGATTTTGGAAAACGTTTAAAAGCTGTTATTTCTTAATATATTCTTAACGTTTTCAACGATTAACAATAGATTCCGTAATTTTACGATCTTATGAAGTTATACCCTATCAATTCCGGTAATTTTAAACTAGATGGCGGTGCTATGTTTGGTGTTGTGCCTAAAACATTATGGCAACGCACAAATCCCGCAGATGCCAATAATCTAATCGATATTGCAGCTCGTTGCTTACTTATTGAAGATGGAGACAGGCTCATTTTGATTGATACGGGTATGGGCAACAAACAATCTGATAAATTCTTTGGTTACTATTCGCTTTGGGGTAACGATACTTTAGATGGCTCGCTAAAAGCGCATGGTTTTCATCGTGATGATATTACTGATGTATTTTTAACGCATTTACACTTCGATCATTCTGGTGGATGTATAGAATGGAATAAAAATAAAACAGGTTATCAACCCGTTTTTAAAAATGCTCATTATTGGAGTAACGAAGACCATTGGCAATGGGCAACCCAGCCAAATAATCGTGAAAAAGCATCCTTTTTAAAAGAAAATATTATTCCTATTGAAGAAAGCGGACAGCTTAAGTTTACAGGAATTCCTAATTCGAATACATTAAAAAATTCACCCCTAGGATTCGATATCTTCTTTGCCGACGGACATACCGATAAACAAATGATACCGTTAATACATTACAAAGGAAACACCATCGCCTTTATGGCCGATTTACTACCAACCGTTGGGCATTTACCATTACCATTTGTTATGGGCTATGATACTCGACCGCTGTTAACGTTAAACGAAAAAGAAAGCTTCTTAAATTTAGCAGCCGACAACAATTTTTATCTCTTTTTAGAACACGATGCACACAACGAAATTATTACCGTAAAACACACCGAAAAAGGCGTGCGATTAGATCAAACATACACAACTCAAGATATTTTTAAATAAATTAAAGACTAACTCAAATAGTAAAAATGAACACATTCAAATCGATTACAGTATCTGCTTTTACAGCGCTACTAATTACAGGTTGCGGAGGCGCAGCAGAAATACTTTCTACTCCTGTAGAGAATATAGATAATACACCTTTAAAAGTTTCAGATTTAACTGAAATTGAAAAACACAATTGGGGACATTTAGATTTAATAAAAGATACCATCCCTGGTATGAGTGTTGATAAAGCTTACGCTGAAATTATTAAAAACAAAAAAGGAGAAAAAGTTATTGTAGCAGTTATAGATGCTGGTATTGATATAGATCATGAAGACTTAAAAGATGTTATTTGGACCAACACCAAAGAGATTCCAAACAACGGTATAGACGACGATAAAAACGGTTATATTGATGATATTCATGGATGGAATTTTCTAGGTGATACTTACAATGAGCAATTAGAATTTGTTAGAATTTTAGCTAAAGGTGATACTAGCGATCCAGATTACGCGAGAGCTAAAACTGAATACGATGAAGAATATCAAAAATACATGGGTTATAAAACAAATTATGACCAAATGTCTATGCAAATTGCAAGTGCAGATGAAACCTTATCTAAACACTTAAACAAAAAAGATTATACTAAAGCTGATGTAAACGCTATTAAAACAGACAACGAAACTTTATCTCGTGCTGTACAAATTGCTAAGTACTTTTACAGCAACGGTATGGAATCTTTAACAGCTGCTAAAAAGCAAATTGATAACAGTACCACACAAATTAACGATCGTTTAAACTACAACTTAAACAAAGAATTTAACGGACGTATTAATGGTGATAATGCAGATGATATGTCTACTAAATTTTATGGTAACGGTAATGTAAAACCAACTATAAAATCTGAAAGTCATGGTACACACGTTGCCGGAATTATTGCAGCAAAACGTAATAATGGTAAAGGCGCAAATGGTGTTGCTAACAACGTAGAAATTATGAGTGTTCGTGCCGTACCAAACGGTGATGAGTACGATAAAGATATTGCATTAGGTATTCGCTATGCTGTAGATAATGGCGCATCTATTATTAACGGAAGTTTTGGTAAATACTACTCACCACATAGTGATTGGGTACGCGATGCTATTGCTTACGCTGCTAAAAACGATGTGCTTTTTGTAAATGCTGCAGGTAACGAAGGTATTAACTTAGACGAAAAAGATGTATTCCCAAATGATGCTGTTGGTATTGGTCCAGAAGTTTCAGATACCTTTATAACTGTTGGAGCTTTAGAGCCTAAATATGGTTCTGGTATTGTTGCAGGTTTTTCTAACTACGGAAAAGTAAATGTTGATGTATTTGCACCAGGAGCTAAAGTATATTCTACAGTTCCAGAAAACGAATACGATACTAAAGGAGGTACGTCTATGGCCGCTCCTGCTGTTGCTGGTGTTGCTGCCTTAATACGCTCTTACTATCCTAAATTAAGTGCTGCACAGGTAAAACAAATTATTATGGAATCTGGTTTAGCTGTAAAAAGTAAAGTTATTGTTGGTGGCGACACTAATGATATTAAACCATTTGCAGATTTATCCAAATCTTCTAAAATGGTTAATGCCTACAACGCACTAATTTTAGCCTCAAAAACACATTAATTATAACTTAAAAAAGAGGCCTTAAACAGCCTCTTTTTTTATTCAATATTTATATGAAGCAAATATATATTTCAATTTTAAGTATCGCTTTACTAGCCTCTTGTACAAGTACCAAAACGGTAACAAATACAACAAGTTCTAGCACATCTATGGTTTTAAATTCTCCTGCAACAGCCACGTATTGGCAACAGCATGTAGATTATAAAATGGATATTGATATGGATGTAAACAACTATCAATACCAAGGGAAACAAACATTGGTTTATACCAACAATTCTCCCGATGTTTTAGATCGTGTGTATTATCATTTATTTTTCAATGCCTTTCAACCAGGTAGCGAAATGGATGTACGCTCGCAAACTATTGCCGATCCAGACGCTCGTGTTGGTAGCAGAATTGGCCAATTAAAACCAAACGAAATTGGTTACATTAAAGTAAACAGTTTAAAACAAAACGGAACAACTTTAACACACGAAACCGTAGGTACAGTTTTAGAAGTTAAACTTGCAAACCCTATTAAACCAGGAGAAAAAGTAACGTTCACTATGGATTTTGATGCACAAGTTCCTGCACAAATTCGTAGAACGGGTAGAAACAATGCCGAAGGTGTTGCTTTATCTATGGCACAATGGTATCCCAAATTAGCCGAATACGATTTTGAAGGTTGGCATGCCGATCCATATATTGGTCGTGAGTTTCACGGTGTATGGGGAGATTTTGATGTAAAATTAACTATTAATAAAGATTATACAGTTGCAGGTTCTGGTTACTTACAAAACCCAAATCAAATTGGTCATGGTTATGAAACTGGAGCGGTTACAAAATCGAATTCAGATAAATTAACTTGGCATTTTGTTGCACCAAACGTGCACGATTTTACTTGGGCTGCAGATAAAGATTATATCCACGATACTAAACAAGTACCAAACGGACCGCTTTTACATTTTTTCTATAAAAATAATTTAGATGCTGAGCATAAAGGTTACTGGAAAAAAATGCAACCAAAAACTGTAGAGCTTATGGAATACTACAGCAAAAATATTGGTAAATACCCATACAAGCAATACTCAGTTATTCAAGGTGGCGATGGTGGTATGGAGTATGCCATGAGTACTTTAATTACAGGTAATAGAAGTTACGGTAGTTTAGTTGGTGTAACAGCTCACGAATTAGCACACACTTGGTTTCAGTTTTTATTAGCTTCAAATGAATCTAAGCACGAATGGATGGACGAAGGTTTTACAACCTATATCAGTAATATGGCCATGAACGATATTATGGATGAAGGCAAAGAAAATCCTTTAGCCAACGCTTACAAAGGCTATATTTATTTAGCAAATTCTGGAAAAGAACAACCACTTACCACACATTCCGATCGTTATGCTTACAATCGCTCATACAGCATTGCCGCATACAGTAAAGGTGCTGTGTTTTTAAGTCAATTAGGTTATGTTATCGGAGCCGAAAACTTAAAGAAAACTATAAAAAAATATTATACCGATTTCTCATTTAAACATCCAAAACCATTAGATATCGTGCGTACCGCAGAACGCGTATCTGGCTTAGAGTTAGATTGGTATTTAATAGATTTCGGACAAACAACAAACACCATTGATTATAGCGTAAAAGCTATAGAAGGTAATAACATTACTTTAGAGCGTATTGGTTTAATGCCAATGCCTATAGATTTAAAAGTAACGTATGTAGATGGTACTTCGGAAGATTTCTACATTCCTTTACAAATGATGCGTGGTGAAAAACCAACCACAGCTACTATAGTTAGCGATTGGGCTTGGGCCTACCCAACTTATAGCTTCGATGCAAAAAAAGCTGTAAAAACAGTTGAAATTGATCCTTCTGGATTAATGGCCGATGTAGATAGCTCGAACAACAAAAAATAATACATTTTAATACCTTTTTAAAAGCCTTTTTGTGAAAACAGAAAGGCTTTTTTATTTTCTAAACTTTCCGAATAAAAATAAATTTTAACTGATTATCAATCACTTAAAATAATACAAGTTATAAAATATTGATTTCACCAGAAAAAAGACATAAATTAGTAGGGTAAATACTTCATACACAATTCGTGCTAATTTTAATTTAACACAAGCTATTTACTTAAACCAATAAAGTTCCCTTAAAAAATGATGAAACCTCTTAAAATTTACGGTCTATTATTCATGGCCATGCTTTGTGTTTCTAGCTGCGTAAATTTAAAACATGTGAATACTTATTCTTCAGAATCGTTAACAGGCGTTCAATATTTTGAAACCTTAAACTATAGTTTTCAACAAAGTTGTTTAGATAAATGTTTTGAAGAAAAAATTAATGCTTTAGAATTTCTAGATCAAAATTGCAATTGTAAACAAGAAAAAGTGGCCGATAGCATTACCTTAAAAATTTACGCTTCTGTTTTTGGGTATTTTGATGGTTTAACAAATTTATCGGATAACGATTTAACATCTTACAAAACCGAGGCTTTATCAAACGCTTTATCCGAAGGTGATTTTGGCTCCATTACTATTAAAAAGGAACATGTAGAATCTTATACCAAAGTATCGCAACTTTTAATTCATGCCTTTACCGATTCATACAGAAAAAAGAAAATTAAAACATACATTAAAGATACTAATGCTTCTGTAAAATCTTTAATTTCATTTCTAGATTTTAATATTTCATCTAATTTAAACGGAAAATTAGAAGTGAAAAAAAACAGACTGAAAGCCGATTATTTCGATTTAGTAAAAGATACCTCACTCTCTAATTTTGAAAAGCGAAATACTATAAAAGAATACTACAATAGTATTTTAGAAATTGAACAACAACAAGCTAAATTTACGGCATACTCAAAAACCTTATCGGCTATATCTGCTGGACACCAAAAGCTTTATGATGATATTGATCATGTATCCTCAAAGGCTGTAAAACAAGAACTTTTACAGTCGGCTAGTGAAATTAAATCGATTATTTCTGAATTAAAAAAATTATAAAAACCATGGCAAAATTAACTTCAAAACAGGTAAATGAGCTGGCTAATTATTTTTTAGCATTAGCACAATCTATGGGTGATTATAGAATTTTAAACTTCGATAATTTAACTAAACTTGAGAATAAAAAACTAAGAGAAACGCATAGAAAAACATTAGAGTATTCCGATGATTTATTCACCATGTCGGCCACCTTTGTTTTAGACGATGTAACGGCTTCTCTCGAAACCTTGGATGCGATTACCAAAAAAATTAATAAATCGTACAAGGGTTTACAAGATGTTCAAAAAGCCATCGACATATCTACACATGTTGTTACGCTAGGTGCTTCTATTTTCACTTTTAATACATTGGCTATTATTGATAGCTTAGATAACTTAAAAGCATCTATAAAGGCATAATCTAAATTTAGAAATGAAAAATTATTAATAGTTGCTGGTAATTTAAAATGAACGAAGAACTAAAGAAATACGAACCGACAATAAAAAAGAAACATAGCTTCAATTGGACACCAAAATTTGAAGAAGAGATAAGAACTGATTTAAATAAAACCGTAATTATTCCAATTGTTATTCAAACTTTTGAAAAATTAGGTTGGGATTTAATTTACAAGGAACAAACAATTGCAGAAGCTAAACGGAAAAGTGATTGGAATAGATGGACTGAAAAAATAACGGTTTCTTTTGATTATGGTAAATTAACAATTAAAAGTGTTTCTCTTGGAAATGAAATGTGGGATAACGGAAGAAATTCTAAAAGAGTAAAATTATTTATTCACGCCTTCCAAAAAACTGAAAAAGAATACGATAGAGAAGCAATAGCCGAACTAGAGCAAGAAGTCGAAAAAACAAATAATTGGGACGACTATGAAATACCCGAAAATTTACAGCAACCAAAAACTAGAAAAGAGCCTCAACTTTGGATTCCGATTATTGGAGGAATAATTACTTCACTTTTATTAGGTTATATTGTTGCTTTTCTTTCTGTAAAAGGAATTTACATAATAGGCCTTTTTGAATTAGGAGTAGCACTTGTAATGGGGTTTGTACTTAAACAACTTATCAAAAAAAGCAATTACACTATCTATAACCACTTACACTATCTGTTAATTGGAATGATTTTGATAACATATGTTTCAAATCAATATTTTCAATATAAAATAATATTAAACGAAAATAATTTTCAGCCCTTTAGCCTTTGGGAATTTATTCAAGCTAGATTTAAAGCAGGACTAACAATTAAAAAACTTAATACAGGCTGGATAGGATTATTAGTTAGTTGGATTTTACAATTATTAATAACCTATTTCGTTGGTGTTTTAAGACTTTCTTCAAGTTTAATATCTTATTTACTTGAAAGAGTACCAACGGAAGTTGTAGATTTTGCTTATTACCACTTTGTAAAAGATAAAACAGAAGATCAAGTTAGAGATGAACTTTCAAAAATGGGTTGGACTGAAAAACAAGACCAAGAGGAAGTTTTTGAAGCTATTGAAGCTATCCAAGGAGCGACTGAAATGAATCGAATGGAATAAAGATACTACTGGATAAAATGTATACAAAAAACAGAAAAATTATATACTAACACCAAGGTTTATTCATTCTTTTTAAAGCCCTTAATTTTTTAAATTCGGTTTGTATTTAATCCGAAAAGTTATAGCTTATTTTCAACGTTATTTCTTTATAACTAAACTATCTACAATATTTAAAATGAAAAGCTTTTTAATGATCATCATTTCACTTCTAATTGGACATTTCTTAAATGCTCAACATACTACTAGATTTCTCGAAATTGTTAAGGATTTAGAAAAAATTAGTTGCAAAACAGATACTACATATTACAAAAATGGAAAAATTTGGTGGACGACCTGTTGGACAACTTATAAATATAATTCAGAAAACTATTCAGCTAGAACAGGAAAAATGACTCAGTATTATAAAAACGGACAGATTGTAACCGAATACCGTTTAGATGAATATGGAAATATAAAATCTATGAAAACGTTTGACCGAAATGGAAATAAAACTAAAGAATCTGCAACAACCAAAATCGATTCAAAAGCTAAATCATTAGATGAGTTTTTCGTGTCTCAAGACCATATGAATTTCAAAACATTTACACTTTTATACAAATTCTCTAAAAAACTAGGAATTTGGTATATATACAAAGAAGGAAATTGGATTAACAATAAGAAAAAGGGAGTTTGGATAACTTATTATGATACAGGAAAAATAAAAAAAGAAAAAAAATATTAAAAAAGGTTCTATGATATTGTTTTAAAAAAATGCTTATCAACTACCTTACCTTTCATACATCTAACCATCAACACCCTCTAAAATATTTACTACAAACCACTTCACTCCAGTTTTTTTATTTCATTACCTTTGAGCAATAATAAAAAGACATTGAGTTTTACATACCCACAACAAGAAAAATTAAAAAGCAAAAAGCTAATTGAAAAGCTGTTTACCGAAGGAAAATCGGTTTCGGCATATCCGTTACGTATGGTTTATTTATCAACGCGTTTTAATGAAGATATTTTGGCAAAAACCGGCGTATCGGTAAGTAAACGAAACTTTAAAAAAGCCCCAGACAGAAACCGTATAAAGCGCTTGTTACGCGAAGCTTACAGATTAAATAAAGCCGAGTATTTTAACAATTTAACCGCGCAACATGCGTTTATGATTTTGTACATTGGCAAAGAAAAGCCCACATTTGTGCAGGTTGAAACTAAAATGAAACAAGTTTTCGAAAAGTTTTCAAATAAAATTTCAGAATAAAATTACTTTACATGAAACAATTCTTCAAAAAGAAAATAATAATTCCAGTTTTAGCTTGTTCGCTGTTTTTTACAACCACAGCTTTTAAAAACGATTTTTTTGAAATTGCAAAACAGCTAGAAATTTTTACCACACTATTTAAAGAACTCAACATGAATTATGTTGATGAAACCAACCCTGGCGACTTAATGGATATTGCTATAAAAAGCATGTTAGCTAGTTTGGATCCGTACACAAATTTTATGAACGAACAAGATGTGGAAGCTGCTAGAATTAACAATACCGGCGATTACACAGGTATTGGTGCTAGAATAAAAACATTTAAAGATAAACTTGTTGTTGTAGAACCATACAAAGATTATCCTGCCGATAAAGCCGGTTTAAAAGCTGGAGACGAGATTATAAAAGTGGGTAATGTTTTAATTGAAACGTATAAAGATTACGCAGGTGATTTATTAAAAGGGGCTCCAAATTCTGAAGTTGAAGTCACTTACAATCGCCAAGGGAAAACCCAAACAGCAACCATAAAGCGTGCCGAAGTAGAAATAAAAGCCGTGCCTTATTTTTCAATGATAAACGAAAAAACAGGTTACATTGTTTTAAGTAAGTTTAATAAAAAAGCACACAAAGAAACCAATTATGCATTACGCGATTTAAAAGCTCAAGGTGCCGAAAAAATAATTTTAGATTTACGCGGCAATCCAGGTGGTTTATTAAACGAAGCTATTAAAATTGTTAATCTTTTTGTGCCAAAAGGCCAGCTGGTAGTAACTACAAAATCTAAGGTAAAACAATACAATAAAACCTATTACACACAAAGTGAACCTATTGATACAGAAATTCCGTTAGTCGTTTTAATTAACGGCAGAAGTGCGTCGGCAAGTGAAATTGTTTCGGGTGCTTTGCAAGATTTAGATCGTGCCGTTGTGGTTGGATCTCGTAGTTTTGGAAAAGGATTAGTACAACGCCCAAAGTTATTAACATACGGTACACAGGTTAAAATTACCATTTCTAGATATTATACACCTTCTGGGCGCTGTATACAGGCTTTAGATTATTGGCATCGTGATGAAAACGGAGAAGCTGTACGTGTAAAACAAGAACAATACAATGCCTTTAAAACTAAAAACGGTCGTCAAGTCTTTGATGGTGGAGGTGTTTATCCAGATGTTTTAGTGGGGCAAAATAAAAAATCGCCGGTAGCTACTGCAATTGTTAATAACGATTTAATTTTTAACTACGCAACCAACTATTATTACTCACATAAAATTGATGATATTAACACTTTTGAATTATCGGATGCTGATTTTATAGACTTTAAAAAGTATTTAAAAACAAACAATTTTTCTTTTGAAACCGAAACTGAAAAAGCACTTAGTAAAGCTTTTGAAACTGCAACAAATGAAGAACTTAACGATAATATTGAAAAAGACTATAACACCTTAATGGCGAATTTAAAACAATCGAAATCTGATGTTATAGATGAAAATAAAGCTTTTTTAATGGAATCCTTAACGGAAGATATCGTGAAACAATACGCCTACCGAGAAGGCCTATTTGATTACTACAAAACTCACGATGCTAGAATTAAAAAAGCAACCGAAATTCTTAGTAATCCTTCAAAATATTCTGAGTATTTAGAGTAAATCTCAAGTGGATTTTACGTTAGTTTATTTGGTTTCAAAGTTGGCTAAGTTTACATTCATAGAGGTTAAAATCTCAAAAACTGTATATTTACAGCCCCAATAGCCTTTAAAACTATGTATAAATTTATTTTATCGATACTTTTCATTTTAACAACTGGTAGCACTTTTTCGCAAAGTGAACTAAGCCACGATGTTTATTTTGATACCGATAAATTTGATGTGCCTTCTACCGAAAAAAATAGGTTACTCCTTTTTATTTCAACCCTACAAGATATGGACATAGAATCCATTTCTATCTATGGTTTTTGTGATGATGTTGGTGCCGACACCTATAATTTAAAACTATCTCAAAACCGAGCTAATGCCATAAAATCTATTTTTTCAGATAATGAAATTAGCGAAGATTTAATTACTAATGTTGATGGTAAAGGTGAAATTTTACTCAAAATTATTGAAGACAATAACATTTTAAACATTAGAGGCTTAAATAGAAAAGTAGAAATTAATGTTAAACCAAAACCACCTGTTGTAGAAGAGGTTGTAATAGAGGACATTGTAGAAGTTGAAGAACCACCAAAACCTAAATTACCTAAAAATGCACCAGAAAAACTGCAGGGTAAACTAAATATTGGTGATAAAATTATACTAGATAATATTCTTTTTAAAACGGGTTATAGCACCATTTTACCTTCATCTAAAAAAACATTAGATACACTTGCTAAAATATTGGTAGCGCGTAAAAATCTTTATTTTACTATACAAGGCCACGTGTGTTGCACGCAACTTACTAGAGATGCTGTAGATAGAAAAACAAAAGAACGTAATTTATCGGAAACACGAGCTAAATTTGTTTACGACTATTTTGTAAAAAAAGGTGTAAATAAAAGACGCATGCGTTACATGGGTATGCGCCGTAAATTTCCGCTTGGTGGCGATCCAAAACTAGATAGACGTGTAGAGGTTTTAATAACGCACGTTGGTGATACAAACTAATATATTATGAACAGGAAAACCTATTTTTTATTTGTTTACCTGTGCATAGTTTGTAATTATATTCAATCTCAAAATACTTTTGTTCCAGATGATAATTTCGAACAGTTTTTAATAGATGCTGGTGCAGATTCTGGACCTTTAGATAATTTGGTTCCAACTGCGAATATTAGCAGTATAACCAATTTAGATCTAGAATCTCAAAATATAACGGACCTTACCGGAATTGAAGATTTTACAGCATTATCCATACTTAATTGCTCCGATAATAACTTATCGTCTTTATCAGTTATTAACAATGTAAACTTAACCGAGTTATACTGTAGTAACAATAGTATTACCAGCTTAGATGTAACATCACTTAGTGCTTTGAAAATATTTTGGTGTGCTAATAATCAACTTTCTAATCTCGATGTTACTCAAAACCTAAATTTAATTTCTTTGGTTTGCGATGCTAACTTTTTAAATTATTTAGATACTACCGAAAACGGAAAACTCACTGTATTATCTTCTGCAAATAATACATTATTAGATTTAAATGTAACCGAAAACAAGAATTTAAATTCTTTGTTAATAAACGGCAACAGGCTAGCAAACATAGACCTTACGGAGAATTCTATTTTAACTATTTTAGACTGTAGTTTCAACTTATTAACAACCTTAGATCTTTCATTTAATAGAAATATTAGAACAGTGACTTGCAATGATAATGCACTCTCTACATTAGAAACTTCTAATAATGGTGATTTAGTGGCTTTAAACTGCAGTAATAACAACTTATGCATACTAAATATTAAAAACGGAAACAATAGCAGTTTAAACAGCTTAGATTTTAGTTTAAATACTAATCTAAACTGTGTTGTAGTAGATAATCCGGAAAATAGCTATACACATTGGGAACCAACAACGTTTACAAATTACGTAAATTCTACAGAAGCATGCAGCGTTACTATACCTGTTGATAGCCTCGAAAATTATATTGGCATTAGCTATACATTACCACAAATTACTAACGGAAAATATTTTACTCAAGCTAATGGAAACGGTCTAGAATTAAGACCTGGCGAAGTTATTAACAATACACAAACCATATTTATTTTTAATGAAACGGTATGCGATAGTAATCAGTCGTTTTTTACAGTTACCATTATAAACGATGCTTTTTATATCCCTAAATATTTTACACCCAATAATGATGGTAATCACGATTTTTGGCAGATTTACGATACTTTAAATTTAGTAGATCGTATTTATGTGTTTAACAGACATGGCAAGCTACTAAAAAGCTTCGATACCAATTATGTAGGTTGGAATGGTGTTTACAATGGTCAGTTATTGCCTCCTACCGATTATTGGTATTTAGTGACATTAAAAACAAAAGAAACGCTAAAAGGGCATTTTACACTAAAACGGTAGTTGTTTTACTGTTTTATCATGGCAATATGCGGAATACCATCTTCTAAATAAGATGCTCCAATTTCAGAAAAACCTAAATTATTATAGAATTTTTTAAGATATACTTGTGCTGAAATTTTTATAACCGTTTGGCCAAAGTGTGTTTGTATCGCTTCCGCGGAAGCGTGCATAATATCGTAACCATATTTATGCTGTCTTTCATTTTTAGCCACTACTACCCTACCAATGCTTGATTCTTCGAAATAATCGCCTGGTTTAAAAATACGCGTATAAGCAACAATTTTGTCATTTTTGACTCCTAAAACATGCAATGCTTTTTGATCTTTACCATCAATATCTTGATAAACACAATCTTGTTCTACACCAAAAACTTCGCTACGTAATTGCAATAAACTATATAATTCTTGCTTTGTTAAAGCTTCGAAGGTTTTTACTTTAATATTAATCATAAATAAGGGTAAATGGAGTTATTAACAATTGGGGATTTAATCTTGTACTATTATGTCTTTAGAGTCGTTTTTATCAAATTCTGGTTGAATAGTAACATGGTTAATATCATGATTTTCATGTAAATAAGTTTCTATCCTACTTAAAATAGCATCGAACTCAGTTATTAACACATTTTCTTCTAAATCTAAATGCGCCTCTAAATGTAGCTCATTATCACTTAAATTCCAGATATGCACATGGTGCAATAATTTCACCTTTTCGAACTTATTAACATCACTAACTAGGCTATTAATATCAATATGTTCGGGTGTAAATAGCATCAACATTTTGGTAGAAGTCTTTAAAAGATCAAAACCCACCCAAATTAAGTACAAAGCTATCAGAAATGTTAATAAACTATCGACCCAAAAAAGCTGGTAATATTTCATTAACATACCACCAATAAATACGGCTACACTAGCCAGCATATCGGTTAATAGGTGAATATAAGCCGATTTGATATTAATATTATTACCGGCATCTTTTTTTAACAACAACACGCTAAAACCGTTACCAGCAATAGCTAACAGGGCTAAAACAATAACTAAGTTAGACTCGATAACCTGCGGATTTTGAAACCGCACTACTGCTTCTTTAATTAAAATAAAAGCAACAATTACTAATGTAGATGCATTGATAAAAGCTGCTAAAATTTCTGCTCGTTTATAACCAAACGTACGGTGTTCGGAGGCTTTCCTTTTAGATAATTTTGAAGCTAGATAACTTACTACTAGCGAAATAACATCGCTAAAATTATGAAGCGCATCACTCAATAAAGATAGACTACCAGAAATTAAACCACCAATAACTTGAGCTACCGTAATAACGATATTTAAGAGAATAGAAATCAATAGATTTTTATCCTTCATATCATGATGGTGATGCTGCGAATGATTATGCCCGTGGTTGTGGCTCATTTATTTTATTTCAACTGTAGTTTATTAAAAAGAAAACTCTTATTAACAAGATAAAGGTATTTTATCGATACGGTTTTGGTGACGTCCGCCTTCAAATTCTGTATTTAAAAATACATCTACCATTTCTATAACTTGCTGTACAGCAGTAAAACGCGCCGGAATACATAAAATATTAGCATTATTATGGCTACGTATTAAATGTACAATTTCTTTATTCCAGCATAATCCTGCTCTAATTTTTTGATGTTTATTAGCCGTCATAGCTACACCATTAGCACTACCACAAATTAAAATACCAAAAGTAGATTTCCCGTTTTCAACATCGTCTGCAACTGGATGTACAAAATCTGCATAATCCACACTATCGTTAACATCTGTACCGTGGTTAATAATAGTGATTCCTTTTGCTTCTAAATGCTTAATAATAGCAAATTTATACTCAGTTCCTGCGTGATCGTTTCCTATGGAGATTGTCATTATATATATATTAAAGTAAACTTAAACAAAGGTACTAAATAATGTACTGCTATTATATATTTGCAATGTGCTAACTATAGGTATACGTGCTAAATTTACGTTAAAAGCTATTAATACTTTACAAATCAATACCTTGTAAATACTAAGCTTAAAAAGTGCTAGGGTTATTAACAATTGTAATACTAATGTGTATTACTGTATTCATTACTTGTTAATAAGTGTTGATTAGTTTGTAAAAGAAAATCATTGAATATCCAATAATTTTTACAATCCATAACATTTAGGTAACATGCAAATAAGTTAGCGTAAATTTTTGGTTAAGTTATTAGCATTAAAAATGGTAGTTTTTAGAATTGTTAATATCGAGAGTTATTAAAAATTGTTGTTAATATGGTTTATTAACAATTGTTAATAGTATTTTTAAAAAGCTTTAAATTAAATGAGTTAGAGTGTTTAAAGCTGTTCATTTGTTATCAACAACATTCAATAAAATACAAATCAAAATAAAGCTTGTAAAAGTTATACCGCTATTCACAAGCTATAATAAGCACTATTATTTTTTTTAAATTTAAAAGAAAAACTGATTATATATATATATATGTGGATAACTCTAAAATTTAAGGAAAATTGAGTTTTTACTTAAAATAGGGAAAACGCTATATTTTACTTTTTATAAATATCTTTTTAAATTATTAATTCTATTTACTTTAAAAAATATAGTTATAATTAAACTATTTGTTGATAAGCTAAAAAACGTTCTAAAGCACTTAGTTTTCATTAATTTAACCTTTAGAAAATATCATTTAATATATAAATTGTAGCTTTGTATAAAATAAATAGCGCATCTTCTCCTAAAATTACGCTATTAGATAACAGAATTTCCATTATCTTAGGAAATCAAAATGATTACAAATTAAATGACAAGAAAGAAAAAAGGAAAATCCAAAAGTAAAGGGATTTCCAACCTATCAAATACAATCTTAAGTATATTAAAAAAAGAAAGAAACCAAACTTTTAACTACAAGCAAATAGCAGCAAAAATTGGTGTTAACGATGCGAGTAGCCGAAATCAAATTATAAAGAAACTTCGCGATTTACAAGGTAAAAAAGAAATTGAAGAAGTAGAGCGTGGTAAGTTTAAAGCCGTTATAAATGCGGAATACCATACCGGAATTTTAGATTTAGCAGCCAAAGGAAATGGCTATATTATTTGCGACGATTTTGAAGACGATGTATTTATTGCCTCAAACAATATTAATAAAGCTTTAAATGGTGACGAAGTAGAATTTTACGCTTACAAACGTAGAGTTCGTGGTAAAATGGAAGGTGAAATTACTAACATTATTAAACGTGCTAAAAGCGAATATGTTGGTGTAATTCAAATTCACGAAAAAAAGAATTTTGCTTTTGTAGTATGTGATAGCAATAAAATGTACAAAGATATTTTTGTACCAATAAATAAAATTAATAAAGCTGAAGATGGTGATAAAGTACTGGTTTCTCTAGAAGATTGGCCAGAAAAATCTGATTCTCCAAATGGAAAAGTTTTAAAAGTACTAGGTAAACCAGGCGAACATAATACCGAAATTCATGCTATTTTAGCAGAGTACGGGTTGCCAATGGAATTTCCTCATGAAGTAGAAGAGTTTGCGAACAATATTGATACTACAATAACTGAAGAAGAGATTTCTAAGCGTCGAGATATGCGTAAAGATTTAACTTTTACCATAGATCCAAAAGATGCCAAAGATTTCGATGATGCCTTATCTTTTGAGGTGTTAGACAACGGTTTATACGAAATAGGAATTCATATTGCCGATGTTTCACATTATTTACAAGAAGGTACCATTTTAGACGATGAGGCTTACGAGCGCGCTACATCGGTTTATTTAGTAGATAGAGTAGTTCCTATGCTTCCAGAGGTTTTATCGAATAACGCTTGCTCGCTGCGTCCACACGAAGAGAAATTAACATTCTCTGCAGTGTTTCAAATGAATGATAAATGTGAAATTAAAAACGAATGGTATGGCCGTACGGTAACGTATAGTGATGCACGTTTTGCTTACGAAGAGGCGCAAGCCATTATTGAAAGCAACACAAATAACATTCCTAAAGAAGTTTCGTTAACAGGAGAAGCTTACAAAGCCGATCAAAAAGTTGCCGATGCCATTTTAAAAATGGACGATTTAGCAAAATTAATGCGTGGTAAACGTATGACGTCTGGAGCTATTTCTTTTGATAAGGTAGAAGTAAAATTTGACTTAGACGAAAATGCAAACCCAGTAGGAGTATTCTTTAAAACCAGTAAAGACGCTAATAAATTAATTGAAGAATTTATGTTATTAGCAAACCGAAAAGTATCGGAATTTGTTGGTAAAAAAGATCCTAAAAAGACCTTCGTTTACCGTACGCACGATGAGCCAGACGATAGCAAACTAGATAATTTACAGAATGTTGTGTCTAAATTTGGTTACAAATTAGATTTTAAAGATCGTAAATCTGTATCAGCATCGCTTAATAATTTACTTAAAGATGTTAACGGTAAAAAAGAACAAAACCTGGTCGATACTTTAACGATTAGAACCATGAGTAAAGCCGAATATACTACCAAAAATATTGGGCATTACGGTTTAGCTTTCGATTATTACAGTCACTTTACATCGCCAATTCGTCGATATCCAGATGTTATGGCGCATAGATTATTACAGTTGTATTTAGACGGAGGAAAATCGGCAAATCAAGATGTTTACGAAGAAAAATGTCAGCATTCCAGCAACATGGAAGGTTTGGCAACTAGAGCCGAGCGCGATTCTATAAAATACATGCAAATTAAATTCATGCAAGATCATCAAGATGAAGAATTTGTTGGTGTTATTTCTGGAGTAACCGATTGGGGAATTTATGTAGAAATTATTTCTAATAAATGTGAAGGTATGGTAAGTGTTCGTGACATGAAAGACGATCATTACGCCTTCGATCAAGATACTTACAGTATGGTTGGTAGCAAAAATAAAATTTCTTACCAGCTTGGAGAAGAGATTATTGTGAGCGTTAAAAATGCAGATTTAGTTAAAAAACACTTAGATTTTCATTTAATAGGTAAGCCAGAAAATCAAGAATAAAATAAGTTGTGCATTACTCTAACCGCGCTTTTAAGGCGCAGTTAGAGTCGGGCTTTCACTACTCAATCTTTTTGTTTTTGAAAGAAAAAACAAAAAGGATTTCAAACAAACCGTTCAATCCCTAACGCACATATTTATTGCGTTTTTGGTTAATTGAATGTTTTTTTTTTTCCTTTTTTATCATTGCTTCAAAAAAACTTTTCGTTAAGTAATGTCTGCATACGTCGACATGACTATCAACATTTTATAAGTATTTGGATGAAATTTTAAAGAGGTATAACTAAATATTTCACCACATTTTTCTTGTTATTTTGAGGCTAGAAAAAATCACATAATCATACTTATTTCTTGTAAAAAAGCTTCGATTTGTCTTAATTTTTAAAGGTTTCGAGAAGTTATTAACAAGGATTACAAATGGTACAATCGGGCTCACCAATTAAGTTTCCTTTTTTATCCAATTCGTATTTACAACAGGCCTTAAAATTTGTTTTTAAAATTTCCTTAGATCTTTTTATTCTAGCTTTTACATTTTCTAGGCTTATATCTAGAGTACTCGCTACTTCTTTTTGTTTTAAGCCTTTAATGTAAACTAGTTCAATAACATCCTGATAAATTTTTGGTAAATCGGTTATAAAACGGTCAAAACAACATACGTCTTCATTAATATCTTGAGAAATTTCTTTGTTAGTATTTACTTCTTCACCTGCATAAAGAGCCTCTTTATTAAAGTGGTTTGTAATTTCATTTCTAGCAATCTGAAAAATCCAAGCTTTTACTTTTTCTTCATTTTTAAGTTTATCTAGATTTTTATGAATTTTTAAAAAGGTATTTTGGAAAATATCATTGGTATCGTTTTTATTTTTTACACGTTTAAGTATAAAAAAATAAAGTTCGTCGTTGAAAGTATTCCATATGTTTTGGGTTTCCATATTCAAAAATAAAAAAAGGTTAGTTTTAAAACTAACCTTATATTGGGTTTAACAACAGTTACATGTATCGCATTCGCATTTTTCGCAAAGGCATTTACTTTCTAAACAATTTGTACAGTTGCAATTAGTACAACTACAGTTTGTGCATTTACAATTATTCATAGCATTTAAATTTTATTATTCACTAAGTAGACTGGCGAAGGTTAAAAAAGATACATTTTTTATTCGATTTAATTCTTTTTTAACATTTTATTTCAATTAAAAATAGAAATACTAAAGCTTGTTTTTAACACATATTTTCAAAAAATAGTAAATAACTGTAACTTTATTGCGGTTTTTTATACTTATAAACAAAACGATAAAGACATGATTTTAACAACAACAAACACTATTGAAGGACACAGCATTAAAAACTATTTAGGTGTTGTAAGTGGCGTAGATGTTAATATGCCAAAAACTACAATTTCGTTTAATATGGAAAAATATTACGAAAATTACGAGAATAAAATCAATGAAGTAAAGGAAGCAGCTTTTCAAAAACTGCATGCTAATGCTAACAAATTAGGCGCAAATGCCGTTGTTGGTATTGCGTTAGATATAGAAACGATGCCAAATTCGGGTATTATTATAGTCTCTATTACCGGTACAGCAGTTATGGTGGTTTAGTTATTGCTTAACTTGCCTAATGATAATGTTTTGCTAAAGTTTTACACTTCGGAATAATTATTGATAATTTTACATTTCATTATATCATTGAAATTAAAAAAATAAAATATACAGATGAAAACATTAGTTAAAATTTTAGTACTATGTATCACGACAACCTTATTTGCAAATAACGAAATAGATAAGGAAATTGGAGAATTTAAAACCTTGAAAGTTTACGATTTAATAGAGGTAGAGCTGGTAAAAGATAATGTTAACAAGGTTGAAATTACCGGTAGAAATGCTGAAGATGTTGTAATTGTTAATAAAAACGGGTTACTTAAAATAAAAATGAGTTTAAACGAAATTTTTGATGGCAACAACATTAAAATTAAACTGCATTATACAGCTTTAGATGTTATTGATGTTAACGAAGGATCTAAAGTGTTTTCTAATGATACCATCGAGCAATTCGAGATCGATTTAAGAGCGCAAGAGGGTGCATCTATCAAGATACCTTTAAAAGTGAGTTACGCGAATATTAAAGCTAATTCTGGCGGTATAGTAGAAGCGACTGGTACATCTACAAGTCAAAAAATATCATTGTACACAGGTGGTATTTACAATGGTGAAAATTTAAAAACAACCAAAACCGATGTAGCTATTAAAGCTGCAGGAGAAGCTCACGTAACAGCTAGCGACGAGGTGGATGTAAATATTAGAGCTGGTGGTGATGTGTATATACACGGAAAACCAAAGAATGTTACCGAAAATAAAGCATTTGGCGGACGTGTGAAATATGTAGATTAAGATAATTTCTTTTTTAAAAATAGTATAAAATTCATGTGGTTAAAATTCTAACTGCATGAATTTTATTTTTTTATGGTAGTTGCTTAGTTGTATATTATCATTTATTTTTAGAGTTAACACAACATGTATTTTTATGAAATATGCTAGACGCGCTATTACTTTTAAAGTTATAATTGGCTATATAATACTTGCTAGTTTAGCTACCGTTTCGGGGTTTTTAATTTTTCATGAAATAAAAACGTTTACAAGTTTACAGAAAGAAGATATTACCGATAGAAGTAAAATTATTAGAGCAGGAAGTTTAATTGCCGATATTTACGAAAATGAAAGTTTAGCCAGAGCTGCAATTCAGTTAAAATCTTCAGAAAAATTTGATGAGTATGTTTTTGAAAACGAACAACTTCTTTTAAAAATAGATTCACTTAGATCACTTATTAACAGTGATAGTCAACAACATATTTTAGATAGTATTAAAGTTTATGTAAACCAAAAGTTTGAAAATATCAAGGAGTTAAAAGAATTGAAAACCCGCGATAATGCAGATGAATCTATAAACAAAGCTATTAATAAACTTACCTCTATAGACTCTCATTTAGGCAAGGTTTCCATAAACGATTTAGTTAAAAATCCTGATGCTTTAGATAAAAAAACGCGTTCGAATTTTGAAGAGTATGTTAAAATACTTAATAAATATAATCCTAGAGATTCTATAAAACAAACCGACCAAGTAGAGATCGATTCGTTGCTGTCCATTTCTAAAAGTATGCTGAAAGATGTGCAGGTTAAATCGAATAATCAGCGGGTATTTTTACAGAAAAAAGAAAGTGAACTTATTCAAAACGATTTAATAATTTTTAGAAAATTACAACAATTATTAAGTGCCTTAGAGCGCGATATTGTAGACTATAGCAGTGTTATTAATCAACAAAGAGAGTTAACAATTAATCGTAGTAAAAATATAATTTTAGCATCTGCAGCTATAAGTTTTATTGTAATTATTATTTTTTCGATTATCATTTTAAACGAGTTTAGAAAAACACAGCGTTACCGAAAAGAACTCGAAGAAGCTAATGAAACCACATCGTCACTTTTAAAAAGTAGAGAGCAATTAATTTCTATGGTAAGTCACGATTTACGAACCCCTTTAAGTACTATTACTGGGTTTAGCGAATTATTACAACAATCGGTTCTAGAAAAAAAAGATAAAAATTATATAGAACATATTTCTAGTGCTTCTAATTATATGGGAAAACTAGTGGACGATCTTTTAGAATTTTCGAAATTAGAAAACGGAAATATCACCATAGAATCTATACCATTCAATTTAGAAAATCATATAGAAGAAATTGTTCAACATGTAAAAAATAGCATTAAAAATAAGCCTGTTGAATTTATTTTGGAGCATGATCAATCTATAGAAAATCTCATTATTACAGACCCATTTCGATTAAAGCAAGTGTTGTTTAATTTGGTTATCAATGCGTATAAATTCACAAATGAAGGTAGTATTACCGTATCGAGTTTATTAAAAGAAGATGTATTAGAAATTAAAGTGAGCGATACTGGAGTTGGAATTAATGATAATCAAAAAGAACATATTTTTAAAGAATTTGCTCAGGCAGATAATAATCAAAATAGTAATGATAAAGGGTTTGGATTAGGTTTAACCATTTCTAAAAAATTAGTTGAAATTTTAGGCGGAGATTTAACTTTAGAGAGCGAATTAAACAAAGGCAGTATATTTACTTTAAAAATACCTGTAAAGCGTTCTAATAAGCCTTTAAATGCGAATAACACATCTACAGAGGTATTAGTAAAACCTATTTTTAATTTAAAAGCCATAGTTGTGGAAGATGATGCCTCTATGCAGCAATTTATTCACGATGTTTTAAAGCAATACGGTATACAAGCTTATGTATTTGGAAATGCAAAAAATGCTTTAGATGAAATAAAACAGATAGATTTCGATTTTGTTTTAACAGATATCCAGCTGCCAAAAATGAATGGTATTCAATTTATGGAAATTATTAAAACAGATACTTCTTATAAAAATCAACCTATAATTGCGATGACGGGTCGTGCAAAAATGTCTACTAAAGATTATTTAAATAATGGTTTTTCCGAAGTGATCATAAAACCATTTAATTCTAGTAAAATTCAACATGTTTTAGAATCGTTTTTTAGTAGTGAAGGTACTTATATTAAAGAAAAAAATATTAATGAAGAACCTATAGAACCAGAAGGATTTAGTATTGTGTCCTTAAGTACTTTTTTTAATAATGATACCGATGCGGTTAAAGGGATATTAAAAACGTTTTTAGACGATACTAAGAAGAATGATGAGTTATTAACTGTTGCTAAAAACACTAATGATATTAACACCATTAATAGCTTAAGCCATAAAATGCTTACTATGTTTAAACAGTTAAATGTTGAAGCAGTTATTCCTTTTTTGGAAACCTTCGAATTGAGTAAAACTATAGAAAATAACGATTTTATAGCTTTTAAAAAAGAGTTAGAAAAGTTTATTAAAACTTTAGAAGATTACATTAATTAATATCGTATTCCTTGATTTTATTGTAAAGTGTTTTTCTAGTAATATTCAATAATTTGGCAGCGTTAGTTTTATTATTATTTGCTTCTTTTAAAGCATTTATAATAAGTGTTTTTTCGTTTTCTTTTGTCGAAAAACTAGCGTTACTCTGGGCCGTTTCTTTAGATTGCGTTAACTCGCTTGGTAAAACATTGGTATCAATAAGTTCTGTTTGTGTTAGCAAGGTGGCGCGTTTAATAACATTAGATAATTCTCTTAAATTACCAGGCCAAGCATAATCTAAAAATATATTAAGCACGCTTTTAGAAAAACCAATAACCGATTTGTTTAATTGCTTATTAGCTTTTTCTAAAAAGAAATCGGCATAAAGAATTAAGTCGTTGTTTCTCTCTTTTAGATTAGGTATTTTAATAGAGAACTCATTCAATCTATGATATAAATCTTCACGAAAAGTCCCTTTTTCAACAGCATTAAGTAGATCTTCATTTGTTGCAGTTATCAACCTAATATCAACATTAATTTCAGTATTGCTGCCTACAGGTTTTACTTTTCTTTCTTGTAAAGCACGAAGTAATTGTATTTGATTTTCGTAGGTTAAATTTCCAACTTCATCTAAAAATAAAGTACCACCATTTGCGGCTTCAAAATGACCTATTTTATCTTCTGTTGCACCGGTAAAAGAACCTTTTTTATGTCCAAAAAATTCACTCGAAGCGATCTCTTTTGGAATGGCCCCACAATCTACAGGGATAAATGGTTTATCTTTTCTTAAACTTTCTAAATGAATTGTTTTTGCAACAACCTCTTTACCTGTACCACTTTCACCAGTAATTAAAACCGATAAATCTGTTGGAGCAACTAATTTAATATACTCATTTAAGGTTTTAGAAGCGGCACTAATACCTTTAACAAACTCTGTATTTGTGCTATTTTTTTTATCTGTATTTATTTTTTCTGGTGTACTATTAGTAGTTGCTTTTTGTTCTAAAGCATTATTAATAACCTCTAAAACTTCATCTGGATTAAAAGGTTTAGAAATGTAGTCGAAAGCACCTTGTTTCATGGCTTGTACAGCGGTAGAAACTTCAGCATAACCTGTCATTAAAACAACAGGAACAGTGTTTTTATCCTTTTTTATTTGCTTCAATAAATCAATACCACTACCATCTGGTAGTCTTAAATCGGTAAAAATTAAATCGTATTTTTGATTTTTTAAAAGGGTAGAAGCGCTATTAATATTATAGCTTAAAGTTACTGCATATTGATGGCGTTCTAAAAAATGTTTTAGCATTTTAGAAAAAGAGACATCATCTTCAATTAATAAGATTTGCTTCATAAAAAAGTATTGTTCTACAAATGTATTAAGTTTAATGGATAGGTAAATTTTATAAACACAAAAAAAGACGTTTTATTTCAAAACGTCTTTTTTTTAGAATGGTGTTATATAACACTATTCCATAGTTTCTTGAGTTGCCTCAACATCTTTTGCTTGTAACCAGTTACCATCTTTATCGGCATATACAACATTGTCTGTACCGTCCATAGTAATTTCAAGTTTGTATTGCTCGCTGCTGTTTACATAAGCTTTGTTTAAAGTTGCTGTAGATAAATCTTTAGCTACGGCATCAGTTACTGCAGTTGGTACATTTTCTAAAGCAACTTCTTTAAAATCTTCAGTGATAGAAACCGTTGAGATTTCAGTTTGAATAGGGTTTACTGTTAAAGCGAAAGTTGATAATCCACTTGCTACGATTGCTACTGCTAAAATTAATTTTTTCATTATTTTTTATGTTTTAAATGTTTACTTAATTATTTATAAAATATTACTCTTCAATAGTTTCTTCAGTATCTTGAGCTGGAGCTTCAACGTCTGATGCTTTTAACCAGTTACCATCTTTATCGGCATATACAACATTGTCTGTACCGTCCATAGTAATTTCAAGTTTGTATTGCTCACTACTGTTTACATAAGCTTTGCTGATGGTAGCTGTAGAAAAATCTTTTGCTACTGCTGCAGTAACTTCTGCTGGTAAGCTTTCTAAAGCAATTTCTTTAAATTCTTCAGAGATAGAAACCGTTGAGATTTCAGTTTGAATAGGGTTTACTGTTAAAGCGAAAGTTGATAATCCACTTGCTACGATTGCTACTGCTAAAATTAATTTTTTCATGA